>NZ_VTXD01000041.1 GCF_013114625.1 Vibrio sp. 99-70-13A1
CTTTGTTGCTCCACATAAATAGATGCTATAATTTATATTAAATAATACATATCTAATAAGTAAGTAGACTCATGGCTGGTGCATTCAATCCTATTTCAGGCTCTAAGCGAAGCCTTCACGTGCAAGTTGCTCGTGAAATCGCCCGTGGTGTTCTTTCTGGTAACCTTCCTCAAGGTTCAATCATTCCTGGTGAAATGGCACTTTGTGAACAGTTTGGAATCAGTAGAACTGCTTTAAGAGAAGCTGTTAAGCTTCTGACTTCAAAAGGTTTACTAGAATCTAGACCAAAAATTGGTACGCGAGTAGTCGATAGAGCCTACTGGAACTTCCTCGATCCTCAGTTAATTGAGTGGATGGACGGGCTAGCGGACCCTGATGAGTTCTGCCATCAGTTCCTAGGTTTACGCCGTGCTATCGAACCTGAAGCTTGTGCTCTCGCTGCAAAGTTTGCATCAGCAGAGCAACGTATTGAATTATCAGAAACATTTCAGCAAATGGTTGAGATTTCAGATGCAGAAGTATTTGATCAAAAACGCTGGACGGAAGTTGATATTCAATTCCATAGTTTGATTTTTAATGCGACAGGTAATGATTTTTACCTTCCGTTTGGTAACATTCTCACAACTATGTTTGTTAACTTTATTTCGCATTCTTCTGAAGAAGGCAGTACGTGTATTAACGAACACCGTCAGATCTATGATGCAATCATGGCTGGCAATAGCGATAAAGCTCGAATTGCTTCTGCGAATCACTTACATGAGTCGAATCATAGGCTCTCAGTTGCCTAGCTAAGTAAGCCGAACATTTATAGTTAATTGATAAGCACGCATTTCGCGTGCTTTTTTTTGCGGAAAAGATAGGAATTAGATTTAGAATCTCATTATTTGAACAAATCTGGTTTGTTTGCTCAAAATGGCTAGCAACCATACTTAATAGTTATATAATAATACTAATTGTAAAATGTGTGAGTATGACTATGCCTCAATCTTTATTACCTAATATTCTTCAATTTATTGGACAAATTGACCCTTTCGATAAAATACCAAAAGATGCGTTACGAGAGTTATCTTCGCATGTTCAGATTATTTATCTTGGAAAAGGTGATGTGGTTGATTTGTGCGAGTCTGGTAAAGAAAAATCGCTTTATATCATCCGTACTGGCTCTATGGAACAGCGAAAGTCGGACGGTGTTTTACGCGCTAGGCTAGGCAGTGAAGATCTTTTTGGTTTTACGTTTCTTGACTCTGAAGTCAATGATGAAAAGGGCTACCGAGCCATTGCCATCGAAAATACTTTGCTTTATGTGATTCCTCATAACGCTTTACAAACTCTATTTAAAACCTTCCCTAGCTGCGCTGAACATTTTGCATCACAAGCTCAAGTTCGATTGAAATCCGCTTTAGATGTTGTGTGGTCGAATAAAGAAAAAGGTTTATTTATTCGAAAAGTGGAAGATGTTGCGAGCGGTCATGTGGCGATAGTTAAGTCCGATCAAACAATTCAATCTGTCGCGACTGAGATGTTGCATCAACGATCGCCATGTGCGGTGATCTATGAAAATGACAAAATTGTAGGATTAATTACCGATAGAGACATGACAAAGCGTGTGATAGCACATGGTGTGAGTACTGATAATGTCATCTCCGAAGTGATGACGCATTCACCTTTAACTGTAAAGCCAGACGACCTAGTTTTACATGCTGCTTCTATCATGATGCAGTTCAATATTCGCAACCTACCAGTTGTGAAAGAAAATAAAGTTATCGGTCTATTAACGACCTCTCACCTTGTTCAAAATCACCGTGTGCAAGCCATCTTCTTAATTGAAAAGATCAAATACGCGGGCAGTGTTAAAACTATGTCTTCGTTTACTTCTGAGAGACAAGCCATTTTTGAAGCCTTAGTTGAAGGCAAAGTTGCCCCCGAGACCGTAGGCAAAGTTATGACCATGATTATGGATGCTTACACTCGACGACTTATTCAAATTGCGATTGATAAACTAGGCGCTCCGCCTTGTGACTTCTCTTGGATTGTTGCAGGTTCCCACGCTCGTAATGAAGTACACATGCTTTCCGATCAAGACAGCGCGATTGTACTTGCTGATGACGCAACAGACAGCGATCGTATTTATTTCAAACACTTAGCTATGATGGTAACTAATGGGTTAGCAAGTTGTGATTATCCGCTCTGCCCTGGTAAATTTATGGCTGCCACACCGAAGTGGTGTCAGCCTTTAGGTGTTTGGAAGCATTACTATAAAAAATGGGTATCAAACCCTGAATATGAGCGTTTGCTAAATATCAGTGTTTTTTTAGAAATTCGAACTATTTACGGTAACAGTGAATTTGAAACCATTCTTCGTGATGAATTGCATTCAAATATCCGAAACAATCGAGAATTTTTAAGCACGTTAGTGAAAGATGCCGTTAATACCAATCCACCTTTAGGGATTTTCAATAGCCTAGTATTGGAAAAATCCGGTGAAAATAAAAAGACTCTGAATGTTAAGAAATACGCCATAAATCTAATTATCGATTTGGCTCGTATCTACGGTTTAGCGGTGGAATGCGATTTGTCTGCCACAGATGATAGATTCACGGCTGCGAATGAGAAAGGAATGATGAGTGATGATGCCTATAAAAATATCTTAGGGGCCTATCAATACATATTATCGTTCAGGTTTGGTCATCAGTTGGAAGCTTTGAAGAATGGAGAAGTGCCTGACAATAATATAAATCCAGATAGTTTTGGAAGCTTTGAGCGCAAACATTTAAAAGATGCCTTTAGAATTATTGCTGACCTTCAAGAAGCCGCAAAAATTAGATTCGGAGCTCGATAATGAAAGCATTTTTCAATTACTTTCATCCTCTTGAACGAATGAAGCGTAAGCGTAAGCAGTATTTAAATACCGTGAAACTGCCAGAGGTTTTGTTCGATGTTATCGATCAGCCTTTGCCTCAAATGTCCGATCTTGCTAAAGATGCTGAATATATCATTCTAGATTTAGAGACGACGGGCTTAAGCTGTGAAGATGATCTCATTCTTTCAATGGGGTGGGTGGATATTTCCAAAGGGCGTATCGATTTAGCTTCAGCGAAACATTTGTATTTGAATAATGACTCTCAAATTAACCCTGAAACAGCAGTGATAAACCACATTACACCTCAAATGCTGCAAGAAGGTTTGTCTATTCATGATGCGATGCAGGCATTTTTCGAAGCGGCGAAAGGGAAAATTATTGTAGCTCACGCTTGTGTCGTGGAAGAGAATTTTATTAATCAATATCTGCTGCGTTGCTATGGATTAAGAGGTTTACCTTTACTTTGGTTGGATACGTTGTGTATTGAAAAAGTGATGGAAAGGGCGATCAGTAACCACGAAGACGTGGATTTAACATTGGCAGCCACGCGAGAACGCTATCGATTACCAGAATATAATAATCATAACGCGCTAGCTGATGCCGTCTCTACGGCTGAGCTATTTTTAGCACAGCAAAAGCGTGTGGTGCAAAATGGTGATGTCACTATTGCCCATTTGTACCGCATGAGCCATTAACTTCATCGCTTAAAGCCTATAAATAAACAGCCTTTATATAAACGTAAAAAGCCAGCATATTGCTGGCTTTTGATTTTATTGCTCGTAACATTTAGCTAGAAGCTGTAAGTCAAACCTATGCGGCTTCGCAGTTCACGTGTTGCTGAAGAGCTTGAAGTACTTACATCACCAAATTCCACATACGGTGCCCATGCGCCCATCATGCGACGAGCAGTGACATTCAGTTCATAGTTTGTATCGTCATTGTCGTAAATGTCATAACCATCGGCTTTATAGTAATTACCTTCAAAGCCAAAACGCCAGTCATTCATAGCATAGTTGATATTAGCGGTTAAGCGGTGACGACGCTGATTCGCAATATTGCTATCAACCATAATTGGTACGCCGTCACTATCAACGATTACGTCTCCGTTACCATCGAATTGAAATTCAGAAGTACGCGTATTTTGTCTCATATCATAACGGTAACGAGCACTTAGGCTTAAGCCATCAATGCTATCCACACTGTAAGTAGCGCGAACTTGAGGCTTGTAAGTCACCCCTGACTCACGACCTTCAATTGGCATTCCGTATGTCATTGTCCAATTATCATTTAATACATGACGGTAGTTTAAGCCTAGTTCCCAGCCATTATTTTTAAGATCTTCCATGAACTCGCCGTCTTCACCTTTAAACTTTGCTTCGATGTCGACTAAGAAATTGCCGATGTTATCTGCAAGTTTTACTCGTGTGGCGTGCTGATCGGTGTGACTTTTGTATTCATGTCTCATATCAAAAGACGCAGCCGAAACAGAGCTTACAGCCATTACAGACGACATTGCTATTACAATTGTTTTAATTTTATTCATGGTATTGATTCCACTCTATCGATTATAAATTAAGTCAATGGGACTTAAAAAAGATTAAATTTATGCTTTTCTACTAATTATTCTCTTGTTGAATGTTTCATTTAGAATAATTAACTAGCAATAAGATAATACAAATATACTAGCGATTGAGATGAGGGTGAACTGTGAATTGGATCAGATTGCATGAATAAACCCCGTATTTACAAAGGGTTACAAACTGAAATATTCACCCTAAGTCTTTGTATTTAATTGTTATGATTGTTTGGTGTGCGTGTTTTCTCCTTTTATAAAAGTCAAAAACTGTGCACTGGCGCAAAAAGTTTAATCTTTCAACTTTCATTCTTATTTGTCATACATTAATATCTTTATATCGAAGGCGTTGGGTGTTCATCACTTACGATTATTTTGAATTATGGTTAGATTTTTTCAGGGTGATCAAACGCGAATTATTTGATTATTGGTGGAGACAAGTTGAGGTTTACTGTTTGCTTACCTCGAAGTGTTTATACAAAACTAGATACATCTACATGTATAGAAGATAGAACAATTTTTAATAACGGAGACTTTGCTTTTATCAGGGTCATCGTTGGTGGCAATGTAATTGATGGCTCTAAATACATTGCTGCTTTTTATCGTAAGGGTGCTTTTTACCTTTATAGGAAAAACACTGCTAAAGAGTTGGCATATGTTGTCACTCAGTTTAGGACTAACACTTTAAAGTTGATGGTCCTAAAAAAAGAAGAAATCGTTAAAGTGCATAAACCTGCATTTTAATTATTGCTCCCAACTATTCTAATGAATACTTCATTTCTCGATTAGGTGAATTGAAGCGGTAGTTGTGCACTACCTTTGCGCTCATGTTGATACAGGCAACATGAGCGTTTTTTTTGCTTAAACATTGAAAGAAAACCAATGAATACCAAACCTTGTATTTAGGTTAACTTTTGTAAAAGGTCTAAGCATCTTTCCCCATCCGTTACGTTTATCAATCATGCCGTTTTTACTGTGCTACCTACTATTAAGCTCTTTTAGGGATCTTGAAAATTTAGTTACAACAGTTAAGTGCTCATTTGATTACAGTGAATTAAACTGAAAAAATTAGTTTAAAAAATCCTTACAAATCAACACTATTTAATGATGACTATATAACTTTGATTATTGTTGATATAACCAAATTTATGGACCAGCTTGTCATAATCCCTATCCAATAAATAACGTAGCTGCAGCGAGACCAAATTTTGAGTTTACTCCTTTTCTTGCTGCGCCTCCGTTAACGCCTAAATTATAATTCAAATTAATACAAAGGAATTGCTATGCATAGCAAAGGCTTAATCACATTAGCCGTAGCTTCCGTGTGTGCAGCAAGCACAGCGCAAGCCAGTACATTTTCAACTGATGCTCGCAGTATGGGTATGGGTAACACTGGTGTCGTAACCGCAGACTTTTTAACCGCCCCTTTTCACAACCCAGCTTTAGGTGCTGCATATCGTGCAGAAGATGATATTGGGCTCTTAATCCCTGCTATTGGTGTTACTGTCCAAGATTCAGACGATGCACTAGCAATGATTGATGATGTTCAAGATCATTATGATTCGATGGGAAGGTTACCTTCTCAAGAAGAGTACGACACGCTGGATCAGTATCTGAATGACTTATCTGGTGCAAAGCCAATTAACGTAAATGGAGGGATTGCATTTAGCATCTCTATCCCTAATCAATACGCTTCAGTGAATGTGTTCTCATCCACTTATGTTGAGATAATGGCTAACCCTTTGATTGGTGATGAAGCCAATGCTAAAAAGCGATATGAAAACTCTGAAGTCGCCCTTATTGGCTTTGGTGTGGCTGAATTAGGTTTAGCTTTATCGAAGGAATATATACTAAAGGAACAAACGTTTTCTTTTGGTATTAGCCCTAAACTGCAAGAGCTTCGTACCTATTCAGATGTTACAGCTTTAGATGACTTTGATATTGATGACTATGAAGATAGTGAAGTGTCAGATACGGTATTCAACGTAGATGTGGGAGCCATTTGGTATAAAGATAATTGGCGTGTTGGTCTTGTTGGTAAAAACTTAATTAAACAAGAGATTGAGACGAAAAACTCTCACCTTACGTATGAACTTGCTCCAAAAGTGACAATTGGCGGCGGTTATATCACAGAGCTATTTACTGTTAGCATTGACGCTGATTTAACGAGTCAAGAACGCTTTTCTATGAGCAGTAATGCCACTCAATTTGTTAGGGCTGGCGTAGAGTTTAATGCTTGGGGCTGGGCTCAGTTACGAGCTGGATACGAGACCGATCTAGAAGATACTTTAGAAGACAGTGTTACCGCTGGTATTGGTATTTCACCGTGGGATATTGTGAGTTTTGATTTAGCAGCATCTTACGCAGGTGATAATCAATTCGGAGTAAGTGCAAACCTCGCCATGACGTTCTAACATTTTCTGATCAGACTATTCTGAATAGATGAATAGATGAATAGATGAATAGATGAATAGATGAATAGATGAAAACCGCTCAATCAACTCATGAGCGGTTTTATTTCTTGTGTTCATATCTAGTCTATAAATAGCATTATCAATGAAGATATTGTCACTTCAATGCCACTTACTTGGCGGCTTCATCTTGTAGATAAGCTGACCGCCATATTCTTAAAGGTAACGGTTTTTCAGGTGGTCTTTGAAATGCTGAGCATTTAATACATCACCAGTCGCTTGTTTAACCAATTCATCCGTTGAAAATAGGCTCGCTTTACTCCAAATATTTGTTTCTAGCCAATTGAAGATAGGTGTTAGGTCTTTACTTTGAATGACAGAGGTAACATCCAAATCATTCTTCATTGAAGCCATAAATTGAGCTGCGTACATTGCCCCTAATGTATAACTAGGGAAGTAGCCGAAAGCACCATCTGTCCAGTGAATGTCTTGCATGCAACCATTCTTAAAATTACCTTCAGTCGATAAGCCTAGGTATTGCTGCATTTTAAGGTTCCAAAGTTCAGGAACGTCTGTATGTTTGATTTTTCCGTTAATCAAATCTCGTTCAATTTCATAACGAAGAATAACGTGAGCAGGGTAGGTCAGTTCATCTGCATCTACGCGGATGAAGTCTTTTTCTACTCGAGTATATATCTTCTGGAAATTGCTTTTCTCAAATTCACTCCCACTAAATTGTTGCCCAGCAATCTCAGCCAAGTGACCGATGAATTCGTCACTGCGACCAATCTGCATTTCAAAAAAGAGTGATTGAGATTCATGAATACCCATTGAGCGAGCTTCACCAGAAGGTAGCCCTGAAAGATGCTTTGGAAGCCCTTGCTCGTATCTAGCATGACCAGTTTCATGGACGATACCCATTAAAGACTGAACAAATTCATTTTCATCATAACGAGTCGTAATGCGAACATCAGATGGCACGCCACCACAGAATGGGTGGACACTCTCATCCAAACGACCATGGTTAAAATCAAATTGAAGCAAGTTCATCACTTCAAGACCAAGCGCTTTTTGCTTGTCTGTCGAGTATTTACCTGATGGCGCGGTAAACTGTTCTGTCGATTGTTTTTCAATGACTTGATCAATTAAGCTTGGTAGCCATGTTTTTACGTCTGAGAATAAAGTATCAAGAGACGCAGAACTGGTTCCTGGTTCATAAATATCTAGCATAGCGTCGTATGGTGTTAGCCCTGCAAAATCAGCACGTATTTGCGCTTCTTCTCTAGAAAGCTCAACGACCTCTCGCCAGTTTTTTTCAAAACCAACCCAATCGTTTTCACCTCGTTGCGTTCTCCATGCATGTTCACATTTAGAGCCCGCGAGTGATTTAGCTTGAACTAATTTCTCTGGAAGTAGATTTGCTTGTTGCCAGTTGCGCTTGATTTCGCGTAATGTCGACTGCTGTTCAGAATTTAATGATTCATTTTCAGCGTCATTTATCCAATCGGATAATTGTGGCTGGGTCATCATTCCGTGAATATGAACGGATAACTGAGCCATAGCTTCACTGCGGGCTTGGTTACCACCAGCAGGCATCATTGACGCTTGATCCCAACCGCAAATTGCCGCTAGGTGGTTGAAGTGAGAACATTTTTGAGAATGGTCGACTAATTTTTTGAAGGCACTCATAGTACTTCCCTGAGAGTAAAAATGAGATGTTATCAACCAAGTAACAGGTGAACCAACACATTTACTCGAATAGTTGATATAAAATGTGAATAAATTGTAATGGCATATTGATAGTAGCTAATAATTTACAATCTTGGTTTCGTCTTACACAATGCAAGAATTAAAGATTCGTTGGTTAGCCTGTTTCGGCGGGAAACTACTAGGATAGAGAAATAAGAAGGAATAGGGATGGCAATTTTAAACATTGAAGCGTTCTTGATAGCAATAACGATTTTAACGTTAACTCCGGGGTTAGACACGGCATTGGTGATTCGCAATACAACTCGCTCCGGCGTTAAGGATGGCGCAATTACCAGCTTAGGGGTTTGCCTTGGGCTGTTTGTTCATGCCACATTTTCAGCGATTGGTATTTCAGCGATCCTTTTGCAGTCAGCTGAACTGTTTCAAATAATCAAATTTGTGGGTGCTGCATATTTAATTTGGTTAGGGCTATCCAGCATTTACGGAGTGGTGAAGGGCAGTGCAGGATTTCAAGTTGAAGGTATTGTTCACTCGAATCTAAGTGTAAAACGCTCTTTAAGAGAGGGCTTCTTATCTAATGTATTAAACCCTAAAACGGCGGTTTTCTACTTGGCATTTTTGCCACAGTTTATCGACCCTGAAGGTTCGGCTTTTGCTCAATCAATGCTAATGGCAAGTATTCACTTTATTATTGCAATGATCTGGCAGTGTGGCATTTCAGGCGCGGTAAACTCAGCAAAGCAGTTATTTAAGAGCCCATCAGTGATTGGGTGGATGGAAGGGGTAACTGGCGCTGTTTTAATTACCCTTGGAATTAAATTAATGTTGGAAGATGCACCAACGGCTGCTTAGCGTTTACATCATTTAAGAGATGCGACCGATAGATAAACAAATAAAAGCCCCCACAATGACTTAATTGTGGGGGCTTTTTATCTACATTAAGCTTCTAGTTTGTTCATTCGCTGACGAATGCGGCTAAAAGTATCTGGTCGCAAAGTATCTAATCGAAAAATACCTGGTTGCATAGCCATGCTTTCATTCATCAGCTAATAAGAGAACTGGCTGGTTGTTTATCTTCATTCTGAACTGTTGGCAGCTTCGTAAAGAACTGTTTGGTTTCTTCAATAACCACATGCCTTAGAGCAATTAAGCCAATAAGGTTTGGAACCGCCATTAATCCATTCACAATGTCTGCAATTATCCAAATCATATCCAGTTGTAAGAATGCACCAGAAGCAACTAGACCAATAAATACTACTTTGTATGGAAGTACCGCTTTAGTACCAAATAGGAATACAACGCAGCGCTCACCGTAATAGTTCCAGCCTAAAATAGTCGTAAATGCGAAGAAGATTAACCCTGTAGAAACTAACATTGGCCCAAGCGTATCGGCATTTAAGCCAACAGCAAAAGCATGAGTAGTCATCGCAGCGCCAGAAAGGTCGGTTTGCCATGCTCCCGTCAGAATTAATGCTAAACCCGTCATCGTACAAATGATGATGGTGTCAAAGAAAGTACCAGTCATTGAGATCAGACCTTGTTTCACACAAGAATCCGTTTTCGCTGCTGCTGCTGCCATTGGGGCACTACCAAGCCCAGATTCATTAGAGAACACACCGCGTGCAATACCCGATTGAATCGCTAACATAATGCTAGCACCAAGGAAACCACCTGTTGCAGCGGTATTGGTGAATGCAGAGCTAATAACAAGCTGAATCGCATTCAGTAGTTGGTCAGCATTAGAGACAAGTACACTTAAACATGCAACAACATATAGAAGCGCCATAGTGGGTACGACTTTACCAGCAACCTTAGCAATGGACTGGATACCACCTAAAGTGACGACTGCCACTAAGATAGTCAAAACAACAGCTGAAGCTTCACGAGGCGCGCCAAAAGATATTTCAGTCGCATCTAAAATTGCATTCACTTGTGGGAAAGTTCCGATACCGAAGCAGGCGACCCCTAAAGCAAAAACAGCAAACATAACGGCTAATATTCTTGAACCAACCCCGTACTGAAGGTAGTACATTGGTCCGCCAACCATTTGCCCTTTACTGTCGACCTTGCGGTATTTTACGGCAAGTAAACATTCAGCGTACTTGGTTGCCATTCCAAATATTGCGGCTAGCCACATCCAGAATAACGCACCAGGTCCACCCATTTTAATGGCGGTTGCTACGCCAACAATGTTACCGGTTCCTATCGTTGCAGAAAGCGCAGTACAAAGAGCAGCAAAGCTAGAAACATCACCAGAACTAGAATCCGATTTGTCTTTAGTAAAAACCATCTTAAGGGCAGTTGGAAGGTGTCTAAACTGAGGTAAGCCTAAGCGAAAAGTAAAGTAGATACCGGTACCAACAAGCAATATAAGTAGGGGAGGTCCCCAAATAATGCTGTCGATGGCTTGAAGTGTTGAATGTAAGTTGTTCATGGTTTCCCCTTAATAAATAAAAATTTAAGGAGAAGAGGGAAAGGACGTATTTTCATTCAGCAAGGATCAAAGGATGATTGCTACGAAAAAAGATACGGCTTAATACATACGGATTTCTAGATAGAATTCTTTTGTTAATTAAGGTGTAAGCTTTCCACTCCTCTGTCCTTTTGCCTGAGAGTTTCACTTAGTAATGAGCATTTTGGTAAGCTACGGATACTAAGCTTGCTCCTTCGGCGACCGCTTTCTACAATAAAGTAGTACGATTCTCTCCAGAGGTTCCTCCAACGACAGTCCTCACTTTTCTGATTTTCATCAGCATAAAGCGCCTGAAAGATTTACTTCTTCGGCGGGTCATTCTAACCAAATGTTAATTTTTGGTTAAAAACCACTCTCCTGCAGTCTTCATCGGAACAATTATCTAGTTATAGATAATCTGTATGTGCATCCTAATAAATAAAAAGTGTGATGTCATCAGCAAAAAAACTGTTTGCACAAATGTTAGTCAAGTAAACGTTTAAACAACCTTACTCTGACGTAATTAATTGAGATAAATGGTATAAAATAAAGGAACAAGGAGGAGTTATGACTCGATTAATAGCGATAGTGTTTTTACTGGCATTAGCTTTTGTATTATTTCGTTATAGGACAAATGAAAAAGTACAAAAAGGTGTGGTGATTGCTGTGGTAGGCAGTTTTATTCTGTATACAGCAAGTTTAATGATTTCAGAACTTACGCGCTAAATTGCTTTTCACGTAAATTGTTTTTCACGTAAATTATTCCAAATGGGAGTGCTCAATTAGTGAACCAAAAGACTGAACAAGACAACCAAGATGAAGTTGTTGTTATTGAAGAGCGAGATAAACGTAGCCAGTTATATATTGGCATTGCTGCTGTCATAGGTTTAGCTTTAGGTGGTTTGATTGGCTCTTCTTTAACGGCGACTAAATGGGAAACAACGTATCACGTGTTAGAGGCGCGTTATCAAACGTTAAGTGATAGCAAGCAACAACTGGTTAGTGACGTTGAAGCAAAAGTCGCGGATGTGGATACTGAAATCGATGCGAAAATTGAAGCGGCTCTTGCGACGCAAGCCGAGCTCCATAAAACTGAATTGAAAGATCTACAAACAGCCTCGATTGAGCTGGAGAAAGCCAATCTTTCTTTAGAACAACAATTGAATGAGCAAAAACAGGCAATCGAACAAACCGCAAAAGAAAACCAAAGTTTGAACCGCCAGGCTGACATGCAAGCGACGATGTTTGATCGCTCGCGAGAGTTGTTCCGCAAAGAATTGCAAATTGCACAAGCATTGGAAGCACTAGAACAAGAAAGAGATCGTATTGAGCCTAACTTAGCGACTTTAAAGAATGAATGCGATGTGTACCTAGAGGGCACGTCATGGGATGCTAAATCCGATTCTTGTGATCGATATGATGCAGCTAATTCACGATTGAGTGATATCCGCCAGATGATTCAAGTACACAATATGGACTTAAGACAGATTAAATCTCTTATTGAAGAAATAGGCTTGTAGGACTTCTCTGCTTGAATTGAATTGAATTGAATTGAATTGAATTGAATTGAATTGAATTGAATTGATTTAGGTTGGTTTAGTTTAGTGGGAAGATGACATTTAGATTATCATTCAGTGCTTTAACTCGTGACCAATAAGAATTCAAATAATAGATATGCAAAAGGCTCCTAATTGGAGCCTTTTCTTTTATAGCCAGCTTGTTTTAAATGAAGAACTAATCATCAAGCTATTGGCTTACTACTTGGTTTGCATTATTCGGCTAAAACTGCTCGCTTAGAGGTATGTTTGAACCTAATAAAACAAAGACTTCCCCAGAGAAGTGTTTGCCCCCAGAGTAGTGTCCATTGATAAGAAATATCAGACCAACTTGCATCCATTTGGTTGAGTGCTAAGAAGCCTTGAATTGCCGGTGTACTTGGAAATAGTTGTGAGATAGTGACTAAAGCTACCGGTATTGCTTCAATCGGCCAGATGAATCCAGCTAAGAAAATAAGCGGCATTGAGCTTATTAATACCACCACGGTGACTAATTCTTTTCTTGGAAGGAGATCACCAAGTAATGCACCAATGAAAGTACTGGCTAGTAAGAAAGGCAGTAACAACGTTAATAGATCTGCCATGGATGCGAGTCTATTTATCCCATAAAACTCAAAACTGCCGCCAAAATAGTACATAGCCAATAAGTAATAAATACTGATTAAGGTTACGCAGCGAGCAGCCAATAGTTTTAAAGGTGAAACCTTCAGCCAATAGGCGTGCTCTGTCCCAATGCTAACTGACTTCTGAGTGCCGCCTATTAACCCAGCAGCCATTGCTAGAGTCTGTTGAAGAATTAAGACAAATACCGCAGGTACTACGTAATCAACATAGCCCATTCTGCTGTTAAAAGTCGGCTTCATATTTAAGCTAAATGCACTGTATTGGTTTTCAGCTTGCGCGATTGGAACGCCTTCAACAAGAAGGTGGCTCACTTTTACTTGTGCAGCCAGCGTCCCTCCTGCTTTGGCTAAACCTTCTACAACCGTTCCATAAACAAGGAAGTAAGAAGCATCACCGGCATAAGCCAGAGTCGGGCTTTTTCCCAGAAGTAAATCTTTATAGAAGTGCTGAGGAATAACCAATAAACCACCAATTTCTTGCTTTAGCAGAGCAGTTTTAGCCTCTGCAATGCTGTGATCCCTCTGTACGACTCGAACTTGAGAAGTGGCATCAACCATTCGTTCTAATTGATAGCTGGTTTGGCTACGATCTAAATTGACGATTGATATCGGTAGCTCTTGGGATACTTGATTAGCGTAAGGAAGAGGGTATAGAAATGAATAAAAGATCACTCCGCCAAATACGGTTAATGCGACGACCGGATTACGTAAAATCGCCAATAATTCATTTTTAAGAAGTTGAGGAAAGCTGATATCCGTTTTCATGATTTCCCCGTTAAAGGCAATACTGTAGATAGATGTTTTTTAACAAGCACGGCAGTAATAATGGCAGGTAAGGCATAACCTACATATGGCAGCATCTCGACTATAGATTGCCAGTTGGTTACACCGTAACTAGATTGTGCGGTTTGAATTTCAATATAATGACTGATTGGCAGTAAGCTTCGCCATGCTTGAGCCATTGTATTCATTTCGCTGACTGGGAAAGTGATGCCCATAAAGGCAAAACTAGGGGCTGTGAAAGCACCTGCAAAACTCATTGCGCGAGCTGGGTCTAATGTCAAAAAGAAGAAAGTAGAACCAACAATCATACAAGCAACAGCCGTGAGCAGTTGCGCTAAAGCTAATACTAATAAATTACCATTAAATGGCCATTGGAGAATGGAGTAGAACCAGCAGGTAAAAGCGGTTCCTAGTATTAAGAACAGACCTAGATATGGAAGTAGGGTCTTACCAAGTGCAGTTAAAGGTGCCGAGCTTAACCATTCTTTTAAACCTCGTTCTCGAATATTCGCTGCTAAGATCAGTATGGTGCTTACAACAATGGTTATCTGCCAAAGCGCAGGCACTATCGCTGAAATTAAAAACTGCGCATAGCTCGTATTTTTATTAAAAAGTGGGGTGATTTGAGTTTGCACAGTAACAGCTTGTCCAAGAGCGGTCTGAGTGTCTACATCACCGTGGGACAACCCTTTCATTACTTCGATTTCAGCATTCAAGGTGCCTTGAACTTGCAAAATGGCAGAGTTAAGAAGCTTACCCACCAAGATAAATTGACTGTTATAAAATACAGAAACTTGAGGGTTTAAATTCTGGAAAATATCACGGTCAAAATGCTTTGGAATAACAATATAGCCATAGATATCTTGCTGGATCATCGCATGTTTTGCTGCACTTATATCCGAGTATTCTTGTGTAATTTCAAGAGTAGGGGAAGCATCAAAACGTTGAGTAAGCTGGCGAGATAATTGGCTGTGCTCTAAATCAATGACGGCAATGGGTAAATCACGAGCAATGCCTTGTGAGAATATAAGCCAAATCCCCACCGCTAAAACGATAGGTATCCAGGTTAAACACGACAGTAACCATTTGTCTTCAGTGACAATGCGCCATTGCTCTAAAAGCTCTTTTCGCATAGTTAGCCTATAGCTCTACAACTAGGCTCATGCCCATGCGCAAAGGTTGAGTGTTGTCGACAGGTCGAGCTTCAATTTCAAAAGTACGTAAATCAAAGCCTTGTGCAGAATCGGTTGATCGCCAAGTGGCAAAGTCACCCATCACTGAAATATGCGAGACTGTAAACTCTAATGTTTTATCAAGAGCAGGTAAGTAAGCCGTAAACTGGCTGCCTTTTTCAAAATGTTTGAGTAAATCTTCACGAACATTCAGTACCGCCCATGCGTCTTTGGTATCGATGACTGTTACAACCGGAAACCCTTGAGGGGCAAGCTCTCCGCTGCTTAATAGCACTTGTGCAACTTCACCATTAAACCAACTTTCGATGCTGGTATCCGCAGCATAAGCTTCTACTTCCGCTACTGCACCTGCTGCCATTAATGCTTTTTGAGAGGCTGCAAGCTTGGTTTCATCACGAACGCCTTCTTTCGTTAATTGGTACATTTGGAATGCTGCGCTTTCTGTGTATTTAGCAGCTTGCCATTGTGTTTTTGCTTCATCACGCTTTTGTTCGGCAACGACACCATCGTTATACAAGTTGTTTACTCGTTGGTATGTCTTCTCCATCAATTTTGCTGCCGCTTTAGCTTTTTGCCATTGATCTTTGGCCGCTTGAATTTGTTGAGTTCGGGCACCTTTCTCTGCTTCTAAAGCTAATGCTCCTGCGGCTTTTTGACCCGCTTTTGCTTGTTCAAGCTTAGCTTCAATCTCAGGGCTGTGAAGGGTAAATATGAGCTGACCTTTTTCTACGTTATCCCCCTTACGAACCAGAACTTGATCTATTCGCCCAGGTACTTTTGAGGAAATGCTGTATTGCTGAGCGTCAATTTGCCCTTGCAGTTTAATTGGCTGTGGTTGGTATGCTTGGTAAAAGCTGAATGCAACCCAAGCTATGGTGCTTAAAACAACAAATGAGAAAATTAAAGGCTTGATAGATTTCATGAGTGATCCTGTGATGTGCTTTCAACGTTGCTCTCGGTACGGCTTTCTGAAATTGGCAATACGGCATTATGCAAGTAAGTAGAGTAGGTTTTCATTTCACTACTCAAAGCGAGTAACTTATTTAAAGAAATAAGGTATTGGAAACGAGCAACAGATTGTTGGGTTTTGATGCTGGCAAGATACAATTCGGCATCTACGACTTCTAATGAATTCGCTAAACCTTGGTTGAATGCTTTCTTACGTAGCGACAAGTTTTCTTGTGCGAGAGATAGGCTTGAATTGAGCCCTAATACTTCTTCAATAGATTGTTGTGCTTCAAGATAGGTTTTTTGGACCAATACTTTAAGATCTTGCTTTGCTTGCGCTTTCAGATATTGAACTTGAGATACCGCACTGTGAGCCGCTGCCACTTTGTCTGAACGACCAGACGTGTCAATTAATGGGACACTTACCCCAATTCCCACCAACCAATCAGGCTTCATTTCACTGGCGAGTGAATCATCCTCGTGTAGGCTGTAGTCACCGTATAGGTAAACTTCAGGGTAGTATTTCCCTTTTTCTGCTCTAATTAAGCTGTCTGCTTGCTTCTCTTTTGCCTCTAACAGTTGTAATCCAGGGTAGGTTGAAAGGGTTTGTTCAATAAAGGCATTCATGTCAGGCAAGTTGGTATTAATGAAAAGTTGCTCTGATGGCTTTATGGTTTCGCTTTGCCCTAATATTTGAGTCAATGCGATCTGCGCAATATTAAGGTCGTTTTTTGCTTTGTTCTGTTCGACTTTCGCTTTGTCTAATGAAGCTTCTGCTTGTAAGCGCTCTACTTTTGCGATTTGCCCTTGTTCTTCTAGTTTAAGTGCGAAGTCTCGATGTTGAGTTAAACCTGATGTGACGGCTTTACGTGTTAGAAGCACATCTTGAGCAAGTAATACTGAAAAGTAGTACTTACTAAGGTCTTCATATCGGGCCTGAGTTTCCATCAAAAGCTGGCTCTTAGCTTCTTCACTTTTTCCCTGTGCGGCATCTTGTGCCGCGGTAATTCTCCCGCCCGTAAAAATAGGCCAGATAGCACGAATTGAAGAGCTAAAGATATCTTGTTCAGTAATGGTTGAGGTGACTCCCCCCAAGCTGCTAATGATTCCTCCGATCCCAGGTAAGGCTGGTACACCACTTAAGCTATCAGCAAACTGTTCACCATTTATTGTTACATCACTGTCTAGGTGAGTGTAATTCGCACCTAAAGTAACAGAAGGGAGGTTAAGGCTACCAGTTGCGTTTTGAAGGTGTTGGTAACGCTCAACATTTGCTTGTTGTGCAGCAAGGGAGTTGTTGTTTTCTTGAAGCATTTCCCATGCATCGGCAAACGAAATTGGGTTGGCCAAACAAGAAAAGCTCAGAGCGCTACTTATTAAACCAACGAATAGAGAGTTAGACGTGAACGTTTTTTTTGTCTGATGAGTCATTGAGTCTAATTTCTTATTTAGAGTATTAACTCTAATACTAACAGGAGTAATAGATTTTGTCTTGAATTGAGTAAACTGAGATGAAAATCATTACTGAGAATATAATAGGTTAGCGAAGAAAAAGGTAAAAACAAAGAGGTATAAAAAAAGAGCGCGACTGACGCACTCTTTGTTGGGCATTTTAGATGAAAATAATGTTTTAGAGGAGGGAATAAGTTGCTCTTCCTAAACTCGAAATTTATCAGCTATCAGCTATGAGTAACTAGCAATCACTTCAAGCTAGCGCAATGATGATCGGCGCGCCATTCAAGTTGTCGTGATCCTTGCATGGTTTGTAATAAATCTTGACCAGACATTTGTGGAAAGCTGAGCAAGACTTTGAGGTCAAGAGGCGAGGTAGCATCTTTCTCATAAGCCCGAACATGAGTAAATGTTGCTTTTAAGTTGTTGAACAGCATGGCCTTAGTAAGGCAAATTCCAAAAGTATCGCGTTTCATTGTCGGTATCCTTATAACAATGTATATACGTTATGATTTAATTCGCTTTGAAATTCAGCTGTGCCATGTCCCGTTGAGTATTTTTATTATGAGTGCATTTAACATGTACTTCTATTATGTGGTTGCTATGTAAGTAGCTTAACCTAGCCTTTTACTAACGTTGTCCATAAACACCTTGTTGCTACTTTGTTAATCCGCCTTAGAGCCTATGAATAAGGTTTTAAAAAAAGTGATTAACAAGTCATGCAGCAATGAATTTCTTTATCTGTACGTATTATAATCGTATTTATTCTAATCGACCTAAAAAAGACCTAAAACCAAAGTGATCTAGCTCAATAAATAACCATATCAGTTTGCATCTAGTTGCTTAAGTTCTAAAAAATCATATTTTGCTCAGTAAATTTAACAAATATGCGAGTAACACGGATATTCTATTAATAAAACAGTAAATAAATTATCAGCGTAGTAGTCACAGATATAAAACCACGATAAGACACAAGTGTTAACTCAGTGTTAACTTTACATGACTGGTTTATAGGGCAATTTTATGCAGTGGCGAAATATTAGCTTTCGAAAGCGTTTATTGATCATCATGACTTTGACTGGGCTAGTTGAGCTTTTGATCTTATCTGGTGCTGGTTTCGCTTACATTAAAGACTCTCAAGAGCAAGAAATGGGCTTGAAAGCTTTAGGCGTTGCAGAGTTCCTATCTAATTCAAATACCGTCATCAATTTTATTGAAGAGAATAAAAACTCAAGCCTAGAAATCGGTCTTAGCCATACTCTCCTTGCTGAAAATGAAGTTCAGCAGCGCTTTAGAAACTTAACTCATTTAATTGGTGCCGCATTTATCGTCATCGGCAATGAACAAGGTATTCGCTTAGTTCATCCTATTGATCAACGGCTAGGAAAGCCAATGCGAGGCGGGGATAACCAGAAGGCATTAGTGCTTGGTGAGTCTTATGTTTCGGTCGCTCAGGGGTCACTCGGCATTTCGGTTCGTGGCAAAGCGGCAGTTAAGGGTGAAAACGGACAAATCATTGGCGTAGTTTCCGTCGGTTATTTGCTTGATTCACTGCAAGACAGAATAGAACCCTATTTAGCTTTTCTTATATTAATGGCATTGCTGGTGGTCGGAGTGAATGCTGTCATTTCAAATTATGCTTCTCGCCGTTTCCAAAAAGCAATCTTGGGTTTTGAGCCTGAGGAAATTGGCCGCTTATATGTAGAGCTTGATGTCACGATGAGTACCCTCAAAGAAGGCATTTTAAGTATTGATGCTCATGGTGTGCTTCGTTCAATTAATAAAAGTGCTTGCCAGATTTTAAGCGTAGATCGTGATTCTGCATTGAATAAACAACTTGCTGATGTATTACCTGGGAGTGATTTAGGGGATCTGTTAGTAAGCGGCGAGTCTGACCATGATATCGAACTATTTCTGAATAATAAGCGGCTGATTGCCAACCGAAGCCCAATTGTTGTGAATGGAACCGTGGTTGGGGCGGTGTCGAGTTTTCGATTACGTGATGAAATAAACGAATTAACAGAGCAACTATCTCAAACTCTCGAATATGCAGATTTACTGCGATCTCAAACTCATGAACACAGGAATAAACTCAATACAATCAGCGGTCTGGTGCAAATGGGTGATTTAGAATCGGTTCAGCAGTTAATCGGTCAAGAAACCGCGCACTATCAAGTACTGATCGAGTTCTTACGTGAAACGGTCAAAGACCCTTTAATTGCAGGGATGTTATTAGGGAAAACAGAACGTGCAAGAGAAATTGGTTTAGAACTAAAAGTTGAAGAAGGCTCGCGATTAGAAGCTTTACCAGCCTGGCTGAACTCAGATGATGTTGTGACTATTTTAGGTAACTTAATTGATAACGCTTTTGATGCAACGATGACCGCAATAAAAAATGAAAAACATATCGCGTATTCAAGACGGATTGTAGAAGTGTCTGTTAGTGATTTTGGCAATGAAATAATTTTAGAAGTGGATGATAAAGGGTGTGGTTTACCTCATGAATTTTCTGAAGAGTCATTAACGGATAAAGGCGTTTCAAGTAAGGCAAAATCAAACCGCGGAGTGGGGCTGTACTTGATAAAACAACTTGCAGATCGTTATCACGGGCAATTGGAAATGATAAGTAATATGGAACATGGAACAAGAATGACGGTTTATTTACCAAAAGAAGATATTTTTGCGCAAAGAGAGAACACGTCGAGTGAGCATTCTTTTGAAAAAGGAAAGCAAAAATGAACACGTTAACCAGAGTGATGATCATTGAAGATGATGTAGCGATTGCAGAGCTTCATCACCGATATTTGTCTCAAATGGACGGGTTTGAAGTCATTGGTATTGCGACGACACAAGCTGAAGCTGAAATTCAGCTTGATATACTTAAGCCAGACTTAGTCTTGTTAGATGTGTATCTACCTGATGGTTCTGGCTTAGATATATTGACTAAGGTTCGAGGCTCAAATCAAGGTTGCGATGTTATTTTGATCACGGCTGCGCGGGATGTTGAAACCCTTCAACATGCCATGCGAGGTGGGGTGGTGGATTATTTACTCAAGCCGGTAATGTTTCCTCGTCTTGAGGCTGCTTTGAAAAAGTACTTATCTCAGAGAGAAAATATTGATAACGCTTCAAATCTTGACCAAGGGTTAGTGGACAAAATGCTTCAATCTTCAACGCAGCCCGATAGCGCACAACATGGGCGTCTACCTAAGGGGATTGATGGTGTGACCCTTGATAAGATCCGACTACTTTTCGATCATGGTGATTTTAAGCTCACGGCTGATGAAGCTGGAGAAAAAATAGGGGCAAGCCGAACCACTGCTCGGCGTTACCTTGAGTATTTAATTACGGCCGGTGAATTAGAGGCTGATCTAAACTACGGGACAGTAGGTCGCCCTGAACGCTGCTACATGAAGTTAATCCGATAGAGTACGATTTAACTGCTCATCTCCTTTCATAATCCTCCTCACTTTTTTGCCAGTATTAAATAAAATACTGGTGAAATGAGTCAATATTTAATCGATTGCCTTCACAGCGGTTGATGTAAATCAAATTGTCGTAGACAATACCGACCCGAATAGAGGTGATAGATTTCACCCCATTTACCAAACACATTTCTAGGTTAATAGGCATTTACTATTGATATAATAGTTAAGACCTATTATCTATTTTCGTATGTCGCTGATACTTTTAGCGAATACTAAAAACCTTGTTTTTATAGGAAAGATGATGGTAATACCTGAAAACAGCAGCATCGTAATTTTCGGTGCATCGGGAGATTTGACCTACCGAAAGCTGATCCCTGCTTTATATCACCTATACGCGAACAATCAGATGCCAAAATCTTTCGCGATTTTAGGTGTTAGTCGTACCGATTACAGTGACGAATCTTACCGCGCAAAATTAAAGCAATCACTTCAGGATATGGAGAAAACAGAGCCTGAGATTCTGAATGCTTTTATTGATCACCTGCACTATCAGGCTATCAATACTTCTGATGTTGAAGATTACGCACGTCTAGCAACCCGTTTGAATCAAATTGAGAAAGATTACCAATTTGAAAATCACAACACGTTGTTTTACTTAGCAACACCACCAAGTCTATACGGTGTGATCCCAGCAAACCTTGCAGCGCATGGTCTGAATGATGAATCAAATGGTTGGCGACGTCTTATCATTGAAAAGCCGTTTGGTTACGACTTGGCTTCAGCTCAAGCGTTAGATGAAGAAATCCATCATCATTTCCAAGAACACCAAATCTACCGAATTGACCACTACCTAGGAAAAGAGACAGTACAGAATCTGCTTGTATTGCGCTTCTCGAATGCGATGTTCGAACCTTTGTGGAACCGTAACTTTATTGATTACGTTGAAATCACGGGTGCGGAATTCCTTGGTGTTGAAGAACGTGGCGGTTACTACGACGGTTCTGGCGCTGTGCGAGATATGTTCCAAAACCACTTGCTACAAGTTCTAGCAATGGTTGGTATGGAGCCACCAGCGCAGATCAACGCTGACTCTATCCGTGATGAAGTGGTTAAAGTACTTCAGTGTCTTAAACCTCTTGAAGAAGATGACCTACGTAAAGACTTGGTTCTAGGTCAATACACGGCATCCGATGTTCGTGGCCAACATCTGCCAGGTTACCGTGAAGAGAACGGTGTAGCCGATGATTCACGTACAGAGACTTACATTGGTCTGAAAGCGCATATCAACAACTGGCGTTGGAATGGCGTGCCTTTCTACGTGCGTACTGGTAAACGTTTACCGACTCGTGTGACTGAAATTGTGATTCACTTTAAGAACACACCACACCCAGTGTTTGGTCAAGATGCGCCTGAAAACAAGTTGATTATCCGCATTCAACCGGATGAAGGTATTCAAATGAGTTTTGGTTTGAAAGAACCTGGTGCTGGTTTCAAAGCAAAAGAAGTGAAAATGAACTTCTCTTACTCTGATTTACCAGAAACTCAGATGCTAACGGCTTATGAGCGTCTTCTTCTTGATGCATTAAACGGTGATGCAACTCTGTTTGCCCGTACCGATGCAGTAGAAGCATGTTGGAAATACGTTCAACCGATTTTAGATTTCAAACAAGATCCTCAAGCGCTCTTTGGCTATGCTTGTGGTACTTGGGGTCCTCAAGAAGCCGATGATCTTCTACAAAGAGATGGTCGTGCATGGCGTTTCCCATGCAAAAACTTAACAGACACGGATTACTGCGAATTATGATCAATCACAAGATCTTTGAAACGCCTGAATTGGTTGTTGAAAACTTAGCAAATGAAATGCAAGCGTATAGCGAGCAGGGTAAACCTGTTCATATTTCTCTTTCTGGTGGCAGTACGCCAAAAATGCTTTTCAAGCTTTTAGCGGAAGCGCCATACGCGGAAGGTATTCAGTGGAATAACCTTCACTTCTGGTGGGGTGACGAACGTTGCGTGGCGCCGGATGATGCAGAAAGCAACTTCGGCGAAGCAAATGCGCTGTTGTTTTCAAAACTAAGAGAATGTTCTCAAGTAAACTTTCCTGCAGAGAACGTGCACCGTATTCGTGGTGAAGACGAGCCTAAAGCAGAAGCTGAGCGTTTCGCAAAAGAAATGGCAGACGTTATTCCAACTGAAAACGGTACGCCTATATTCGATTGGATCCTGCTAGGTGTTGGCGCAGATGGTCACACTGCTTCACTATTCCCGGGCGTGACTAATTACCAAGATGAGAACCTATCTGTACTAGCTTCTCACCCTGAGTCGGGTCAGATCCGTGTTTCTAAAACAGCGAAAGTTTTAGAAGCCGCTAAACGAATCAGCTACCTAGTGCTTGGCGCAGGTAAAGTTGAGATCGTTAAAGAAATTCATACAACTCCTGCTTCTGAGTTGCCTTACCCGGCAGCAAAAATTCAGTCTAAGACTGGTGAAACAGAGTGGTTCCTAGATTCAAATGCAGCAAGTGCTATCGCGTAATTGCGAATAGCCGCAAGGAGATATAAATAATGAAAGGTGATATCGGTGTAATTGGCCTAGCAGTAATGGGTCAGAACCTTATCCTAAACATGAACGACCACGGCTTCAAAGTTGTGGCTCACAACCGTACTGCTGCAAAAGTAGACGAGTTCCTAGAAGGCCCAGCTAAAGGTACTAACATTGTTGGTGCTTACTCTCTAGAAGAGCTAGTTGAAAAGCTAGAAGCGCCTCGTAAAGTAATGCTAATGGTACGTGCTGGTGACGTTGTAGATACGTTCATCGACAAGCTTGTTCCACTTCTAGACAAAGGCGACATCATCATTGATGGTGGTAACACTAACTTCCCAGACACTAACCGCCGTGTTGCTGCTCTTCGTGAGAAAGGTATTCACTTCATCGGTACTGGTGTTTCTGGTGGTGAGGAAGGCGCTCGTTTCGGTCCTTCTATCATGCCAGGCGGTTCTCCTGAAGCTTGGGAAGCGGTTAAGCCTATCTTCCAAGGTATCTCTGCGAAAACTGACGTGGGTGAGCCTTGTTGTGATTGGGTTGGTAACGATGGTGCAGGTCACTTCGTTAAGATGGTTCACAATGGCATCGAATACGGTGACATGCAGCTTATCACTGAAGCATACCAGTTCATGAAAGACGGTCTAGGTATGAACCACGACGAAATGCAGGCTGTATTTGCTGACTGGAACAAAACTGAGCTAGACAGCTACCTAGTAGAAATCACTGCTGATATCCTTGGCTACAAAGATGAAGACGGTGAAGCGCTAGTTGAGAAGATTCTAGACACTGCTGGTCAAAAAGGTACGGGTAAGTGGACAGGCATTAACGCGCTAGACATGGGTATCCCACTAACGCTAATCACTGAGTCTGTATTCTCTCGTTGCCTGTCTGCACTTAAAGACCAACGTGTTGAAGCTGAAAAACTGTTCGGCAAAACTGTTGCTCCAGTTGAAGGCGACAAGCAAGAGTGGGTTGATGCAATCCGTCAAGCTCTACTTGCTTCTAAGATCATCTCTTACGCTCAAGGTTTCATGCTAATGCGTGAAGCGTCGAACGAAAACGGTTGGGATCTAAACTACGGTAACGTTGCTCTTATGTGGCGTGGCGGTTGTATCATCCGTTCTGCATTCCTAGGCAACATTCGTGATGCTTACGAAGCGAACCCAGAGATCGCTTTCCTAGGTTCAGATGCATACTTCAAAGGCATCCTAGACAACTGTATGGTTGCATGGCGTAAAGTTGCAGCTAAGTCTATGGAATCAGGCATCCCAATGCCATGTATGACTTCTGCACTAACGTTCCTAGACGGCTACACTACAGCGCGTCTTCCAGCGAACCTACTACAAGCTCAGCGTGACTACTTCGGTGCTCACACTTACGAGCGTACTGACCGTCCACGTGGTGAATTCTTCCACACAAACTGGACTGGTACAGGCGGCGACACTGCTTCAACAACTTACGACGTATAAGCGTGAGTTATAAAGCCAGTCATTAAGACGTATTAATTAAAAAGGATGCCATGTGGCATCCTTTTTTGTTTGTTGTGCTTTATAGGCGTTATGCTCATTCCTATCATTCCTATCATTCCTATCATTCCTATCATTCCTATCATTCCTATCATTCCTATCATTCCTGCAATGTATTTTATCTCGCCTACTAAATATCAATAGCTTACCATTGATGAAAGTCCCGTATGGTATACAAAAAATTCACGCTCACTGCATTAATCTCTGTAATAAATAGACTCTTTCGGAGATTAAAATATGAAAAAATTAGCAGTGTTCTCGGCTATGGTGACCCTATCCTTCCCAAGTAGTTATGCATTGGCAGTTGACTTAATTGGTCATGCAACCGCACAAAAATTTCAAAATGTGGTCGCTCAGGTGAGTGGTGTGGTTGAAAACAAGCCATATCAACTTGGTGAGCCTATACAGAAAGGCCAGTCTCTTATCGTTCTTGAAGACAATGATTTTGTTCTAGAGGTGAGTCGCCAAAAAGCGAACCTAGAATTGGTCAAAGCCGATCTCAAAATTAAAAGTAGTATCTATAACCGTTATAAAGAACTAAGAGCAAAGAAAAGTTTGTCGCAGCACGAATTAGATATCTCATTAGCCGATCTACAAGCAGCAAAAGCTAATGTGAAGTTGGCACAAATCGATTTAGAGCAAGCGGTAGACAACCTTGAACATACTCAAATCAACTCTGATATTGATGGTTACATAGTAAAACGTAGCGTAGAGCAAGGTTCTTGGGTAGAGAAAGGCAACCTGCTTTACAGCGTGGCTGATGTAGAAAATATTATCGTTCGTTTGCTTGCCAGTGAGCATGATCTTACAGAGTTGTCTGTTGGGCAAGAGCTTACCGTGTGGAGCGATGTTAATCCTAATATTAAGGTGAAATCTAAGATTAAGCGTATTGGAATAAACCTAGACCCTACATTATTGGCTTACCCAATCGACATTGAAATTCCTAACGGTAATAGCCTCATCAAACCGGGAATGTCTCTTCATGCAAGTACGACAAACTAAGGAGTAGTTTATGCGACATATTATTAGCTACTTTGCTGCGCGGGGTTTTCTAGCCCGTGTGATCACCATGATGGTATTTGCGGTTGGTCTTGCGTCACTAAGTATCATTAAAATGCAGGAAGATCCGGAAGTTGCCTTTCCAGAAGTGGAAGTGGTGACTCATTACCCGGGCGCATCGCCACAAGATATTGAACTGAATATCACTAACAAGATCGAAAAAGAGCTACGCGGTGTACAAAACATCCGTGAAATGACTTCGGAATCAAAAGAAGGTACTTCTTTAATCTTGCTTGAAGTCGATGAAACAGCCGACATTGCTGACGTCGTACGTAAAATTCAGCAAGCGGTCGATCGTGTAAGCGGCTTACCGAAAGACATTTCAGATCCCCCGTTAGTGCTTCAAGAGAGTACATCGTCATTCGAGGTGTTGCGCTTTGGTGTCACAACAACGGGCACTTATGCTGACTTACAACAATATGCGCGTCAGCTAGAAAAGCGTGTTAAATCGATTCCTGGTATTGGTACCGCAACGATGTCTGGCTTTCGCGAGCGTGAGTTCTGGATTGAAGTAGATCCCAATAAAATTGGTCGTTATAACCTAACGTTTGATGACATCATGACATCCATTAACAGCCGCAACTTGTCACTTTCTGGAGGTGTGGTTGAGTCGTGGAAGTCAGAGCACCGCTTGGTCACTCTGACGCAAGTGACGAGTGCAAAAGAGTTAGAAAAAACCATTATTCGAGTATTGCCTGATGGTGGTTTAGTTCGTGTGAGTGATGTTGCAACTGTGACCGATGGTTTCGAGAAAGCGACGGAATACGGCATGATCAATAACGAACAAGCTATCTTGTTCAACATAACCAAAACAGCGAATGCCGATGTTCGTACCGCAATCAATGCGGTGCTGGCAACGTTAGATGCAGAACGTGAAAAGTTGGGTGGGAAGTTCGAATTTCACACCTCAATTAACCTAGCAAAAGACATGCAAGAGAAGTTCTCGATTGTTGCAAGCAACGGTGGAATTGGTCTTCTCTTAGTGCTTGTTGTGCTTGGTCTTGCATTGATGCGTCAAGTGGCTTTCTGGGTTGCTGTTTCTATTCCTTTCTGTATTTTTGGCGTGCTGGCTCTTATTCCAGGAATGGGAATGACGCTAGATGCCATTACATTGTCTGCGCTACTGCTTGTTATCGGCATTATTGTGGATGATTCAGTGATTGTTGCTGAAAGTATTTACAGTGAGCGTGAAAAAGGAGCTTCCCCACTTGAAGCTGCGATAGAAGGCACGCTAAAGGTATACAAACCGGTACTAGCAAGTTTAACGACGACAGTGCTTGTGTTTATCCCAATTTTCTTCATACCTGGTGAGCTAGGTATGGAAATCGCCGTGATCCCGCTGACGGTCATTATGGCTTTAACCTTCTCTTGGTTTGAATGTACGGTGACGTTGCCAGCTCACTTAGCCGACGCAATGAAAAAGCCGACGCCAAAAACCAAATCAACGGAAGTAATTAATAAATTATCAGCGCGCTATGAGTTGATTCTTGCAAGTGCTTTGAACCACAAGTTTAAAGTGGTGTTATTGGCATTGGCGGCGTTAGGTGCTGGTGGTGCGATCATCACGACGATGAGGCTGGACTTTTTCCCAGCCCAAGCCGCCAAGTATATTGAAGTGTATACCGAGGTAAAACCGGGCACACCAATGGATAAAGTACGTGCTGCACATAAGCAAATAGAGGAAGTGATCAGTGCGCTACCTGAATCGGAGTTACTTAGCTACGAAATGACCTACTCAACACCAGTGAGCAAAGGGTTAATTAACCTAACGAATGCAGAAGATAGAAACAGAACGGCGGATGTGATCGTAGATAGTTTGCGAGAGCAGTTAGCTGATAACACCTCTGTACCTTTCATTAAACTCTCTGTCGATGCGGGTGGTGAACCTCTTGGTGAACCCGTAGAAGTTCGTGTTATTGGTCAGAATAAAGAGTCTCGAGATCAAGCAGTTAATGCGGTCTCTGAGTGGCTAGCTAATTATGAAGGTCTGAGCCATGTTACTAATAATGAAGAGCTTAAAGATCAGCAGCTTGAAATTGTCCCTCAGTATGAATGGTTAGCGCGCTACAACTTAACCGTTGATGATTTAGCTACGACCTTGCGTATTGCCTTTGACGGTGAAAAAGTATCAACGACGTGGATTGGTGACGAGGAAGTGGGTCTGCGAGTCATACTGACCGAGCAATATCGTAACCTTGAAAAACTTCGTAATACTAAGATCTACACTGCTGATGGTACTCAAGTTCCATTGAGCCGCTTGGCACATGTACGATACACTCAAGCTGAACGTATCATTTTGCACTTTAATGGTGACAGACAAGTGATTGTGACAGCACAAATCGGAGGTGAGCAACTGGACCCTGATGACATTACCGATGAGCTATGGACTGCCGTTAAAGATAAGATCAGTGCAGATGTCACACTTGATATTGGTGGTGAAGTAGAAGCTGCGGAAGAAACACTAGGGGGCATTGTGGTTGCATTCCCTGCGGCAATTTTGGGTATTTACTTTGTACTGGCCATTATGTTTGGTTCACTTCTTCAACCACTGCTGGTTATTTCAGTTATCCCATTCGCTCTAGTGGCATCTCTGTCAGCGCTATTCTTACACATGCAACCCATTTCTTTATTTGCATTAGTCGGTGCGTTAGGAATGTGTGGGGTAGTGGTCAACAACTCATTGGTGTTGATTGTTCGGATTAATGAAATGAGAGAGAAGGGGCTTGAGGTTTCTCAAGCGGTGATAGAGGCTGCTAAAACTCGACTAAGACCGATTCTGTTAACATCGATAACAACAGTCGTTGGCTTGTTACCGCTTGCTTATGGTATTGGTGGAGCAGATGTAAATATGGGACCAATGGCATTGACGTTGGGTTATGGTTTGTTGTTCTCTGTCCCTGTCGTTTTGTTTATTGTTCCTTGTTTGTACGTGTTAACGTCAAGGCAGAAAAAATAAGCGTAAGTATTACTTAGCGATTTAGAAAGCGAAATTATTAGAGAGGGCATTGCAGCCCTCTTTTTATGTATAAACACTCGACACAAATGAATTTTGTTCACGGTTGATGGAAATAGAGCCGTTTAACCGTATTAACCGAAATATAAAGAGCGCAGAGTTAGGATACTGACGTGCTTTATGCCATCATAAAGGGAGTGATAGGGGAAATGGACATCCCTATAGAAAATTATTGGTAAGCATTATTGATGATGGCGTACCAAGAGAAATTCAGAGCCTAACTCGGTTTAGGTTGTGAAAAGGTAAAGATATGACTGAAGAAGAAAGAATTGAACTGCAACAAAATAACCCTTTGCATGGCTTAAAGCTTGAAACCTTGATCACAGAGCTTGTTGATCACTATGGTTGGGAAATTCTAGACGCTGCAATGCGCATGAATTGCTTTAATACAAAACCAACTGTGGCAAGTGCGGTTAAATATTTGAAGAAAACAGAATGGGCGAGAGAGAAAGTAGAAAACTTCTATCTTTATCGCTTCAAGCGTATGCCAAAAGCTTCGGATATTGAATATCAGATGCCACCACGTTCACGTACATTCCGACATGGTCTAGAGCCTCGTGAGCCAATGGAGTTAACGGTCGAGTCAATCCTTGCTTCACAAGCAAAAGCGGCTTCTGCATTTAAAGAGCGTAAAGGCAATGGTCGTAATTTCCGCCGATAGTGGGAAAATACCGAGTTATTTATACAAAGGAGCGTATTCGCTCCTTTGTTGTTTCTGGAAGGGTCGTGAAGCGATTCTACTTGTTGATTGACGAATTTAAGCGCTCTCAAGTGCAGTAAACAAGAGCGCTAAACATCTTCAGAGTGTTACGTATAGACACATTAAGCTTGGCTGTCTTTCAGGCGCTTTTTCCAGAGATCGACGCCATAAATGATGGCACTGACTACAAGAAACATCGCTGATACAAAAAATAACGCTGGCATTTTTAGTATCCACGCAAAGGTTGCAGCAAGAAAGGCGACAAATGAAATGAGTCGACTTGATGACATGATATGACCGAGTTTTTTATTCATAATGCCCCCTGATTTATACTTTTTTCAACACAACTAGTATTGCATTTTTGATTGAAAATTAAGCTAAATTGATCTCAAAAAAGATGATTTAGTGACCCGTTTCAAAAAGCTAGAGTGCGTATTCTCTGTTCCCTGTCCCTGTTTCATTATTCAGCTTTACGATCTTGCCTTGACCAAATGCTTAAGCCATTGGTGAACAGAAAGCTTCACCTGAGTCGGATAATTCTTTTCTAATATCCATAAACGATTCAAAGTTGTCTCTAAGCGCAGCTACACAATCTGGGTCAAAAAGTAGACCATTTTGTGTCTCGATATATTCCATCACTTGTGAAACCGACCATGCGTGCTTGTATGCTCTTTTGCTCAGAAGAGCATCAAATACATCAGCTAAAGTCACGATACGAGCTTCCAAAGGAATCCTATTTTTATTTAAAGCATCTGGTAAACCTTGACCATCAAATCGTTCATGGTGATGACGAATGATGTTTTTAATGAACTGTACTTCTTCCGTTGTGATTGAATGGTTGTCTGACAGGTTCACCACATCATTAATGATCTCTTCGCCATGGAGGGTATGGTTGTTCATTATTTTACGGTCTTCATCGGAAAAAACTTTTGAACTAAAAAGAACATGGTCAGGGACTCGGTACTTTCCAATGTCATGGAAAGGTGCGTATAAGCGGATACGGTGTATAAACTGATGAGTAATATCACCTTTAGTCCCAGATAAAATACGGGCAAGCAACTCACTGTACCTTCCCATTCTGGTCAAGTGTTCTTTCGTTTCGGGATCACGGGAATGACCCATGTTGAGAGCTACAGCTAAAGAAGATTGAAAGTGCTTTTGGTTTTCATACTGTAGAACCAGTAAATTAGTGACCAATTGGGTAAAAAAAGCGATATCACGTTGGGCGTTATATTCATTGAAAAAGCCACAGCTAGACGCGTTAATGAAAATAAAACCAATGTGGATGCCACGGTGGTTTATAGGTGTGGTGTAACTACTTTTATGTCCAAATTCAATTAACTGTGCAAGTCGTTTAGTGGGTGGTACTGATGTTAAGTCATCAATAACTCGGACGTTAGGTTTGCTGTACATTTTAAAAAGTGCAGAGCGATTAGTGATCTCTTGTTCACTGCAATCTTGTTTTTCATTGGGGCAGAGGTGGTCTGAAACAAAGTAGTTAGAGGCTTTATTATCTCCAGAAAGTACCACTGAAAAACGTGATAGTTTTGGGTAATACGAACGGGCGAGATCAAATAATTCACAAAGTATGATGGGAATCTCTTTGTCTTGAGCCGCGATTTTACTGAGCGTAGGGTAGTCAAACATGTCGCAAGCCAACCTTTATTTATTGTTATATGTCTATTTCAACTGAAATTTTTGTTTCTCAAAAGTAAGAATCACAAAGATATCAATGGTGTTATTTAAATGTAACCAAAAAGTATTATAAGTCTCTATAACATCACTTAATTTATGGTTATTGCATTGTGTTTTCAGTAGATTTGTTAGCTAAGTCTATATGTATCTAAATGCTTAAAAATAAAAACGCCATCAATGATTGATGGCGTTGGAAGGCGATTTACTTAAACTGCAATTTTTTATGTAAATAACTGATGAATAAGATGTTTAACCATATAAATTTATTATGATTAAGTGTGTTCTTGTCTTTATTGAACTTTGAAGCGACCTACAACATCGGATAGGTTGCTTGATGTTGCTCTTAGTTCGTCGCTAACTGAAGTTGTTTCGCTCGCATTGGCATTAAGTTTTTGAATCATCTCCTGTATCGCTGCCATGTTACGCGTTACTTCGCTAGTCACTTGGCTTTGCTGCTCTGCTGCTGTTGCCATTAGCGTGTTCAAATCGTTAATTTCCACAACAGAACCTGTCACCACATTTAGAGAAGACATCACTTGGTTTGTTTTTTCTGCCGTCTGTTCGCAACTTGTTTGGGTCGTAGCCATTTCAGACACTACGTTATCCGTTGTTTTGTGCAGTTTCGCTAACATCTCATTAATCTGTGATGTGCTTTGCTGAGTTCTAGCGGCTAATGCTCTTACTTCATCGGCTACTACTGCAAAGCCTCTTCCTTGCTCACCTGCTCGGGCAGCTTCAATTGCGGCATTTAATGCAAGTAGGTTAGTTTGCTCGGCAATGTCGCCAATAACTTGTAATACGCTGCTGATCTGTTTTGTGTCGTCATTCATGGTGCTGATAGTGAGAGACATAGACGCCACTTGATCCATTAGAGACGAAACACTGGATACTGCGTTCGTGACCGTATCTTTTGAATCACTGGCGTTAGAGCTTGTGAGTTCAGTAAGCTTAGCGGCGTCGTTTGAGCTTTCAGCAATTGAGCTAGCGGTTGCACTCATTTCTTCAATAGCAGCGATGGCTTGTTCAGTTTCGACAGTATGGCTATTCAGAGTGGAAACATTTGATTTTGATTGCTGTGAAAGTTGACTTATGGCGGCATCAATTTGTGCTGAGGAGTCGAGTACTTCCATAAACATTGATTGTAGTTTTTCAATGAATAGGTTGATGGATGTTGATATTTGACCAATTTCATCTTTAGAAACGACTTCTAGACGTTGAGTCAGGTCACCATTACCTTGTGATAAATCAGCTACAACGGCTTTTAAGTTCAAGAGTGGTTTGAACGCAATGCTTAACAGTACAATGCTGATTGCGATAAAAATAAGCCCGCAAACAATCAGAGCCAAAGTAATCATTTGGTTTAAGCTATCAGTATTCTGCTCGATAAGGGTGGTATCGATATAACCATTTAATTGCCATGTTTGCCCACTGAATTCAACGGTGTGGTACACAGGAATGACTTGGTCACTAACCTTATTAGAATAGATAGTGATGTTGTTGTCTGATATTAACTCGGCATAGCTTCCTTCTATTGAATATTGGCGAATAACATCTGCAAATTCTTGCAAATCAATCTCGAAGAAATCGACAGAATCATCGATACGCTTGATAGATATTGTGAGGGTCGCAGAGTCACCCTTGAGAGACACAGGGCTAACGACGGTTTTATCACTGTGATTTTCGGCTAAATCAATAAAGACTTGAGCGTCGCTTTCTTCCATATTGCCTGAATCATCAAAAGCGTATCCATTTACAATTTTAACGACTTGATTAAATCCGGATCGTTCTTTTGTTTCTGAAATATCCATCATGCTGAAGTTAAGGTTTTCAGCAAGGGCAACTTTACTTTGAAGTTCACCTGTCAGCTTCTGCTGCATCAAGTTGATGTTGTGGGAGATATTTTTGGTGTCAGACTGGTAAATATAGCCACTGATAAAGTGATTTACGCTGAAGTAAGAGACAAGAATTGTGAGAGTAATGATTGAAACGATAAGAGTGATAATCTTATTTTTAAACGATAGGTTTTTCATGACACTTTACATCCTTAAAAGTGAGCAGATTCAAAATAACCATAATGTGTAATGATTTGATTTAGAACGGTGTGTATTTTTTCACACCAGTTTATAAAAGCAGGCGTAATAGTATGCCACTCTCATTGATTTGGTTAGATAAATGTAAAATATAGATACAAAATTAGTGGTTTCTTTGATGTCAGTACAACCAAAGTCACATTTATGATTAGTTATTAAGCAGTTAAGCAGTTAAGCAGTTAAACAGTTAAACAGTTGCGATTGGGAATTATTTCACATGCTTAATAAGCCAATAAGCCAATAAGCGAGTAGCCTCTACTTCACCACCGTCAATCTAGTTGCTGATGATATAGGTCGTATAAAAAAAGTAGAAAGTGATCATTACACTTACGATGATGACGGTCTTTCTCACATACCGCTCTGGGATGTCTCGCGAAATTTTCGCAGAGTAGTACCCTCCGACTAATGTGCCTAATAAAACGGCAATGCCAGAGCTCCAATCAATAGAACCATTGATCACAAAAAAGATAATGGCAGCCAGTGAAGCACTAGCGGACACTAATAATTTAATGCCATTCATAACGGTTAAGTTAGTGTATCCAGCAAGCGCTAAATAACTCAGGGTCACAATCCCTAAGCCTGCATTAAAATACCCGCCATAAATACAAACCGCCAATAGTAGTAACCCTGTAAAGAACACTCCGGCATGGGTAGCGCTTTTATGTTTACTGGTCGCATTCTTCAATACTTGATTGAGCTTTCCCCCGAATGTAAAAAGGATGGTTGCAAATAGAAGTAACCAGGGAATGGATTGTGTGAAAACAGTCTCGGGTGTGTGTAATAGTGAGAAAGCCCCAATCGCACCACCTATAACGCTTAATACAACTGTTTGTGTTAACCGAGATTTGTCTGACATTATTTCGTTTTTAAGTGCGTAAGCACCACTCAAATAACCAGCACAAGATGAAAAGGTATTGGTAGCGTTTGCCGCGATAGGCGAAACGCCTGCAAACAATAAAGCGGGAAAGGTGATAAAACTTCCGCCTCCAGCAATAGAGTTAAGCACTCCACCAAAGACGCCAGCAGTAAATAAGATGATCCAATCGAACATTGTTAACGAATCGAATAGCGTTAACCAATCAACAAGTGTTGACCAATCTAATTGCATTGAGCTTCCTTTCTCTTTGGATAAATTATTATCGGAATTCTGACCACATTATCATTAAGAGGCTATTCTGTTTACTAAAGATATGAACTTTAGTGAGGGTAGTTCCGTATAAAAAGGTAGTGTGAGTATATTTTTTCAGCATGCTTTATACATAAAGACCAACAATTTCGATTCATCGTGACAAGGGAATGACAATGACAGAATCCACTTTTAACGCTAATACACCGAATAAAACTAGACCAATTCCGCAAGAAGCATTTGACTGGTATGACGAATATGCTCATGGGGTGATTGACCGAAGAGAATTTATGAGACGTTTAGGTGGGCTAGCAGTCCTTGGTTTTACCATGACAACGCTTACTAGTGCCTTAATTCCAAATTATGCATTGGCAGAGCAAGTTTCATTCAATGATCCATCGATTACTGCCAGTTACGCAAAGTTCTCATCACCTAAGGGGCATGGAGAGTGCCAAGGATATTTAGTGCTGCCAAAGGGGCTAACCGATACTGCACCCGTAGTGTTAGTTATTCATGAGAACAGAGGGCTAAATCCATACATAAAAGATGTAGCAAGAAGATTAGCAGCTAAAGGATTCATTGCTTTCGCGCCTGATGCTTTATACCCACTAGGCGGCTACCCTGGTAATGATGATGAAGGTCGCAGTATGCAAAAAGGTATGGATAAATCCAAACTTGAAGAAGACTTTATTGCCGCTGCCTCGTTTTTAAAAGAACACGAATTAAGTAATGGAAGCTTAGGTGCGGTGGGTTTTTGTTATGGTGGATATGTGGTGAATATGCTTGCTGCGACAATCCCTGATAAGTTGGATGCTGGCGTGCCTTTCTACGGGACCCCTGCAGCCTCAGAAATACAAGATCAAGTTAAAGGACCATTAATGCTTCAGTTTGCGTCACTAGATAAGCGAGTAAATGGCACATGGCCGGATTATGAGAAGCGCTTAAAATCCAATAATGCTGATTTTGTGGCGTACATCTACGATGATGTAAATCATGGTTTCCATAATGACTCTACAGGGCGTTATGCAGAGGAAGAAGCTGAGTTAGCTTGGAGTCGAACATTGGAGTTTTTCAAAAAACATTTGCACGCTTAATTCAGTATTAAAAAGCCCTAGCGATTGAGTTCGCTAGGGCTTTCGATTATTTAGCTTGTTAGCTCATTTAGCTAATAAGCTATTTGAGTTGTGCGGGCTCAATAACTAAGCTTCAACGGGCTTGGCTTTAAATCGTCTGAACAATGTCATTAACACTGGGCTACTTAGGACTAATACAGCCAACACGGTGAAGGTCATCGTAATTGGACGCTCCCATAGGAAGCTAAGTTCGCCATCTGCAATCATCAGTGCTCGCCTTAAGTTTTCTTCCATCAAACCACCTAATATGAAGCCTAATAACAGTGGTGCGAGAGGGAAGTTAGCAAGCCGTAATGCTATAGCTGCCATTGCCACGATAAGCATGATGAATACGTCCATCGTGTTGAAAGAAACTAAGTACACGCCAGTAATCGAGAAGAATAAGATCATTGGAAGCAGCACGGTTCTTGGGACTGCCAGAAGCTTAGAGATATACGGAATCAGAGGTAAATTCAGAATCACTAGCACAATGTTACCGAAGTACATGGAAATGATAACAGACCAAAATACGTCTGGATGCTCAACGAAAAGGCGAGGACCAGGCTGAATCCCATAAGCGATAAGTGCACCTAACATGATAGCTGTAGTGCCAGACCCTGGAATACCCAAAGTAAGTAAAGGTACAAATGAACCACTTGATGCGGCATTATTTGCCGATTCTGGTGCGACTAAGCCACGAATACTGCCTTTACCAAACTCTTTTTGTTTATCTTTTGGTGCCAAGCTTCGTTCCATGCCATAGCTCAGGAAAGCCGCGATAGTTGCCCCCGCGCCCGGTAATACACCAGTAAAGAAGCCAAGAATCGAAGAGCGAATAGAAACGGGTGCCACTTCTTTAATTTCTTCCTTCGTGACTTTCATACTTCCTATATCAGCCATTTTTTGGCTTTCTTCGCCGCTGGTGTCTTTTTCCGGTTTCAAAATCCCCATTAATGTCTCACCAAGTGCAAATGTTGCCATTGCTAATAACAAGAAGCTAAAGCCATCCATTAAATCAGTCAGACCAAAGGTAAAGCGTTCTACGCCTACACCTTTGTCTATACCAACGGTTGAAAGCATCAACCCTAAAATAGTCATCATCCACGCTTTTACAACTTGCCCTGGTCCTGCAAATGCTGCAACAGCAGATAGACCAAGTAACATAAGCGCAAAGTAGTCTGATGATTGAAAACTCAGGGATACACTAGCCAAAGCCGGAGCCGCAATAAGCAGCATAATGGCTGAAAGCGTACCTCCAGTGAAAGAAGAATAAGCGGCGAGGGCTAATGCTTTACCTGCTTGTCCTTTTTGAGCCATTGGATAGCCGTCAAAAGCGGTTACCACAGTTGATGAACAGCCAGGCGCATTAATCAATATCGAAGATGTTGATCCGCCAAATACTGCACCGTAATACACACCTGCCATTAGGATTAAGCCCGAAGATGGATCCAGACCGTAAGTAATTGGGATCATCAACGCAATGGCTGAAATAGGCCCAAGACCTGGCAGCATTCCGATGAAGGTTCCCACAAAACATCCGACGATCACCATCATGATGTTCATTGGCATTATGGCGGTAGAAAGCCCTTGTAAAATTCCGTCTAACATAATGTTTCCCTACCAAAGAGTGAAAATTAAGCCAGGCTCTAAATAAATATCTAAGCCTTGAGTTAAAAGAAGATAAAAACCGATCACAAATGGGAATGAAGCACCAAATAAAATGGGTTTGCTACGCTCACCTAACAGGTAGAAGCCAGACATTAAGAAGAACCCTGTAGAGAGTACAAACCCGATGTAAGTTAGCCCCAGCCCGTAAAGAGCCATAAGAGATAAGAAACCAATGAGCAGTTTCCAGTTAAATTCGGTGACAGCGCCGCTGTCTTTGTTTTCTTGACCTGTAACGAGTAGTAAAAGCGATAACGCTATTCCGGCAAAGGTCAGTAAAGTCGGCAAAGTTCGAGCCGTAAACGGTTCATATTCGTCGCCAGGGAAAAGAGGAATGAGAGTAGTTTGGTAGCCATAGCATAGGCACACCAGCAGGAATATCATTGCGCCGACACGATCTCGACATAACAAGTAATCCTTACTTAAAAAATTGGTTGGCGAATCCGACATATCCAACTCCGTTTGAAAGGTAAAAAAGAAATAAAAAACCGTACATAAGCGAGTTAATGAGAAAAATCGGGATCATTAACAGAAGGTAAGAAGCTTGCTCCCTATTACCTTTCGCCAAACGCCGATAGCGGTTGATGTCGAAGGCTATTGTTGCCAATAACTATTGATATCGATAACTATCAGGTGTGACCAACGGGTAACGGTTGAGGAAAGACGACTCACTAATAACAAAGGAGTTTGGGTTTGCACTCATGTACGGCGAAACTGTTTAATCAGAGTAGGGCTGCGATTAACAGCCCTGTGAATTGTGTTTTACTTTAAGAAGCCTAATTCACGCATCAAATCACCCATTTGTTGTTCTTGGTCTTCAAGGAATGCGTAGAAATCTTTGTCAGCCTTGTAGTTATCGATCCAACCATTACGGTCACGAACAACTTGCCACTCATCGGTTTGGTACATCTTATTCAGAGCTTGGTTCCACTCATCAATTTTTGCTTGGCTAGTGTTAGGAGCAGCAAAGAAACCACGCCAGTTAGCGAAAACGGTTTCATTACCATATTCAGTTAGAGTTGGAATGTTTGGTGCAGCATCAAGTCGTTTAGGTGCCGTTACTGCCAGTACTTTTACTTGACCAGATTTAGACATTTCTAGAACTTCACCTAAACCAGTTGAAAGAAGCTGAGTTTCACCTGAAAGTAGAGCTGCCATTGCTTTGCCACCGGCATCGTATGCAATGTAGCGAACTTTTTTAGCATCAAACCCTTCGCCTTTGAACGCTGCTGCAACCACTAAGTGATCCATACTGCCACGAGCTGAGCCTCCAGCAATTTTCACTTTACGAGGGTTAGATTCGAATTCTGTAACCACATCTTCCCATGTGTTGTATTTCGAATCTGCAGACGCCACGATAGCGCCATAGTCAGCAATAGTAGCGGCTACGGGAGTTAAATCTCGGAAAGATTGGGGAAATATTCCGGTAAGAGAGCGCACGACGATAGGCGTAGAGTTCACCATTAGCGTGTCCTCTTGACGTTTTGCGGTTTCAATCAGGTGGGCAATTGCTTTACCACCGCCGCCACCAGACAAGTTTTGGAAAGAGACGTTTTCGACGATGTCAGATTTAATCAGTACATCACCAGTGCCTCGTGCTGTCATATCCCAACCACCGCCAGCGCCGCCAGGGATTAAAAAGTGGATTTTTTCAACATCTGCAGCAAAAGAGCTAAGTGAGAATGTAGCTGCGATGATTGAAGCGGCGAGGGTAGGTTTTAGTGCCTTAAACATGATTCACGTTCCTTATGTAGGTGTCACGGTTCATTGACCGAGGCTTATATTTGTATAGTTCCAGCTGAGTAGGCTCAGTATTGAATAGGGACTTTCCAGTAAGTTTGGAAAAGTTCAGCACCATTCAGCGGATGAGCTAAAGTTAACGTGATGTTACGAGCCTGTCTTTAATATGGTGATATTGAGAATAAAGAACATAAAGTAAGTTTTGTGCATAAAGTTCACAGGTGTTTACTAAGTGCTAGTAATGCCAGATAAGTGGTTCAAGCTCTTGGATAAGAGATAAGAGATAAGAGATAAGAGATAAGAGATAAGAGATAAGAGATAAGAGATAAGAGATAAGAGATAAGAGATAAGAGAAGCTTGAGATGAAAAGAAAAAGGGATTAACTCAGATAAGACTGGTTTGAGAGTTCAATGTAAACGCACCACTGTAG
>NZ_VTXD01000042.1 GCF_013114625.1 Vibrio sp. 99-70-13A1
ATGTAACAGGACTTTAATGCTTATATGAATTAGTAAAAATTATTCAATTTCATTAATAGGGATTTTGATAGTAAAAGAAGCACCAGTAATATTTAAGTTTTCTGCAACAATCGAACCACCGTGTTTACTAATTATTTCTTTTGCTATGCTAAGTCCCAAGCCGAAGCCCTCTGAAGATTTTCGCCCTTTTTCAAAACGATAGAATGGCTTGAATATATGTTCAATTTCATTTTCTGGAATACCTGCGCCATCATCAATTATAGTCGTACAAATAAATTTATTGTCTGAAGTAACATTAACTTCTACTACCTTTGAAGCATGACGCACCGCATTATTTAATATATTGTCAAACGCACGAGTTAACCCAGCCGTATTAAGGAGCGTATAAACATTATTCACTTGAAATTGTTGTATAATTTTAATTTTAGGGTCTAAACTTTTAAAAGTGTCAAACCAAATACGAATCCAGTGATCGAAGTTGACCGAGTTTAGTCTGAAAATCGTTAAATTATTTTCATATCTTGCGTATAGCAAAGATTCATTAACCAATTGTTCTAACTCTTTAACTTCTTCACCAATTATATGATAACTATCTTTTAAAGATTGGACATTGTCTAAATCTAGAGCATGCTCTAATTCAAACTGCATTCTTGTTAGAGGGGCTCTAAGCTCATGAGATACAGACAAAGTCAATCTACGATTTGTCGATACTAACTCTTCAATCTCTTCAGCCATTCTATTGAAATGAAAATTAAGCTGACCAACAGAACGAAGCGTATTTTCAGGAGCACGTACTGAAAAATTACCGGCACTAAATTGCGATGTAGTTTTCTTCAATATATTGAGCTTGTATTGAAGCCTCAAGCTAACCATGAAAATTACGCAAATTAATATACTAGATGATCCTAGCGAAGCGATAAATTCTGATAAATTCAACTCATCGTGTGTTTTTATTGGTCCAAACTGTATTCCGCGAGTATCTCCTTCTAGCTTTTTTATCAACAGATCATTAGAAGGGTCTAAAACAACTATTTTTCCTTGTAGCCATTCGGTCGTCTCTAACTCAGACAGACGTAAACTGTCTACATCTTGTATTGAAACTGGTATATTTGTAGAAGACATAAGTTCGAGTAAGCTTCCCCACTCTGATTCGGGCTGACTTAGTAGCATTTTTTCAAATACATGCACGGCACCTTCATAATCAGATCGAACGTCAGAAATTAAAGATTGTGGAAAGAGATAGGCCACAGCCTCATCTACTAACCACTCGCCAGATAACCAAGCACACATAATTATGATGTAAAAAGGAAGGAATACTCTAAGCATATCTTGACACCTAAACTTAAAAAATAATTATAAGCTAGTATTTACTTGGGTTCTGTTATCGTTTGTTATTCTTCTCACCAGGCATCACCAACAAAACAGTAGCCCTTTGACCTTACTGTAATTATTTTTTTTAGTTTGAGAGTATCATTATCAACGCTCAACTTCTTTCTAAGTGCTGCAATTTTGACATCGACAGAGCGATCTAACCCATCGTATTCAATACCACGCAGCTCATTGAGAATAAAATCACGGCTAACTATTTGATTAGCATTTTTTGCAAGCACTACCAGCACGTCAAATTCGGCTGGTTTTAAATCAATACTCTGGTTTTTATAAACAACATCACGTCGAATTAGATAAATTTTTAGGTCATTGAATTCTAAAATTTCTCTATCAAGATTTAAGTTGCTCTCAGATTCATGGTCGCGACGACCAGATGTAAATCTGGGTAGAACCTTACGTTCTAACAAGCGTACATGAGCAAGCAACACTCTAGGCTCAATTGGCTTAATTAAGTAGCCATCAGCACCCATTTCCAAACCAGCTACCTGATCCATATCATCATCACAGCCTGTAAGCATTAAGATACTACCTTCAAAATTGGGACGTATAGTTCGGCATATTTCAAAACCGCTTATCTCAGGCATCATCAAGTCAAGAATTACAATTGATGGGTCGTAGTCGCCGATTATTTTCAACCCTTGATTACCGTCAGTAAGGGTTTTAACTACATAGTGATGCTTCTCCAAAAACCTGGAGATTTGTGCACTCAGCTTTTGATCATCTTCAATGATTAAGATTCGCTTCGTCATCGCAATTCCACTTCTGTTTAAAAAAATGCACTAGTTAAACTTAGGCATATTAATCTACAGATACAATAACATTTAATAACACAAGAACTACAGAGCAATCTGTTCAAAATTATTATTATTTAACTCAATAAAAACTCCTATTTGGTTACACGATGAAAAGGCGAATAATATTTTACTGTGAGGATAGTTTTCTTCTATTCGACTTGGCTGGTCTATCTGAAGTTTTCCATTTGGCTAGCCGTGAATCAGCACTCTATGAAGTCCATTTCTATAGTTTAAATGGCGGTACGGTTGAAGCAAACACTAAGCACCCGTTACTAACTACCACAATCAAGGAGTTAATAGATATCCAGATGATCCTAGGGGCTGATAGCGTTGACTTTGATCCAACGCAGCCATTAAGGGATCTCGTATTAAAAGTACACAATCAAAATAGCTGGAAACAACTAATACCTTGGATAAAAGGTAAAATCGGACGCCCCCTTTTTGTTGAACTTTTAGATAATCATATGGCAATGAGCCCACGAAATTTCACAGGACATTGCCACAACATTTTGCGCAATATCCCAAAAAACTCATAGATGCTATCAGATTTAGGATGGCATTAGATTTAATAGAAAAAACCAACCACTCATTGATTTATATTGCTGGTTGTTGCGGCTATGCACGTCTAGAAAATATGAAATGTGCTTTTATTAAACTGATTGGTCAACTTCCTAACGACATTAGAGCTACATCCCTTTCAATTCCTTCATGACGCTTAATATAGCTGTCATAAATACAATTATAAAAACCTAAACTAAATATATTAATGGAGAAATTCCAATGAAAAAAATCGCATTAACAACCCTCGCTTTACTCGCTATATCCGGATGTAATGATTCTGATAAAAAAAAATCTGATTCTGTTGCTAATAATTATACAGGTATTTGGGATGCACCTGCTTATGGCGAACTTATTGAAATTAATAGTGATAGTAGCTTAAATATATACCGCTACACACCTGATATATGTTGGATCGAAGACTCCCTTTCAAGCGTAGATATCAAAACGCTGGAGACGAAAATACGTTTTTATGATAGTACAAATTTTATTGAAAGATTTGATGATTACGGTACTTCCGACTTTCACGCTCCCGGAACCGTTTTTGAAAAACAGGAGCAATTACCGTATATTTGCCAAAGTGATAATTTAATTGATTTAGTTAATCTAGAATTAGAGCCTTTACAAACTTTTGACATCATAAAAAATATTTATAGACATCATTATGTTGACTTTAATTTAAAAAACATAAATTTTGATCAGCTAGCTGACTCAATAAGAATAAATTTATCTGATAATTCTAGCCAAGAAGACGTCGCAATAGCCCTTTATCAAATTCTTTCGCCACTAGAAGATATACACAACTCTATAACTCTTGATAATATTACTTTATCTTCAAAAAATAAGCCTCTTTACACTGATATTATCCGACAAGAATTTGCCACGACTACAGGGCTTCCATTTTCATTTGAAGAAGACGAGTTAACAGAAACTCAATTAGGCAATTACAAGCAGCATGCAAGCAACCGAATTAATAAATACCTTGAAGGAATCTCATACTTCGAACCTGAAGATAAGCCAGTTCAAGTAGTTGCAGGCGGTCTTATTTCATGGTTTATCAATGAAGGCATTGGCTACATTAATATTGGTGCAATGTTTGGCTATGGTGAGACTAATGAAGAACAGCTCGAATCCATTAACAAAATAATGCAAGACTTTATTGAAGCAAATGTTAATAGTAGCGCCGTAATTATTGATGTTCGTACAAATTTTGGGGGTCATGATTTTATCAGTTTAGCCATCGCTCAATATTTTACAGACAGTGAAATGCACGTTTATTCTAAGCAAGCTCGACTAGATAATGGTTTCACAGAACTAACAGATGTCATACTTGAACCACTAGAAACTGAAACTTATTTCAATGGACCTGTATATGTACTAACGAGTGCGAGCACCGTATCAGGTGCTGAAGTATTTGCACTCACAATGTCAGCTTTACCTAATGTAACTACAGTAGGTGAGTTGTCGCAAGGTGCCTTCTCTGATGTATTAGATTGGGAATTCAGCGAAGAAATAAAAATTTCAATTGCAAATGAACGTTATGTAACACCGGCGGGCGACTGGTACGAAGGGCTCGGTGTGCCTGTTGACATCTATGTTCCATTTTTTGAATTTATTCCAGATTCTGTAGATGAGCCTATCGACCCTGCGATAGCTGCCGTAATTGCAGATTTAACCAATTAATTTCTGTAGGGCTCTGATAGATAATAGAGCCCTAACTAATCTTAGCTTGTAACATTGCCATATATGACTAATATTGCTTATATTTTGTCCTAACTATTTCGTTTATTTTCCGTATAAATAAAAACTCTATAATGATTACAACTTTTCTCTTAAGTTAAAAAGCTAATATACGAGTTTAAATATGAAAAAGAAAAAAATAGGCATTTTTTTATACCCAAATATGACAATGCTTGATGCGTACGCCCCTCTCCAATTTTTGGCTCTAACAGCTGGAATTGAAGTATTTACTTTCGCAAAATTAAACCAACCAGTACCAACTGATGCGGGGGTTGATATAATCCCAAACTACTCTTTTGAATCATGCCCAAGTATGGATGTACTGATGGTTCCTGGCGGTTCCAACCCTTTAGAACAAATGAAAGACGAGCAAGTAATTAGCTTTCTAGTCTCTCTATCCAATGATATTGAATACATTACTTCGGTCTGCACAGGATCATTAATTTTAGCACAGGCTGGTTTACTCGATGGCTACAATGCAACTACACATTGGGCATATAGATCTATCATTGAACGTCACCCTACAATAAATTTTGTAGATAAAAGAGTTGTAGTTGATAGACAAAGAATAAGTGGCGGAGGAATTACTGCAGGCATTGATTTCACATTAATTCTGATTGAAAAGTTAACAAGTTCGGCTGAAGCTCATAGAGTTCAGCTTTTATTGGAATATGACCCACAACCACCATTCAACAGTGGTTCACCTAAAAAAGCACCATTAATAATTAAAAATCAGGTTGAGGAAATAGTAAATTCTATAGCTTCAGATTTACTAAATTATAACTACTAATAAAAAAATAAAAAAAAGACCACATCTTCCTTGATATGGTCTTTATATTGTCATGCAGTTAAAGAATCTAGCATAGTATCGAGAGTTCCAAGCAAGAAACTAGCAATCTCCTAATTAAGCATAACAACGCCCTACATAAATTAACTATTTTATCAGTCACACGCTTGTAAGACATGTATATATTAACTAGAAACTAAAAACATTCTCAGACAATCTTAGCGCAATATTAGACACAAATATTAACCAGTAATTTCATTGAAGTAAGGTTCACTTAAATTAACCAACAAGGAAACTTAAAATATGAAAGATGAAACCCTTTCTATACACTTTGGCTACGATACAGATCCTACAACAAAGTCAGTAGCGGTACCTATTTACCAGACGGTTGCTTACGAATTTGATAATGCACAACACGGTGCTGACTTATTTAATCTCAAAGTGCCAGGAAACATATATACCCGTATAATGAATCCAACAAATGATGTTCTTGAAAAACGAATAGCAGCTCTAGAAGGTGGTATTGCTGGTCTAGCAGTAAGTGCTGGTAGTGCAGCGATAAATTATACCATACTCACTCTAGCAAAAGCAGGGGACAATATTGTTTCCACTCCACAGCTTTATGGAGGATCATACACCCTTTTTGCACACATGCTTCCAAGTCAAGGTATAAATGTTCGCTTCGCAAAGGACGATAAGCCTGAAAGTTTAGCTTCCCTTATTGATGATAAAACTAAGGCTATTTTCTGTGAAAGTATTGGCAACCCTGCAGGCAACATTATTGACCTTGAAAAAGTTTCTCAATTAGCACATGCCCAAGGCGTACCAGTAATTGTTGACAACACGGTAGCCACACCAGTCATCTGTAAACCTATAGAATATGGTGCAGATATCGTTGTTCACTCCCTAACAAAGTATGTCGGTGGTCATGGTACAACTCTAGGGGGTATGATCATTGACTCAGGTAAGTTCCCTTGGGAGAAACATAAGGAACGATTCCCAGAATTTAATCAGCCTGAAGCGTCATACCATAACGTTGTATACACGGAGGCATTTGGTGCTGCGGCATTTATTGGGCGTGCACGTACAGTTCCACTACGCAATACAGGCTCTGCTTTATCACCAATGAACTCATTTATGTTACTACAAGGTTTAGAAACTCTTTCGCTTCGGATGGAGCGACATACAGATAATGCATTGAAAGTAGCAAAATATTTGGAGAAACATCCTAAGGTAGCATGGGTAAACTATGCTGGTTTAAGCTCATCTAAACATTATTATCTTTCACAAAAATATATGAAAGGTCGACCTTCAGGAATACTTTCATTCGGTCTAATAGGGAATTATGACGATGGAGTTAAATTTTATGATGCACTCAAGGTTTTTAAACGTCTAGTAAATATTGGAGACGCTAAATCACTAGCTTGTCATCCTGCTTCAACAACTCACCGCCAACTAAATGAAAATGAGCAACACCAAGCTGGTATATCATCAGAAATGATAAGGCTTTCAATCGGTATCGAGCACATCGATGATATTTTGGAAGATTTAGATCAGGCCTTAAATTCGTAACTTAGATGCAAATAACTAAGCAGCTGGTAGGTGTAGTAACTTTCAGTTGCTTAGTCAAACTAGCAATAGCTTCAACCTCTTAGTACTGGTACTAGTTAAATAACTTTTAAACATCGCTATAGGAAGAGGTCTACTGTAAAGATAACCCTGATGTATTCTACAGCCCTGTTCTATTAAGTATTTGGCTTGGTTTTCATTCTCTACACCTTCGGCAATTAGACTAATATTTAGTTCTTCCGCCATACGAATCATAGCTTTAACTATAGATTTGTCACTTTTATCGCACTCTAAATCTTTAACAAAAGAACGGTCTATTTTCAATTCACTAAGAGGTAGGCTCTTAAGGTGTACTAGCGAAGAATACCCCGTACCAAAATCGTCTAGGGAAAATTGTACTCCCCTGCCTTGTAGCTCCTCCATCCGCATCGCGGTTTGTGCTATATTATCAATTAACATCGTTTCAGTTAGTTCTAATTTGAGTAGTTCTACAGGAAACTGATACTCCTCAATCGCTTTTAAAACCATTGACATAAAGCCTGGGTGACTAAATTGCACATAGCTGACATTAACAGATAATGTTAAGTCTTGGGTTATTTCATCATTTGACCATTCAACAAGTTGACGACAAGCTTCACGTAAAACCCACTCGCCAATAGGTAAGATTAACCCTGTTTTTTCTGCAGAAGACATAAAATCATTTGGACCAACAATTCCTTTATAAGGGTGATTCCAACGTATTAGAGCTTCAGCACCAACCACTTGCTTATTTCTACCAATTTGAGGTTGATAGTACAGCTCAAACTCTGAACTATTTAAAGCTGCGCGTAAGTCATCTTCCAATAACATTTTTTCCATCAACTCATCGCGTAAATCAGTCTCAAAAAAGCAAATACCATTTTTACCTTGTTCCTTAGCTCGATACATAGCGTAGTCAGCATACTTAAGTAATTCACTGGATGAATAACTTTCACTTTCTAGCATTACTACCCCTATACTTACGGTGCTTAAGTACTCAATATCAAGCAAATAATAACTAGAGGACAAGCAGTCCACTAGTTTTTGAGCTATGAACTGAGCCTGATCTCGCCCTTTATAACCAAGATCATCGATAATAACTAAAAACTCGTCACCGGCAAATCGTGCCAACACATCTCTAACACTCAAACAGGATTCAATTCGAGATGCTACTTGAATAAGTAAACTATCGCCATATTGGTGACCATAGGTATCATTAACCGCTTTAAAGTTATCGATATCCAAAAACAATAACGCTGTGTTTAACTTCGATTTTTTATTATTATTCGCTTTATTATTAAGCCTTTTTAAGACGTATCGTCTGTTCGGTAAACCAGTTAGTGCATCAAAATGAGCAAGTTTATAAAGCTCTTCTTTTTTTCGTGTTTCGGAACGGTTTATAAAAAATACAAGTAAGAACATCAGAGCGTTATATAATATGAATACGAAGAAGCTAGCTGAAAAACGCTGCCAAAACAATTCATATATATAATTCCTCTCCATCTTAGATACAAACCACAACCCAAAATATGGCTCATAATAACTTACAACTTGAAAGTTTTCTTCTTGGCCGGTAAATTTATAATCAAAAATATCATAATATATATCGTTATTATTAATTTCATTCAGTTTGTCAAAGTATGCATCTTCTACTGGTTTCCAGTAATTCTGACTATTTGAACTGAACTGTATTATTTGATCACGACGTATTATTTCAATCTGATGATATTTAAGTAAACTTTGGTGGGCACTGAATATTGGAGTATCTTCCATATTAATTTGAGCTGTCATAAAAGCCTGTGCTTTATCATCTATAAATATAGACTTACGAATTGGCATTGCAAATGTCTGAGTCTCGAATTCGTGTATAGCATAAGTTGCGCCGACCTGTAACTCCCTGCTTTCTCTTGCCTCTAAGAATGAAGGTTTCTTATTCTCTATTCCAAATACATCAGGCAGATTATCAAGGTCAAAGTTTGAACTAGCGACTATGGGCTTACCGTCAAAACTAACAAGTGCCAAACTAATAAGTACAGGGTTGCTTTCTATTGTTTTGTCTAAATCAATATCATGAATTGGAAAAGTTATCGAACTATGCCGAGAAATTAAATGGGACCCTAAAACTTCCAGCATCGATTCTTGTGATTTAAAAAAAGATTTAACTGAATTTGAAAAAAGCTCAATATGCGTTTTTTGCTTATTGAATACAATTTCATTAGTAGACTTCCACATGTTATTAAATATTATTGAAAAAACAATAACAGATGTGAAAAATGCAATATAAAAAACAGTCCATATGTTTTTTATCATCTTTGAAAATTTAACACTCATATTAAACCTTCCAGAATTTAACAGTAGAAAAACAACACCATGTATATTAAATTTATTACATATATATATTAAATGATTCCTCTACTTTATTGTCTTAAAATGGTCCTCCAATTGATTAACCCCATAGGTAGGAGCAATAGAATCGGCTTCAAGCATTGTTAAAAAAAACTCAGCTGGTCCACCATAGCTTTCCGGTAATAGTTTTACTGCTATTAATGCAATTTTTCTTATAAAGTCAGGAATTTTCACTATTTTTATTTCTGACTCTTGAACACGAAACGCCATTTCAGCGATATCTCTCATTGAGAATACTTCAGGCCCCCCAATGTCATAAATAGCTCTCTTTCTACTCTGCGCATCACAACTATTTAAAGCGAGATCCAAGCAGAACCTAGCCAAGTCTTCACCATGAATCGGGTTTATCTGAACAGAACCATCTCCAAATAAGTACACTTTTCCTTGCATGGCCATTTTATAAAACTCTTCAAGATCGCTAAAAAAACCATTAGGACGAACTACAATTGGAGTCAACTTATCTGAGTTCAATAATTTATTTTCGAACTTCTCTTTTGCTGCAAGGAGTCTAACTTTAGAATATTTTTCACAGTTGAATGCTGACACGTATATGAATGTTTTAACCTCTTCCTTTTCAGCTTCTCTTAAGATATTTAGATTAGCTTGATAATCTATATCCATATAACTAACATTATCTTGCTGCCGTGTTATGCCAAGACAAGAAATCACAACATCAATACTTTCACAGACTCCCTTTAACATATTTGGGTCTGAAACTTGCGTAACGATAATATCGTCTTCAGAAACTCCAGTATTTACTAATTTCTTTTTATCTCTAGCTATAGCTTTAAATTCAATGTTATAATTTATCAGCAGCCTAGCAATATGAAGACCTAGATACCCTGTTGCTCCTACTAGCAATATTTTTTTATCCGAAGTCATCAAATTACACCTCTACTATTGATTATAAGACCTGATATACACACTGCTTTACTGGTAAATTTAACAATAATACAAGGACGACCTCTCATAACGACAAAGTGAAAGCAAAACGAGACATAGTTCTATTTGTACTAAGTTATTTAAATTACAGATAATCTAGTCAATCACTATTCGTCCTAGCTACAGCCCTGCGCTCCAACGTACAGAGATACCACTATTAGATTACCCTCTATTTTTTATTACTTTTCCAAACCACATAATTATAGTATTCACTGATTATTTTTGATTTGGTAAATCTAAATGTTGTGCATTTTCTATTAATACCAATTCTGTTTGAGGTGCGTGTTCACTAAAGACTTTTTCGAATTTTTCAGCATAAAATGCTTCATCATCTTCACCAACTAAATTTAGAGATAGAGCCAACCCGTTTCGCTTATTTCTTAGTCAATACGACAAATTTCAGGCATACCTAACCCAGTAAGCTTGTTCAATGCTTTTATCATCGCGTAAGTTTCACCCACCTGGGCATTGTAATTTCTTAAGCCAGTTTTCCTCCTTGCAACTGTTTAACTCGATACATCGCTGTTTCTGAGAGTGAACGTTTGTGGTATCCATACCGCTCTTTCCAATACTTATTTGAGCCGTATAATTTCTGGCAACCCACGGCGAGATTTCGAGGGTGACCACGCTCCCAGAAGGCAGCTCCTTCTCTTGGGGGAATAAGCGAAATAGCTCCCTTAATCTTAATAGCAGCGTGATACGCTCTCGTGTCGTAAGCGCCATCACCAGACACCTCAAGGATACTTCGGCGTGTTTGTTTCAGTAAGTTCGGGAGTACTTCTCCATCTGTAACCGTCAATAAACTTAGCTCGGCAGCAATGATCTCATGAGTGTTGGTATCGACTGCAATATGCAACTTTCGCCAGACTCTACGCTTGCCATCCGTACCGTGTTTTTTGACTTTCCATTCACCTTCGCCATAAACCTTAAGGCCAGTAGCATCAATGGCTAGGTGCTGTATCACTCCTCTCGTTTTAGTCTTAAATGAAACCTCAACTTGCTTGGCTCTACGACTGATGCAGGTGTAATGCGGACAACTTAACGGTACATGGGCTAACCTAAATATCGAGTCGATAAATCCTTGCAGCGCTCTCAATGGCATAGAAAAAACTCGTTTGACCATGAGTGCTGTCGTGATAGCTAAATCACTGAACCGACGCGGCCTCCCGCGCTTATTCTGTTTGCTTTGCGCCCATCCGCTTATTGCTTCTTCATCAATCCAAAAAGTCAGAGAACCACGGTTAATAAGTGATCGGTTGTATTGCTTCCAGTTGGTTGTTTTGTAACGAGGCTTAGGCATAGGACTACGAGAGAGAGTGGAGGTAGCTGATCAGATCGTAGGTTTTTGATTTAGTTCCATTGAATTACGCAACAAAGCCTGCAAAACACTGACGGATCAAATGCATAAGCCCAGTAATCGCAATAAACGAAAGTAAAGAGAAATGCTTGGAAAAAGGAAATCTCACCGACCTAGCTAAGCAATCAAAATCCACTTCATTGTGTTGTTTTGGTTCCTGTCGTTATCTATAGTTGAACTTCAATGCCAGTTTGCGCTGAATATGCTTAGTGCGGTTAAATATCCTATCTTGCGAAGATACATCGCAAACTCTGAGAAAGAGCAACGCAAACTACATCAAGCTATTTTCAATTTCTAATCTGGTCCTGAACCGTCATACTTCCTCAAGCCGAAAGGTATTTAACGCCACTTAGTTTTGCTTTGCTAAAAACCACCATAATAACCTCCTTTTTAATTGGTCATCACGATTGCAGTTGGAAGGAAATAGATAAAGTTAGACCTGATAGCTTGTGTTTGATCTTCGTATGACTCACAAAGTACTTTCATAAATTAAGAATGATAATAATGCTATTTTTCTCTTTTATGCACCAAAATACTTATTAAGTATGTGTAACAAAAAATAATGGCAAGTGTTTATTGATTAGGGCAGGTACCGATGGTAATTAATCTTTGAAACTAAGTTAAAGCTAACCTTTCATCATGGCACTAATGATTAATATCTGTTGACAGCCAGAGACATTGACAAGATGCAAATGAGTTTGGTGACCTAAACGAAATCTATCTTTAGGATAACTTTTCATATCCAAAAATGTCAGTCGGCACCTCTACTAGAGATGCCGATTGTGAAAGATTCTGGAGATAAGCTTCCATCGTGAACTGTAGTAGTATTAGCTCCTCTTTATGCAGGATTAATAGAAAATATGTGATATCTCATTAACCCATGAGGCATTTTTCCCCAAAAACAGGCTGGCTAATATGGATTTTCCGTCGAGCCAATAGTACTAATCATGGGGGAAAGCTAAGAGGGAGGCTATTAGTAACTTGTTGCTTGTTCTGATTCGCTGAAACACTACTTCAATAATTGGAGCGTTGCTCTGCTAATATTAGATTATCAAGTAGGTTAAGTTTACCAGCAACATCATACGAGGTCCTATTCGCAATAATTACGCTGGCAAGGCGTTCGTTTGGATAGATTCGCATCTCTGAACGGTAACCAGCACCGCCACCTTCTTTATAGAAATATTGTCTTCTATGGCTAGTAGATGTATGCCAACCTAAAGTCATTTTTATATCTCGACCGTTGCTATCTCGTTGTTTAGTGAAAAGAAGTGTTTTAGTACTACCACTTAATAACACGGACTGTTCTTTTAATATGTCTTGTAGAATACTAAACATTCCTTCTGCTGTAGAAAAAACACCACCATATGAAGGGCCGTAAACATGTACCGCTTTAATTTCTGTCCAAGACATGTCTCTGTTGGTGAGCAAATTTCTATCCAACATGAATGGTGCGATCATCCCCATAAGGCTGAAGCTCTTTAGGTGTCCTTTTGCTAATTTTGATTCATTAATAGCAAAACTAACTTGATCGCTCTTTAAGTTCAGCGGATTAAACACATTTTCCTCTATGTAAGTCTGATAACTTTTTCCGCTAACTTTTTCTATCACTTTACCAGCTAACCAATACCCTATGTTTGAGTATCGATACTTAAAACCTGGTGGTGACTTGATTTTTTTGTTTGTCATCATGAGTGCATTCAACTCATTATCTTCGTCAAATGACGCTTTCATTTCAGGAAGGTATACCCACTTCAAAGGTATAGGATTAGCTATTCCCGAAGTATGAGTTATCAGTTGTCTGATTGTGATTTCATCTGGAAAAGGAGTATCTAGCAAAGTGTTTATACTATCCTCCAACTCTAAATGTCCACGTTCCAATAGCTGTAAAATGGCTATTGCTGTGACTGTCTTAGTCATAGAAAATGTCGCCATTAAGTGTTGAGGAGTTAACTGTTCCTCGCTGTTTACATCTGCTAATCCTGATGAGGATGAAACTAGCAATTTGTCCTCATTACCTATTACGTATTGATAACCTGGTTCCATACCATTCTCCCCACTTGGATGTAGGACGGCACAACTAACTAAGACTAGGAGTGACAAAGAGATTCCTATGCATCTCATTTATTCTGAAATGCGAGAGTGAGTTGCTTTAGAGAGCTAGAAACACTTTTCAATTGTTCGCTATCAACAGGAATATCTACTGTGCTTATAAGCGCTGCTTCAGCGTTGAGTATTTCTGTAAGAACCTGCGTTCCACGTTTGGTAAGTTCTACTAAACTTGAGGTCTTATGGTCTGGATTCGAGGTTAAGGTTATCAAGCCTTTACTTTCCATATTGGAGATAGTTTTTTGCAGGTATTGTCTTGAACGTTGAGTCTCTCGAGCTAGCTGCGGAATCGTCTTAAAGCCTTCTGATTTCAAGATCAACATAACACCACGGCTGCAACTGTTGACCCCTTTTTCTTTGTGAATTTTATCTACTAACGTATTCATTTTATTCATAAAAATACGAGAGCTTTCTATTATTTCGTATAAGGGTTTTGTATTATCCATTATCGTCCACTTCTCCACAGGAATGCATCTACATTGTGACAGTCTAGTTGTCATAGTAGTAAGTTAACTGTCAAATTGTCAAGTTGATTGTCAAGTTGATTGTCAAGTTGATTGTCAAATGTGCAAAACTTAGAATATGAAAAGCCAATGTAATAAAGGGGGAGTGCTTACTGCATTAAGATATAGTGTAGCCCCTCTAGCGCATTATGTTTAGTTCGAGCCATACCTTTCAGATGATACGCATAAAAATTCAATCTAGATTTACTAATTAGTTATTCCCGCTTTTGAACGAAAATGGGAGTTTCCGCTATTGAGTAATCGCACTAAACAGGAAAGGGGCAGATCTTAGCTTATCGGCACTTTGAGATAAAATGCCACGAGTAAAATTCAGACCCATAAAGGCTCTGGGCAAAGGAGAGTTAACGAGTAATGAATACAACACATAAAATCAGCACGCCTAATGGTTAGGGCTGTCACTTCGTTCTTAACGCAATTCAAAATCATTCGCCAGAAACAAGTCTTCTTACAGCCACCCTACTCCATTTTTTTCCCTCTAAATTTAAACATCCAATGTTGTTGAGACGATCCGCTATTTGTTGGTGAAACATCCCTTGTGAATGCCAAAGCTTTACTTGAGTAACTATGGTGTAATTAGCCTCTGCTGCATGTGTATCAACCTGAGTTTTATCTCCAATACCCACACCTAATAAATCTAGATTCTTAGAATGTGCGCACATTTCACGGTTATTTTTTTCTTGAGTTACTTTCTCATGGCACGCCTGTTTGACCCACTCTGAAAAACTGATACCTTTAGACTTAACTGCTTCTATTTCCATGATTAACTCATGTTCAAAACGAATATTCTTTTTAGAAGATTTCTTGTTTGTGTTGGTATTTATAACAATGAAAAATTTATCCATGGGCGCACACTTACAATCTGATAATAATTAAAATGGGCGCACAGAGAATTCTTACCATGCGCACATTTTTAGTCACTCTATTTAGTGGACTGAAATTTTGATGGACGTTTCTATACGTGATTCGAGAGCAGCTAAAATCCATACTGAATCTCTTGCTGTCGGGTTATTTAAACATTGATGCAGAACTCTAATAACTCCATCAGTAACTTGATCCACGAATTGATGCTCACGGTTTTGCTTGCCTGGCAGTAGCAATGTTCGCTCACAGATTAGGACATATACATCTTCTCTAAAACTATCGATATCCTTATGAGTCAGATCCTTAAACGAAGCTCGTTGAATAACATCAAAGCACAGACTAGTACAGTGGATCGCTAATGGTGAGTACTTCATAATTGACCTCCATTATTCAAAAATGTCGCAAATGCACTGCCGTCTTGCCTTGTTAAATTCGGCACATAACGCGAATAAACACGAAATAACATCGTTGTGGTTGTATGACCCATTTGATTAGCGATCCACTCCGGGGACTCACCTGATGCCAGTAATAATGTCGCAAAGGTATGTCGAGTCTGGTAAGGGTTACGAGCTCTTAATTTGGCTTTTTCTAAAGCTGGGTACCAAACCGTTCGTGAATGAACTTGATAATTTATTGGATTACGTTTTTCATTGGTAAACACAAATTCATCTTTCAGGTAAGATTTTCTCTGATGCTCCTTCAGAGCATGAACGACTCTATCAGTCAGAGAAATTACACGATAAGATCCCTCCGTTTTTAACGTTGAGATCTCACCGCGATTTAAGCTTTGATTAACAGTCAATGTCTTGTCATCCAAGTTCACTGAGTCCCATATTAAACCGTCAATTTCACCTGTTCTTAACCCTGTAAAAAAACGAGTGGTATAATAAGCTTTATAGTGCTCTGGGACGCTATTAATGATCTTATCAACTTCACCGAAGTTAAAAGGATCGACTTCAGTGCGCCCCACTTTTAAGGCTTTAATATTCTTCCATGGTGAGGTAAAGTCGTAACGATCGGCGGCTTCATTAAGCAGCATCCTTAGGGGTGTCATTATGTGGTTGATACGTGATGGGCTTAGAAAGCTACTTTTTCGTCCCGGTACTTTGGCGAGGATGGTACGAAATTGTAGGATTTGTCCCTTATTGATGGCGCTGATCTTCTTATTCCCGAATGTAGGGAGCAAATACTTATTCAGAACGCCTTCTACGTCTTCATAATGGCCTTTACTCCACTCTATCTTCATTTCAGTTAACCAAATTCGAGCGAACTCTTCGAACCTAGGTGAGTCTGGTGCGTTAAAATAGGCTTTAGATTTCCGTTTTCGTTCATCTAATGAATCAAATTTTTCGCGAAGTTTACTGTTCGGAAAATATTTACCGTAATCAAAAGTATCAAGAATGATTTCAGCCTCAATTTTTTGTAATAGTTTCGATGTTCGACTTCTATTTACTTTAGTATCTTGGAGCTTAGTATATTCACGACAACGACTTCCTTTGAATCTAAAATCCAGAAATAACATACCACCTCGCTCATTCACACTTCCCATTATTTATCCCTCATTTCAAAATTAATGACTCTGTAGTAATTCCGTTAAGCATCTCTTCTTCAACTCTTTCCCAAATAAAAAGAATTTTCCGACCTCCGAAAGGACGAATGTAATGAATGCCTTCAAATAGAACCGAATCTTTCAACTGCTCTCGAATTACACGTTGGTTGTATTTGATTGCTGAAGATAGTTCTTCAGTTGTTAGGTATGTATATGACATAATCATTTCCTATCTTTGTCGCTACACTTTGTAGCTCTAGAGAAACAATATGACACAAAAAGCAACCTGTCAACATCATTTTGTATCTCTAGCGAAACATTTGAGGTCTTTTAAGACATGATTAAATGTCATCTTTCAACTTTACTTGGCGCTAGAAAGCTAAAAATTGCTGATGTAGTAAGAGATACTGGAATCAATAGAAGTACAGTTAATAGGTTATTTCATGAAACAAATAACCGAATTGATTTTGAAACTCTTGAAAAAATCTGCGTCTATTTAAACTGTACTGTGGGTGAACTATTAGAAGTACGAACTCAAGATAGCATCGATTAGAGAAACTAATAATAAGCTGATGATTAGTATTCATTTTCAATTCTATCTGAGTTAGTACCAAAACACTGTTGAGTCTCAATATGGTCTCAAAGTGGTCTCAATACTTTTCAGAAATAACATTAGCATTAGCTAAATAAGTTAATACTAATGTTCAGGCGGCAAAATTTCTCGCAACAAAGCGCTAAATATTAATTTCATTTTAATAAATTTTGGGGAGTAAAATATTGCTCGGATTGAGCTATATGGAGCGTGCAGCGGGAATCGAACCCGCATCATCAGCTTGGAAGGCTGAGGTAATAGCCATTATACGATGCACGCATATTGTCTCGAAAAAAGACTGAATAGCGGCAAGACTTGGAGCGTGCAGCGGGAATCGAACCCGCATCATCAGCTTGGAAGGCTGAGGTAATAGCCATTATACGATGCACGCACATCGTCTTAACGAGACTGATAATGCCACATCTAACTGAAAACGAAACCTTTTTTATTACCTTTTTCGTCTAAGTGGACGTATATTCAGCAAAGCGCTAGTTTTTTACACATTACCTAGCTCTCGATAAAATATAAACGTGATCCAGCGCACTGTCTTATTACTCTACATTGAGGAGGCGAACTAGCTTTTCATAACTCATTGGTCTGCCAAACGCCCAGCCTTGGGCATATTCTATCCCCATTTTTGCAAGTGCTTGGTGCTGTACCGAGGTTTCTACCCCTTCAGCCACCAGTAACATCTTCTCTGCTCGGGCAATATCAACTATATGTTGAATTAATGATGAACGAATCGCCCCATCTTCAACGTCAATGACAAAGCTCCTGTCAATTTTAAGCACTTGGCTGTTTATTTTCCTCAGTTGATTAAGGTTCGAGTACCCTGTACCAAAATCATCTATGGCAATATCCACACCTTTCGCTTGTAGCTGGCTAAGCGTGTTGCATGCCCCGTCCCCTTCTAAATATTCACTCTCTGTTACCTCTAACATTATTTTTCCAGGGAAGCCGTTAAAGGTATCCAGTGTGAGTAAAGATTCTACATTCCCATTGGCTATATCCTGAGGGTATATGTTCATACTTAGTTTGAATTCGCTGTGGCTAATTGGCTGTGTTTCTTTCATAGCTTTGAGCATGACCTGTTCGGTGAATTGCCAAGTTTTATTTAGTTGACTAATTAGCGGAATAAATTCATCAGGAGTCAACGCTCCGTATTGGTCTTCAAACCTTGCAAGCATTTCAACACCAATTATCTTCCCACTTTTCAGTTCAACGATCGGTTGGTATAAGCAATAAAATTGGTTAGCCGCTAACCCTCTCTGTACCCGCTTAATCGGTGTCCACTGAACTTGAAAATACTTATGCACTAGTAAGTAAGCAAAAACGGAAAAACAGATAGAAAGTAATGTGGTTAATTCGAACAGTAATGGCGGGTATTCACTTCGGCTTAATAATTTGGGTTTAACCGCCACACACACTCGCTTATATGAGTTGCATTTGATAACAGAGACTAAAGCCGGTGACATCAGACTCATTGGTTGCTCTTTTTTGGCTTCATCAGCAACGCCTTCTTGGCCCGCCCACGTATAGGTTTGATCATTCCCGTTAAAGAACATTTCCCATTCATAATCTTCACTGACTAAATGACCGAATGTTGTTGGCTCAACGACGACATTATAATTGTTATAACGTGCGATCAGTGCCGAGTGTTCTTGGTCAAAAAAGATTAAGTTTTCAAAACTCCAATATTCAATGCCATCTTCTGTCACAAAATTTGGTGGGGTTCTGTCTTTAAATGGTACATCTAATCGCCCTAAGCCTGTCGTACAAACTAAGTCACCGTCAGTGAAATAGCCGACATCTTTAATATATTGCGAACGGAATAATGTTTTGCGCATTTCAAGCAGGTTTTCATCGGAACATTGCTCGAAAGGAAGGATATTTAAGTTAGTTAAGCTCAGTATGATTTCATCTTTTATATCATTGGCACTCGCCAACATTTTTGATGCTTCAACTGTTGTTTGTTGCCATAACTGGTATGACAAAATTCTTGAAATGACAATCGACGAGCCAAAATAGATAAAGATGGCTATGACAACAGATACGACCATTTGACGGCGTTTAGTTCTACGGTCCAATAGAGCTCCCTATATTTTTTACACATTGAAAAATTTATAAAAATACGTTTGCGTACACTTTTTAAATAAGCTTAGTACAAATTGGGTAGATGTAAGGCTCAAGCATTCAATGTTGGTAAAAAGTCTGCGTTAAATCACCTAAATTTCTCGTTATTTTAAAACACCTCTGGTACATTTGCCGCAAATTTGTTCATCCCATAAATGCCCATGCCTTCGCAGTATAGAATTAACAAAATTGTTGAGATTGGAGACACCCTTCATCGCAGTGGTTGTGCCCCATATAAACTAGAAAAGTACACTCAATACTATGCAAAAAAGCATGGGGTTGATGTGATGATTCAAGCGACGCCCACAGCCATAAACTACCAATTTCCTGATGACAATAATGCTGTAATACTAAAACGTCATAAACCGGCATCTATAAATCTAAGTTTGCTTGCTAATACGATTATTCGAATTAACCAACCGAGCAGTGAACCCGTTCCTGAACCCGTTGGCTATTCAAAAGTGATTAGCGCGCTTGCAAATATGGGGATTCCACCTGCTTACTTGATGCTAGTAGGCAGTACCTTGGAGGCTGTGGCTTTTTCAGTCTTGCTTGGGTTTATGGTTTGGGTATGCCAGCAAGTCTGCCATTCACGAAGAGCCATTGCCGCAGAATTTATCTCTGCTCTTATCACTGGTATTTTTGTCGCATTCTTAGCAAGCACTGGTATGCCAATTCCGATTTGGGCACTTTGTATTGCATCCGTCGTTCTATTTGTCCCCGGATTGTCGATTGCAAACGCTCTAGAATGCCTGGCTTTTAATGATTTAGTGTCGGGGACCAGCTTATTGGGGCAAAGCGCACTTTCCTTAATTAAGCTTTTTGTTGGAATTGTCATGGGGCTTAACATTGGTGAAGCGGTCTGGGGACAAGTTGAGTCAATTTCTTATACTAATGAAGTGCCCACTTGGATGCACGTTTTTGGGCTGGTGCTCATCTCAGTATGTATAGGGGTGATATTTAACGCGCGTCCAAAGGATATATTACTTGGACTTCCTGTCGCGGTGCTAGGTATGTGGGGACCATTCTATTTAGGATTTGATAGTGGCTGGGTAGTAGGAACTTGGGTTACTACCGTTCTCATTACACTTTATGGAACTTGGATAGCCAAAAGAATGAACCTAACTGGGGCAATCTATATTGTTCAAGGCATCATCATTCTTGTGCCTGGTAGCCGTGTACTCGTGAGTGCTAGCCAATCGGTATTTGAGCAATCTATATTGCCAATCCCAAGTATTGGTTTGTCTGCTTTATTTATGTTTTCAGCAATCGTGGCAGGGCAAATTACTGCTTACTCTATTTACTCACCTAAAGTTGAACGATAGCTCTTAAGTAAATACTAAGCTTCTCACCTAGCTGTAATCACGAGCTAAAGAAAAAGCCCTATTCAAATATCGCTCTTAAGCAACCTTTGAATAGGGCTCTTTGCCTCTATACTTAGCTTTTCTTGTGAAGCTCCCTTTTCCTTTTTTCGCTTTTTCTACTCGGCTTCTAAATATTCTACTCGTCACTACTGCTTTCAATGCGTTGTCTTTCACTATTCCCCGCCCGGTTTCGACTTCAATAAACTCGGTTATATCTACCCGATTTGAAGCAGGCTTCAGCGCCTTTTTCTTCTTACTCATAATTTTTCCTTTCATCATTTAGGAAATGTGGATTAACCACATATTCATAACTATCATAATCGATTTAAAGCAAGAGTTTCACAAAAAATATCAGAAAACGTCATGCTATTGTAAACCCATGATATTTAAGGGATGAGAAATTTGACAGCCAGCATATATCGCTCGTTTTATGCCTTGAATTCGTTGACTTGACCCTCAATTGATTTAGACTCAGAACCCGGCTAGAAAGAAAATTCTTTGTATATACACATTTCGTCGGATTACTAGTAACCCCGTTGTGTTGTACACAATAGCAATAAATTTTTCCGCGCTATCGTGCCACAATTGGCTCATAATAATTAAATTTCAGGATATCAACATGTCTAACACAGTTACTGGTACAGTAAAATGGTTTAACGAAACTAAAGGTTTCGGTTTCATTCAACAAGAAAACGGCGCTGACGTATTTGCACACTTTTCTGCAATCACAGGCGACGGTTTCAAAACTCTAGCTGAAGGTCAAAAAGTTGAGTTCACTGTATCTCAAGGTCAAAAAGGCCCACAAGCAGACAGCATTAAAGTACTTTAATTAAGTCGCTTATCGCTTTCTAAGAATAGCCAGCATCTGCTGGCTATTTTTTTGCGCGCTAATCAAAGAATTAGGGTAATATCGCCTTCCACTATTTTATCTAAGATGTATACATGGCTCTTAAACCAACAATCTATAAGTTTCGAATTTCTCTCACTGATATGAACCGCGATTATTACGACTCTTTTAATCTAACGATTGCTCAGCACCCATCAGAAACAGAACAACGCATGATGGCTCGTATCATTGCCTTTTGTTTGAATGCATCACCAGAACTTCAATTTACTAAAGGCTTATCAAGCATTGAAGAACCGGATTTATGGGAAAAGACACTTGATGATCAAATTGTGGAATGGATTGACGTTGGTGAACCTGATCCTGAACGTGTGAAGAAAGCGACACGTTTATCTAAGAATGTAAAAGTGTTCAGTTTCAATACGAAGTCAAATGTTTGGTGGGAACAAAATAAAGGTAAATTTGGTTATCTAAATGCTGACATTACACGTTTAAGTAATGATGGTATCCAACAGATGGCAGCCATGACGCAACGTACAATGGACTTATCGGTCATGCTTTCAGGTAATTCTGCATTTGTTAACAGTGATACTCAGTCGGCTGAGGTTACATGGGAAGAACTGCAAAGCAATGATTAAACTGAGCAAAACGTTAGAGCAATCAGGGTTCGATAACATACAAGCATTAGTGGAAGGTTATGAATCTGAGCTTGAAACTTTTATTGATCAGAACCAAAATCTGTTTGCTCATGCATGCACTAACAAGCCTCAAAACACACAACGCCAAACTCTTCTTGGGTTGCTCACGAAATCTCACATTGATGCGAGTTATGGCGTTGAGTCAAATAAAGACACCAGCCATGCAATGCAAAAAATCTTTGATGACACTGTCGGTGTTGAAAACAGTCAGAAGTTTCAAAACTCTCATATCAAACATTTAGTGTTTGTTACGCATTTATGGCTGTTTGTTCAGGGTAGAATGGGAATGGATTTCAGTTTGGCGAATGATCATGCTGCCGCTACTTCAAAACTTATCTTGAATATTCAACCCGGTGATTTTGAAGTTCAAAGAACTGGTTTTATGGCAAGTTTTTACGACGGCTTTTCTTTGTATTCTGCCAACCAACCACAATCTCGCTGGTCAAAATTTTTAAATATCTTCAATCGTTAGTTTTTGAATGCGCTTTAAGCACATTGAGCCAGTCAGCTACATCAAAATACCAAAGTACTTATATTCTAAGTACTTAAAATACCCTAACGATGCACTGGTTATTTGAATTGAAGGTCTTCGGCTGCTACTAATTGACTCTAAAGGCTATGCAGTTACTCGACAGACTACATAGCCACTCTACTGGCTACTTAGTCATTCCATAGGCTTTTTTAGCCAATAGTTATTCTGCGGGTTATTTAGTTACGCTACAGGCTCTTTATTTTCAATCGTCTTATCTCGCTCTTCTTGGCAAAGACCATTTGCTCTTTGGCTATTACCTTGCAGATCACCGTCATCCTCGGTTATAGCACTTCTTTGTCCTGCAATAACGACTTGGTTTCTCCCACTATCTTTGGCTTGATAAAGCGCTAAATCGGCCTGTTTAAATAAAGCTTTCAAACTCACTTCTCGATCAGAACCACGGGACATAGAAACACCCACAGAACAAGTCACGAAACCTAGCCCGCCATTGTTAGGATGTTGAATTTTCTTCAGCCATACATTGGTTCTCAATAATTCAGCGAGAGAGCTAACACCGCTAGCGGATGATTTCTCACAAACAATAACGAACTCTTCTCCACCAAATCGATACACTTTATCTGAATGAGGATTAATACTTGTTCTGAACGCTTTGGCGACAGCTTGAAGGGCCTCATCACCGGTAGCATGGCCAAATTCATCGTTATAGGCTTTAAAATTATCAATATCGATGATAATTAGCCCAAACCATCGATCGTTCTTCCAAGAGCTTTCTAGGGTTAAGTTTGCTTGTGTTTCGTACGCGAACCGAGAGTAAACACCTGTAAGTACATCAAATAAAGACTGCCTTCTAAGCCCTAACATTTGATTTTGTATTCTACGAATGAGCGAAGCATAGCGTTGTGCCAGCTTTCCTAATTCGTCAGAGCGATGTTGCTCAGGAATAGAATCAACATCTATAGAGTCGATGTCCCCTTCCATACTTTCAGCTAAGCGATGTATTGGCTGAATGATCCTACGGCTTGCCCAAACAATTAAGGCAATCGAAAATAAAATAGCAATAAAGGCTTCACGAGCTAGAAGGAAGATAGTGTCAATCTTAAATTGAGTCAGGCTTGTCGCATCGAAAACAGCCCATAAATAACTGTCTTCAGAGTTTAAGAGAGGAAGTTTGAGGTAAAGCAAGCAAGAGTTTAGATCCAGAACATAATCAGAATGAGTAAAATCTGGTTCAAAATAGATATTTCCAAATAGGTTCTCAAGACGAATATGGTTACTTAACCTATCTTGTTTATCGAGCAGTCGATCAAGCACATAAGTAAGTTTAAACCTTTCTTCTTCAGAGGCCGTCATAAGACGTTCTCTTAGCCCTTTGATACTAATTTCAAGTTCATCATTTTGTTCAAATAGTGCTTCAGTATTCCACAATTCACCGACATCTTTTGCCCATGCAACATTGTAGGATTCTTCATTTTTTGAAGTGGCGATAACTTCGAAATAAAATAAATTTGGCGTTTCGTCGTAACCAGCAAGAGCATGCTGAGTGGCTACGTAATTATAATTCAACCCTCTGGCAGCAAACGACACATCTTTCAGTATATGTTGCATAGATGAGTTTGCTAAACGGACTTCAGAGGCTATTTTCCCGCTCCACTCACTTGCATAACGCGTATAGCTAAAAGACCCAACAAGCCAAAGAACAAGCAGCATATGCGTCACAAATAATAACTGGTTTAAATTAAGCCTTCGAAGCATGTCGACTCATCGTATCTATAACTATGTTGAAGAACTTGAAACTGATGATTTCCTGAGTCACTAAACCCTCTAATAACTCATAGGGACATGGCTTGATTTTAGTAAGGTTAATGATGGAGTTAACAACAATAAACATTGGTTTTGTTGAAAAACCTCTACTAATAGTCTGGAAATTGCTCGTTTCAGATCTTTTTCATTCGGAAAAAAGTGACCGAAAGATAGCATTTATAAACCTAAGTAACTATTTATATTTAATCGATGAATGAATTTCACTTCTATAATTTGACAACGGCAGCAGTTGAATAAAGCATCGACTTCGGCATTATTCCTCTAAAATGAAAAAGCCCCAGTATCGAAATACTAGGGCTTAGAACTTTAAAATATCGAGTTAACTCTTATCGCAAACCATGCAGAAATTCATGTCGAGTCGCAGGATTTGACTTAAATAAACCACCGAGAGCCGTCGTCGTCGTTTCGCTGGTTGCATCCATCACACCACGTGATTTTACGCAATAATGCACGGCATCCATAGTAACAGCGACATCGTCCGTTTCTAATAACGTCTGAAGTGCAATTAAAATTTGCTGAGTCATGCGCTCTTGAACTTGCGGGCGCTGAGCAAAGAAACGAACAATACGGTTTATTTTTGATAAGCCGATGATTTTCCCTCTAGGGATATAAGCAACCGCCGTTTTACCATCAATAGTGACAAGATGATGCTCACACGTGCTAGTCACAGTAATATTTTTTACGCAAACCATCTCACTCACTTTCATCTTATTTTCGATAACAGTGATTTTAGGAAAGTTAGCGTAATCCAGACCAGAGAACACTTCATCAACGTACATTTTTGCAATGCGTTGTGGCGTTTCTTCTAAACTATCGTCTGAAAGATCGAGTTCAAGAAGAGTTAAGATCTCACGCATATGATGCTCGATACGCTCTTTCTTTTCTTCTCGGCTGACATCATTCGGGCTCATTGGTGTTTCTAACCCGCGGCTTGCTAGCGCATCTTTAACCAACTTCGCTGATTCGCTAAGACCTGACATTGAACTTCCCTTCTTTTATTACCCCTTTTGGATGGCTGAAAGGATACTCGGAATTTTGATTAATTACACCCATATTTTAAGGGAGGTCATTATTTACAAGCCCCAAATATGCTAGAGTGCCCGCAGTTATGTCAGCCCTGCTGACCTATAAATCAATATAATAAAAGTTAAAGGAAATTCAATTATGGGCTGTTGCGACGCTCCGGGCTTAATGCCAATTGAAGAAGCATTAGACAAAATGCTGTCACCAATTAAACCAATCCAAACGACCTTATCTTTACCTCTTGCCGAAGCGCTTGGGTATGTTCTTGCTGAAGATGTACTGTCTCCCATTTTTGTGCCTCCTTTTGACAATTCAGCAATGGACGGGTATGCCCTTAGATTAGCCGACCTTGAAAAGTCACGAGTACTCCCATTAGCAGGTAAATCTTTCGCTGGGCAACCTTTCTCAGGCGAATGGCCAGCTCAAACCACTATTCGAATCATGACAGGGGCAAAAATTCCCGAAGGTTGTGATGCCGTTGTCATGCAAGAAAACACAAACGTGACTGACGCGGGTATCCAGATCACGCAGGAACATATCCAGCTGAATAATAATATTCGCCCGACAGGTGATGATATTAAGCAAGGTGATATTGTGTTGAGTCAGGGCGCTCGGTTAACGCCTCGTGACATTCCAATGATTGCCTCTTTGGGTATTAGCCATATCACTGTGGTTCGTAAGCCTAAAGTCGCGTTCTTCTCAACAGGTGATGAACTCAAAACCTTAGGTGAACCATTAGCGGAAGGGCAAATCTACGACAGTAACCGTTATGGTATTAAACCTCTTATCGAAGCATTTGGTTGTGAAGCCATTGATCTCGGCATTATTCCTGATTGCCCTGACACGTTAAAAGAAACCTTCGATAAAGCTCAATCTTTTGCTGATGTTGTTGTTACTTCTGGTGGTGTGAGTGTTGGCGAAGCTGACTACACGAAAGACATTTTAGAAGAACTGGGACAAATCGGCTTTTGGAAACTGGCAATTAAACCAGGCAAGCCCTTTGCTTTTGGTGAACTGGATAATGCTTGGTTCTGCGGGCTTCCGGGTAACCCAGTATCAGCAATACTGACGATGTACGTTTTAGTTCAGCCAATGCTTGCAAAACTTGCAGGGCATTCAGCTTGGACGGCTCCGGAATCGATCCCAGCGGTGACCAAATCTGCCTTCAAGAAAGGACCTGGTCGTACTGACTACCAACGCGGAATTTACACAATTGAAGATGGCAAGTTTGTTGTGGAAACCACCGGAAACCAAAGCTCTGGTGCATTCCGTTCAATGAGCTTAGCAAATTGCTTTGTTGTAATAGAGAAAGATCGTGGTAGCGTTGAAGTTGGTGAAATCGTACAAATTCAACTGTTTAACTCGACTCTTTACTAACGAGGCATGTGCATGGAAATCCTGTCTGATGCAGAAATGCTTCGCTATAACCGACAAATCATCCTTAAGCAGTTTGATTTCGAAGGGCAAGAGGCTCTTAAACAGAGCTCGGTACTTGTACTTGGAGCTGGCGGATTAGGCTGCGCTTCGGCTCAATACCTTGCCACCGCAGGTGTCGGTCATATCACATTAATTGATGATGACCATGTTGAGCTGTCTAATTTACAGCGTCAAGTTCTTCATAATGATGGTGATATTGGGAAGAAGAAAGTGGATTCCGCCGCTCAATCTCTTAAACAGTTAAATCCGCATTTATCGCTAGATTCGCGAGACAATAGATTAAATGATGATGAGTTAAAGCAATTAGTTGAATCTCATACTCTTGTTTTGGATGCCAGTGATAACGTTGAAACTCGTAACCAGCTTAACCGTTTATGCTTTTTATCAAAAACACCTTTAGTATCTGGTGCGGCTATTCGCATGGAAGGACAAATTAGTGTATTCACTTACCAAGATCACAATGAGCCATGCTATCAATGTTTAAGTTCTTTATTTGGTAACGCGGCTTTAAGCTGTGTCGAAGCTGGGGTTATGGCTCCTGTGGTAGGAATTATTGGAGCGACTCAAGCACTTGAAGCAATCAAGGTTATAGCAAACTTTGGTACTCCAAAGGCAGGAAAACTACTGATTCTCGACGCTATGTCTTTGAGTTGGCGTGAAATGAAACTTATGAAAATGCCAACATGCCCAGTTTGTTCGTAAGTCACGGTTAATACCTTCTATACCTAGCCTCAGACTTTATCTGAGGCTTTTTATTATCAGCTTCCAATATTCCGATTCTCTTCTCATTATGACAATCATTTTACTACGCCTAATCAGATAAACAATTTAACCAACCAAATCAAACAGTTAAAATTGGCACGTGATTTGATTACATATCTACATCACCTAAAATAAGGATGTAGATATGAGAATCACAACACTCAGTTTATTGCTAGGCGCTCCTTTTTTCGCTCAGGCAAACCCTTTTGATACTTGCCCAAGCCAAGCATACCTTTTCCAGTCCACACCCGTTCAAGTGTATGGAGTGAACCTAGTAACAGGCTCCACATCACTGCTACAAGCAGATACGGGCATGAACGCCAATATCAACGGCGTGGGATTTGATTTTGATGACCGCTATATTTATGGGTACGACACAACAAACAAACGTATTGTACGCCTTGGTAAAGACTTCCAAGCAGAAGTTGTCAACACCAGCGGACTGCCAACCAATCATACTTTCTACGTAGGTGATGTTTTTGGGCATAAATACTACCTTTATCGCAAAGGTGAAGGGCTATTTTCCATTGATCTAACCCCTCTTGATTCTGATAAAAATGCCGTATTACCTGTTACTCAAATTTCTTCGACGGCTACCATCACCTTAACGGATTTTGCTTTCCATCCCGGTAATGGTTTTCTGTATGGCATAGACAATAACTCTGGCTATTTGTATAGATTCGACCGTACTGATGGTTCAAGTGAAATGATTGGAGATACGGGTGAAAAAGGGACTTTCGGTGCAGGTTACTTCGATGTTAACGGATACTACTACGTGTCTCGTAACCAAGATGGCAAGATTTACCGAATCAACCTTTCTTCTGCTAACCAATCCAATATCAATAATGGCATCGTCCCTGCTGTTGAATTCGTCTCTAATGGTCCAGCTTCAGGTCAAAATGATGGTGCTCGATGTGCCAATGCTCCTGTAGTCGATGAAGACTCGAATATCGACTTTGGTGATGCACCAGACAGTTATTTAACTTTGCTGTCGAGTAACGGTCCACGACACGAGCTTGACGGAATAACATGGCTTGGTAATGCTCAACCCGACGGTGAGCAAGACGGTTTTACTTCACCTCAATCCGATGAATCATCTGGCATTGATGACGAGTGGGCTAATGGTGGTATTGGGTTTGTTACAGGTCTTGAGTCAGGTTTAGATTCTAAAGTATTAATCGACGCTTCAACGTCTGGTTATTTATCCGCTTGGATTGATTGGAACCAAGATGGCAGCTTTGATGGCGAAAACGAGCAAGTCTTCACCGATCAAGCTTTATCTGCTGGGGAGAATACTTTGTTCTTAACAGCTGATATTAATGCACTAACAGGCACAACATGGGCTAGGTTCAGATTCAGCCAACAAACGGGGTTAAATTACTTTGGTGGATCAACATCGGGTGAAGTGGTTGATATCCAAGTTGACGTTCTAAATGATGGAGCTTCTGCCCGTTACTTCCCGAGTGCATCTGGCTACGCAACTCTAGCTTATGAAGACAACTGGCCATACAAAGCCGATTACGACATGAATGATGCAGTTATTTTCTATCGCATTACCGAAATACTGAAAGATGGAAAAGTCATCAAATCAACCATCGACGGCAGGCTAGCAGCCGTTGGCGCAGATTACCTGAATGGGTTTGGTATTCGAATGGAAGGTTTATCCCCATCTGAAGTGAATAGCTCAAGCTCTTACATGAAACATAATGGCAGCTATATTGGTTCAGGAGTCAACGACGTATTAGGTTTAGAAGATAACCGCTCAGAAGCTATCTTTATTGTTACAGAGAACTTAACGGCTCATACATCATCTGGGTGTAGTTTTTATAGAACCAAATCTAACTGCAAACAAGACGAAGAATTTATTTTCCAAATTGGTGTGACATTGAACGGAGATGGTGTGGATACAGGATCTTGGACTGACATGCCTTACGACCCCTTTATTTTCGCAACGCCAGGTCATTACCATGGACCAAATTTACCACTGCACCCGGGTAGAAGTTGGGAAGTACACCTATCAGATCAAGCACCAACAGAAGCATTCGATAGTAATAACCTTTTCAATACTGGTTTAGGCGTAGATGACAGCCAACCAGGACTAGGGAAATACTTTAAAACAGTAGAAAATCACCCATGGGCATTACTGATCACCTCAGCTGAAGAATGGGAATGGCCACTTGAGCGCGTCGATATTGTCACAGCTTACCCAGAGTTTGCGACCTACGCTGAATCAGAAGGTCAAGATGCTAAAAAATGGTACAAAGCACCCGCAGCAAACCAATGTTATATCCCATAGTTAAGGAGCTCAACATGACTTTATTATCGAATTCAATATTAAAAACTGGCTACCTTGTGGCGTGTGTTATCTCTGTTACTTTAGTTAATGGTTGTGGAGGTGGCGGTGGTGGTGGCTCAACGGCGGCACCTGCACCTGCCGCGGTTGCAGCAGTCAAGATGGAAGATCTAGTAGTGCCAGACGGCTTTAATTACGACCCAATGGGTAACTACACAATGGATATAGACATTAGCAATATTAGTACCGAACGAGCTTTCGTATCCGTCTACAGTAGATTCTCAGCTAGAGATGATTCAAGCTATAAACCCGATTACTCAAGTAAGGTGATTGCAGGCTCGATGAATGGAGGGGAATTTAATAGCAACTTTTCAGCACCATCTGTCAATGAAGAGTTTCTAGTTGAAGTTTGGTTCTTCGACAATCAACCACCTTTACAAAAAGTATTTTCAACCGCCAACGCTCAAATACTCTGGTAGGTAGCGACTCTTCACTTTAGTAATCTGTAAAACCATCTGTAACTTAATTACCCGCAAGCTTGTTAAAGAGCTTGCGGTTTCATTTGTCAAAGCACAAATTTCAACGAACAAGATTCCATTTGTTCTTTATGTACCGTATCTTATATGCATTATCTATTCAGTATTTCAATGGAATGAAACCACTCAAAGCCGGGCTCTTAATTCTTTCATTCGGGTGTATTGCGCTTGTGTTACTTTCTCGCTACCCGCTGACTACGACAACTGAAAACAAAATAACCGCTATCATAATAGCGAACACTTTGACTCAATCGCTGGATGGACACAGGCGATACTTAACTCTTGAACACTCAGAACTCGGCACATTTCGACTTGGCATACCAGCCACTACAGATTGCCAAGTTGATGATTATGCCCTACTTCGAGAACTTTCGAACCAGCTAACGCAAGCGCGCAGTTACCAATTTATAAGCTGTTCTGCGTCTTTAGAAAATGGAAAACTGTAATGGATCCAATACTCATATCAGCTAAACAGTTAAAGACTATTTGTGACGATGAAAACACAATTATCCTTGATGCCAGTATCGAATTTCAAATCCCAGGTGAGTCACCAAAGATTACGGGAAAAATGATCCCTAATGCGATTCAATTCGACTATGACAAAGACTTTTGCAACCGTCATACCCTACTCCCTCATATGTTTCCTTCTGAAAAGTTATTCAATGAACGAGCACAAGCACTGGGTATCAACAATTCAAGTACCATCGTGATATATGACAATGCGGGAACTTATGCTTCTCCAAGAGCTTGGTGGATGTTTCAAGCAATGGGGCACATGAATGTGTTGATTTTAGACGGAGGTTTACCTGCATGGATTTCGAGCGGAGGAGAAACAACTTCAGCGTATAGAAAAGTCACACGAGATGGTGATTTCAGTGGAACACTCGTCAACCAAAACTTTATTGACGCTCAGCAAGTGTTAGCACATTCCAATGCTCAAAGCGCAAATATCATTGATGCTCGTTCACAGGCTAGATTTGATTCAAAAGTGCCAGAACCAAGAAAAGGTCTACGAAGTGGGCATATTCCTCATTCCGTTTGCCTTCCTTTTGCATCAGTTCTGAACAATGGTCGCTTAAAAGACACTGAAGACTTGAAGAACATCTTCAATCAACTACCATTAGATGAACTTAACCCTATGATTTTTAGTTGCGGTTCTGGTGTAACAGCTTGTATTTTACTTGTTGCGGCATATATTGCTGGTTATGAAAATAGCATGAGTGTCTACGATGGTTCATGGACTGAATGGGGAGCCAATTCAGATCTTCCTATCGCTGTGAGCCAAATATAATCATCTGGTTTAATCTCAATAGCGACCAATTTAACACCCGATATTCAAAGTAAAACCGCTTCGCTAGAATGAGAAAAATCTCAGATTGTTCAAGTTTTAGCTAAGTCCGTAGTAAGCGAGTGCTCTAAGAATAAGTGCTTTAGAACTAAACGAGTTAAGCGTTTCATCACAAAAGAAGACTTCTATGGCTGTATTCAAGAAAAATATCTGGATGTTGTATTTTCTGATTGTCTCAATCACCCTGATACTTTTCACATTTCTGGGTTACAACAAGTGGGATGCAAATAGAGAAGACTTTGTAGACAAACAGCACCTACAAGTCGAACTCTTTTCAACATCAGTGAACTCTCTACTGACCAGCCAAGAAGCTCTATTGGAGGTCGTAGGTCATCAACTTGTTCAGCAATCTGACTTCACCCGAACAGCTGCGCTGCAAATTCGACCAATACTCGATCAATTACTCAACACTCACCCTGCCATTGCCGCTTTCGCTTTAGCGAATAAAGAAGGTAACTTCATTGCCGTAAGTTCCAACCTCAGTTTATCGACTTTACCCGGTTTAATGGAAAGACCGCACACTAGAGATTCATTCATAGAAACGCTTAATAGTGACAAGATGATTTTAGGGAGAACTTATTTTCACGAGTCACTGAATAGCTTGATCATTCCAATTAGAAAAGCCATTTCTTTACCCGGAAAAGGCGTGCAAGCCGTTATGACTGCAGGTTTGCAATTGAACAGCACCATAGTTTTTAACGATAATACTCACTACGGTGACTATAATGAATTATTACTCATTCGCTCTGACCACTTTCGTCAATTTGAATCCTCATCTGTTCAATCTGTAGCTCGATATAATGAAACGGTTAATGCGAGTATGTATAAAGTCATTACCGCTAAAGTGGCCGAGTACTACGACATTAGCGTTGAAGAAATAAAACTAAGTAATCAAAGCTATTCCATCGCTATTGCTGATCCTCAGATCAATGCCATTGTTACCGCAAAATATCTTCGAGACTATAAAATGTGGGTGGTCAGTCAAACAGACCTTACTTACATAGATGAGCTCTTCGCTAAGGAGTTCCTTGTTTATTTCTTAGTCTTTATACTTTTGCATATTGGTTTTTATTCACTCGTCAGTTCAATTGCAAGAAGTGAAAAAAAAGCAAAAGAACAACTTGTTTATCAGGCAAGCCACGATCCTCTAACTCTATTGCCAAACAGGCAATTTATGCGAAATGACATCCACCATTGGCTAAGCAACAAAACCAAGCCGTTTTCATTATTGTTTATTGATATCGATAATTTTAAGAGTGTGAACGATACGCATGGTCATGATTTTGGTGACAAGGTACTTAAACAGATCTCAAAACGTCTTATCAAAATTCATACCAGTGAATGCTTAATTGTAAGAGAGTCCAGTGATGAATTTATCTTACTGACTCCTCGAAGTAATGAACAAGATATTAAAGCTCTAGCCCAACAGATCATTGATGATTTGGCAGTGCCTTATGAAGTCAACGACTCTCAGTTTTTGCTCGGTTGCAGTATTGGAATTTCAATGTTTCCGGAACATGGAAATGACTTAGATAGCTTACTTCGTGCTGCAGATATCTCTATGTATAAGGCAAAGAAACAACAAAATTCTTTCAGTATTTTTACATCGGAAATGCAGGAAACTCATCTCTATAAAATGAAGGTTGAGCAAAGGCTAAGGCTTGCTGTAGAGAATAAAAACTTGTTCATGGTATTCCAGCCTCAAGTCAATACTGATGGCAGTACTTATGGTGTGGAAGCTCTAGTCAGGTGGGTAGATGAAGAACTTGGCTTTATACCGCCAGATGTGTTTATCCCAATTGCTGAAAATACTGGATTAATGAATAAATTGGGTACTTTCATTATTGAATCCAGCGTACAACAAATTGCAAGACTGCATCAGTCCGAGCAAATAAAATTTGGTCTTTCGATTAATATCTCAGTTCGTCAGTTCATGAATAAACGCTTTTCTGAGCATTTAATGTCAACACTTGAAAAGTATCAATTTAGTCCAGATTTACTCACTTTAGAAATTACTGAAAATCTGTTTATTGAAGATTTAAGCCACGTAAAACCAATCTGTGAAGCCTTACATAAAAAAGGTATCAGAATTTCACTCGATGACTTTGGAACGGGTTACTCCTCATTGAGTATGCTAAAAGCACTCCCAATTAATGAACTAAAAATTGATAAGAGCTTCATTGAAAATATCCACTGCGACCAACAATCTCTGACGATGGTTCAGAATATTATCGCAATCGGCAAAAACTTTGGAATGATTGTACTTGCTGAAGGGGTTGAATCGAATCAACACTTTGATGTACTTAAAGAATGTAAATGTGATTTGATGCAGGGCTACTACTTTTCTCGCCCTATATCTTCAGAAGAATTAGCGATTCATTTAAATCAGCAGACAATTGAAAATGCCGAATTTTCTATTTAACGGTATGACTAATTAGTGATATGGCTAGCGAGCAGATAAACAGATAAAAAAACACCTAGTCTCAACTAGGTGTTTTTTATTAATAGCTTGTACTAAATGGGTTATTTATTCATTTCATCATGCATCACATCTACCAGTTCCCCTGTAGGGTCTCCTGATAATTCCCAAGTAAAAATACCGCCTAGGTTAGACTTCTTCGCCCATTCAGCTTTAGCTTTAATTGAGCGTTGATCTTCAAAAGATATAAATACCTTTTTCTCTGGGTTCCATAAATACGGTGCTTGTGACTGCTCATCATATTTGTATTGGTAGCCTTGTTTCAAACTGTAGTTTTTCATCAAGTCCCAAAACATAAAGTAACCGTTTTCACCGGTACCAAACTGCGCGCCTTGCTCAGAAACCAGATCGCCTTTAGGTAACTCTCCATTAAAGTCTTTTGTCCCTTGCCAGCCACGCCCATAAAAGGCTGCACCTATCACAAGTTTTTCACTAGGAATGCCTTGCTCAATCATTTGGTTAATGAACACATCCGATCCCATTCCCCACCAACTACGCTCTGTAGCATGTAAGTTTGTCGTGTGACCAGTCTGTGTTCCCCATCCGCCGAGGAAATCATACGTCATCGCAAACATATTCGTTAAATACGGGCTAGCTGCATTCCAATCTATCTGAGCGGCTTTAGCACCAACACCGACAGCTGTTGAAAGCTCGTAGTCTCTTTGAGTCTTCTTGGATAGAGCGTCCAAATCACTTCTAATTGTTTTCACTAAAAGTGTGAACGCTTCACGTTCTAACGCTTTCTGCTCATCAGTGAGCTTAGTCTCTGGGTTCCAAGGTGAAGTGGTTAAACCGCCGCCTCCAGGATATTCCCAGTCGAGATCAATACCATCAAAGAAGTCATATTGGTGGATCAATTCAACGGCAGTTTTTGAAAAGTGTGCGATAGCTTTGGGATCTTTAGCCATAGCATGGAAAGGTTCTGACATTGTCCATCCACCAAATGATGGCAATATTATAATGTCTTTATTGTCAGCTTTAAGTTGAGCTAGCTGTGCAAAGTGACCTTTATAGCCCACATCTACGTTCACATCACCGAAATCAACTTCTAACGCTGCCTTCTTATCGACAATAATGGCTGTGTAAGGTTCTTTACCTACACATTGCTGCTTAACTTGCTTTTGAACTGGCTCACCAGCACCGCTATGCGGTCCACACATGCTTAAGAAGGCATAAATGATGTGGGATAGTTTATCTGCAGGTATATCGTCAACAGTATATGGGTTGTCTTGATTGAGGTATTGCCAATCAGCAAAATACCCAGCGACGACTTTATCGTCTGCATGTGCAGCTGGTGAGAGTATGCAGGTTGCTGCTATTAAGCTAAGTGTTTTGATAGGATTAGATTTAAAGATAGAACTTGATTGATCACTGTTGCTAGAAATGGCTCGTGTAATAAATGACAGTTTCATAATTATCTCCTTTAATGTGGCTTAACATTAAAGAGTGATAATTCTTTCAACCGCTGAACAAATTCACTATTCGAGTCATATCTAATACTTAACCCTATTTTTACACTGGTTTCATTTAGAGGGTTCTTTCCTATGACATGATCAAATAGTGAATTTAGCAATGATGCGAGCCGCTCAGTTTTTCACTGTTGTTTGAGTTATTCACTGCAATTTCAGTTATTCACTGTAACTTCGGTTATTCATTGCCGCTTGGATTACTCACTGCTGTTTGGATTATTCACACTAAGTTGCTCATCTAAATTTAAAACCGTTAAAGCATTACTTACCGTCGTTGCAATCACATCGACAACACCTGAACGCAACGCACCTAATAAAGCGAGTGGCTTACTGTTTTCCGCCGCAATAGCAATAACATCAGAGATGGCGCGGTATTCTTCTAAGCCTAAACCAATTACTCGATCACTCATCACAGTGTTCGCCGCTTTGCCGTGAACATCGAAGAAATCGTAACCAGCAAAATCCCCCACTACACCTTGCAGTAATCGTGACTGAACCACTTCATCAGCGGTAAACCAGCCTAAGTCGACCATGTAGCTGTTCTCGCTCATGTCACCAATACCAACTAAGGCCACGTCTGCTTTACGTGCCAAGTCGAGTGTTTGCTTAACAGTCGCATTTTGCATAAATGCTAGTTTTTGATCTCTGTTCTCCGCATAAGCTGGAGCGTATAAGGTTTCAGAACTGCCTCCATATTTCTTAGCTAATTGGCGACAGATATGATCCGCGTTAAACATGCCGCCTCTTGGGTGAATACCACCAATGCCGCAAACGAACTTACAATCTCGAGGGGTAATTACGCCAACATGGTGCGCAACAGACGATACATTTCGCCCCTGCCCAACTGTTACTACCATTCCATTTTTAAGTGAGCTAGTTAAGTACTTTGAAACTAACCCTGCTACCTGTAATCGTTGCTGCTCTTCTACTGGCTGATCAAGCGCCACTAAAGCACGTTTAACGCCAAAGCGTTCAATTAATCGCTGTTCAATTTTGGCACTAAACACCGGGTGGTACTTCACCGTAATATCAACGATCCCTTCATCCCTCGCTTGTTTGAGCATTCGCCCTACCTTTGCACGTGAGATTGAGAACTTTTTTGATATTTCTTCTTGCGTCGCTCCATCTTGATAATAAGCAACGGCAATTTCTGTTAGTACATCGGTATTTTCTTCCGAAACATCTTGAATATTATTAGACATATTCTATTTAACCCACCATTAACAATTATTTCACCTAAGATAGACTTCGCAATATTCTTATCTTTACGCCTAAATTCATTATACACACTGAGCATTTGCTCATTCAAGTTACATATTCTCACTCATATTTAGATGAATCTAGGATGGGGATAAAAGAGATTGAAATATTGCTAAACGTTTGCCTGAAAGCCTTATGGTGACTGATGATAAATATATTTGATTAAAGTCACTATTAACGGTCATTCGTAATTGACTTTACCGCTAGATCAGATAAATATGGCTACATCATTTACTCATTGAGCGATCATATGTTCGAGACAAATGTTCGCTCAATTGAAAATTTAAACTCATACACTTTCTATTAACCAATTTTAAGAATATGGATGAGTTAGCTTGCAAATGCCCACGCTTCATTTTGATGAAGTGTTGCCCAAGACATAGGATGATCAACAATGAGCAATAAATTAGAGCAACTACGTAAACTTACAACTGTTGTAGCGGACACTGGTGATATCGAAGCTATCAGCAAGTACACACCTGAAGATGCAACTACTAACCCTTCTCTAATTCTTAAGGCTGCTCAAATTGCTGAGTACGCACCTTTAATTGATGCTTCTATCGAATACGCTAAAGCACAAAGCGGCGACAAAGCACAGCAAGTTCAAGATACTTGCGACATGCTAAATGTAAACATCGGTAAAGAAATCCTTAAAGTTGTTCCTGGTCGTATCTCAACTGAAGTTGACGCGCGTCTTTCTTACGACTTAGAAGGCAGTGTGACTAAAGCTCGTCAGCTAATCAAAATGTACAACGACGCTGGCATCACTAACGACCGCATCCTTATCAAACTGGCTTCTACTTGGGAAGGCATCCGTGCTGCTGAAATCCTAGAGAAAGAAGGCATCAACTGTAACCTAACGCTTCTATTCTCTTTCGCTCAAGCTCGTGCTTGTGCTGAAGCTGGCGTATTCCTTATCTCTCCTTTCGTTGGTCGCATCATGGACTGGTATAAAGCGAAAGAAGGTCGTGACTTTGAAGCTTCTGAAGATCCAGGCGTAATCTCTGTTTCAGAAATCTACAACTACTACAAAGAGCACGGCTACAAAACTGTTGTTATGGGCGCAAGCTTCCGTAACATCGGCGAGATCCTTGAACTTGCTGGTTGTGACCGTCTAACTATCGCTCCTCAACTTCTAGCTGACCTAGAAGCGGCTGAAGGCGAAGTTGTTGAGAAGCTAATTGACTCTAACGGTACTAAAGAACGCCCTGCAGCAATGACTCACGCTGAATTCCTGTGGGATCACAACCAAGACGCAATGGCTGTTGAGAAACTGGCTGAAGGTATCCGTAACTTCGCAGTTGACCAAGGTAAACTAGAAGACATGATCGCAGCTAAGCTGTAGTCACTACCAGATAAAAAAGAGGAACGAATTTCGTTCCTCTCTTATTTCAAAACTATAAATTTCTAATTTAGACTCTATTGGAAGCAATTATGAATCGCAAACATCTAGCTAACGCTATTCGTGCTCTAAGCATGGACGGCGTACAACAAGCAAACTCTGGTCACCCTGGCGCGCCTATGGGTATGGCTGACATCGCTGAAGTACTTTGGCGTTCTCACCTAAACCACAACCCATCAAACCCAGAGTGGGCTGACCGCGACCGTTTTATCCTATCTAACGGTCACGGCTCAATGCTGATTTACTCTCTGCTTCATCTAGCAGGTTACGAGCTTTCAATTGAAGATCTTAAGAACTTCCGTCAGCTTCATTCTAAGACTCCAGGTCACCCAGAGTACGGCTACGCACCAGGTATCGAAACA
>NZ_VTXD01000043.1 GCF_013114625.1 Vibrio sp. 99-70-13A1
AATGGTAATGAATTGACTGTGCCAAGATTAAGTAAACTTAATCTCGTATTGGTCACTCAGTTCATTGAAACCAAATTGATTTCCGAGGAAATCTTGCTTTGCTATTGCAAAACAAATTTTGATATTCATCAACGAGTGCCCACACAGATTGATAGGTTTAAATTGTTAAAGAGCTTTGCTTTTCGAAGTGTTCTTCTCAAAGCGGACGGTCATTCTAGCGAATTAGCATTCAGTGTCAAACACTTTTTGAAATTTAATTTCTTACCCGATTCCGTCTTACTGATTACGCTTGAAGCCTTATGGCATATGCCTTCTCAGTGGGGTCGCATTATAGGGTTCTCTCAAAACATAGCAACTACTTTTTCATAAAAAATGAATAAATAGAGGTTAACTGCTCAATAGATCACCAAACATCAAAAAAGAGAGCATTTCTGCTCTCTTTTTACTCAAATAGCCAACACTTTGTTATATAAAAGCGTAAGCATCCGCGTACATATGGTCGCTCTTTGCTTGTTTGTTTTGAGTAAACAAGTCACGTGCAGCACCTGCCATTTCAAAACGACCAGCAATATAGATGTCGTACTCAGCTAAAGAATCAAAGTCTTCACTAATTGCTTGAAGAACGTTTCCTGTCTTGCCACTCCAACCAACTGGTACTTCTTCGACTACGGGTACAAAGTGAACGTTAGCGTTACTTGCCGCTATTTTTAGTAGTTCAGATTGTGCATACAACTGGCGCTCGTCTTTACCACCCCAATAAAGATAGATAGGGTTCGACTTACTTTGTGCGATGCAGTGATCTAAGATTGAACGTACGTAGCTAAAACCTGTACCACCAGCAATAAGTAAAAGAGGACGCTCACTTTCTTCTTTAACCCATGCATCACCGTGTGGAGCATCGATATCAATATCGCCATCTTCTGCTAATGCTTTTTTCATCGCTTCTACAACTTCTAGTGCATAAGCATTGTGTTCAGCGGCACCAATATGAAGCTCTAATTCACCTTCATGACGACAAGGGCTGCTCGCAATCGAAAATGGACGCTTGTCTTTCTCACCCATCTCTACCATCAAGTATTGCCCAGCTTTAAAAGTCACGGGCGTTTCTGGGTGAAGCAATATTTGATACGTGTTACAGGCTAATGGTTCAATAGACTTAACTTTACATTTAATTGTCATGTTTTCCTCTCGCTAACCTTTAATCCTCAAAGGTTAAAACTAAATTACTTTCTGCAAATGCCTGACAAGCAAAAACCCAACCTTGTTCTTGCTCTTTCTCTGTGAGCATAGGTTCAAGGTGATAACTGACTTGTCCTTCTAATTTTTTACATAAGCACATAGCGCATGCACCTACTTGGCAACGGTTTGGGAAGTTAATATTGCTGTTGAGTGCAGCCTTCAAAACCGTTTGCCCGCTTTCTATATCGAAACTAATATTCCTGGGTACAAGACTACTTGGTAGCTCATAAAATTCCTAGCTGATCCCAGATACTATCAATTTTTTGTACAACTTTAGGATCTTTAGTTATGGGAGTACCCCACTCACGCAGACACTCTTCACCCTGAACTTTATTAGTTGCATCTAAACCCATTTTAGAAGGTTCTGAATTACTCTCTAAAAATACAGTATCTCTTGAAGGGTCCATTCGAGTTGTAATAGCCCAGATAATATCGTTCCAATCTCGAACATTCACATCTTCATCGCATACGATAACAAATTTGTTCTCCGTGAACTGAGCCCAAATACCATTGATGATTTTCTTCGCATGGCCTGCTGATGTCTTATTAATAGAGACGATCACCATACTTGGATTTTCATTTTGAAGGTGGATATCAATTATCTCTGGAAATGCCTTAGTTAATTCAGCTAGTTGCCCTGCGGTTTCTTCCTTATTTACTTTAAGTAAATCAACCTCAGCAGAAAGCGCTAATTCAGCATCCCACTTCTTAGTGATATCCAAACCCATCTTAGAGCCTAAACCGACAACTGGAGAAGCAAAGTCTAATGAATCAATCGGAGTATTCTCAATCATGAGGCTATCACGTACAGGGTCCATGTGATTCGCCATTGCTTGCGTCACGGATGACCAATCACGAGCATTCACATCTTCATCGCATACTAGAACAAACTTGGTATACATAAACTGACGTAAAAAGGACCATACTCCCATCATTACGCGTTTCGCGTGACCTGGGTATTGCTTCTTCATCGTCACCACTGCCATTCGGTATGAACAACCTTCTGGTGGCAGATAAAAATCTTCTATTTCTGGGAACTGTTTTTGAAGAATAGGCACAAACACTTCGTTAAGTGCAACACCTAGAACAGCAGGCTCATCAGGTGGACGCCCAGTATAAGTACTATGGTAAATAGGGTTCTCACGCATGGTTACATGAGTAATAGTAAACACATGATGTTTTTCTTTCTCGTTATAATAACCAGTATGATCTCCGTATGGTCCTTCGTCTGCGAACTCGTTCGGATCGATATAACCTTCCATTACTATTTCAGCACCAGCAGGAACTTCTAAATCATTACTGATGGATTTAACCACTTCAGTTTTGCTGCCGCGAAGTAAGCCTGCGAAAGCGTATTCAGATAATGAATCAGGAACCGGAGTCACAGCTCCTAAAATAGTTGCCGGATCAGCACCAAACGCAACAGATACAGGAAATGGCTTTCCCGGATTCGTTTCCATCCACTCTCGTAGATCCAGTGCACCACCACGGTGAGCAAGCCAGCGCATGATGATTTTATTCTTGCCTATTTTCTGTTGACGATAGATACCTAGGTTTTGGCGCTTCTTATTCGGACCACGCGTAACAGTAAGACCCCAAGTTAAAAGCGGTGCTATATCATCCGCCCAACAACTCATCACTGGAATCTTATCAAGATCAACATCATCGCCTTGCCATACAACTTGTTGGCAAGCCGCTTTACGTAAACGTTTAGCAGGCATATTCAGAACTTGTTTGAATACTGGCAGCTTGTCTAAGGCATCTTTAAAACCTTTCGGTGGTTCAGGCTCTTTTAAATAAGCTAACAGCTTGCCAACCTCTCGGAGCTCTTTTACGTCTTGTCTTCCCATACCAATAGCTACACGTTGTGCAGTACCAAACAAGTTGGTTAAAACAGGGAAATCATAACCGATAGGGTTTTCAAACAGCAACGCAGGACCACCAGCTCGTAAAGTACGATCACTGATTTCCGTCATTTCATAGTGAGGGTCAATTGGGTGAGCAATGCGTTTCAATTGACCATTCTTTTCTAAATGATCAATAAAATATCGTAAATCCTTAAAACTCATAGGGCTTCTAAATGGCTGGTTAATCTACAAACAGTATAACAAAAAGGGAAACGCATCGGTCCCCCTTTTTAGTAAGGTTATCTGACAGTTGGATCTCAGTTAAGGAATGAATTTTTGTATCAAAGAACCTTTCACTGTCGGGTTATCGTCAACGAGGTCTTGTAACCAAAGGGTATGACCTTGTTTAGCTAGCTCCCTTGCCACTAATGGCGCCTCTTCCGCAATTGCCATTCGAGACACAAGAAATGCTTTAACATCATCAGGTAAAGGGTTAACTCTTGTTAGCAACGTGATCGCTTCATCTTTTAGTCTAGGGTTTTTAGTTGCCTCCATAACTTGCTGAAGTGCGAAAGGTTGATGCGTTTTTGCCAACCTCTCTAATTCAGCTTGGCTATGGTAATCCGCTCGCATTTTCCATAATAGTTGGTATACAGACGCGTCTTCACTAACTTGGGCAAACCGAACCACCACTTGTGTTGAAGGTAACCAACTCACAATAGTCGAGCCAGCAAATTGGCTAGATAAGAAATCCACGGCTTCAGGTGACAAGCTATCCAGCTCGCGGATCAATAAAGCTTCACGAGCCTGTACTTGATGATCTGAGCCCGATAACCACTTCTGTAAATCGAGTTGTTTTTTTTCAGCATCTAAAACAAAGACAAGCGTCGTTTGATCTTGTCGCCACTGCTTTATTAGTCGGCTTGCGATTGAAGGAAAATTAAATGCAGGGGTTGTGAATTCATAACCATCTCCTCGCTCCAAGACTTGGTACGTGGGCACGATTGCACGTTGCTGCTCAATGAAAATAGACATCTTCGCTGTTAAAACAACGTTCTGCTGTTCAAGCTTTTTTAACAGCTGGTATCGAGCAACTTCTTGTTGAGGGAAAGCTAAACGCTCTAAAGAAAATCGCAGTGAATCAACTTCATCACGCATGACAAGCTCAAGAAGCTCTGCGGTTTTTGATTGTATTTGCTCATTCTCAAGCCAAGTTTCTACTGCCTGTGAAGACATTTCAGTTGCATGCCCCATACCCACTGAAGACACGAGCAAAGAGGTAGATAGGAGTAATGACGACAACAGTCCGTGTTGCATGTTAACTTCCTTGTAACATTTTTGTTCATTCTGCAAGCAGTACAGAAAAAATGCAAATAAAAAACGCCACCCTTGGGCAGCGTTTCATTACTTCAGATAACTCACGTTACTTCTGACGACGCATAGCATCGAAGAACTCATCATTGGTCTTCGTCATTGCTAGCTTGTCGATAAGGAATTCCATTGCATCGATTTCGCCCATTGGGTGAACAATCTTACGTAGAATCCACATTTTCTGCAGTTCATCTTTCTTCGTCAGCAATTCTTCACGACGAGTACCAGAGCGGTTAAAGTCGATAGCTGGGAATACACGTTTTTCCGCAATCTTACGGTTTAGGTGTAATTCCATGTTACCCGTACCTTTAAACTCTTCGTAGATAACTTCATCCATCTTAGAACCAGTATCAACCAGTGCCGTTGCGATGATAGTCAAGCTACCGCCTTCTTCAACGTTACGAGCTGCACCGAAGAAACGCTTTGGACGATGTAGAGCGTTTGCATCCACACCACCAGTCAAAACTTTACCTGATGATGGAACTACGGTGTTGTAAGCACGAGCTAAACGAGTAATTGAATCAAGTAAGATAACTACGTCTTTCTTGTGCTCAACCAAGCGTTTCGCTTTTTCGATAACCATTTCTGCTACTTGTACGTGGCGAGATGCTGGCTCATCGAAAGTCGATGCAATTACTTCACCTTTCACTAGGCGTTGCATTTCTGTTACTTCTTCCGGACGCTCATCGATAAGTAGAACCATCAATTCACATTCTGGGTGGTTACGAGCAATGCTTTGAGCAATGTTCTGTAACAGCATTGTTTTACCCGCTTTTGGCGGAGCAACAATAAGACCACGCTGACCTTTACCGATTGGTGAAGCAAGATCTAGGATTCGAGCTGTAATATCTTCAGTCGCACCATTACCTGCTTCCATAACCATACGCTCGTTCGCGTGAAGTGGTGTAAGGTTTTCAAATAGGATTTTATTACGTGCGTTGTCTGGCTTGTCGTAGTTAACCGTGTTTACTTTCAATAGTGCAAAGTAACGTTCGCCATCTTTAGGTGGGCGAATCTTTCCGGCAATTGAATCGCCTGTACGTAAGTTGAAGCGACGAATCTGGCTTGGTGATACATAGATATCATCAGGACCAGCAAGGTATGAACTGTCGGCGCTACGTAGGAAACCAAAACCGTCTTGAAGAATTTCCAGTACCCCGTCGCCAAAAATGTCTTCACCACTTTTTGCATGCGCTTTAAGGATGGAGAAGATAATGTCTTGTTTTCTTAGACGAGCTTGATTTTCAAGACCTAAGCTTTCGCTAAGTTTAACAAGTTCAGACACAGGTCTGTTCTTCAGTTCAGTAAGATTCATAGTGGTGGAAGTTTGTTTAGTCAAAATAGGATCTGTTTTCTTAAGTTAAGAAGGATTTGGTCTCAGGATCGACCAAGAAGAGGAATGTTGTTCAATTAACGTGCGATAAATTAGCACTAATTATTAGCCTAGTCTAGCATTACAAAAAACAAAACCGCGCATTTTTCTTTGCGCGGTTTCTTTTCTAATACAAACCTAATTAAAGGTTAGCGTCTAAAAACTCTTTTAGTTGAGTCTTAGACAATGCACCAACTTTAGTTGCTGCTACACCGCCATCTTTAAAAAGAAGCAGTGTTGGAATTCCGCGGATACCAAACTTTGGTGGCGTTCCAGCATTCTGGTCAATATTTAATTTACCGATAGTGAGTTTGCCTTCGTACTCATCTGCGATTTCGTCAAGAATCGGGGCAATCATCTTACAAGGACCGCACCATTCTGCCCAAAAATCAACAAGAACAGGGCCTGCAGCATTGATTACATCGTTATCAAAACCGTCATCAGTTAGCTGCAAAATCTTATCACTCATCTTCCACTCCAATGTATTTTTTAGAACTGGTTGGATGATAACCAGTAAATAGATGCCCTATTGGAATGTATTTACTTTCGTATTGCAAGCTTAAGCTGATATTCTATAGCGATGAAAAAGACGCATATCACAGAGCAAAAGTTCGCCGACTTGGATTTATTTCCGCAAGTCATTGAAGGATTGGAGAAAAAAGGGTTCGACTATTGTACCCCTATCCAAGCCTTGGCGCTCCCGGTACTGCTCACCGGCCAAGACATTGCAGGCCAGGCCCAAACGGGTACTGGTAAAACGCTTGCGTTTCTTACTGCTACTTTTAACCACCTGCTAAAAACACCTGAGCATGAAGGGCGTAAGCCTAACCAGCCACGTGCGATTATTATGGCACCAACGCGTGAGCTCGCGATTCAGATCTACAACGATGCTGACTCTCTGGTTGCAAGCACAGGTATCAAAGCAGCACTCGCTTACGGCGGCGAAAGCTACGACAAGCAACTAGGTAAAATCGAAGAAGGCGCAGATATCTTAATTGGTACGACTGGTCGTATCATCGATTTCTACAAGCAGAAGGTGTTCAACCTTAACCACATTCAAGCCGTTGTACTTGATGAAGCAGACCGTATGTTCGATCTTGGCTTTATTAAAGACATCCGTTTCTTGTTCCGCCGTATGCCTGAGCCAAAAGATCGCCTGAACATGTTGTTCTCTGCGACGCTTTCTTACCGTGTACAAGAACTTGCCTTTGAGCACATGCACAACCCAGAGCATGTTGTTGTTGAGCCTGAGCGTAAAACGGGTCATCGTATTCAAGAAGAGCTGTTCTACCCTTCTAATGAACACAAAATGGCACTTCTACAAACACTGATTGAAGAAGAATGGCCAGATCGCGCAATCATTTTTGCAAACACAAAACACAAATGTGAATCAGTTTGGGGTCACCTAGCCGCTGATGGACACCGTGTTGGTTTACTAAACGGTGATGTACCACAGAAAAAACGTGAGAAGATTCTTGAGCAATTCACTCAAGGTGACGTCGACTTACTCGTTGCAACCGACGTTGCAGCACGTGGCCTACATATTCCACAAGTAACGCATGTATTCAACTTCGACCTACCTGACGATTGCGAAGATTACGTTCACCGTATCGGTCGTACTGGTCGTGCTGGTGAAAGTGGTCACTCAATCAGCTTTGCTTGTGAAGATTACGCAATCAATCTGCCACCAATCGAAGAATACATCGAGCATGCGATTCCGGTTTCTGATTATGATGCTACTGCATTACTAGAAGACTTACCTGCTCCATTGCGCTTACGTCCTCGTAACCCGCAACAACGTCGCTCAAATAACAATGGCCCACGTAACGGTAATCGTAAGCCACACCAAAACCGTCGCCCACGCCAACCGCGTCATAACAAGGAAGCTTAGTCGCTTATGAGTCAAACAGTGTCACCTCCGCTTTATGCTGCCATCGACCTCGGGTCGAACAGTTTTCATATGCTCGTTGTGCGTCATATCGATGGCAGCGTCCAGACCATGGCAAAAATCAAACGCAAAGTTCGCTTAGCCGCAGGCTTAGATGAACATAATGCGCTTAGTACTGAAGCCATGCAGCGCGGTTGGGACTGTTTGAGTCTCTTTGCAGAGCGATTACAAGATATTCCACCAGAAAATATCCGTATTGTCGGTACCGCTACCCTGCGGACCGCAACCAATGTGGATATTTTTCTAAAAAAAGCCAATGACATTCTTGGGCAAAATATCAACGTTATCTCTGGGGAAGAAGAAGCAGCCACTATATATAAAGGTGTTGCTCATACTTCTGGGGGTAGCGGCCGCCGTTTAGTGGTTGATATTGGCGGAGCAAGTACCGAAGTTATTATAGGTGAAGGTTTCACAGCAAAAGCGTTAACCAGTTTAAAGATGGGCTGTGTGACTTGGCTTGAGCGCCACTTTAAAGATCGCCAATTGAATGCCAGCAACTTTGATAATGCTATTGAAGCTGCCAAAGCGACTCTATCTCCTATCCTTGATAACTATAACCAACTTGGTTGGGATGTCTGTGTAGGGGCGAGTGGTACTGTACAAGCCTTACAAGAAATCATGCTTGCACAAGGTATGGACGAGGTAATCACTCTTACCAAACTTAAGCGCTTACAAAAACAAGCCATGCTTGCCGAGCGTTTAGAAGAACTAGAAATTGAAGGCTTAACACTAGAACGAGCTTTAGTGTTCCCTAGTGGTCTATCAATACTGATTGCGATATTCGAGTCACTTAAAATCGAATCCATGACCCTTGCAGGCGGTGCTCTTCGTGAAGGCTTAGCTTACGAAATGGTCGATGAACTTCGTCATGACAACATCCATAACCGCACAATTGCTAGCGTACAATCTCGCTACCAAATGGATGTTGAATACGGAGAACAAGTCGCAACACTTAGCCAAAATCTACTGGTGCAAGCCGGTGGTGAACAATGGATAAGTGAACCTCAAGCCTCGGTATTATTAACCACGGCAGCTAAACTGCATGAAATAGGGTTAACCATCGACTTTAAGAAAGGTGGTGAACACGGAGCATATTTGCTACAAAATCTCGATCTTCCAGGTTTCACTCGTGCCCAAAAGTTTTGCCTAGGCGAAATTGTGCGACGTTACCGAGAGCAGCTTACTTCCTTACCAGAGCAACATGCGGTGTCTGGCGCCAGTAGTAAACGTATTTTACGCTTACTACGGTTAGCGACCTTGCTTACCCATCGTCGTAACGCCCAACTTGAGCCACAAGTATCTCTTGAAGTTCATGGCGATAACCTGACTCTTTCAATTTCTAAGCAATGGTTAGTGGACAACCCTCTCACGGCTGCTGAACTGGAAATTGAAGCCAACCGACAAAGCGATATTGGATGGCCATTAGTCATAAAGTCTAGTGAGTAAACGTCGAAAATCAGGTTGAAAGACCTAGCTACATCTTGAAAGAACCATACTTTCAAATTAAAAATTTCGGATACAAAAAAGCCCAAGCAACTCGCTTGGGCTTTTTCTTATATCACGCAGAAAGTGTATAGCGTTTAAACCAGAAATATTTAAACCAAATTAAGCATTCACACCTGTTGCTTTAAAGTCAGGGTTTACCGCAGTCAACTTCCTTACCACAAAGTTAAGAAGCACACCGTACATAGGAACAAACAAACCTAAGCTGATAATGAGTTTGAATCCATAGTCCACCAGCGCAATTTCAGTCCAGTGTTCAGCCATGAAAGGATCTGGGCTTTGGTAGAAAGCAATCGCAAAGAAAGCGATCGTATCTAAAGCATTACCAATCAACGTTGAGCATGTTGGGGCGACCCACCACTGCTTTAGCTGACGTAGTCGGTTGAACACATGCACATCCAAAATTTGACCTAGCAAGTAAGCCATGAAGCTTGCAGCTGCAATACGAGCAACAAACAAGTTAAATTCAGACAGTTGACTAAACCCTTGGAATTGACCTTCAAAAAACACAACTGACAGTAAATATGACACAGCAAGTGCAGGTACCATCACTAAGAAAATGATTTTACGGGCAAGCTTGGCGCCAAAAATACGAACAGTTAAGTCAGTCGCTAAGAAGATAAAAGGAAAAGTGAATGCGCCCCAAGTGGTATGCATTCCAAAGACGGTAAAGGGAAGTTGAACCAAATAATTGCTGGATGCAATGATCACTAAATGGAACAAAACTAGTAGTGCTAGGGCTTTGCGCTGTTGCGCAGGGGTAAAATTACTCATGCTGTAACCTTTTTAGTTTGGTTTGGGGGTGAGGGAACCCAAATCGAGTCTCTTAATCAGTGATGAATAAGGCTCTTACCAATAATGTGAAAAACAAATGTATAAAATAAATCGCTCTACTGAGCGGCGAGCGATTATACATTAATCAATATTGGCTGCAATAATGGAGAAAAACGCAAACGTTTATCCCCTAGATTTTATTTTTGTAATGCTTGTTACTCTACGTTTTTAAAAACCGCGTTCAAACAATGTTGCTAAGTAATCGAATTCTTCTCGGCTTTCTGAAGCGTTTAATGACTCTAACCAAATAGACTCACTGTAATGTTCTGACTTTAAAAAGAACTTACATCCTTCAAAGTCAATCAGCCAAGAATGCATGTCGGCGTCCCACTGCTTCTCAACAATCGAAGCAGAAAGCAATGTGACTAAACGATCACCGAGTTCTGGGTAAGAGTCGAAATCAAAACGAGGTGCCGTGATGAGTAATCGACCTTCATCTGCTAAATATTCTCGTAGACCAAATTCCGTTTGTGTTTTCATTTATCGTAACCGTTATTTATTTAGCTTCTTTTAGTGGAATGCATTCTAGATAAGAAAAGACCAATTAACCGTGAGTCGTAATATGCTCTTGAATCAAATCCAAGAAAGGATCAGCGTATTTGTCTAACTTACGTTGCCCTACACCATTTACAGCAAGCATTTCACCGTAAGAGGTCGGCAACACTTCAGCCATATCAATCAATGTTGCATCACTGAACACCACATAAGGTGGTAAGCCATCTTGATCGGCAATGGATTTACGCAGCTTACGAAGTTTGGCAAATAGCTTCTTATCGTAATTCTTACTCGTCAGCTTATCGGCTTTCGCACTTCTCACTGCCGTATCTAATCGAGGCACTGCAAGTTCTAAATTCATTTCACCACGCAACAACGGGCGAGCTTCTTCAGTTAACTGCAAAGTCGAATTACGAGTAATGTTCTGGAAAAGTAGACCTTTATGAATAAGCTGCCTAAAAATACTGATCCAATAGTCATGACTATGATCTCGACCAATTCCATAAGTTGAAAGCTTATCGTGACCATTATCCCGCACTCGGATATTTTGCATGCCACGCATCACTTCGACTACATAACCCATACCAAACGACTGATTCACGCGGTAAACGCATGACAGTGCTTTTTGCGCTTCTTCGGTGGCATCAAAGTGTTTTGGCGGATCTAAGCAAATATCACAGTTGCCACAAGGCTTGTCGCGATACTCGCCAAAATAATTCAATAACACTTGGCGTCGGCACGTTTGAGCTTCCGCAAATGCACTCATTGCATTGAGCTTATGGCTTTCAACTTGTTTCTGCGGACCTTCTTCTTTCTCATCCAACATGCGGCGAAGCCAGCCGATATCCGCAGGGTCAAATAGCATCATGGCTTCTGCTGGTAACCCATCTCGCCCTGCTCGTCCTGTTTCTTGGTAATAAGATTCAATGTTGCGAGGAATATCAAAATGCACAACAAAGCGCACGTTGGGTTTGTTGATTCCCATACCAAAGGCGACGGTTGCTACAACAATTTGGATGTCATCACGCTGAAAAGCTTCTTGTACATAAGCACGTTCATCGGTATCCAAACCTGCGTGGTAACTTGCAGCGCGAATACCGTTATTACATAGCTTTTCCGTGACCATCTCTACTTTCTTACGGCTACCACAATAGATGATGCCGCAGTTGCCTTTCTGAGTTTCAAGATAGCGAACCACTTGTGATACAGGCTTATGTTTCTCAACTAAGTTGTATCGAATGTTTGGTCGGTCAAAACTGCCGAGGTAAGTGTGGGGCTCCACCAGCTGAAGGCGCTGAATAATGTCATTTCGAGTAGCGTCATCAGCCGTTGCTGTCAGCGCCATGTAAGGCACATGAGGGAAGTACTGTTTTAACTGACCTAACGATGCGTATTCAGGTCTGAAGTCATGACCCCATTGAGAAATACAATGCGCTTCATCTACCGCAATCATCGAAAGGGGTAAACCCTGTAAACGCTCAATGAAGTCACGCATGAGAACTCGCTCAGGAGAAACATACACCATCTTCAGCTGACCTGAATTCATGCGATTAAATACGCTAATTAAAGCATCGCGTGGCATAGAGGAGTTAATACACTCAGCGGCAACGCCATCTGCTTTTAATTGGTCTACCTGATCTTTCATTAAAGAGATCAGTGGAGATATAACTAAGGTTAGCCCTTCACGCACTAGCGCTGGGATTTGGTAACAAAGCGATTTACCACCACCTGTCGGCATAATCACTAAGCTGTCTTGACCTTCAACCGCTAAGTCTATGACCTCTTTTTGACCGTCACGAAACTCCTGATAGCCAAAAACATCTTGTAAAATGGTTTGGGCATCAGCGGTGGGCGTCGACGTTTGCTCTGCAATCAAAGTGGCGGTCATTGGGTATCCTAATCGAGGGTTTAATAAGCTCGCTTGTGTGGTAAGCGAGGCGACACATTGTAGAGGGGAATGCTGGTGAATAAAACCGCAAATTATTAGGCTAAATGGTTTAACGCTCCTATACTGACCAACTCTCTTTATAAATCTAATTACTAGGTACTCAGTACCAGAGAAAGTTTCATGACTCCAGAAGAACAACAACGTACACGCCAAGGAATTTTGCTTGCCATTGGTGCATACACGATGTGGGGTATTGCCCCTATATATTTCAAATCTTTAAGTGACGTTTCACCGCTAGAGATCATCAGTCACCGCGTGGTGTGGTCATTCTTTTTGCTCGCATTTTTACTGCACCTCGGTCGTCGCTGGCGTAATGTTCGCGATACTTTGACTTCTAAACCAAAAGTTTTGCTTCTTATCGCGACTTCAGTATTGATTGGTGCCAATTGGCTTATCTTTATTTGGGCCGTCAATTCAAACCATATGCTCGATGCCAGCTTAGGCTATTACATCAACCCCTTGATTAACGTGTTACTCGGAATGCTATTTCTTGGTGAGCGTTTAAGGAAATTACAGTGGTTTGCTGTTGCACTTGCTGCCGTTGGTGTACTTATCCAGCTTATTGCTTTTGGGTCAATTCCTGTAGTCGCGATTGCGTTAGCTTGTAGCTTCGGTTTTTACGGTTTAATGCGTAAAAAACTCAACTTAGAAGCGCAAACAGGCTTATTCATTGAAACCTTGATTTTGCTACCTGTGGCGGCTGGCTATTTACTGTTTATTGCCGATTCGCCAACATCGCACTTTACTGCAAACCCTATTCAACTGAATCTATTGCTGGTTGCGGCAGGTGTCATTACCACTTTGCCTTTACTTTGCTTTACCGGTGCAGCGACTCGCTTAAAGCTTTCAACGTTAGGTTTCTTCCAATATATCGGACCTAGTTTAATGTTCTTACTGGCTGTACTTATCTACGGAGAAGCCTTTAGTACAGATAAAGCCATCACATTCGCCTTTATTTGGGGTGCTTTGGTCGTATTTAGTTTTGATGGGCTTAGTAATAACAAGAAAAGTAAGCAAGCTAAAAGTTAGGCTGCTGGTTTTTTACAAGACAATGAAGAAAGACAAAGTTAAGCTTGGTTAAATTGATGATAATTTAACCAAGCTTTTTGCATTATGGATAACGTTCACTACTATTCGACTCCGACTAAAGAGATCAGCTTAATTCAGGCTCAATACCAAGAGTTCGCTTTCCAACGCCACTACCACTTAGATTTTCATATCGGTTTAATCACCCAAGGGCAGCAAAAGTTTATTCATAAAGGCACCAGCCACCATGTTGGGTGTGGACAAGTCGTCATCATGCCACCAGATGAGCTTCATGATGGTCACTCAAAGCTGGATTCAGGCTACGAAGTCAGTGTATTTTCCGTTTCCCCTCAATGGTTTCAAGATCTTGCTGATCCAGGCAAAAGTGCTCACAACTTAAGCTTTTCAGAGCTGATCCTTTCCGATCAAGCTTCATTTTTACAATTGCACAACTTACACCAGCTATTAATGCAGCCAAACATCAGCCAGCTTGCTCAAGACTGCCTTCCCTATGAGGGGTTTTCGACAATAGTAGATCGATACGCGCAATTTGGATCAAAAGTAAATGTGCAGCTAGGTAACAAGGATGTCGATTCATTAAAAAGTTATTTACTGGAAAACTTAGATCAACCAGTAAGGCTCAATCACTTATCAGAGTTATGCGACCTAACCGCAACTCAATTCCAAAGGCATTTTAAAAACAAAATGGGCATCACTCCCTATGCTTGGTTAAGCCGTTTAAGAATGGAACAAAGCATGCGCTTAATTAAGTCTGGAGTGTGCGGGACGGAAGTTGCATTACAGGTCGGATTTTACGATCAAGCCCATTTCTCTAAAGCATTTAAAACAGTTTTTGGTGTTCCACCATCATTAATTCGTTGAGTGTTGATTATTTACAATTTGCCCCACAGTAAATACGGTAGGCTACGCTCAATACACACAAAGAAGCTTATCTTCTAGCTTGAGAACGACGAATGAACGAAGTCACAATATTAATTACCCTTGCCTCCATTCACTTTATTGCCTTGATGAGCCCAGGCCCTGATTTTGCTCTAGTTGTGCAAAATGCCACTCGCCACGGTCGACAAACAGGTCTGTTTATCGCTCTAGGCTTATCTTTCGGCATCCTACTGCATTCAATATTTAGCCTGACCGGCATCAGTTACCTTGTTCATCAGCAACCGACAATTTTTGCTTTACTGCAATTAGCGGGGGGAAGTTATTTACTTTACCTAGGATACGGCGCATTAAAAGCGACTTGGCGTACCATTAATCACCATGATGATGAGTCACCAGACCCTGAAGCCAAAGACCTGATCCTAACCAATAAACGAGAAGCTTTCTCTAAAGGTTTCGCGACCAACATCCTTAATCCAAAAGCTTTAGTTTTCTTTATCAGCCTTATGTCGAGCCTAGTGCCAACTGATATGTCGACGGCAGGAAAAGGCGCAGCTTTGCTTATTTTGTGGGGGCTGTCTTTGTTTTGGTTCTCTTTATTAGCTTGGATGCTTTCAACTAAAACCCTACAAAAAAAACTGCATGAAGCGACCGTTTATATTGATGGATTATGTGGCGCGGTTTTCACAATAATCGGCATCAGTATTATTTGGCAGTCTGCCATGGTCTTCGTGTCTTAAATTCGAATCAAGGTTACATTTTGTTAACAATAAACTAGATCTCTCTCGAATCCACTGCCAATCTAGCTCTGCATATTTAAAGGAGAAGAGCATGCAGTGGAAAACAAAACTTTCAACAATCGCCACCTCTACCCTAATTTTTGCCTCTCACGTCAGTTGGGCAAACCAAGCCGCAGATTCAGTTGCGCCTGAACACAGTAGTGGAATTGAAACCAAACAACTCGTTAAAGCAAAAGACTGGATGGTCACCGCCGCGAACCCCATTGCCACTCAAGCCGGAGCCGATGTTCTAGCACGAGGTGGCAATGCTGTCGATGCCATGGTTGCCGTTCAGCTTATGCTGGGGTTGGTAGAACCTCAGTCATCAGGTATTGGTGGCGGTGCATTCCTTGTCTATTGGGATGCCAAAGGTAACCAGCTCAAAACCTATGATGGACGTGAAACGGCACCATTAGACGCGACCCCACAACTATTTCAAGATAACAACGGGCAACCATTGAAGTTTTATGATGCTGTTGTAGGCGGTCGCTCTGTTGGTACGCCTGGTACAGTCAAACTCTTATGGGATACTCATCAACAATATGGAAAGCTTGATTGGGCGTCCTTAATCACTCCAATCATAAAAGTAGCTCAAAATGGATTTACCATTAGCCCTCGCCTAGCCACTCTAATTAATAATGATCAACAACGTTTAAGCCGCTTTCCTACAACAAAAGCGTATTTTTTTGATGCTGATGGGCAACCCAAAACAGCAGGCACTTTACTTAAAAACCCAGAATACGCCGAGACTCTTCAATCTATAGCAAGCCAAGGTGCTAAAGCCTTTTATCAAGGTGATATCGCTAGCGACATTATTGCTACCGTTCAAAATGTTAAAGGTAACCCAGGCGTCTTAGCCCAAAAAGATTTCGATACTTATACCATTAAGCAGCGAACTCCAGTTTGTTCAGCCTACGAAAGCTATCAAGTCTGTGGAATGGGACCACCAAGTTCTGGCGCTCTTACCGTGGGTCAAATTTTATCAATGACCGAACAGTTTGATTTGAAATCATGGGGACCAGATGACGCAAAATCATGGCAAGTGTTAGCTGATGCTTCTCGTCTAGCCTTTGCAGACCGTGGGATGTACATGGCAGACCAAGATTATGTGCCAGTGCCAACTCAAGGGTTAGTCAGTACTGACTATTTGAAAGAAAGGGCTCAACAAATTACAGCGGGTAAAGCATTAGACTCCGTTTCAGCAGGCTCACCACCTTGGGACCATGCGATGCTACGCAGCCAAGACATCTCCATTGAGCTTCCTTCCACCAGCCATTTCAATATTGTTGATAGCGATGGCAACGTGATATCGATGACAACCACCATTGAAAATGCTTTTGGCTCTCGTTTAATGGTTAGAGGTTTTTTACTGAATAATGAGTTAACCGATTTTTCATTCAAAACTCACAATAACGGTAAACCTATCGCGAATAGGCTTGAGCCAGGAAAGCGACCTCGCTCTTCCATGGCACCCACTATTATCATGCAAGACGATAAACCTTACATGGCAATCGGGTCTCCTGGTGGAAGCCGCATCATCGGCTATGTCGCTCAAGCCATTATTGCCCACACTCAGTGGGATATGGATATCCAAGAAGCCATTAACCATCCTCACTTCTTAAACCGATTCGGCACCTTAGATGTAGAGCAAGGTACTCAAGCCGAATCGTTTAAACCAAAGCTAGAAAAAATGGGCTTTAAGGTTAATGTTCGAGATCTAAACTCAGGGTTGCATGCGATCAGGATCACAAAAAATGGGCTAGAAGGAGCAGCAGACCCAAGGCGTGAAGGAGCTGCAATCGGGCAATAGCCGTTAACACTCCCCTTTTTACTCGCTTGCTTGTAAGAGATCTCTCACAAGCAAGTGAGTGAATATCGATATTTCCTTACGACAAACAGCAACCACCAACAGTAACCAATTGAAATATAAAGATACGTTCATTTAGCAAACGATTTTATCTGCAGAATAATCACTTTTCTGCATTGCCGATAATTTCGATATGGGTAATATTAAAGGTGTCGGAAGGATGCTGACACGGAACAGGAAAACACCACGGAATTGGTTATCTTCAGGATGAAGATTTGGTTGCTCAGGATGAACAATCAGCAAGGAAAGCGAAAGGACATTGTACGGATACAATAGTAACTAGGATGGTTGCTACTAAGGAAGACAATGGACACCTCTGGATGAGGAAAGGACTGAACATCAGGATGATGTAAAGGACACCGCTCAAGGAACAAGTGAAGCGCGCTAACGAGGATTGTTGGCAGATCAGGATAAGATCAAGGACACCGCTAGGATGGCGACGAAAGGAATACGCTGAAGGATAACAGCACACTATCATGGATTTGATGCATGGAGCACACTTAGTAGCCGGATTGCTGCGAGTAAGACTATAGACCCCGATGAGCGTAAGCTCTCGGGGTTTTTCTTTATCGGCGTTTTAGGTTTAGTTATTTTCGAAGCCTTAACAGCCCTCTCCTAACAACTTCTATGAGTTGTTTAAAGCCGTTCAACCTTTCTTAAGTAAGTTACTTCCAAAGCCCAAACTTAAACAGACGATGTGCACCTGAAATTACCGTTAACTTATGAAAGAAAGATAACCTATAAAAAAAGAGCAGCTAAATAGCTACTCTTCTTCAATATTGATTAATCCTGCTGACTTACAGTTTCTCTAGCCTTGCGTATGCCGTTACCAGCCACTTGATGCCTTCACCATTAAATGCAATTTGAACTCGGCTCTGAGGACCACTACCTTCAAAGTTAATAATAGTGCCTTCACCAAATTTAGGATGTTTCACTCTCGACCCTAAACTAAACCCTGTTTCATTGAAATTTTCTTTAACCGCTGTTGGGCTAAAGCGCCCGCTAGAAGCTGGTCGGCTAATTTGTGCCTTCATCCGAACTTCATCTAAACACGTTTCAGGTAGCTCACGAATGAAACGCGATGGCTTATGGTATTTTTCTTGACCGTATAAACGGCGCATTTCCGCATAAGTGATGTAGAGCTTTTCCATTGCTCGAGTCATACCTACATAACATAAGCGGCGTTCTTCTTCTAAACGCCCCGCTTCTTCTGCCGACATTTGGCTTGGGAACATGCCTTCTTCAACGCCCACCATAAATACCATAGGGAATTCCAAGCCCTTCGCACTATGTAATGTCATCAGCTGTACTGCATCATCAAACTCATCAGCCTGCCCTTCACCGGCTTCAAGCGCTGCATGCGTTAAGAAAGCGGTCAGCATGCTCATTTCTTCGGCTTCTTCTGGCTTTTCAAATTGGCGAGTCGCCGTGACTAATTCTTCCAAGTTCTCAATACGAGCCTTCGATTTCTCGCCCTTTTCTTGTTCGTACATCGCAAACAAGCCAGACGATTTAATCACGTGGTCGGTTTGCTCATGCAGCCTCAGTTCTATAGTGTCATCTTCAAGTGCATTGATAAGCTCAATAAAGCGGCTCAAAGCCCCTGCAGCACGACCTGGTAAAACTTGTTCCTCTATTAGAGCCAGACTTGCTTGCCACATCGTTGCACCACGATCACGCGCCGCAAGACGAATCGTTTCTAGCGTTTTATCACCCAAGCCACGCGTTGGTGTATTGACGACACGCTCGAAGGCAGCATCATTGCTACGATTATTCATCAAGCGTAGGTAGCTCAAGGCATCTCTGATTTCCTGACGTTCGAAGAATCGCATGCCACCGTAAATACGATAAGGTAAGCCACCTTGGATGAGCGCTTCTTCAAGCACACGAGATTGGGCGTTGTTACGATAAAGCATCGCGGTATCTTCTAACGCACCACCTTTCTCCTGCCACTCTTTGATTTTACTGACCGTGAAGCGCGCTTCATCTAACTCGTTATACGCTGAGTACACCGAAATAGGTTCACCATCATTACCATCAGTCCATAATTCTTTGCCCATACGTTCAGTATTGTTAGCAATCAGCTCATTCGCTGCTTGAAGAATGGTTTTCGTTGAACGGTAGTTTTGTTCAAGACGGATGGTTTCAGCACCAATGAATTCATCTAAGAATTTCTGAATATTCTCTATCTTAGCGCCACGCCATCCATAGATAGACTGATCGTCATCACCCACGATCATAACTCGACATTCAGGACCCGCCATCATTCGTAGCCAAGCGTATTGAATGTTGTTGGTATCTTGAAATTCATCCACCAGAATATGTTTGAATCGAGCTTGGTAATGCTCTCGGATATGTTTTTTATCACGCAGTAATTCATGAGCACGTAGAAGAATTTCGGCAAAGTCGACTAACCCAGCACGATCACACGCCTCTTGATACGCAGAGTAAATCTTCAACCAGGTTTGGGTGACGGGATCGTTGTAAGAATCAATATGGCTAGGTCGTAAGCCTTCATCTTTCTTTCCGTTGATCCACCATGAGCCCTGTTTCGCCGGCCACTGCTTCTCATCTAAATTCTGAGCTTTAATCAAACGGCGCAATAATCGAATCTGATCATCGGAGTCTATGATCTGGAAGTCTTCTGGCAGTTTTGCATCTAAGTAGTGAGCTCGTAGAATTCGATGACAAATACCGTGGAATGTACCATTCCACATGCCTGATGAGCTGCCCATCATCAACTCATCAATACGACCACGCATTTCTGCTGCCGCTTTATTGGTAAACGTCACCGACATAATTGAAAACGGAGAAGCTTGCTCAACCGTTTGAAGCCAAGCAATGCGGTGTACTAAAACTCGAGTTTTACCACTACCAGCCCCCGCTAGAATAAGTCGATGTTCTAAAGGGGCGGCAACCGCCTCACGTTGTTTGTCGTTCAGGCCATCGAGTAAAAGCGAAGGATCTATCATGAATGGGCTCACTACTGGGTTTTTATACATAAAAGTTGATTATAACCTAAACACCCAGCTCCGTTTAGAGTAATAAGCAGAAAAAAACATCAATTGATTATCATTAAAAATCAGCAACTTGAATTAAAACCCCACTAATTTATTAATAAAAATCATTTTTTAATGAAATTATTTATCCGTTCTTCCTATCCTTTCTATTAAGCTGGTTAACATTTCATTAACTAGCCAACACAAATATAAATAAAGTCCTAGAGGGAATGACTATGAAAAATTCAAATCTTGCTGTAACTGCTGCGATCACAAGCCTACTTGCCTTTGGTGGTACTGTTCTAACTTCTGCACCTGCTGAAGCAGCGGCAAAAGAAAAGTGCTACGGCGTAGCGAAAGCTGGTAAAAATGACTGTGCGACCAAAACAAGCTCATGTGCGGGTACAGCAAAAGAAGACAACCAAAGTGATGCATTTGTTGTGGTACCTAAAGGACTATGTGGGAAGCTTTCAGGCGGTAGTACTCAATCTTCTTAAGTTTGATTCTGTGAGCCTATTCTATGTAGGCTCACCAACTCATCGTTTAGTATTTAGGTCTATGGTAGTTATATTCACTGAAGTTAAAGGAGAGCCGCTTTGACACATCCTCTTCACCCAAAAGTTGGCGTAGGGTTAAGAACTCCCCATTTGGATTTTTTTAATCAAAACCCTGAGCAAGTCAGCTGGTTAGAAGTGCACAGTGAAAACTACTTTCAACCAAACTCCCCGCACCGTAATCAACTTAATACCATCAGGCAACATTATGAAATCAGCTGCCACGGGGTGGGCTTATCTTTAGGCTCAGTCGAAAGAGTCAGTCACCATCACCTTTCTTTGTTGAAGCATTTGGTTAATGAAATCGAACCTTTTTTGATTTCTGATCATTTAAGCTGGAGCCAATCCGGTGGGCATCACTTTAATGATTTACTGCCCCTTCCTTATACAGAAGAAGCTCTTGATGTGTTTTGTCGGAACGTCATTGAAGTTCAAGAATACCTTCAACGAACTATCCTGATAGAGAACCCATCTAGCTACCTAAAGTTCAATCACTCAACTATCGCTGAATGGGAATTTTTAGCTGAAGTCCAAAAGCGAACGGAGTGCCGGCTATTACTCGATCTGAACAATGTCCATGTATCAGCGTTTAATCATGGGTTTGATTGCAAAACTTACCTTGAAGGGATTCCAGCAAACGCTGTTGATGAAATTCATTTAGCTGGGTTCACGATTAAACAGCTAGATGAAGGGGAAATCTGGATTGATACTCATAGCAAACCAGTCAGTAAAGAAGTGTGGGATCTTTTTGAAATATGGACCGCACAACATGGCGAAAGACATACGCTTATCGAATGGGACTTAGATTTACCTAAACCTGAAGTGCTACTAGATGAAGCCTTTAAAGCAAGCCAACGACTTAATCAACTTAATGAGTCAAATCAACTAAGTTTCAATAATCAACATACACTTGCAGGGAGAAAAGCATCATGAGCAACTCTCTTGCCGAGGTTCAACAAGAATTTACCCGCGCTTTAAAATATGAAAGTGATGGGGAGCGCTGTGGCATTGTGAGTGACCACTTCTCAGATACACAGCGAATTCAAATCTATCGCAATAATTTTATTATCAGCTTAAGTGAAGTCATGAGTGCTACCTACCCTATGGTTGAAGCACTCGTTGGGGAAGAATGTTTTACTCAATTAGCAAGGCAGTATGTTCTTAGTACTCCTCTCCATTCGGCTGATGTGAGTGAGTATGGTGAAGGATTTAGTGAGACTATCCAGCTTTTCCCAAGTGTTGTCGAAGCCGCCCCTTACCTAAGTGAAGTGGCCCGTTTTGAGTGGTGTTGTGACCAGACCTTTCGCTCTGCACAATGCGAATTAACGCTCAAAACTATCCAACCTTTAACTGAATTAGTTCATGTTGCGCCCGAGCAGCACCATAGTTTAATGCTTCACTTAAAAGATGGAGTGAGCTTATTTGACTCACCTTATGCGCTTTACTCTCTCCAGCAAGCCATTCTTGATAACAAAATAGAACAAGTCGACATTCAGCAAAGTGAAGCTGGTGTCATCACTTTATCAAATACCCCACATACAAATGATGAACAAATTGTGTGTCACTCACTGACAAATGAAGCCTACCAACTCGTCATTGCAATCAATGATGGCAATTCCCTTAGCGAAGTAGAACCACACCTTCTACCACATTTAGATTCAATTATTTCGCTTGGTATCGTGGCAGGATTCTCCGTTAGCGTCCCTAAGGAGAAAAAAGATGAATAGTTCTAAGATAATAAACCTTGTCACTCAATATGATTCATTAATCGGCCGCTTACAGGCACTGTTTGTCCCGCTGTTTTTACTCTTTTGCCGAGTATGGGTTGCCTGGGTCTTTTTCAACTCAGGGCTAACCAAGATTGCTTCGTGGGATAGCACCTTGTATTTATTTGAGCTTGAATATCAGGTGCCTATTATTCCGTGGGAGTTAGCGGCTTACCTAGGCACCGCCGCAGAGCTCATTTTACCTGTGTTTATGGTTCTCGGATTATTAACCAGACCAATGGCAGCCATACTTTTTGTATTCAATATCATTGCTGTCGTTTCTTACCCAGTATTGTGGGAACAAGGTTTTTATGACCACCAACTATGGGGGTTAATGATCTTAATCGTTGTCGTCTGGGGAGCTGGTCCTTTATCTGCTGATAAGCTGATCAAATCCAAAGTTATGAATGAGTAACTCACCATTCCATCTCACCGTAGCAATAAATTTCAGACAAGCTCCATAAAAAAAGCCACTCGATTGAGTGGCTTCTTTAAAATCTAGTTTAACTACTTATTTAGGAATGCTTGCAGCTCTTCTGCCGAAATACCCTGCTCAGCCAATTGCTTTGCTAACAACTGAACTTTCTCGCCTTTACGGGCTTCAATCACACGCTGAAATTGATACACAATATCTCTCAACGTATCGATTGGCACCTGTTTTGCGGCACTGCGAATACGCTCTTCACTTTGATTACCAAGTTCAGCAAGAAGCTTACCAAACATGATTTTTTCAGGAGCATCTTCCATCTGCTCTAAAACACGAGCCATTTCATAAGTTGTTAATGACATTTATTGTAATATCCGTTGTGATTTACACATTTGATCGAACGACAAATATACACCTGTTTCGCCTTCGGTAAAACAGGCTTTCACATATTTACCGTCAAACGGACATTATACTTTAGCCAAAGTCGCATGCCATGTTTTACCTACTTTACTAAGCAGTACAAATAACGCTGGAACAATGATAAGCATGTGCATCGCAATCATAATTGATGGCTCTAAATTCATTCTCTGCATTGTACCCACTAAGAAGCCAGAACCACTCATTTGGAACAAACCAAGAAGTGCTGCTGCAGTACCAGCTCTGTCACCGAATGGTTCAAGTGCTTTGCCTGCTGCTGCACCGAGTATCCAAGCAAAACCAACTGAAGACAAAAAGATAGGTAACATAAACGCAATAGCTGTTGCTTCATTCGCGAGAACTAACATTAGAATGCCAGCAACACCAAGAGTGCTAATACCGACAATTAACGCGCCGTAGCTACCAAACTTATCCATGAATTTAGGGGCAGAGAATGCCGCAATAATATTAATAACCGCATTAATACCAAACCAGAAAGTAAACTCATTCATGCTCATTCCCAATTGTTCCATCAGAACAACAGGCGCAGATGTTACATAAGCCAAAATTACAGCCATAGCCAACATACATAAGCTTGCATGGAAGACAAATGATGGTGTTTTTAATACAGACCAGTAACGTTCAAGTTTGAACACAGCGACCTTTTCTGTTGCTGGATTCGTCTCTTTCATTTTGAAGAATAGGATTGAGCCGACAACCACAGCAAAACCAGCCATAAAACTAAAGTTAGAACGCCAGCCAAACTCTTGAGTTAACCAACTGCCCAGTATTGGAGCAAGTGCTGGGATAAAACAAATAGCACCATTCAAGTAGCTAATCATCTTGCCACTTTTCTCAGGGCCAAAAATATCGCGAACTGTTGCAAAGGCAGCTACAGAAGTCGCACAAGCTCCTAAGCCTTGCAGCAACCGAGCAATCAACATCATATCAATAGACTGAGCTGCCCACGCCAAGCAAGCACTCAATGCATAGATACTGATCCCTCCTAATGCAACAGTTCGACGACCGAGTTTATCTGCCAATGGTCCAGCAAAAAGTTGCCCTACACCCATAGCAAATAAGAACCAAGTAATCGTATCTTGAGCCAATGCATGTTCCACGTGAAACGCCGCTGATATTTGAGGTAACGCTGGCAAGTAAATATCGATAGCTAATGGGCTAAATAGCACTAGCATCGCAAGCAAGGCGACCTGTAATTTACTGTTATTTTGAGGCGTAGTGGTTGACACAAGATTCTCCCGAAATCGTTTAAGTCCGGCGAGAATACGCTAGTACTGATATGAATGAAAATGGCATATACTCATTAGTATTATTCCAAAATGGAAATATGCATGAATCTTGAGAAACTGGCTCGTATCGACCTCAATTTATTAGTGTGCTTGCAGGTTTTACTTGAGGAACTTAGTGTTACTAGAACAGCGCATCGTTTATGCCTAAGCCAGTCGGCAGTTAGTAAGTCACTTGCGAAGCTTCGAGAACAATTTAATGATCCTTTATTTACTCGGAGTGCTCATGGGTTACGCCCAACACCGAAAGCCTTATTTCTAAAACCAAAACTCGAGACACTCATCAATCAACTCGAGGTTTTGACTCAACCAGAAACTTTTACTCCATATAATAGCGACCACAGCTTTCACATTGCAGCAGTCGAGAGTGTTTACCCATTAATATTGCCTCACTTCTTACCCGCAATTTTCCGACAAGCACCTAAAGTAAATATCAATACTCATGCTTGGAGCGAACAAACGTTCAGGAAATTGCAAATGGGTGAATTGGATATTGGCTTAACCGGTAAAGATATAGACATCAATGATGCAAGGTTAACCATGCTTCCCCCAGACGATATCTGTGAGCAAGAAATTTACCGCGATGCTCAAATGTGCGTATTAAGACGTAACCATCCAGCTCTTGAGCATAATTGGGATCTAGCAAACTACTTAGCGCAAAGGCATGTACAAGTAAGGTGTGATGGAAGTGACCGCTGGCTCTTAGATTACAAATTGGCGGATCTTGGTCACCAAAGAGATATTGCCATTTCAGTCCCTGATTTCAACAGCGCTGCGAGTTTGTGTACTTATACGGACTTTGTCTTTACTGCCCCGAGTCACTTTACCGATCTTGTCGCAAAACAATTAGATTTGGTTGTCGTGCCATTACCTATGGAGTTTCCACCAATGGCATATACTTTGTTCTGGCATAGAGACAGAGAAAATGACCCTGCACTGAGTTGGTTGCGAAATATCATCAAAGAAAAAACATTACATCTTAGGTAAAAATAACGCTTAGCATTTGCAGCTTTGGAACAAAAAAGATAGCTTAATGCCCATTCCACCGATTCATATTACGCTGTATAGCGAGTCACAATGCGCTGTACATCGAAGGTGCTAACAAGGACCTCAACAACAAGGATAAGATACCGATGCACACTATCACTGCTGAACGCGTTAACGCGGTTCGAGTTTGGCTTGAGACCAATCAATACGATGCTTTAATTATTCCTCATGAAGATGAATATTTAGGCGAATACGTTCCTGCTCATAACGAGCGTCTTCACTGGTTAACAGGGTTCACTGGCTCAGCCGGTGCAGCAATCATCACTCGTGATACTGCTGCTATTTTTGTTGATGGTCGCTATACCGTTCAAGTTCGTAAACAAGTCCCAGCAGAAGTATTTGAGTATCGCCACCTTATCGAAGAACCCGCTCTAGATTGGGCTATCCAAACTCTTCCAGCAAATAGCAAAATTGCCTTCGACCCAAGAATGCACACTGCAGCTTGGCTAAAAGGCGCTCAAGCAAAACTTGCGGATAAACTTGAACTCGCAACATTAGCTTCAAATCCCATTGATGAGCTTTGGGCTGATCGCCCTGCTCCTGTTGTTTCTGACGTTCGCTTAATGGTGACAGAATCGGTTGGACAATCAAGTACAAGTAAGCGTACAGAAGTAGCAGAACTACTAGCAACCAAAGAAGCAGATGCTGCAGTGCTAACGGAACTTGATTCTATTTGTTGGTTATTGAATATTCGTGGCTTAGATGTATCACGTCTTCCTGTTGTTCTTTCTAATGCAATTATCCATGCCGATCAAAGCGTGGACTTCTTCCTAGATCCTGCTCGTATTCCAGCAGGATTCGAAGAGCACGTTGGACAAGGCATTCGAGTTTCTCATCCAGCCGAACTTCAAAGCTGCTTAGAAAAACTAGCAGGTAAACGGGTATCTGTAGATGCAGGTACAAGTAACGCTTGGTATACGCTAGTGCTTCAGAATGCAGGTGCTGAAATTATTGAAGCAGCTGACCCTTGCTTGATGCCAAAAGCCGCTAAAAACGATGTGGAAATTGCGGGAATGAAAGCGTGTCACGTTCGTGATGGTGCCGCTATGGTTAAATTCTTATCTTGGTTAGATGAAGAAGTAGCTGCAGGTAATCTTCATGATGAAGCAATACTGTCAGACAAACTAGAAGCAATCCGTTTCCAAGACCCAACCATAAAAGATTTAAGCTTCGACACTATCTCTGCTGCTGGCGGTAACGCTGCAATGTGTCACTACAACCATGAGAACCAACCTGAACCAGGTAAACTTGAATTGAATACGCTTTACCTTGTTGATTCAGGCGGTCAGTATTTAGATGGTACAACAGACATCACTCGTACTATCGCAATTGGTCAACCGACGAAAGAAATGATCAAGCAGTTCACTCTAGCTTTGAAAGGTCATATTGGCATAACTCGAGCTCGCTTCCCGCAAGGTACTCGTGGCTACCAAATTGATATTCTTGCTCGTCAGCATTTATGGGCAGAAGGTTTTGATTATGACCATGGAACTGGTCACGGTGTTGGTCACTTCTTAAGTGTGCATGAAGGTCCTCAAAGCATCTCGAAGAAGCTTATCGATGTCCCTCTTGTGAAAGGAATGGTTCTTTCAAATGAACCAGGTTACTACCGAGCAGAAGAGTTTGGTATTCGAATTGAAAACTTAGAGCTAGTTGTAGAACTACCGACTAACGGTGACTTCTCTGTACTTGCTTTTGAATCTTTGACTCGTTGCCCTATCGACAAGCGTAACATCAATGTCGATATGCTAACTCGCCCTGAACTTGCATGGTTAAATGAATACCATCAGAAAGTTTGGAATGACGTAAGCCCGCTTGTTGAAAGTGATACTTTAGAGTGGCTACGCAAATCGACATCACCCGTTGAACATTCATAATCTAGTGAATACCTATTTAATATAGCAAGCAGCACCACTTGATATAGAAATACTTTACTTAATGCTCTTACATTTCATGAGTGGATAAGGTTCTATATTAAAACAGATACAAAAACGGCTACCAATTGGTAGCCGTTTTTATTTGGGTAACAATGTTCCACGTGAAACATTGCAGGTAACCTATTCTTGCTAATAACAGATAACTTAAAGCTCGAAATCTATTACCTGCAATACCAAGCACACAATACCGTTCTAGATTAAGTGGGCTAATCAATAATTAAAGTCGTTAGCCTGAGTAACCGCTATGCCAATCTTTCCACACAGGATCAAAGCCTTTCTGCCTAATCATTGATTCTACTGAAGCGGCACTACGTTCATCGCTTATCTCAAACTGCTCAAGCTCAGTATCTTCTAAAGCATAACCTCCAGGTTGAGTTTTAGAAGCAGCAGACATGCTAGTGATGCCTAATGGTAATACGTTATCTCTGAAGTGAGCGGATTCTCGTGTTGAAAGAGATAGCTCTACCTCTGGGTTCAGCAAGCGATAAGCACAAATCAGCTGAACTAACTGCTTATCTGACATAACAGATTTAGGCTGTAGTCCACCCTCACAAGGCCTAAGTCGAGGGAACGAGATTGAATATCGGGTTTGCCAATAAGTGCGTTCTAAATAGTCTAAATGCGCAGCGACATAAAAGCAGTCTGTTCGCCATTCTTCCAAACCAATAAGAGCACCGATACCAATTTTATCTATGCCAGCTTTGGCAAGCCTATCAGGAGTATCAAGACGGAAGTCAAAGTCAGTCTTATTACCGCGAAGATGATGCTCAGCATAAGTACTAGGGTGATAAGTTTCCTGATATACCATCACTGCATCCAAGCCTAACGTTTTGAGCTCTGCGTATTCATCTTGCTTAAGCGGCTGAACTTCCATCGCTAAGTAGTTAAACTGTTTTTTAATCGTGGGTAGGACTTCTCTGAAATACTTCATCCCTACTTTTGTTTCATGCTCACCCGTGACGAGCAGAACACTGTCAAACTTCATCCCTTTAATCGCAGTAATTTCCGCATTGATCTCATCAAGATTAAGCGTGCGACGTTTAATTCGGTTCTCCATTGAAAAACCACAATAGGTACAAGCATTCGCACATAGATTCGATAGGTATAACGGAATATACAGAGACATCGTATTTCCAAATCGTTGACGCGTAAGTGCCAAAGACTGTTGTGCCATCTGCTCTAAGTAAGGTTCCGCTGCTGGTGAAATCAATGCTTTAAAGTCTTCAAGACTTCGCTTTGGAGAAGCGAGCGCGCGTTCTACATCCTTTGCTGTTTTGCTATAAATTGAAAGTCCAATATCATCCCAATTCAGCTTTTTAAACTGTTCAACAAAACTCATGCTGGTCCTTACTCATTCAAAAATGAGGTCAATGGGCTTGATGCAACAGCATGGGAAACTTGACCCGCTAAGCCAGATTGATATGCCATTCGTCCAGCTTCCACTGCTAACTTAAAAGCAATGGCCATTTCCACGGGGTGATTCGAAGAAGCAATAGCAGTGTTAACCAAAACAGCATCCGCACCCATTTCCATTGCTTTTGCAGCATGTGAAGGTGCACCAATGCCAGCATCAACAATGACTGGTACATTTGCTTGATCAATAATAATTTCGATGAAATCTGAAGACACAACGCCTTTGTTCGAACCAATAGGTGCGCCAAGAGGCATGACTGCTGCGCAGCCTACTTCCTCTAAGCGTTTACATAGAACAGGGTCTGCATGGCAATATGGTAAAACGACAAAACCATCTTTAACCAACTGTTCAGCGGCAGCTAATGTTTCAATAGGATCTGGAAGTAAATACTTAGGGTCTGGGTGAATCTCCAGTTTTAACCAATTCGTACCTAAAGCTTCACGAGCTAAATGAGCAGCAAAAATTGCGTCTTTTGCATTTTTAGCGCCAGATGTGTTGGGAAGAAGATTCACACCGGCATCCAGGATCGGGCGCAATATGTCATCATCTTGGGAGTGTATATCGACTCTCTTTAATGCCATTGTTGCTAACTGAGACCCCGATGCTTTTATCGCTTCAGCCATTACTTGGTTATTTGAAAACTTTCCCGTACCTGTAAACAGGCGTGATTCAAAAACTTTATCCGCTATAGTTAACATGTTTATCCGCCTGCAATCGCTTGAAAAAGAGAAATTGAATCACCGTCATTCATGACCGTTTGTTGCCATTGATTACGAGGAATAACCGTATTATTTATTGCAAAAACACAGCCAAAATCAGGAAGAGATAAAGCTTTAATAATGTCAGCAAGTGACGAATGGCTTTCTACCGTTTCGAATTTCTCGTTTATTTTAATTGTTATTTGGTTCACTCAATAACCTCACTTTCTTTCTCAGATAAGCTTTTTTGTTCGTTGCATACTGGGCAACTTTTATCTTTCTGCATTGACAGGTTCTGCCAATTCATCGTTTTGCCATCAAACAACTTAAGCTCATGGCTAGGTACAATAAAATCACCCGTTGCTAATTTCTGTATCGCGGCAAGTGCTTGAAGGTTACCCATAGTTCCTACAACGGGTCCTACAATTCCAGAATCTGAACAGCGCTGCCCTTCCACATTTTCATCAAATGGAAATAAGCACCGATAGCAACCTGAGACTCTTGAATGCTCAAAATCGAAAACAACAAACTGCCCATTCCAACCTATTGCAGAGGCAGAAATCAGTGGTGTTTGATTCCGAAAGCAAGCGCGATTGATTTGCTGCCTTGAAGGGAAATTATCAGTGCAATCAAGAACGGCATCGGCAAGCATGACTTCTAAGGATAATTGCTGATAATCAGCTTTCTTAGTCAATACTCGAACTTTGGAGTCAGAGTTAAGCTTTTGGATGCGATTAGCCAACGCCTGTGTTTTCGTTTGACCAATATCGTTATCTTGAAAAGCAACTTGTCGCTGCAAGTTAGATGACTCAATTACGTCGTCATCAATCAAAACCAATTTACCAACACCTGAAGCCGCAAGATAAAGTGCTGCAGCGTTACCTAACCCACCACATCCAATCACAAGGACATGGCTCTCTAGTAGTTTTGCTTGCCCACTCTCACCAAATTCAACTAAGGAAATTTGCCTTTGATAGCGAGTGAATTGCTCATCACTCAGCATGACTACTCTCCAAAGATTGTCGAACAAACGTTGGTTTCTGAATTTCTTGGCGAGGGTTTGTATTAATCAAACCATCAAAAAAATTGACGACGTCTTTTGGCGAGTCAGCCAAAGTAATAGCTCGAACCACAGCTAAACTAGATACACCACAATCCCAAACTTCAGGTGCAGTATTTTGATCTATTCCACCAATGGCGACTGTCGGATAACCTAATGTGGTTTGTGAATAAGGAATCGTATCAATCAACTGTTGATATAAACTTAAACGAACGAGACCTTGTGGCTTCGAGGGCATCTGTTTTGTTGTTGTAGGGAAGATATGACCAAGGGCAATATAGCTTGGGTTAATTTGTATGATCCGAAGTAGCTCATAATAGCCATGTGTAGAAAGCCCTAACCTAATTCCAGCCTCACTCAACTGTAATAAGTTTGACTCTTCAATATCTTCCTGACCAAGATGCACTCCAAATGCTTGGTGTTTAAGTGCTAATTCCCAATAGTCATTAATAAAGACTTGAGCTTGATAAAGCCTGCCAAGGCGAATCGACTCTTTAACTTGCTCTTCAAGATCGGTCTGAGTAGGATTTTTTATTCTGAGCTGAATAGTTTTAACACCCAACTTCAACAGCTTTTCAATCCAACTTACGTCGTCTACTACAGGGTAAAGCCCTAAACTGGATTTAATCAGGCTTGGAAAAGTCAGTGGATTGTTCGAGTGCGCCCAACCAACATGTATTCCAAGCCTCCTATCTTCAAGAACAGGAATTGGGAATACGTCGAAACTATTTGGCCATGTTTCACGTGGAACATTAACAGCAGCGTTAGCAATGACCAAAGCATCTTCGATGGGGAAATCTAAAGCGAGTAAAGTAACAAACCAAGATATGTGTCTATAGGTATCTACGTCATCCGGTTTACTAGATGTTTGAATAGCTCGATTACCGTCAAGAGTCGACCATATATCTAGCTTCCTATTCGCATCTTTCAAGCCAACAAAGATATTCTGTTTGCTTGAACTTAGACGAGCTAACAACACATCAAAGGGTATTGTTTGATTGTACTCGAGGAAGAAATCTTCTACTGAGTGATTAAGCTCAAACCCACCGCCATTGAATCCAATGTTAGTGGTGCTATCTTCTGCAACTAAAGAGAAATACGGAGTTGGACTTACGCCCAACTCAACATGATTAATTGCAAAGCCTTGTTGCTTCGCAATTAATAAACAGTGTTGTATTTCTCCCGTTAGCTCAACAATTTGAGTGGGGATTAATATTTTCACTGTGATTACTCCTCTAGCTGAGCCTCTTTATCTGAACCTGCGAGATGATATAACTCAGATCCTGTATCTCTAAACTCTTGAGATTTCTTACGCATACCTTCTAATGGATTATCCAGCATTTTGATTTCAATCGCTTGGTCTGCTGCAACCTGCTTGGAATCTTTCGCATACTCACGAACTTCTTGAGATATCTTCATTGAGCAGAATTTAGGACCACACATTGAACAAAAGTGTGCAACTTTGCCAGACTCTTGAGGTAAGGTTTCATCATGAAACGCTCTCGCTGTATCTGGATCTAAACCTAAGTTAAATTGGTCTTCCCAGCGGAATTCAAAGCGAGCTTTTGATAATGCATTATCACGAATCTGCGCACCTGGGTGACCTTTTGCTAAATCGGCAGCATGTGCAGCAAGCTTATAGGTAATCAAACCTGTCTTCACATCTTCTTTATTTGGTAGCCCTAAATGCTCTTTCGGTGTCACATAGCAAAGCATGGCACAGCCATACCAACCAATCATCGCAGCACCGATACCAGAAGTAATATGGTCGTAGCCAGGGGCAATATCAGTAGTAAGTGGACCTAGCGTATAGAATGGAGCTTCATGACAATGCTCAAGCTGCTCATCCATATTCTCTTTAATAAGGTGCATTGGAACATGACCAGGACCTTCAATGATCACCTGAACATCATATTCCCAAGCTACCTTAGTAAGCTCACCTAATGTTCTTAGCTCAGAGAATTGAGCTTCATCATTGGCATCTGCAATAGAGCCCGGACGTAAACCGTCACCTAGTGAAAGTGCTACGTCATACTTAGCACAGATCTCACAAATTTCACGGAAGTGGGTATATAGGAAGCTTTCTTGGTGGTGAGCAAGACACCATTTCGCAATAATAGAACCGCCACGAGAGACAATGCCAGTCACGCGCTTAGCTGTCATTGGAACATAACGCAGTAGTAAACCAGCGTGAATAGTAAAGTAGTCAACACCTTGCTCTGCTTGTTCAATCAGCGTATCACGCATGACTTCCCAATTAAGGTCTTCAGCAACGCCATTTACTTTTTCAAGAGCTTGGTACATTGGAACGGTACCAATTGGTACAGGGCTGTTACGTAGAATCCACTCGCGAGTTTCGTGAATATTACGACCAGTAGACAGATCCATCACTGTATCGCCACCCCAACGTGTTGACCATACTAGCTTCTCAACTTCCTCTTCAATAGAAGAACTCACCGAAGAATTACCAATATTAGCATTCACTTTCACTAGGAAGTTTCGACCAATTATCATCGGCTCTGATTCAGGGTGGTTAATATTAGATGGGATAATAGCTCGTCCTTCAGCTACTTCTTTTCGGACAAACTCAGGGGTAATTTCTTTAGGCAGGTTAGCACCAAAACTGTGCCCAGGATGTTGATGGTTTAGCTGCTCATCTGCAAACTTCTGACGCCCCATATTTTCACGAATGGCAATGTACTCCATCTCAGGGGTAATGATGCCTTGTCGAGCATAGTGCAACTGCGTGACGCAATTACCTTTAGTGGCACATCTAATACGTGGTAGATTTCCATAACGCAGGTCATCGAGAGTCTCATCCTCTAACCTCTCTTTCGTATACACAGAGCTTACGTCATCAAGTAATTCAGTATCACTTCTTTCCTCTATCCACTTTTCTCTAAGCTTAGGAAGACCGCTATACAGGTCAATATCGTGAGTTGGATCGGTGTAAAACCCTGATGTGTCATAAACTTGAATAGGCTCATTAGGCTCAAGTATAGGAGCATCTTTAGTACCACCGACTAAGCTATCAGCCAAAGAGATTTCACGAACAGGTACTTGGATATCAGGGCGAGAACCTTCAATATAAGTTTTCTTAGAGTTTGGGTAGGGTTGTACTGAAAGTGAATCAATAAATTGTTTCGCTTCCAATCTTGATTGTTTACGACTCGACATAGCATTCTTCCTTGTTTGTTCTTTAAAACAAATAATTATTTTGGATAAAAATGCTTGGCGGATTAGATGCTACAAGAGGGATCACTCGCCTATAATTCAGCTGTGATCTGAGGATAGATTGACTAGAAACTAGTTAGATATCTACTCTTGTTCCCTTCGCAGGTATTAGCCTGATCAGGTTCAACGGATCCCGTATTAACGGTCTCAGCCATATGGCACTCCGACAAGTGATATCGAGTATATAAAATCAACTAAGATAAACCAAGCTGACCTGTTACATTTGTTGTAACTAAAGTTAAGATTTAATTAAAAGCTGGAAGCCAATCCATGCTGCAGAAATACTTAATACAACATTGAGCAAAACGTTTAGACCCATTTTAAAAAAAGCGCCCTGCTGCATCAGTAATACATTATCCATAGAGAATGTTGAAAAAGTGGTTAATGCACCAAGGAAACCTAAACCTATAATCTGCCGCCATGGCTCTGTTGCAAGCATCTCGTTTTCAAATGCAGCGATTAATAAACCCATGATAAACGAACCAATAACATTAACCGTCAGGGTTCCATATGGAAAACCTCGCCCAAATAATGCAACGCAAAGTTCTGATATTAGATAACGTGAGCATGCACCAAATGCACCACCCACAGCGATAAAGCCTAAAATTGATAATTGTCCCATAGCTCCCCCAATAAATTACTTGCTACATTCTAGCTTTTAGCTAAATAAAATCGAGTAAACAACATAAGATTATTCAGATAATTTTAAAAGTTACAGCTGTCACGTTCACTATTATTTATGAATTATAGGCAGTTGTTGATCATAGGAGTTGAACCGAGAGGAGTAATGGAAGAAATTAGATGGGAATTGATGAGGAGGTAGGACTCAAATAATTTATCTCCATATAGCAAAAAAGCTCATACTTTTCAGTATGAGCTTTCTAATATGGCAGGGGTGGAGAGATTCGAACTCCCAACACGCGGATTTGGAATCCGCTGCTCTGCCAATTGGAGCTACACCCCTAAAATTTTTCTAACATAAGTTAGATTCGAAAAAGCCTTGCATGTAGCAAGGCTTTCGAAATAGTGGCGGAGTGGACGGGACTCGAACCCGCGACCCCCGGCGTGACAGGCCGGTATTCTAACCAACTGAACTACCACTCCGCAGTGGTCAACTCACTAAGT
>NZ_VTXD01000044.1 GCF_013114625.1 Vibrio sp. 99-70-13A1
TAAATTGATGTTTTCCCATAAGCCCATCAATCAGGTTGTTCTCTTAACTCTTATAGAGGTAAGAAGAATATGGTGGAGGGAGACGGATTCGAACCATCGAAGGCGGAGCCGGCAGATTTACAGTCTGCTCCCTTTGGCCACTCGGGAACCCCTCCAGGGTGTTTTTCCTATCTCATAATGGATAGGCTAAAGAAATGTTTTTCCCAACGCATCTCTCAAGTTCGGAGCGCATCATAGCAAACACGTAAAACCTGTAAAGGGTTTTTCTAATGCTTTTGTGTTGAATGCTGACTTTTTGGGCAAAGGTGCTGAAAACTGCGCGTTTTGTTCGGTTACTAAGCATCTTTTCCTTAAGATAATTGGTATTAAGGAAATTGATGTTTCTATCTTTCACCTATTTACGGATATTTACACTTCTTGACGTTATAAATGGCTTCAATTGATAGAATATGTCTAACTTCATTTGCAGATACCTATTTTTACTTGCAGACCAATATTATGAAAAACAAAACAATTATCTCACTGCTAAGTCTGTCTATTCTCATGGCTTCGCCAGTAGCAATGTCAAAACGTATGGGACCAAGCTCAGTTACTGTAGTGACAGAGCAAGTTGATATTCATCAAGTTAATCAGTCGCTTTCTTTGATCGGGAAACTAGAAGCTGAGCAATCAGTTATTATTTCTTCAGAAGTATCAGGGAAAGTGGATTCAATACATATAAAAGCCAATCAAGAAGTAAAACAGGGACAAGTGCTCGTTTTACTGAATGATGACAAAGCAAAAGCAGCCGTTGCTGAAGCAAAAGCCTATTTAAAAGATGAACAGCGTAAACTTGCCGAATTTCAACGTTTAGTTAAGCGTAATGCGATTACACAAACGGAAATAGATGCACAGAAAACCAATGTTGATATCGCCAATGCACGGTTGTCTGCTGGAAATGCAAATTTAAAAGATTTACACATTACTGCTCCTTTTGCTGGCACTGTCGGATTTATCGATTTTAGCCGCGGTAAGATGGTGAGTGCAGGGACAGAATTAGTCACTCTAGACGACCTTTCCGTTATGCAACTTGACTTGCAAATTCCAGAGCGCTACCTATCTAAGCTGTCTGAGGGGATGGAAGTCACGGCGCAAACCAGTGCATGGGGAGACACAGTCTTCACGGGTATAGTGGTTGGTGTTGACTCTCGAATTAATGAAGAAACGCTTAACCTACGTGTCCGTATCCATTTTGATAATGAAAATCGTCAGCTAAAGCCTGGGATGCTAACTGCAGCTAACATGAACTTCCCTGCGATTGAAGCGCCTATCATTCCAGTTCAGGCTTTAGAATACTCAGGGACTAAACGATTTGTTTATGTTGTTGGTGAAGATAATAAAGCGACGCGTACTGAGGTGTTCTTAGGTGCTCGTATTGGTAATGAAGTTGTTATCGAGAAAGGCGTTGAAATTGGTCAGAAGATAGTTGTTCAAGGCATTGTGAACATGCGTGATGGTATTACAGTGCAAGAACTTGGTGCATCACAACCGACCGTTAAAAAAGATAAGCCAGCAAAAGAAGGATCTAACTAATGCTGTTATCTGACGTCTCCGTAAAGAGACCAGTTGCAGCCTTAGTGTTAAGTTTGCTTCTGGTTGTATTTGGTATTGTCTCTTTCTCGAAGCTCGCAGTTCGAGAAATGCCAGATATTGAAAGCCCTGTAGTTTCTATCAGTACTCGATATGAAGGGGCATCTGCCACCATCATTGAGAGCCAGATAACGTCGAATTTAGAAGATCAGTTATCGGGTATTAGTGGAATCGATGAGATTGAGTCCACCACACGTAACGGTATGTCGCGTATTACCATTACGTTTGAATTAGGTTATGACCTTAACACTGGTGTAAGTGACGTTCGTGATGCTGTTGCTCGTGCTCAGCGTTCATTACCTGATGAGGCCGATGATCCCATTGTTTATAAAAACAATGGTAGTGGTGAAGCGTCTGTTTATATCAACTTAAGCTCGACAGAAATGGACCGAACGCAGTTAACCGATTACACAGAGCGTGTATTGATAGACCGCTTTAGTTTGATTTCAGGTGTGAGTTCAGTCGATATCTCGGGTGGCTTGTACAAGGTAATGTACGTGAAGCTAAAGCCGGCATTAATGGCAGGTCGTGGTGTTACTGCTTCTGATATCACTTCTGCCCTGAAAAATGAAAACATCGAAAGCCCGGGTGGTGAAGTTCGAAATGATGCGATTGTTATGTCTGTTCGTACTGCTCGTTCATACACAGAAGCCAGAGATTTCGAATATTTAGTGGTTAAGCGCGCTTCAGATAACTCACCAATCTATTTAAAAGATGTGGCTGATGTTTATATTGGCGCTGAAAACGAAAACTCGACCTTTAAGAGTGACGGCGTAGTAAACGTTAGCATGGGTATTGTTCCTCAATCGGATGCAAACCCACTTGAAGTCGCAGATTTAGTGCATAAAGAAGTCGAAGACATCCAAAAGTTCTTACCTGATGGTACAAGGCTAGCGGTTGACTACGACTCTACTGTTTTTATTGACCGTTCGATCTCAGAGGTTTACAGCACACTCTTTATCACCGGTGGTTTAGTTATTCTCGTGCTTTACGTCTTTATTGGGCAAGCTCGTGCAACGCTTATCCCAGCAGTGACTGTTCCTGTTTCTTTGATTTCATCATTTATTGCTGCTTACTATTTTGGCTTCTCTATTAACCTTATAACGCTAATGGCGTTGATCTTATCTATCGGTTTGGTGGTTGATGATGCAATCGTAGTTGTTGAAAATATCTTCCACCATATTGAGCGTGGAGAATCGCCTCTACTTGCGGCTTATAAAGGTACGCGTGAAGTAGGGTTTGCGGTTATCGCAACAACGTTAGTGTTGGTTATGGTGTTCTTACCAATTTCGTTTATGGACGGAATGGTTGGGCTACTGTTTACTGAGTTTTCTGTATTACTTGCGATGTCGGTAATCTTCTCATCGATAGTGGCACTAACATTAACGCCTGTTCTTGGTAGCAAAATTTTAAAAGCCAATGTTAAACCTAACCGTTTCAACGTGTTTGTTGAGCGTATGTTTGGCAAATTAGAAAGCGGTTATAAAGGCATTTTACGTCGCGCGTTGAATTGGCGTTGGGCAGCTCCTATCGTCATCATTGCGTGTATGGGGGGCAGCTACGGTTTAATGCAACAAGTACCTGCTCAATTAACACCTCAAGAAGACCGTGGCGTTATTTTTGCGTTCGTTCGTGGTGCTGATGCAACCAGTTACAACCGTATGTCAGCAAACATGGATATTGTTGAAGAACGCTTAATGCCACTTCTTGGTCAAGGGTTCTTGAAATCATTCAGTATTCAATCTCCAGCATTTGGTGGTAACGCCGGTGACCAAACTGGCTTCGTTATCATGATTTTGGACGATTGGGATGAACGTGAAGAAACAGCTCAAGAAGCATTGAATGAAGTTCGTAAATCACTAACGGGTATCCCTGATGTTCGAGTTTTCCCATTCATGCCAGGTTTCCGAGGTGGTTCGAGTGAGCCTGTTCAATTCGTACTTGGTGGGTCAGATTACAGTGAACTGCAACAATGGGCTGAAATTCTAAAGCAAGCAGCAGAAGATTCCCCAATGATGGAAGGTGCTGACATTGATTACTCTGAAAAAACACCGGAGTTATTGGTAACCGTTGATAAACAACGTGCCGCAGAGCTTGGTGTGACCGTGTCGGATATTTCAGACACGTTAGAAATCATGCTTGGTGGTAAGAGTGAAACAACCTTCGTTGAGCGGGGTGAAGAATACGACGTTTATTTGCGTGGTGATGAAAACAGCTTCAACAATGCCACCGATTTAAGCCAAATCTACATGCGTACCCAATCTGGTGAGTTAGTGACATTAGATACGCTGACGCATATTGAAGAGGTTGCTTCGTCGATCCGCCTATCTCACTACAACAAGCAAAAGTCGGTGACCATTAAAGCGAACTTAATGGATGGTTATACACTGGGTGATGCTCTCGATTTCCTTGATCAACAAGCAATTGAGCAGCTGCCTGGGGATATATCAGTGAGTTACTCAGGTGAATCTAAAGACTTTAAGGAAAACCAATCCAGTATTCTGGTGGTATTTGCCTTGGCTATGTTAGTCGCTTATTTAGTATTGGCCGCTCAGTTTGAAAGCTTCATCAACCCATTAGTTGTCATGTTTACCGTACCTATGGGGATCTTTGGTGGTTTCTTAGGGCTAGTAGTGATGAGCCAAGGGCTTAATGTGTACAGCCAAATTGGTATGATCATGCTGATTGGTATGGTAACTAAAAACGGCATTTTAATTGTTGAGTTTGCAAACCAATTACGTGACAGAGGCATTGAGTTTGAGAAAGCAATTATCGATGCAGCAGCAAGACGTTTACGCCCAATCTTAATGACTGCATTTACGACATTGGCGGGTGCAATTCCATTGATTACTTCAACGGGTGCTGGTTATGAAAGCCGCGTAGCAGTAGGTACCGTGATCTTCTTTGGTATGGGTTTCGCTACTCTAGTAACGCTCTTTGTTATTCCAGCTATGTATCGCTTAATCTCTGGTTCAACTCGTTCACCTGGTCACGTTGAGGCTGAACTTAATAAAGAACTGAGCCATGATACGATTGGTAGAACAAATCACGGTTAGTTATTACGTGACACGACTAGTTATTCCATGAAAGTGATGAGTTGTTTGCGCTTTTGCGTAAGTAATATCACGAGACAGTAAATTGCTGTTCTGATGAAAAGCCTGCATTTGTGTATAGCGAATAGCAGGCTTTTTTTGTATAACAGGTAGGCTGAACAGAAAACCTGAACTGGAAAAATAATAAACAACGAAACATTATGAAGGAAAGTAAAGTGGCAGAATTCAAATACAAAAACCTTTCTCAAGAAGAACAAGATAAATTAGATGCGGCGTCATTTCGTCGTTTGCTTGCACACTTAGACGATAATAAAGACGTTCAAAATATTGATTTGATGATACTTGCGGGGTTCTGCCGTAACTGTTTCAGTAAATGGTACAAAGCAGAAGCTGAGCAGTTAGGGGTAGATATTGATATTGATGATGCTCGTGAGCGTGTATATGGCATGACTTACGATGAGTGGAAGCAAAATCACCAGCCAAAAGCGACAGCTGAACAGCTTGCAGCATTTGAAGCAAAGCAAAAAGATTAATGCAGGTTCAGGATTCAAACTCAGGAAGTGTTTGATGCGTGATTAAAGCACCTGAAATCAAAAGAGCCCGTAAAGGGCTCTCTAATATTGAAAATGGCGTACTGACTTTTCTTGGGGTAGTCTTTTAAGCCCAAAGCCCAAAGCCCAAAGCCCAAAGCCCAAAGCCCAAAACCAGAAGCTGAATTACATCTCACCAGTTTGGTCGAAGGCTTCTAATTTTGCGGTGTACTCTTGTAAGTCGCCGATATTTTCACGAATCCATTCATCGTTGAAGTAAGTATCTAGGTATCGTTCACCACTATCACATAATAAAGTCACGATAGAACCTTTCTCGCCTTTAGCTTTCATATCAGAAGCTAACTGAAGAACCCCATACATATTTGTACCAGTAGAAGCACCCACTTTTCGGCCTAGCATTTCAGACAACCAATGCGTCGTTGCAATGCTTGCTGCATCAGGGATCGTACGCATTTCGTCAATCACTCCGGTGATAAAACTTGGTTCAACGCGTGGGCGACCAATACCTTCAATCTTACTGCCTTTATCACCAGTAATATGCTTGTCACCTGTTTTAAAGTAATCGTGGAAAACCGAGTTTTCAGGGTCAACAACGCACAGTTTTGTTTCATGTTGCTGGTAACGAATGAAGCGTCCAATCGTTGCTGAAGTTCCGCCAGTACCCGGGCTCATCACTACCCATGTTGGAACGGGGTGATCTTCCATCTGCATTTGATTAAAAATGGAATTAGCGATGTTGTTGTTTCCACGCCAGTCGGTTGCACGTTCTGCGTAAGTAAACTGATCCATGTAGTGACCATTGAGTTCGTCAGCTAAACGGTAAGATTCAGCGTAAATTTGATCCGAACGATCGACCAAGTGCGCTTGTCCGCCATAGTACTCAATTTGGTCAATTTTAGTTTGAGCTGTAGATTTTGGCATCACAGCAATGAAAGGCAAACCAAGCAGTCGAGCAAAATAAGCTTCTGAAACCGCAGTACTGCCAGAGGATGATTCGATCACTGTCGTTTCAGGACCAATCCAGCCATTACAAATCGCATAAAGGAATAATGAACGAGCTAAGCGGTGTTTAAGAGAACCTGTTGGGTGTGTGCTCTCATCTTTTAGATAAACATCAATACCTTCGATGCTAGGAAGATCGAGTTTGATTAGATGAGTATCCGCAGAACGTTGGTAATCGGCTTCGATTTTACGGATGGCATTATTGATCCATTGATGGTCTGTACACATAGAAAACTCCCCAAGCAGCAAAGCCGCCGTCTATTCGTTATTATTAGTTAGTATGGTGATAATTTATCTATTTTTCTGGAGAAAAGCTTTGCTATATTTACTATGATTGATGGGTTTTAGAGAAAAATTTTCTACAATTATTGGGTGTTAAGGGAAATGTTGGATTCGATTGATAAAAAAATACTGAGTTTGTTGCAGCAAGACAGTACATTATCTCTAAGTGATATGGCTGAAGCTGTAAATTTAACGACGACACCATGCTGGAAAAGGTTAAAGCGTTTAGAAGAAGAAGGCGTGATAGAAAAGCGAGTCGCTTTGTTAAACCCGGAAAAGTTGGACCTTTCTTTTACTGCTTTTGTATTGATAAAAACCAGTGACCATTCTCATGAATGGTATGGTCGATTTGTCAGTACCGTCTCAGAGTTTCCGGAAGTCATGGAATTTTATCGAATGGCCGGAGAATATGATTACATGATGAAGGTTCAGGTGAGGGATATGAAATGCTTTGATGAATTCTATAAACGTTTAGTGAATAGCGTTGATGGGATTTCTAATGTCACTTCCACTTTTGCCATGGAGCCACTGAAATATACAACTGCGCTACCAATCTGTTAATAGACCCATAGTTAATAAAAGATAGATTAATAACAGATAGGTTAATAATCTAAGGTTAATAGATCGGTTTTAATACCTTACTCAATATACATCTAACTTTCTGCGGAGCGACTTATGTTTGCAAAGATCAATACTGCTGTTCAGCTACTTTTAGCTGTTGCGGTTTTTTATCTCGGATATTCAATTCATGGATTTACGAGTAAAGTCGGTGAAGTTATTGATACATACCCACAAGTTATCTCTGATTTAGAAAGTCTGACAAATGATCTACAAGTTGATGAATGGCTAGTTGTTGCGAAAACGGTGGAGGAGGTGTTGCCTCAAGCTCTAGAATCCGTTGAGCAAGTCCGAATGACCGTGGATAAAGTGAATCAAACGGTGAGTTCAGTTGATAAAAAAATACCGCTAATTCTGGATGAAGTCGAAAATATACGTTCTGTCTCCGTTCCTGCTGTCCTTTCAGAAGTGAAACGAGTTCGAGTTGAAGTGGTACCACCAATGTTAACTGAGCTAAAAGGGTACCGAACACAAGTGGTTCCGCCATTACTTTTAGAAAGTGAAGGTTATCGTCACAAAACTGTGCCAGCCATGATTACTGAATCTCAATTATTACGTGCCGAAATTCCACCAATACTAGTGAAAGCGGATCAAGTGATTGATAAGTCGAAAATCTTAGCTGAAGAAGTAACTCAAGGGGCAGTAAAAGGCGTTGTCTTATCTCCAATCAATTTACTCAGAGACGCTGGAAACGAATTGAAGCTAAAAGTTCAAGAGTAGTGCTAGCAGTGAATGCAATTAACGAACTTTAACTTGCTGATTCAAACACTAGTTAAAGTGCTGAAAGCCGTTGGATTGAACATTAGTTAAACACTTAAAGCTCTGGTATCTGCCAGAGCTTTATTTATTTTGAAACCTTCATAAACGCATGAATGATTCGAATCTGATTATTTATTAGTAAAACGCATCACGCCTTCTTGAACAGCTGTCGCGACTAATTCACCTTTTTGGTTGAATATTTCTCCACGCACAAGCCCGCGAGTGTTGCTTGCTGTAGGGCTTTCAATCGCATAGAGAAGCCATTCATCCATTTTGAACGGGCGATGGAACCAGATAGAATGGTCAATAGTGGCAACTTGGAAGTTTGGAGTCATCAAAGAAACTTCATGAGGGTGCAATGCGGTAACTAAAAATCCCCAATCAGAAGCATAAGCCATAAGGTATTGGTGAATCAGTTGGTTATCGGGCATTTCGCCATTAGCACGAACCCATAGGTATTGCTTAGGTTCGGTTTTCTTTGGCTTCAGCGGATTAACGACAGTCACCGGTCGCATTTCGATAGGCTTTTCGCCACAAAATGTTTTTCGCAATTTCTCTGGTAAAAATTCAGCAATGTGGCTGGCTAATTCAGTTTCTGAAGCAAAGTTTTCAGGCCCTGGAATATCCGGCATGGTGTTTTGGTGTTCAAAACCTGGAGCATCACCATGATAAGACGCGGTTAAATAGAAAATAGGGCGACCATTTTGAATGGCTTTTACCCGTCGAGTGCTGAAGCTTCTTCCATCTCGCAAGTTTTCTACATCATAAATGATTGGTTTTTCAGGATCGCCAGGAAAGAGAAAGTAACTATGAAATGAGTGTACGCTTCTATCTTCTTCAACGGTGTATCGTGCCGCAGAAAGGGCTTGTCCTAGTACTTGCCCACCATATACTTGAGGCAAACCTAGATTTTCACTTTGACCTCGGAAGAGCCCTTCTTCCAGTTTTTCGAGCTGGAGCAAGTTTAATAGTTCTTTTAGTGGTTGACTCATTGCCCGTGTCCTTCTTAGAAAATACTCGTCAGAATAATGTGTTAATTTTCTAGCTCAGTCAAATAACTGTCAATAAATCATATGGATTCAAGACAGAATACGAAAGCTTTCATATACTGAGTAAATGTCGGATTTGACTGGTTAATTTTAAGAGAGAAAATATGAAAAAGGCACTGCTTGTTGTGATTTCACTAGTGACATTGGGGTTACTATCTGGTTGCCAAACTGCACCAAAACCAGAATTGGAAGGCAGTAGCATTAAAACGGTTTCAGGAACGGTGACTTACCGTGAACGTATTGCACTACCTGAAGATGCAATTGTGACAGTAACATTAGAAGACATCTCACTTGCTGATGCGCCTTCTACCGTTATTGCAAAGCATCGTTTTGCTACCAATGGAGAACAGGTCCCGTTTCAATTTGACCTTGGTTACGACAGCAAAAAGATAAAAGAAAATCACAGATATAGCGTAAGAGCAAAGATAGAAGTGAATAACCGCCTACGTTTTACAACTGACACCGTTGCGCCAGTTATAACGGATACCTATGAGACTGATTATGTTGATTTACGTTTAGTTGGAGTGAGATAAGCTTTCAGCTAAGTTTCTTCACTTAAGCTTTCTCAACTAAGCTTTTTTGAATTAAGTAATTAATTTATAAATATGAACATTGTGATATGGCAGCTTTAGGGCTGCCATTTGTATATTCGTAGCTTCACTTTTCCTTTGTCACTGACTTCAATGCCTTCCTTCTCTAGTGCTGTTTTTTGACGTTCGAAATTTTCGCCGACCAGTGACAATTCTCCTTTACTGTTAATCACTCGGAACCAAGGGAGTTTACTGCCTTGCGGAAGGTTGCCTAATGCTTTACCAACATGGCGAGCGTAGCCAGGAAAACCTGCAAAACGTGCGATGTCTCCATAAGTTGTTACTTTTCCTTGTGGAATTTGGTGAATTACAGCAAAGATTTGAGATAAAAATTGGTCCATACTAAAAAGTCCTAGTTCAGAATTACCACGGATCGGTAGAAGGAGAGAGCTATGGTATTCACAACATTTCAATTCTTGATCACAACATTATTAGCGGTCGTGTGTGCAAGAGCAATCAGTTTAAGTGATGGAGATATTCCAGTGCTTGCGATGGTTATTCCAGCGCTCTGGATATTGCCACAGGGTGGTATTGCTGGTTTAGCTCTATTGGCGTCTATGACGGCTTATGGGCTAACGCTTCCTCTTCAACCTATCACGCTTTCAGTCAGTGTATGGGTGTTATTCCCACTGCTTATGGTTGTATTTTCAAAAAGAAGCAGCTTATCGGTTGTGATTATATCAGGTCTAATTGTCACTACATTGCAAGTTGGGATCATGGTAACTCAATCGGCTGGCAAGCTTGAAGGCACACCATGGGTGACGATCGTACAAACCCTCGCTATTATGGTAATTTGGTGGGCAGCTAATCATTTGAAGCCAATTAGTCGACACAGCTGGTGGTCATTAGGTTTAATACTGCCGTTGTGGATCGCAGATTTACCCTACGCAGCATTAATTGCTTTGAGTGTCACGGGGATTATGGCTTCAATGGAAGCTCTTACAAAATTAAAAACCTTTCGTTGGAATAAACTTTTATGTTGGACATTACCTACGGTAGGCTTTGCTGCATTAGTTGTAACACCAAGTATTGAAGTACCCAATCCCGTTTTCGTGGTTTGGTTATGCTTACTTGGTACTGCATGGATGACAGACTACATACTTAGAGCTGAAGACGAACAAAACACAGAATAAGACAATCAATACCCAGCTAGGGGGTCTTTGTTCGTTTGTACAGTAAACATGGATAGAGCTTACCGTTGATGCGGTAAGTAAAAATACAGAGAATTGCAGCGTGCAATATTTTTATAGGCTTACCTGGCTACTGCTCAGTGTAATGGCGTCAACATCCATTACACAGGCAGGGCAGCAACATGATTCTTACACCGTCGCGACAGAAGCGGATGACATTGTGACGAGAGTACTTTTCGATGCCATTTCTGAAGAGTTCAACATTCCCATTCATTATAAAGATTTTTCCAGCTTTGACGCTATTCTTGATTCCGTAGCTCAAGGCACCAGTGACTTTGCTGCAAATGTTACTCACACCGAACAGCGATCATCCATATTTGAATATTCTCGCCCAACTAACATTGAATATACTTTTCTATTTAGCGAAACAGGTAAAAACCTGGATGAAGTGACGACAGTTGGAGTGCCCAAAGATACGATCTATGGAAATTTAGTATTATCTCATTTCCCAGGTATTAATATTGTGGAGTATCAAGGGCATGATGAAGCCAAATTGTTACTTCAAAGCCATCAGGTTGAAGGCGTCGTTGATGCTATTAATCAGTTAAAACCAATGCTGATGGCAGGTTTCAATTCTCAACTTTTAAATAACCAACTGACCATAAAACCTGTCTCGATTATTGCTAAAAAAGGTGAGCATGTAGCAGACCTTACGCGCTTTACCGACTTTATTTATTCTGAAGGTGTACAGCGATTACTAAGAGAAACCGTTAATCAGTATCAGTACGATCTTAGACGAAATTCGATAAGAGAGCGGGTTGCGATGAGTGGTATTGACACATCACAGCCACTAAAAGTAAAGCTGGAAAATATTTACCCTTATGCTCAATTTGATGCGTCAGGTCTGCCTTATGGCATTAGCGCTGAAGTGATATTTGAAGCATGTGACATTCTTACTTTGAAATGCGAAGTCGTAAATGAACCGAATGAAACATGGGAAAGCATGTATCAAGATTTTCTGAATCAAGACATCGATATTATTGCACCCTTGGTTATTTCTCAGTCGAGACGGAAAATTGCTAACTTTACCTCTTCGCATTATTCCCCTCAGTCAATTCTCGTAAAAAGGATTGGTTACAAAGATAGGGTATATCAGAATATTTCTGAGCTAATTTCTGAAAGAATTGGCGTAGTAAAAGATGATTTTTTTGATGAGCTATTAAGTTTGTTGCTGCCTAATAAATCCCTCCATTATTACAACAGCAATGCAGAGTTGATTGACGCGTTACTGAATGAAGAAGTGGATTATATTGCGTATAGTTTAGCTGGCTTAAGCCACGTATTTCGTGAGCAAGGCTTGCTGCCTATTACGCCTGCGCAATCCATTGGCAGTATTTACCAATCACAAATAGCGATTGGATTAATCAAAAATGAAAAAGGAGCTCTGCTTGCTCCACTATTTGATAAAGCCTTAGCAATGATAGATACAGAACGAATCAATCATAAATACGATCAATTGCCAGATTGGCGTGAAACATTAGAAGCGGAGCAGCAATTATCCCGACGTTCTCAAGGCTTATTTATTATTGTGCTTGGCTTCATGCTTGTCACAACTATTTTATTGAACAAACAAGCGCATACCGATTCACTCACCAAACTACGTAATAGGCGGAGCTTACAGCGTAAATATCGTAGAAAAGTGAAGCCTTGGCATGCGGTAGTTTCTCTAGATATTAATCATTTTAAACAGATAAATGATACTTATGGTCATGAGGTGGGGGATTTAGTTCTTCAGCAATATGCTAACGTTATTAGCACCTATTGGAGAGGCTATGGTTACCGTGTGGGCGGTGATGAATTTGTTTTGATAGGTGAAGCTAGCGGAAGTGACTTAGATACGATAATTGAGCAACTGAGCGAATTTATGTTTATCAGTGAAAAACATAGTTTGTATCTGTCAATTACCGTTTCCGTTGGTGTATCGGAAAATAGAAATGAGGATAAGCACTTATCTGAAGTATTGGCTAAAACTGATTCAGCAATGTACCAATCTAAGAGGGACATTGGGAGAAAATGTACCTTTGTCGATGAGCAAGGAAAATGCGGAAAAGTGTATAACCGATCCGCAGAGAAGAGCACACAAAAAAGTGCTTAGTTCGGTGGCACAATAGACAGATTGTTTGAATAAACAACGGTTAAACCAAAAAAGTAAGATTCCTCTACTAAGGTGCTTGCAATAGAGATCCCGATGCTTGATAATCCAGTCACTCACTAAGGCAAGCCTTATTGAAACAGAATCTATGGAGGCCCTGGTCCTCCCGCAACACTAACTCGTGAACTCGGTCAGGCCTGGAAGGGAGCAGCCGCAGCGGGCGACGTGTGTGCCGGGATGTGGCTGGGGCTTCCACCCATTAAATGTCGCTGAAACCATATCCTGTCCAAAAAAAACCATAACCTGTCCTTTTAAAAGTCATAAAGTGTCCTATGCTTTATTTAGTTGTTTTCTTACAACGAAAATAGGGACGCGTATGTATATTCGTAATCTTCGTAAACCATCACCGAATAAAAATATCTTTAAGTTTGCTAGTGCAAAGAACAAAGATACGATCATGTGTGAGGGAAGCCTAGAAAAAGATTGTTGCTACCATTTCGAGTACGATGCCGATGTTGTGAGTTTTGAATCGCAACCTAAAGGGTTTCTTTATGACTTTGATGGCAAGCAACTACCTTATACCCCTGATTTTTTTGTTATTTATACAGATGGTTGTTATAGCTTTGTTGAAACTAAACCCTATTCAAAGACATTAAGTAAAGAATTTAAACTTAAGTTCCGAGCACGTAAGCAAGCTGCAAAAAAGCTTGGATTTGATTTGATATTGGTTACAGACAAGCAGATTCGAACGGGTTATTTCTTAAAAAATAGTGAAATGGTGCATCGCTACAGTGGGTGTATTGAAGGAGACTCGCTAACAGACGCTGTTCTAGAAGAGCTACTGATTTCAAAAGCTATCAAAATTTATGAACTAGCTCAAAGGATCAGTTCTTCTACAGGAGAGGTTTTTGCTTCAGTTCTTCGATTAATTTCTGTTGGAAAAGCTAGAACAGATTTTGACTTAGAGATGCTAAATGAAAATAGCATTATTTCGGTTAACTAAATGAGTCGGCATTTTAAGGATGAGTTCGACCCTATACACTCTGAAGGTGCAGAACAAGAGTTTTTGTCATTACCCGAGACAAAACGCACCCAACTCCAGTATGACTCGTTAGATAATACAAAGACTTATGAACGAGATTTGGCTTCATTCCCTCCGGAACAAAAAGAAAAAGCGCTACAACGGTATAAATTACTTTGTTTGGTTCATAAAGATCTCAAAGGTGGGTGGACTCCAAAAAACCTCAACCCGATTATTGACCAGCATATCGATAAAACTTCGCTTCCTAAGCCAAGTTATAAGACGCTAATAAGGTGGCATCAAGCATTTAGTGGTAGCCATGGAAGTTTTACAAGTTTGGTCGATAAGAATTATTTGAAGGGAAATCGGGAACCAAGGGTTACTGGAGATGAAGTATATTACGAAAGAGCTTTAGAGCGGTTTCTAGATGCTGTTAGACCGTCAATAAATGCAGCGTATCAAGTCTATTGTGACGAAATAATAATAGCGAACGAAACCATAATCTCTGGAAAAATCCCCACAGTTTCATACGAATCATTTAAGAACAGAATCAAGAAAGAACAACCATATAGCGTAGCACTAGCTCGACATGGAAAGTACTATGCCGACAAGCTTTATCACTATTATCAATCAGTACAAATGCCTACTCGAATCTTAGAGCGAGTCGAGATTGATCACACCCCTTTAGACTTAATATTACTTCATGATGATTTACTTATCCCCTTAGGTAGAGCCTATCTCACACTCTTAGTTGATGTCTTTAGTGGTTGTATCATTGGTTTTCATTTAGGCTTCAAAGCTCCAAGCTATGTCTCTGCTTCAAAAGCTATTCTCCACTCGATTAAGAAAAAAGACTACATTTCATCGTTACCTATCGAACTTCAAAATGAATGGCCATGCAGTGGAAAGATAGAAAATCTGGTTGTAGATAATGGTGCAGAGTTTTGGTCCAAAAGTTTGGAGGATGCTTGTACTGAATCAGGGATAAATATTGTCTTTAACAAGGTAAGAAAGCCATGGTTAAAACCTTTCGTGGAGAGAAAGTTTGGTGAAATAATCCAAGGTATGGTCGGTTGGGTTCCGGGTAAAACATTTTCTAATGTGCTTGAAAAAGAAGACTACAAACCAGAAAAAGACGCAGTTATGCGCTTTAGTGTATTTGTTGAAGAGCTGCATCGTTGGATTGTCGATGTTCATAATGCTAAACCAGATACGAGAAACACTCGTATACCTAACTTGTATTGGCAGAAAAGTTTTGAAGTACTGCCTCCAATGCAGCTTTTAGCGGAAAAAGAAAAAGCTTTTAGTGTCATTATGGGGCTTCTTCATGTCGGAGCGCTAACGAGCAAAGGCATTAAGTACAAACACTTAGAATATGATTCTGTAGCGCTAGAGCAATATAGAAAACAATACCCCCAGACCAAACAGTCTCGGAGGAAGAAAATAAAAATTGACCCCGATGATCTATCTACTATCTATGTTTATCTCGAAGAATTGTCAGGCTATATAGAAGTACCAAGTAAAAACTCTGATGGGTATACAGATAACCTGAGTCTGTGCGAGCATCAAAGGTTAGTGAAAACACACCGAGATTATATTAAGGGAGAGATCAACGCGTTATCGTTGGCTAAAGCGAGAATGGCTTTACATGCTCGCATCAAAAGTGAGCAAGCGAACCTAAGAGAGATGTCCCTACCTGAAAGAACACGAAAGGCGAGTGGAACTAAAAAAACTGCGGAGTTAATTGGGGTTAATAGCGATAGTTCTAGTAATAAATCAAATATTCCTACTTTAGTTACTCACGAAGAGGAATCAAACGCAAACAAAGTGGAGCCGATCGATGATTTTCGTGCTAAATGGAATCGACGCAAAAAAGAGAGGAGCAGTTAGTGTCCCAACCAATGTCCAACTCTCATATTGATTTAGTTTTGTCGGATTATCATGATTCCTTCACTACCTACCCCGAAGTAGAGAAAGTATTTGCAGGTCTTGATTGGATAATTAAACGCAGGAAGTTTGGAACGTTCGTACCCTCTATGTTATTAACTGGTGGTACAGGCGCAGGGAAATCGGCTCTGATTAAGTATTATGTTGCTAACAATCTTTCAGCAAAGGAAGTGCTAATAACTAGAGTTAAACCAACTCTACATGAGACCTTGCTTTGGATAGCGAAAGAACTCAGTGTTTATAAAAACCGTAAAGCTAAAGCGTCGGATATTGGTTTGGAGACGTATGTCAGTGCGTGTATTAAACAAACGGATTTAAAATTAATAGTGATCGAAGAGTGCCAGGAACTGTTTGAATGTACAACACACAACGCAAGGCAAAATATTAGGGATCGTCTTAAGATGATCAGTGATGATTGCCGGTTGCCAATTGTTTTTGTCGGTATTCCAAGCGCTAAGTTGATATTGGAAGACTCTCAGTGGGAAAGACGGATTATGGTCAAACGAGAGCTGCCATACATCAAAATAACAGATGAGGCATCAATGGATCGTTACATGGATTTATTAGAGGCGATGGAGACCTCAGTACCTATGCCTTTTGAGATAGATCTAACAGATGTCGATCTTGCAATGAGGTTATTGGCGGCCAGTCATGGAATGGTGGGAATGCTGAAAGAACTCATTGCATCAGCATTAGAGTCAGCATTATTAGCAAAACAGCTAGTTATTCGAGTTGGTGACTTTGCAATAGGCTATGAAGCGATTTTTGGGATAGATGTATCAAACCCTTTTACTGTCGAAATTGACGATTTAGCGATCAAGCAGATTGAATCCTATGAGGAATATGTGCCTGATGCAGAGACTGGTGAATTAAAGTTTGTCGGTCAGATATTTAACAACCTATCAATGAAGCAACTATTAGGTTAAAGCTAACTTCTCAGCTTTTCCAACAACACCGCCTTCTCTTCATCACTCATCTTATCAATGGCACACGCTAACTCAGCGCTCAATTCGCTCCTACAGAAAAAGTAATTCAGCGGCACATCTAACTCTTCAGCCATGCGCTCAAGCGTACCAATGTCAGGTACATGCCTGCCTTTCTCGTAATGATTCATACGACCGCTAGCAGAACTCTGCTCCATACCAATTTTCACCCCTAAATCTTTTTGGGTGATCTTAGCTTTTTTACGCGCAGCTTTGAGCCTCGCTGGGATAGGGTTGTCTTTTTGCACTTACACATTTCTTTTCAACCTTTAGATAACTTAGATTGTCTAAGTTTTACTGATTTTTGTATACTTAGCAATCCTAAGTTTTTATTGCCTGTAAGAGTCACATGAAGAAAGTAACCAGAATTAACCCTCACATGTTTAACCTATTGATTGAAAAAGGGATGGATAATTTTTCCGTCACAGAAGCTAGGGATGCTTTGCTGACCAGTTGTGCGACCTTCCCGAGTAAGGACGACGCTCGAAAGTATGTTTATAAGCAACTTCTATCACTTGAGGAGAAAGGTTGGCTTTCTGTTATTGGGACTCGCAGAGACAAACGCTACCATCAAACTAACGAATTCAAAGCGCTCACAATTGAGCCTAGAGTGGCTAGAAATAGGAAAGCTAAAGTCGATTCAATAGTTGTTCAAACTTCGGAGTACTCTATAAATGCATTAGAGCAAGAGAAGAAACAGCATGAAGGCGAACTGGCGATTACTCTAGGTGAAATTGAGGAATACCAATCATTGTTAACGCGTTTCCCAAACAACAAGCAAGATATGCAGCCGCTATTTAATGCAGCAAGAGAACGCTCAGCCAAGCTATTAGGCAGAATTAATGCACTAACCAACTGGATGCAAGTCGCGCAAAGTAAGGCTCATCAATGTTAAGAGCATGGCAAGCCGAGTGTGCAGCTCAAGTTATCGAGAAATTCACTTTAAACAAGCATTCACACTTCTTCTGTCAAGCAACCCCAGGATCGGGTAAAAGCGTTATGGCCGCCGAGGTTGCGAGTCGGTTATTTGAAATTGGCATGATTGACTTGGTGCTGTGTTTCTCGCCCTCTCTGGCTGTTGCTGAAGGGATGCAAAAGACCTTTTCATGGAAGCTCGAATGTTCCTTTAATGGAGGTTTGGGTTCTCTTGGGGGCTCTTACACCTACCAATCAATCCGTTTTTTGGATGAAAATTTTTGGTACACCGTCAGCAAATATCGAGTTTTAGTCGTATTTGATGAGATCCACCATTGCTCGTTTGATGATGAGGGGCGGTCAAACTCATGGGGGCTAGAAATTGTCTCGAAGATCCAAGGCTTTGCTCGTTATACTCTAGCGCTATCGGGTACTCCTTGGCGTTCTGATCGACTGCCTATTGTCATGGCTGAGTATTCTGATCCTGATGGCAAGATTGTTTGCGATTACCAATACGGCTTGCAACAGGCTGTTGAAGACGAAGTATGCCGCCGCCCTAAAATCGTTTTAATAGATAATGAACATTTGAGCGTTAAGGCTGGCAGTGACAATCAACACTTCGCTTCAATTCTTGATTGCCTTAAACAATCCGATGTCTCTTATCAAAGCGTCATTCACAACGAAGACGCTATGAATTACATATTAAAAGGTGGTTGCCAAAAGCTAGCTCAGATAAGGCAAGACTCTCCAAGTGCCGGAGGCTTGGTGGTTGCTGCTTCTATCAAGCACGCTAAAGACATTCAAAAACGACTTGTTGAGCACTTTAATCAATCAGCATGCATAGTGACTTATCACCATGATAATCCGTTACACGAAATTGAGTCGTTTCGTCACTCAACGGTTCAATGGATAGTCAGTGTTGGGATGATAAGTGAAGGAACGGATATTCCAAGGCTTCAAGTTTGCTGTCATATGAGTTCGGTAAAAACGGAACTCTATTTTAGGCAAGTGCTCGGGCGAATTTTAAGAATCAATGACTCCCCCAACCAAGAAGCGTGGTTGTATACCTTTGCCGAAGAAAGTTTGATTAGGTTTACTGAAAGGATTGAGCAGGATATTCCAGAGTCGTGTCTATTTTTTAAATCGAATGAACGGACTGATGAATCAGATAAGGCGCAGAGTTTTACTTCTATAGATTTGTCGAACGACAAGATTATGGTATCTGGGGAGTCCTCAACTCAACTAAATTGGTCAAAAGTTGATGGGGTTCAAAACGCTTTTTACTCTGATTTCGAGGGTTATGATGAGTTACGTTTAGGTGATTTTAAACAAAGAGTTATCGCAACATTCACTTAATCACACCGTGAATAATGCGCACTCGGATTTATATTGGCTTTACGATATACTGATTAGCTATTGAGTCTCTCTACGAGTAATCTAAATGGTCAGCAGCATTAATAAAGCTAAGTTATCTGAAACCGACATCATTACCAAATTCATACTTCCTGCGATTAAAGATGTAGGGTGGGATGATATGACTCAGATTCGCCAAGAAGTGAAACTGCGCGATGGTAAGGTGATCGTTCGTGGCCAAGCTGCTGCTCGTCAGAAAGTAAAATCAGCTGATATCGTTCTTTATCATAAGCCTAGTATGCCGCTTGCAGTGATTGAGGCAAAAGCCAATAAGCATGAAGTTGGCAAAGGCATGCAACAAGGCATGGTATACGCAGGCCTGCTAGAGGTGCCATTCGTTTTTGCCTCGAATGGTGATGGTTTTATTTTCCGAGACTTAACCAACCCAACTCAACTTGAAACGGAAATTCGTTTAGAGGATTTCCCAACACCTCAGCAATTGTGGGAAAAGTATTGTGCTTGGAAAGGGTATAAAGAAGAACATCTGCCAATTATCACCCAAGATTACCATGATGATGGCAGCGGTAAATCACCGCGTTACTACCAGCTTCAAGCTATCAACAAAACAGTAGAGGCCGTTGCTGCAGGCCAAGACAGAGCCTTACTGGTCATGGCGACGGGTACAGGTAAAACCTATACCGCATTTCAAATTATCTGGCGACTTTGGAAAGCTAAAGCCAAGAAACGAATTCTGTTCCTAGCGGATAGAAACATTCTTGTCGATCAAACAAAAACGAATGATTTTCAGCCGTTTGGCACGGCAATGACAAAAATTACAGGTCGCAAAGTCGATCCTGCTTTTGAGGTTCATCTAGCCCTTTATCAAGCGCTTACGGGACCAGAAGAAGAACAAAAAGCCTACAAGCAAGTAGACCCTAATTTCTTTGACTTAATCATCATTGACGAGTGTCACCGTGGTAGTGCTTCAGAAGACAGTGCTTGGCGTGAGATTCTTGAATACTTTAACAGTGCGACTCAAGTTGGTTTAACGGCAACACCAAAAGAGACCGATGAAGTATCTAACATCGAGTACTTTGGCGACCCAATTTATACCTACTCTCTTAAAGAAGGTATTGAGGATGGCTTCTTAGCCCCTTATAAGGTAGTTCGTGTTGACATTGATGTGGACGTCCAAGGTTGGCGACCAACCAAAGGGCAAACCGACAAAAATGGCGAAGTGATTGAAGACCGAATCTACAACCAAAAAGATTTTGATCGCACTATGGTTATTGATGAGCGTACAGAGCTTGTCGCACAAACCATCACCAACTATCTGAAACGTACCGACCCAATGGCCAAAACCATCGTGTTCTGTAACGACATCGATCATGCAGATCGTATGCGCCGTGCGTTGGTAAACTTGAACCCTGAGCAAGTTAAGAAGAACGATAAATACGTCATGAAGATCACGGGTGATGATGACATTGGCAAAGATCAGCTAGACAATTTCATCAATCCTAAGAAAAAATACCCTGTTATTGCCACGACTTCAGAGCTAATGACGACGGGAGTTGATGCAAAAACCTGCAAGCTAGTAGTGCTTGATCAAGGTATTCAATCGATGACCAAGTTTAAGCAAATCATTGGTCGTGGTACTCGTATTGATGATCGCTATGGCAAGCTTTGGTTCACTATCTTGGATTTCAAAAAAGCGACAGAACTGTTTGCTGATGAACGCTTCGACGGAACTCCAGAACGCGTGAAGGTCACGACTCCAGAGCAGTTCGAAGATGAAGAAGATTTAGATGACATCATCGACGGCGTTGATGATGTCGATGTTGATAACCCATTCGGTGATGAAGACATTGATCCTGATTCAATTCAAGAACCAGAGGCTACCTATGGCGAAGATTTTGGAAGCTCCCCTGAAAGTACAGGCGGTGCAGACGATTGGGATGATGAGAATAGAGTTCGCAAATTCCATGTGAATGGAGTTCCAGTCAAAGCGCTTGCTGAACGTGTCCAATATTATGATTCAGACGGTAAGCTTGTAACCGAGTCATTTAAAGATTACACCCGTAAAACTATGGTGAAACAGTTCTCCTCTTTAGATGAGTTCACCAAGCGTTGGAACGAATCTGACCGTAAGCAAGCCATTATCGATGAGCTAGCCGAAGCCGGTATTCTATGGGAAGCGCTAGAAGACGAAGTGGGTAAAGAGATGGACCCATTCGATATGATTTGCCATGTCGTTTACGATCAACCCGCTTTAACTCGTAAAGAGCGCGCCGATAACGTGAAGAAGCGTAACTACTTCACTAAATATGGCGATACCGCGCAGCAGGTGCTGAACAACCTCCTTGATAAGTATGCCGATGAAGGTGTGCAAGAGATCGAAAACATTCATGTTCTTAAAGTGAAACCTTTCGATGAAATGGGCAGACCGTTAGAAATCATTAAGAAAGGCTTTGGTGGCAAACTGCAATATTTAGAAGCGGTTAATGAACTGGAAGCTGCTATCTACCAATCTGCCTAACAATATTCACACCGTGTAGATACGAAAACCTTTAAGGCCGCTAATTTAGCGGCCTTTTTTGTCTTCATCGGAGAGATCCAGTTCAGATGAGAGTAGTGCAAGCTGATCGGCTAACATTCCGCTTATGCAGTTGTGATCAATATATCTAGGTAAAATATTGCCTAAGTTGAGGGCTTGGTAGTCAGGGTGTTCAAACAGTACTTGTAAATACTTATTAAGGCGCTCTTCAGGCGTCGAATCACGCTTTAGCTGCTTTTTGATGTTTTGACCAAGCTTACGGATATTCTCTTTGTCTGTTTCTTTAAAATCGTCGTTATCATTGAGCTCTTCGTAGAGTACATCAGCAAACCGATGATGGCTCCAACCTAATGCGTCTAAAGTATTTTGAATCTGTTTTTGCTTTTGTTTTGTAGTTGTCCCCATAGTTCCCCAACCCCTTAGTTAATATTACCTGGTCTTAGCGAAGACACATTAATAACGATATTTTTAAGGATAAAATCATGACTAAATCAAAAGCACCAATGACACCAGAAGCCGCTGCTCGCATTCAAGGTAATGCCGCAAAACAAAACGGTGGGCAAGTTCCTAAAGGCGACTTTGCTGGCCGAGCTCAACGCGCAGCTGCTCACAACCAAAAACAAGGGAAATAGGAGTTCATCATGAATAAACCAGCTTCAAGTACACCTAAAGGTGGCGCTAAGCCGAATCCAAATTACCCAAGCACGACGGGCAAACCATCGGGCGGTGGTCGCGGAAACACACCTAAGCGCTAATAATTAAAGGAGGGGTAGCATAATGCTGCCTCTCCTTTTATGAGCATCTGTTAGCGTGTTGCTTGAATGTGCGAAGAAATATAGCTTGATCTGATTTGTAGTCTGAATATGCCACATCATTTTCTGTTTTTTCTAATGCGCATAAACAAGTTTCCCGTTTACTTTCATACCAACTTACGGACACCATGTTTTTGCTAGAATTCACGCAAGTATCGACAATCGCGTATTCCACTTCGAGAGGATACCTTTCTTTGTCTAACCCACTTTCAACTGCGTAACCCCCTAGGGCTCCAACCAGTAAAGCGGAGCTAGCAGAAACGAGCTTTCGCTTGCTGAACTTAAACCCTTTAAAGCTCTTCTCACACTCTGAACACGATATGTTTTCTGCAAATTCAATCTCATTGTCCTTCTGGCAACGAGGGCATTCTATGTTCATTATTTAGCCAACTGTATTTATGATTATGATTTTATAAGTTCAGGCTATAGATTAATGAATCTTATATCTATGGTTTCATAGAACTAACTTCATTTTTTTTGACCTAGTTCTGCTATAATTCGCCCCAAATTTTCAGTTATTTATAAGTAGAAAACATGTCTATCAGTTCAGTTATCAAATCCATTCAAGACATCATGCGTAAAGATGCCGGTGTCGACGGCGATGCGCAGCGCCTTGGCCAAATGTCTTGGTTACTCTTCCTTAAAGTATTCGATGCGCAAGAAGAAGAGTTAGAACTAGAACTGGACGACTACAAATTCCCAATCCCAGAGCAATATCTGTGGCGCAACTGGGCACAAGATGCTGAAGGTATCACTGGTGATGAACTGCTTGAGTTTGTGAACGACGACCTTTTCTACAAACTGAAAAACCTAACCGCGCCAGTAGACCTAAACCCTCGTGGCTTTGTTGCTAAAGAAGCGTTTAGCGATGCCTTCAACTATATGAAAAACGGCACACTGCTGCGCCAAGTGATTAACAAGCTGAACGAAATAGATTTTACCGACTCGTCAGAGCGTCACCTGTTTGGTGATATCTACGAACAAATCTTAAAAGATCTGCAAAGTGCAGGTAACGCGGGGGAATTCTATACTCCACGTGCTGTTACACGCTTCATCGTTAATCGTTTAGATCCAAAACTGGGCGAAGCGATTATGGACCCTGCAACGGGTACGGGTGGCTTCCTTGCGTGTTCGTTTGACCATGTGAAAGACAACTACGTGAAAACAGCAGCCGATCACCAAACACTGCAAAAGCAGATCCACGGTGTCGAAAAGAAACAACTGCCACACCTACTGTGTATCACCAACATGATGCTGCACGGCATTGAAGTACCAGTGCAAATCAAACACGGTAATACGCTGAATAAGCCGCTTTCAAGTTGGGACAGCAACATCAACGTGATTGCGACCAACCCTCCGTTTGGTGGAACAGAAGAAGACGGCATTGAAAAGAACTTCCCAGCCGAAATGCAAACTCGTGAAACCGCTGACTTGTTCCTACAGCTGATCATCGAAGTGTTAGACGAAGGCTCAGAAACGCAAAGTGGCGGCCGAGCAGGGGTAGTATTGCCAGACGGCACATTGTTTGGTGAAGGCGTTAAAACCAAAATCAAAAAGATGCTGTGTGAGGAGTGTAACCTGCACACCATTGTACGTTTACCTAATGGGGTATTTAACCCATACACAGGCATTAAAACCAACATTCTGTTTTTCACCAAAGGCAAGCCAACCAAAGATGTATGGTTCTACGAGCACCCATACCCAGAAGGCGTCAAAAACTACAGCAAAACCAAGCCAATGAAGTTTGAAGAGTTCCAACAAGAGATCGATTGGTGGGGCAATGAAGCAGACGGTTTTGATAGCCGTGTAGAGAACAATCACGCGTGGAAAGTGCCAATCGCCGATATTATTGAGCGCAACTTCAACCTAGATATTAAAAACCCATACCAAGGTGAAGTGGTAAGTCACGATCCAAACGAGCTTCTAGAAAGCTACCAACAGCAGCAACAAGAGATCTCTCAGCTTCGTAACCAGTTAAAAGGCATTCTAGGCGATGCGCTGAAATCATCGGTAGATTCGACGTCTGTTACAACAACTGGTGAGAGTAAATAATGAGCGTAGAACAAACCTCTATGAACCAGTTGATCACCGACAATATCGACATTTGGACGTCAACCGTTAAAACCAAATCTGCCTCTGGTCGCGGCAGCAGCAAAAAGCGCGAGCTTTATGGCGTGAAGAAGCTGCGAGAGCTGATCTTGGAATTGGCGGTGCGCGGTAAGTTAGTCCCTCAAGATTCAACGGATGAACCTGCATCGGTACTGCTTGGTAACATTAAGGAAGAACAAGCGAGACTTGTAAAAGAAAAAAAGATTAAGAAACCAAAGCCATTACCTCCTCTTAGTAGTTCGGATAAGCCATTCACACTACCTTTAGGATGGGAATGGGAGCTTTTTGGGAATGTATGCCATATCGAAAGAGGGGGATCGCCTCGACCAATTAAGTCATTTATAACTGATTCATCAGATGGTCTAAACTGGATTAAAATTGGCGATACAGACATTGGTGGAAAGTACATTACCAGTACTGCTGAGAAAATACGTCCAGAGGGGTTGTCTAAAACGCGCCAAGTTTACCCCGGTGATTTTCTTCTGACTAACTCAATGAGCTTTGGCCGCCCTTATATTACAAAGATCGAAGGATGTATTCATGATGGATGGTTACGACTTAGTCCGCCATCATCTTTAGATAAAGATTATTTATATAGCTTGTTGTCTTCACCATTTATTGTGCGTTCTTTTAAGAAAAGTGCAGCTGGTGCTGTAGTGATGAACCTAAATGCTGACAAAGTTAGAGAAACAATTGTTGCAATTCCACCGACGTCAGAACAACACCGCATCGTCGCCAAAGTCGATGAACTTATGACACTCTGCGACCAACTGGAACAACAAACTGAAGCCAGTATTACGGCACATCAGGTATTGGTGACAACGCTGTTAGACACGCTAACCAACTCTGCAAACGCTGAAGAGTTAATGCAAAACTGGGCTCGAATCAGCGAGCACTTCGATACCCTGTTCACGGCAGAAGCGAGCATCGACCAGCTAAAACAAACCATCCTGCAACTGGCGGTAATGGGTAAGCTTGTCCCACAAGACCCAAATGATGAACCTGCGGCAAAGCTGCTTGAGCGTATTGCGGAAGAAAAAGCGCAGTTGATTAAAGAGAAAAAAATCAAAAAGCAGAAAGTACTGCCGCCGATCGCTGATGATGAAAAGCTGTTTGAACTGCCGAATGGATGGGAGTGGGCAAGAGTAGGTACTTTTGGAGTTCTCGGAACAGGAGCAACTCCTTCAAGGAGCAATCCTAAATATTGGGATTCTCCAGATCATAATTGGGTTTCTAGTGGTGAGACAGCAAACTTGTTTGTTGGGCAAACAAAAGAAAAAGTTTCAGAGCTTGCCATCAAAGAAACTAATGTTTCAGTATACCCAGTTGGTACATTGATAGTTGCAATGTATGGTCAAGGGAAGACACGAGGGCAAATTACGGAGCTTAGTGAGCCTGCGGGTACAAACCAAGCTTGTGCAGCTATCAGTCTAATTGAACCGAACACTGCCCATAAAGATTTTGTTAAGTTGTATTTTAGGAAGTCTTACGAGGAACTTCGTAGTAATGCAGCAGGAGGAGCGCAACCTAATTTAAATGTAGGTAAGGTTCAAAACACAGTAATTGCAGTGCCACCATTAGAAGAGCAGCATCGAATTAATGTGATGGTACATTCATTACTTGAACTTTGTGACAGTCTTAAATGTAACTTAACAAAAGCTCAAACCACTCAATTACATCTCACTGATGCTATTGTTGAACAGTGTGCTCGTCTCTAAAGGAAAGGGGGCTGTCTTCAATAATAAAACGTGCTTATTTGAAAAAGGAAGAAGGGGCTTGAATTGGCCCCTTTAATGCTTTAAAAAAGTTGAAAAGATAATCAATTTAAAGAGTAGGATAATGAAGTTTTCAAATTCTTTATATCGAAAGCATTGACCTCTTTGAGCATATCTTTGCGATAGTCCTCAAGGGAAGAGTACTGATCGGAGTTATCAACAATGGTTTTGATTATCTTTAGTTCAGGCAAGTCACAAAGCTCTTTTTCTGATAAGAAAGAGAAGTATAGATTAGCGACTCTAGGATCTTTATATGCCATTTCAATGATAGAAAGAACTAATTTTTTTTGTTCTGTATTCATATCAACGCCCTCTACTAAATTCTTTTGCTAAAGAGTCTCTCAAACTTCGCTGAGTTTTATTTCTGTCAGACTCACTAATTTTTATTGGAGTAACCTCATTCTTACGCAGAACAGATTTTTCTTCAAGTCTACCATCGATTGTCCATTGCTTTTCAGGACTTATTGTTAATTCTAGCATTAAACCGTCGTGATCATCTTTAAGATTAAGTGTAGTCGCACTTTTTCCCGGTTCGCTCCAGAGAGCAACATCTGAACTTGGATCGTGTCCTAGCCCTGTCGCTCGCTGGGTCATGCCTAAAGCTGTTACTGATAGAACAGATGAACCGGGATCGTCAGAAAGAACTGCGGCATATTTCCCAGGCCAACGAAAGCTCAATTGAGGGCCATCTAAAAGTAGGCTTACTACCAAATTAGCACCTACAGACCTTACTGCTTGTGCAACGGGCTCTTGTCGCGCTAAATCCTCACATATTAGCGGACATAGGGTGACTTGCTTATTTGAATGTACAGTCAAAAGGCGTCTACGCCCAATCTTTATTTTCTCCCACCATTTCCTACCGGGATCTAGAGCATTTGCAAGATTGTAGTTTCGAATTTGGCTCTGATCTAAGAACCATCGATGATGCTTTCTTTGTTCTTCTATTTGATAGGTGCCAAGCTCATTTACGAACGCTAGCTTAGCTGAGTTTATGCCGTATCCATCAAGCTCTTCACCATAAACTCCCGATAGCAATGATGGAGCGTGTTCTTTAAATATATGCGAAAGATCGTTACAAATATCTTCAAATGTTTTATTTGACATCGCACACTCAGGTAGAACTATGAGGTCAACCTGTCCGGCACGATTGATACCTTGTTTTAGAGCCGCAAGGAATAGTTTGGTATCAATACTTTTTTTTGGTTTGTAGTCAAAGAAACCAAAGTACTCATCCATGTCCATTTCCGGGTCATTCTTAGCTATCTTAAAAGATGATGAGGAAACCGTTTGAGGCCAAGGTAAAAAAAGAATGTTGTATGATGATTTATTAAAGCCATGAGATTTAGCTCTATTAGAGACAATATGTGGTTTAACTGTAGGTTTAATAACGGTTAAATTATGTGTCACGTTATTCATGGTTAAGCCTGTTTGCGGAACCGAGGATTTAAAAGTTACGATTCCATTTTTACTATGGCAATCCGAAATGTTAGATGTTGTATTTAATTTCGATTGACTAATAGTTTTAGATGACTCTCTCAGGAAGAGGAAAAACTGAAGTGGTTCTAATTTGTCATAATTACACACATTAATGTTTGAAAAGAGTTTGTCTATGGCGAGCAGCATTTTAAAACATGCTTTTGAGAATTGAGGATCTTTAAAAAGCTCATATATACATGAATTGTAAGTATCCTTGTTGAAAATGATTGTTAAATTATGGAGTATATCAAAGCTCGCAAACGGTAAATTTTGCTGAGAATACATATCTGCTAATAACTTATGCCAATCTTTGTCAATTATATTTACCTCTTCTTTATCTACTTTCTTCCATCCAAAGCCATTTTTGGGAGAAACAAGTAGTCGATATTTATCAGTTCTTTCTATTAACGTATAAAGAATAACGAATATATTCGGAGGCCAGTAGATAAGGTCAGCAAAGTTTGTCACATCAGAAACGGGCTCTTTACTACTATAAAGTGTAAGTTCCTCGAGACTATTAAGTTCTAGGTCCGGGAAATATTGATGGATATGCTGCTTAAACTTCATGAATTTTCCTCAATGATAGAAGGCATATTTTATTTGATCCTCCTTAAATATCAACAAATTAAACCGGTTGTTGTGAAACTACTGGTATTGATGCTTTTATTCTGATTAATGCTTTAGCGTTGTCATAGCAAGTATCCCTGGCACGCTAAGGGGAAATCTTCATAGATAAGTCCATTTGCTATTAAAGTTTTTGTAATCTTGAAAAAATAACGATCTACTCTACACTAAAACTTAGAAATTCTAAGTTTTAGTGGTGGCATGTGAAAACGGACATTCAACTTTACCCTGACGAATCGCTCGAAAGCTTCTTGTTGCGCTTATCGCAAGAACAAGGTTACGAGCGATTTTCTCATTTCGCCGAAGACATCTGGTTCGACACCATGGATCAACATGAGGCGATTGCTGGTGCTTTCCCCTTAGAGCTCAACCGAGTCAATATCTATCACGCTCAAACCACAAGCCAAATGCGGGTGCGAGTGCTTATCCACCTTGAGAACCAATTAAAGCTCAATAACTTTGGTGTACTGCGTCTAGCGTTATCACATTCAAAAGCTCAATTCTCTCCACAGTACAAAGCTGTGCATAGATTCGGCTCTGACTACCCTTATGCTTTTCTTCGCAAACGCTTCACACCTATTTGCCCCCTATGTATTGGCGAAGCTCCTTACATTCGCCAGCAGTGGCAATTTATCTCTCACCAAGCTTGTGAGCATCATGGCAGTAAACTGATTCATCACTGTCCTGAGTGTATGTCGAGACTTGAATATCAAAGTACCGAGGGTATTAGCCAATGTGAATGTGGTTTTGAACTTCGAAACTCGCCAGTAGAGGAGGCGCCAGAGGCTGAGACCTTGGTCGCTCGATGGTTGTCAGGAAATGATTCAAAACCCTTGGGATTGCAGAAGTCAGAAATGACGTTATCTGAGCGCTATGGTTTTTTACTTTGGTATGTAAATCGCTATGGTGATATCGATGAGCTCAGTTTTGAGTCATTCATTGAATATTGTGGCTCTTGGCCAACAGCATTGTGGCAAGACCTCGATGCCTTGAAAGAGAAGGCAGAACTTGTTCGCGTAAAAGATTGGAAGAAAATGTTTTTCAATGAAGCCTTTGGTGCTCTGCTTAAAGATTGTCGCCAGTTACCCAGTCGGAAGTTGAGTCATAATATCGTACTTACTCAGGTGTTAACTTACTTTACAAAGCTGATGGCAACAGTGCCTTCAAGCGCGAAAGGAAATATCGGTGATGTACTGCTCAGCCCCTTAGAAGCTTCTACATTGCTCTCTTGTACAACGGATGAAGTGTATCGGTTGTATGAGTTTGGTGAGATCAAAGCCGCTATTAGGCCGAGAATACATACAAAGATAGCGAGTCATGAATCGGCGTTTACATTAAGAAGTGTCATCGAAACAAAGCTGACTCGAATGAGCTCTGAAAGTGATGGTTTAAGTGTGTATCTACCTGAGTGGTAATTATGACGAAATTAAGTGACTTATTAACAATTGAAGACGAAGCAGTAAAGCAGGCTGCGCTAAAGAAGATCTTCATGCCCTATACGGAAGATGTCTGTGTTGAAGGGTATGAAAAAGAAGCATTAACGATCTTGCTTAATCTCAGTTCAAGCCATCAAGCGGATAGATGCTCGAATTGGTTGGATGTTGCCCGTGCTAAAAGGCATTTAAAAGCCGCTGATAACCTAGAGGCATCCCTTGATGAGATCAAATGGTTCCACACTCATAATCTCAAGTTTCCAGACTGCCGAGTTAAAGATCAGCGAATAGTTGCACAGCCTCTTGTGACAACCGAGGCATTTATTTCAAGCGCAGCATTACAGCAACGCTTGGGGTGGGCGCATAACTCTGCAGTGTATCGCCATACATTGTGGTTATTGAACCCTTTTCGTTGGCAATCACAGTCCGTGAGTCTTCTTTCACTTATTCAGCAAGAAACCCCTGTTTGGCTCGAGCTGCTTAAAGGTTTTGGTTTAGGCACTAAGTCACTTGCTCGCTTACAAAACACAATGGCAGAAGATCTACCTGAAAATAGCCTCCCTGACAGTGTCAGCACTTACAGCAAGCAACTACGGTTTCCATGGGGGGATGATTATGTTTCAGTCACACCAGTGGTCAGTCATGCTATTCAAAGTGAGCTAGAAGTGAGAGCGCGAAGTCAGGAAAGTAAGCTCAGCTTTGTGTCTTCGTCACTGCCAAATTCTGCAAGTATCGGGAACTTGTGCGGCAGTTTAGGTGGGCATATGAAAGCCCTTAACTACCCGCTAAACGTCAAACCAGCGAAAGGTGGGACGTTACCTGAAAGTCGCAAAAAGAGTGGTCACTACTTTGATGACTATCAGGTAACTAACGCCAAAATTTGTCAGGTGTTAAATCATCTAATTGGTTCAGAGCCATCAAAAACACAAAAGCAAAGGGAGAGCGCTCGTAAGGTTAGAAGTAAGATATTGCGAAAGCAGATAGCCTTGTGGATGCTTCCATTAATTGAGTTAAGAGATATTGTTGATGCTGACCCTAATCAACAGCCATTGGAACATGATGACACTTTAGCTAAGGCCTTTTTGGTGCTACCTGAATCGGATCTGGGCTCCTTAGCTAGTGAGTTGAACCGCCGCTTACATCTCGCGCTTCAAAATAATAAGTTTGCCGCAAAGTTTGCCTATCATCCCAAGCTTATGCAGGTCATCAAAGCCCAAATCGTATGGGTACTTGAACAAATTAGTAAACCAAGTAGTAATGAGGATAAGGTAACGGGTGAGCAGTATATTTATTTGTCATCAATGAGAGTGCAAGGTGCGGTCGCAATGAGTAGCCCATATCTGTGTGGTGCTCCTTCTTTGACGGCTATTTGGGGTTTCATGCACCATTACCAAAGAGAGTTTAATAAGCTAGTTAATTGTGATTCCCCGTTTGAGTTTTCGAGTTTCTCTTTTTATGTTCGAAGCGAGAAGATTCAACCGACAGCGAAGCTTACCGAACCCAACTCAGTCGCCAAAGCACGAACGGTTTCTAACGCGAAGCGACCAACTATTCGTAGTGAACGATTGGCGGACCTAGAAATAGACTTAGTTATCAGAGTCTATAGCGACAGCCGAATTTCAGATTTTAAGTCCGCGCTTAAAACGGCCCTTCCCGTTGCTTTCGCCGGAGGGGCATTATACCAACCACAGCTATCGACGCAGATTGAGTGGCTAAGGACATTTACCAGCAAGAGTGAGCTTTTCCATGTCATAAAAGGGTTACCAGCATACGGGCGATGGTTATATCCAAGTGAAAACCAGCCGAGTGATTTTGATGAGCTAGAGCGTTTTATTACTAAAGACGCTGATAATTTGCCAGTTTCCATCGGCTACCATTTGTTAGAGCATCCAACTAAACGGGGCAACTCAATCACCAGTTGTCACGCTTATGCAGAGAATGCGATAGGACTTGCTCAGCGAGTTAGCCCCATAGAAGTGCGTTTTAGTGGAAGAGATCACTTTTTAAACCACGCCTTTTGGTCGATAGAATGCAGTAGCGAAACTATTCTTATAAAAAACTATAGGGATTAATCGTTTATGGAACTTTGCACTCAGCTGAACTACGTTCGATCACTCTCTGCTGGCAAAGCATATTTCTACTATATATCTAAAAGTGGTGAGATGTGTCCCCTTGAAATTGATAGGACTAGGTTGCGTGCGCCAAAAGGTGGTTATGCAGAAGCATATAAAGGGGGCAAGTTTGTACAAAAGAATGTTGCTCCACAAGATTTAGCTCACTCCAATCCTCAGTTCATCGAAGAGTGTTATGTAAAGCCAGGTGTCGATGATATCTACTGTGCATTCCCTCTTCGAATTCGAGCAAATTCTCTAACCCCAGATATCTGTAGTGATGATGAAGTGCGCAGTAAACTTTCGTTACTTGCTAAAACTTATAAAGAGCTTAACGGATATCATGAGTTAGCTCATCGATACGCCAAGAATATCCTGCTTGGCAGTTGGCTTTGGCGCAACAGAGAGTGTCGAAAGCTGTCGATAGAAGTGACCACCAGTGATTCACAAACCTTGATTGTAGAAAACGCAACAAAGCTTTCTTGGTATGGTCATTGGGATGAGGCTTCAGCAGAATGCCTAGAAAAGCTCACAGCCTATTTGATGCGAGCCCTTTCCGATCCGAACGAATATTTCTATATGGATGTAAAAGCTAAAATTGGAGTTGGTTGGGGAGATGAGGTTTACCCAAGCCAAGAGTTTTTAGATAGCCGAGAAGATGGTGTTCCTACTAAGCAGTTAGCTACAGTCGAACTATTGAACGGAAAGGAAACTGTTGCATTTCATGGTCAAAAAATTGGTGCAGCATTGCAATCGATTGACGATTGGTGGCATGAAGACGCAGATAAGCCCTTAAGAGTGAATGAGTATGGGGCAGACCGAGAATACGTTATAGCAAGGCGACATGTGTCCCATGGAAATGATTTTTACCAATTAGTCAGAAATACAGAGAATTGGATTGAGACAATGACAGCTTCTCAGACCATCTCAAATGACGTGCACTTTATTATGTCGGTCTTGATCAAGGGTGGTCTCTTTAATTGCTCAAGTTCAAAGTCTAAAGCGAAGGCTAAGTAAGGGAGATGTATGACTAAGCGTTACTACTTCTTAATACGTTACACGCCTGTTCGAGCCGACTATGAGTTATTAGCAGGGCGTTGTATCTCTCAAATGCACTTGTTTATGGTGAATAACCGACAAGCGATGAATAGGATTGGTGTGAGCTTTCCTGATTGGAATGAATCTACAGTTGGTCAAACTATTGCTTTTGTTGCCGAAGATAAAGAGGTGATGGTTGGACTCTCTTTTCAGCCTTATTTTTCTTTGATGGTAAATGAAGGTTTGTTTGAGATCTCCAGTGTTTGTGAGGTGCCTGACATTGCGGCTGAGGTGAGGTTTACCCGTAACCAAACGATTGGGAAAAGCTTTTTAGGCTCCAAGAAACGCCGAATCAAACGAAGCATGGTTAGAGCCGAACTATCTGGTGTTGAACCATCGTTACCAGCTACTAATGAAGAGCGAATCATCGATAGTTTTCATCGAATACCAGTCTCTAGCGGCTCATCTGCGCAAGATTATATTTTGTTCGTGCAAAAGGAGTTTGTAGGTGAGAGCGTTGCAGCAAACTTTAATAGCTATGGTTTAGCGACGAACGAAGAAAGAAGAGGAACTGTCCCTGACTTGCGCTTTTGACCCTTTTTTGAAAGCTCTTTTTCGGGGAAGTAAAAACAAGGAGTTACAGACGCAAGAAGAAAAAGGATATTTTATGGATTTGTGATGTAAAGTCCATGGAATTAACAGCTTAGCGACTATAGTTAACACTGTCCTGCCGCATAGGCAGCTAAGAAAGATGATTTGATTAGTTCAGCCATCGAGGTATCGTGTCCTGCCGCATAGGCAGCTAAGAATAGGCCAGGAAGAAAGCAACCCTCCTGCTGAACAAGCAGTTAGTAATCAAAACCATCAAGTTTAGGCTTGATGGTTTTTTGTTGGCGCTGATTTTACCAGTCACATTTTCTAACACGGAAATGCCCCAAAGTTTGTTAGACCAATGAAAAATAGGCTGATAAAAGCATGCATGAACTAGTTTGTCGTAATATCAACCTGTATCATCATTTCGCTTTTTGTAATTC
>NZ_VTXD01000045.1 GCF_013114625.1 Vibrio sp. 99-70-13A1
CAGTAATACCTCTTCAGAAAGTTGACTTCATTCACTTTCAACTCGTGACACCACGCTGATTTAGTTAATCAATTAACAATCTGTGCCTTATTGCTCCCTCCTCGACTGCATCAACCAAAAGCTATATTCCAAAATTCACAGGCTAAATTCCCTCCAGCTAGATATAAAGTTATTTATATTTGATAGTGCCAAATTTCACCCTCAAAAACGTAGACTTCGCGATCTTATGAAATGGTTATATTTCATTTAAATCCTGATAAACCAAAGACTAAATACTCACCTACGAAGGACGTAAGAGTAATGAAAAAAATCAGCTTGCTGGCAGCGGCAGTTTCAATGGCGTTAACGGGTTGTGGGAGCGATGACTCAAACTCTTCTCCAACACCAACACCACAGTTCACAATCACAGCCATTGATGGCTACCTAAATAATGCCGAAGTTTATATTGGAGATAACTGTGACTCGCTTGTAGGTAGAACCAATCAAAGTGGTCAACTGACACTCGATCTTACTGATGACATTGTCGATCAAAAGGTTTGTATTAAAGCCATTGCAAACGAAACGATTGATATGACTCGCGGTGTTGTTATTGATGAATTTACTCTTGCAGCCCCTTCTGTACCAAAAAGTGCTGACGAGACTATGGTTGTCAGTCCAATGACGAACCTTGTTGTTGAACAAATTGAGCATTCCGAAGCTAATGGCACTGAAATGACTCAAGAAGAGGCCGAGCAAGCTGTTGTTGAGTCTTTCAATACTAATGACAATGTGGTTTTTACTTCTGAAGATATCTTTGGTGATTACGTCGCAGTGGCAGAAAGTGAAGGCGAAGAAGCAGAAAAGGCTAAAGCCATCAATATTGTAGGTGAAACGTTAGTTGACAATGACGATGTGCTTGCTCCGGCAGACCAACTCAATGTTATTGAAGATATATCGACAGAGACTTCAGATATTATTGCGGATGAAAACCAAACTCTAAGCGATGAGTATGCCCCTGTAGTGAACACTGGAGAAAACGGCTATATCGGTATTACACCAAATAACCGCCCAGCCCAAGCTGAAGACACCAACATTCAACCAATCACCTTCGAATTTGGTCAGTCACGCAGCTATGAATTAAGTACACTTTTCATTGATGCTGATGGCGACGCCTTAGTGTATACCGTTGACGCACAAGCAGCAGCAGGAGCTGTTATTCCGAATGGCAGTACAACTTTAACAGTTACTCCCACTCAAGCCGGTGTGTACGATGTGTTGATCTATGCATCTGATGAAGTATCTCGCTCTTACCCATTAGTGCTAAATGTAACAGCAACAACACCCAATACCGCGCCAATATTAAATGAGCAAAATACCTTACAAGCCGATCTCGACGATCTAAACCTGACAGTAACAGTCAGTGTTGATGAACAATTATCGATTAACGACTTGTTTATTGATGCAGAAAACGACGTACTTACTTATAACGTTACAGACGTGACAGCCAATGGCTTGAGCATCAATGCTGATAACGAAAGCACAGAGCTGCGTATTATTGGCACACCAGAACAAGCAGGTGTATTTACATTTAACATGACGGCTAATGATGGCGTAAACCCAGCAGCAGCCCAAAGCTTCTCCCTTACAATTTCAGAAGCTCCAAATGAAGCTCCTGTTATAGAACCAACACAGCAACAGCGCGTGGCAGATGAACTGACAGCTCTTGGGTTGCAAGTTGGTATTGCGGTTAACACCAACATAAGCCTTGACCAACTTTTTAGTGATGACGATGCGTTAACTCTGACAGCGCAAAACACTATCGAAGGTGTTAGTACAACAATTAATGGTTCAACTCTTTCATTAATAGGCATTCCTACGACTCAAGGTAATGCTGATCTCGAAATTTTTGCTGATGATGATGTTCACGAGCCAGTATTAGCCAAATTTGTTGTACCTGTGGCAGAGGAAGACTCTTCAGAGCCTACAGATCCTGTTTTACCCGCTCCAACCCCTAGCTTTGAAGAGAAGCACTTTATTGGCGGTGAGTGGCGCATGGGTGAGATTGGCGAAGATGAGCATGACCTAGAGATGGGTTGGGCTTCGCTGATGAAAGACCAAGATCAGCACTACTTCTGTTGGAAGAAAAGCATTGATATTACGACTCCTGAACAGCTTTCTGAACTAGAGTTGCCTGAAAATAAAACACTTTCTATCGACCCAAACAGCGATGATTGCTCGCCTGCTGATATCCAATCGGATGGCACATTGTTCTCTGACGGAGAAATCTTCACACCGGTTTATACATCAGAAAACAATGGGGACTACCAAATTGTTTATGAACTTGAAGGTGGTTTGTATTGGTTAGACTCTACTCAAGATTTGCCATTCAGTGCGATGCTACCTGTCCCTGATATGGATCAAACATTCTATCAAAGCATTGATTGGGAAAACGACTCTGATGTAGCACTACGCTTACGCAGTGCAAACTTCACTGTTAATCAACAAAATATTTATGCTGCAGACGTGACAAAGTCAGGAACCTTTACTGCTCGTGAGTTAGAAGCCTATGATGATTATTTATTGCCAATGGTTTGGGCTGGTACTTGGGAAATATCCACATCAGATGATGGTAAAGAGCTACTAAGTTACGACTCATTTAATACTGCAAACTATGAACAACAATATATGCGCCAATTTAATGATGGTGAATTACGAATTCTTGTTGCTCAGCATGGGGATGAAGACGGAGAAAAGGTAGATATCGTTCTAGAATCACCCGATGAGTCATTATTACGTAGTATCAATGCGGTATGGGACCCAAGCTCAACACAACCTAAGCCAACGCCAACATTACCAGAGATCCTTGACCCAAGCTTACTTGATGGCAAAACGTTCTATATGACTGAATACGGTTCATCTACTGGGGATGGGGAGTCTTTAGAGCATAGCGTTGTATGGTGTGATGCGGTCAAATTTGAAGATGGCATTTACTACTGGAGTAAACGTAATCCATCGAACAATACCACTTGCCCCACAGATGCTGACTTGATTGAAAGCGGTACATATACCATTGATGGTGAAAACTCTGTAATGGTTGTTCAAGCTGGCATTTACTCAACAATTTATACCGTGATTGGAGATGCTAGTGACCTTTCACCTGGCGCTCTATCCGTCATAGCTCATAGCTCTCGCAAAACTCACTTTACAGATAAAAGCGCTGCAGAAGAGCGTTTAAATGCGAAATCAAGTACGGATGGGCACACTGGCAATAGCTTTGATTTCTACTTACCCACAGAGCAAAAGGGAACATCTGTACTGGGGAAAGTAAGTATCAACCTGACACAATCTAAGGCAAGCATTACCTTTGAGAAATCCCCAAATGGTGAAGACCTTACTTGTCAGTTGATTGGTGATAGTTTTGATGGATTCTGGTTAAGCTCTGGCGATAAAGCTGATTATTTGTGGGATATTACATCTCAATGTAGACACGATTATCGAGGCAATGTTTCCGTTAGCATCCCTAGATGGCTTGAGCTGGAAACTAATACTGTATACAGCTTTGTTGGAAAATCAGATTATGCTCATCAAGAGTCCGTTAAATACAATATTCATTGGGATCGCAATTTAGCCGACTAGTTTTTATAAAAAGTACTATTATCAATGAAAGCCCTACTGTGTGGGGCTTTTCATTTCTTTCCTCGATGCAACTCAACCTTAAAGTCTGCAGATTTCCCCTCTATTTTCCCTTTTCAATAAACTAAAATGAACAGTTAAAAGGCCGCGCAAAGATGTGTGATATGAACTTTACCTCACACTTTTTATTTAAACCGTTTTATCAATGAACAATTTCCTTTTGAACAACCACTTATACCTTGAGTCATACGGGTACTTTGAGTTACCTTGTTTAATCCAAAGTAGTGGTCCACAATACGCTCTGTACCTCACTTTAAACGTAAAATTATTGGTTCTCCCACGAAAGTAGTCTAGAAATAGTTTATGATTATAAGAGTCCAACTATTATGGTGAAAAAATTGGACCAAACATTGATAGAGCAAGTTGAAGGGATATGCGCAGCGAGAGGAGTTCGTTTAACTCCACAAAGAAAGCGAGTTTTTGAACTGATTTTATCTAACAAGAAAGCATCCAGTGCTTACGAGTTATTAGAACAATTAAAAATAAGCGAGCCGCAAGCAAAGCCTCCCACTGTATATCGCGCTTTAGATTTTTTATTGGAACAAGGTTTCATTCACCGGGTCGAGTCGACAAATAGCTTTATATGTTGCTGCTCATGCAATGCCAATAAGCATTTTTCTCAGTTATTAATCTGCGATAAATGTGGCACTGTTATTGAATTGCAAGACGATGCTTTAATCGCTCAACTGGCTAGTAACGCAGAGAAGCATGGCTTTCAACTGACTAACCATGTCATTGAGTCACACGGGATATGTCAATCTTGCTCCTCTAACATGAAAGAATAAGATAGAAGAACATTATGCGCGCTGAATTTGTAAACCCGTTTTTAGCCTCTTTAATGAATGTACTAAAAACGATGGCCTCTCTAGAATTGAAGCCACAAAAACCAAGAGTAAAGAAAGACGAAATTGCTCGAGGTGATGTATCAGGCTTAATCGGTATGGTTGGCCAACAAAGTCGCGGCTCTATGTCGATTACCTTTGATGAAGGGCTTGCGCTAGAGATCATGCAGAACATGCTTGGTGAAAGACCAAATGGTCTAAACGAAGAAGTGACGGACATGGTCGGCGAAATCACCAATATGGTGACGGGCGGTGCTAAGCGCATCCTTGCTGAAAGTGGATTCGATTTCGATATGGCAACACCCGTTGTTGTATCTGGTAAAGGTCATACTATTCGCCACAAATGTGAAGGCTCAATTATTATCATGCCATTTACATCTCAATGGGGTAACGCCTTCATTGAAATTTGTTTCGAGTAATTTTTACCGCTAATGAATAAACAAAAAGCCGACGCAATTGCGTCGGCTTTTTTATATCTGGTGTTTTCAAACCTGATAATAATGGCAAGTAAAGCCAAATGCATGGCTCTACTTATAGCACCCTGACCATATCGCGTTAGCAATACCGCCAGGGCAAAGCAATTATAATGCTTTGAACGCGTTAAATGCGTTAATCAGACCATTTGTTGAACTGTCATGAGATGATACTTCAGAACCATCAGCCAGCTCAGGTAGAATTTGGTTTGCTAGTTGCTTACCAAGCTCAACACCCCATTGATCAAAGCTGAAGATATTCCAGATAACACCTTGAACAAAGATTTTATGTTCGTACATTGCAATCAAGTTACCAAGCGTACGAGGTGTAATCTGTTTAACCAAAATAGAGTTTGTTGGGCGGTTACCCTCAAATACTTTAAATGGCGCCAGTTCAGCCGCTTCTTCTGCAGTTTTACCCGCCGCTAGGAACTCAGCTTCAACGACTTCTTTCGTTTTACCAAACGCAAGTGCTTCCGTTTGAGCAAAGAAGTTCGACATCAATTTCTGATGGTGATCAGATGCTGGATTGTGGCTAATTGCAGGAGCAATGAAATCAGCAGGAATCAGCTTAGTACCTTGGTGGATCAGTTGGTAGAAAGCGTGCTGACCGTTTGTTCCAGGCTCACCCCAAATAATAGGACCAGTTTGGTAATCCACAGGGTTGCCGTTACGGTCAACAAACTTACCATTTGATTCCATGTTACCTTGCTGGAAATAAGCAGCAAAACGGTGCATGTATTGATCGTATGGCAAGATAGCTTCAGACTCAGCGCCGTGGAAGTTATTGTACCAAATACCTATAAGAGCAAGGATTACTGGAATATTGCTTTCTAGGTCAGTTGAAGCAAAATGGTTATCCATCTCGTGAGCACCGTCTAATAGCTCAACGAAGTTATCGAAGCCAATAGAAAGTGAAATAGAAAGACCAATAGCAGACCATAGTGAGTAACGACCACCAACCCAATCCCAGAATTCGAACATATTGTCAGTATCAATACCGAACTCAGCAACAGAAGCCGCGTTAGTTGAAAGTGCAGCAAAGTGCTTAGCAACGTGCGCTTCATCACCGGCTTCAGCCAAGAACCAATCACGAGCAGAGTGTGCGTTCGTCATTGTTTCTTGAGTGGTAAATGTTTTAGATGCAACCAAGAACAACGTTGTTTCAGGGTTTAGCGGCTTAAGCGTTTCAACGATGTGTGTACCATCAACGTTAGAAACAAAATGCATGTTTAGGCGAGTCTTGTATGGCGTTAGCGCTTCAGTCACCATGTATGGACCAAGGTCAGAACCACCAATACCAATGTTTACAACGTCAGTAATCTCTTTACCTGTGTAACCTTTCCAATCACCAGAAACGATGCGGTGTGTAAACAGTTCCATTTTAGCTAGAACTGCGTTTACAGCTGGCATTACATCTTTGCCATCAACGATTACAGGATTATCGCTGCGGTTACGTAGAGCGGTATGAAGAACAGAACGACCTTCTGTTTTGTTGATTGCTTCACCGCTAAACATAGCTTCAATTGCTGATTTAAGTTCTGTCTCGTTCGCAAGAGAGAACAATTTCTTCATTGTTTCAGCATCAACAAGGTTCTTTGAGTAATCAACTAAGATATCTGAACCAAATTTTGTAGAGAACTTTTCGAAACGCTGCGCATCTTGAGCAAAAAGATCTTTAAGACCCATGTCTTGTGCAGATTCAAAATGAGCTGTTAGATCTTTCCACGCAGATGTTTGCGTTGGGTTAATGTTTTTCAACATGATGTCTATCCCGATATTACTGTTGGTTTTATTCTAGCCACCGTAACGATGAGTAGAATCCCCGATTAGGCGATAATATTATTATTCAAATAAAGCACTTAAGCTTTTTTGAACTCTTATTTGTAATTTATTTTCATGACGTATTATGCAGCAGTTAAAAATCAACATATTGAGATAAATCAGATTACATTTGTTGATTTAAAAAGCGGCATAAGTAAAGCTCCACTCTATTTGAAAATTGAGTCAAACCTTGTAAATTCAAGTCTAAAAGATAGCGTTAAACAACTATTTTTCCAAACACAATATAAAGGATGCCATATGTGGGTTCAGAAGACGATTCATCTCGATGCCAAAAAGCGTGGCTTTCACCTGATTACTGATGAAATTGAACAACAAACTAATTCTATCAATAATATCTCTGTTGGTTTGTTACACCTTTTTATACAGCACACATCTGCCAGTCTGACTTTAAATGAAAATGCGGATCCAACGGTACGTATAGACATGGAATCTCACTTTAATAAATACGTCCCAGAACGAGCAAGTTACTACCTTCATACTTACGAGGGAGATGACGACATGCCAGCACACATCAAAGCTTCCCTTTTGGGTAATAGCATTACCATCCCAATTACCAATGGGCGATTAGCTTTAGGTACATGGCAGGGCATTTACTTAGGAGAGCACCGTGACTGTGGTGGAAGCAGAACTATCATTGCAACCATTCAAGGTGAGTGACGATTCACTATTAGTAACAATGATGGGTAGTCACAATTAACGATGAGCAACAATTCAAAATAGGCAACAACACACCGGCAGATTAAATAAAAAAGGGTGGCACTGTTATGTGCCACCCTTTAACAATAAAGACCATGAAAGACATATGAGATATTCGATTTATCACCCTAGCCTTTAAGCTTTTTCTTTTTGGTTTGAGTTTAAAAAGGCTGGTTTATCATGACCCGAAAGGTACCTTCTTCACTGCCTTTAGCTATTTCAGTTCGAACGACTATACCTTCAACTTGAAAACGAACCGCGCCACCAATACTCCACTTCATATCAGTGTGTAAGGTCTTTAAATCGTATTCTTCAGAGACTCGACCTACTTCAGCAAAAGCAACCCATTGCCACCAAGGTAAGTCGTAGTAATTTATTACAGGGATACTCTCTAAAGGCTGCCAATCAGGAAGCACCCGATACTCTGCAGAATAATGAATTGCCGAACGTCCGTGAAAGCGACCACCAGTATAGCTTCTTAATCGATATAAACCGCCAAGACGAGCTTGCTCCATTTCTGGTGGACGAGCGCAACGATCAGAAGAGCAGTTATCCCAAGTAGGAGTATCTGATGTATAGAAGTCGAGCGCGACAACCTGCTGATCAAATAACTCACCAAGAGGGCCTAGTGCGTAATAATGGCTATTTTGGAAAGTCCATTTAAGCCAAGGATCATCGTCCCCCCAGTTCTCTGCACCTGTCATCAATTCAAAAGAGGTATGAGAGCCTTTGGTGGTGTTACGCGTGCTGTCACGGTTATCCCAATCAAAAGTTAAGCTTAAACCCGTGGCCTTTTCATCGTCATATAAGCCGTCTAACTCACGAGAGCTAAAAAAGGGTTTCACAATTATCGAACTCACTCCAGACTCAATTGGAGATGCAAAGCTAACATCACGAATAGGTTGAAAGACACCGAGTAGACCATGTTCAGCAATATTACCCCACGGTAATAAATACTTGAATTCGAACTGATAGTTTTTTTCTACACCATCAATGATCGTTTTATCATTGTTAGATGAATTGTTGTCTCCTTGAGAACCAAGGTAATAGGGGTTGTCATTAAAACGAGCTTGGTACATTTGAGTGCTGAATAGCCACTCTTCCGACAATGCATAATTGAAAGCAGAAACGAATCCAACATAGCTGTCTTTATCTGAATACAGCGCCATACCGAATAAAGCAGCTTGTGGCTGACCAACACCTTTAGCGACACCAGCAACCCCAAAGGTATTTCCCATCACTTCAGTGCTGAAATAAAAAGGTAAGAATGCAGAGTCCTTTTCTTCACTAGCCACATTTAATGAAAAGGTAATGCCCAGAACACTCAGTAGTGAAGGAATCAACAAGGTAGATATGCGCTTGGTAAATCTAGCCAAAGGCATCATTAGTACTCGTATTCCATTTCGACTCTTGAAGTCAGTTTCGTCACTAATTCATACGCTATGGTGCCGATATGTAATGCAACTTCTTCCGAGGGTAACTCTCTTCCCCACAACGTCGCTTCATCACCCACTTTATCTTGAGCATCGGGACCTAAATCAACAGTGAGCATGTCCATAGACACTCGCCCCGCAATAGGTGCTTTACGACCATTTACAAAAACAGGAGTGCCATTAGGTGCTGTGCGAGGGTAACCATCGCCATAACCGATTGCGATCACACCAATTTTGGTATCTCGCTCACTAGTCCAATTACCACCATAACCTACGCTTTCTCCAGCTTTCAGATCACGCACTGCAATCAAATGGGATGTAAGAGTCATGACAGGTAGGAAACCTAGCTCTTTAGCTGACTTATCAACAAACGGAGAGACACCGTAAGAAATAATCCCAGGTCGAACCCAATCTAAATGGCTATCAGGCCAAGCGAGTAAACCTGCAGAATTCGCAAGAGAGCGCTCCCCTTCGCAACCTTCAGTCAAAGACAGGAACAATTCTGTCTGTTGTTCTGTCGTTGCTTTGTCTAACTCATCAGCACAGCCAAAATGGCTCATATAACGCAATGGTTTTGCCACATTTGAGCATTGATGTAAACGCTCAACAAAACCTTGATACTGTTCAGAACGCACGCCTAAACGGTGCATGCCGCTATCCACTTTCAACCAAACGACAACTGGCGCTTCAAGCTGAGAATTTTCTAGGGCACTTAACTGCTCTTCACAATGCACGACCGTTTGAATGTTATTAGCCACAAGAATCGGTAAGTCACCCTGAGAATAAAACCCTTCAAGCAATAAGATGGGTTGAACAATACCACCAGCACGAAGTTGCAATGCTTCTTCAATTCTCGCGACACCAAAAGCATCCGAGTTTCTAGAATGCTTGGCGATATGCAATAAACCGTGTCCGTAGCCATTGGCTTTCACAACCGACATCACTTTACTGTTTGGTGCTTTGGACTTAATCAATCGTAAGTTATGTTCAAGCGCACTTAAGTTAATACTCGCCGAGGCGGCTTTCATATATGTCATGACTGCTTACTCGTCATCAAATGCAGGACCTGCATAGTTATCAAAACGAGAATGCTGACCTTGGAAGGTGAGTCGTACAGAACCAATCGGACCATTACGCTGCTTACCTAAGATTATCTCTGCAATGCCTTTCAGTGAACTATCTGGGTTATAAACCTCATCACGATAAATGAACATGATTAAATCGGCATCTTGCTCAATAGAACCAGACTCACGCAAGTCTGAGTTTACAGGTCGTTTATCAGCACGTTGCTCTAGGGAACGGTTTAGCTGAGAAAGCGCCACAACCGGTACATTCAGTTCTTTTGCTAATGCTTTTAATGAACGAGAGATTTCTGCAATTTCAAGGGTACGGTTTTCAGATAAAGCAGGAACACGCATTAATTGAAGGTAATCGATCATGATCATTGAAATGCCATCATGCTCTCTTGCTATTCTTCGAGCTCTTGAACGAACTTCTGTAGGAGTCAAACCTGAACTGTCATCGATGTACATGTTCTTCTTATCCATAAGAATACCCATACTCGAAGAGATACGCGCCCAATCCTCATCATCTAGCTGACCAGTACGAATCTTGGTTTGGTCAACACGAGAGAGAGAGGCAAGCATACGCATCATCAACTGTTCGGCTGGCATCTCTAGCGAGAAGATTAGAACAGGTTTGTCTTGTTTCATCGCCGCGTTTTCACACAAGTTCATCGCAAACGTAGTTTTACCCATAGATGGACGAGCTGCGACAATGATTAAGTCTGAACCCTGAAGCCCTGCCGTCTTCTTATTGAGGTCGTTGAATCCCGTATCGACACCAGTCACGCCATCTTGTGGTGATTTGTACAGGATCTCAATACGTTCTAACGTCTTCTCTAGAATGCTATCAACGTTCTGTGGACCTTCATTTTCACTCGCTCGCCCTTCAGCAATAGCAAATACTTTACTTTCGGCAAGATCCAATAAATCTTCAGAGCTGCGACCTTGAGGGTCATACCCTGAATCTGCAATTTCATTAGCAACACCAATCAAGCTACGAACGAGTGCTCTCTGCGCCACAATTTCTGCATAAGCGTTAATGTTAGCGGCACTTGGGGTGTTCTTAGCTAGGTCTGCCAGATAAGCGAAACCGCCGACTTCTTCAAGTTGCTCACGAACTTCTAAAAATTCGGAAAGTGTAATCAGATCGAGTGGGTTACTTTCTTCAAGAATTGCTTTTACTGCTTCAAAGATTAGGCGGTGAGGTCGACTGTAAAAGTCTTTACTCACCACTTTTTCTGAAACCGTATCCCAGCGTTCGTTGTCCAGCAACAAACCGCCAATCACAGATTGCTCAGCTTCTAATGAATGCGGAGGAACTTTAATTGCGTCCACCTGATCGTTGGCTGATTTCTGATTTCTGGTATCCACTATGACTACACTCAATAACTATTAATGACCGCTCATTATACGCAAGAACGATAATTTGTAATCCACTCGACAGCGTTTGTTTTACTCTTAATTAAGAATTTACTTATTGCTGACTCAAATAAGCAAAGGTACGATTACGATCCTTCTATTCATATCACTTATTAATGAGGTCTGCGTGTCCAAAATATTAGCGCTCAGCATTGGGCTTTTGAGTGCCCCGCTGGTTTTTGCTGATGACGTAATCGTCACTACTGCAACTGATAATATGGATATTGCACCCGCAGACACTGAACTACCTAGCCCATGGGCAACTGAGGTCGAGTTTGGTTACCAATCTCATACCGGAAATTCGGATTCTCGTTCGCTGAATGCACGCCTTAATGGTGAATATACGTCTGGTCGCCATAGAACCAATGGTGAATGGAAGTACTACAACTTATATAAGGATGGCGAAGAAGATAAAAGACAATCGACTTACTCAGCACAAAGCGATTATAAGCTAAGCCCGAAAACCTATTTTTATGGGAGCTTTAAAGGCATAGATTCAAGGTACAGTGCGTACTTTAAGGACTATACCGTGTCGAGTGGTTTAGGTTATCAATTTTCTAATACTGAGGTCTTTGTTTTAGAAGTCGAGATGGGACCAGGTTTTCGATACCAAGAACCTAATTTAGATGAAATCGATGATGACGATATTATCTTTCCCGATATTGTTGAAGAAGGGATTTTCCGAGGAAATATCAACACATCATGGCAGATTCTAGATAACTTACAGTTTAAAGCAGACATGACATTAGTGTCAGGCAGAAGCAATATTAGGTTGGATACGGATTTAGAAGTCATCAATAACATTACCGATAATATCGCACTAAAAATTGCGCATTCTCGCCAGTATCACGATAAAGTCCCTGAAGGATTGGATAAAGAAGATTCAGTATTATCCATCAACTTATTGTTTCAATTCTAGAGCTGTTTACTCGCCAATAAGCTTTACTCCCCCTGCCTGAGCTGTAATTTCCATATTTTAGACATAAAAAAACACCAGCCGAAGCTGGTGTTTAAAACTTTCAAAACGAAAGAATTCGTCTCGTACTGAAATTACGCAGTAGCAACGATAGTGATTTTCGCAGTAGCAAAAACTTCAGAGTGAAGTTGGATGCTTACTTCGAATTCACCGATGTTACGTAAAGCGCCTTCAGGTAGGCGTACTTCGCTCTTAACTACTGCAACACCAGCTGCTGTAATAGCGTCTGCGATGTCACGAGTACCGATAGAACCGAATAGTTTGCCTTCGTCACCAGCTTTAGAAGCGATTGTAACGCCTTCTAGAGTGTTAACTGTCTCTGCGCGAGCTTCTGCAGCAGCTAGTTGCTCAGCAACTTTAGCTTCTAGTTCAGCACGACGAGTTTCGAACATAGCAACGTTTTCTTTAGTTGCCATAACTACTTTACCCTGTGGGATAAGGAAGTTACGAGCGTAACCAGATTTAACGTTTACTTGGTCGCCAAGGCCACCTAGGTTACCGATTTTATCAAGTAGAATAACTTGCATTATCTTAGTCCTCTTAAACTATTGTTAACTATTACCGATTACTGATGCTTGTCAGTGTATGGTAGTAGAGCTAGGTAACGAGAACGCTTGATAGCGCGAGCTAGTTGACGTTGGTATTTAGCACTTGTACCAGTGATACGGCTAGGTACAATTTTACCAGCTTCAGTGATGTAGTTTTTTAGAGTTGCTACGTCTTTGTAGTCAATCTCTTGTACGCCTTCTGCAGTAAAACGGCAGAATTTACGACGACGGAAGAAACGAGCCATGGGCTATCTCCTGATCTAAATTTAATAATGCGGTATTCACACAGACTTATAATTAAGTTAAGCAAATGCTTATAGTGAAAATACCTAAACGAGTCGAATAAAATTTAATGACCTAAACGGTCAAAAAATAATTACTCAGCAGCAGCTTCTGGCTTAGCTTCTTCTTCACGACGTGGTGCACGTTCTTCACGGTCATCACGACGAGGAGCACGCTCTGCACGCTCTTCTTTTTGCTTAAGCATGATAGATTGCTCAGTCACAGCGCCTTTAGTGCGCATGATCATGTTACGTAGAACTGCATCGTTAAAACGGAAAGCAGTTTCTAGCTCGTCCATCACTTCTTGGCCAGCTTCAACGTTCATAAGAACGTAGTGAGCTTTGTGAAGTTTGTTGATTGGGTAAGCCATTTGACGGCGGCCCCAGTCTTCTAGACGGTGGATAGTACCACCAGCTTCAGTGATTGAACCAGTGTAACGCTCGATCATGCCAGCTACTTGCTCGCTTTGATCAGGGTGAACCATGAATACGATTTCATAATGACGCATTTGGTTGCTCCTTACGGATTATTAGCTTCCACGAAAGGCTCGGTCGTCCAAGGGAAGCAAGGAACTAAAGAAAAATGACCGAGTTTTAAGGACGGCAAATATTATAGAAAGAACCCGGTATTGGCAAGTGGTATTTGGCGAATAATGAAACAGTTTTTCTTTCGCCATCTAGCCATCTGACAAACCAATAGGCTCCGTCATCATTGCCTAAAAATAAACGCCCACCAGTAATTGGTGAGCGTTAATAAATTCATAGACTTAAGCCGTTTAAGCTTTCAGATCAATCACAACTCGAGTCTCTTCCGGATTAAGTCGAACGTTACTGAGCTAGACGCTGACGTACAGCTTCAAATAAGCAAATACCAGAAGCAACTGAAACGTTCAGGCTCGACACGCTACCTGACATTGGAATCTTAATCAGGTCATCACACGTTTCACGAGTCAGTCTACGCATACCGTCACCTTCAGCGCCCATTACAATCGCTAATGGGCCAGAAAGTTTAGCTTGATAGATATCGTGTGTCGCTTCACCAGCCGTACCCACAAACCACACGCCCTGCTCTTGCAGAGCGCGCATAGTACGAGCTAGGTTGGTTACACGCACTAAGGGAACAGTTTCAGCTGCACCACACGCTACCTTACTTACTGTTGCCGTTAATGGCGAAGAACGGTCTTTAGGGACGATAACAGCGGCCACACCTGCGGCATCTGCATTACGTAAGCAAGCACCTAGGTTGTGAGGGTCTGTCACGCCATCTAGAACCAATAGCAGAGGTTGTTCGTGCTGCGCAAGAATATCATCTAGGTGCGTTTCATTAAGCTGTTTAGCAGGCTTAACTTTAGCAATCAAGCCTTGGTGATTAGCACCACTAGCTTTGTCATCTAAGACTTTACGACCCATCTGCTGAATGGAAACACCAAACTGTTGTAGTTGGTTCAATAGAGGAAGTAAGCGCTCATCTTGGCGCCCTTTAAGGACATAAGCTTCAATAAAGCGTGCTGGATCTTTCTCTAGTACGGCTTTCACCGCGTGAATACCGTAAATAAATTCGTTACTCATTGTCTCAATTTACTCTTATTGCTCAGAGATGAATGACATCAATACCAACGTATCCATCTCTGTGTTGTTTATTTCGAGAGCATGCATCTTTTGCCTGATACTCTCGCATTAAAGTGATTTCGCATTTAACTAGTTAGATGCTGAACTTTATCAGCACCAAGCCTTAAGAATTATCAGTCTTTGGCTTGCGGCTTGCGGCACGTTTTTTCTTAGCGCGAGCTTTAGCAGCACCGGTTTTATTCGCTGGCTTTTTCTTTTTAGCAGAGCTTTCACTGCTGCCATCAGGTCGCTTAGTGGGTTCTACCAAAGGCTTCGCTGATACGCCAGGTTTATTGCTCTTCACCGATGAGCGCTTTTTGCTTTTCGCCTTTTTCATCGCTTCTGCTGCACGTTTCTTGGCAGTTTTCCCTTTACCACGTGGCTGGCGGTCAGTGTCTTCCATATCAAAATCAATTTGACGAGTTTCCAAGTTAACCGCAGAAACCTTTACTTTAACCGAATCACCCAAACGGTAGATATTACCTGAGCTTTCACCCACTAGGCGTTGACCAATAGCATCAAACTGGTAGTAATCATTCGCTAGCGCTGAGATATGTACCAAGCCGTCAATGTGCAGCTCAGTCAAACGAACAAAGAAACCGAAGCCAGTCACGTTAGCAATTACGCCATCCATCACTTCGCCAACATGATCTTGCATGTATTCACATTTCAGCCAGTCGTTCACTTCACGCGTAGCATCATCAGCACGACGTTCAGTCATTGAGCACTGCTCGCCGTAGAAGTCCATATCATCGAAAGTGTAGTGGTAACCACCGGTTGGCGTCCAACGCTCGCTGTTACGACCTTCTTCTTTCGCAATAAGATACTTAATCGCACGGTGTAATAGCAAATCTGGGTAACGACGAATTGGCGAGGTAAAGTGAGCATAGCGTTTAAGAGCTAAACCAAAGTGACCTGCATTATCCGCGTTGTATACCGCTTGCTTCATTGAGCGCAGCAGCATAGTTTGAATTAACTCACGATCTTCACGTTCATTAATCTGTTGCATCAGTTGTGCATAATCTACCGGAGATGGCGACAAGCCACCTTCCAGCGTTAAACCTAATTCACTAAGGAAGCTCTTAAAGCCAGTTAAACGCTCTTCTCCTGGAGTATCGTGAACACGGTACAGGGCAGGCTCTTTCGCTTTTTCTACGTAAGATGCCGATGCGATATTCGCAAGAATCATACATTCTTCGATGATCTTGTGTGCATCATTGCGAATTACTGGCTCAATACGATCAATCTTACGATCTGCATTGAAGATAAACTTAGTTTCTACCGTTTCAAATTCAATCGCACCACGTTCGTCACGCGTTTTCTTAAGCACCTTGTACATCTTATGAAGCTCTTCAAGATGTGGTACTTCTGGTTCGTAACGTTCACGTAATTCTTCATTGCCATCTAAAATCGCGCCTACTTTGTTATAAGTAAGACGAGCATGAGAATTCATTACCGCTTCGTAGTGCTTGTAGCCTGACAGTTTACCTTTATCTGAGATAGTCATCTCACACACCATGCATAAACGGTCTACTTGAGGGTTCAATGAACATAAACCATTTGAAAGCACTTCTGGCAGCATTGGCACGACTTGCGACGGGAAGTATACCGAGTTACCACGGTTAATCGCTTCTTTGTCTAGCGCTGTATCAGGGCGAACGTAGTAACTTACGTCAGCAATCGCTACCCACAGACGCCAGCCGCCGCCTTTCTTAGCTTCACAGTAAACCGCATCATCGAAGTCACGCGCATCCTCGCCATCAATGGTAACCAATGGTAGTTTGCGTAGATCAACACGTCCTTCTTTTGCTTCTTCAGGAACATGCTCACCGAGATTTTCGATTTGCTTGTCTACCGCTTCAGGCCACTCTTGCGGGATCTGGTGAGTACGGATCGCTATCTGCGTTTCCATACCCGGAGCCATGTTTTCACCAAGAACTTCGGTCACTTTACCCATCATGTTACGAGAACGACCACCGCGATCCGTAATTTCAATCACAACCACATTACCCATTCGAGCACCGCCTTTATGCTCAGTAGGGATCTGGATGTCGTGACTAATACGCGAATCATCAGCAACCACGTAAGAATGACCGTACTCTAAGAAGAAACGACCAACCAGCGGGGTTTTGCGCTCTTCAAGAACACGAACTAAACGACCTTCACGACGGCCACGCTTACTGTTGTCAGTAGGCTGAGCCAAGACGTAATCACCATGCATGATGGTTTTCATCTGATGATGCGGCAGCACGATATCGTTGTCTTTACCAACACTTCCATCCGGGCGAACCCAGCCATGACCGTCTTTATGACCAATCACATAGCCTTTAATCAGTTCCATCTTCTCAGGCAGTGCATAGCACTGACGACGAGTAAAGATAAGCTGTCCATCACGTTCCATTGCACGTAAACGACGACGCAGCCCTTCATATTGTTCCTCTCCAGCAAGGCCCAAAGCTTCGAATAGATCGTTACGGTTCATTGGAATATTCGCTTCTGTTAGAAACGAGATAATGAACTCTCGGCTTGGTACTGGGTTTTCGTAATTTTTCGACTCTCGGTCGGCAAAAGGATCAACAGTGGTTGTCGCTGTCGTGTTTTCTGACATTGGTGTGTTTTTTGACATAGGCGGGCCTGCTTAAGCAAGGAAGGTATATATCCCTAGTATATCTGATGCTAGGGGTAACCTACAGATATGCTTTGGAAATCACCCTAAATAGGGCAAATTTGTACCACATAAAAACCTCTCCACAATTAAAGCTCTAAAAAATGGAAGATCATAAAGGGATTTTCTAAAAGACAGTTTTCACTCCCTGATATAAACAACAACACCTCGACAAGCGAGGTGTTTAAGTCAGACTTCGGTCTAAAACGTCATAAAGATAAAGTGCAGGTTCATCTTTATGTCAGTCTTTTACCAAAAGACATCACGGCGTTTAGCACGAGCAATGATGTTATCAGGCATTCTTTGTTCTAAACCATTTCGTAAAACTGAAATTCTTTTGTGCTGCCTTTGATCGGCAGTTACAGAGTTATATAGCCAGCGGTAAGCATCTTCATAATCGAGAGGGCTTCCGTAGTCTCGGAGTAATAATTCAGCTAAATGAATACGGGCTTTAAGGTTCCCCATAGCCGCAGCTTCGCGCAAATAAGGAATAGCTCGCTCTTTATCTTGCTGAACTAATGTGCCTCTCGAGTAATAACGCCCGAGTTGCTCTAAAGCCACTGGTAAACCTTGATGTGCTGAGTTTTCCATATAATAGAGACCAAGCTCTACATCTTGTTCAACACATACTCCCCACGCAAGCATGTCACCGTATAAGAATTCATAAGACGGTAAACTAATACGTGTTGCACGGGCAACAATATCTTCAACCAACTGGCATTTATCCGCTTTCACACGCTCTAAATGCTGATTGCGTTCTATTAAATTAATCAACTCAGCTTCAGTGTATATCGGTACAGGCTCTCCTACATCAGCTAAATCTGCATAGCTAAAAGTTGAGCTCAACGCGAATACTAATGAAGCTGCTACAATTCGTAGCTTCATACCTGCACTCTTTTATCTGTCTTTGAAACGCAAGACTCACTGCTTTTAATGCAGCAAAGACTTATAGCACTTCACTTACCATGATAACTGTATCGGCAACTGACATATTTGCTTTAGACAAAACTTGCCGATGATGGGCAATATTTTGCCAGATAGCGTACAAAAGATCATCAGCAATAATAAAAACTATAAACCATAGATATAAAAAAAGCCGACTTAATAAAGTCGGCTTTTAGAAAACTATTTTATTATCAAAGCACTAAATTAAAATGCCTTGGTAATCACTCAATAGGCATTATGCGCCGTATGGGTGAACCTTGATGATAGTTTCGTTACGATCTGGACCCGTTGATACGATATCAATTGGAACACCCGTTAGGTCTTCAATACGCTTGATGTAATCTAGAGCAGCTTGTGGAAGCGCATCAATAGTCTTAGCACCAAATGTGTTCTCGCTCCAACCAGGCATTGTTTCGTAGATTGGTGTAGCTTCTTCAAATGACTCAGCTGCCATTGGAGAAACTTCTAGAACAGAACCATCTTTCATCTTGTAACCAGTACAGATTTTTAGCTCTTCTAGACCATCTAAAACGTCTAGTTTAGTTAGACAGATACCAGATAGAGAGTTGATTTGGATAGCGCGTCGCATAGCAACAGCATCAAACCAACCAGTACGACGTAGACGACCCGTTGTAGCACCAAATTCGTGACCAACATCGCCTAAGTGCTTACCTACAGGGTCTTGCTTATCAAGACCATCGTAAAGCTCTGTAGGGAATGGACCTGAACCTACACGAGTACAGTAAGCCTTGGTAATACCAAGAATGTAACCGATGTGGCGAGGACCAAAACCAGAACCTGCAGCAACACCACCAGCAGTAGTGTTAGAAGACGTTACGTAAGGGTATGTACCGTGGTCGATATCTAGTAGCGTACCTTGAGCACCTTCGAACATGATTTTGTCGCCGCGCTTACGTGCTGCGTCAAGTTCGTCCGTTACATCGATAACCATCGCAGTTAACATATCTGCGTAGCTCATCGCTTGCTCTAGTACTTCTTCATAGCTTACTGTTTCAGCTTTGTAGAAGTGCTCTAGTTGGAAGTTGTGGAATTCCATAACTTCTTTCAGTTTCACTGCAAACATTTCTTTATCGAAAAGGTCACCAACGCGTAAACCGCGACGAGCAACTTTATCTTCGTAAGCAGGACCGATACCACGACCAGTTGTACCAATAGCCTTAGCGCCACGAGCGATTTCACGCGCGTTGTCGATTGCAATGTGGTACGGAAGAATTAGTGGACAAGCTTCAGAAATGAAAAGACGTTCACGAACAGGAATGCCGCGATCTTCAAGAGGTTTCATTTCTTTAAGAAGTGCGTCAGGCGATAATACTACACCGTTACCGATAACACATTTTACGTTATCGCGAAGAATGCCTGATGGAATTAAGTGAAGAACGGTTTTTTCACCGTCAATGACAAGAGTGTGACCTGCATTGTGACCGCCTTGGTAGCGAACCACGTATTTTGCATCTTCAGTTAAAAGGTCAACAATTTTACCTTTACCTTCGTCACCCCATTGGGTGCCCAGAACGACTACGTTATTTCCCATCTTTCCAATTTCTGTTGCTAATTAAAAATGGATTCTAGCATCGAATCGGTCTATTTGCAGTCATTTTTTGTTCATAACTCCGATTATTAGCCATAGAAAATGCGGCAGGTATACTGATATGATCACAAAAACCATTGATATATTGAACTTTTTATTCACTAGGGACAAACGATGTCAAATTCTATCTGGCTTGCTATTGGACTGGTTTTAATTGTAGAAGGGCTAGGACCTTTAATCGCGCCTAACGGTTGGCGAAATATGGTGGCGCAACTAAGTCAACAACCTGACAACCAACTCAGGCGCATTGGTGGATGCTTGGTCGTTGCTGGGTTAGTTATTGCGGTGATGACAGCATAAAAAGTTATATTTTCGATTCCTAAGCTCCTAAGCTCCTAAGCTCCTAAGCAAATTATAGAGTTCATTGAATTTGAAAAGCAAAAAGGCTCCATGAGGAGCCTTTTTATTATCAATACACTTTGTATCTAGCTTAGATACAGCCATTAGCCTCAATAATTATTGAGCGCCTTTTGACGTATTCATGTATTGGAAGAAGTCCGTTTTAGGATCAAGAACTAAGATATCGCTCTTATCACTAAATGAAGCTTCATAAGCTTGAAGTGAACGTAAGAAACCGTAGAACTCAGGATCTTTGCTGTATACATCAGAGTAAATTTTCGCAGCTTCTGCATCAGCATCACCACGAGTTACTCGAGCTGTACGGTCAGCTTCAGCAAGAACAGTCGCTACTTCTAGCTCAGCTTGAGCACGGATAACTTCTGCTTTCTCACGACCTTGAGAACGGTGTCTACGAGCAACCGATTCACGTTCTGCACGCATACGGCGATAGATAGATTCACTGATTTCGTCAGGAAGGTTAATTTTCTTCATTCGGAAATCAACAACTTCAACACCTAAATCAGCCATCGCACTTTCTGCCGTTCCAGACAAAACGTTCGCCATAACTTTATCTCGTTCACCATCAATCTCTAGTGCTTCTTTTGCAGCTTCAGTTGTTACTTCTTCGCTATCAACACTATCCGGTAGTACGTCTTTATTACGCGGGCCTGAAACGATTTGCTTGATCTCTCGAGAACCAATTTCAGAACGAAGAACATCTGTCACTTTACGCTCAAGAAGTGCTTCTGCCGTCATGATGTTGCCACCGCCCGTACTCAGATAAAAACGTCCAAAATCAGCAATACGCCATTTTGCATAGGTATCAATTAGAACGTCTTTTTTCTCTGATGTAACGAAACGATCAGAACGACCATCCATCGTTTGAATACGAGCATCAAGTACTTTAACGCGATCAAACAGAGGCATCTTAAAGTGTAAACCTGGTTCATAGATTCGTGATACGCCGTTGTCATCGAGAACTCGACCAAAACGAATTACCATGCCACGTTCGCCTTCTTGAACCACAAATAGTGACATCAATAAAAGGGCAATCGTCACAACTAATACAGGGATCATTAACTTACGCATTATTAGTATCTCCCTTGACGTGAGCTGTCTGAACGAGTTTGAGAGCTAGACTGAGGATCGGCTTGAGTTTCAAGTTCAATCTGGTCATAAGTCGATGGTGCTTTTTGACTTTTCACAGCTTTCGAACCACCTTGACCCAGTTTATCAATTGGTAGATATAGCAGGTTACCACTCGATTCAGAATCAATCAGAACTTTAGATGTGCTTGAGTACACTTTTTCCATTGTATCTAGGTACATACGGTTACGTGTTACTTCAGGAGCCGCTTGGTATTCAGGTAAAAGTTTCTCGAATTGAGCTACCTGACCTAAAGCACCATTAACGATACGCTCAGAGTAACCCACCGCTTCTTTCTTCAAACGCTCAGCTCGACCTGTTGCTTTTGGAATAATATCATTACGGTAAGCTTCAGCTTCACGTTCAAAACGCTCTTCATCCTCACGAGCTGCGATAGCATCATCAAATGCATCTTTTACTTGCTCAGGTGGACGTGCTGACTGGAAGTTCACATCAACAATAAGAATACCTAAGTCGTAGCTATCAATAATACGATTTAGCGTTTCTTGAGTGCTTTGACGAATCTGTTGACGACCACTAGTTAGGATACTATCCATTAGTGAATCACCAATTACCGCACGAAGCGCAGAATCTGTTGCTTGGCGTAAACTGTCATCCGCATCCGTTACACGATACAAATACTTGTACGGATCAGAAACACGGTATTGAACGCCCATCTCAACAGTCACAACGTTTTCATCTTTCGTCAGCATCGTACCAGAAGCACGTAAAGAACGAATCGCTTGAACGTTGACCAGTTGCTCATCTTTAATTTCATCGATAAAGCGTGGGTGCCAGTTAAGACCAGGTTCTTCGATACGATCAAATTGACCAAGTCGAAGTACAACTGCTCTTTCTGCTTCGCCAACGGTATAGAAACCTGCGAAGAACCAAACTGCGACAGCGATTACCGCAATGACACCAAAGCCAATTGCACCACCACCGCCGCCAATTGATGGACCATTGCCACCTTTTTTACCAAACTTGCCACCCAGCTTTTGACTCAGTTTATTAAATACTTCGTCTAAATCTGGCGGTCCTTGATCTCGGCCACCGCGATTATCTTTCTTACCCCAAGGGTCATTATCGCGGCCGTTATTGCCGTTGTTATTTCCAGGCTCATTCCACGCCATTAGAAAGCTCCATCATTTGATATGACGTTATACTCTAGCAGTCTCTTCAGTAACGATAAAGTCACCTAAGAGTGCCCCTTCTCTTTTTTCGAGTTTAGACCAATCTACTTGCTGCATTCGAATATCAATCAACAAGTTACCATCTTGGTCATATTCTTCTCGTTGAATACAATTCAGCTGAAAGAACTTACTACGAATTTTACCTTGGTACTGAGGCGGAATTCGTAATTGGTATTGCACAATTTGACTCGCTAACCGTTCGGTTAACGCTTCAAATAATAAATCCGTACCCAAACCATCCATTGCAGAAACCCAGACAGTGCGAGGCACGCCTTCATCGTCTCTTTCAATGCGTGGTTTTTGATTGTCCATGCGATCAATTTTATTCATGACGACTAATGTCGGCACTTCGTGCGCATCAATTTCTTCTAGCACATCATGAACAGCTTGGATATTCTCACGAAAACGGTCATCACTGGCATCAACAACATGTAACAAAATGTCAGCTTCTTGCGTTTCTTGCAACGTTGCCTTGAATGCCGCAACCAAATCATGAGGCAAATGTCGAATAAACCCAACAGTATCTGCAAGGATTGCTGGTCCAACATCGGCTAACTCGATCTTACGTAATGTAGGATCAAGCGTTGCAAATAATTGGTCGGCAGCATAAACACCGGCAGAAGTAATTCGATTAAATAACGTCGATTTACCAGCATTGGTGTAGCCCACAAGAGAAATTGTCGGTATCTCGGCTCTATTCCGAGCACGACGACCTTGTTCCCGCTGCTTAGCCACTTTAGCTAAACGGCGTAATATCGCTTTAATACGATCACGCAACAAACGACGGTCTGTTTCTAGTTGAGTTTCACCTGGACCACGTAAGCCTATCCCACCTTTTTGTCTTTCTAGGTGAGTCCAACCGCGAATCAATCGAGTCGATATATGACGAAGCTGAGCAAGCTCGACTTGCAATTTACCTTCATGTGTTCGGGCTCTTTGAGCGAATATATCTAAGATCAAACCAGTACGGTCAATCACTCGACATTCACACAAAGCTTCAAGGTTACGTTCTTGGGCAGGAGAGAGGGAATGGTTAAAAATTACAATTTCAGCGCCAGTAAGTTGGACAGATTGAGCAATTTCTTGAGCCTTACCCTCACCAACATAGTATTTAGGGAGCGGGGATTGTCGACTACCAGTAATTACCTGTAGTGTTTCAACCCCTGCAGAAGAAACTAGCATTTCACACTCGCTAAGATCTTCCCACTCACCTTCTTGCGTGAAGTTGATATGAACAAGCACCGCTCGCTCACCGGATTCATAACGGTCAAACAAGCAACCAACTCCTTATTACAGCAAATGCTGTATTACTAATACTATTAATCTTCAGACTTCTCTGGACGATCAGATGGCGCACGTTGCTCGCCGCTGTGGTGACTTACTGCTCGTGCAGGTACCACAGTAGAAATAGCATGCTTGTATACCATTTGGTTTACAGTATTTTTCAGCAAGATCACGAATTGATCAAAAGACTCGATCTGACCTTGTAGCTTGATGCCATTCACAAGGTAGATAGACACGGGAATACGCTCTCGACGGAGTGCATTTAGAAACGGGTCTTGTAAAGATTGCCCCTTAGCCATTTTATTTTCCTTATTTGTATTTTGTTGTAATTATTTAGCTAGTGGTGCACTCAAAGGTGCGGCCTTTGCTTCTGAGCTAAATGAATAAAAAACTCCGTTGTTATTGAAAGACTGCAAGTTTAAAAGTCTCAATAACGGATCCTTTCCAGAGTTTATTCACGAAAAAGCGATCACATTATACACAGCATTACTCATCATGCGCTATTGCATCTGATAGAGTTTCTAATGCTTGTTCAATGTTTTCACTATCTAACCAAGTTAAATTGTCCCAGCTACGTAGCCAGGTTATTTGTCGCTTGGCCAATTGACGAGTTGCGCAGACACCACGAAAAATCGCTTCGTCTAAACTACAGTTCCCGTCTAAATAATCCCACATTTGTCGATAACCTACGCATCGAACAGAAGGGAGATCCGGGTGAAGATCTTCTCTAGCGTATAACGCTTTCATTTCATCTTCAAATCCTGCTTCCACCATCTTTTCAAAACGAAGTTCAATACGACGGTGTAGTTCAGCTCTTTCCTTCGGTGCTATCGCAAATTGCTTAACACGAAAGGGCAGGCTTTCACCTTTTACTTGAGTAAGTTCAGTTAGAGTTTTACCTGAAATTCGATAAACTTCCAATGCTCTTGATAATCTCTGCGGATCGTTGGGGTGAATTCGGTCACCCGCAACTGGATCTATCTTTTTTAATTCTTCGTGCAGCGCAACCCAGCCTTTCTCAGCCGCTTCAGTTTCTATTTGCTGGCGAATATCTTGATCGGCAGCTGGCAATGGTGAGAGCCCTTCTAATAGAGCTTTGTAGTACAACATAGTCCCGCCAACCAGCAACGGAATTTTTCCTGCTGCTACAATCTCATTCATTTCCTTTAAAGCATCACGACGAAAGTCTGCCGCGGAGTAGGCTTCTTTTGGGTCTAAAATGTCGATTAACCGATGAGGGGCTTGTGCAAGTTCGTTTTCATCTGGCTTTGCTGTACCGATATCCATACCTTTATAGATCAGAGCTGAATCTACGCTAATGATTTCCACTGGGAATTTTTGGCGTAAACGAATAGCCAAGTCAGTCTTTCCTGATGCAGTAGGGCCCATTAAAAACAGCGCTAAAGGTAATTTTTGAGTCATGATTATTTGTTTCTACTATTAAAAATCGGTTTATCTAACACCCTCGTCAAAGACGAAATTATAATGCGAATAAAATAAAGGCAGTGCTAGTGAGATAAAAATGCAGCGACAGTCGCTGAAAAGTCTATAGGTTTCACAAACTCTGGGTCATCTAACGGAAGTAGACCATGCCACAGTTGTTCAAGTTCCCCAACTAGTTGAATCGCTTCTGATAAAGTGTAGTCGCTTTTTACTTGAGTCGTTTGAAATGCGATCCAATGAACCAATAAAGACATCGCACTATCTACTACTGCTCTATCAGCTATATTATTGCTATCTGCTACATTTATTGAAGCCGCGTACGATAACAGATCTGGGATCAAAGTTTGTAAGTTTTGCTGCCTTAACGGAGATGGTACGCCCATCACCATAATGGCTTCTTTATTTCTCGCCTTAAGCTCTATACCTAATTGTAATAACATCGGACCAAAAGTCTGCGAGGTTTGCATAAGCTCAGGTTCAACCTTCAAAGACAAAGGGACAAGTAATGGCTGACTCTTTAATGGGGCTTGCTGAGTATCAAGTTGCCCTATTATTCTCAGTAGTTCTGCTTTAGCTAATGACAGTAGAACACAGCCATATTTCCCGCCCATGACAAGGTATTGCCTTTCAACAACTGAAACCGCTTTTCCTAACTCTGTTATTGGTTGTATCACATTTGATACAGACTTCGAGCTATCCGCCACTTTATGAGAATTATCTCGCTCTGAAATCAGAGAAGTCTCGGTATTTTTACGACTATCTTGCCTATCAACGTTTCTCGGTGAGTCTGGTGCATCAATTGAAGCCGGGATTTTCTCTTTTCTCGGTTCGTAAGACTTAGTGTAAGTATCTGAGGAATACTCCACATTCGATGTATTTAAAAGCTCTTTATACGCTTTAACCTCTCGCTTCGAAGGTGCGGGTTCACCATATCGTTGTGGCGGCTCTTTCTCTTTTCTTGGCGCTGGTCTTGATTCAATCCAATCTTGGCGCTCCACCACTCCTTCCCTTTGATTTGGAGTTGAAGCGGTTTGGGAGTAATGACTTGGCTGGTCTTGAACCTCATTAGCAACTTGAGATTCAGATTCAACTTTTCGAGGATAAGATGGTGTTTGCTCTATAGCCTGCAACACTCGTTCAGGAACGGAGGAGTCAGCATTATCAGAGTCGACAACTTCAGCATGAGGCATTGCTGGCACTTCTTGATGAAAAGCAGACTCCCTCATAGGTACTGCATCGATCAGCTTGGTTTGAGCAAGCCCATCACTTAAAGCTTGATAAATAAAATCATGCACAAGACGAGCTTGATGGAAGCGAACCTCATGCTTTGCAGGATGCACATTCACATCAACTTGATGGGGATCGATTTCAATAAAGAGTACATACGTAGCAAATTGGTCAGGGCGCAAGCTGTTTTCATAACTTTGGCGAATAGCATGATTGATCAGCTTGTCACGCATCATACGACCGTTCACATAGCAGTATTGCAGATCGCTTTGCTGTCTTGCTCCGTCTGGCGTGGTTATCCAACCATGCAATTTCAGCCCTTGGTGATCAAGCTCAATTCTAAGCATGTGACGCACGAAAGAGTTCCCACATACTGCTGATATGCGCTTTTCAGCTTGAATCTCGGTTTTAGCTGCTCGGTACTGACGAATCATTTTTCCGTTATGACGTAAGTTAATCGTCACATCAAAGCGGCTTAGAGCAATGCGTTTAAGAAGCTCATCAATATGAGTGAACTCTGTTTTCTCGGTTCTTAGAAATTTACGTCTTGCTGGCGTGTTGAAGAAAAGATCGAGTACTTCAACAGATGTTCCGATTGGATGTGCTGCTGGTTGTAATTTCACCTGCATATCACGACCTTCGCTGTAAGCAGACCATGCTTGATCTTGAGTGGCCGGTCTAGAGGTCATAGTCAGGCGAGCGACAGAGCTAATACTGGCAAGAGCTTCACCACGAAAGCCCAAGCTCACAATGGCTTCTAGATCATCCAGAGTATGAATTTTAGATGTCGCATGTCGACTCAAAGCTAGCGCGAGTTCACCTTTCACGATCCCTTTGCCATTATCTCGGACACGGATCATTTTAGAGCCACCTTTCTCGATATCAATATCGATTCGTGTTGCCCCTGAATCCAAGCTATTTTCAACCAGTTCCTTTACTACCGAAGCCGGTCTCTCTACCACCTCACCCGCTGCAATTTGGTTTGCCAAACGGGCAGGCAATATCTTTATCGTCATAACTTCATCTTTTATTCTGAATCCAGCAATTACTTATGCGGAATTATCAGTACTTGCCCGATTGCGAGTTCATCCGAACGCAACTTGTTGGCTTGTCGAATGCTATTCACACTCACCCCGTATTTGGATGCGATCTTACCTAAGAACTCCCCTCGTGCGACTTTATGCCTACGCAGCGGAATATCTTTCAAACTCACGGTCACTTTGAGTTTTTGTCCAACTTTAAGTGTTTCTGATTTCAGGCGGTTTTCACGCTTAATCGATGCAACTGATACTTTATATTTACTCGCAATCTTACCTAAATACTCACCAGCTTTAACAACATGAGTCACCGTTTTAGTCTCAACTGAGTTTGTCATTTTAGGCACTACTAAAGAATCTGCGACTCCAGGAATTTTAAGTACTTGACCAATCGCTAGGCTACTTGATTTCAAGCCATTGGATTTCATTATGGCTTGTGTAGAAGTTCCGTATTTTTTAGCAATAACCGATAGAGATTCTCCACGACTGACTTTATGGGAAGTTTGCTTTGAAGAGGAGCCTGAGAGGATGGTGCCTTCAGGTGGATTCGCCTTTAAATACTTCACAACAGCTTGTGCAATAGAGCGAGCAAGTTTGTCTTGATGCGAACGCTGGAAAAGCAACTTCTCTTCTGTAGGGTTAGATATAAACCCCGTTTCAACCAATACTGACGGAATTTGAGGAGATCTCAAGACCGCTAAACTTGTATTGATCGGCTTTGAATTATGCAGTTTCGCGACTTTACCCATCTCCGACAAAATCTCTTTTGCCAGTTTATAACCTTCTTTTTGCGAATGACTAAACTGAAGATCAAGCAAAGTTTGGTTTACATTTTTATCTGCAATATTCCCTGTAAATGCCGCACCACTACCACCCAATAATTCAGACTGCTTTTCTTTATTTTCAATCCAGCGTGAAATTTCCGTATTCGCTCGTCGCGTATTAAGTACAAATACAGATCCACCACGAGGTTGTGGAGTAGTAAAAGCATCGGCGTGAATAGAGATAAGCAGATGTGCCTCATTTTCACGAGCAATAGCAACCCGTCGATTTAAGTTAACAAAGTAATCAGAATTTCGTGTTAAACGAGTTTTAATGCCAGGAACCGCATTTAAGTTAGCCGCCAGCTTTTTAGAAATACTCAATGTCGCGTTTTTCTCATACTTGCGAGAAGGACCAATAGAGCCAGGGTCTTCACCACCATGACCAGGGTCGATAACAATCAAAATATCTTGCTTGCGTGGAACTTGAGTAATGCTCTTACTTACCGCAGGTTTAGTATTTGAAGCCGCAGACTTAGTCGAGGAGCTTTTAGCCCCATGTGGGAAATCGATAACTAAACGATGCCCATACTGACCACCAGGGGTCGGCTTAAGCTTAAATAACTCAGCCTTAGAGGCTTTCTTTAATTCAAAGACTAAACGGTAAGTACTTTTTTCTGGAGGAGAACTTTTGCGTACTTTGCTTAAGACAGGGCTGTCTTTCACCGTAATAGGAAGCTTACTTTTTAGGGTCGTTTTTTTAAGATCAACAACTAAACGGCTTGGGCTACTCAAAGTGAAATAACTGAAATCGGCTTCCGCCTTCAGATCAATCACAACTCGAGTCTCTTCCGGTGAAGGCCATACCCTCAACCCTTCAAGTGCGTTAGCAAGAATAGGAGGGGAGATAAAAAATGTAAATGCAGTGATAACCGTTATCACTGCAGATAAAAGATGCCTAAAAATCAATTTAACTCCAACTGACCAAGCAAGCGCTGCCCATATTCATTATTAGCGGTTAAAGAAACAATACGGTGATCATCTTGGTAGCGAATATCAATATCCATATCAGCTTCAGGTAACATACCGACTCCTTTTTCAGGCCATTCCACTAAGCAAATAGCATCAGGAGTAAAATAATCACGAATACCCATAAATTCTAACTCTTCAGGATCGGCAAGTCGGTACAAGTCGAAATGATAAACCTGCCAATCAGCCAACTGATATGGTTCAACTAAAGTGTAAGTCGGGCTTTTTACATTCCCTTGATGACCAAGTGCTCTTACAAAACCGCGGCTGAATGTCGTTTTCCCCGCACCAAGATCGCCATGCAAATAAATAGTCGTTTGCTGTGAGCATAGATTTGAAAGACTGGTGCCTAATTGAATCGTTGCTTGCTCATCTTTCAAAATAAATTGTTTCGTGCTCATGAATAAATTCTCTAAATATCGATCGTTGACTATATAAAAATCAAATGAACAAGAATAGTAAACCGTGTTGCTTTTGAGAGACAAGATCTCAAATGTAAGTTATATGAAAAATAAGCAAGAAAGTACGCGAGTTCTGGTTAATTTCTTCAAGATCCGTTAAGATCCGCCCCCATTTTTTGTTTGACCTCATAAAAACAGAGCTGACAACATGAACCTTGACCAACTTGCAGAACAAATAAAAGTTTGGGCTAAAGAACTCGGATTCCAAAAAGTAGGGATCTGCGATATAGACTTAAGCGAACACGAAGCAGCACTGCAAGATTGGTTAGACAAAGGCTACCATGGTGAAATGGATTGGATGGCACGCCATGGAATGATGAGAGCACGCCCTGATGAACTTCACCCAGGAACCGTCCGAGTAATCAGTGCTCGAATGGATTATCTTCCTCCTGAAGCTCAGTTCGCTTCTAATTTAAATGATACTACTCAAGCCTATATCAGCCGTTATGCTCTTGGCCGCGATTACCATAAACTCGTTCGTAATCAGCTTAAAAAGCTTGGGCAAAAAATCGAGCAAGAAGTGGAAGGTTTAGATTACCGACCTTTTGTCGATTCTGCTCCGATATTAGAGCGCCCACTCGCGCAAAAGGCAGGACTAGGTTGGACGGGTAAACATTCCTTAATTCTAGATAAAGAATCCGGTTCTTGGTTCTTCCTTGGAGAGCTACTCGTTAATATCCCATTACCTGTAGACACACCGAGTGTTGATGAATGTGGGAAGTGCACAGCTTGCATCACTTCATGCCCGACAGGAGCAATTATCGAAGAAGGTATCGTTGATGCTCGAAAGTGCATCTCATACCTGACAATTGAATTCGATGGTGTTATTCCTGAGGAATTCAGAAAACCTATAGGTAACAGAATTTATGGCTGCGATGACTGCCAGCTAGTTTGCCCTTGGAATAGACACGCTGAAGTTAGCATCCAAAAAGACTTCCACCGTAGAGAAGATTTTCAAGACTCAGATCTTGTTCAACTCGCAAGCTGGGACGAAACAACATTCCTGAAAAAGATGGAAGGCTCTGCGATTCGACGTATTGGGCACCAACAATGGCTTCGTAATTTGTTCATCGCAATGGGGAACGCTCCTTACCAGCAGCGAATCGTCGATACTTTAGAAGGCAACTTAGGAAAAAGTGAATTATTAGATGTTCATATTTTATGGGCATTAGAGCAACAGTCTCAGCAGTTACCTACTGGTACAAGTAAGATAGCAAGCAAAAAACAAAGACTGATTCGTATTGTTGAAAAAGGGCTACCAAGAGACGCATAACCTCCCTACCTTTATACACCGCTATTGTTCATCACAACTCAGCAAGAATTAATAATGATTGCACACTTAATGACATCACTTTCCTGCACAAATTTATGCTGCAATGTTTGATATTGTTCTCAAATTCAATAATGTGGAAAAGATTTAATAAGTTGGTGGGATTGAAGCATATCGTGAAAGTTAAACACATTCCTAATAAATGACTAAGATCAAAAAACAAGAGCTTAACGATCTTTAAACTCGAAAGGTAAAATAGGGGCTCGACAGTAGAAGCCAATAAAAACAACTACTTATATATTATTGGCGTTTTTCAAAAAACAAATATTAAAAAAAGATCTTTTCTATAGACAATAAGAATCTGCACTGAAACAAGTTTATCAACTAACTTATCCACACATAGGGTTTTGTGGATAAGTCTGTTTACAGGTGCGAGTAAACCTCAGATTCCATTATATAGATCTGATAGTTACTAGCATTCCATTTGCTAATTCATATTTGAGACGCAAAAATATCCACCGAAAAGGAGGATTAATTGTTTATTTTGGGGGATTATGCTTCGCAGCATTAAAGAAAGAGCGTGACCTAATAGTGTAGGTCTATCTCAAAACTCAGGGCTTAGAGATAAATTGGAGCGATACATCGGGTTCGAACCGATGACCTCAACCTTGGCAAGGTTGCGCTCTACCAACTGAGCTAGTATCGCATAAGCTAACCGTTCATCTTATCTGCTAAGAAGCTAAGTGCTTACTGTAAGGCAGTGACCAACGTCTAACTGTAATGTGGTTGCGGGAGCCGGATTTGAACCGACGACCTTCGGGTTATGAGCCC
>NZ_VTXD01000046.1 GCF_013114625.1 Vibrio sp. 99-70-13A1
CGCATAGCGTTACGCGCGTATTCCATGAACATTAGGAACGTTGCGCCGTATGGTACGAAACCACCGTGCAGAGCGATACCGTTCATGATAGCCGTCATACCGAACTCACGTACACCGTAGTGGATGTAGTTACCAGAGAAGTCGTTTGCTTCAAGAGACTTAGAACCAGACCACATAGTCAGGTTAGAAGGCGCAAGGTCAGCAGAGCCGCCCATGAATTCAGGTAGCATGGCACCGAATGCTTCTAGCGCATTTTGAGATGCTTTACGTGATGCGATGTTTGCTGGGTTAGCTTGAAGATCAGCGATGATTGCCGATGCTTTCTCTTCCCATTCAGCTGGAAGCTCGCCGTTAGTACGACGTTTAAATTCTGCTGCTAGCTCTGGGTGAGCGGCTGCGTATGCGTCAAACTTAGCGTTCCACGCTGCTTCTTTCGCTGCGCCTGCTTCTTTCGCGTTCCACTCAGCTGCGATATCCGCTGGGATTTCGAAAGGACCGTGTTCCCAGCCAAGCGCTGCTTTAGTTGCTGTGATTTCATCAGCGCCTAGTGGAGCACCGTGACAGTCGTGTGTACCCGCTTTGTTTGGAGAACCAAAACCGATGATAGTTTTAGTACAGATAAGTGTTGGACGAGGATCCGCTTTAGCAGCGATGATTGCTGCGTTGATAGCGTCAGCATCGTGACCATCAACTGCTGGAATTACGTGCCAGCCGTAAGCTTCAAAACGCTTAGGTGTATCGTCAGAGAACCAACCTTCTACTTCGCCATCGATAGAGATGCCGTTGTCATCCCAGAAAGCAACCAGCTTTCCAAGACCTAGCGTACCCGCTAAAGAACATGCTTCGTGAGAGATACCTTCCATCAGACAACCATCACCCATGAACGCATAAGTGAAGTGGTCTACGATGTCGTGACCTTCTTTGTTGAACTGTGCAGCCAGTGACTTCTCAGCCATCGCCATACCAACAGCGTTAGTGATGCCTTGACCTAGAGGACCTGTCGTTGTTTCGATACCTGGTGCGTAGCCGTACTCTGGGTGACCTGGAGTCTTAGAATGAAGCTGACGGAAGTTCTTAAGATCTTCAATTGAAAGCTCGTAACCATGGGTTGTGGTTCAAGTGACCACGCCAAAGTACTTCAGCGATGTCAGCCATACCCATAGGGGCGCCTGGGTGACCTGAATTTGCTTGTTGAACACCGTCCATACTAAGTGCGCGGATTGCATTGGCTAGATCTTTACGAGAAGGCATGTCTGCTCCTGGATGCGTAAGCGATTTAAGAAAAAGAAGATAAGGCTAAACTTTTCTAGTTATTTAGCCGCCAGTATTCTCTCAAACGACTATAGTGACTGCAAACGTTTTACTGGGCTTATAAGCAGCATTTTCTGCATTTTTATGACATTTATCCCTCTAAACCGTTGGTTATCTTTATTCATACGCAAACGTTTAGTTATGACATATCCAAAAAAAGAGCTTGTAATTCAACCTATGAAAACTAAAATAGACGTCTAGATGTAGAAACACCTACATAATATAATGTAATTAATAGCGACGACCTTTATATTCATCGGCGCTTTTTAACTATTTACGCCTCAACGTATTACGTTCAAAACTAAAAAGTGGAGCTCTCATGGCTAAGCACCTATTCACTTCTGAATCTGTTTCAGAAGGCCATCCAGATAAAATTGCAGACCAAATTTCTGATGCTGTTCTTGATGCCATCTTGGAACAAGATCCAAAAGCACGTGTTGCTTGTGAGACTTACGTAAAAACCGGCATGGTAATGGTTGGCGGTGAAGTAACAACGTCTGCATGGGTTGATATCGAAGAAATCACTCGTGAAACCGTTCGTGAAATTGGTTACGTTCATTCTGACATGGGCTTTGACGCTGACTCTTGTGCAGTACTAAACACAATTGGTAAGCAGTCTCCAGACATCAACCAAGGTGTTGATAAAGCTGACCCTAAAGAGCAAGGCGCGGGCGATCAAGGTATCATGTTTGGTTACGCAACTAACGAAACTCCAATCCTAATGCCAGCTCCAATTACTTACTCTCACCTTCTTGTTAAGAAGCAAGCTGAAGTACGTAAGAGCGGCAAATTAGACTTCCTTCGTCCAGATGCTAAATCTCAGGTAACTTTCCAATACGACCAAGGTCAGATCGTTGGTATCGATGCAGTCGTACTTTCTACTCAACACTGTGATTCAGTAACCACACCGGATCTACGTGAAGCAGTAATGGAAGAGATCATCAAGCCAGTACTTCCTGCTGAGTGGATCAACAAAGACACTAACTTCTTCATCAACCCAACCGGTCGTTTCGTAATCGGTGGACCTATGGGTGACTGTGGTCTAACTGGTCGTAAGATCATCGTTGATACGTACGGCGGCGCAGCTCGTCACGGTGGCGGTGCTTTCTCTGGTAAAGATCCATCAAAAGTTGACCGTTCAGCAGCTTACGCAGCGCGTTACGTTGCTAAAAACATCGTTGCAGCTGGCATGGCTGACCGTTGTGAGATTCAACTTTCTTACGCTATCGGTGTTGCTGATCCTACCTCTATCATGGTTGAAACGTTTGGTACTGAGAAAGTAGCTCACGAAATCATCATTGAAGCGGTTCGTCAAAACTTTGATCTTCGCCCATATGGCTTACAAGAAATGCTTAACCTTCTACAACCGATCTACAAGCAGACAGCTGCTTACGGTCACTTCGGTCGTGAAGAGTTCCCTTGGGAAGCAACAGACAAAGCAGCAATCCTTGCGGACTTCGCTGGTATAAAATAATTTAGCTTCATACTAGATTTCTATTAAGGCCCTTACTTCTTAGTAAGGGCCTTATTTTTATGAAGTTATCTTCCCCAACACAGCCTAGCTCTCTATAGCCAACCACTCTTCTCTAAAAATAATCATCCAAAAAGCCCCTGCGTAAGTTGTATTTTTTGATACTACTGCCAATAGTTAATACTGTTCCTAGGCAATAATGTGCTTACATTAAATGCAGAAATGTTAGCTTCAGATTAAGAGTTTATCGACTCCCTCTCGCTAGCTAAATGCTTAAGAGTCTAGCTATACCATTAGCAATCACGCCTTTTGCTAGTTTAGGTATAACAAATCTCTTATTGAAGTTTGAGCACTGGTACTGCAGTACAACCTAGAACTCTAGCGTTGAAATGGCCGTGATGATGCACAAAGTGCTGTCAAGCAACGACATTCAATGAATTTTAACTAGGATGTTATTAACTGGGGGGATTTATGCCTCGAACAGCACAACCAGAAGATTTTAATAATAAGAAAAAGCATAAGGTCAGCGATAGCGAATACGCACGAACGATTCCTTGTAATCAAGTCAGCGTATCAGCACCTTTCCATTGGCTTTCTCTTGCTCTACATGACTTCATTCGAATGCCATTCATCAGCGCCTTCTACGGGCTGTGCTTTATGGCAGCCGCAGTTGCTATCGTTCAATTAGTGCAATGGCAAGGTACACATCTTGTTGTTATGCCAAGTTTAATCGTTTACATGCTTATCGGCCCATTCTTAGCTTTAGGGCTTTATGATGCAAGTTGGGAAAGAGAGAAAGGTCATGATGCAAGCCTATTTCATTCAATAAAAGCCATTTCAAGGAACTCGTCTTCTCAGTGGGCTTTCGCCATTGTGTTGATGGTTGCTATGATTTTTTGGATGAGGATTGCAGCGTTATTGCATGCCCTTTACCCTTCCGTTCAAGGAGCACCACTTACGGAGTTTGCTCCATTCTTAATAACCGGTTCAGTTATTGGGCTTGTTATCGCCAGCCTCATTTTTAGTATTTCTGCCTTCTCAATTCCGTTGATGATGGAAAGAAGAGTGGACGTAATGAGTGCTATATTTACAAGTTTTAATGCCGTTAAGTCGAATATCCCGGCAATGATTGTGTGGGCAGCTTTGATTGGTATCGGCGTATTAGTTGGATTTGCAACTTATGGATTAGGGATGATAGTAACAATGCCATTGCTTGGTTATGGCACATGGCATGCCTATCACGACACTATAAAGAAAAAACATCATCCGTAGGTCTCCTACCTGTAGTCATTGTGATGATATTATTTGGCCTTAGCTCACCCTAAGGCCATTTTTTGGAGTTCACCAACTTGCCATACTGCTCTTTACAACACCGCGTGAATAAAAAGATCGTAGAATGCATCACTCAAGCGGATCAACACTTCTTACGTCAATTCCAAATACCTAAGATTTCTTTTCAACTAAGAGGAAAAGCCGCAGGAAAAGCCTATCTGCAACTTAACGAAATAAAAATTAACCGTGTTTTATTCGAAGAGAATGTAGACGCTTTTTTGGCAGAAGTGATCCCACATGAGATCGCACATCTGATCACATATCAAGTGTATGGGCGAGTTAGACCACACGGTAAAGAATGGCAATCTGTCATGGAAGGGGTATTTCAAGTCCCAGCAAAAACCACGCATAACTTTGAAGTACAATCCGTTCAAGGGAAAACCTTTGAGTACCAGTGCTGCTGCACTACTTATCCTTTATCAATTCGTCGCCATAACAAAGTTTTACGTAAACAATCCACTTATCGGTGTCAGCAATGTAGCCAACTCTTAACGTTTACAGGAATACAACTCAGTTAAAATAACCAATTTAATTGCACTCACTTTATCCGCTCACATTGCTTCATTCTATCTACAGCCCCTACTATTATCTTGGTAGCGAGATTCCCTGCCAAGCAAAATCATACCCTAATTAAAATCCGATAGAGAACTTCATAAATTGAGTGCTAGACTGATAGTTATCATACTTTTATCAGTCTTTATTTTATGAAATACATAAACTTGAAAGCATTTAACCTATCGGTGTCCCTTTGCTTACTCCTAGGTTTTAGCCTATCACTACCCCAAAGTGCTTTTGCGGCTCCTCCTAGCTCCTTTTCAAAAGCTAAAAAAGAAGCGGTGAAGATTTACCTTGATCACCCGACTTCATTCTACTGTGGCTGCGATATTACTTGGAAAGACAAAAAGAAAGGTATTCCAGATCTTGACTCATGCGGCTACCAAGTTCGAAAGCAGCTAAAACGGGCTTCTCGCATTGAATGGGAACATGTAGTGCCGGCATGGCAGTTTGGACATCAGCGACAATGCTGGCAATCAGGAGGGCGTAAGAACTGCACTAGAAACGATAAAGTATTCAAATCGATGGAAGCAGACCTGCATAACTTAGTCCCTGCTATTGGCGAAGTAAATGGTGACCGCTCTAATTACAATTTCAGCCAGTGGAATGGGGTTGATGGTGTGAGCTACGGACAATGCGAGGTTCAGGTCAACTTTAAGCAACGTAAAGTCATGCCAACTGAGAGATCAAGAGGGGCGATTGCGCGCACGTACCTGTACATGAGCCAAGAATATGGATTCAAACTATCGAAGCAGCAAACCAACTTGATGATGGCTTGGGATAAACAATATCCCGTGACTGAGTGGGAGTGCACAAGAGACGAACGGATTCATAAGATTCAAAATAACCACAACCCATTTGTATTTGAACATTGTCAGTAATCAACAATTCCCCTCTAACAAAAAAAGCACCGAACAAATTCATGTTCAGTGCTTTTTAATTTATATTCCAATAAAGAGTGGCAGTAAATTTACAGAATTAATCTACAAATCACTCCACTCTTGCTTGAACTTTTACGATTCAATATCGATATGAGTGACACGCTGTAAACCTCTCGGTAGAAGCCCACCACGACGACCACGCTCACCGCGGAAATTATCTAAATCAGCAGGTTTCAAACCTAGTTTACGCTTACCAGCATAAATGGTTAAGGTAGCCCCTTGCGGGATAGCCATCAAGTGGGAAACAAACTCTTCACGTTCCTTCGCTTTCGCTGATGGAATGTTGATGATCTTATTCCCTTTACCTTTGCTTAACTGAGGCAGGTCTTTGATTGGGAATAGAAGCATTCTACCTTGATTGGTGATCGCTAAGATTTCATTCGTATCCAAATCATCCACAGAGCTTGGTAATAATACTTCAGCGGCTTGAGGTAAATTCACCAAAGCTTTACCGCTCTTGTTCTTAGACAATAAATCACTGCCCTTACAAACAAAGCCGTAACCAGCATCAGAACCAACTAACCATAATTGATCACTTTCACCCATCACGACCTGGCGAATAGAACTACCAGGGCTAATGTTTAAGCGCCCTGTAATCGGCTCACCTTGGCTTCTTGCTGAAGGTAAAGAGTGGGATTCCAATGAATAACTTCGACCGTCACTGCCTAAGAACACAGCAGGTTGATTGCTCTTACCACGAGTATGAGCCAAGTATTTATCACCAGACTTATAATTCAAGGTTTCGGCATCAACTTCATGCCCTTTCGCATGACGAATCCAGCCTTTTTCTGACAATACAACCGTAATTGGTTCGCTCGGTACCAAATCACGCTCAGTCAGGGCTTTAGCTTCAGCGCGAACCATTAATGGAGAACGACGATCATCCCCATACTTATCGGCATCAGCTTGAATTTCTTTCTTAATTAAAGTGTTTAGACGACGCTCTGAACCTAGCAGTTTCTCTAATTTGTCACGTTCAGCTTCAAGCTCTTCTTGCTCAGCTCGAATCTTAAATTCTTCTAGCTTTGCTAAGTTACGTAGCTTGATATCAAGAATAGCGTTTGCTTGGATCTCAGAAATATTGAAGCGACTCATCAGCACAGGACAAGGTTCATCTTCAGTTCTGATGATTTCGATTACTTCATCAATATTAAGGTAAGCAGCTAATAAGCCTTCCAAAATATGTAAACGAGCCAGCACTTTATCTAAACGATACTGTAAGCGACGGCGAACGGTTGAACGGCGGAACTCAATCCACTCTTTTAATATCTGAACTAAACCTTTTACTTGAGGACGATTGTCTAAGCCAATCATGTTCAAGTTAACTCGGAAGTTTTTCTCAAGATCTGTTGAAGCAAACAGGTGGCTCATCAACTGATCGCAATCGATACGGTTTGAGCGCGGTACAACAACAATGCGAGTCGGGTTCTCGTGATCAGATTCATCACGCAAATCTTCAACCATCGGCAGCTTTTTAGCGCGCATTTGGTTGGCAATTTGCTCTAGCAATTTCGAGCCTGATACTTGGTGCGGTAGGGCTGTGATAACAATATCAGAGCCTTCTTTATGCCACACAGCACGCATTTTAATGCTGCCTTTACCAGTACGGTAGATTTTCTCGATATCCGACTTAGGTGAGATAATCTCAGCTTCAGTTGGGTAATCTGGGCCTTGAATGAAACCCATCACATCAGGAAGTTCAGCTTTTGGTGTATCAATCAGGTGAATAGCGGCATTTGCCACTTCACGAACATTATGAGGTGGAATGTCTGTCGCCATACCTACAGCAATGCCCGTAATGCCGTTCAGTAAGATATGAGGTAAACGCGCCGGTAACATTTGAGGCTCTTTCATCGTGCCATCAAAGTTTGGCTGCCAATCTACCGTTCCTTGACCTAACTCACCAAGCAGAACTTCAGCAAATTTGGAAAGCTTAGCTTCGGTATAACGCATCGCCGCGAATGATTTCGGATCATCCGGAGCACCCCAGTTACCCTGACCATCCACCAGTGGGTAGCGGTAAGAGAAAGGTTGCGCCATAAGAACCATGGCTTCGTAACAAGCAGAATCACCATGCGGGTGATACTTACCTAAAACGTCACCAACAGTACGAGCTGATTTTTTATATTTCGATGCAGCAGAAAGACCAAGCTCAGACATTGCATAGATAATACGACGCTGTACTGGCTTCAAGCCATCGCCAATATATGGCAGTGCACGATCCATGATCACGTACATTGAGTAATTTAAGTAGGCATCTTCGGTGAACTTGCGCATTGGCAACTGTTCAACGCCATCATATGTAATTTCGTTAGACATCCATTATACCTCGGCCATATCACCGTTATTTTGTAGCCATGCACGGCGATCATCTGCGCGTTTCTTACCAAGCAGCATGTCCATCATTTCAATTGTCGCTTCGCTATCATCAATCGTTAATTGAACAAGACGACGAGTGTTTGGATCCATTGTCGTTTCACGAAGCTGAAGTGGGTTCATTTCACCCAGACCTTTGAATCGCTGTACATTAATCTTGGCTTTCTTCTGGGAAAGTCGCTCAAGCACGCCATCTTTTTCATCATCATCTAATGCATAAAACACTTCTTTACCGCAATCAATACGATACAAAGGAGGCATTGCGACATAGATATGTCCCGCTTCAACAAGTGCGCGGAAATGACGAGTAAACAGAGCACATAATAATGTGGCGATATGAAGACCATCCGAGTCCGCATCGGCAAGAATACAAATTTTGCCGTAACGTAAACCAGATAAATCATCATTATCAGGGTCGATACCTAGCGCAACAGAAATATCATGTACTTCTTGAGATGCCAGGACCTGATCTGCTGATACTTCCCAAGTATTTAAGATCTTACCGCGAAGTGGCATAACCGCTTGGAATTCACGATCGCGAGCTTGCTTAGCAGAACCACCTGCCGAGTCCCCTTCCACGAAGAAGATTTCTGTGCGACTTAAATCTTGAACTGAACAATCAGTAAGTTTGCCTGGTAATGCAGGACCTGAGGCGATCTTCTTACGAACTACTTTTTTGCTAGCGCGCATACGGCGGTGAGCATTTGCAATACAGGCTTCAGCCAGTAATTCTGCAAGCTGCGGTTTTTCGTTCAACCAAAGGCTGAAGGCATCTTTTACCACACCAGAAACAAACGCAGCCGTTTGGCGAGAAGACAAGCGTTCTTTTGTTTGACCAGCAAATTGAGGGTCTTGCATCTTGACCGACAGAACGTAAGAACAGCGATCAAAAATATCATCACCCGTTAGCTTAACGCCACGTGGAAGAAGGTTACGGAATTCGCAGAACTCACGCATTGCATCAAGTAAGCCTTGGCGCAGACCATTAACGTGAGTACCACCTTGTTTGGTGGGTACTAAGTTCACGTAGCTCTCGGTGATCATATCACCGCCTTCTGGCTGCCAAACAATAGCCCAGTTCGCCATTTCCTTTTCTGCGATGAATTCACCAACATAAGGTTCTTCAGGCAGTAAGGTGTACCCTTTTACGCCTTCTGCTAGGTAATCTTTCAGACCATCTTCATAGAACCATTGGTGTTCATCACCATTCACCTTATCTGAGAAGGTAATTTCTAAGCCTGGGCAAAGTACCGCTTTTGCTCGTAAATTATTGATAAGACGTATGACAGAAAACTTAGCGCTGTCGAAATACTTTGCATCTGGCCAAAAGTGAACCGATGTTCCGGTATTTCGGTGACCACAGGTACCTGTTACGGTTAAATCGGTAACAGTCACTCCGCCTTCAAAAGCGATTTCATTGACTTGTCCATCACGACGAACCGTCACTTCAACACGTTTAGACAGCGCATTTACAACTGAAATACCAACACCGTGTAAACCACCAGAGAATTGGTAGTTATTGTTGGAGAACTTACCACCCGAGTGAAGCTTAGTCATGATCAGCTCTACGCCCGATATGCCTTTTTCAGGGTGAATATCTACAGGCATGCCACGACCATCATCAATCACCTCAAGAGATTGATCGGCGTGCAGGATAACTTTGATCTTTTTAGCGTGACCCGCTAGAGCTTCATCCACAGAGTTATCGATAACTTCTTGTGCAAGGTGGTTGGGTCTTTCTGTCTCTGTATACATCCCCGGGCGATGTCGCACAGGGTCGAGACCTTCAAGAACCTCGAGGTCTTTTGCATTATATTGTTCAGTCATAATACGGAGTGTACTCAAAAAATTTACGTCGGTTCGCTTGTAGCAAAAACAACAAAAGATGAATTATTTGTTATGAACCTTCATAACAAAGCGAACGAGCGAAAGTATTGGGGAATATAGTCTGGAAGCTGGGGATTGTTGTCAAGCTAGTTCAAAAAGTATGGCGTCAAACTATGATATTTCCCCACTGATAGGTGAAATAACCGTCAGACTTTATTACATCACGTCATGATTGATGACATTAATTAAATATTTAAGAAAGCGAGGATTTGCTCTGGGTAACGTTCAAAGTTAACAAAGCTATGATCGCCGCCTTGCTCTACTGTTTGTTTTGAACCTTGATACTTATCGACGGCTTGTCGATAATCAAGCACTTCATCTTCAACTTGTTGTAACAGCCAAAAGTCACTCACATCGTTCAATGTTTTAACTTCTAATGCTTTCAGCTCATCAATATGTTTTGGCTCTAACAGATATTTCTCGTGAGTATACGGGTTTTCTTGTTCACCCAAATAATCAGCCAAAAGCTCATAAGGCTTAACTGCTGGGTTTACTACAACAGCTTTAAAACCATAATGAGCATTAAGCCAAGTTGAAAGATAACCACCTAAAGAGCTACCTACTAATGCTATTTGATAATCATTTTTGTATTGCTCAACTAGCCCTTGTAGGTAAAGTGCGGCTTGCTGAGGAAAACTAGGAAGTTGGGGCGTTAATATCTTCACATCAGCTCGGTGCGTTGCACAGTAATCTCTCATAACGTTCGCTTTATGCGATAAAGATGAACTGTTAAAACCATGGATATACAAAAGAAGTGATGGTTTTTTATGAACTGATGATACTGACATGTCTAATAACCTTCTGCATCGAAATCAGGAGAAAAACTCCCCTTTGGTAAGCGCTTTACCTGAGTTTCTAGCTGCCCATCTTCTTTCAAAATTAATTCTCTCCAACCTGGGGTTAGAGTATCTAACGCAAAATCATCAGAATTAGGCTTAAACTGAACACAGGTTGATGGTGTTGCCATAACTTGCACGCCACAATGCTCACGGTTCATGTCTTGATGAACATGCCCACACAAGATAGCGCGTACATTTGAATGTTTATTTACTACATCCCAGAATTGCTCAGAGTCTTTTAATGAATGCTGGTCAAGCCAAGCACTGCCGACTAAAAGTGGGTGATGATGTAAAAGCACTAGAGTATGGCGAGCTGAGTGCTCTGAAAGTTTTGCATCTAGTAATTCAAGTTGCTGATCACTTAAACGGCCATGTGGCACGCCTACAACTTGCGAGTCAAGCATCACCATTTGCCAATGGTCACCAAGTAATACATGGTCAACACATTGGATTTGAGGAGAAGGTAATACGCTACTCATATTCGGTTTAAAGTCATGGTTACCAGGCAACCAATAACAAGGCTTACTTAAAGGTTCAATTCCCGATTCAAACTTTTGGTACGATTCCTCGCTGTGATCTTGAGAAATATCACCCGTTGCAAGAATCGCCTCAAAGTCAAAATTTTGCTCTAAGATAGCAGACACCACAGCATGAAAGCTGTCTTGTGTATTAATACTCAACAAGCTGCCATTACTAGGCGCAAATAAGTGAGTATCAGTTAGCTGAACAAGCTTAATACTGTTGCCATCAAATTTTGAAGTGCGTGATAAATTCAAAATAACAAATCCAGATACATTACTGTGTAAACTTTACAATTGCTCTTAAAATAGCGTTATGAAAATGAGAGTGGTATACGGCTAATACCTGTTTTTAAACAGAACGTTAACCAATCACCAAGGAACTTATTGAGCTGATACTTTTCATCTTTTTGCATGAGTTTTGCGTTGGGATAATCATAGCGCGCTTTTACTCTTGAAAAGTGCCCACTAGAACACACTTCTGCAACTCTAGCATCATGATATAGCCTGACAGACATTTTAGGCAAAGGGAATACTGGCGTCTCATCACTCTGACATATATCTATTAATGTGGTGTATTTTGTGACCTCATTCACTGTCAGTTGATACACCATATTAACAGCTTGATAACAGCGAACATCTCCCACCTTATGTCCCACCGGTAACAAGGCGTTCAACTTGGCATAATTTGTTTCATACACACGCATCAATTCAGCAAGATCAACGTGGTAAGGTTTCTTCGCTGCTATGTTTGTCATTACTTTACTCTTTCCACTGTGATTGTAGATCTAAGTAGTTTAGCTGCAGCCATTGCATCGCAATGATTGTGGCACCATTCTCAAATTTACCGTCTTTCACATGTTGGTATGCTTGCTCTCGTTTCATTACCTGAACTCGGATATCTTCACCTTCATAGTCTAACCCATGAACGCCTTTCGCTAATGAAGAATCCACTTGCCCAACAAAAACATCTAACTTTTCAGAGCAACCTCCTGAAGATGGGTAATACGAAGTAATAGGTAATACCTTCATCACCTCTAAGCCCGCTTCTTCTAAGGCTTCTCTTCGTGCCACATCTTCGGCAGTTTCATCGGTATCAATAATTCCCGCGACGATTTCCAACTGCCATGGATTTTCATGCTCCAAAGCCCCTACTCGAATTTGTTCTATAATCACAACTTCATCACGAATAGGATCGTACGGGATTAATGCAGCAGCATGACCACGCTCGAACATTTCGCGTTCGATGGGTTGGCTCCAACCGCCTTCAAATAGTCGATGCTTGAAGGTGTATTTCACCATTTTGAAAAAACCACGGAACAATGTCTTTTTTGAGATTATTTCGACATCTTGTGGAGTAAATTCATTTGCTGGATTGTCATAACTTTGCATTTGATACCTCACTCAGTGATTTTATAGTTTACTCATTGTCATCGATAACTACCAAGGATATGGCTCAACTTTTCATACAAAAGTTATAACAATAGTTAAATTATCAAAAAATATATTGCACAAGTGGACAATTAAAGGTAAAAAAGTGCAAATTTTCGAGTAAATTACCACCAAGTTGAGTTAAACTCTTGAGAAGAAACCTTATTTATAAAGGCAGGAATAGGAAAATGAAGAAACTGCTTCCACTACTTATCAGTGCAGCAATTGGTAGCTTTAGTTCAGCAGCGTTTGCTGACTCACTAGCTGAAGTTTATGACCTAGCAAAACAGAATGATCCGCAACTTCTACGTTCAGCGGCTCAACGTGACGCTGCCTTTGAAGCTGTAACTTCAAGCCGCAGTACTTTGCTTCCACAAATCAATTTAACAGCTAACTACGATATCAATCGTGGTGACCGCGACTATGATGCGACGGGTAATAGCAATATCGACAGTAATGTTTGGGGTGCAGCAATTGGCTTCACACAAGAACTTTACCAACGTTCTTCATGGATCACTTTAGATTCAGCAGAGAAAACAGCTCGTCAAGCCGATTCATCTTACGCGGCAACACAGCAGGCTTTAATCCTTCGTGTAGCAACGGCATACTTTGAAGTATTACGTTCTCAAGATAACTTAGAGTTTGTTCGTGCTGAAAAAGCTGCGGTTGCTCGACAGTTAGAGCAAACTAAGCAACGTTTTGAAGTTGGTCTATCTGCTATTACTGATGTGCATGATGCACAAGCTCAGTTTGATGGTGTACTTGCCGATGAAGTTCTTGCTGAAAATACGTTAGTCAATAACTATGAAGGTCTTCGTGAAATTACAGGTCAAGAGCACTCTAACCTGAACATTCTAGATACTGACCGTTTCTCAGCAAGCAAAACTGCAGAGTCTGCTGCAGCTTTAGTTGAACAAGCACAAGAGAAGAACTTAAGCTTATTGGCTTCTCGCATTTCTCAAGATATCGCGAAAGACAACATTGCATTAGCTGATTCTGGTCACCTGCCAAGCCTAACTTTAGATGGTAGCTACTCGTTTGCTGATCAATCTAACAGTTCATCTGACTACGACCAAGACAACTTAAACTTAGGTTTAAACTTGGTTGTTCCTCTATACACGGGTGGCAATACGACGTCTCTATCTAAACAAGCTGAATACAACTATGTTGCAGCAAGTGAAGACCTAGAAGCGACTTACCGCTCTGTAGTAAAAGATGTTCGTGCATTTAACAACAACATCAGCGCATCAATTGGCGCACTGCGTGCTTATGAGCAGTCTGTAGTTTCAGCTCAATCGGCTCTTGAAGCGACTGAAGCTGGTTTTGATGTGGGTACTCGTACTATTGTTGACGTATTAGATTCGACTCGTCGTCTTTACGATGCAAATAAAAACCTTTCTGATGCTCGTTACAACTACATCTTAAGCGTACTTCAACTTCGTCAAGCAGTTGGTACATTAAGCGAACAAGACATTGTAGATGTAAACGCAGGTCTTAAAGCTACAAGCTAATTTAGCTTATCGAGTGTCACTTCTCGATTAAGACCTAAAACAAAAATGCCGCTCAATGAGCGGCATTTTTATTACTTTTGATTTATCACTGAAGGAAAAAAATTAATCTATTGAGTGATGTATCTGGAGTAACGGCTAATCAAAATTATCCGATTTAACCTCTACCACCTTTGATCGCTTCGATGATTTCAGTTGTTGAACAACCATCTTCAAAGTTTAGAACCTTAACTTCTCCACCAGCAGCAATCACTTCTTCACCACCAGCAATCTCTTCAGGTTTGTAATCACCGCCTTTTACCAAGATGCTTGGCAATACTTCAGAGATCAAACGTTGAGGAGTATCTTCAGAAAATGGAACCACCCAATCAACAGCACCTAAACCAGCCAATACAGCCATACGGCGATCAGTTGGATTAATTGGACGAGTTGGACCTTTTAAACGTTTAACTGAATCATCAGTGTTCACTGCGACAATTAAGCGGTCACCTAATTCAGCGGCATGGTTCATGTAAGAAACATGACCGGCATGTAAGATATCAAAGCAACCATTAGTCATGACGACTTTTTCGCCTTTCGCTCGAGCGCGTTTTACCGCTTCAACAAGTGCAGATTCAGAAATTACACCGAAATCGGTATCTTGGCTTCCGTGAATCGCTTCTGCTAATTCAATAATTGATAACGTTGATGTACCCAGTTTACCCACTACAACACCCGCAGCAGCATTCGCTAATGCACATGCTTCATCTAGTGGTTTACCCGCAGCAACCGAAGCCGCCAGTACTGAAATCACAGTATCACCCGCGCCAGTTACGTCGTACACTTCTTTCGCCAACGTTGGCAAATGGAAAGGTTCTTGCCCTTTACGCAGCAAAGTCATGCCGTGTTCACTGCGAGTAACCAGTAGCGCTTCAAAATCAAACTCTTCAATTAAAGCCAAGCCTTTTTCGATGAGTTCTTCTTCTGATTTTACTTTACCAGCAACAAGCTCAAATTCAGCCATATTAGGCGTTAATAGAGTGGCACCACGGTAGCGCTCAAAATCGGCACCTTTAGGATCGATGAAAACAGGAACATTAGCCGCGCGCGCTTTTCGGATAAATTGCTGAACATGCTCTAAAGCACCTTTTGCATAATCCGATAAAATCACAGAACGCACATTAGGTAATGCCTGTTCCATACGAGAAAGCACCAATTCAGGGTCTGTATTCTCGAACTTATCTTCAAAATCCAGGCGAATTAATTGCTGCCCACGACTCATCACGCGTAATTTCGTGATAGTTGGGTAATCTTTTAATTCTACAAAGTCACATTTCACTTTCAATGAGCTTAATGTGTCTTTTAAAACTTGTGCTGGTTCATCAACACCCGTTAAACCAACGATATGAGCATAACCACCCAGCGAAGCAATATTCATTGCTACGTTAGCCGCACCGCCAGGCCGCTCTTCGTTATTTTCTACTTTTACAACAGGTACCGGCGCTTCTGGTGAAATGCGCCCTGTTGGACCATACCAATAGCGGTCTAGCATTACATCACCGACAATTAGAACGCCTGATTGGCTGTAGTCAGGTAGAATTGGTTTCATTGTGGATCTCCAAAAATCATATCTGGATAGAGTTTAGCACACTGATTACAGCGGCTAAACCATAGAAAAATTTGATAAAAATAGGGTTAATCAACCATCCATTCTTGCCATGCTTGTTTCACCGCTTCCCTTTCTTGTGGGAATTTATCTATCGCGACATCGGCATCTAAGTTAAGTAAATTCCGATGGTGGATTTCATCTCTCAAAGTAGTGTACGCATTGGTTAGTGCTAAGCCCTGAGCCTCTTCCATAATGCCTTGAGATAACATGCTTTCAAAGACACGAACATTGTCACACCAACGAGTTAATTTAGGTTTCTCATGGCTATAACGCAGCACTAAATATTGAGCTAAAAACTCCACATCCGTAATACCACCAGCATCTTGCTTAAGCATAAACCGGTCTGATTTCTTTCCACCTAAATGCCCGCGCATTTTCTCACGCATATCTACGACATCTTTCTTAAGTTTGTCTCCATCTCGCTCAAGGCACAACACTTCATGTCGTGTTTTATTAAACGCTTCAGCAAGCTGCCCATCACCATAAATCATTCGAGCACGAGTTAGCGCTTGGTGCTCCCAAGTCCACGCATCATTATGTTGATACTCATCAAAAGCATCCGTTGGGCTAACCAGTAAACCCGACACGCCAGAAGGACGCAGCCGAGTATCAATCTCATATAAGATTCCTGAAGCAGTTCGAGTGGAAAAGATATGAATGATGCGCTGTGCAAGTCTCAAGTAAAACTGTCGACCATCAATCTCTTTTTTGCCGTCAGTGTAAACATTCACAGGGCAATCATGCATGAAAACAATATCAAGATCAGAGTTGTACCCTAATTCCCAGCCGCCTACTTTTCCATAACCGACGACAGCAAAACCTCGCCCCTCTCGATCTTTGATATGAGTTGGTTCTCCGAATTTAGCAGCAACTTGTAGCCAAGCTTGATTGATCCCAGCTTCCACAATGGCTTCCGCTAAATAAGTTAAATGATCACTTACCTTCATCACAGGTAGAACTCCAGCAATGTCAGCCGCAGCAATACGTAAGATACAAGTTTGCTTGAATTGACGAAGCCCTTCCATTTGCTGTTCCATATCATCTTCTGGAATACGAGCAAGATAATCACGTAACTCAGTTTTGTAAGACTCCAATGGAACGGGATTATAGAGCTGTTGAGGATCGATCAACTCATCAAGCAGAATAGGGTATCGCCCTAGCTGCTCTGAAATCATTGGGCTTGCAGTACATAACCGAACTAGCTGAGTTAACGCTGCTGGGTGCTCATCAAGTAATTCTAAATACGTTGTACGCGTAACAATACGATGCAATAAATGCAGAACTCTTGATAGACCAAACTCGGCATCCTTGGCGGTATATAAAGCTTGGAAGACTTTTGGCATTAATCGATTTAGAACTTCTCGTCCGCGTGGACCTAACGTTTTCTTAGCAAGATCAGCTTTAAATTGGATGATCGTTTTCGCGGCTTCTGGTGGGTTAACGACTGCAATATCATTTTCCAGCACATGCTCAATAACGTCTGGCTTATGTGCCATGTCCCAAAGTTCAGAGAAGTGGCTCGCAATTGGATTAGCGTCTTCCTCTTCAACACCAATAAGATCCTCAAAAACAATATGCACTTTAGCCATGTGGTTTCGCGTTTCTTCGACTAAGCCATCCCAATCTGAAAATTTCATTGCAACGGCTAATTGAAGCTGTTCTTGCTCACCATCAGGTAAAGTTTGAGTCTGTTTATCACCCATCGCTTGTAATAGGTTTTCAAGACGTCTTAGAAATAAATATGCCGAACTCAAATGCTCTACTTCTTTTGTTTCTAATAAGCCAAGCGTTTCGATGGCGGATAACGTCTCAAGTAAACCACGACCTCGCAAGCTAGGCTCTCGCCCACCGCGAATAAGTTGAAATACCTGAGCGATAAATTCAACTTCTCGGATTCCACCTGGACCAAGCTTAATATTGTTCGATAGACCACGGCGACGGACTTCACTGCTGATCATTGATTTCATGCGTCGCAAAGATTGAATGGCACTAAAATCAATGTAACGGCGGAATACAAACGGGCGTAGCATTTGGCGCAGCTCTTGATATTCAGGGTACATTTCACTGCCCATCACTCGGGCTTTAACCATTGCATAGCGCTCCCAATCACGACCTTGCTCTTGGTAGTAATCTTCAAGTGCGGCATAGCTCATCACAAGGGGACCACTTTCACCAAACGGTCTTAAGCGCATATCTACACGATAACAAAAGCCATCAAAGGTATGCTGATCAAGCGCCTTAATGACCCTTTGCCCTAATCGAGTAAAGAACTGTGCATTTGCAATGCTGCGTCTCGCACCCTGTGTTTCTCCGTTTTCAGGGTAGGTAAAAATCAAGTCAATATCGGATGAGAAATTCAGCTCACCACCACCCAGTTTTCCCATACCAATAATAAGCATAGGCTGCGGCTCACCTTCGCTATTACATGGTGTTCCCCACTCTTGACAGCAAATATCATATTGCCATTGATAAGTTTCAAAGATCATAGCTTCAGCAAGCATCGATAGATGAGCTAAGCTCTGCTCTAAATTCCATGACGCTGTAAAATCTCGCCATGCAATATAGGTCATCTCTCGGTTTCGGAATTGACGTAAAACTCGTTGTCCACTCATTTCATCGCGGCATTCAGACAGTAAACCCGCTAGTTTTACTCGGTACTGAGCTGATCTTTCATTCCCACGAGTTGAGGAATCCAGCATCGCTGGCAACTGCTGACAAAGTTCTTCATCTCGCTGTAAACAATCACCAATAAATGAACTCAAGCCTAAAACATAAGTCAGCTCATCAAGTCGCTCTGGTGACCATTGTTCAATATGTTCTTTTTGATGATCATATAAGCTATCTAATGCGGACTGGGCATGAGGTACGAGTGGAGAAGGTAATTGCATGAGTCTTCCTTGTATTAAACCGATCACTGACTGACTTTACCTAAACTTTGTTGGTTTAGGGTTACTGTTGCTTTCTTCCGAGCGAGTTTATTTATAGCAAACTCTTTGCGATTTGTATCAAACTCATCTTTGTTTGCATCAAACTTCAGCCAATAAAAAACGCCCACATCAGCAATGTAGGCGTTTTAATTTATCTATTCTAAATATCTGCACATCTAAAGATGCAGTGACATCTAATTACACTTTGAATTGTTTGATTTTCCCATCCAACTCTTCAGCATTGGTTTGCATTATTTCAGAGGTTTCAAGCAGCTCACTGACTACGGTTACAGACGCTTCAACCAACTCTCTTACGTTAGTTAGGTTAACACTCATTTCTTCTGCGACACTGCTTTGTTGACCAGCAGCCGTTGCAATTTGGAAGTTCATGTCATTAATTTGATTAACTTGTTCAACAATGCCATCTAGCTCAGAGCCGGCATTGGTTACTAGCTCTACACCATCTGCCGCTTCAACTACACTTTTCTCCATCAGCTCTACCGCTGAGTTCGCACTGTTTTGTAAGTGAGTGATCATTTCTTGAATTTCAACGGTTGCTTGTTGCGTACGTTGAGCAAGATTACGTACTTCATCGGCTACTACAGCAAAACCACGACCAGCTTCACCTGCTCGCGCCGCCTCAATGGCAGCATTCAGTGCTAGTAGGTTAGTTTGTTCTGAAATGCCTTGGATAGTACCCACGACACTTCCGATAGATTCTACACGTTCTTCTACTTGGTTCACGGCACCTGCTGACGCTGAAATATCGGTCGATAGTTCACTCATCTTCGTCACTGTGCCTTGTACGAATTTTTGACCAGTAACTGCCTGTACTGAAGCTTGCTCTGTTAATGCTGAAGCATTTTGAGCATGATCTGCGACGGTTTGAACAGTTGAAGTCATTTCGCTCATTGCAGTCGCAAGTTGATCAATTTCATTGAATTCTTCTTGTGCCGAGTCTTTCGTTTCAGACATGCTGATTGTCATTACTTCCGTCAGCGCTGATAATTCATCTGAAGAGCTAAGCTGAGTTTTGATCATGTCATGCAGCTGTACTCGAGTTTTTTCTAACTCACGAGCAACGTCGCCATATTCATCTTTACAATCCATTTCAATTGGAACAGAAAGGTCTTTACTTGCCATGACTTTAATTGCTGCGCTTAAGTACTGAGTTTGGCGCAACATCACGTTAGCGGCCCCCATCAGCAGCACGATAAATACAGCAATCATAATTGCAGTTTGCCATGCAACCTGAACCAGGTAGGTTTCATAATGTTCTTGAGCAACTTGAGCGCTATTTGTAGCAGCAAGAAGCGCATCGTAGAATGTACTTGCATCCCACAATTGCTTAGCAATGATCAAAACCGTACTAAACACCATCAATACGATCATTTTCGGAACAAGGCGAGTATCCGAGATAATCCTTTCCCAAGGCTTAAAGGCCAGTTTTGTCATTGTCACTTCTCCACTAAGTCTTATATATTAAAGTCTTTGCGTTAGTCGCAAGCACACTGTACAAAATTATAGTCATGCGCTATTTATTTCGAGCTTCATAAGAATGTTAAATACTACCAAAGACACAACAAAGCCGATGAGCTTATTGTCACTTATACTCTCTTTCATAGCGTTATTTGTGATCTCTAGCTTGTTGTTTGCCCCAATCGATCATGAGACTCGACAAATACTTATCGGCCTCGACTTTATTATCTGTAGTATTTTTATCCTACAGCTCACCATTGATCTCTTTAGGGCAAATGACAAAGTGCAGTTTCTAAAAGTTCATTGGATCGATTTCATAGCGAGCTTACCGCTAATAGAACCCCTTCGCTTTGCCCGAATCTTCCAGATTTTAAGAGTAATTCTAATTTTAAGGTCTGGAAACCGAGTTTTTAGAAACTTGTTAAACAATAAGAAAGAAACGACGTTAGCTTCTATTCTTCTGCTACTTGTCATACTGCTTACCATAGGTGCCGGAAGCATTTTATTGCTTGAACAGAAAGACCCAGGAGCCAATATCACGACAGGTCAAGATGCCTTATGGTGGGCATTTGTTACTATATCAACCGTGGGATACGGGGATCATTATCCCGTCACAAGTTCAGGAAAATTGATCGCTTCAATTGTAATCATTTGTGGCGTTGGTGTATTTGGTATGATCTCAGGGTTGATCACTTCGCTTATCACTTCCCCCAATAGACAGCAAAACATACAAGCAGAGACTAAAGATAAAAATATAGAACTGATCATCAAGCAGCAACAAGCGATATTAGAACGCTTGGAGCAGCTCGAAAAACAGATAAAAAAATAGGGCTTTCGCCCTATTCTTCTATCTCGACCACTGATTTTATCAACAATTTAGTCTTGCCAATATGGCTCAACTTCAACGCTAATTTGACGAGTTTGTTCCATGGCATGCAATATCGATACTTCTTGACGAGCTAGCCAACGCTCTAATTGATCCTTCTCATCACCTTCAAGCTTTTCAATAAGAGGTGAAAGCGTTCTTAACATTAATAAGTCATCGATACCTTGGATCATGTCAGCCCAAGGTAGTCGGAAGCTATTACGCTCTTCATCATCATAAAGGCTAGCAAAACCTACACCTGAATATAAGTTTCTCATTAAGCGGTATTGTTGCTCTATGTATGTTTGGCTAGACATGACTCTTTCAGGTGGGAAAGCTTCCATGAGCTCTGCCCAAGTTCTATCTAATTGTTTCACAGAGAACCATTCAATGCCTCGAGCCATTTGCTCACGTGCTTTTTCATCTAAGAAAGGCTGCCACCCTCTAGATAAAATCCAACGACTCAGATCCAATAATAGCCCTGTGTAACGCGCTGAACTTAATAATGTCAGTAACTCTTCACGTTCAGGAAGCTGTTGCTGCATCTCTTTAAGTTCCGAAACCAGGAACTTGCGAGCATCAAGCTTACGAAGAACGTGCCCTTTGTCTTCAAGCAAGTCTTCAAGGTAATCGTACGTTTTTAACCAATTTAGCTCTTGCTCTAGCCATTTTAGTTCTTGACGTAAAATAGCACTGGCACGACGTGGGACTATGCCACCATAAATAGTGAATGTTTGGCGAATAAAGCTGATGGCATGACTGATTTCATGTAAGGCTTCAATCGATTGACGCTCAGTGAAAATCTGTTCGTGAGTATGCCAGTGAGATAAAGCATGCTCTAAAGACTGAATAAAGCACGATTCAACGGTGTCAGTTTTATCGGTATTCACCAATGTCAGTTCTTTAACTTCATCCCCAGCATAACCTTGGGCAAGGCGATAACCTTTTGCAGCTTTGCTAAGGTTACCTAAGCGCATGCCGCCATGTTCACAAAACTGACGAGATAGAGTAAATAAGGCGTCAGCTTGACCGGATTTAAGTTCAAGCTCGACTTCACAAATAGGATCTTGTTTATCACCAGAAACAACGAAGCCTTGATCAAAAGCAACTTCAATTTGACTGCCATCAGGCATACCTACTAACCATTGTTCACGCGTAAAGTTAGTTGAAAAAAGAGGGAATAGTTCAGATTGAACCGTTTCAATATCTTTTCCTTCAGGCCAAATGTCGGCAGGATGTAACGATAAATCAGGTTCATTACTGTTATGCTCGGCATTATATTCAGGTCTTTGATGTAGACCAGCGACAACTCGACCCGCCGTTTTTACGGTTTGTACAAATACGTCATCAAAACGTCGAATTCGTAAGCCAGTATCGTGCTTACGTAGCCAGTTATCAGGGGTGTCAAAGTAGATGTTACCTAATTCACGACAACTGTGCTGAAGGACTTTAGTTTCAGCAATTTTATTGCGCAAAGTCTCTGAAAAATCAGGAGAAACAAAAAACTTAAGCTCTATCTCGGTTTCCATAGTTATGCCTTTCTATAAAGATAAGAATAGGATATTGCCTATTTAGAATCCGGGCAAGAAAGAAATATCGCGATAATGATGATCTAAAACAGTTTTAATGAGAGATTGATTGGGTTAACATGCGCGACTTTGTAGCCATCGCTTAACATTTCACCACGAAAATGGTGTATGTTTTTTAGGTTATTATTTATTAGGTTGGATGACCATGCCAGTAAATACAATTATGGGGTTATTTGCAAAGTCCCCAATTAAGCCTTTGCAGCGTCACGTGGTTTGCGTGAATGAATGTTGTTCACATTTAGTCAATTTCTTTGAAGTTTCTTCAAAGGGTGACTGGGAAAAAGCATCTGAAATTCGTGCTCAGATTTCTCACTTAGAGAAAGAAGCAGACGTACTAAAACGTGAAATTCGCCTTAAACTTCCTCGCGGTTTGTTTATGCCGGTTGATCGCACCGATATGCTGGAGCTTTTAACTCAGCAAGACAAACTTGCAAACCTAGCGAAAGACATTGCTGGCCGTGTATATGGTCGTCAACTTGTCATTCCTGCTCCAATGCAAGAGAACTTCATTGCTTACGTTAAACGTTGCCTAGATGCAGCGAACCAAGCACAAAACGTAATTAATGAACTAGACGAATTACTTGAAACGGGCTTTAAAGGTCGTGAAGTAACACTCGTTGCTGAAATGATTCATCAATTAGATGTAATCGAAGATGATACCGATGCAATGCAGATCGAACTACGCCAACAATTAATGGCGATTGAATGCGATCTAAATCCTGTCGACATCATGTTCTTATACAAAATTCTTGAATGGATTGGTGGTATTGCAGATCAAGCACAGCGCGTTGGTGCTCGTCTTGAAGTAATGCTTTCTCGATCTTAAATCATACGTTAACTATATAACGAAGAGCACTTTTTAACCAAACCACTTATGCGCTGAGTATTTCTCTCGCTGAGCGGTTTTTTGCGTCTAAATTTGTTCCGCTTGTTATCAAACAACTAGGTATTACGATGGATATCCTTGCTAATTACGGCACTGTCCTGATTATTGTTGCAGCAGCTTTCGGTTTCTTGATGGCTATTGGTATTGGTGCAAATGACGTTGCGAACGCAATGGGCACTTCAGTAGGCTCTAAAGCTTTAACCGTTAAACAAGCGATCATTATCGCAATGATCTTTGAATTCGCAGGTGCATACCTTGCGGGTGGCGAAGTAACTGACACGATCCGTAAAGGTGTTATCGAAACATCTCTATTTGCTCACCAACCTGATGTGCTTGTATATGGCATGATGTCTGCGCTATTAGCGGCAGGTACATGGCTACTGCTTGCGTCTTACATGGGCTGGCCAGTGTCGACGACACACTCTATTATCGGTGCAATCATCGGTTTTGCTTGTGTGTCTGTTGGTACTGAAGCAGTAGATTGGAATAGCGTTCAAGGTATTGTAGGTAGTTGGATTGTTACACCACTTATTTCCGGCTTCTTCGCCTATGTGATATTTGTGAGTGCTCAACGATTAATTTTCGATACAGAGAATCCTCTGTTTAATGCTAAGCGTTTTGTTCCTGTGTACATGTTCATTACCACGATGGTAATTGCACTTGTAACGATCAAGAAAGGTCTTAAGCACGTTGGTCTTCACCTAAGCAATACTGAAGCTTGGTTATGGTCTGCAGGTTTCTCTGGTCTAATCATGTTAGGTGGTTACCTATACATCCAGAAGAAGTTTGCTAACCGCGAAGAAGATCATGGCTTTGCTGGCGTAGAAGGCATCTTCTCTGTACTTATGGTTATCACAGCTTGTGCAATGGCTTTCGCTCACGGTTCAAATGATGTAGCAAACGCGATTGGTCCACTTTCAGCGGTTGTATCAACAGTTGAGCACATGGGTGAAATTACAGGTAAAACCTCAATTGCTTGGTGGATTCTTCCTCTTGGTGGTATTGGTATCGTTGTTGGTCTTGCCACTATGGGTCATAAAGTTATGGCAACAGTTGGTACTGGTATTACAGAACTGACACCAAGCCGAGGCTTTGCAGCTCAACTGGCAACAGCTTGTACAGTAGTATTAGCATCTGGTACTGGTCTTCCAATCTCGACAACACAAACACTAGTTGGTGCTGTTTTGGGTGTGGGCTTTGCTCGAGGCATTGCAGCCCTTAACTTAGGTGTTGTTCGTAATATTGTTGCTTCATGGATTGTGACGTTACCGGCTGGTGCTCTACTAGCGGTTGTATTCTTCTACGTTATTCAAGCTTTATTTATGAGCTTATAATCAAGAATTAAGTCAGAGACATGTGAGTCTAGATATTTGTATGTAAATACAATGTCATTATTGACTCAAACGCACAGAAAGGGAGGCTTAGCCTCCCTTCTTTGTTGCACGAGCCAAAAAAACTAAATACTATTTGATAATTAAGGCTGACTCACGCCTACCCAAATTAGAATTGTTAAGGGAATTACTGTGAAAAAACTGATTTGCATGGTTTTGTTTACAATGCTTGCAGCTCCAGCTGCATTCGCTCAAGATCGTTATATCGCTGACAAACTTTTTACTTACATGCACTCTGGGCCAAACAATACTTATCGTATTATCGGTAGTATTGATGCTGGAGAGAAAATTAAGCTACTGCAAGCGAACAAAAAAACTGGATACAGTGAGGTTCTTGATAACCGAGGCCGTAAAGGTTGGGTTGAAAGTAAGTTTGTTAGCCGTCAAGAAAGCATGGTATTACGCTTACCTAGAATTGAAAAAGAGTTAGCGGATGTGAAAGCAAAACTAGCAAATGCTCGTCAGAGTGCTGATAGCGAAAAAGCAGGTTTAGCAAGTTCACTCGATTCACGTAACAAGCAAATCTCAGAGCTTGAGCAAAACTACAGTGAGATTAGCCAACAGCTTACTTCATCTCAAACTGAGAACCGCGAATTGCGCGCGAAAATCGACACTCAAAAAGATGATTTGTTGCTTAAATACTTTATGTATGGCGGTGGTGTAGCGGGTATTGGTCTTCTGTTTGGTCTGCTGTTACCACATATCATTCCACGCCGTAAGAAGTCACCAAACGGCTGGTCTTAAACGCTAACCAACCTAAGCTAGAATTGAGTTAATAAATCAAGTAACAGGCACAGAATAAGCAAAAGGGGCACATTGATATGTGCCCCTTTTCTATACGTAAAATATATCTCTAGTCTGTAGCTATCTTAAGACGGTCTCACGAGCCATATCCAAAACTCTATCCCTGCCACTCATACAAGGCTGGAACTTCAATGAGCTCATCCTGAAACTCGACAATAATTGATTGAGGTTTTATTTCGATTAATTGAACACCATTAGTGATCCAGTCACCTAAATATCTATCTTGACCATTTATCTTCACCCAGCGCTTTGCTTGGTTACTTGAATACATGTGGGTTTGTAGATTCAATTTAGGTAAGGAGCCAGAGAAAAGGTGAGTATTTGACTCAAGATCAATCGCACCACTTTCTGCATTTCCATTACCTTGGCGATTGAGCACATCACTGTTATTCGTTGAGTCTTGTAAAATAGATTCAATAGTCAGCGCTAATTCAGGCGAAAACTCGGTTAAGTCGATATCCCCTAAATCTAACTCAGGTTCACTTGGCTCAATAAGTATGGGTTTAGAACTATGAATTACTTGCTGCTGCTCTGTTTCAAATACTCTTTGAGGTTCAACTTGAACCATTACTTGAGAGCTTTCCTGTAAATTATTGTCATCCCGCTTAGTTGTCGCTCTGGATACAAGACTCGCTTCTGAGTATTCAATTTGACGAATCAATGGTTTCAGATCCTTAGATAACATTGCAGGACGAACCGAAAATAAAGAGGCAACGGCAGGCTCAACACTCATCTGTTGTAATTGAGGCTCTCCTACCTCAACTTCCATCGTCTGAACTCTATCTTCTTGCCATTGATAATACAGCGCTCCAACAACGAATAAAGAAGGCACTACGATTAACGAACATAGCAAAAGCACGGATGATTTTTTATTAGACTGAATTGAAGAAGCACCAAACTGATTCACTTGCTCACCAGTTGAATAGAAAGTTGATTGCTGAAGCCCTGGTTTTTGTAATTCTGATTGCTTTAACGCATCCATAATCTGAGACATTACTTAGGTTCTCCAGGGTTAGTAGCCAACACTGGGGCGTCTAATTGAGTCAGTTTTTGTAACCGAGCTAAAGTTCGGCTACCTGCAATTCCGTCAACCGTCATACCTTGCCAGCTCTGAAAAGCTGCAACCTTAGACTTTAATTCTTCATCAAACACATCACCGCCCGATACATCTTCACCTAGAGCCTCTGAGAGCAATAAGTCCAACATTGTGACTGCCTCTCCTTGGTAACCATATTTTAGAGTTTGCCTTAAAGGCTGCTTCCAAATAGCCACATAGTCTCCACGCCATAATTCATTGAGAACATCTATAGGCAGTTGTACCAGTTGATCGCGAATGAGTAGTTCAACTGAATCTGATGATGCGCTGTAAAGTACACCAAATAGAGGGTTTTGGTTGAGTTCAAGATTTAGCACGACAGGGACGTTCGCGTTGATTAACTCACTTAACGTCGCTTTCTGCTGATGACAAGTAAACTCACTCTGTGGCTCACTTAGGCAGAGTCCATCTCGTACTGAAGATTTGTATCCCCACAACCTATATAAGCTCTGTATCGCTATAGAGCGCTGCTTTCCAGCACTTAAAGCCTCTTTAACATCGTCAGGTATACCATTATCTTTTTGTACCGCTATTACAGATCTAGCAGCAATTTCGACTTCCGGCACATCAGCTATTTCGGCTTGGTTGAAAGGGAGCTTTTCAAAATACTGGGGGCTATAAATATACGCTCCATAAGCTAATCCTAAACCACATAAAGCTGCAGCTATTTGATTCACCCATTTAGGAAGTCCATATGTACGGGTTACTTGTGGAGAATGATAAACCTCAGCTTGGAATGACATAACCTGCTGACAAGCACGTTGAACCGTATTGTTAGGAATAGACCGATTTCGTCCCGATGAAGCCTCACCTGCATGAAAGCTTAACTGTAATGCTTTATCGCAAACCAAATTAATCAGACGCGGGATACCATGAGTATGCAGGGCAATGATCTTTATTGACGAATTCGTAAAAAGCATGTCGCTACCGCCCGCCATTTCGAGACGGAAAGCTATATATTTACCTGTTTCTTCAACATTGAGAGGCAACAAATGATAACGACCAGTAATTCGTTGGGCTAGTTGGCGTAACTGAGTGGTTTGTAAATGCTGTTGTAATTCAGGCTGACCCACTAAGAGAACTTTCAATAGCTTTCTATGGTCTGTTTCTAAGTTAGTAAGCAACCGCAACTGTTCTAAGACATCCGCAGCAAGATGCTGCGCTTCATCAATAACAAGAAGGGTCTGAATATCTTGAGCATGATTATCGAGTAGAAACTGGTGTATAGCCTGGCTAAGCTGTTTCAGTGATGCTTGTTCTGGATATAAAACGTCAAACTCATCACAAATAGCTTCTAGCAAGTCAGTGTTAGAAAAAGTCGGGTTTAAAATTAGCCCTGCACAAGTATCTTCATCCAACCCTGTTAGCATTGCTTTCGCTACAGTCGTCTTACCGGTCCCTACTTCGCCAGTAAGCATGGCAAAGCCTCCACCTTCCCCTAAACCTGCCTGTAAATTTTGCATCGCCTCTTGATGGCGTTGACTCAGAAACAGATAGCGAGAATTTGGTACAATCGAAAATGGCATCTCTACGAAGCCAAAATATTCCTTATACATGTGCAGCCCTATAATTACGATTATGGCAAAGTACCACTGCGCACGATAAAGTCCAGCAGTGATAAAAATTTCGAGGTGTTAGCTTGCAAATTAAAGACAACGTGCAAAAAAATAAGCCATTACAAAGGTACCTCGTGGGTGGTGCCGTTCGCGATAAACTTCTTAGTATTGAATGTAAGGATCAAGACTGGGTTGTAGTAGGCAGCACACCGAAAGAAATGGAATCATTAGGTTTCACAGCGGTTGGAAAAGACTTTCCTGTATTCTTACACCCCAAAACTAAACAAGAGCATGCATTAGCGCGTACCGAGCGAAAGTCAGGCACAGGTTACACCGGGTTCGAATGTCATTTCGCCCCTGATGTAAGCTTAGAAGAAGACCTCATGCGTAGAGATTTAACAATCAATGCGATAGCTCAGGATGAAAATGGAGTCATCTATGACCCTTACAATGGACAGCAAGACCTCAAAGACAGAGTTCTCAGGCATGTATCAGATGCATTCATTGAAGACCCTCTAAGAGTACTCCGCGTTGCTCGATTCGCGGCTAAGCTACATCATTTGGGCTTTACCGTTGCTAAAGAAACATTATCCCTCATGAAAGCTATAGCTGACTCAGGAGAGCTTGCGCATTTAACCCCTGAGCGTGTTTGGCAAGAATGGCATAAATCATTAAGTTCGCCTCACCCAGAAATTTTCATTTCTACCTTGAGGGAATGCGAAGCTCTTAAAATTGTTTTACCTGAGCTAGATGCATTATTTGGAGTTCCTCAACCAGAAAAATGGCACCCTGAAATCGATACTGGAATCCATACATTAATGGTGGCTCAACAAGCTGCGATCTTAAGCCCATCATTACCAGTCAGGTTTGCAGCCCAGGTTCACGACTTAGGTAAAGGGGTTACCCCCGAATCTGAATGGCCTAGCCATAAAATGCATTGCCACACAGGCCTGAAAATCATTAAACAACTTTGTGAAAGAATCCGTATTCCAAACGAGTTCAAAGATCTCGCTCTGCTTGTTTGCGAGCAGCACTCGAACATCCATAGAGCAGGAGAACTAAAACCAGCTACTTTCCTTAAAGTGCTGAATAAATTAGATGTATGGAGAAAGCCCGAACGGCTGAACGATATCCTTCTATGCTGCCAAGCTGATCATGCAGGAAGAAAGGGGCTAGAAAAAGAGTCATACCCACAAAAAAGACGCTTCGAAATTGCGTATCAAGCAGCTTTAGCAGTACAAGTGAAAAGTATTATTGACGACGGATTTAAAGGTAAAGATATCCGAATAGAGCAAGAAAGGCGTCGTATTGAAGCGATCCAAGCAACTTTATAAAGGGATTGCATTAGATAGGAGGCAAACCCCATTTGATGTTTCAGCTAATAAGCCCCTAAGGTATTACAAGTTCATTTGAATTTAGATAAACATATATTTAGGAGCAAGACTCGATCTTCAAGATGCCATCGGCTTTAAAAGAAAAGTAACACATTTCCATAGGTGCTTTTTTTATATCTTCGTCGTTTTCACTAAGTTAATCGCAGACATTGATTTTATTGGGTCATACTGACTAACGCTTTTCTATACAAAATGAATAAAAACACCCCATTAAGTATAGAAAAACATCAAACGATACTTTTTTTGCAATTTAAAGTTGACCAGAAAGCCGAAAACGCGTTTAATACACCTCGTCGCCCGGATAGCTCAGTCGGTAGAGCAGAGGATTGAAAATCCTCGTGTCGGTGGTTCGATTCCGCCTCCGGGCACCACAATTTATTTGTTGGTGTCCTAGACAACAACAGTAAAGCACAAAGAAATATTACGTGCCGACTTAGCTCAGTAGGTAGAGCAACTGACTTGTAATCAGTAGGTCACCAGTTCGACTCCGGTAGTCGGCACCATTTCTTTTAAGCTTTAAGAATAATTCCCCTTTAGTTCAGTTGGTAGAACGGCGGACTGTTAATCCGTATGTCGCAAGTTCAAGTCTTGCAAGGGGAGCCAAGTTCATCATTAAGCATTAGCTTTTTGATTTATGATGCCGACTTAGCTCAGTAGGTAGAGCAACTGACTTGTAATCAGTAGGTCACCAGTTCGACTCCGGTAGTCGGCACCATTCTCTTGATTAGAGGCTAAACCATCAATTCCCCTTTAGTTCAGTTGGTAGAACGGCGGACTGTTAATCCGTATGTCGCAAGTTCAAGTCTTGCAAGGGGAGCCAATTAAAAAAGGCCGCATCGTTGATGCGGTCTTTTTGCATTTCAAAACCCAAGTTTTATACTAACATCTCCATTAAACTCAAAGATCACTGCATTTCTATTATCTCAAGCAATACCAATTCCATTAATTAACCTATTAATCGAGTCCAATCACCAAAGCTGAGAGATTAGACTCTGCGTTTATCTTCACAAAAGCGATTCCAATCATGCACACTGAGTTCACTATATCGATATAGTTTACAAAACACCTACTCGCAAAGCCATTACCAAACTTGCTCTATCGAGTTGAATTCTGGTGAATATGGCGGGATATAGATTATCGTGATGTTCTTAAAGTAATTGACTAAGTGTGCTTGATACCAGGTAGCTTGATCCATAAATCACAGAATGCTTACCAGCAGGTGTCGCCGTTGAGATCAACTCAAGGTGCTTCGTCACTGCTTCCATGTTACTTAGCGGAGAAACCATCGCTTCAGCTTCATCCGTAATGGTACAAGCAAATAAGCGAGCTCAAATAGTTGCTGTTGAATGGCTCTAGACCGAGTTCGTTTTTCAGCTAAAATCTTCGTTGTGGTATTGCGTTGACCAAATTTCGCTTCTTCTTAAAACCAAACAAGCACTACTTGTAAGTAGATATATCCAGGGGTCTTAAGGATCGTGTCTATTGGGGGATTTTTTAAAAGATTCTTGGGTTTCTTTTGATTGTTTTGGGTGCTTTAGAACGTGTAGTCATCCAGCTCAAGTTAAATTCATGCCATAAGCGGTATACACCGAGTAGCTGGTAAGAAACGTCAAATTAATCAAAGATGAGTGTACGATATCACTTCCTTGCAAGCGCCCACCTTCAGGTTTTCTCGCGTTTGAAGTGACGTATTCTTTAAGGTGCTTTTTTCTCAACAGTTAGTCTGGATGATCTTCCGGTATGATACTATCAGCTAGCCCTTCAACACCAAATATCACACTTGATAGGCTCTACAGTGACGCATAAAGCGCAATTAAAGCTGCTAAAGGAATTGTAGAATGAGGAGGTGCAATACATCAAAAAAGCTTATACAACCAAACTATGGAATTCTAGAGTACTGCTAACCTGCGAAAAGTTGGGCTTATTGGCTAGTGCAGGACCGATGAATTAAATAAAGATGAATATACTCTGATGCCTAGACTTGATTCTCCAGCTTTAAAGTGAAGTAAGCTCAACACATCTAAATAGACGATTAAGAAAAATACTTGTCACTAGAAAATAGGTAGAAACACTACCTGAAATGCCTCCAGGAGAGTATTAAACCTATGAGAATCTATAGAAAGATAAACTAAAACATGCAAAAAAGCCCTGCTATTTCTAGCAGGGCTTTTTAATAAGTGGCGGAGTGGACGGGACTCGAACCCGCGACCCCCGGCGTGACAGGCCGGTATTCTAACCAACTGAACTACCACTCCGCAGTGTCTATTCAGCTTAAAGCAATTTGAGCCTGACGATGTCCTACTCTCACATGGGGAAACCCCACACTACCATCGGCGCTATTGTGTTTCACTTCTGAGTTCGGCATGGAATCAGGTGGGTCCACAATGCTATGGTCGTCAAACAAATTCTGTTGTTAACTTGATTAATCAAATCAACTAAATACTGGTGCTGATACCCAGACTCGAACTGGGGACCTCACCCTTACCAAGGGTGCGCTCTACCGGGCTGAGCTATATCAGCAATTCAGGAGCCGTTTAAAGACGATTCTGAAAACTTTTGTATTCACTTTTTAAAGTGAAGATAAATTTGGAGCCTGGCGATGTCCTACTCTCACATGGGGAAACCCCACACTACCATCGGCGCTATTGTGTTTCACTTCTGAGTTCGGCATGGGATCAGGTGGGTCCACAATGC
>NZ_VTXD01000047.1 GCF_013114625.1 Vibrio sp. 99-70-13A1
GCTCACTTAGTGAGTTGACCACTGCGGAGTGGTAGTTCAGTTGGTTAGAATACCGGCCTGTCACGCCGGGGGTCGCGGGTTCGAGTCCCGTCCACTCCGCCACTTATTTCAGAGTTTCAGCTCTTTAAAACTGAAATAGGGGTGTAGCTCCAATTGGCAGAGCAGCGGATTCCAAATCCGCGTGTTGGGAGTTCGAATCTCTCCACCCCTGCCATATTTAAAGCCTCAGCAGAAATGCTGAGGCTTTTTTGCATCTATCAATCTATGTTTGCTCTTCTCAATAATAACAGAACATCACTTTGTACCAGTTCCCTTCCCGAAAAATTAGCCGATACATTTCGGAAAAGTTTAAGAACAGTGGCAAGGTATGTTTCAGTTCATATCAAATAAGAATATGACACCAATTACCGCTCTTGCTCTCGTTATCGAGCAACAGCAGGAACCTCTCGTGGGGTAAATGAAATCCCATCAGCAATTGATGTCGGAGTATAGCCTGGTAGGCTACCACCTGCGAAGCGAACCGTTTGAGGCTGATTAAATAAAGCTGTTGATGTTGATTGAGATTTAAAATCAATGAAAGTATCAGGAAAACCTAAACTGAATAGTGAATGGTTAACGGTCCTTGCTTCTGAATAATAAGGCACGGTATTAACTGCCCACTGCGAACTATCTGGGGTGTAAGCGGCTAAACGCCCTCGGTAAGTCAGTTGTATCACGTTATAAGTTGATTTATCAGGATACCGTTTATGAATGGCATCTGTTACTGAAGCGTGGATAGGTATGGCGTGGATGTTGTGAGCCCATATGGCTGTTTGCCCGCTATCTGGCAGGTTGAACCACTCCTCCCTTAACCAGCGAATGTTTTCAGCTGATTGATTATCAGTAAAAGCATCTTCTAATCCGTTTATTTGGAAGTAGCTATGAGCTGATAAGCTTTTCGCTACTTGTAACCAAAATGATGCGTAATTTCTAAATTCTCTAGGTGATGTCGGATCATAACCTGGAATCATTTCAAGTTCTTTCTGAGTCGTAAGGGTGGAGATTAATTCAGATAGAAGTGAAGTTAGCTGATGATGGTCAGTCACAGTGAATTCTCGGTCTGCATACCAAGGGCACATCATTATCGGAGATAATGATTTAATGGTGGCGAAGCTTTCTTGATATAAAGATTGGAAGACTAAATAATTTTCTAGTTCATCGAACATGACACTGCATCCGGGATCGCTGTTGATTCTTGCATCGTATCCAATGAGTAGTAGGGGGGTAGTGTCTTTCGGTAACTGATCTACATAATTAAACAAATGTGCTAACTCTGCACTATAGCAGTGTCCGAACATATAATTAGCATCAGGTCCTGTAACCGCGTCCAGCAAGTTTTGTTCATCAGCCAGATAGTTTTGCCATGCGGCCAACCCATCATATAACCCGGCTTCGAATGCTATGAAATTAAGATTACCTTCTTCATGGAGCGCTTTTAGCATCAGTGCTCTATAGCTATAGGCTTTAGAGCCCTGATGACTAGCTTCACCTAGCCCAATATAGTCATAGCCAGCAGTCGCGCTGACAAATTGTCTAAGGTCTGAGTTACCATAGATGAAGCTTGTACTTTCGAGTGGTGAATGTTCGATTGTGATGTTTTCTGTATCACTGTTACATCCCATTAATAGGGTAAGCCCAATCAAACTTAATTTTTTCATTATTTAGTCCTTTAGATTGTTTAAAGCTATTCCACTCTATGCTTGGTGAGTTGTTTAGAAGGGGTTTTATAGTGTGCAACTGATTTCTTAATTTGTATTTGTGTTTTGCGGTAAATATTGTATGAGAATTAATCTAAGATACATCTTTAGACTATGATGAATTGTTGAAAATTAAGGAAGGTTACTTGTGTTGCGTTTTATAACTGTACTTCTGGGCTGTTGGCTTATTAGCACTTTCACTTTTGCAACTCCGTGGGAAAGCTTTACCACACCCTCTACACAACCCACTCAATCTATAGGCAGTTATGCTAATGGTTGCCTTGCTGGTGCTGACACACTTCCTTTACAAGGTGAGGGGTACCAAGTTATACGCCCCCAAAGGCAACGTTACTACGCCCACCCTAATACCATCACCTTCATTCAAAGTTTAGCTAAGGAGTTGCAGGAAAAAGGAATGCCTAGAATATTGATCGCTGATATTGCTATGGCTAGGGGGGGCTTATTTTCTTTTGGGCACAGCAGTCACCAAACGGGCTTAGATATTGATGTTTGGCTCAGAGTTACAAGGCTACCTCTGTCAGAAAAAGAACTAGAGAATCCACGAGCGACGAGTGTAGTAGATATACCTAATTACCGAATAAGTAGTCATTGGAAGCCGTATCATTTTGACTTAGTTAAGAGTGCTGCGATAAAGGAAGATGTGGCTAGAATATTTGTCCATCCAGTGATAAAAGAAGCGTTATGTGCAACTGAAACCCAAAATGACAGAGAGTGGCTGAGAAAAGTGAGACCATGGTTTGGACATCATTCTCATATGCATATTAGGCTTAAATGTTCTGAAGAAGATGTACACTGTATTGAACAAGCACAACCGCCAGAAGGTGATGGTTGCGGTGAAGAACTTGCAAGTTGGAAACCAAAGAAAGGGCAACCTGCTGATAAACCAAACTACATTAAGAAGGCGAAAAAAAAGCCTGAACTTTGTCAGGCTCTTCTTAAAGAGTAAAGGGAGGACTATGTCATTCCTTGTATGATAACGAACTTCTCTAGAAGCTCTTCATCGGTCTCAATATTTTTAGGGTCGGTGATGATGCATTTTGATATCGGGCATACTGATTGACAGGTCGGCTTATCATAGTGACCTTTACACTCCGTACATAACAATGGATCAATCTCATAGATTTCATCTCCCATTGTGATTGCACCATTAGGACATTCAGGGTCGCACATATCGCAATTGATACAGCTATCTTGAATTAGAAGTGCCATCTTATTTACCTGTAACGTTACGCGTATCTTGACCTGTGCCTAAGTTTCGCATCAATAGACCATATTCTAAGTCTAGATCACTAGGTACTGGGATAAACACGAAGTGTCCATTGCCTTTTGCATCTTCAACCGCTTGAGATTTGCGGTTTTCCATCATTTCAAGAGTGAAAACGATATTACCTTGAGGTGTCATTAGCTCAAGACTATCGCCGACTAAGAATTTGTTCTTTACTTCTACTTCCGCTAAATCACCACGGCGGTTACCTGTGAACTCACCAACAAACTGTTGAGTATCAGAAATAGAGTAGCCGTACTCGTAGTTTTGGTATGAATCGTGAGTGTGGCGACGCAAGAAGCCCTCAGTGTATCCACGGTGAGCAAGGCTCTCTAGCGTACCCATTAGGCTTTCATCAAATGGTTTACCCGCAACTGCATCATCAATTGCTTTACGGTAAACCTGAGCAGTACGAGCACAGTAATAGAAAGATTTAGTACGACCTTCTATTTTAAGCGAATGCACGCCCATTTTGGTTAGGCGCTCAACGTGTTGAATTGCACGAAGGTCTTTTGAGTTCATGATGTAAGTACCATGCTCATCTTCGAACGCTGCCATTTTCTCTTCTGGGCGATGCGATTCAGAAAGAAGAACCACTTCGTCAGTTGGCTTGCCTAAGCCTAGCGTATTGTCTGGACGCTCGTTTTGCACTTCAAGGTTTTGAGTTTCTACTTCTTGGATAGCAACGCCAGTTGGATTTGCTTCAACGATCTGACCGTTTTCGTCTTCTTTCGCAGCTTCAGTCTTGTATTCCCAACGACAAGCGTTAGTGCAAGTACCTTGGTTCGGGTCTCGTTTATTCATGTAACCAGAAAGTAGGCAACGACCTGAATAAGCCATGCATAGTGCGCCGTGAACAAAGATCTCTAGCTCTGTTTCTGGACAGTGTTCGCGGATTTCTTCGATTTCTTCTAGTGATAGTTCACGAGATAAAATTACACGCTCAACACCTTGAGTTGACCAGAATTTAACGGTCGCCCAGTTAACAGCATTTGCTTGTACAGAAAGGTGGATAGGCATTTCTGGGAAAGCTTCACGAACCATCATTATAAGACCTGGATCTGACATGATCAGAGCATCTGGGTCCATCTCAACAACAGGCTTTAAATCGCGAATGAATGTTTTTAATTTAGAGTTGTGAGGTTGAATGTTACATACAACATATAACTTCTTACCTTGAGCATGAGCTTCATCGATACCGATTTGTAGGTTTTCGTGATTGAACTCGTTGTTACGAACACGAAGGCTGTAACGTGGCTGGCCTGCATATACTGCATCAGCGCCGTAGGCGAATGCGTAACGCATGTTTTTAAGGCTTCCTGCCGGTGATAATAGTTCAGGTACAAATGGTTTTTGTGTAGTCATTGCTTCGTTCTCTAATCTGATCTCAAGTCAGGTTGATACCACCAAGTGATATCAAAGGGGCGCAAATTTTACGCTAAAATGAGTTTGGTTGATAGCCCTAAAGATAGCAATGGTATTAAGAAGAGTACGGATAAGAGAAGATAAGCAGTAGCTTGAAGGAAATAAGCTCAGGTGCCATCGACACCTAAGCCTCAAATATCAAATATTAAGCGTTAGGTTGAGTTAACCCGCCTAGCGATTCGAATAGGTTTGGAAGGAAAACACTGAACTCACCACATAGAAGGGAGAAATCAGCATCAAAGCGAGCAGCTTGATCTTCACGAGGAATATCGTCGTTCTCATCTTTGAGTTCATCACTGAATTTTAGACGTTTAATGCTGCCGTCTTCAGCAAGAATGAATTCAATACGGTCCTGCCAATTGATAAGAAGTTTAGTCACAACTTTGTTGGCTTCGATGTGATTTTTTATCTCATCAGCTTCAAGTTCTTGTTTCTTAACTCGAACGATTCCGCCATCTTCTTGGATTGATTTTAGCTCTGCTTCATCAAGCATAGTAATACCTTGAGGAGTATTACCTGATTGAACCCACTCAGTAAGAGTCGTCTCAATTGCTTGCTCAGGGATAGCTGGAACAACAGGTAGGCTACCCATTGTTTTACGAAGAAGTGCCAAAACATCTTCTGCTTTTTTGTAGCTGCTAGCATCAACAACAATAAAGCCTTCTTTCGGCATGATCAGCGCGTAAGTGAAGTTGCTGCGGCTGAATGCACGAGGAAGAAGATCGATGATGATGTCTTCTTTTAAGCTGTCTTTTTCTTTCTTTTTAAGAGGCGTGCCAGATTCCGCTTCAAGCGTGTCTACTTTTGCATTCAGTGACTCTTTAATGACTGATGCCGGAAGCATTTTTTCTTCTTTTTTAGCACAGATGAGAATGCGGTTTTCTGATAAGTGCGTCATCATATCGCCATGTCTACCCATTGCGTGTACCCAACCAAACTTTTGTTTGTCTTGACTACCACAAGGTGTAAAACGGAACTCTTCAAGTTGTTTCTCTAGCTTATCTGCATTGAAGTCGATATCACGATTGAAGCGATATACTAGGCAATTCTTAAACCACATAAATATTTCTCATACCTTTATCTGAAGACGCTCATCATAGGAGATTTCGCTTCATTTGTCTTATACCTGCAATAAAAATTAAAAGTGAAATGTTTGAGACAGTTATATGAAAATTTGTTTTCAAAGGTCACAAAAGTGTCATAATTAAACCAGATAATGCAATGCGTTGATTAAATACTAAGGCTACTCAATTATGTCGAGAAGGATTCTGGTTGTTGAAGACGAAGCACCAATTCGTGAAATGTTGTGTTTTGTACTTGAGCAAAAGGGCTATCAAGCTGTAGAAGCTGAAGATTACGATACAGCGGTAAATAAGCTATGTGAACCTTTCCCTGATCTAGTGTTGCTAGACTGGATGCTACCTGGTGGTAGCGGTATTAACTTTATCAAGCATATGAAACGTGAAGAGTTAACTCGTAACATTCCCGTTGTAATGCTGACTGCACGTGGTGAAGAAGAAGATAAAGTTCGCGGTTTAGAAGTTGGCGCTGACGATTACATTACCAAACCATTTTCGCCAAAAGAGCTAGTGGCTCGCCTAAAAGCGGTTATTCGCCGTGTTACACCTACTGCATTGGAAGACGTGATTGACGTACAAGGTCTTAAATTAGACCCAGTATCGCACCGTGTTACCGCAAGTGAAGGTCCAGTTGATATGGGACCAACCGAGTTTAAAATGCTGCACTTCTTTATGACTCATCAAGAGCGTGTATATAGCCGAGAACAATTGCTAAACAATGTTTGGGGCACGAATGTTTACGTAGAAGATAGAACTGTTGATGTTCATATCCGACGTCTACGTAAAGCTCTAGAAGCTGCAGGTCATGATAAATTAATTCAAACGGTTCGCGGTGCTGGATACCGCTTTTCGACAAAAGCTTAGTACTTGTCTGATCCTACCCCATTTCGGAGTTATGAATGGTTGAAAGGTTAACCTGGAAAAAGCTAGCTTGGGAGCTGGCTTTTTTTTACGCCCCTTGGGTTTTTATTGGTTGGATATTCGGTTATATGCCTTGGCTACTGCTGGCGGCTACCGTTTTACAACTCTCTTGGCATCTACATAACCAAATGCGTTTATCTGCTTGGTTGTGGGATGAAAAGCGTTTAACACCACCATCGGGTTCAGGTAACTGGGAGTCCTTATTTAACGGGCTTTACCGGCTTCAGCAAAGACAGCGTAGAAAGCGTAAAGAGCTAACCAACCTTATTCGCCGTTTTAGAAATGGTGCGGAATCTTTGCCCGATGCGGTCGTGGTATTTCGAGGTGAAGGCAACATTGTTTGGTGTAACAAACTTGCTCAATATTTATTGGGTTTTCGTTGGCCTGATGATTCTGGTCAGCCGATCTCAAACTTGATCCGCACTCCCGATTTTATCAAATACATCAATAAGCAAGATTTCTCCGAACCTCTAGAAATGCCTTCTCCATTGAATGTTGAGCGAATGCTGGAATTACGTATTGTGCCTTACACTGAAGGTGAGCACTTAATGGTTGTACGTGATGTCACTCAGTTGAAGCAATTAGAAGGGATGCGACGTAATTTCTTTGCCAATGTTTCTCATGAACTTCGGACACCAATGACGGTACTTCAAGGTTATCTTGAAATGACTGAAGATCCGGATATGGTTGTCGGCCCAATGTGGCCAAAAGCTCACGGTGTGATGACTGAACAGCTGAACAGAATGAATAGCTTAGTTAATCAGTTGCTGACTCTTTCTAAAATTGAAGCAGCGCCCATGCATGAGTTGGATGAAGTTGTGAATGTGCCAGCAATGCTGGAAGTTTTGGAAAAAGAGGCAGCAAGTTTAAGTGGTGAATTAGATCATCAATTGAATTTTGATATTGATAAAAGCTTACGTGTTTTAGCTGATGAAGATCAGCTTCGTAGTGCAATTTCAAACCTAGTTTATAACGCTGTTAAATATACACCTGCTGGGGCTCAAGTGAATGTTCGCTGGTATCAAACTAGCCAAGGCGCTTGCTTGGAAGTGTCAGATACCGGAGATGGTATCGAACCTCAGCACCTTCACCGATTAACAGAACGCTTTTATCGAGTGGATAAAGCTCGTTCTCGTGATACAGGCGGTAGTGGTTTGGGCTTAGCGATTGTAAAACATGCGCTTACTCACCATGACTCTCATTTAGAAATTCAAAGTGATCTGGGCGTTGGCAGCCGATTCTCATTCACTTTACCAAGCCGGCTGACAGTATGAAAATGAGATTAAGCCATGCATGGGCGTTGTCTTTATCCTTACTCTCTTCGGTCGTGTTAGCGGATAACATTGATGAACCTGAACAGCTTGTTACTTATAAAAAAGTACCTGGAATATCGGGCAATTTACTTTCTGTAGGATCAGATACCTTAGCGGGTATGACAACTTTGTGGATCGAAGAGTTTAAGTCTTACTACCCGAATGTGAATGCTCAAATTCAAGCTTCTGGTTCGGCGACTGCTCCCCCTGCATTAACGGAAAAAACAGCTCAATTAGGGCCTATGAGCCGTCCCATGCGTTTAAGTGAAATTGAAAATTTTGAAAGAGAGCATGGTTATAAACCGACAGCGTTAAAAGTCGCTATTGATGCTATAGGTCTATTTGTTCACAGGGACAACCCTATAGAAGGTTTGAACTTTAAACAGATAGACTCTATTTTTTCAGAAACATTACGCTGTGGTTCTACTCGTTCGATAACAAACTGGGAAGAGTTAGGGGTAGAACAAAGCTGGGCTAAAAGACGGTTCCAACTATTTGGAAGAAACTCGGTTTCTGGAACGTATGGTTACTTTAAGAAAAACGCTTTATGTGGCGGTGACTTTAAAAATCGAGTGAATGAACAACCAGGCTCTGCCTCTGTCGTTCAGTCTGTCGCTTCCTCTATTAATGGAATTGGTTATTCTGGTATTGGTTACCGCGTTGCCGGCGTTAAATTAATCCCTATTGCCCAATATGGCGATGAATACGTAAATGCTACTAGGGAAACTATTCTCAATGGTGATTACCCACTCTCACGTTTTTTATTCGTTTATGTAAATAAGCACCCAGAAAAACCGCTGTCACCGGTAGAAAGGGAGTTTTTGAAGTTTATATACTCGAAGCAAGGACAGGAACTTGTTGAGAAAGATGGCTATCTAGCGATTCCGCCAGAATTTGCAAAGCAGGAATTAATGAAAGTAGGGCTATAACCAGCCCTATATTTAGGTTTCATAAATCTTTTCAGAAAATATTCAGTTTATGACTTCAAAGCTCAGCTGCCAGCCAATATTACTCCAAAGCTCTTGTTCGCTAGATAAATCGGCAGCTAAAAGCTTATTATCTTCAAGCCAGCTTTTATCATCACAACTCAGCAGCCAATGATCTTGGTCTATGATAATCAGTTGAATATCAAGCATTGGAGCATCATTTCTCTGACCATTAAGTAATATCGCTAAACGCAAAATACGAATCAAGCTGATGACACTTTTCGTTTTAAATAGGCTGAGTTCTGGCATATCTTGTAGTTTCAGAGCTTTACGTTGAAACCGAACCAAAGTTGCCATAAGCAGTTGTTGTTCACTATTAAAGCCAGGCATGTTGGTATGTTGAAGTATATAGGCTGAATGACGATGGAACCCTTGGAAACTAATACTAAGCCCCACTTCGTGTAATAGAGCACTCCAATCAAGTAATTCAAACAGTTGGCTTTTGCTTTTGATGCACAATGGCTCTCTTGTTTGAGTTAGGAATGCACTTGCCCGATTTTTCACTCGAGTTGCATGCTCTAAATCCACTAAATGTTTTACTGCTAAGTTTTCCGTGGTGCGCATACGAATATCTGAACGTTGAAAACTGTCTTCCATTTCATAGAGGAGACCTTCTCTTAATGCGCCATCAGAGAAGTGCATTTCTTTAATCTTTAGAGCTTTAAATATGGCGGTTAATATTGCTACCCCGCCGGCAAATACAGGCTGCCGCTCGACGGTGAGCCCTTTTAGTTCAATCTGCTCAATATTCTTCTGTTCACAAAGTACGTCAATCAGGTGCCTCAGTCTTTTCTCTGTAATGATTGCATCATCATAACCAAGCTTACTAAGCACTTCTTTAATCGCTTTAATTGTACCTGAAGACCCTAGAGCCGCTTCCCAGCCTTTCTTTCTATACTGAGCAGCAAGGGGCTCAAGCCTTTGTTGAGCAGCGATGATGGCTTTTGAAAAGTTCTTAGGGGTGAGTTTGCCATTAGAGAAAAAGGTCTGAGTAAAACTTACGCATCCCATTTGTTTGCTGTTAACGAGCTTTGCTTCGAAGCCTTTACCGATAATCAGCTCTGTACTGCCCCCACCAATATCGATAACAAGCTTTGAGTCTGATTCAGGCTGTGTATGCGCGACACCTAAATAAATTAATCGAGCTTCTTCTTCTCCGGGGATAACTTCAATAGGGAAGGGAAGTACTTCTCTCGCACGCTGGATAAATATATGGGCATTATTGGCTTGGCGAAGAGTATGAGTTGCTGCAATTCGAACGTTTTCAAGTTCAAATCCTTGAAGACGTTCAGCGAACATTGATAAACACTCTAATCCTCTTTCTATGGAGATATTACTGAGGTTGGATTGTTCATCTAATCCAGCGCCAAGGCGTACTCGCTGCTTGTGTCGGCTAACAAGTTGTAATTCTTGGCCCACAACCTTTGCTACGACCATATGAAAACTATTAGAGCCCAAATCAATAGCTGCAATGTTTTTGGGAGAAGCGACAGCCTCCATAGAGGCAGTATCAGGTGATTTTTCTGTTTGGGCTACTTGTATCTTCTTAGCTTGGCTCATCTTCAGACTGTTGTTCCTTGGCTTTTCTAGATTTCTTTTCAACTGATTTTAGGTAATCATAGATAGCGATTTGTGAGCGTAGTTTCTTTCTATTCCCACGAGGAACATAGCTATTGCTCATCTCTTTATCGATCCATCTAGCCTTAACTGTATCGGTAAAATGAATATTTACAATATCGATAATGCGTTGTTTCAAACGTTCATCACGTATTGGAGTTGTCACTTCAATACGATGGTCGATATTCCGGGTCATCCAATCGGCAGAAGATATATAGACTTGCGGGTCACCATCATTATGGGTGATCAGAACTCGTGGATGTTCTAGGAATCGGTCAATAATACTGATTATTTTGATGTTTTCGCTTACCCCTTCAACTCCAGGAACGAGTGAGCACATACCGCGGATGATCATTCGAATATCTACACCAGCGTTACTCGCGCTATATAACTTATTAATTAATCCTTTATCGACAAGATTATTTACCTTTAACGTTATTTGAGCTTTCTTACCAGCTTCAGCATTCGCTATTTCACCATCAATCAATTGATAAAGCTTTTTTCGAGAGTTACGGGGGGAAACAATCAAGTGGTCGAATTTAACTGGTCGGTAAGGGTTTTCTATGTAGCCAAAAACATTACGCACTTCATTTGTGAGGTCTTGATCTGCGGTGAGTAATGAAAAGTCAGTATAGATACGAGCGGTTTTTTCGTGAAAGTTGCCTGTGCCGATGTGAGCATATCTAGTGATTTCTTGATTTTCACGGCGGCTAATCAAAAGTAGCTTAGAGTGTATTTTTAGCCCAGGCGCTCCGAAAATAACTTGAACCCCCGCATCAGTTAAAATCCGTGACCATTCAATATTGGCTTCTTCATCAAAGCGCGCTTGTAGCTCTACAACAACGGTTACATTTTTACCATTGTGAACAGCATCAATAAGCGAATTCATTAACTTTGAATTTTTAGCCACGCGGTAAATATTGATCTTAATGCTGATCACTTTGGGATCAAAGGAGGCTTGACGAACTAGTTCAGTGATGTGATCAAAAGTATGATAAGGATAATACAGTAAAATATCCTGCTCTCTTATCGCATCGAAATTATTGTCAAAGTTATCGAAATCAGCGCAAGTCATCGGTGGTAACGGTTTATTTTCTAAGTACTCACGCCCAACATTGGGAAATCCAATAAAATCTTTGAAGTTATGGTATCGACCGCCTGGAATTAAACTGTCGTAGTTTGATATACCAAGTTTCTCGCACAAGAAATTAAGCATGTTTTTAGGCATGGTTTCTTCATAAACGAAACGAACGGGCATCGCACTTAAGCGTTGGGCGACGCCTTCTGACATTTGTTCTAAAAGACTGTGCTCAACTTCAAACCCTAGGTCATATTCTGCATCCCGAGTCATTTTCATGGCGTAGCAGTTTAGCTCGTCATAATCGAAAAAACCTTTGAAAAGATCCTCAATACAGTAACGAATAATATTATCTAGCAGGATGATGGTTTTACGTCGTTTCCCCTTTTGCTCAGGGACCATGACAAACCTTGGTAGATGATCGGTAGGAATTTCAATGAGAGCGTATTTAGATTGTTCTTCTTTTTGCAGTTCTATTGTGAGGTAAGCGTATTCATCGGTTAAAAATTGGAGTAAATCGATTTCATCAGTCATCAATAAAGGAGTGATGTGCGGCTGAACTTCTTTTTTGAAATACTTACGAATCCATTTTTTCTGAAAATCGTTAAGTTGGTTTTCGTTGACAAGAAATATGTGGCGTCTTGCCATTTCAAGGATTAGCTCATTGTAGAGGTCATCAAACCGTTGGTTGAGCCGAAGTACTTTGGTTTGCATCTTGGTAAGTAGGTGCTTTGAATTGTCGTTAATACCGTGTTCTTGGTTTATTAATATTCTACGTTTAACATTGGCAAATCTAACTTTGTAAAACTCGTCTAGGTTGTTTGAAAATATCCCCAAAAATCTTATACGCTCAATCAGTGGAACGGTTTTATCAGCTGATTCTTGCAAGACTCTTTCATTAAAGGATAACCAGCTCAGTTCTTTTTCGATGTAGAGTTTTTCAGCGTTCATAAATCATCCTGATTGTCCTGACGAGAGTTGGGGTATCAAATTATAAAAAATAAGCAGAATATGTGATTTTTATTACGGTATTATTTCATTCTACAATTTGCATAAAACTTATCACTATTTTCAGTTATTTAATGCAAGCTGTAATATAATTGTCATGTGATAGACATATTATGACAATAGCTCAAAAAAGGTAGATAGACACATGGCTTCAGCCGGATTTTCATTGAAAGAACGCGATAAAAAAAGATGGTTGAAAGATCGACTTGTTCGCTTTTCAGTGACTTGCGGTGGCGTTAGTGTGTTAGCGGCTTTAGTTTTAATTTTTGTTTACCTAGCTATCGTTATATTGCCGGTATTTTCTGATGCTGGATTACAGACTGCACAGGTTGAAAAATCTATTCGCGCAGAGCAACCTATTGCACTTTCAATTGATGAATACGGCAAGCACGCATTTACTGTAGAACAGTCTGGTTCTGTAAATTTTTGGAACCTTGAAGCGCAGGGAAGTGACCCTTACTTCACGCAATCCATTATTAATAATCCTATTGTATTTTCTCGTTCGATTGCATCTGATAATTGGTATGCATTTGCGAACAGTCAGGGACAAATTCAGTTTTTCTCCCCTGAATATAGTGCACCTCTTACTCAAAAAGAAAAAAACACCACTCCAACCATTGAGCTCTTACAAGCCTCTCAAAATTTGGTCGCATTTTCTCCACCTGAAGCCTCAACTATTCAACAATTTACATTTTCTTTGGACAGCCGCAATTTAACCGTCGCTGCTCAATTCTCTGATTTACGTTTATTGGTCAAATCTTATTCGGTGAATTCTTCGGGTGAGTTTACTGAGAAATCAAGCCAATGGCTTTCTGATAAGTTTGCTGAGCAGGGTCAAATACAACTTACTCCTGATGGTCGCACGTTATATTTGAGAGAAGGTTCAGATCTGGCGGTATTAACGAAAGTTGGAACTCAATTCAATATCCGTGAAGTTATCGATTTAAGTTTGAATGATGAAAAACATGGGGTGAAAACCTTTAATTTACTCTCAGGTGCGTACTCATTGTTGGTGACTCACATTGATGGTCAAGTATCCCAATGGTTTGATGTGTTGAGTGATGAGCAGCGATCCCTCACTCATATTCGTGACTTTCAATTAGCTGAAGCTGTACAGTTCATTTTGCCAGACACTTATCGCAAGGGTTTTTATAGTTTTTATAAAAATGGCACTGTGCAGAGTCACTATACGACCAGTGAAAAGTTACTGATGTTTGAAAGAGCATTTGATAAATCCCCTCAACTGGCTGCGATGTCTAACAACGAATTACATTTAGCGACTTTTAGTGACAATAAAATCAGTGTCGCTAAGGTCGATAATGAATACCCTGAAATATCTTTTTCTTCCTTATGGCAAAAGGTTTGGTATGAAAGTTACCCTGAACCTCAGTATGTTTGGCAATCTACTTCTGCTAGTGATGATTTTGAAGAAAAATTCAGCTTGGTTCCAATTACTTTTGGTACGTTAAAAGCTGCGATGTATGCGATGCTTTTTGCTGTTCCAATTGCGGTGCTTGGGGCAATTTATACGGCTTACTTTATGTCGCCACGCATGAGAAGAGTCGTAAAGCCGTCGATTGAATTAATGGAAGCCTTACCAACCGTTATTATTGGTTTTTTAGCCGGGTTATGGTTTGCGCCCATTGTTGAAACTCATTTAACTGCCGTGTTCTCTTTACTCATACTATTGCCGTTGAGCACATTAGTGGTTGGCTTGGTGTGGTATTGTTTGCCTGGGAATATTACTGGCAGGTTTCCTAATGGTTGGCATGCCTTGATATTAATTCCGATGCTAATTGTTACGACCTTAATGGTGTTTGCTTTTGGTAGCCAGATAGAGAGTCTCTTCTTTAATGGCGATTTGCGCTTAATGCTGGCTAACTACGGTATTGATTTTGATCAGAGAAACGCATTAGTTGTCGGTTTTGCTATGGGTTTTGCTGTTATTCCAACGATATTTACTATCGCAGAAGACGCAATTTTTTCCGTACCTAAACACCTTTCTGATGGATCACTTGCTCTTGGAGCAACGGCATGGCAAACCTTAATATATGTTGTACTTCTTACCGCTAGCCCTGGCATTTTTTCAGCCGTAATGATGGGGTTAGGGCGCGCCGTAGGTGAGACTATGATAGTCCTTATGGCGACGGGTAATACACCTATCATGGACTGGAATATTCTCGAAGGCATGAGAACGTTATCTGCGACAATCGCGGTAGAGCTCCCTGAGTCTGCTGTAGGGAGTTCTCATTTCCGTCTATTGTTCTTGGCTGCATTATTACTGTTCATTTTTACCTTTGCTGTAAACTCAGTTGCGGAGTGGGTAAGGCAACGATTGAGAGATAAATACCGTGCTTTATAGTTTGTTTTATTTATCTAATACCTCATATGAGAACAACTCAATACTTGTTCAAGCTTACGGGTTTTTAGGCTGTGTCATGCCTATGAGTGAGCCTTATAATGATTAAGTGGTTTCGCTCGGGTTCTCCGTGGATTTGGCTAACGGGCGGTGCAGTCAGTATTAGTATGCTTTCTGTATTGGGCTTAATGCTCTTGATCGGCTGGAAAGGGCTTACCTACTTTTGGCCGGCACCGCTGTACCAGTGGCAAACTCAAGTTAATACTGAATCTTTTGTTTCAGGTGTTGATGCTAATGTCACGTCTAAAGATGTACTGATTGGTCAGCTTTATGAGCGTAAATATATTCCGCTAGAACAAATTTCAGGTGACCTAAGCGAGTTCTCTGAACAAAGCATTGAAAGTGGATTTGTCCGTAGGTTAAGCATTAAAGTGGCGAATAGAGAGCTTTACCCTGCTGATTTTGTCGCCATTCTAGAAGTAGATTTACTTGAGCCTACCATGCCTAAAGAATGGGCGGTTATCGAACGAAGTCGAGGTGGATATTTCTTTGGCAAGCCAGTCGGCTTTAAAACCGCATCAGGTATCCGAACACAAAATATTGATCAAGAGTTAGTACGCGGCTTAGCATTTTCAGACACACTTCGAGATGAAACGTCGAGGATTGTAGATCAAGAAATTCGTGATATTAGCTGGCAACTAGAAAAATTACGGCTTGAAAAGCGTAAGCACCAACTGAATGAACAGTTAACTGACAACTACCTGAGTTCCTATACATTGAAAAAGGAACAATTGAATAGTCAGTTGATGGATGCCGAATTACGTTTAGAGCAATTAAGAAAACAGCTGAACATTGAAGCTTTACTTGTCGTCGATATGACAGGAGAAACGGTTGAAATTCCGCTTAGCCATATTTTAGATTACTGGTATCCAAACCAAATGACTTACCCTGAAAAAATTACACATTGGGGTAAACAGGTTTGGAAATTCTTATCAGAAAACCCGAGAGACTCTAATTCTGAAGGCGGCGTATTTCCTGCAATTTTTGGCACGGTTTTACTGGTTATATTAATGTCTATCGTTGTGATGCCTTTAGGCGTTGTTGCGGCTATTTATCTACATGAATACGCAAAAACGAATGCTTTGACACGAATAATTCGAATTGCTGTGATTAACTTAGCCGGTGTGCCATCTATCGTTTATGGTGTTTTTGGACTTGGTTTTTTTGTTTATACCATTGGCGGATCAATTGATTCATTGTTTTATGCAGAGCGCTTACCAGCCCCGACTTTTGGTACGCCTGGGTTACTTTGGTCTTCACTGACTTTAGCGGTATTGACCCTACCTGTAGTGATTGTGACGACAGAGGAAGGTTTAACCCGAATCCCAAGTGCCGTGCGTCATGGTTCTCTGGCGTTGGGGGCGACACAATTTGAAACGCTATGGCGGATTATTTTGCCTATGGCGAGCCCTGCTATTATTACAGGGCTAATTTTAGCAATTGCCCGCGCCGCAGGTGAGGTTGCACCATTAATGCTGGTGGGTGTCGTTAAGCTTGCATCGAGTTTACCGGTAGACAGCCAGTTCCCGTATATTCACCTAGACAGGAAGTTCATGCATTTAGGCTTCCATATTTATGATGTTGGGTTCCAAACATCAAACATTGAAGCCGCAAGACCACTTGTCTATGCCACTTCATTTTTGCTGGTTACAGTGATTGTTGGGCTTAACTTAACGGCAATTAATATCCGAAATAACCTGCGTGAAAAGTATCGTACTTTAGGACAAGATTAAGATGTTTTCGATTAATGAGACTTTGGGTTATCAAGCACCATTAGACGTACATAACCTAACGAAAGAAGAAACCGCTATCTCGATAGAGAACTTGAACTTGTACTATAAAGAGGCTCAAGCACTTGACGATATTTCAATGAATATTCCTAAAGGACAAGTGACAGCATTTATTGGACCTTCTGGTTGTGGGAAATCGACATTGTTGCGGTGCATTAATCGTATGAACGACTTAGTGGAAGGCTGTAAAGTTTCAGGGAAGGTGAAACTTTATGGGAATAATGTTTATCACCCTAAGGTCGATGTCGCGACGTTAAGGCGTCGAGTAGGTATGGTTTTTCAGCGGCCTAATCCATTTCCTAAATCCATTTATGAAAACGTCGTTTATGGATTGAGGCTACAAGGTGTTAGTAATAGCCGAGACTTAGATGATGCAGTAGAACGCTCTTTGAGAGCTGCAGCTTTATGGGATGAGGTAAAAGATCGACTTCATGAAAATGCTTTCGGTCTATCTGGTGGGCAGCAGCAACGTTTGGTTATTGCTCGAGCAGTTGCTATTGAACCGGAAGTTCTTTTACTTGATGAGCCAACATCGGCGTTGGATCCTATTTCCACATTAACTATTGAAGAGTTAATTAACGATCTTAAGACGCAATATACTGTAGTAATTGTTACGCATAACATGCAACAAGCCGCGCGAGTGAGTGATCATACTGCCTTTATTCATATGGGAAAATTGATCGAATACTCAGATACGGATTCAATTTTTACATCGCCATTGAAAAATCAAACAGAAGACTATATTACAGGTAGGTATGGTTAATTTATTGAAGTTATCCGTATTGGGAAATATCTAAACTAAGGAAAATACATGCAATTTGGACGTCATATATCAGGGCAGTTTAATGTTGAATTAGAAGCTATTCGAACTCATGTGCTTACAATGGGTGGTTTAGTGGAGCAACAACTGTCATTTGCGATGCAGGCTCTTCATAAGGATGATGCCGATCTCGCAAATAAAGTGATACGTGATGATCATAAAGTGAATGCGATGGAAGTATCCATTGATGAAGCGTGTACTCGAATTATTGCTAAGCGTCAGCCTACCGCTAAAGATTTACGCCTAATCATGGCGATCATCAAAACAATCACAGATTTGGAACGTATCGGCGATGTTGCGACTAAAATCGCTCAAGGGGCATTAGAAACACCTTCTCCTAAAGTTCAGCAATTCCATGTATCTCTTGAGCCTTTGTGCCGTCAAGCCATTACTATGCTTCATCAAGTGTTGGATGCGTTTGCACGTATGGATGTGGATGCTGCAGCAGAAGTACATAAATTGGATGATAAGCTTGATGCTGAGTATGAAGCTGTTATTCGACAATTAATGACGTATATGATGGAAGATCCTAAGAACATCCCAAATATTTTGCAGGTGATGTGGTCAGCCCGAGCGATTGAACGGGTGGGAGATCGTTGCCAAAATATCTGTGAGTACATTATTTACTTTGTTAAAGGCAAAGATGTTCGCCACCTAGGAGATCAAAGCCTAGATGACGCACTCAAGTAGTAATCATTTTATTAGAAGCGAATAATTGCTCCTAAGTTAATGTTGACCGTGGTGTTGTAAGGGACGAAAGTCTTGTTGTGATCAAATATATTAAAATCGGCTCCGGCTCTTAATGCCAGAGTGGAATTAGCTTGGTAGACATACGCTCCACCTAAACTTAAACCTACAGCCGTTTTCTTTTCAGTGATATTTGAACGTGTTTTTTCACCATCGTAGTCAGCTAATCCAACTTCAGCCTGAAATCCGTGAATTTGCTTTGAGCCAAACATATTCTGAATGCCAACTCTATAAGCTCTTACGGTTTCGTCATATCGACCAGTCTCATACCAAATATCCGAATAACTAAGATAAATAGCGTCAAAATCTACGATGTCAGTAATTCCCGCTTGAATACCGAAGCCGTGGTAAGCGCCAATTTTTAATTCTGGTGATAGGTGAAGGTCACTTGCTGAAGCAGAAACTGAAGCAAGAGCAATGCAAATTAGAGGGATATTGAATTTCATGTTTAGCACCTTAAGCGTTACCATCCTTGGCGCTATGAATATTTTATGTGAATCGATGATTAAAATTTATAGCCAACAGTAAGAGACATTTGGTTAACGTCATAATCATCTAATATGGCGAATTGAAATCGAAGATCAGTATATAGACCCATAGAAAGATCTGCTCTGATACCGGTACCAAGCAAAACAGAAGTGTCGTTTGTGGTATATGAATAACTCCCTCTAGAGGTGTTTACTTTATCTGTGTGCTTGATATGTGCGAGCCCAATAACCCCATAAGGCTTGATATTGAAACCATCAAGAAAGAAGGCATAGCCAATATCAGCATCAATTTTGTAGTTGGTTAGCTCTGATTTATAAGTAGTATTACCAAATGTTGCATCATCTTTATTCTGCTCTAAAGAGACGTTTATACCGACAATTCGATTGAAATCGTAGCCGTATTCTACTTTTATCCCTGAGCCTAAATCGGAAGTAACATTGTTTACGGTTGTCGTTTCTAACTCTCCAGATGAAAAACCTAAACCGACACGGTGACCTTGGTAATGTGAATTAGCAAAAGTACTGCTTGCTGTAATTAAAGCGATAATTGCTGTTATAGATGTTGTAAATTTCATAACACTCTCGAAAATAGTTAGGTTGAAGCTTCTACTTCAAAGTTAAATTGTTCCCTTAGATAAGAATTCCCCCACCATCCATAGCAGGGGAGAGAGTGTTACTTAAAGTTGTATTGAATACCTACGCCACCAGAGACATCAGACGATGAATACTTACCAGATGTTTCATAATTCAATGTACCAGATACACTTAGATTTTCGTTGACACCATATGCTCCACCAAGAGCTAATGCTTCTTTAGAACCTGCGAATCCCACACCCGCACCAATCGCGAATTCACCGTTAGTGACAAAAGGTCTTGCGTTAGTTACAGCATGTAAGCTTGCTCTAATGCCATCCATTTGTTCTTGGTGTTCATTGAATTTTTGGTTGTACTCTTCTGCCATTGCTTGAAAGCCAAGCTCTAAGTCAGAACTACGTTCAGCTTCAGTTGGTCCTGAAATATCAGGTACATCAATATCATCTCCTTCAATAGGGTTTGATGGTGTCGTTGGCTGTGGTCTTTCAGGGCTATTATCAACAGGTGGTTGAGTCGGCTCTGGTAACGTTGGTTGAACAGGCAAAACAGGTTGAGTTGGAGTTTGCTCAATCGGTTGTGTAGGTTTTGGCAGTTCAATAGGGTGACTAGGCTCTGGTAATGTTGGTAGTACTGGCAAAACAGGTTGAGTTGGCGTTTGTTCAATCGGTTGTGTTGGCTTTGGCAGTTCAATAGGGTGACTAGCATCTGGTAATGTTGGTTGGGCGGGTAATACAGGCTGAGTCGGGGTTTGCTCAATCGGCTGTGTAGGTTTTGGAAGCTCGATTGGATTAACTGCGTCAACCCAAGCTGGATTTTGTATGTCGTTTTGAGCTAGGGCTGGAAGAGCAAATAGGCTTGCTAGTGATGCTGCGATAATTGACTTGTTCATTGATTACACTCTCAATAAATAAAATATTGAGCATCCTTACTATGGTTTAATGTTGACTCCGTGTCGATGGAGTAGATATTAAACAGTGTATTATATTTATTCTAAGTAGTTATTTGTATACATGTAATAAGCCTTGCTTATTAATCTGCATCTTCATAGCTTCTTCAATTAAATGGTTTAACCACAAAGTTAGTGGGTTATTTCGATTTTTGGTATGGATATGACTATATACCGCTATTTTTTTCTGTTTTTCTTCAAGCTGAATGTCTAGAGCTCTGAGGTTTGGGTAATTATCTATAGGAAACAAATCAGAATGAGGCATATACATATCTGAGTTGAGTAATACGTCTATGATTGCCATAAGAATCTCAGAACGAAAGCCAATTTTATGTGGAATAGAAAGGCTGTCTAAAATTTGTGAAGCTCTGCTGAAGTTATCATTCCAACCGGGAGATATCATGGATGCAATATCGTAGCCTTCAAGTTCTTGAGGGGTCACCAATGATTTTTTTATCGGGTGATCTTTTCTTACAAATAGCCGCCCGGTTACTTCAATAAGTTTTTTTGCGTATATCTCTTTCGATTGGTTTGGCAGCTCATAAGCCACTCCTAAAAGGACATCACCTTTTTGAATATCTTCGGCTGATGATGTCGTCCAGCTAGTTAGCTCTAACTTAGAATTAGGTGCTTGGGTCATTATTTCTTTGTATAAGGTGCCTGATAAGCAGGCTAGTACTACTGGGGATAATGCGATTTTTATCGGGTAATTAATATCTTGTGGGTTGAACACGCTCGATGAGTTAATTGCTGTCATCAAGCCATCTAGGAATGGAGTGATTTCATTGGCAAGTTGTTCGCTAAAAGCAGTGGCTTGTAAGCCGCCATGAACTTTAACGAACAGATCATCAGAAAAGTGGTGGCGAAGTTTTTGAAGAGCTTGGCTTACTGCTGGTTGGGAAACAAATAATCTTTCAGATGCTTTCCTGGTATTTTTCTCTTGATGTATGACTAAGAAGGTTCTCAGTAAGTTTAAATCTAGACTGCTAAATAAGTCCTTAGCCATAAATACTCCGTTATTCATTGTCCTTTCAGTAATATACGTGATTTGTAGTGATTCCCATCATCATATTGTAAGTAATCACTAATATGACGATGGGGAATATCAGAAGTCTTTCATCTTATATCGGCTTAAAGTGATCTAGTGATGGCTTTGATAGCCATTATTTTTTCTGTACTAGTGACAGGTATAACGTAGTCATTAATATCACTGTGCCCCATCTGCGCTGAAGAGGCTTTTTCCATTTTACTTGAACGGGTTGTTTTTCCTGATAAGTGAAGAGAAGTGACGTTTGTGTTGTTTAAAATAGTATGTGCATTACTGTCATTAACTCCCGCTCCAGCCATAATATCAATTCTTCCTTTTGCTTGAGCAACCATACTTCTTAATATAGAACAGCCTTGCTCGGCGGTGCTTGCTAACCCTGAGGTCAGTATTCTTTCACAACCTAATTCAATGATGTCTTCTAAAGCTTGCTGGTAATCATTGCTTTGATCGATTGCTCGGTGGAGGGTAATTCCTAAGTTTAAGCGATGAGCTTCGTCAGACAATTGCTTCATTATTGGCATATTGATGCTGCCATTTTTATTGAGCACTCCCAGTACGACTCCATTTAAACCAGCATGGCTTGCCGCCGTAATGTCTAAAAGCATGCAATCAACATCATCAGCATCAAAAATAAAATCTCCCTGGCGCGGTCTTATCATTGCGTATACCGGAATCGTCGATATTTTTGCTGCTTGTTTCATCATTCCATAGCTAGGGGTTAGTCCGCCTAAAGCAAGGGAGGAGCATAGCTCAATACGATCAGCACCACCTTCAATTGCGTTATGAAGAGATTCTAGGTTATCAATACAAACTTCTATTTCAATACTCATGACTCAGCCACATTCAAAAAGAGTGGCTCGATGATAACAACGAAAGAGCAGGGCTGAATAGCGTTGGTCAAAGGAAAATAGGGGTAAAGTTTGGTGTTATGCATGCCTCTATTTACTGAAATATAGAACGCTGAAAGTGGTGTTGATAGAGGAAGGGGGTCAGTGTGAAAAATAGTATAAAGAAAAAGCCCGAAGCGTTAACTTCGGGCTTTTAATAAGGACTTTACTTCTTAACTGATTGGCGGTGCGCTTTGCGCTATTAGCTTATGCTTTATTTCTCTTTATAGAGAGTCTTCCAACCATTAACCCGTGTTGAGTTCGGGCTTAAGAGGTAATTACTTGCTTAAGTCGTCAGCGTGCTCAGATAGGAATGCTGCAACACCTTTTGGAGATGCGTCCATACCTGATTTACCTTCTTCCCATTGTGCAGGACAAACTTCACCATTCTTCTCGTGGAAGTTAAGTGCGTCTACCATGCGTAGCATTTCATCGATGTTACGACCTAGTGGAAGATCGTTAACTACTTGGTGACGTACAAGACCGTCAGCATCGATTAGGAAAGAACCACGGAAAGCAACGCCTGCTTCTGGGTGCTCAACATCGTATGCTTTACAGATTTCGTGCTTAACGTCAGCAACTAGTGGGTATTTAACTTGACCGATACCGCCATCAGCGATAGCAGTGTTACGCCATGCGTTGTGAGAGAATTGTGAATCGATAGAAACACCAATTACTTCAACACCTTTAGCTTGGAAATCTTCTAGACGGTTGTCAAAAGCGATTAGCTCTGAAGGACAAACGAATGTGAAGTCTAGTGGGTAGAAGAAAACGACAGCTTTCTTACCTTTTGTGAATTCTGCGAAGTTGAAGCTATCAACGATTTCGCCGTTACCTAGAACAGCTGCAGCAGTAAAATCAGGGGCTTGACGACCTACTAGTACCATTTTGGAATCTCCTAAAAATTTAATGTCCAAACATCTTTGTTTGGGCTTTCGTTTCTACGCGACAAACTATAGTACAAACGCTACTATAGAAAAAAGCGAATTAAATAGATTAAGTTAATCGAAAAAAGCGATTAGGTTACTATCTATTCTTACCGCCAGTCTATTGACCTTCAATTAACTTATCCTACTCATATTACAAAGTAATTTCATGAATAAATGGCCCAGTCTTAAACAGCTTCATTACCTCGTTACGCTGCATGAAACACGTCACTTTAGTGATGCTGCTGATCGCTGCTTCGTGAGCCAATCAACACTTAGTAAAGGTATTCAAAATTTAGAGGAGCTAATTGGGTGCCCTCTATATGAAAAGAAAGATAAGAAAAGCCCACTTGTATTCACTCAGGCTGGAGAGCTGGTGGTGAAACATGGTCGTGAACTATTAGCGAAGGGACAAGATTTAGTTGAACTTGGAACTCTATGCCAAGGTGACGGTATGCAAGGTCAACTAAAAGTTGGGTGTATACCTACTATTGCACCATTTCTTTTATGTGACCTCGTTCAAGAGGTAAACAGACGCTTCCCACAATTAACGTTATTACTTAGAGAGGATACGACGACTAATCTATTGGCCGCGCTTAGGCATGGTGAGTTAGATGTCCTTATTCTTGCTTTACCTGTCGATATCGCCAATATGAGAAGTAAAGTTGTTGGGCAAGACCCTTTTAGAATGGTCATTAGTCGTAGTCAAGCGGATGGTATCCGTGTCCCTATTAAATACGATGATCTGCCTGATGAATCTGTTTTCTTACTGGAAAATGAACACTGTTTGACTGAGCATGCGGTATCTGCCTGTAAATTAACCGATAAAGAAAAGATAAACCCGTTTACTGCGACGAGTTTACATACTCTGGTTCAAATGGTCGCTAACGGTCTAGGCACCACTTTTATTCCGCAAATGGCTATAGACCATGGTTTGCTCGAAAATCAAAATTTGGTTGTGATTGATCCACCAGGCCAGCAAGCATACCGTGATATTGGCTTAGTTTGGCGCCCTAGTTCTTCTAGACAAGAAACATTCAGTCAATTAGCAGAAGTAGTATCTGAACTGCTTTAGCGGTTGGTCTTATACAAAAAGCTCACTGTAAAAGGTGGGTTTTTCAGTATAAAGCTCTGTTGGTGTTTTTTATCTTGTAAAATTTTACAGCTTTTAACTTTTAAACCTTTCATACAATAGTAAAATTTCACACAAGGTGTTTTACAGTTTTTTCTCCTTATCTTGTTTTAATAGTCATACTTTCCTACCTCTAACTTATTGTTAAATAAGCAACGCCTTACATACCTATTGTTTCGAACGCTTGTTTTAAACGAATTTCACCTATCAAAATTTTGGTAATTTAATTACGTAATAAATTACAAATTTAGGTATTAAAACAGGTGTTTAATCACAACCGGACAAAACTTCGTTTTTAACTTTTTATTAACTTTAGACCTTTAGCTCTACACGATCTTGGTATAGGTTAAATGCATACCAGATAAGACTTATGTCTAGCTTTAAAAGGCTTGTAATCAAGTTTCAAGTCGGGGAATGTAATAGGCAGAGCGACAAAGGTACAAAGTAAATTAAGAAAAACTGAAACGTAAAAATGAAAGATAGGACCGATGTGAGAACGACGATGTAAATGTTCTTTGTGGTTTAAAACTTACAAATGTAGTGTCAAGGACGGGATTATGCTTGCTCAACCAACGAAAACAACATCGCAGAATAATAAAAACACTCAAACAGAAGGCATGCTTGAGGTGACTGGTCACCTTTCTCCAGAACACCAAGCAATTTTCCCTTTGGAAGCCCAAACCTTTTTATCGTTACTGTGTGAGAAGTTGGCTCCTCAAATTGACGAGTTACTTATCATACGAGAAGCGAAGCAAGCACAAATCGATGCTGGTCAACTGCCAGACTTCTTAAAGGATACACAAGATATCCGAGAGGGAAGCTGGAAGATTCAAGGGATCCCTTCTGATCTGCAAGATCGTAGAGTAGAGATTACAGGCCCTACAGACCGCAAGATGGTGATTAATGCACTGAATGCAAATGTGAAAGTATTCATGGCTGACTTTGAAGATTCAATGTCACCAGCTTGGAGTAAAGTGCTCGATGGGCAAGTGAACTTGCGTGATGCTGTTAATGGCACCATCAATTACACAAACCCAAGCAATGGTAAGCAATATCAGCTAGCCGAAGATCCTGCCGTGCTTATTTGTCGAGTTCGCGGCCTGCATTTAAAAGAAAAGCATGTCACTTTCAATGGTCAGATTATCCCTGGCGCTTTGTTTGATTTTGCTCTGTATTTCTATAACAACTATGTCGCCTTACTGAAAAAAGGCAGCGGACCATACTTCTATATTCCTAAGCTACAGAGCCATCAAGAAGCTAAGTGGTGGAGCGATGTATTTCATTTCACGGAAGATTATTTCGGGCTTGATACTGGCACCATTAAAGCAACGGTGCTTATCGAAACTTTGCCAGCTGTATTTGAAATGGATGAAATTCTATTTTCACTAAAAGAACATATTGTCGGTTTGAACTGTGGACGCTGGGATTACATTTTCAGCTACATCAAAACCCTACGTAAATACCCAGATAGAGTACTGCCAGATCGTCAAGTAGTAACCATGGACAAGCCTTTCCTTAATGCTTATTCAAGGTTGTTGGTAAGTACGTGTCATAAACGTGGAGCTTTCGCTATGGGAGGAATGGCCGCCTTTATTCCAGCGAAAGATCCTCAAACAAACCAGCAAGTGCTCGATAAAGTACACAACGATAAATCATTAGAAGCGAATAATGGACATGATGGTACTTGGGTAGCACACCCTGGTTTAGCAGATACCGCACTGAACGTTTTTAATGAAAAACTGGGAGAACGTACAAATCAGCTAGATGTATCACGCAATCAAGATGCTCCGATTTCCGCAGAAGAACTTTTAGCGCCTTGTGATGGTGAAATAACAGAGCAAGGTATGCGACATAACATTCGTGTGGCGTTGCAATACATCGAAGCTTGGATTTCTGGCAATGGGTGTGTACCTATTTACGGACTAATGGAAGATGCCGCCACTGCGGAAATATCTAGAGCCTCAATATGGCAATGGATTCAGCATCAGAAAACATTGGACAACGGTGCTGTTGTGACTAAGTCCCTATTTGAACAGTATCTTTCAGAAGAATATCTAGCTGTGAAAAATGAAGTAGGGGAAGAGCGATTTTCATCAGGAAGATTTAAAGAAGCCGCTAAATTAATGGCTGAATTAACCACTAGCGATGAGCTAACTAACTTCCTGACAGTACCTGGTTACGACTTCTTAGAGTAAGAATTGAGCAAGTAAATAACATAACAATTATGAAAAATAAGACGATTCAATAACGTATTACTAGAAAACTAATCACTAGAAATAGATACCTAAACAATAACGTGAATATAAGCTTCCAAATTCAGAGTCAGCCGTACTGATCGAGAAGTAATGCCAAGGTGCATGAAGCGCCAATAATGAGAGGGATAGACCATGACATTAACTCGCCGCCAACAAATTGAAGCTCTAGAAAAAGATTGGGCAACGAATCCACGCTGGAATAACGTAAAGCGTACTTATACAGCAGAAGAAGTTGTTGAACTTCGTGGCTCTGTAGTACCTGCAAACACTCTCGCTCAACGTGGCGCAGATAAACTTTGGGAACTTGTAAATGGTTCTTCTAAAAAAGGCTATGTGAACTGTTTAGGTGCACTAACTGGCGGTCAAGCAGTCCAACAAGCCAAGGCTGGCATTGAAGCGATTTATCTTTCTGGTTGGCAGGTTGCCGCTGATAACAATACAGCTTCAACAATGTATCCAGATCAGTCGCTATACCCAGTAGATTCTGTCCCTTCGGTAGTAAAACGTATTAATAACTCATTCCGTCGTGCAGACCAAATTCAGTGGGCGGCAGGTAAAACGGCTGAAGATGATGGTGGTATTGATTACTTCCTACCTATCGTAGCCGATGCAGAAGCCGGTTTTGGTGGAGTATTGAATGCTTATGAGCTGATGAAAAATATGATCGAATCTGGTGCGGCTGGAGTTCACTTTGAAGACCAACTGGCTTCCGTTAAGAAGTGTGGTCATATGGGCGGTAAAGTACTGGTTCCTACACAAGAAGCGGTTCAGAAATTAGTTGCGGCTCGACTAGCGGCAGATGTAGCGGGTACCACAACACTTGTAATTGCACGTACTGACGCGAATGCTGCTGACCTACTGACATCGGATTGTGACCCATACGATAGTGAGTTCATCCAAGGCGAACGTACTGCTGAAGGTTTCTACAAAGTAGATGCGGGTATCGACCAAGCTATTTCTAGAGGCTTAGCTTATGCACCTTATGCTGATTTGATTTGGTGTGAAACTGCAACACCATGTCTTGAAGAGGCACGCAAATTTGCTGAAGCGATTCATGCCCAATACCCAGATCAACTGCTTGCTTATAACTGTTCACCTTCGTTTAACTGGGAGAAAAACCTAGACTCAGAAACGATTGCTAAATTCCAACAAGAGCTGGCAAATATGGGTTACAAATACCAATTTATCACTTTGGCTGGTATTCATAACATGTGGTACAACATGTTCGAATTGGCACACGCTTACGCACAAGGTGAAGGCATGCGTCACTATGTTGAGAAAGTTCAACGTCCTGAGTTTGAAGCTGCGGATCGAGGCTACACATTTGTAGCTCACCAACAAGAAGTAGGTACCGGTTACTTTGACCGAATGACTAATACGATTCAAGGTGGCAGTTCTTCAGTGACGGCATTAACTGGCTCAACAGAAGAAGAGCAGTTCTCTTAACCTGTACTAGCAGTAGACTTAACCAGAACTTACTATAATTAGAACTAACAAACGCTATCACTATTTCATTATTTACATAGTGATAGCTTATAAAATTCCTTATTGATGGGAATGCATGAAACCCTGACCTTTGAGCGACTAATTTAGTCGCTCTTTTTTTGTATTTATAGATTATGAGTTTAAAGGTGGGTGAGCATAAATTGAGATTATCGAATGACTGGTAAAAAGAAAGCGCTTCTCATTTTACTGAGAAGCGCTTTGTTATAAGAGGGCTATCTAATTTGCTAATAGAAGTTAGATCTACTCGTTAATCCATTACACTTTAAAGCCAAAGCCAAAGCCAAAGCCAAAAGAGAAGCTAAAAATTAAAGCTTAAAGAAGCCCAATAGATCTTTCTGTTTGGCGGCTAAAGAAGAAAGCTCTTCACTTGCTTCTTTGCTTTGTCTAATGCCAGAAACATTTTGATGAACGATATCGAAAGTCTGAGATACATTCTGAGAAATGTCTTGAGTCACACCAGATTGCTCTTCAGATGCAGTGGCAACCTGCGTGTTCATATCGGAAATCAAACTAACTGAGTGAGTAATAGATGAGAAGGCTTCACGTAATTGTTCACTGTAGCTTCGAGATTCCTCGGCAAGTGATAGATTTGATTGCATGAATTGATTCGCATCTTTAGCTTGAGCTTGTAATCGAGAAATGATCTCTTGAATATCAACCGTAGATTGCTGAGTTTTCGCTGCAAGTGATCGAACTTCATCGGCTACAACCGCAAAGCCACGACCTTGTTCACCGGCTCGTGCTGCCTCAATTGCGGCATTCAGTGCAAGTAAATTGGTTTGCTCTGAAATCGAGTTAATGACTTCAATAACCGTTCCAATCTCAACTGAATATTCTTGTAATTGATTCACAATATTAGACGTTTCTTCGATTGATGTTTCCACTTTACGTGATATGTCATCAGAAGAATCTAAAGAGTTTCCGCCTTTTTGAACATTAGACGTTGCATCGGTGGCTGCACTCTCAGCACTTGCTGCGTTTTGGCTTACTTCACTTGCCGTGCTCGAAAGCTCATTAATCGCCGTCGCAATTTGTTCCATTTGGCTCAGCTCTTGTTGAGCATTGCTTTCTGTTTCACTCATGACTGCTGTTAATTCGACAGAAGCTGCAGAAACGTTGTCTGAAATCTGGTGGAACCCATCAATAATTCGGCGTAGCTCTTGGCGCATTTCCAAAATATTGGCATAGATGCCACTTTCTTTACCCGTGATTGCGATTTCTTTAGATAGGTTGCCTGAAGCCACTTCTTCAACAATGGCTTGAATGTCACTAGGTTCGCCACCTACTACTTTAAGTACACTACGGTAGATCGATACCGCAATACCCAAGGCAATAATTACCACTAAGATAGAAAGAATCACGAGAACAAATTGTGCATTAGAGAAACGTTCAACCATCTCAGGTCCAACAGAATCTTGCTTTGCTTTAGTTGATAACTTTATTTCTTCGATGGTTTTTGCCGCTGACGCACCCATAACATCAAGAGTGCTAGAAATTATCCCGTTTCTTTGACTGATGGTTTGAACGACTTCTGCAAACGTGTTTTGGTAGGTTTTAAATGAATTATTGAAGTCATTTAAATGACCTATTTGCTTTGTCGACATCAATTGTGATTCGATCTCTTCAGATAGCTCAACGGCATACTTGAACTCTTGTTGTGCTCGCTTTGCATCTTCAAGTTGGTTGCTCGTTAAAAATTTTGATGCATATAAGCGTGATAGCAAAACGTGTTGTTGAAGATTGCCTGAGCTAACTGCAACTTCAAGATCTTCTTCAACCGATGCTTGTTCCATGAGGTTCGATACCGCTTTTCTCATGTTAATGCCAGATGGATCAAGTTGGTCTTTAACAAGGTGATTACGGTTATTTACGAGCTGAACAACTTGGTTAAATCCTTGACCGTACTGTTTCAGTTGATCTTCAATCGCTAAAAATTCGTTTTTATGACCATCATCAATATGAGAATTCAGTACGTCTTCTATGAGTTGAACAGAGGTGTTTATACGTTTATCTAATTCTGAAATATGGGAAGAGCTAGGGTTTTTAATGTATTTCAATGCAGCTAGTCGAGCTTCTAAAATATTGGCTTGAATTCGACCTGTAGAGACACTTGTTAATGCTAGGGAACGGTAGGTATTAAAACCATCACTCGATTGATAAAAACGTAACGAGGCAACAATTGATATGACCAATATTAAGGCCAAAATGACCCCGAAACCTAAGGATAGTAACTTCTTTAAACTCATAATGATAATTCCTAGTGAGACAGCTTACTTAATTATTATTGTTAACGAATTCTTACATTATAGTTATTAATAAATACATCAGTATGTTGATTTAAAT
>NZ_VTXD01000048.1 GCF_013114625.1 Vibrio sp. 99-70-13A1
AGTTAATGACTCTATATTCCCAACATCAATCCTAAGAAAGAAATTGGAGCGATACATCGGGTTCGAACCGATGACCTCAACCTTGGCAAGGTTGCGCTCTACCAACTGAGCTAGTATCGCAATCATGAACGTCTTTCGCCGTTCAGGGCTGCGAATTATAAGAGCATTTTTTTGTGATGCAAGTCCTTAATGCAAAAATATGAAAAATTTTCATTACTTGCTGAAAAAGCACACAAAAAAGAGCACTGTCAATATGCTCTTTGCCATTCATTCAAATGGTTTTGTTCTCTAACAGATTAGATGTTGATGATAGTTTTGCGGTAATACTGTAATTCTGCGATAGATTCACGGATGTCATCTAAGGCTAAATGGCTTCCAGATTTAGAAAAACCATCAAGAACTTCAGGTTTCCAACGGCGAGTAAGTTCTTTCAAAGTACTCACATCAATGTAGCGATAATGGAAATACTGCTCTAATTCAGGCATGTGCTTGTATAGAAAACGACGGTCTTGCCCTATGCTATTTCCACAAATTGGGGATTTGCCCTTCGGTACCCACTTTTCCAAAAATTCAATCGTTTGGTCAATGGCATCTTGTTCTGTGACTGTACTTGCCTTTATACGCTTAACTAAGCCACTCCCAGTGTGAGTAGTAGTACACCATTCATCCATTTTATCCAGCTCTTCATCAGACTGATGGATGGCAAGTACCGGTCCTTCGGCGAGAATATTAAGCTCGCTATCTGTAACGATAGAAGCAATTTCAATAATTTTATGAGTTTCAGGATCAAGACCTGTCATCTCAAGATCAACCCAAATAAGGTTCTGATCACTAAAGGACATAAGGGAGTTGCCTATTTGTTTACGTATAAAAGAGGTACTATACCCAAATAAGTATACTCAAACTAGGTTTAGAGCAACTGAAATGCAGTCGCACTAATTAACAGCTTGTTTGAGTCCCCTATCATCAATTTAGATGTGTTAAGTGGAAAATTGTGGCTAAAAAGAAAAAGTTAACCAAAGGTCAGGTACGACGCGTACGCAGCAACCAGAACAAACGTCTCAAGAAAGAAGATTCCATCCAGTGGGATGAGAATATGCTTGGCGGTACTAAAAGTGGTCTTGTTATCACTCGATTTGGCCAACATGCCGATATCGAAGATCTAGAAACGAATGAAGTTCATCGATGTAACTTACGTCGTAGCATTGAAACATTAGTCTCTGGGGACAAGGTAATCTGGCGTGCTGGGCTTGAGTCGATGGCAGGTATTTCTGGTGTTGTCGAAGCGGTTGAACCTCGTACTTCAATGCTAACTCGCCCTGATTACTACGACGGTTTAAAACCTGTAGCGGCGAACGTTGACCAAATGGTTATCGTTTCAGCTGTGCTACCGGAACTATCACTTAATATCATCGACCGCTACTTGATCGCCTCTGAAACGGTGAATATTGCACCTTTAGTTGTGCTCAATAAAGTCGACTTGCTGACAGAACAACAGATTAGCGAATACCGCGAAACGCTGAAAGTGTACGAAAAAATCGGCTATAAAGTGATGTTCGTGAGTAAAGAGTCTGGCTACGGCATCACTGAACTGGAAGCTGAACTGAAAGATCGCATTAACATTTTCGTTGGTCAATCTGGCGTGGGCAAATCCAGTCTAGTGAATGCACTTATGCCAACATTAGACATAGAAGAAGGCGCTGTTTCTGAAAACTCAGGGTTGGGGCAACACACCACCACGGCAGCACGTTTGTATCACTTCCCTTCAGGCGGCGATCTGATCGATTCTCCTGGGGTGCGTGAATTCGGTCTATGGCATCTAGAACCCGACGAAATCACTGACGCTTTCATTGAATTCAAGCCATACCTAGGTGGTTGTAAATTTCGCGACTGTAAGCACAATGACGATCCGGGATGTCTTCTACGTGAAGCCGTTGAAGACGGTAAAATTAGCCGCTTACGTTTTGCTAGCTACCATCGCATTATTGAAACAATGGCTGACAACAAAGATAACCGTCAGTACTCACGAAGTAAGAAAGCGGATCTATAATCGCATTCTTGTGAACAAATATGTGCATTTACTGACAAGTTGCGCGATTTTAAGTAACATCTCGCGCCCTAAATCGTCATTAATTCGTTTGCATTAAAAACGATTAGCATCAAAAACAAACAGCATCGGAAAATTAATACAATGGATAAGATTAAAGTTGGATTGCAATACTGGATTCCACAACACGGACTGACTCGCCTAGTCGGTAAACTAGCTTCTGCAAAAGCGGGCGGTTTAACCACAGCAATCATTAACTGGTTCATTAAACAATACAAAGTAAACATGGATGAAGCGCTGCACAGCGATCCTAAACACTTTAAAACATTCAATGAATTCTTTGTACGTGAACTCAAAGAAGGCATGCGCCCTATCGCTGAAGGTGATTCAGTTATTGTTCATCCAGCGGATGCTCGCGTAAGCCAATTTGGTCCAATTACTGATGGTCAACTGATTCAAGCTAAAGGTCATGATTACTCAGCTCGCGAACTTCTAGGTGGCGACGCTGCACTAGCCGAAGAGTTTGCAGATGGTGAATTCGCAACTCTTTACCTATCTCCGAGTGATTACCATCGTGTACATATGCCATGTGACGGTACACTTCGTCAGATGATTTATGTTCCTGGTGACCTGTTCTCAGTAAACCCATTAACAGCTGAAAATGTACCGAACTTATTTGCTCGTAACGAACGTGTAGTATGTATTTTTGATACTGAGTTTGGTCCGATGGCTCAAGTTCTAGTTGGCGCAACGATTGTTGGCAGCATTGAGCAAGTATGGGCTGGCACGATTACACCACCTCGTGGGAACAGTGTTTATAAGTGGGATTACCCAGCTGAAGGCAATAACGCGATCATCCTGAAAAAGGGTGAAGAGATGGGACGCTTTAAACTTGGTTCAACTGTTATTAACCTATTTGCTAAAGACTCAATCAAGTTTGATGAGACTATGGTCAATGGCGAAAAAACAGTATTAGGGACGCCTTTTGCGCACAACATTATTAGTCAAGAAAAACAGACTGAAGCTGCAGAAGAATCAAAAGAAGAAAGCAAAGACATTCAGTCAGCTGAGTAAAACAGCATGCTTTCATGGCGTTCTAAAGCTATCTGGGCTGAATCGTTATTTTAAAGATACACAAAAGGCGAGTTTTTCATAACTCGCCTTTTTTATACGCAAAATTCAAAAGTTAAGCGGAATATCAATTTCAGCTCCCCCATTTCAACTCAAACTTCGATTTAGACTTAAGCAAACACGCCTTCCAACTTAAAAGATTGACTAAAAACAAAACACCTGACGAATTATTAAACGAGTTTCATTTTTTATAACGCTTATCCAAGTACCTAACTCTGAGATAACTTACTCTAATTGAAGTTGTTTTCTTCATAAGGTCTCAGTGACATGCCTAAGCTCGATATTGGCGTTTTAATTAAGCTATTGATTTGCTTCTCTATCCCTCTTGGTGTGCTATTTATGCCAATAGACTCCATACCAATTGAGAATTTGACCTTAATTCAACATCGTTTGTTGGCTATATTTTTACTCGCAGCATTGCTATGGGTACTTGAGCCAGTACCAGTATTCGCCACTTCCATTTTGATCATTGCCCTTGAGTTAGTCATGATCTCAGATAAAGGCTTGCACCTATTTCGAAACCCACCAACTGGGCACGATCTAGGTGAATTAATCAAATACACCGATATTTTTGGTGCTTTTTCTTCGCCTATCATCATTCTTTTTATGGGTGGTTTTGCCTTAGCGATCGCTGCCTCAAAATACGAACTGGATAACAACCTAGCGCGAGTATTGCTCAAACCATTTGGTACTCAACCTCGCTTTATCATGCTTGGTTTAATGCTAATCACAGCTGTATTTTCAATGTTCATGTCTAATACCGCTACCACTGTCATGATGCTGGCGTTATTAGGACCGATTGTCGCCTCTGCACCCAAAGGTGATATTGGTATCAAAGCATTGGTACTGTGTATTCCTATTGCAGCCAATACTGGTGGTATTGCTACGCCAATCGGCACACCACCTAACGCCATTGCTTTGCAGTACCTCACAGGTGAGAACAGTATCGATTTCTTATCTTGGATGATGATGGGGCTACCATTTGTGATCATCCAACTCACAATTGCCTGGTTCCTGCTTCAGAAGTTCTTCCCTTCTCAGCAGAAAAATATGATTTTAAAGCTAGACGGGAAATTTAAGAAAAGCTGGCGCGCTATCGTTGTATACGCCACCTTTGCCCTTACCATTATTTTATGGATGACCACAAAACTGCATGGCATGAATACCTACGTGGTTTCCATCATCCCATTAGCGGTCTTTACCCTGACGGGTATCATGGGCAAGGAAGAGCTAAAAATGATTAACTGGGATGTGCTTTGGTTAGTCGCAGGTGGTATTGCCATTGGTATCGGTTTAGATAAAACCGGGCTTGCGGTCGCACTCGCGCACGCTATTGATTATGAATCCTTATCCCCAACTTCCGTTGTTCTGACTCTGTCTATTGTATGTTGGTTAATGGCGAACTTTATGTCGAATACAGCAACAGCAAACTTATTAATGCCGATTGCAGCTGCGATTGGTGCATCAATGGAAAGCTTAGTTGCGATTGGTGGGCTACAAGGGTTGCTGGTTGTTGTCGCATTCTCAGCTTCGCTTGGTATGATCCTTCCAGTTTCAACACCACCGAACTCCTTAGCCTATTCAACGGGTCTTATTGAAAGTAAAGACATGGCAAAAATGGGGGTAATCTTAGGGCTTGTGGGTCTTGGAATTGTCTACCTTGCACTGTTCATATTGACTTAGAGCTCAAACACTGCGATTTAAGCAGCAGGCTACTGAGTTCTTTGATTAACTAAACCACTTTAAGAGCAATTCTCACTTTGTTCTTACGGTGGTTTAGTGCATATTGGAGCACTACTTTCCCCTCACGGACGCTCTTTCAAATGGGATTTGAATGGCTGGCACTTGCTGCTGCATTTCTTTGGGCTATCGCAAGCCTGTTATCTGTCAAACCTGCTCAACACCTAGGTTCATTTGCCTATAGCCGCTGGCGCATGGGCTGCACCGCCGTCATATTATCCACAATGGCTTGGTTCTCTGGTGGGTGGTTAACCGTTGAGAGCGCCCTTGTGACTCCCATGATGCTGTCTGGTTTGATTGGTATATTCATTGGTGACACCGCTCTATTCGCTTGTTTGAATCGAATGGGACCAAGACAAGCTGGTCTGCTATTTTCTTGTCATGCCGTCTTCTCTGCCATATTAGGCTACTTCCTTTTTAGTGAAAGCATGACAGGCATGGAGCTAATCGGCTCAGCCTTGGTATTCAGTGGTGTATTAACCGCGATATTCTTTGGTCGTAAAGGGCAAACTCAAAATCAGCTAGAAGATATTAAAGGGAAAATTTGGATCGGCGTTGGTCTAGGAATCCTAGCAGCACTTTGCCAAGCGCTTGGTGGGATAATTGCAAAACCCGTAATGCTGACTGACATTGACCCTATTGCCGCATCTGCTATTCGAATGATCACTGCGTTTATTGCACATTCCCTTTTCCGTTTAACAGGGGCGAAGCTCTCACTTCCTATTAAACCAATGAATAGACAAATATTTGGTATTACGGCCATCAACGGATTCTTAGCAATGGCTGTAGGTATGACTTTGATTTTGTATGCATTGCAAAAAGGAAACGTGGGAATGGTTGCGTTACTCTCCTCCACCACCCCTATTATGCTGCTGCCTATTCTTTGGTACTACACCAAACAAAGACCTAATATCTATGCCTGGTTAGGCGCAATAGTCGCAGTAGTAGGAACCGGTATTCTGGTTCAATAAATGAGAGTGAGAGTGAGAGTAGAATTAGGGTTGAAAGGTAATGATGAACACACTAAAGCAGACTGCCATTGCCTGCTTGAATAAGATTAGTTACTCAAAAGTCACAATAGGAATAATGAGCTAATGAGCTGAATCATTATGATCTAGGAAAAGGGAAAGCCGTGACATCATCAATATGATCGTATCCCAACGCCAGCATGATTAAGCGATCAATGCCTAACGCTACCCCTGCACATTCAGGTAAACCCGCTTTGAGCGCCTCGATCAAATGATGATCGATTGGCTGAGCTGCTAATCCCATTTCTAACCGTTTCACATTGTCTTCTTCAAAACGCTTAAGCTGTTCTTGTGGGTTGTCCAATTCATGGAAACCGTTAGCTAATTCGATGCCTTTAAAATAGACCTCAAAACGATCAGCAACACGCGAGTCATGAGCGTTTATTTTAGCTAAAGCCGCTTGCGAAGCTGGGAAATCGAAGACAAACGCAGGAACAACCTGACCAATCTTAGGTTCGACCCCAATACTAAAAAGCAGCTGCAACAATGTATCTCTATCTTGTTCAGGATCAGCTATGTCACTAAGCCCTAATGGCCCAGCCACTTGCTTTAATTCATCCATAGACGCTTCTAAAGGGCATACACCAAGTACATCAATGAAAGCTTGTTGATACGTCATACGCTGGGCACTGTCACACTTCAAAACTTGCTGTAAGAGCACATCCATTTCATCCATCAAGTCATGATGATTAAAACCAACGCGATACCACTCCAACATAGTGAATTCAGGGTTGTGATAACGACCATTTTCTTCGTTACGAAAAGACTTACAAATCTGATAGATACAACCACTACCCGACGCCAGCAATCGCTTCATGTGAAACTCGGGGCTAGTCATGAAAAATAGCTTCTGACCACCAGCATAACCGGGACCGACAAACTCCGTTTTGAACGTATGTAAATGAACGTCAGTGACCGTCGCATGGCTCATGGCAGGAGTATCCACTTCCATGACTTTTCGCTCAAAAAAGAACTCTCGAATCTGTCGAATGAGTTCTGCACGTTGCTGTAATTGTCGTGTTGATGCTGCTGGCATCCAGGTCGGATTATTCATATTAAGTAACACATAAATAGAAGTTATGCGAATTCTACCGCGCTAGAGAATAAATCCAAAGTTGTACGTGATTACAATCACACATAGAGGAATAAATATGCCCTTACATGCACTACTGAAGCAAAAACCTAAATACATCAACTTTTGAAAACCTATCCTCTCTTAAACTAACCCTACCACTTAAGGCTTATGCGCATGGTTTTGATAACTCGAAATTAAGAGCATAAAGACTTTTATAATAACAAGCGGAAAATTCCGCATCACACACTGGAGGATAACTGTGAAGGTAATCACCACAGATATCGCAGTCATCGGCGCAGGCGGCGCCGGTCTTCGTACTGCTATTGCAGCGGCTGAAGCTAACCCTGATTTAGAAGTAGCCCTTATTTCTAAAGTTTACCCAATGCGCTCGCACACTGTTGCAGCCGAGGGCGGTTCAGCAGCAGTAATCAAGGACGAAGATAGCTTAGATAACCACTTCAACGATACCGTTGGCGGTGGTGATTGGCTATGTGAACAGGATGTTGTTGAATACTTTGTTGAAAACTCGACTCGCGAAATGATCCAAATGGAGCAATGGGGTTGCCCATGGAGTCGTAAAGAAAACGGGGAAGTTAACGTACGTCGATTCGGCGGCATGAAAGTAGAAAGAACGTGGTTTGCAGCGGATAAAACCGGCTTCCATATGCTTCATACTCTGTTCCAGACTTCGATGAAGTACGACCAAATCAAACGATTTGATGAGTACTTTGTGGTTGACCTCATTGTTGAAAAAGATGAGAACGGCGAAGACGGTGAAATCCAAGGTCTTATCGCTATTCATATGTCTGAAGGTGAGCTTGTTACTATCAAAGCAAAATCTGTTGTTCTTGCAACAGGTGGTGCAGGTCGTGTTTATCACTGCAACACTAACGGCGGCATTGTAACTGGCGACGGTATGGCAATGGCTTATCGTCATGGTGTACCTCTGCGTGACATGGAGTTCGTCCAGTACCACCCAACAGGTCTTCCTGGTACAGGGATTTTAATGACCGAAGGTTGTCGTGGTGAAGGCGGTATTATCGTTAACAAGAACGGCTACCGTTACTTGCAAGATTACGGCATGGGTCCTGAAACTCCTGTCGGCGAACCAAAAAACAAATACATGGAACTAGGACCTCGTGACAAAGTGTCACAAGCGTTCTGGCATGAACAACAAAAAGGCAACACCATCAAGCACCCTCTTGGTGATGTCGTCCACTTAGATCTTCGCCACCTTGGTGAAGAATACCTACAAGAGCGTCTGCCTTTCATTTGTGAACTGGCAAAAGCTTACGTAAACGTAGATCCGGCAAAAGAACCAATCCCAATTCGTCCAACGGTTCACTACACCATGGGTGGTATTGAAACTAACGGGACTTGTGAAACTCGCATTAAAGGTCTGTTTGCCGTTGGCGAATGTGCTTCTGTTGGTCTGCACGGCGCAAACCGCCTAGGCTCTAATTCACTGGCTGAGTTTGTTGTATTTGGTCGCGTTGCAGGTGAAGAAGCCGTGAAACGTGCCGCCGAATTCAAAGGCTGGAATGAAGACGCTATTGCACAACAAATCAAAGCTGTTGAAGAGCGCATTGCAGGTTTGATGAATCAAGAAGGCGATGAAAATTGGTCTGATATCCGTACTGAAATGGGTCACACCATGGAAGCGGGTTGTGGCATCTACCGTCAAGAAGACTTGATGCAAGCAACCATCGACAAGATCACTGAACTGAAAGCACGCTACAAAAAAATCAGCATCAAAGACAAAGGTAAAGTGTTCAACACTGACCTACTTTACGCTATCGAAGTGGGCTACGGCCTAGAAGTGGCAGAGGCGATGGTGCACTCAGCGATTCTTCGTAAAGAATCTCGCGGCGCACACCAACGTTTAGACGATAACTGCACTGAACGTGATGATGTGAACTTCCTTAAACACTCTCTTTCTTTCTACAAAGAAGATTCTGCACCGACGATTGATTACAGCGGCGTGAAGATTACTAAATCTCAACCGAAAGCTCGTTTGTATGGTGAAGCCGCTGAAAAAGCTGCTGCAGCCGAGAAAGCTGCAGAAGCTGCAGAAGCTGAAAAATCTGCTGCCGAAAGTGCGAAGAAAGATGAGATGAGCGAAGAGGAGAAAGCATAATGTCAGCAAACCGTATCCAAAAAGTAGACATTCTGCGTTACGATCCAGAAAAAGACGCAGAACCTCACCTTCAAGGGTTTGAGATTCCATTTGATGAAACGATGTCAGTCTTAGACGCGATTGGTTACATCAAAGATAACCTAGATAAAGATTTGTCTTACCGCTGGTCTTGCCGAATGGCTATCTGTGGCTCATGCGGCATCATGGTCAACGGCGTGCCAAAACTAGCCTGTAAGAGTTTCTTACGTGACTACCCTGATGGCTTAAAAATTGAGCCTCTATCGAACTTCCCAATTGAGAAAGATTTGATTGTCGATATGACGCCATTCATTGAGCGCTTAGAAGCTATCAAACCCTACATCATTGGTAATGATCGTACACCAGAAGACGGCACGAACATCCAAACGCCAGAGCAAATGGCAAAATACAAGCAGTTCGCAGGTTGCATCAACTGTGGTCTTTGCTACGCAGCGTGTCCTCAATTCGGTCTAAACCCTGAATTTATTGGCCCTGCGGCTCTTACTCTTGCTCACCGATACAACTTAGATAGCCGTGATAACGGTCAAGCTGAGCGTATGGAATTGATCAACGGTGAGAATGGCGCTTGGGGCTGTACGTTTGTTGGTTACTGTTCTGACGTTTGCCCTAAAAAGGTAGATCCAGCAGCCGCAGTAAACCAAGGTAAAGTCGCTTCTTCTATGGACTTCGTAATCTCAATGTTTAAGCCAGACGGTAAACCAGTTAAATCGGCGGAGGAAGCGTAAGATGAGCAATCGTAAACCTTATGTTCGTGAGATGAAAAGAACGTGGTGGAGTAATCATTCGTTTTACCGCTTCTACATGCTACGAGAAGCCACTGTCTTGCCTTTGATCTTATTCACTATCTTCCTAACCTTTGGTTTAGGGTGCTTAGTGAAAGGACCAGAAGCTTGGCAAGGATGGCTATCTTTCATGGCAAACCCATTAGTGGTGGGCATTAACATTGTTGCCCTTGCTGGTAGCCTACTTCATGCTCAAACCTTTTTTAGCATGATGCCGCAAGTAATGCCGATTCGATTGAAAGGCAAATTAGTAGATAAACGAATCATCGTACTGACCCAATGGGCAGCAGTCGCGTTTATCTCTCTTGTTGTTCTGGTTGTGGTGTAGGAGACGATTTGATGAACAGTACTTACAAAGTTGACCGTAATACGGTGAATAAGCACCCTCAACGTTCAGACGAACCAATCTGGTGGGGTCTATTCGGTGCAGGTGGTACATGGTTTGCCATGATCACGCCTATCACTATTTTAGTCTTGGGTATTTTGGTTCCCATGGGAATCATTGATGCTGATGCAATGAGCTATGAGCGTGTGTCTGAATTTGCCACCAGCATTATTGGCGCGCTATTCATTATCGGCACGTTAGCACTGCCTATGTGGCATGCAATGCACCGTCTACATCATGGTATGCATGACTTAAAGATCCATGCAGGTGTCGCTGGGAAAGTAGGCTGTTACTTCTTTGCAGGGTTAATTAGCGCGCTGTCTATTATTTTCATCTTCATGATTTAATAGCACTCAGTACAAGCACGAATAAAAAAGGCTGACGAAATATCGTCAGCCTTTCTATTTATGAGCAAATATTAAGTTATTGCTTCGTGATTTTCTGAGTTTGATCCATCACACCTAATGCGCCAAAAGCCGTAATCACATCAAGGTTACTTTTCAAAGCTCCATCACTGCTTCCACCTACGTAATTCTGTGGCATTTCAACTTTGAAGTTTTGCAGGTTGTTATACAAAGCATTCGCCACATCACGGTTTAGCTCTGCAAGGTATACCTCTCGGTTCGCCCCCAGTGCAGCATATTTTTCTTTCAAGATCGTCGCTTCGGCGCGACCTTTCGCAATGATAGCTTTGGCTTCAAATTCCGCAGATAACGCATTCGCTTTTTGAATCGCCAAATTTGCTTCAGCCATTGCTAATTCTTTCTCTTTCTCAACTTCAGCCAAATGTTTCGTCTTCTCGACTTCAACAATCTCACGCTCTGCGATATGACGAGCAACCGCTACGTCTTTTTGTTGAGAGATAATGGCTAGCTCTTTTTGACGTTGAGCATCTTGAACCTCACGAGTTCGTTGGATCTCTTTACGTAACTGTTCAGTTTCAGCTTGAGCTTTAGACGTTTCTTGCTCTTGGATTGCCCGAATACGATCGGCAACCAAACGCTTTTTATCCGCAAGTAACTGATCAAGTTGCTTTTCTGGCTGAGGATCTCCAATAGTTACTTGTGTCACTTGAATACCATATTGCTGAAGCGGATTTTCTTGCCTAATCGTATGACCTGACTTATCCGTAATAGGTACCGTTTTCCACACTAACTGCTTAGTTTTCTCTAGCTTATTACCATTCGATTGCTGTATTCCGACGGGCGCTAAATCAATTTGTTCAATTTCAACCTGACGGCGCTCTGTCGAATAAATACCTTCACGTAATTGGTCTCCCAATTTAGATTTGAACTGGTTCAAACCACCTTGGAAGAATTCTTCGCCAGTATATTGAGTCGCAGTAATAACGGTCACATTACGCGCATTCTTTACTAATAAAGCATCGATCAAGTTACTGTTATTACGGAACTCACGGTGCATTTTTTTCACGGCTTCAGGGTCATTACTGAGCTTAAATCTGAATGTGACTGGGATTTTTCCAATATACGTATCCGCAAAACGAACTTGTACTGGGTCTAGCCTCTGGTAAAAATCCTCTCCCATGTTATTACCAAAAGATACCGTGATCACCTGATCATACTGAGTGATTTTTGATAAAAATGGCATGCGAAAGTGAATACCAGGTTCCGTGAATACATCCAGTTCACCCGTCATATTGTTTTGGTGAACATAGCTATAACCAGCATCTGTCATTAACACTGAACTGTTAATGGTAAGCCCGAGAGCCAAAAGCGGCACTCCAAATACTGCAAATTTTAAACCACGGTGTAGCAATTGACGTCTTTCATCGACTTTAAGGCTTTGTCCTAAGCTTCTATTTTCCATTATATTTTTCCTTTATGTTGAACGATGTCGTTAAATCGAATAGGTAAAATGCACCGCCAACACAGGTAATGTAACAAATAATTACATTACGGAATATTCGAAAGATTCATTGAATTTATAAGATTTAGCCGAATATCACACAAATAGATATATTGAATTTCAAAACTGAGAAAAAGGACAAAAACAAAAAAAGGCCACCAAAGTGACCTTTCTTTTTTAACAACAAAACCTTTATAAACCATAACCTTGAAGAAATAGTTTCTACAAAAGCTTTAATTGCTACCTGTTGTAATCGAATTGATTACTTAACACGACCAACGTATTCGCCAGTACGAGTGTCAACTTTCACAACTTCACCGATAGCGATGAATAGAGGTACGCGTACAACCGCGCCAGTTGCTAGAGTTGCTGGTTTACCACCAGTACCTTGAGTGTCACCCTTAAGACCAGGATCTGTCTCAGTTACAGCGATCTCAACAAAGTTTGGCGGAGTTACTGTGATAGGGTTATCATTCCACAGTGTTACTGTGCAAACGTCATTTTCAACAAGCCATTTAGCTGAATCAGCGACTGCTTTTACGTCTGCTGCAATTTGCTCAAATGTTTCGTTGTTCATGAAGTGATAGAATTCGCCATCGCTATATAGGTAGCCTAGTTCAACGTCAACAACATCGGCAAGTTCAAAGCTTTCGCCTGACTTGAATGTTTTCTCTAACACTTTGCCTGACAGCAGTTTACGAAGTTTTACACGGTTAAACGCTTGGCCTTTACCTGGCTTAACGTATTCGTTGTCGATAATTGAGCAAGGCTCGTTATCTAACATGAATTTTAAACCGCCCTTGAATTCATTGGTGCTTACTGACGCCATGATTTTCTCTTCCACATCTTTGAGTTAATTTCAATGCCGCATATCATAACCCGAAAAGTCGAATCTGTTGAGCAAAACTGGCTCAAACAACTATCGAATGCGATCTCAGACCCGACAAAACTGCTTAAAGCATTGGAAATTGACCCAACACCATGGGAGCAAGGTTTTGCCGCTCGTAACTTATTTGCTTTACGAGTTCCGCTAAGTTTTGTTGAGAGGATGGAGAAAGGCAACCCTCATGACCCACTGTTGCGCCAAGTCCTACCATTAAGTGAAGAGTTTGAAGTACACGAGGGCTATTCAGCCGATCCACTCGAAGAACAAGATAATGCGCTGCCTGGGCTTTTGCATAAATATAAGAACCGGGCACTGATGATAGTAAAAGGGGGCTGCGCGATTAACTGCCGATATTGCTTCCGTAGGCACTTTCCCTATCAAGACAACAAAGGCTCTAAATCAGTTTGGAAAGACAGTATTCAATATTTTTCTGAGCATCCAGAAATCAATGAGGTCATCTTATCTGGTGGGGACCCTCTTATGGCAAAAGACATCGAATTGGCTTGGTTAGTCAGTGCTATAGAATCGGTTCCTCATATCAAAACATTACGTATCCATAGCCGGTTACCCGTTGTGATACCAGCAAGAATAACGGCTGAACTTTGTGAGACATTAGAAAGCACTCGCCTTCAAGTTGTATTTGTTACGCATATTAACCATGCGAATGAAATCGACCATGAACTAAAAGCTGCATTATCTAAGCTCAAACAAAGCGGTGCGATTATTCTAAACCAAGGGGTGATGCTTAAAGGGATAAACAATTCGGTTGAAGCACTGACAGATCTTAGCGAAAGCCTTTTTTCTGCTGGAGTGCTCCCTTACTACATGCATGTGTTAGATAAAGTTCAAGGTGCGGCGCATTTCTATATTCCAGACTCGGAAGCGAAGCAATTATTTTCGGGGTTGATTGAAAACGTCTCTGGCTACTTAGTGCCTAAACTAGCCAGAGAGATTGGAGGGAGAACCAGTAAAACGCCGCTCGACCTACACTTAGAGTGAGTTAATGGGGAACTTGCTGTGCCACTAAAAAGGCACAGCGAAAATAAGAATTAATACTTATTTATTACATGGAGAAAATGTTTTAGTACATGCCCGGTTCACCACGGAAGATGACCCTATCATTACCTCTGTATATACCAAATGTTACAACTGCTGTTGGGTTTTCATCCCCACGCCCATCCCAATTGTAATGTAAGTATTCCAACTCCTCACCAGCCTCGGAACCTTCACAAGTTTGTCCGTTTTCGAATGTAGTCGGTGCCTCACCAATACGCAGCCATAATTTAACTTGTTCCCGTGCTGCATCATCAACTTGGTTTTGCTGAGCCATTAAATCGCTGCTAAAACCATTGGCTACAGTCTTTTGCCCAGAAGAGAAGCTTACGGGCGATGCTCCGCCATCCGACCAAATACTAGTCCTGCAATAATTAGCGCCATTAAACGCGCTATCATCGTCTAGTGTATTCGCTACAAAGCGACTGCTATCCCAATATTCAACCGTTAGCGGAACCGGCAATTCAGAAGCTGTGTTTCCACCAACATTCGATATACGCATTCGGCCGTATCGCATATCCAACTCTTCTGGCAAAGTTCTAATATCTTTATCGCCTGAGCCGTCATTTCGATAAGCGTCGGTGCTATCAAAATAGGTGCAGCCTATCGTGGCACAATCTATACTTCCTGAGTTTACTTCCAATCCCATTTGAACTCGATAAGGTCCATCAGGTGTCGTTTTTAACGGCGACGATGATGTTTCTATTTTATTGAATATCAAAGTAGAAGCGCTAATACCTAACGTGCCACTAGACCAATCAGATTCCCAACCAGTTGATATAGAACTCATATCAATGCGGCTAGTAAGATCATTTTCTGTAGGTGACGTTTGACTCGCATCGATAGCTTTAAGCTGTATTGTCATGCGGTTGTTGTTGCTCGCATTGAAAATATCATAAGCAAAGGAGTCATAGTTTTGAGTCACTGTTCCTGCTGTATTTTGAGCCTCAACTTCAAATGCAGCGCTATAGCCTTGGAGCATATAAGTGAAGTCAGATTGCCCTTCACTTACCACACCCGATTTTAGTGAAAAGTGATCTGGGTAAAAACGCCCAATAGCCGCAACACCTTGCTCGACTGCACCTAATATATAGCCAGAATAATCGGCTTGAAGCCATAAGCTACCCACCTCGCTCCAGCTCAAACCATTAATAATAAGACCATCTTTTGCCTGCCCTGTATTAGCAAAGCTATAAGTTGCTTCACCAGTTAAATTACCGGGTTGACCTCCTGATGGAGTATCCAACGCATGAGATATGTTAACCCCAGCAAACAAGGCTCCATCAGTGTAATAATTCGGAGTTGTGCTTTGGGAACATAGTTCATTTGTAACAACATCACTGTTTCCGTCTCCGGAGCTATCGCCAGAAATAGCAGTGCCTAGCCAAGTCACGGGTTTAATCGTCACGCTAAATGATTCACCCGCCTTGGCAAAACCATTACCTGAAGTCGTTTTACCTTTATAACCAGCATTCAACCCTGTAGAGGTGATATTACAAATTGCAAAGGTATGAGGTCTTGAATAGACAAGCATGTCTCCCTTAAACCCATCGCTAGCCTCTTGTATCGAAAGGCTTACTTGCCCCGCATCGACATAATTAACGGTTACTTGCGCTTCTCCAGCTATAAACGTTACATTTTTAGTTAATAGTGTTGCGTCATACGTTCCTGTGGAGGGGGCTATCTTTGAAGTTTCACTTATCGATAAAACTTTCGCTCCGTCATAGTCAGTAATGACATTCCCACTACTGTCTACGGCTTTAATCGTGGCGATCGTATCTTGCCCAGCAATCATAATTAAAGGGTTTGGCTCAAAGATATAGCCGTTATTAACAAAAGAATAAGCCCCAGCACCGGCAGTCACAGTGTCCTTTTCAACCCAAGTAGCAGTAATGTTTACATCAACTTCAACGCTTGAATATAAATAATAAGTAACAATACCTGCTGAAATGGGTAGAGATGATGAATCTGAAATACAAGCACCAGCCTCCGAAGATTTCCAGCAAACATCTGAACCACCAGTGTGAGTAAGGTTAAGGTTGCCATAGACTGAACTATCTACTGCTCCTTCACTATCCACGATGGAAAAAGTTACGGCAACTGCACTATCAATAATTTCTGAAGCTGTAGTAGGGCTAATAAGCATTTCTTGTACTGACACTTCATTACAGCTGGAAATGTCACCGAGTAACTCCCCACTTCCATACATTTTCAAATATAATGAAGCAGCAGCGCCATAAACGATACTTTGCCCTCCATTGATATCAATAAGTGATTCTGAAATTATAAATGCAGCCGCTTTTGCTGAACCTGAGACATAAACGCCATTCTTTACCGAAGAATTATTGTTCAAATTTAAATAGTCGACGCTTGGGTCTATACCGTGAGATATCAAGTGCAATTGATTAGGAGTCGTTGTTACAACCCCACCTGTAGAGCTGTAGTTAACCAAGGAGTTTCCTGACAACTCTATTTTGTGAGAATGTACTCTGACATCACCACTTACAAGAAGAGTTGCTCCTCCGGTTACTAGAAAGTCCTCCATAAAATAATCACCGCTGCTCAACGTGACCGTTCTACCACCTTTGATACTAATTTTTTTGTACTGACCAGGAACAAGCACATCCCCATCGGCAGGGTTCAATACACCATTACCCGGAGTGTAAGAAGCAAAATTGTATTGGGGGACTTTTAATGACGAGTCAGTGGCACATCGATAACCATCACAGAACTTAGGGTTTCCGCTGCCCCAATCAGGTTGAGTCAAATTATCAAATCCCACGCGACCATCAGGAACAGAACCCTCAATAATGGCACTAGTGCCCAAGTCCATTTCACCATCAGAGCTCCAAGTTTGAGCCGCTCCAGTAAACTGAGTACATTGATTCACCTCAAACGGTACTTCAAACAAAATAAAACCAATTCGCTCTGCGACATGACCACGCTCAGAGTCCACATCTTGGTCTTCATCTACCATAAAACTTGAGCGTGCGGTTTCAAGCCGACATCGTCGAACAAAGGCACCATTATTACCTTGTCTTGAATTCATCTTTCCTATAATAACGGGAACAACATCAAGCTCATCATAAGTTGCATAAGTTTCACAGCCCTGGGTGACTGGGTTATTTGAACTTATTGAGCTAGATGTTTGCTGGTTTCTGATTTGGAATTTAATGCCATCTCTTTCTCCTTCCCCTACCGCGGCAAGGTAAGCAATCTCTTCAGTATTTTGTGGGTAATCTCGATTCGCTAAAGACTTTCTACCATCTATCTCTAATCGTTCTAACGCAATATCAAAATTTGTCCTCGTGACTCTAGGAACAACAGAGGTAAGCCATAAATCATCTGGATTATTCACCGTTTGGACTTGGTGTAAGATCGCTGGAGTACTTAAAAAAGACAGTATCTCATTCGAAGATTCAGTTGCATAAGATGCTCTGACCCTATTATTCCTATTATTAGTAGAATCAGAGTTATTAATTCGAGTTCTGTAGCGAGCAGTATTAACAGAGCCGACAAGAACTTTCACCCCATCGAAATCATGTACACCATGTTCGATAACTAAATAATCAATGACCATCATTGGTACTTGCTCCATATCCGCAGGAGCTCCTGAATTTGGTGGGTACTGTTGTTCAAACTCAACGTAGGTATCGGTTACGGTTAATATTCTGATTGCAGAAGGGGCATCTTTTTCATTTTGAAAACCGACTGTATCCATAAAAAATACAGCTGGCGTTGAAGCATAGGTTTCGTCAAATGTGATTCGACAAACGGTATCAATACAATCGGCATGTGGATAAGCATTTACGTTATAACGACCGTATTCAAGCTCGAGTGACCAACTTGAAAAGCTCACTAGCAGTAAAAATATAGTTAATAATCGGGTAACTAAATCCATGAATAATCAGCCTCAGGCTCTCTATTAAGCTTTTAATAAGATTAGCCCATTATTTCACAAATATATCAAACAAATACATTAACTCTGCGAACTTTATCAACAAGCAAGGAGGCATATAATTTCAGTTCTTGATAAGCAATACAGACAGGCTCAAACCGCTAGCGAATAAAACTTATAAACCAAAGAAACGGCTTAAAACGTGGTAATTGCCCCCAAAGAGAAAACCGTCATTTAATCGTCTGGATTAAAATTTTTTGTTCGATAGGCAGGTCTAATATCTGCATACTCCCCATTTTCTAATGCCAAAAGGCAAACGGCTCATTTGGGAGGAGACCATGCCGCTATCGATTGAACAATTATTAGATCTAACCCCTTTCAGTTGGGCTGCGGTAGCGACCTGCATGTTATGTGGTGCCTTGATCGGAATTGAAAGGCAGACCCGAGGTAAGCCCGTTGGAATCAGAACATCTATTCTGATCATCATGGGAACGTACTTCTTTTTAACCATGGCGATTAGCTTGTCCCCTAATTCATTAGATCAAGCTCGCGTACTCGGTCAAATAATCACAGGTGTCGGTTTCTTAGGTGCTGGCGTGATGATGACCCTTAATGGGAAGATTCATGGTGTCACTTCTGCCGCCATTATTTGGGTATTAGCAGCTTTAGGCATGATGATCGCACTGAATCATTTACAGCAATCTATTTTGATTACCTTACTCATGCTTTCTATCTTGCTCGGTGTTGATAAAGTAGAAAATAGCTTTCAGAGCCTGCGTAGAGGCGTCCATCAAAAGTGGATGAGGAAAGGGAAAAACAGTAAGTAATTTTTTCTTGTTTCATTGTCGCACTTGAAGTTATTCATCATATAAAGCACATAGAAAAACAGCCCAGAAACATGTCTGAGCTGTTTGTAACTGAGCTTGGTATAACCAACCAGTCTTACTTATCAATTACTTCGCAAAGTTTATGATAGGGAAACAAGGGAAAAAGCCGTTATCGGCACAGTTAATCAGCCCCACTTGCACACCTTCAATTTTGGTCGTCTTATTAAATACACCAACCTGAACTGTCGATACTTCTGAGATATTCGCAGCGCCAACATCCACCATAGTGTCACCTTCAGAATAGTTAACGAAACTCACGTTGGCACCTTGTACATCGTTAGTAATGTTTACTGCACCAAGGTTAAGACCCGTTGTTTTACCTGTATTCCAGTTAAAAAAGCCCAGTGATGCACCTGTCATTTCTTGGTTTACTTTTGATGCACCAAAGAAGCCTAGGTTTACACCTGTTGTTTTTTGCGTTTCAGACATGCCCACAATTGCGAGATCCAACCCTTTCACTTCATCAACTTGACCATGAAGTGCAGCGACACGCACACCTGACACTTTACTTTCTGCCGGTGCATTGAAATCATTCACTGACGAAAACATAACTGGCGTAGATGCCATTGCTACCGGTGCTGCTACTGCGGCAGATATCGCTAGAACTGAAAGTAATTTTTTCATTGGGAGTCTCCACTGACTTATTTGAATTCGATGATATTTTAATTATCAATCAGATAGTTATTTTGCTTTATATAACAGCCATCCATGTTAGACCAATGTCATAACTGCCTTTTGAATATAAACACCGTTTCAAGCATGCGCAATTTTTTATAGAACAAAATACGAATATTAGATGAATAAAGATAAAAAAACCGAAGCATCACTGCTTCGGTTTCTATTCATATAAGCTTATCTATACTGTCAGCTTTGATTTAAGTAGCCAGTATAAATGGTTAGCCTATGGGAGGATTACATCATGCCGCCCATGCCACCCATACCGCCCATGCCACCCATATCAGGCATTGCAGGACCAGAATCTTGTGGCTTATCAGTGATCATCGCTTCTGTTGTGATCATAAGACCAGCAACTGATGCTGCGAACTGAAGTGCAGAACGCGTTACTTTAGTTGGATCTAGGATACCCATTGCGATCATGTCGCCGTATTCACCCGTAGCTGCGTTGTAACCGTAGTTACCTTCACCAGCACGAACGTTATTAGCAACAACAGACTCTTCATCACCAGCATTCGTTGTGATCTGACGAATTGGTGATTCCATTGCACGTAGTGCAACGCGGATACCTACGTTTTGCTCTTCGTTGTCGCCTTCAAGGCCAGCAACTTTAGATGCAGCGCGGATAAGTGCAACACCACCACCAGCAACCACACCTTCTTCAACGGCAGCGCGAGTCGCGTGAAGTGCATCTTCAACACGGTCTTTCTTCTCTTTCATCTCAACTTCAGTTGCTGCGCCAACTTTGATTACTGCAACACCGCCAGCTAGTTTAGCTACGCGCTCTTGAAGTTTCTCTTTGTCGTAGTCAGACGTCGCATCTTCGATTTGTTGACGAATTTGAGCAACACGACCTTTGATCATCACTTCATCACCCGCACCATCAATGATAGTTGAGTTTTCTTTTGTGATAGTAATGCGCTTAGCTTGACCTAGGTCTTCTAGCGTTACTTTTTCAAGGTCTAGACCGATCTCTTCAGAGATAACAGTACCGCCAGTTAGGATAGCGATGTCTTGAAGCATTGCTTTACGACGGTCACCGAAACCAGGCGCTTTAACAGCCGCCACTTTAACGATGCCACGCATGTTGTTCACAACTAGAGTTGCTAGTGCTTCGCCTTCTACATCTTCAGCGATGATTAGAAGTGGACGAGATGCTTTAGCAACCGCTTCTAGAGTCGGAAGAAGTTCACGGATGTTCGAAACTTTCTTGTCGATAAGAAGAATGAATGGGCTTTCTAGATCAACAGAACCCGCTTCTTGGTTGTTGATGAAGTAAGGAGATAGGTAACCGCGGTCGAACTGCATACCTTCAACTACGTCTAGCTCATCTTGTAGAGCCTGACCTTCTTCAACCGTGATAACGCCATCACGACCTACTTTTTCCATCGCTTCAGCAATGATGTTACCCACTGTTGAATCAGAGTTCGCAGAAATAGTACCTACTTGCGCGATAGCTTTAGTATCTGAACATGGAACAGAAAGGTTCTTTAGCTCTTCAACTGCAGCAATAACTGCTTTGTCGATGCCGCGCTTAAGATCCATTGGGTTCATGCCAGCAGCAACCGCTTTTAGACCTTCAGCAATGATAGATTGAGCCAATACTGTTGCTGTTGTTGTTCCGTCGCCCGCCGCGTCATTCGCTTGCGAAGCTACTTCTTTAACCATTTGTGCGCCCATGTTTTGGAACTTGTCTTCAAGTTCGATTTCACGTGCAACTGAAACACCATCTTTAGTGATTGTTGGTGCGCCAAATGATTTATCTAAAACAACGTTACGACCTTTAGGACCTAGCGTTACTTTTACAGCGTCAGCCAGAACGTTTACACCTTCTAGCATTTTAATACGTGCGTCATTACCAAATTTAACGTCTTTAGCAGCCATCTTAATTTCCTTTAAAATTCTTTATTCAGTCAGTTCAATGTATGTGGCGCGGATTACTCTACGATCGCCATGATGTCGTTTTCAGACATGATAAGAACTTCTTTACCGTCGATTTTTTCAGTTTTAGTGCCGTAGCCTTCTGCAAAAATAACAGTATCGCCAACCTTAACATCTAGCGCTTGTACGCTACCGTTTTCAAGAATACGACCTTTACCTACCGCTAGGATCGTACCACGTGTCGACTTCTCAGCAGCAGAGCCAGTTAGGACAATGCCACCAGCAGATTTAGATTCAACTTCTTGGCGTTCAACGATAACTCGGTCGTGTAATGGACGGATATTCATTGGTCGTCTCTCCTGATAATTTCCATTTAATTTGATAAGTGCCGATATTGGCATGTGATTAGTAAAGTATGTTGGGGAGAAACCGCTAGATCCCAAGGGGGAGCAACGGAAAAAGTGTGATTAATTTAACGAAAAGGCGTGTTCACTCTCACACTCTGCTTCTAGGAGCTGAAGAGTGCTTCCTGTATCCTACGTTTTTGTTCTAGATGGTTTCGATATGTTGGGTTCACAAAGTATGCCGTTAGGTCACCAGTATGCAAGATAAGCATGGCTTACTCACCGCTCCCATACCTGAAACATTAAGAACGATGACCGTTCCGATGGTATTCGGCATGATTGCCATCTTGATGTTTAATCTTGTCGATACTTTCTTTATTTCGCTACTCGGCACACAAGCCCTGGCGGCGATCAGCTTTACCTTCCCCGTCACCTTCGCGGTGAACTGCATTACGATGGGCATTGGCGTCGGCATCTCTGCCTGTATCGGGCGCCTTTTGGGGCAAGGCAATTCCGCAAATGCTGCTCGCTTTACCACTCATGGTTTGTTATTGGCCGTCACCTTGGTCATTCTCGCATCGACACTTGGGTTTTATAGTATTGAGTCGCTGTTCTCGTTACTAGGCGCCGAGCCCGGTCTTATTCCACTCATTAAGCAATACATGCAAGTGTGGTATATCACTATTCCATTATTGGTGATCCCAATGGCAGGAAACAGTGCAATCCGAGCTACAGGGGATACGAAAACACCCGCTAAGATCATGATGTTGGCAGGGTTCATTAATGGCATTCTCGATCCATTACTTATCTTTGGTTACGGTCCGTTTCCCGAACTGGGCATTCAAGGTGCCGCCATTGCCAGTGGGTTCAGTTGGTTCGGGGCACTTTGTGGATCTTTGTATGTACTTATCAAGCGTGAAAAATTACTGGCTTTGCCACGCTTTGATGAAATTATCAACGACTGGCGAACTATCTTAAAAATAGGCACACCTGCAGCATTATCTAATGCGATGAACCCATTAGCTGGCGCGATAATTATGATGATGCTCGCCAAACACGGTACAGAAGCGGTCGCCGCTTATGGTGCTGCGCAGCGTATTGAGTCCATTCTAATTTTGGTTCTGATGTCTTTAACCTCTGTGCTCACGCCTTTTATGGCGCAAAACTTTGGAGCGAATAACCCTAAACGTAGCTTTCAAGGCTTGTTCATCAGTATGCGGTTTTCACTACTTTTCCAAGCATTGATCTTTTTGATGATGGTGCCACTGAGCATTCCACTTGCTGCCCTATTCTCTCAAGAAGAAACCGTTCGAGATCTATTGTGGCATTATCTGTTGGTTGTACCTTTTAGTTATGGGTTCCAAGGCATTGTGATGATGTTAGTCAGTGGGCTGAACGCCATGCATCAACCTTTAAAAGCTTTCCAGTGGAGTTTCATGCGGCTGTTCATTTTCACCCTACCTTTTGCGTGGTTAGGCAGCTATCTATACAGCATTGAAGGACTCTTCATAGGTATCGCGTTAGGCAATATTACCGGAGGGGTTTCTGGTTATTTATTTGCAGTTAGAGAGCGAAAAACAGCCTTAGCTGAGTGACCTTACGGCGAAAATACGCGATTCAAAAAAGTGAAACGAGAGCACTGCCCACTCTCACATTTAAAATATCCAAGGTAACCAATGAACACGAATACTTTTACTGCCGTTTATCAGGCACCTATTGGCACCATGGTGATTATCAGTAATGGCGATGCCATCATCGAAATTGACCATATAAACCATGAAGAACCCATTACTGAAAACCCAGATAAACTATGCGAGCAAGCCACCAAGCAGCTTGATGAGTACTTCTCAGGCTCTCGTACAGCCTTTGATTTGCCTCTCTCTTCTAAAGGCACGCCATTTCAAGAAGCGGCGTGGCTTGCATTACAAACCATACCTTACGGAGAAACCATTAGTTATGGCGAGCAAGCAAAACGCATGGAAAACCCCAAAGCGGTAAGAGCGGTTGGCGGGGCAAATGGAAAGAATCCTTTTAGCATCGTAATTCCATGCCATCGTGTGATTGGTGCAAATGGCACTTTAACGGGTTATACCGGAGGCATGAGTCGCAAAGAGTGGTTATTAGACTTCGAGAAGAAAAACTCAGAGAAATAAAAAAGCCCCGCATAAAAATGCAGGGCTTTACATAATATTAAGCCATCAAAGCGACAGCATAATGAACGATTATGCGTTCATTATTTTACTAGTACATCACCTGACATTTCTGCTGGGATATCAATGCCAGATAGAGATAGCATAGTTGGTGCTAAATCAGAAAGCTTACCGCCTTCTTTAAACTCAAGGTCTTTGTTACCTACGTAGATAAGCGGAACTGGAAGGTTAGTGTGAGCTGTGTGGATGCCACCTGTCTCTGGGTTAACCATCATTTCAGCGTTACCGTGGTCTGCAGTGATAAGCAATTGACCATCGACTTCTTTAATCGCAGCAACCACTTTACCAATGCACTCATCTAGAGCTTCACTTGCTTTAACTGCAGCATCGTAAACACCAGTGTGACCAACCATGTCACAGTTCGGGTAGTTACATACGATAGCATCGTATTTGCCACCTTTGATTGCAGCAACAAGCTTTTCAGTTAGCTCTGGCGCGCTCATTTCTGGCTGCAGGTCGTACGTTGCTACTTTTGGAGAAGCTACAAGCTGGCGCTCTTCGCCTTCAAACTCATCTTCTTTACCACCGTTGAAGAAGAAAGTAACGTGCGCGTATTTTTCAGTTTCTGAAATACGTAGCTGAGTTTTACCTTCTTTAGATAGCCATTCACCGTACGTGTTCTCTAGAGAAGCCGGTGGGAATGCACAAAGAAGTGGAATGTCTGCTGCATATTGAGTCAGCATCACGAAATCGATCGCTGGGAATACGTTACGGGCAAAACCATCGAAGTTAGGAACGAATGCGCGAGTAATTTCACGAGCACGGTCAGCACGGTAGTTCATGAAGATAACCGCATCGCCATCAACGATAGCGGCAGACTCTTCGCCTTCTGCTTTGATTTCAGTCGCTTTCACGAATTCATCATTTTCGTCACGAGCGTAAGCCGCTTCAAGGCCTGCCACAGCAGTGTCAAACGTGAATTCTGCTTTTGCTTCAGCTAGTAAGTCGTAAGACTCTTGAACGCGATCCCAGTTGTTATCGCGGTCCATTGCGTAGTAACGACCAATTAGAGAAGCAACACGACCTTTACCAAGCTTTGCAAATAACGCTTGGAAGCGTGCTAGCGTGTTTTCAGCACTGCGCGGCGGTGTATCACGACCATCTAGGAAAGCGTGCAGGTAGATTTTTTCAGCGCCACGTTCCGCAGCCATTTCAACAGCAGCGTAGATATGATCTTCATGAGAGTGAACGCCACCTGGAGACATAAGCCCCATGATGTGAACCGCTTTGTCCGCTTTAACCGCTTTATCGACAGCATTAACTAGCGCTTCGGTTTGAGCGAATTCGCCGTCAGCAATCGACTTTGTAATACGAGTAAGATCTTGATACACAACACGACCAGCGCCGATGTTAGTGTGACCTACTTCAGAGTTACCCATTTGACCATCAGGTAGACCTACATCTAAGCCAGAAGCTGAGATTAAAGTGTTTGGTTGGCTTGCAATAAGACCATCTAAAACTGGCGTATTTGCGTTCGCAATTGCGTTGTCTTGGTTGTCTTCACGGTAACCGTAACCGTCAAGGATCACTAGAGCCATTGGCTTCTTAGCTGACATAGGACTGACCTCGTTCAATTCAAAATAAATCGGTATAAAAACAAATTAGCGTAATTTTACTACAGTTTACAGTCAAAACTGTAGCGGAAGATCAAGAAAGGTGGCAGGTAGGATGACAAGATATGAAAAAAAGCATCATTTGATGAACAGCGAGAGGCTATTTATTCCTTCATGATAAGGCGATTCTTAGCCGTTTTTTATATGATTAGCCATTCAATTAAAGCTAACCATATAAGCGTTTTTTAAACAATAGATCGACCCTTTTGATACATAAACGCGACTAAATACGCCATCGTTAGACCGGTTAGGTTCGCAAGCCAATCATAAAAAGAGGCATGGCGTGTGGCTTGAGTCCCTTGTAATAGCTCAATACCACCGCTCATTGCCCAAAAGCCCATTAACGTTATGACAAAGTAACGCCTTGGAAGCGCCACAAAAGCCGTCAGCCCTAAAACAAAATACGCAAAGGCATGTTTAATTTTATCCGCACCATCAAAGCTCATGATTGTTGCAGAATAATTAGGCGTAAGAGATAAATAAAAAATACCAGCAAGTACACACAGCAACGCTAACTGACAAACAATAGAGAAAAGGCGTTGATGATAAAGCCCGAACTTACTAGAACCTTTATCAGACGCTATCGAAATATCATGAATTGGCATAAAGAGTCATTACTTAAAAAAGGTGAGAGGTTCGGTCGTATTTTATCTACCTAAACCCGCGGCGGATAGTGAAAGAGAAAGAGAAGCTTCAAACTAAAATCAGGGGGATTATACAAGGTTTGAATGATAGAAAAGTCACCAATCCTCGATTTATCACACCGTAAAATTGATTCAGAATATTACAACGCTCATTACCACTCGTCCTTCTATGGCTAAATTTTAGTTTTCTAGTCGGAAAAACAAAAGGGCTAGGTAATGACTACCTAGCCCTTTAAACAAACAATACGATAAGTAATCGACTACTTATACCCTTCAGGGTTGTTCGATTGCCAGCGCCATGTATCTTCCACCATGGTTTGCAATGAACGCGTTGCTTTCCAACCCAGTACTTCTTCTGCGTAGCTTGGGTCTGCCCAGCATTCAGCTATATCGCCGGCGCGGCGTGGCATCACTTGATAAGGCACAGCACGATTTGAGGCTTGCTCAAACGCAGCAACCATTTCAAGTACGCTATTACCCTGACCGGTGCCTAGGTTAAAGATATGCAAACCTTGCTGACTGCCCACTTTATTTAATGCCGCTAAATGGCCATCAGCCAAATCAACCACATGGATATAATCACGCACGCCCGTACCATCCGGCGTTGGGTAGTCATCTCCGAAAACACCAAGCTTTTCACGGCGACCGACCGCAACCTGCGCCACAAACGGCAGAAGGTTATTTGGAATACCTTGCGGATCTTCACCAAGTAAGCCCGATTCATGCGCGCCCACAGGGTTAAAGTAACGAAGCAGCGTAATGCTCCACTCTGGGTTCGCTTGATAGAAGTCGGTTAAACACTCTTCCACCATCAGCTTACTGCGGCCGTATGGATTGGTTGCTGATGTTGGGAAGTTTTCACGAATAGGCACAGAAGCCGGATCGCCATAAACCGTCGCTGACGAACTAAAGATGATGCTCTTTACGCCCGCTTTATCCATCTCACTGACAAGGTTTAACGTACCCGACACGTTGTTATCGTAATACATCAATGGCTTTTCAACCGATTCACCCACGGCTTTGAGACCCGCAAAGTGGATGACTCCATCAATGTCATGCTCAGAAAAAATGGTTTGTAAAATCGCAGGATCTCGAATGTCACCTTGGTAAAAAACAGGGGTAATGCCAGCCACTTGGTTCACGCGCTCTAACACCATTAACTTACTGTTGTAGAGATTATCTAAAATAATGGGCGTGATACCCGCTTCAATCATTTGAATGCAAGTATGGCTGCCAATATAACCAGTACCACCGGTTACTAAAATTTTCATTGATTGCCCCGCCCCCCCCCTCAATAAAGACTATGTGCAAGACCAGTTTCCTGCCTGTTTATCCACATACTAATCAGGAGAATAGTTCAAAATACAGACAATTCTTCTCCGATTTAAAATCTGTATTTTCAGACATAACTTATATTATAACGGTCTGTTAATAGTGAGTATCACAATATAATTACAATAATCAATATAGGTCTAGGATATATAAAGTCAATTATGAAATGACCAAATCATAATCAACTCAATGTACATCGCAACGTTTTTCACGTATGATTATTACATTTAAAATACTAATAATCATTGGCTAGAGTTAAACATGCTTTTAGAACTTTCTTTTGTTGGCTTCTTTTCTTTTACATCATTATTTCTTATGCGTAAAGTAGCGAAGTCTATAGGTCTTGTGGATAAGCCTAACGCACGGAAACTGCACACAGGAGCAGTACCACTTGTCGGAGGGATTTCAATTTGCCTCTCAATAGGACAGTACATTGCTTCTAACCCCGATATCATCCCACATAGTTACTTATTTCTTTCATGTATCGCAGCTTTAATTATAGTTGGCGCACTGGATGACAAATTCGATATCAGCTTTAAAATCAGGCTGGCAGTCCAAGCAGTTCTTTCCATTGCAATGATATGTTTTGCGGATATCCAACTGGAAAACATTGGTAATATCTTTGGTTTTGGAGACATTCATTTAGGCTTATTGAGCCCTATTATTACCATTCTTGCTGTTATTGGAGCTATTAATGCTTTCAATATGGTAGATGGTATTGATGGACTCTTAGGTGGTCTTGCGATTGTGACTTTTGCTGCAATTGCGGTTTTACTAAAGGTCGACAGCCAGCACGGGTTAGCTTATTTATGTGTTGTATTTATTGTCGCTATTATCCCTTACATCCTGATGAATTTAGGCATCTTGGGGCGGGAGCGTAAAGTCTTTATGGGCGATGCAGGGAGCATGATGATTGGATTCACCGTTATTTGGCTACTGCTTGGCGCTAGCCAAGAATCCTCAGAGATACTGATGAGACCGATCACTGCACTTTGGTTAATCGCCATCCCACTAATGGATATGGCAGCCATTATGTTTAGGCGCGTACGTCGTGGTGACTCACCGTTTAAACCAGACAGGGAACATTTGCACCACATTTTCCAGCGCCTAGGCTGCACCCCTAGGCAAACACTAGCTATCATATGCCTTATCGCTGGTGTTTTTGCTGGGTTTGGTATTTACGGAGAAATACATGGTATTTCAGAAAGAACTATGTTCACCTTATTCATCATTTGCTTTTTAGGGTATGCAATTGCAATGAGCTATGTATGGCGTATTACGGGATGGGTTAAACGTTATAAAAAATCACCTAATAAAGCATATTAAGTACTAATTAGAGAAATATACTAGAATCCGAGAGTCCGTAGGCAATAAATTATTTATTGGCGATTTTTCCTTTCACTGTTATTGAAGACTTAATTTTCGTTAAGCTATCCGTAACGCTCATATACAAATTCCAATCAAGATATTTTGTTACGAGCTATGGAATCGCTAAATCCATTTCTTGTTTCAGCAGTAGTAGGGGTTCACGTTCTAAACATGAACCCCCTTGGTCAATAACGTTAATACCAGGAGATATATTGAGTTATTTAAACACTAGCTGATTTAAGGTGTATGACCATCGATACAGAGAGCATTATATTTTTCAAGCTTACCTTTACGCCCCCTCTATCACATCAGATAATAGCGATTCAAAAATATATCCCTCCAGCCTCTTACAGCCTCTTACAGCCAGCACTAGTACCTAGTATTCTTTAGAATTACCACCGCTTTTATAGGTTTACATTCACGTTTCTTCAAATCTTTATCTGAGTATATGAACAAAGCTCTATCAGCTTCAAAACACCCTCAGGCTTAGATTTACTTACGTTATAAGTATCTCAAGAAAACGGAGTATCCTTCGAACAGACGCTTTCAAGTTGATTACGTACTCTTTCATAATACATTGCTATCCAGCATACATTTCATGTAGTTAACCCATTACTCTTTGTACCGTATCCGAGTAAGCAAATATCATAAGCCGATCTTGAGAAATCATCATGTCACTTAGGATCTTAAAAAGACAAAGCAGTCACACGCTAGACAACCATAACTTGGATAACGTGCCTGTTTAAGTGTTTTGTCTTCCATGTAGAGGCTGTTACTTATTAGATTGCATAATATGCTTTGCTAAAAAACAGCCACTGTCAAATAAAAATCAAATTGAACCTCGGTTAAGTTTGATTTTTTTTCCTATTTTAATAAACGATTTTTCGACATATTCATATAAAAAATAAGATATTAACAATGTTATCGAAAATGATGAAAACAATAAGCACAACAAGTAATCCATTTGAGATAAATTTGTAAAATACAAGTTAATCCCATACATAGACAAATATATTACAGGCATATGAATCAAATAGAATGAATAAGACATCTTCCCAAAGGATTGGAAAATATGGATATTAACAAGACATGAAACTCTTCTAGATAATGTACTACTGCTGTCTAAGATAAGCCAAAGAA
>NZ_VTXD01000049.1 GCF_013114625.1 Vibrio sp. 99-70-13A1
ATATAAATATTGTTAACCATCTGAGCATATTATAAATAGAGAGATAATCAATCCGAATTCCAATAATGGGATGGAATACGCTAATTAACCTTTGATCTTAGTTTTTTAGTCTGGCTACGTTGGTTCTTTGATTCTAGACGTCTTTTTTGAGAGTTACGAGTTGGCTTAGTCGCTCTTCTTACTTTTTCTACTTTAGTTGCACTCAAAATGAGTTCTTTCAATCTTTCTAAAGCATCATCACGGTTCTTTTCCTGAGTCCTATGCTGCTGAGCCTTGATGATGATTACTCCCTCTTTTGTAATACGGCTGTCTTTAAAAGCGAGTAACCTTTGTTTATAAAAGTCAGGCAGTGAAGAGTGGTGTATATCAAAACGCAGATGTATAGCGCTAGACACTTTATTTACGTTTTGTCCGCCAGCGCCTTGCGCACGGATCGCTGTGAGTTGAAGTTCCCAGCTTTTGATGGTGACAGAGTTTGAAATTTGTAACATAGAGCCATATTCACAACGGAAATTGATAGCGCATGATACGCAATGTTGGGTAAGGTATCAGTAAATTTTTAATAGAGTAATAATGAAATGGCAATTGATTTAAGTGTTTACGAGGGCTTAATTTTTGATATGGATGGGACGCTAATCGATACTATGCCTGCACATATGAAGGCTTGGAAAGAAACGGCTGAACATTTCAACTTCATTTTCGATGAGCAATGGATTCACAGCTTGGGTGGGATGCCAAGTTTTAAAATCACTTCTCAAGTGAATATGAAGTATGGTTTAAATCTTGATCCTACAATAGTGTCGCAATTTAAAATGAAAGCGTTTTCTGAAATTGGTAACAAAGGCTCTATTATTGAGTGTACCTACTCCTTGTTAATGAAACATCAATCAGATAAGAAACTCGCAGTTGGTACTGGGAGTCAAAGAGTGAGTGCGACACAGTTACTAGAGCAGAACAATATAATAGATAAAATTAACGCTCTTGTGACCGCAACGGATGTCGAGAACCACAAACCCAACCCGGATACATTTTTGAGAGCCAGTGAATTACTGGATTTAGAACCGAGTCAGTGCGTTGTGTTTGAAGATACTGAGCTAGGTAAGCAAGCCGCTCATGCTGCCAATATGGACTGTATCATGGTTGTGGGTGGTAACCAGTTAGAGTTATATCCTAAACCGATATCGAGTTAGTGGGTAGAAAGCCCTAACTACTATTTTTATCTAAGTAATTGGACTTAAGCAATTTGGTTTACCTCTTCATCAAGGAAAATACAGATTGCATTACGACCACTGGTTTTTGCATCATAGAGAGCTAAATCAGCACATTTATAGTTGACCTTCGCGTTGTCAGTAATATTAGTGACGCCACCGCTTATAGTCACCTTGTATTCCAACTCGATATGAATGGCAATTCGAAGGCGGTTTAATACACAATAAGCCTCATTGGTTGATGTGTGAGGGAGAATGATTCCAAACTCTTCACCGCCAATTCGAGCGACAAAATCGGTTTCTCGGCATTCGCGCTCTAAAACTTTTGCCACGGTTTGAATCACAGCATCACCATAGTCATGACCATGTGTGTCGTTTATTCGTTTGAAATGATCAATATCGAGAATGGCTAAGCAAGATTCTATTTTATCAGGGTAGCGAGTGGTACGTAGACATTCGTCCCTTAGCTCAATATCAAATTTTCTTCTATTCCAGCAGCCTGCAAGGGCGTCTTTTTCGCTTAAATCTCTTAAACGTTTTTCTAGTTCTTTATGGCGGCTGATATCAACGAAAGAAGCGACATAAAACTGAATGACACCGAGTTTGTCTTTAATTGCCTGAATTCGAAGTATTTCTGTAATAAGTGAGCCATCTTTACGCTTATTAACGACTTCACCTTCCCACATGTCTTTGTCTCGAATAACAGCCCACATGTTGATATAAAACTCTTGGTTATATTTACCAGAAGCAAACATTGAAGGCTGCCTTCCTTTTACTTCATCAATTGTGTACCCACTAATTCGGGTGAATTCTTGGTTAACTTTGATAATGCGATTATTACGGTCGGTAATAACAAGTGCAGACATGCCATTCATAGCAGCCGTTGCTAATTGGCTTTCAATACTGTTTTTCTTGTGTGTGTAGTTCCACAAAATAAAGCCACTAGAAAGTAGGAATATAATGATGCCTAAAGTAACCGCTTGTTCGATAGTTGAACGTACTTCACTGCTATAAAGCTCATTAAACTGAATGTTTTCTACTTTAAGTACCATGTATAAAGGACCTGAAATTTGCTGTATATCAGGTCCCACATCTGTATAGATGTACCATGATTCACCTTCTAAATAGCTACCACTCGCATGTTTTTGAATTTCACTCCATAGGGCTGGTTGGGTGATGGCGTATGTATTATCAAAGCGGTTTGGAAGTAAATGACCGAATGCGTGATCTAAGTCATTATCCATAATGATATGGCCTGATTGATTGAGAAGCACTGGTAAACTTTGGTTGGTTTGCTTTTCATACTGAAGCTGTTGATAAATATCCGACATGCTGAGGTTAACAATAAAATACCCCAGTTTTTGATTATCTTTAGTTGCCACTGTTGTCATGATTCGTAAAGCAGGGATTAATGGTTGAACAATCTTCCCATTTTCTATTTCAAGATCAATTCCGTGGGCAACCACTTGTCCAATCGTGAGGCTTTGTGCTTCTTTAAAGTAATCTCTAGAAGATTTATTTTGAAGTTCTGAACTAGGAACGGTATTAGATTTTCCGTCTTTATAGTTAATACGGATCACTTCATTACCATACAAATCTAGGTAACGAATTTGAGAATAATACTTTTGACCTAACGCGAGCATATTCCAAAGATCTTCAACAGACGCTGTATTGTCAATTGTGGGTTGGTCAATGGCTTTAAGCAAAGTTTTAGATTGAGCGAGAGTAGGAATTGAAATGGCAATTTCGCGAATAATGTCTTTTAATTTATGAGAACTGTATTCTATTTGGTTATAGCTGGATTGCTGAACATTTCGATTGTATTGAGTCTCAATACGATCAAGTTCTGAATTTATATAGAGGGCAGGAACCAAGCCAAGTGCGAAAGCTACGAAGAAGAATTGTCCGACTAATTTAATGATATTCGTATTCATTATTTCCCTCAAATGTCGGCAGAATAATACAGTTTCATATTGAGAAATAATGTGATCTTAACCCCAGTAGTTGGCTTAGCCTTACTAGAATTCAGGTTATTGAGCGTGCAGGATGCTGTGAATATGTAATGGTATACACATTCACGGCATGTATGGGTTGGTTAGCTAAGCCCTACGATTTCACCATCTGAATTAATATCTAACGACATAAACGCTGGCTTATCAGGAAGACCTGGCATTGTCATTACGTTGCCGCACAAAGCATAAATAAAACCAGCGCCTGCACAAAGTTTGAGTTCGCGTATTGGTACATCAAATTGGCTTGGTGCACCTTTTATATGTGCTTCTGTTGAAATAGATAATGGTGTTTTTGCTAGGCAAACCGCTAAATTGGCGTATCCAGCCTTCGTGTATTGCTGCAGTTGGCATTTTGCAGTTTCAGAAAGTGTAATACTGCTTGCGCCATATCCAACCTCTGCCACAGCCATGATTTTTTCTTCAAGCGTTTGCTCAAACTTGTAGAGCGGTGTGAAAGTGTCGTCATTTTCACAGGCTTTAATCACTGACTTAGCCAGCTCAATTGTGCCTTTACCACCTCTGCCGAAAGCTTCGCTGATTTCAACTGCAACCTTAGGGTCGTAAGACTCAACCATTGATTTGAGTAACGCTAATTCATCGGTTGAGTCTTGAGGGAATCGATTAATTGCAACAACAGGCGTGACCCCATACTTTTTAACGTTATTAATATGCCATTTAAGGTTTTCAAAACCTGCATTTAATGCATCATGGTCATCGTTAAAAATTGAGTCTGGTAGTGGGTTCCCTGGTCGAAGGTCATATAAACCTGAGTTGGCTTTTAAGCCTCGTAAGGTAGCAACAATAACCGCGCAGTCTGGAGATTTTTCCGATGTTTGCGCTTTAATATTACAGGCCTTTTCAAACCCCATATCAGAGCCGAAACCACCTTCGGTCACTACATAGTCAGAAAGTCGTAATGCAATGTTATCGGCAATAATAGATGAATTACCATGGGCGATATTTGCAAAAGGACCCGCGTGGATAAAAGTAGGGACACCTTCAAGGGTTTGCATTAGTGTCGGCTCTATGGCGTCTTTCAGAGTAACGGTCATTGCCCCAGCTACCTGGAAATCATCCGCAGTGAGAGGCTGATTGTTGAGGTCATAAGCTAATACAATCTTGCCAATCCGTTTTCTCAAATCTTGTAAATCTGAGGTGAGCGCTAAAATTGCCATTAATTCAGATGCAGCAGAAATATCAAACCCATCTTCACGCTCATAGCCGTTTATAGATTTGCCCGCTTCATTTTTACCTACGGTAATCATGCGTAAAGCGCGGTCATTATGATCAAGGACTCTTCGCCAAACAATTTTGTTTGAATTGATGTTTAATGCTTTCAGTCCAGAGCGACTCTCAAAAGCTTCAGAGCCTTGTCTTTGCTCATGATAGATACGCGCATCAATGGCAGCAGAAGCAAGGTTGTGTGCAGCTGTAACCGCGTGAATATCACCTGTAAGGTGTAAATTTAGCTCTTCCATAGGGGCTACTTGCGAATATCCGCCTCCAGCCGCACCGCCTTTAACACCAAAAACAGGTCCCATTGAAGGCTGTCGAATACAAGCTGAAACCGATTCATTTAATTTGGCAATGCCTTGCGCTAACCCAATCGTTGTGACTGTTTTTCCTTCACCTAGGGGCGTAGGGGTAATCGCGGTAACAACAATCAGTTTGCCAGGAGCTTTTGCTTTATGAGTTGTATTGGCGAGAGCAGGAGATAAACCTTTTATATCAGAACCAACGCTTACAGAAGAATCAGAGCTTAAACGGTCTAAGCAGCGAAGGGATATTTTGGCTTTATGCTGACCAAGTGCTTGGAATTCATGATCCAGTAATCCTGCTTTACGAGCAATTGAGTTGATCGGGGCTAGTACTGTCGAACGACAGATATCAATATCAGAAAGCATTTTTGCTCCTCTATCAAACAAGAAATAGTATACGTAATCGTTTGCGTGAGGATGTTAAGGCATTAAATTCTGATGTAAAGGCAAACGAGTAAATTTATGTGCTAGAAGATAACAGATCTACAGTGACATTGCGCGAGATCAAATCTAGAAAGCGGTAATTGTAAAATCAAATTAGTTTTATGAAATGTACAAACGTGTCGCCAATAAAAAAGGCTACAAAAAGTAGCCTTTATTTCACATGTTCTAATAGCACTAAAAGGACTACTGAGACGAATTAACGATCCCAGTATGTTTCTTCTAAGCTATCCTCGCGCTCTGGTAATGCACGAGAAAGGCGAGGTGAATGTTGAGTCAATACTTCATAGCTCACTCGGTTCGCGTACTTACAAATTTGAGAAAGTGAAGAATAAGTTAAGCACTCATGCTCGTGCTTCTCTGAATTTGGAACGTTAACATGGTGGTAGCTATTTGCAGCCATATCATGCAGTAACGCAGACAAAGCACCATCTCCTGCACCATTCGTATTTTTTATCTCAAGTGGGCCACCAAGGTAAGGACCGATGTGAGAATATACTTTAACTGGGTTTGTGCAATCAGCTTTACGCATAGCACGGCTAAACTCATACTTGTTGAATTCAGGTATGTTACCCGGAAGTAGAGGTAAGGTAGTTTCTCGTTTAGCTAATTCGTCAGTGTAGCCAGCCATGTATAACCCTATAGGACCAGCAGTACATAGCACTAGGTCAACCCATTCCAAAGCTTTGTTTGCCGCTAGAAGGGGATCTTTTTCACCCGTTAATGCTTCACCTTCATCTTCATTCATTGCGACGATGGTTACATTTTCTTTTAGATATGCCTGCCACCATTCAGCATTACCTTCAATCACATATTTAGTACCTAGCGTTAATACGACAGGCACATTATGAGCTTTTGCGTAAGAAATGGCTTTTTGCACCGCTTGAGGCATTGGATCTTCTGGTTTACCACGCATTAAGTATGACGATACAACTAATGCGGATGCTTTTTCGAAGACTTTCTCAGGAATACTTTCTGGAAGCAACTGGTTCATGTGGCCTTCATTAATCGCAAAAGTACGCTCTCCGTCTTCTGAAATTAATGTGTAGCAACGACCAATTGGACCATCAACCGTTTGTAGGTGGTTTAGGTTCATGCGTGAAGAGGTACGGCAAAGGTAGCGGTAGCCAAACGATCCTACTTCGATTTTTTTAGACATAACACCAAGTAGAACTGATTTGCTGTCTGCAAGAACCGAATAGTTATGAAGTGTGTTACCAATCGTATCACCTGGATATTGATGCGTAATTAAACCGCGCTCAACTAACTCTTCATACAGTGCGTCGGCTTTGCTTTCTTCTAGTACAAGTGAGTGACCTTTACTCAGCTCGTATTTTTCTAAGAATGCGTTGTCAACACGGGCTTCAATATCAACAATAGTTTGACCTACGCCAACAATAGTCGCGCGATGCAATTTAGGTGTTTGTTGAATTTGATTGACCAATGGGTCGCGAGCATGAGTTGGAAAGTAGTGCTTAGATTTACGCTGTCCAGGAAACTTCATATGAAAAATACAGTGAGAAAATTTTCCCGCATGATATCACATTATTGTATTTTTTCTTTCATTTTTATTACATAAAGAACCACCTGAGCATGTAATGAACAGGTGATTCATTACTAAGCTATTTCTCTAGGTTGAGAGTGTTTGGGTCGGTGTAAGCTTTTGTTCCCCATAGAGGAACGGTAGAAAGGCTGTGTTTAAAGCTACCAGATGTCTCTTTAGTAGAATATGATAAGTACATTAGAGTTTGATTTTCTGGATCAAAAATACGTCTTATTTTCATATTCTTAAAAAAGATGCTTTTTGATTTTTTGAAAACCACTTCGCCAGACTTACTGGTATCAATATTACTCAGCATATCAAGAGTGATTTCACCCGTTTGGCGACATGAAATTGAGCTGTCACTTGGATCAGCTAAACTGAAATCAGCTTCGATGCTTGCAACGTGGCATGTGACACCTGGTACTTCAGGGTCGATAAGAGTGTTGAGTTTGATGTCTTTCATGGTAAACATACCAAGTGAGACATCACCAACTTCATTATCAGAACAACCTGCAAGTAGTGTTACAAGTCCAACGGCAACTAAGGCTTTTTTCATAAGAAATCCTTTTAATTTAATGAGTTCGAATTGTTTTAATCCGCTTCCTAATATTTATGTAGGAGTTTAGAACTTTTCTTACCTTAACGAAAGGTTCATTGCTGTATATAGAAAGGAAGAAATTATGAAGTACCTAAAGTGCTTGTTGCTTGTATCTACGGTCTGTATGATTTTTGGCTGCAGTTCGGCACCTAAGTCGAATGTGTGCCTACCAAATAATTGTGATATTTGGGGGTAACAATTAAAGGTAATAAAAGAATGAATAATGAAATACCTGCAATCGCGTCAACAAAGAATGATTGGCTATTGAGCCAAGTAGATGTCGCTTTCCCAACTAAAGAGTGTCTACTCGGGCGAGATATTTACCAGCAAAATATTCAGAAAAAGTCGTACCAAGTCATCACATCCACTGACATTGATAATAATGAAAACCAAGTAGATGAAATCTATAAAGTTGATTTCCATAAACTTACGGTTATGTTTTCATTGAACCAAGCCAGTGCTGGCGGGAGTGAAACCCAAAAAGCTAATCTTCTCGAATTTTTTAGTCAGATCATTCTTTGTGATGACCACAGCCTATATATTGGTTTAGCGAATGGTGATGTAGTCGCCAGTGCTATTTTGACCGTTGATGAAGAGTCTCTACTCGTTTCTGATGTTGTGAATAATCATTCAAATCAAAATGCGCTTGATTTTGCTTATCAACTTATTGCATTTTGGAAGCAAGATCATGGTTCCAAGGCTAAATGTTGGCTGGAAAGCTAAAGGTACTTTTTAGTGGCTTTCAATATACAGTAATATGCGGCTTCAATTTTTGAGGGGCAAATATGTTAAGAGTCATACTGGCTATTACTGTGTTGTGTGTGAATGCTTTCACTTCGCATGCTGTTGCTGATTCCTCTAGTTGGAATATAAAGCGCATACTCATTGTGCATTCTTATGAGCCGTCTTATCAATGGACGGCTGATTTACAAAAAGGCATAGATAACGCCTTCAGTCATTCCAATACCCCAGTGAAGCTATCCATTGAATATCTTGATACAAAACGCATTAATAGCCCAGATTATTACCAATCTCTGACTGAGTATTTCACACAAAAATACACAGGTTATAAATTTGATGGCGTCATCGCTACAGATGATAATGCCGTTAAATTCCTCAATACTTTCCGGTTTAAAACTAATCGCAATACTCCAATTGTAGCGGTGGGTATTAATGATACTTCAGCGAATCTTTACAATATTACCGATAAAGCAACCATGCTTTATGAACGTGACAATATTACAGAAAATATCAAATTGATTAATAAGTTGAGACCTAATCTAAAGAATCTATATTATCTTGCAGATTACAGTGTCACTTCTGAATTGATTAGAAATGAAGTGATACAGACCTTGTCGGAATTTCCTGATATCAATTTAGTGGAGCTTAGGGACCAAAGCTTAGAAGAAGCCAGCTCTATCCTTAGTAAAGTGTCTTCTGATGACGCCGTTCTTTTAACTCACTTTAATACTCAGCTTGAGCAAAGCATTTATCATAGCTATCAAGAAGTCGCGCATGAGATATCGGCTTATAGTGCTGCACCTGTTTTTTCTCTTTGGAAATTTAACATTCAAGGTGAGGTGCTAGGTGGCTATGTCAATTACTCAGAAAGCATGGGGAAAGATGCAGTTATAGCATTAAATAAATACGTGCCGCTTAATCTACCAGAAACATATAAGGCTGGTAGTAATAAGCGAGTCGTTTTTGATTACACAGTGATGGATAGATTTGATATTAGTAAACGCATGTTGCCGAGAGACACTGTTTACCTAAATGAACCCACATCATTTATTAAAGAAAACTATCGATTATTGATTGCGGTTGGCATTGTGTTCGTAGGCTTAGTTACCATCATTTTGATGCAATTTATTACATTGCGGCAAAAGAAAGAGTTAGCCAAGAAGAATAAGAAGATCCTCGCATTACAAAAAAGCACCCTCAATGTGCAAAAAGAAATGATCCACTTACTTGGTGAAGCAATTGAAACTCGATCTGGTGAGACTGGAAACCACGTTAAACGAGTGGCTAAATTGTCAGCGTTATTAGCCCGTTTACAAGGTTTAAGCCACAGAGAAGTGGAAATGATAGAGATTATTAGCCCAATGCATGATGTGGGTAAAATATCCGTTCCTGAAGCAGTATTGGATAAACCTGGTAAATTAACAGCGGCTGAATGGGAAATCATGAAGAACCATACAACGGCTGGCTATAATCTTTTGAAGTCGGGTAATGGCGATATTACAAACCTAGCAGCTATTATTGCTAATGAACACCATGAGCGATGGGATGGAGCTGGGTACCCAAGCGGTAAAGCCGCTGAAGATATCCACTTATTTGCTCGAATCACAAGTATAGCCGATGTATTTGATGCGCTGCTAAGTGCTCGTTGTTACAAAGAACCCTGGTCAATTGATAAGGTGGTTTCTTTGTTCATTGAAGAGCAAGGTAGGCAATTTGATCCACACCTGACACAATTGCTCCTGACGAACTTAGATGATTTCGTTGAAATAAGAAATACATACCCCGATACCTCATTTAGCTAACTACGATTATTTACTAGCTCTGCTTTCTACAGAGCTAGTTTTATCTTTAAGGTTTATAAAACACCCAACTATCTACTGTATCCCGTGATCTATTTCATATTTCGCAAAGCTAAATAAGTCGGTATCTGCAAATTGCTACATCAGTCATGCCTATAAAATTGAGTTGCCTATATTATGAAACTTAGGTTAAAGCTTAATGAGCAGAGCATGATTCAACAAGAAATTAAATGCGTCATTTTTGATTGTGATGGAACGCTAATAGATAGCGAGAAACTGTGTTGTCAGGCGTTAGTGAATGTCTTTTCAGAATTCGATGCCAACTTATCCATTGAGGAGTCTCTGATTCATTTCCAAGGCGGAAAACTTGCTGATATTTTGTCTGAGACGCAACAGCGGCTGGGTCTGTCGATCTCACTTGATATTTTAGAGCCTCTATATCGGCAAGAAGTTGATAACTTGTTTTTACGTCACTTGCAGCCTATGAATGGTGCTCTGGAGCTAATTCAATATTTAAAAAATGAAAATATTGAATTTTGTATTGCTTCAAATGCGCCCAAGTCGAGAATTGAATCATCTCTATTGATGACAGGGTTGTTCGAGCATTTCAAAGGGAAGATCTTCTCTGCTTTCGACGCGAACAGCTGGAAACCTGAGCCAGATTTGATCCTATACACAGCAATGAATATGGGCTTTCTACCCAGTGACTGTATTTATGTGGATGACACAAAGAAAGGTATTGAAGCAGGCATTCGAGCAGGCATTAAAACCTTCTGTTTAAAGACATTTAATATTGTGGATAAAACTAAGGTCGAAACACTTAATGCATCGACCTTGGATATTCATAGCTTAGATGAACTTACAGCATGGATTAATGACAAGCACTACTTAAGCAATGCATCACGCTCTGAGGTTGTGGGTTAATTGGAACAAGGTTAGTTGGATTAATTTGGCTAAATTGTTTGGTATGAAACCCACAGGAACCACAAGTGAATTTTTCTCCATTTTCTGATATGAAGTATTCATCATGTTGGCAAAGAGGGCATGTAATATCATTTGGCGGTGTTTTTTTTGTAGTCATAATGTCACCTGGCAGCAATAAGATAGCGCGAATAAATGTAACTATATTAGATTAACGCTATGCTCGAATATTAGACAGTTATCTATAGAATAGTTTTTAAATTTGAGACCAGCCTCAAGATACTCTATATAAAATAGATTAACAACATGCGGTAAGGTATAGTGGTATGGAATACCATAAACTTTAGGCTTAGTTGTGAAATTTATTTATTTGCTCATATCCGCTGCAGTTCTGTCAGGCTGTAATCAAAACAAAGACAGTTCTCAAATTGAAACAGATGAACCTGTTAGAAGTGTTAAATATACTAAAGCGATTTATCAATCCCACACTCAATTTCGTGAGCTTACTGGAATTATTCGTAGTGCTCAGACTTCTCCCATCAGTTTTCAAGTCAGCGGCACTGTTAATAATATTCTTGTCTCTAAAGGTCATAAAGTTAAGCAAGGTCAAGTACTTGCTCAATTAGAAACCAGTGACCTGTTACTCGCTCTTCGTAAAGCTCAAGCCTCTGTCGGTGCTGCCAAAGCTTCACGTCTTCAAGCTGAAGATAAATTCCAACGATCTGAAAAGTTAAACAGTAAAGGCTTTGTTTCAGATTCTGAACTTAATGCTATTCGCGCTGATTTTGATGCTAAACACCAGCAAGAGCAACTTGCACTTACTGATCTTTCGAATGCTGAATTGAACCTTGAACGAGCAAAACTGTATGCGCCGTTCTCTGGTCAAATTAGCCAAGTCTTTATTGACGATTACACTGAAATAAACTCGGGTCAGAAGATTATTGAGTTAGTTAATGATTTCGCCTATGAAGTCGATTTTCTTTTACCTGAGGCATTAATCCAAGAAGTGAAATTTGGGGAACAAATACAAATTATTGTTCCAGCCTTAAATGATACGGTTTTTATCGGTCAAGTTTCTGAAATTGGTGCAGTTGTTGAACGCGGTAATGCATATGCAGTAACACTGTTATTAAGCGAACCAACAGCAGCACTACGCAATGGGATGTCTGCAAATATTCAGCTTAATATTGGAAATACCAGTCAAGATGTTGTTCTACTGCCATTAGAAGCATTTAACTTTAATGATAAAGATGCCAAAAATTCTGAATTAAACTCTGCGATATATGTTGTTGACCCTGATACGAAGCGTCTTGAAAAGCGGTATGTATCAACCAAAAATAATATCAACTCTGAAGTTGTAGTATTAAACAACTTAGCAGAGGGTGAAATTGTTGTGACAGCAGGTATTCCTTTCTTATATGAAGGGCAAGAAGTTACTTTATGGGAAGGGTTATAGGAATTCTCATATGTATAAAATTACTGAACTCGCCTTAAAGTATCATCGATTTACTCAAGTTTTTTTAGTCATGCTGTTTGTTCTAGGTATCAGCACTTTTAAGAATGCCCCTAGCAAAGAAGACCCAGAAATTTTGATTCGTAATGCGGTTGTGGTTGCCCAATTTCCAGGTATGTCACCAGATAGAATTGAGAACTTCATTACCAAGCCGCTTGAGAGAGAAATTAAACAGATCTCGGAAGTGACAGACATTAAATCCTGGTCGCGTACGGGTGTTTCTCAAATTACAGTTACTGTTGATGATAAATATTTTGACTTGCAACCTATTTGGGACACGTTACGTAACCGAATGGACAGCATGAAAAGCGAACTGCCAGATGGCACGATTGGTCCTATCGTGAATGACGAATTTGGTCGGGTTTACTCAGCAACTATCGCACTGACAGGTGATGGTTTTGATGATCGCGAACTTAGAAAGATAGCTGAAGATCTTCAAGATCAATTGAGTAGCATTCAAACGGTTTCTCAAGTTGAATTGTATGGTGTTAATGAAGAAAGAATTTGGATAAAAGCTCGCAGTGGAGCCATAGAAAATCAAAAATTTTCTTTTCGCCAAATAATCACAGCTTTGCAAACTCGCAATGTGGTGCTTCCGGGAGGAAGCATTGAAAGTGATACGCTTCAAATCGAGATAGAGCCAACGGGTAACTTCAATACTGTTGATGAAATTCTAAATTTAGATCTTCAAGAAAGGGAGTCGGGAAATACCGTTTATCTTCGAGACTTAGCGGATGTAAAAAGAGGGTATGAAGACCCATTTAATACACCAGTGTACTTTAATGGCAAGAAAGCAGTAATCATTGCAGCGTCAATGGCCTCTGGTAGCCAGAGCGATGAATTTGGCTTAAAGGTTCAAGAATTTTTAGAAGAAAGTCAGTTTCAACTACCCGTTGGGATGAAATTAGATCTGGCGACATTCCAGCCTGAAAAAGTTAATGCGTCTGTTAGCTCAGCCACAACCAATCTAATGCAAACGGTCGCGGTTGTACTGGCTGTGGTTATGGTCTTTCTCGGGGTCCGCATGGGGCTTATCGTGGGAAGCATTGTGCCTCTAACTATTCTGATGACAGTTGTCGGCATGTCGCTTTGGGGAGTTGAGCTTCAGAGAATGTCGATTGCCGCTATTATTATTTCACTGGGTCTGCTGGTGGATAATGGAATAGTTGTTGCTGAATTCATCAAAAGTAAAATATCAGAAGGGGTTGACCGTACTGAAGCTGCTATATCGGCTTCGAAAGCCATGGCAATACCACTTTTAACGTCTTCATTAACGACTATTTTGGCGTTTATGCCATTATTATTGGCTCAGGATGTGACAGGTGAATACTTACGTTCATTATCTCAAGTCATCACGGTCGCTTTGTTATCTTCTTGGTTTTTATGTTTGTTCGCAACACCTGCCATGTGTGTGTGGTTCATTAAGCCAAGCGCTAAACCTAGCAAAGAAAATAGTGAGTCAGTATTTCATTCCTTTTACCGCCGCTTTATAAGCGGAATCTTAAGAATGAGGCTTATCACTTTAAGCGTCGTCTTGATTATTTTTGCTGTATCTCTATATGGATTTAAGTTTGTGACTGTGCAATTTATGCCGGGTTCTGAACGAAATCAGTATCTTGTTTTTGTTGATCTCCCCGCAGGGACAACGGCGAAAGAGTCAGATAGGGTATCGACGCGCTTAGATAATTGGTTACTCGATACTCAAGAAAACCCTGATGTGGTCAGCACTGTTCGTTATGTCGGTGATGGCGGTCCGAGGTTCTTCTTGGCTTTATCTCCTATTGATAGAGTGCCAAATCGAGTGTTTATGGTCGTGAATACCAAAGACTATGAATCGGCACTGACGATGGTAAATAAAACCAACCGATTTATTTCTCAGCAATTACCGGAAGCCAGCGGTCAAGCCAAACGAATGTGGTTAGGTGGCACTGAGCTTGGTTTAGTTGAATATCAAGTGGTGGGTAAAGACATTAAAGTGATTCAAGGTATCGCAAAAGATATTGAAGTTGCGTTAAGAAAAGTTCCGGGAGCAGTTGGTATACGCAACGATTGGGAAAACAATGTTCCTAAGTTGGTATTGAATATCGATCAAGCCCAGGCTCTGAGAGCCGGAGTAAGCAGCAAAGATATTGCGACAAGCTTAAATGGTTACTTAAGAGGGCATGAAGTCACAAGCTACCGCGATGATGAGGATGTCATCCCTGTCATAGTGCAAGCCTCTGAAGATGAAACATCCATAGATAAGCTATTTACGACACAAATTGTCTCTTCAACGAATGGTGCATCTTTACCGCTGATACAATTTGCAACGATCGAACCGATGAGCGAAGCCTCTATTATTCGTCGTTTTAATCTAGAGCGTACAGTGACAATAAGTCTTAAACATGAATCTCTGCAAGCGAGTGAGCTTAATGAGCTTATTCAACCGACACTTGAGCAAATAGATTTACCACCGGGTTATCATATTGCGTTAGGAGGAGAGCTTAAAGGTGCAAGCAAAGCTAATGGCGCGCTATTTGGTTATTTACCTCAATGTTTTGCTGCCATGATTCTATTGCTATTGCTGCAATTTAATTCTTTGCGTCGACCTGCCATTATCTTGCTGACAATTCCATTATCTTTGATTGGTGCTGTTTCCGGCTTGTTGATTACGGATGCGTATTTTACGTTCCCAGCAATGCTCGGGATATTTAGCTTGGCTGGTATCATCATTAACAATGGTATCGTTCTTATCGATTGTATTGAACAAAACCGTAATGATGGTTTCAATATTCGACACTCAATTATTGAAGCTTGTGTCACGCGTTTTAGACCGATTGTGATGACAACACTGACAACGATCCTTGGTCTTATACCGCTTGCTATTTCTGGTGGAGAATTCTGGTACTCGATGTCTATTGTAATGATATTTGGTATGGCTGTTGGTACTTTGCTTACACTAGGCGTAGTGCCAGTCTTGTATAGCTTGTTTTTCAAGGACTCGATTCAAGATAAGAGTCGTTCTGATGATGAAAAACTGAGTAATACAAAAGCAGCTTCTGCATAGATTTAAATTATAGGTTTAAAGCAAAGGTATAAAAAGCATGATCTTGTGAAGTATAAGTATAAGTATAAGTATAAGTTTAAATGTAGATGTTATGCCTCGCTATGAAGGCTATGAAGGCTATGAAGGCTATGAAGGCTATGAAGTTTTTGATAGTGAGAGTTGAGTCAGGATATTTAATTAAGACTGGCTAGAAGGTAACGAAGTAAGCCATAAAACAAAAGGACTCTAATCGAGTCCTTTTTTAGTGAGTAAAGCTAAATAATATAAAGCTTATGATTGCTTCATGTTAGCTAGTTCTGTATCGCGATAACGTGCTAGATAAGTTAACTGAAGCATCTGTAAGTCTAGATACGCCATTCGAAGAGCTTTGAGCAACTTCTCGAATTACATCTGACTGGCTTCTTATATCATTAAGTTCAGCGGCAATAGTATTTGCTACGCTACTTTGCTCATCGGCAGAAGTTGCGATTTGTATGCTCATATCCATTAATGCTTGTGCTGAATCTGCAATTGCATTTACATCACCACCGATATTCGAAATTAAATCGCTACTCGTGTGTGCCTGACTTACGGTTTGCTGGGTAATAGTTGCAATGGTTTGGCTTTCACTTTGCAGTTTCTCGATCATTGCTTGAATTTCAACAGTCGCTGACTGAGTTCGGCTCGCAAGCGTTCTCACTTCATCCGCAACCACTGCGAAACCTCGACCTTGCTCTCCTGCTCGTGCTGCTTCAATTGCAGCGTTCAAAGCAAGTAGGTTAGTTTGCTCTGAAATAGCGTTAATCGTGGTGATCACTTCATTAATTTGGTTAGTGTTTTCATTCAAGCTTGTTACTGAAGAAGACGTTTGTTCAATTAATGTCGAAAGAGTCGAAATTTCAGAAATTGCTTGCTGAACTTTCGCATGGCTATTATGAACATGCTGTGCATCGTGCTCATTTTGTTGCGTAGCTCGTGCTGAAATGTTTGACACTTCTTGTGCTGATGCTGTCATTTGATCCATTGCGGTCGCAACCGAGTCAAGTGAAGCATGCTGGCTTGAAAGTTGGCTTTCGCTACGTTTCATTTCTGTTTCAAACGATGAAGATGTTTCACTTAAAGTTGCAGCACTTTCGTTTACGTTATTCACTAACTCACTTAATGTATCCATTGAGCGATCCAGTGCACAACCAATCGTACCAAACTCATCACGACCAGGGTGGAAGCCTAAGCGCGAAGTTAAGTCACCGTCACCAATCTTTTGGGTCGTTGAGTAAAGCACCCATAAAGCACCACCAAGGAAAGTGGCAACCCAATATACGAAAAGAGCAAAAGGAATGCACCATAAGTAGCTTAAAAGGAAAGAGTAAAAGGCATCTTGTTTTTGCTGTTTAGTATTACTACTTGGAAGTGAAAGTGAATAGTATTTTCCATCTTTTCCCTGTGCCGTTGCAGTAATTAAACCATTTCGATTGATGCTAGTGTCACTTGGTGATGAAACAGCCTGTAATTTATTGTATTGCTCTGATGGCTGATCCAGAACAGTGAGTATTCCATCAAGTTTCATTTCAACTTGTTGTTTAGCACTATCATTAATTTTGTCGATACTTGAAAAGTATCGGGCGCCAGCGACAGAACTCAGCGCAATAAGGAAGATAAAGAAAATTACCCACATTTTATCGTTGATAGACATCTTAATAAATAACTTATCTATCGTTCGAAATTCAACTTCTTTCATAAACACTCCACGGTATATCCATTACGATGAACTGTAATAAACACCACTAAATAAAAATGTGATACAAATCTGTTATTTTTGAAACATAGTGTTACATGAATCAAATTTATGAGATCTAACGCATTTACTCTTATATGCAACTTGGTATTATTTTTGGTTGATGATTTACATTTATAACAAATGATTAGTATAGAACTAACAGAATAGATGTGTACTACTTTGTAGTAAAAAGGCTTCTAGTTTAGAAGCCTTTGCAGAGTCAACTATGGTGCTTAGAACTTAACCGAGTGAAGGTAACAACCCGAATGTGATCATTAATTGAAACCCAATGATAAGGACACCAATACCTCCCGCCATAATCAGAGATTTAGAACCTCCGCGTACTTGGTATAAAGATTGAGTATGTGGATTACCACCAGTTCTACTATCTAAAGTAGAGGAGCTCTGTGATGTTGCCATCGCTAAAGTGTCAGGTTTATTTCGCACTTTATAAACCATGATCGTAGGTAGCAAAATTGCCAATACAGCCAGTGCAATTGCGGCATAACCCAGTGCAGTGATAAATCCTTGAGGGTAGAACAAAGCGAACCCCAATGGCGGTACGAAGGTGATTATCGCTGTTTTTACGCGTTTAGCGCTGCCTAAATGCTTGCCCATCGAGTCTCCCATGAACTCAAAGAGCCCTAAACTCACACCAATAAATGAAGTTAATAATGCAAGATCTGCAAAGATCCCCACAATTACACTCAAATTAGATTGTTGAACGGTCTGTGATAACGAGACAAGCAAGGCGCCTAAACTTGAATCTGCCAACAATGTCTCTTGGCTAACCACTCCTAAAGTCACGCCTTGCCAAAAGATGTAAATGATTAGTGGTAAAGCAGATCCAATAAGCATCACTTTTCGTAAAGATTTTACGTCACCATCTAAATATTTGACGATAGATGGAATGCTTCCGTGGAAACCAAATGATGTAAAAACAACGGGAATTGCCGCAACAATCAATCCTTGCTGAATAGGCATGCTTAATAAGTACTGTGAAGTAATATTTGGAGCTAAAAAGCTAAGTACTAAAACCATTGCAATCAACTTTAAACTAAATAGCACGCGATTGACTTTATCAACACTGTGCGTACCAATCGTAACCACAATGGCAACGAGCAGAGTGAAGACTAGCGTAGTCAATTGGTTATCAAGGTTTAGATTGAATAGATCGAATATACGTTGGTTAAATTGAGATCCGCCACCAGCAATATAAGCCGCACACAAGGCATAAAATAGGAACATAACAGCAAAGCTTGCTACCCATTTTCCTTTTGTCCCAAGAATCTTCTCAGCTAATGTATGTAATGTCGCATCGTTATCTGCGAACTGATGCAATTCAACCATCAGTAAAGCGGTAAATGCCATTAATGCCCAAAGTATCAGCATTAAAATTAAAGAAGTTGAAAAACCAATCCCAGCAGATGCGAGTGGTAGAGCTAACATGCCCGCACCAATTGTCGTGCCAGCAATGATCAAAGTACTACCAAAAACCTTCGATTTATTCATTGTATATAATTCTTTACGTAGAGGGTTTGTATGAGTGGATTAAACCAGAATTAATTGAACTAATGACCGATATAATCTTATATGGTTCTATTTTGTAGAACTTTATCGGATATTACAACTATAAATGTAATATAAAATATCCACTGTAAATTTATATTTACGATTTTGATAGGGGTAGTCGAAATGATAGAAAAGCAAACGATTTACCATGATCTTGTTCATAAATATAAATTTATGAGATTGGTCTTGTCTTAAAACTGTCATATATATTGGATACAACTAGTTTAATAAAAACTACTGGTGAAAAACGTTATCAGTAAATGGACGCTAGGTCCTAATCAAGGAATAGAAGGGCACAATATGAGTGACCAACATACAAACGAAGAAAACTTGGAATTGCTAGATGCCATGGAAATTGGAATCCAGCTATCAGATTACGAGCAAATGGTTCAACAACTCGCAGAGGATATCTTTAAACCTGCTGAATAACTCTCGCTGAAAACACCTCGTTTAACCTGAACCTCTTAAAGTTCGCTAGAATTACATCATCGAGAGGCAAGCTTTTTAAAGTTACAAGCTTATACTCTATGTCTTATATCTGCTGTTAAGATGATGCATACGTCCACAACCGTATACGATTAAGCATTCTTTAATGAGGTTCAATGAATTTTCTCGCCCATCTTCATATCGCTCAGCATTGCAAAAGTAGCCTTGCCGGTAATTTACTGGGAGATTTTGTTAAAGGCGATCCTTCAAAACACTATAATCCTGAATTATGTGCTGGTGTTAAGCTTCATCGTTTTGTTGATAGCTTTACAGATACTCACGACATAACAAAGCAGTGCAAACGCCTGTTTTCAAATGACGCTCGCCGATATTCACCAATTGCGTTGGATGTGTTTTGGGACCATTGCCTCGCTCAGAATTGGTCAAAATATCACTCGCAACCGTTATCAAATTTTTGTCAAAACTCACATCTAACTATTCAGCAAGAAGTCGAACCGCATTGGTCTGAAAACTTCGTTCTTGTTCACGAAAAAATGAGCCAAGGTCGTTGGCTTGAGTCTTATCAAAGCATGGAGTCGATTAAAGTCGTTCTGCAACGCATGGCTCTAAGAAGGCCGAGATTAGCAGCATTGGCACATTGCTTTGAAGATTTAGATAAGCACTATATTTCGCTACAGTGTCACTTTGAATCTTTCTATCCTATCGTGTTGAAGAACGCCTACAAATTCAATCAGCTTGAAATACAGAAAAATAATCACGAAAGCTAAACAGTTTCATGCAGGTTTGCTACAATCCGCGCCTATTTAATCTTTGAGCAACTTATATATGTCTGAATCCACCAAATCCTTTGATCAACTTGGCTTAACTGAGCAATTATTGTCGACGTTATCTGAGCTGAACTTTACAACGCCCACCAGCGTTCAAGAGCAAGCGATCCCATTGGTTTTAGAAGGCAAAGATGTTCTAGCCGGCGCACAAACAGGTACTGGTAAAACAGCCGCGTTTGGCTTACCTATTATTCAAAGATTAATTGAGACAAAAGATAATGTGATCCCTAACCCTAAGTTAGTACGAGCATTGATTTTAGTGCCGACAAGGGAGTTAGCTCAGCAAGTGTTTGATAACTTAGTGAGCTACGCGCAGGGAACGGAACTCAAGATTGTGGTTGCCTACGGCGGCACGAGTATGAAAGTGCAGACAGACAACTTGAGAGCTGGTGCAGACATTCTTGTCGCCACACCTGGTCGTTTGATCGATCATGTTTTTACTAAGAACATCATGTTAAACCAAACTGAAACCTTAGTTTTAGATGAAGCGGATAGAATGCTTGATATGGGGTTCTTGCCGGATATTAAGCGTATTTTGAAGCGTATGAATGATGTTCGTCAGACGCTATTCTTCTCGGCAACCTTCGATAATAAAATTAAAACGATTGCTCATCGTATGATGCAGACACCTAGCGAAATTCAGGTAACACCGAAGAACAGTACTGCTGAAACGGTCAAACAAATTGTTTACCCAGTTGATAAAAAACGTAAAAGTGAGTTACTTGCTTACCTAATTGGCTCTAAAAACTGGCAGCAAGTTTTGGTATTCACTAAAACAAAGCAGGCTACGGATGATCTTGTAAAAGAATTAAAGTTAGATGGCATTAAAGCCGCGTCTATTCATGGTGATAAAAGCCAAGGGGCCCGCCAGAAATCACTAGACGATTTTAAATCAGGGAAAGTGCGAGCATTAATCGCAACAGATGTGGCAGCTCGCGGTATCGATATTCAACAATTAGAGCAAGTTGTTAACTATGACATGCCTTATAAGGCTGAAGATTATATCCATAGAATTGGCCGTACTGGTCGTGCTGGCAACAGTGGTCTTGCCGTTTCTTTAATGGGGCGTGATGAAGAGTACTTGCTGGAAGCTATAGAAACTTTACTTGGTAATAGACTTCCTCAAGAGTGGTTAAAGGGCTTTGAACCAAGTTTGGTTGATGACTCTGCACCAGAGCGTGGCGGTCGTGGTAAAAGCCGTTCTTCTGAAAAAAGAAAGATGAAAGCGAAACTAAAAATTCATCAAGGTCGTGGTCAGTCACGACGTTAATCCTTAGAGAATACACATACATATAAAAACGCCGTTACTCATCATTCAGTAACGGCGTTTTTATTAGAATAAATCGTTCATTAATCAAATCAACTGACAAAGTTAGTGTTGGTCGTGGTTGCACTTCCAAACACATGGGACTTCATAAATCAGTTCCTCAAGGCTATTAGGTTTAAGCACCCATTCATCATCTATTCTAAATTTGCTGACCATCTGCGAATTGAACATCTCCCAATGCTTCATTAATGCATCTTCAGGAGTAGTTTTCATATCACCTTCATTCCATGTGCTTTCCATAAATGGGGTCAGACAAACAGCACCATTGGCGTACATGATCATCTGCCATTTTATTTCGAAAATATTGATTAGGTTGTCTGGATTCGCTTCGTTGTAGTGATCAGCCAACATGTTGATTTCATATTCAAGGTCGCCCACATTGTCGATGAAGTAATCAACCAGATTGTCTGTTTGACGAACGGAATCAGAGAGCAACTGTATAGGTCTACGCGAATGAATCATGTTGGTGAAAAGGCGCATAGCAAACAAATAAATGGAGATGTTTGGTGTAATGTTTTTTGGTAGTTCTTGCATTATTTTACTAATGTAAGATTGGAAATACACGTGCAAACAATCGCTGATAGCATGCCAAATCTTTTCTTTACTACCAAAATGGTGACGAATAAGGCTGTGGGATACGCCTGCTTTTTCACTGATATTTCGTAGGGATACACGCTCATAACCTAAGTCGCAAAACATCTCCGCGGCAACTGTCATAATTTGAAAGCGTGTTTCTTCAGCGTCTTTTGCGCTTCTTCTACCTTGCTTCTTCTCTGTCATATCGAATTTCTACATTAGTAATCGCTGGAATACATTCTACACTGTTTTTCTTCTAAAAAAAATACTGCACACGTGGAAAGTAAAACTTGTTTAATGTCTCAATTTCCATATACTGCACACCTGTGTAGTAAATTATAATTATAAATGGAGATGCAGTATGCACCCCAATATGTCTATTAAGTTAATCAGCACTGCGTTTATGGCGTTGTTGCTCAGTAGCGCTCTTACCGGGTGCGATAAAGCTCAATCTGAAGAAAGTGAATTAGTTGTCAAACCAGTAAAGCTGTTTGAAGTTCCCCAGCAGACTGGCATGGCTTTAGATAGCTTCATTGCTAAAATTGATGCAACCGACCGTGCAGCGCTTTCATTCCAAGTAGGTGGAGATATTGAAACTTTCTCTGTGCGAATGGGGCAAGAAGTAAAGAAAGGTCAAGTGTTAGCTGTGTTAGATGCAACAGACTTCCGTATTGCGGTAGATGCTGCACAAGCCAAATTTGATTTAGCGAACAGTCAATACAAGCAAGCGTCAGAGCTGTACGAGAAAAAACTAGTCAGCACTGATTACTACGATCAAGCTGTGAACACCTTTACTGCTGCTGAAGTTGAGTTAGACCAAGCCAAAACAAACCTTGGCTACACTACATTAGTTGCACCATTTGATGGCGTGGTTTCAATGGTCTTTGGTAAGCAATATCAGTTGATTGCAGAAAAACAGCCAGTACTTAATATCTTAAATCACAGCGAAATGGATGTGACTTTCTCAATTCCGGTATCGAAGCTTGAAGATCGCTCTATCCAAGACTTAACAAGTTCAAACATGTGGGTTGTGATGGATAGCCACCGTGGCATTCGATTCCCGACGCGCTTTAAAGAGATTTCAACCCAACCAGATGAAGACACCAACAGCTACCAAGCGGTTGTGTCCATCAAAAAGCCTAAAGATATTAATCTTCTTTCTGGTATGACTGCGCAAGTTGAAGTTCAGAAAAACAAATCTGAATACGGTATTGGCATTGTTGATTCAGCTTGGCTAAGCAAAGACGAAGATAGCGGTGAATTATGGCGCTATAACCCAGTTTCTCAGCTGATCTCTAAAGTACAGGTCACTTTAGATAGTAACGGCAAAGTGATTGAAGGGCTGGCTTCTGGCGACCTTATCGTAGAAGCGGGTGTAGATGTGTTATCAGATGGACAACAAGTAAAAGCTTGGTTACGTGAGGGCGGTATTTAATGAACCTTTCCAAATTATCAGTTGTGGTTGTGTCAGCGTTGTTGCTTCAAGCTTGCAACAATGAAGTCGCACATCGTGAGCAACCTTCTCTTTTAGTTTCAACTTTTGAAGTAGGCGCACCACTAACAGATCAATTCCGAAGTTTTAATGGTCAAGTTATGCCTGCAGAACTGACACCTTTGGCATTTAAATTGTCTGGTGAAATTCAGCAAGTATTGGTTGAAGCGGGCGATAAAGTAGAAAAAGGGCATTTGCTGGCGACTTTAGACAACGCCACTTATCTACAAGATTTAACGGATGCTAAATCTCAGTTCCAACTTGCGAGCAAGCAACTGGCTCGTGGTACAGAGATGTTTGGTAGCAAGATGCTGTCTCAATCTGAACATGACCAGTTGACAGCTAACTATAAGTTGGCTTCTGCTAATTTGGCTGCGGCGAAACGTAAGCTGAGTTATACCGAGCTACTGGCACCTTTCTCTGGAACGGTTTCAACAGTCGATAAGCAACGTTTTGAAAATACGACACCAGGTGAAACACTCTTAAGTGTTTATCAGAACGATAAGGTGTATGTGCGAATTCAAGTGTCGGATTCTATTCTGGCATCTATTAGCCCAGATATGCGTTCAAACAGTTATCGTCCTGATGCGGCTTTTAGTGGTCACACCGGAAATTACCCACTGACTTATTTAGAACACACCAGTGAACTGCACCCACAATCTCGTACTTACGAATTTTGGATGCAAATGCAGCAACCAGAAAGTGAAATTCTTCCAGGAACTAGCGTTACAGTAAATGTCGATATGGCAAAAGCCGGTCTTAGTGATGTTCAAGGCTACCAATTACCGATGACAACGCTGCAAGCGGGCGCTGAAGGCAATCAGTTTTATGTCTGGAAAATGGAAGACGGACAAGCATACAAAAGCGCAGTTGAAGTTGACAAGATCAGCGGTCAAGGGGCACTTATTGCTCATGGTGTTGAGCAAGGTGAGCTACTCGTAAATTCGAATCTAAGAAAACTCCGTGACGGAATCAAATTGTCAGGAAAAACAGAATGAACATCGCAGAATATTCAATAAAGAACAAAGTTATTAGCTGGCTATTTCTAGTCATTTTAGCCATTGGCGGTGTGACGTCTTTTGGTAATCTATCCCGTTTAGAAGATCCAGCTTTTACCATTAAAGATGCAATGATTATTTCAACATACCCTGGCGCTACGTCAATGGAAGTTGAAGAAGAGCTGACTTATCCACTTGAAAAAGAGATACGACAGCTTCCTTATATCGACAAGATTACCTCAACTTCGTCGAATGGTATGTCTCAAATTATGGTCAGCATGAAGATGGATTACGGTCCGGATGAGCTGCCACAAATTTGGGATGAGATGCGTCGTAAGATTAACGATCTACAACCTATGCTTCCAAGTGGTGTTAACTCTGTTCAAATCATCGATGATTTTGGTGATGTATTTGGCGTGATGATGATGCTAACGGGTGATGGTTACGATTACGTTGAGCTTAAGCAATACGCCGATTATCTGACTCGTGAAATTGAATTGGTTGAAGGCGTAGGAAAAGTAAGCATCGCTGGGGATCAACAAGAGCAACTTTTTGTTGAGATGTCTTTGGAAAGATTAGCAGCTCTGAACCTAGATATGGGAACAGTGAATTCACTATTAGCGCAGCAAAACAATGTGGTTGCGGCTGGTGAAGTGATGCTGAATGGTCAAAGCTTAACGATTAAACCTAACGGTACACTTAGCACTGTTGAAGAGTTAGAGAACCTAATCATCCACGGTCGTGATACGGGTAACTTGATTCGTTTGAAAGATGTGGCTGACGTTACTCGCGGCATTCAAGAAAAACCAGGTAACGTCCTAACTTACAACGGTAAGCCTGCTATCAATATAGGTATCGCATTTTCATCAGGCGTAAACGTTGTTGAGATAGGTAAAGCCCTTGATGCAGAAATTGATCGCTTAGAGAGCATCAAACCTGCCGGTGTAGAATTAAATTACTTCTACAATCAAGCGCAAGAAGTAGACAAATCGGTGGCTGACTTTCTAATCAGCCTAGTAGAAGCCGTGGCTATCGTTATCATCGTACTGCTTTTCGCGATGGGCTTACGCAGTGGTTTGATCATTGGTTTGGTACTGCTACTGACCGTATTCGGTACGTTCATTCTAATGGACTACAACGATGTCGAATTGCACCGTATCTCGCTAGGTGCCTTGATCATCGCACTCGGTATGCTGGTGGACAACGCGATTGTTGTCGTTGAAGGTATCTTGGTTGGCTTGAAGAAAGGTAAAACTAAACTACAAGCCGCTAAAGACATCGTGACACAAACACAATGGCCACTCTTGGGTGCAACCATTATCGCGATTACAGCCTTTGCACCTATAGGTTTATCGAAAGATGCAACAGGTGAGTTCATGGGCTCATTGTTCTGGGTACTGTGTTTCTCGTTGTTCTTGAGTTGGGTAACGGCGCTAACACTAACGCCATTCCTAGCTGAAATGCTGCTTAAAGAAGAAGACAAAGTCGATGAGAACGAGGACCCATACAAAGGTATTCTGTTCGTTGTATTCGGTGCGTCTCTGAAATTTGCATTGCGTTTTAGATGGTTAACTGTTGTCAGCATGATCGTATTGCTCGCCGTTTCTGTGGTTGGTTTTGGTAAGGTGAAGCAACAGTTCTTCCCGCCATCAAATACACCGATGTTCTACGTAGATATGTGGATGCCAGAAGGTACAGATGTACGTGAAACGATCAAGCAGACTGAAAAGGTTGAGAGCTACATTCGTCAAGAAGACGACGTAGAGTTTGTATCAACAACGGTTGGGCAGGGCATGCAACGTTTCGCGTTGACATATCAACCAGAGAAAAGCTACGAAGCGTACAGCCAATTACAAGTAAGAACCACTGACCGTGACACCATGTTTAAGGTGCTAGCAGAGTTAGACAAAAACTTAGCGAACGAATTTGAGCAACCAACGTTCCAGTTCAAACTGATTGAATTTGGTCCGTCACCGGCTTCAAAGATTGAAGCGCGTATTATCGGTGCTGATCCTCAAGTATTGCGTAACATTGCAGTTGAAGTTGAAGACGTATTACTTGCCGATCCAGGCTCACGAAATGTTCGTCACGATTGGCGTGAACGCACTAAAGAGCTAGTGCCACTGTTTAACGAATCAAAGGCTCGTCGCCTTGGCATTTCAAAAACTGACCTGTCTGAGACGTTACAAATGGCGTTCGGCGGTTACAACATCGGTTTACTGCGTGATGGTACTCATATGTTACCTATCGTGGCGCGTTTACCAGAAGAAGAGCGTTTTGACTTTGAATCACTGAACAATGTGAAAATTTGGAGCCCATCGCTACAAACTTACATTCCTGTTGAACAAGTGATTGATGGAGTAGAGCTTCAATGGTCTGAGCCACTGATTCAACGTCGCGATAGAAAGCGTACGTTAACCGTACTGGCTGACCACGACGTACTTGGTGATGAAACGCCAGCAAGCTTGTTTGCTCGTATGAAACCAAAGGTAGAAGCATTAGACCTGCCAGAAGGCTACAGCATCAGTTGGGGCGGCGAATACGAAAGCTCAAAAGATGCACAAGAATCTCTATTTGGTTCACTGCCAATGGGTTACTTGCTGATGTTTATCATCACTATGCTTCTGTTTAACTCGCTTCGTAAGCCACTTGTGATTTGGTTTACGGTACCACTCTCTATCATTGGTGTTTCGATTGGTCTGTTAGGGACTAATATGCCATTCAGCTTCACAGCGTTCTTGGGCTTGCTAAGTCTAAGCGGCATGATCTTGAAAAACGGTATCGTACTGCTTGACCAGATCAACACTGAACTCTCAACAGGTAAAGATCCTTATCTAGCAGTAGTAGATAGTGCGATAAGCCGTGTTAGACCTGTTTCAATGGCTGCGCTAACCACCATTTTAGGCATGATACCTCTGGTATTTGATGCATTTTTTGGCTCGATGGCAATAACAATAATGGCTGGCTTAGGCTTTGCTACGGTACTTACGTTAATCGTTGTACCAGTGATGTTCGCTATCTTATATAGAATCAAACCATCCACTGCCGGATAAAAGGATTTTTAATCTCGTGATTCTTTAGCCAACCCAGTCGAAAGACTGGGTTTTTTTGTAACTGATATAGTTGTCAAACATCGAGACTGGAGATATGAATGAATTTGTTGTGGGAGATAAGGTTTTAAAGCAGAGTGCTCGTTTAATTACTGAGATTTAGTTTAAGTGCGGAGCATTTATAAAATAAAGCTTAGTAGGCGAGGGGAATAACACTCACCCACAAAGCTGGACTCTAGGAAGCCAGAAGTTTAGTAAAACAGGTACTAGCCAGCTTGCTGAGTATTTAAATTAATTTTTTCAGGCATTGCGAGGTGGTAGCCCTGGTACATATCAAACCCAAGGCTTTGCATCGCTTTGAGCTGCTCTGGTGTTTCAATGCCTTCAATCACAGTCTTTGCGTTCATTTTCTGTGCTAGAGACAGGGCTAATTCTATTTTTTCTGAATTACCTTGCTCAAATTCAAGCATGAGAGAACGGTCAATTTTGATAATGTGCGGAGCAATTAGCTTAACGCGACTAACCGTTGAAGCATTCGAGCCAAAATCATCGATGGCAATTTGAAAACCATTATCAGCGAGTGAACTTGCAGCAATTTTTAGATTGGTTTCACACTTAGCATCGAGCTCAACAAGCTCCATAACAATCTGGCTGCATGACAAATTAAGCTCAACAAGACGGTTAGCTAAGAGGCTATTACTAACGTCTTCAACAGCAAATAACTCACCGACATTAGGTAAAACATTTAAGAAAAGATGAAGTTGGGAGATATCTGACTGGGCAAAATTTCGAATGTGAATAACACGGCTCAAGCGCTCGACATTGATCTTATCTGTATTGCAGGTTGCGTCGGAATGAAAAAACTCGTCAGGACGAACGATGTTGCCTTTGTCATCAACAATACGAACCAAAGCCTCAACACCAATTTGAGTCATTGATGAATCAAAAATTGGTTGATAAACACTTCTCAGCGTCAAATTTTTGTAATCAGCCATAAACTGCATATCGTCATCGACGTAAATGCAGCTTATAAACTCACTTCTCTCACTTAAAATCATAGTTTAATACGCTACAAGTAATACATTACAATGGTAAAGCCATTGTCTAAATAAGTGTCACAATATTGACACGTATGAGTGAATTGTCAATTAATAAAGCCCTAAAATGGATATTTAGAATAACAGCCCATTTAACATGCTTAATATGCAATCACATCTCATAAAAGTTACGTTCTAATTGATGTGTATTTCCATATAACTTTGCATATTTATATATAACATTAAAATGATTGCTTGATATATAGGG
>NZ_VTXD01000050.1 GCF_013114625.1 Vibrio sp. 99-70-13A1
AGTAAGACACACCCTGGAGGGGTTCCCGAGTGGCCAAAGGGAGCAGACTGTAAATCTGCCGGCACTGCCTTCGATGGTTCGAATCCGTCTCCCTCCACCATATTATCCTTAATTGGAAAATCGAAAAGCCAACTCATTGAGTTGGCTTTTTTCGTTTTGATTAGTAAATTTTATTTCTATTTCATAATTATCAGAGCAGGATTCCAACCCCTGCTCTATTCCAGCTATATCCTATTTAGACTCTACTTTGTGCGGGTTCTACTTAAGAGGATCGTTATCAGGTAGTACCTTATGTATCCAAAGTGCCAATCTCTTCTTAATGTTCACTCCATCTAATTTATCATCAGGAAGCGGAGTGATCTGATTTACCTCAACTAAAAACAAATAGACGGCTTTAGTTTTCAAAGGCTGAGGAGTAGTAGGTAAATCCAACCCTTGCATTTTTGCCATTTTTAAACCGACTTCCAGAGCTTTTTTTACTAGCTTGTCTTCATTATGCAACTTTGTTGTTTTTGACATACCATCACCATTCTCTGTCTCGATTGAAAGCTAAGTATATCAAACTCCTATTGTCACACGATTACATTACTCTCAATACTTAACGAACTATCGAGAGTCAGATCTAAAAACAAAATATACAGACAATAAAAAACGCCTACCGAAAACTCGGCAGGCGTTAAATTCAATGACTAAATTGAACGAACTAGTGATTAACCTTGGATACCAACAATCAACCATGGTGCATTGGGAACCGTTAGATCACGCTCTAGGTGCCAAATATCAGTGATATCTTCTTCTACACCTTCAGCAGAATCGCGGTAACGACCACTAAATTGCAAGCTTAGCTGTGCTTTGCTTGCGTCATGATCTGCTCGAACGATTTCAGCATCAACATACATTACGTCTGTGCTCTGCTCACCTTCTAGCTTATTACGTTCTGCTTTAAGATCTTCAAATAGGCTTGCTGAAACATATTCTTCAATCGTATTCAATTCATTATGATTCCATGCACCTTGCAGTGTACGGTAATGCTCACGAGAACCGTTAATGAACGCCGCTTGGTCAAATCCCGGTGGGTAGTTATGTGGGATATCACTTTGAGCGCCAAAACCAAAACCACCAGCTTGAGCTTGTGACTGAGGTTGAGCTTGTTCAAAATTATGAACATTAGGTTGTTGCGGTTGCTGTGGCTGCTCAAATTTATTTTGATTCATACCACCAAAAGCAGGCTGACGACCTTGTTGGTTCATTGAACCTTGCTTAGCACCAAGCATTTTTCGTAAAAACTTGAATGCAAAGAATGCAATTAGACCCATGATAAGCATATCCATGAACTGGATACCTTCAAATGCGCCCCCAAAGAATGCAGCTAAAAGACCACCAGCAAGAAGTCCCCCCAGAATTCCGCCCATCAAGCCCTTTTTACTTGAACTTTTGTTAGCAGCAGTTTTTCCAGCTTGGTTTTGCTGAATTGAATCTGTATTTTGTTTTTTTGGTGCCGGAGCCGTTTTGAAACTTTTGCCAAATGACTTACCACCACCAAACTTTTTCGCTTCTGCGATTGGTGTCACCGCGACAGTTACAAACATGATCGCGATTAGTGAGAAAAATCGTTTCATTATTATCCTTTATAGGTTTCTTTTCTTTTCGACTCCTTAATCATACTCGTTAACAATGAACAATGAAATGTTCACATCACTCATACATGTATCAGAATATTGCGACCCTTATTGTTTTCTTGAGAATTGAAACAGTTGACGCTGTTTCTACGCAGGACTAAAATATCGAACAATGTTCATTTATTAGAAATCACCATGGCACGCAGAAACGATCATACTCGCGAACAACTTATTCAACTTACCTTAGATACTGTTAAAGGTTTTTTAGATGAGAATTCGTATCATGAACTAAGCCTAAGAAAAGTGGCTAATATGATCGGATATGTTCCTAGTACACTGGTTAATGTGTTTGGTAATTACAACATTCTACTCCTTCATGCCGTAGCTCAAACACTTGATGAGTTGGCTTTTGAAGCGGCTCAAGTTGTTGAACAATCGATAGATCCTGAAGACGCATTATTTAAGCTCGCTTATTGCTATCATGATTTTGCTCAAAAACATCCAAATCGCTGGCAACTGATTTTTGAGCATAATATGAACGGAGAAACCTTACCTGAATGGCAGGCTAAGCGAATTGGTGACATGACGGGTATGTTAGAACAACTTCTTCGCGTGTTAGCGCCTGAGCGCAGTGAAGGTGAAGTTTTGAAAGCAAGCCGAGTTCTATGGTCTGGTGTTCATGGGATAACACTCTTAAGCGTTGATGATAAATTTTTCGCGGCAGAACCTATTGATGGAAAAGAGTTAATTCATAACTTAATCTCTAGTTACTTAATTAGCTGGTAAACGCGAAGGAAAGACAATGAATAACAACAGCCCCACTTCGCTGTTAATGCAAAAAAAGTTTCTCCCCTACTTTATCACTCAATTTTTAGGCGCTTTTAACGATAATATATTTAAGAATGTCTTACTGCTTTTCGTTGCTTTCGCGAATGTAGAATCCCTACCAATATCCAGCCATCTATTTATCAACTTAGCCGCTGGATTGTTCATTCTGCCATTTTTCCTATTCTCTGCTTTAGCTGGAGTATTAGCGGATAAGTACGAAAAAGCATGGTTTATCCGCAAAGTTAAATTGCTTGAAATTGCGATCATGTCGCTTGGCGCTATTGGGTTCATTTACGAAAGTTACGGGATTTTACTGGGTTTATTGTTTCTTATGGGAACACAGAGTGCTTTTTTCGGCCCAGTGAAATATGCATTGCTGCCTCAACAACTTAAGCCTGAAGAATTAGTTCCAGGAAACGCCTTAGTTGAAACCGGCACATTCCTCGCAATTTTAATGGGTACGATAGGCGCGGGGCTCTTAACCTCTGCCGAATATTCTAAATACTTTGCTGCTGCCTGCGTGGTTACCTTTTCAATATTAGGCTACATTTCTAGCCGATTTATCCCTGAATCACCAGCAAGCGCCCCTGACCTAAAAGTACAGTGGCGACCGTTAAAGCTAACTCGGAATACTCTTGCCATTGCTAAGCGTGATAAAGCCACCTTCCAAGCTTTAATGGCAATTAGTTGGTTTTGGTTCTTGGGTGCGACTTACCTAACTCAATTTCCAAACTTCACCAAAATATACCTCAACGGTACAGAAAGCTCTGTTGCCTTTTTATTGGCTCTATTTTCTGTAGGCATTGCTGCTGGTTCTTTGGCATGTGATAAGTTATCAAACCACCGCATAGAGATTGGCATAGTTCCTCTTGGAAGCTTAGGTATTTCAATTTTTGGCTTCCTGTTAGCGACCTCTATTCCAGAGTCCTTGCCTATTTTTACTTCTTTCTCTGAGTTCATTAGTTACGATAAACTTTGGCCCCTATTCGCCTACCTACTTTTACTGGGTATGTCTGGGGGGATTTTTATTGTTCCGCTTTACTCTTTAATGCAGCACAGAGCCAAAGTAAACGAACGAGCTCAAGTTATTGCCGCTCTTAATATCTATAACTCTTTGTTCATGGTTGGCAGCGCTATTCTAGGCATAATTTGCTTAAGCTTATTAGAGCTAACTATCCCCCAACTTTTCTTATTACTGGCAATCATTAACTCTTTGATTGTTTGCTACGTTTTTTATCAAGTACCCATTTTCGCGGTTCGCTTCTTGATGTGGGTTGTCACTCACACAATGTACAGAGTAGAGCATAAAAATCTACAGAACTTGCCTGAAAAAGGCGGAGCCTTGATCGTCTGTAACCATGTGAGCTACATGGACGCTCTTTTAGTCAGCGCGGTTTGTCCTCGTTTGATTCGATTTGTTATGGAAGAAGAATACGCCAACTTACCTCCATTAAGACGTTTTTTAAAACGGGCTGGAGTCATACCTATTTCAGCCACTAATCGAAAATCAATTCGGAATGCGTTTAATGAAGTTGAGCAATCATTAGCTGATGGTCACATTGTCTGTATTTTCCCTGAAGGACGCCTAACGCCAGATGGTGAAGTAGGTGAATTCATGCGAGGAATGGAAATAATTATCCGCCGATCACCTGTACCAGTTATTCCAATGGCACTTAAAGGTCTTTGGGGAAGCTACTTTAGCCGCTATAAAGGTGCAGCGTGCAAAGGGTTACCAAGCCGCTTTTGGACAAAACTAGAAATAGAAGTAGGCACTTCTATCCCTGCTGAAAACGCATCCAGCCAAGGATTACGAGAAGCTGTCATTGAGCTTCGTGGTGATAGAAGGTAGTAACAATCTCTGATTTGAGTAAGCGTTAAGTTTTTCTTAACGTTTGTTCAAATCATTTAGACTTACTTACCGAAAGATTAAGCGTATAGTGCCCCCTTAGAAAAACTTACCCAGCCAGCTAACCTGAATACCATGAACCTAAAAAAAACAGCCCCTTTTTATATTGCCGCTCTCTTTTGTTTAACACCTTGGGTTAGTTCTCCCACTGCACTTGTTATCGGTTTTTTATTGGCAAGTTTAGGTTTGGTTCCTGCGCACCTACAAGTTGGAAAGCTCACCAAAAAGTTACTCGCCTATTCAATTGTTGGTCTAGGTTTTGGAATTCAATTTGAGCAAGCTTTAGCGGTTACTGGTGATGGTATTGGGCTTATTGTCGTAAGTATTATGGGTACATTATCTGTAGGCTGGATACTGGCTAAAAAGATGGGCCTAGAAAAAACCACAGGCTATCTGATTTCATCAGGAACAGCGATTTGTGGTGGCAGCGCGATTGCGGCAGTCGCGCCGGCAATTAAAGCAGACGATGAACAGATCGGACTCGCTCTCGCTACAGTTTTTGTATTGAATTCGATTGCGCTATTTCTTTTTCCCGTTATTGGTCACGCTTTGGAGTTAAGTCAACATACATTCGGTACTTGGGCAGCAATTGCGATTCATGACACATCTTCAGTTGTAGGAGCAGCTTCAGCCTACGGTGAGGAAGCACTGACTACTGCCACAACCTTGAAATTGGCACGGGCTCTTTGGATCATCCCAATCGCTTTTATTAGTGCTCTTATCTTCAGAAATGATCAAAAGAAAATCACCATCCCATATTTCATTCTGTTTTATTGCGCCGCGATTTTAATCAGTGACGTGATGCCACAATTTGAAGTTATCTACCAAGGAATTTTTGATGTATCTAAGCGGGCGCTTGTGGTGTGTTTGTTCTTAATTGGCTGTGGAATTTCGATTGAAAAGTTAAAAGCAGCAGGTCCAAAACCACTTATGTTTGGTGTTAGTTTGTGGGTGATGATATCCACAGGTTCACTTGCTTGGTTAACACTGACTTAATTTGAGATTAACGCGGCTTAATGCTCAGCGGAAAACACTCCATCTAAGGTAACAAGCTTAAAGTAGATATAAAATTATTTAACGAAGGCAGAGCAATTATGTTGCTTTGCCTTTTTTATGCTCATAACAAGCGCAATGGTTAGAACAAAGGCTGTTAACTCAGCGAGTGATCGAATCAAGCCTTCAGAGACAATTGCTAAAGCAATTTGCAGTAACACTGCGGATACCAGAACCATTTTCATATAAATACCGTTATTCAATATTTCCTTGATTTACGGTTTTATTATGATTGAAAGTTATAAATATCTTAAATTCTGTTTCGGACTATTTTATCGCTAAATCAACTAACTCATTACAATTATCAAGCGTAGTGGAGATTCGCTTGCTTTCTGCAAGCAGTCATTTCATTCACTTTTACTTATCACACTTTTGCACGTTCGGCTTTTAGCCATTGTGCCAACTGAGCTCTCGAAACTTTAATACCTTGCTGGTCTTGTTTTGGCATTTGATAGTATTCAACTGGGTGTTTAAAACGCTCAATAACATCAACTAGTTGTTCCGTGTACCATCTAGCACTTTCAAGCTGGTTACAATCAATAATCGCTACAGGTCTAAAGCCAAACTCCTCATTTTCAACTGGGATAATAAAGCTCTGCTTTACACCAAGCACTTGGTTAAGTGCCCTTTCAATTTCTTCGCAATGAATGTTCTCTCCACCTGAAATAAATTGATTATCCGCTCTTCCAATCACTTTAAGTTGGTTTTTTTCCCAAGCACCTAGATCTTTACTGTCAAACCATCCATCTTTATCGACCAAAGGGGTCACTTCACCTTGGTAGTAATAACCGCTAGCTAGAGTCTTGCCGCCAATATAAATCCTTTGATCTACTAGCTTGATAGCTCGGTTATCTAGAACAGATCCAGCTGTATTTAATGATTCATCTTGCTTCGAATCCTTGCCCGAAATAGAACGAGCAGTGACTGTAGATGCTGCTTCCGTCATCCCATAACCCAGCCAAGTTTCAATGCCTCGGTCACAAGCTTCTTTAGCTAATGATTCAGGGATATGGCTTCCACCTAATAGCACATGAGAAAGTTGTAATGGACATTGAACATTAAGTAAACGCTGCAACTGGGTAGCAACTAAAGAAGCATGTGTGCAATCTTTGATATCCTTTTCTAAATTGCCACTCCCCACTTTTAAACAGCCACCAGCACTTAACCAGCGAAACACAATGGCTAAGCCAGACACGTGATACATGGGCAAACTCAATAACCAAGTATCTGATTGTTTGTAAGAAAAGCTATTTAATAAGCCATCAGCGGAAGCTAAATGTTGCTCTGAGGTATGTACAACCGCTTTAGGGTTGCCAGTAGAACCCGACGTAAACACAATCGTCGCTAACTTAGTGATCGTTGCTACTTCAGTATTTTCATTTGCTTCTAGAGAGCTGAGGTCAGTGCGTGCTTGTGGCTCAATGGATGAAATAGATTTGCTTACTTGAACTAGGGAAACTTCCTCTAGCTTCGGAAGTGATATCAGATTGATATGTGAATTTAAGAGTGTGGGTTCAGTAAAGTTATTCCATACATAGGCAGGTTGCTTTTTCGTATACAGAGTATCTAGCTTTTTCTGAAGTTTAACTTCCGGTTGCGGCATAACAAACGCCGCAATAACACCCATTTTCAAACAGGCTAATAGCGTGACAACTTGCTCACTTGAGTTCTTTCCTACAATAGTAAGAACATCCCCTTTGCTTAATCCTTGCTGGTATAAACAGAGCACATATTCATTCACTAAGTGTTGAACATCTTCCCAGCTATATCGCTGATTAGGTGTATCTAAAGCGCAACGTTGCGGTTCACTATGAGACCACTGCTCCCATAGTGAAGAAACAAGAATGGATGAATGAACATCAGGCACCATACTACGAGCGCCACACGATCTCTTGAGACTCAAGAATCGTCACAGGAAGTGGGCTTCCTGGCCATGAAACTTCCAATTGAGCTTTAAACAAGCCAATGGTATCTAAACCAGGGACTTCGTTTGGTAAGTGCTGCTGTGCTAAGCGTGCAAGTTGGCACAAGCCAAGGCTAGATTCGAGGCTAGAGCTGATCACCGCTTTCATGCCTAATTGTTCTGCTCTTTTGATGAGCGAAACGCAGCGATCAACAGAGCCAATCAAAGTTGGCTTAATAACAATGGCTTTTGCGCCAGTTAAAGAGTCCAGTTCAAAATCGGCTTGTTTTACTAATTCTTGCAACGTCTCATCCCAAGCAATAGCAACGCCATTATCGATAGCAAACGCCAAGCTCGCCTCTGGCTGCATACAAGGCTCTTCAATAAAGCTGATACGTTGACGCAAAGATGGAGATATATATTTAATAAATTGCTTGGCTTTTTCAGGCTTCCAAGCGCGATTAGCATCAAGGCGCAAAGTAAGGTCAGGAATTGATTCAAGAAAAAGGCTGACGAGCATTCCGTCGCGAATGGCTTCATACAGACCGACTTTGACTTTAGCGACTTTCTCTCCCTTCATTTCATTTAAAATGGGAATCAACTCATCAGGATCACCTGAACAAAGCGGAGCGGCTTGGTAGTTACCTTCTGCTGGTAATTGCTTATTTAGCTCTAATTCAGCCATAGACAGCCCAAAAGCCACGGAAGGGTGTAATTCATCTAAATTAGATAAGCTAGCTCCCGATACCCAACGTTCTAGAAATTCTTGAGTTTGAATCCCCGCTTCTTCGACACTTTCAAGGCTAAACCCAGGTAAAGGCGATACTTCTCCATAACCAACCCGATCCCCTTCAGACAGTTTAATTATGTAGCCTGTTCGTTCTATGAGTTTATTGTCTCGAAGGATAACACCGCTATCCATAGGCAAACGAAAACGGTACAGAGTAGCTTGACGATCTGAGTTCATAGGAGTTCCTAAAGAGAAATGAAGAAGTTAAGAGCGACCACATTGGTCACTCTTAAGAAAAGCCATCTAAGTGTAGACACTTTGGAGTAAATGAGAGTTATGGGTTACGAGGGAATTTATCGAAGTCAGGGCGACGTTTTTCGTTGAAGGCATTGCGCCCTTCTTGCCCTTCTTCTGTCATATAGAACATCATCGTTGCGTTACCAGCCAATTCTTGTAAACCAGCTTGACCATCACAATCAGCATTTAAAGCCGCTTTTAAGCAACGTAATGCCATTGGGCTGTGTTGTAATACTTCACGGCTCCAACGTACGGCTTCTTTTTCTAAGTCTTCAACAGGAACAACAGTATTCACTAAACCCATATCAACGGCTTCTTGAGCATCGTAGAAGCGGCACAAGAACCAGATCTCACGAGCTTTCTTCTGACCCACGATACGAGCCATGTATGAAGCGCCCCAACCGCCATCAAATGAACCCACTTTAGGACCTGTTTGACCAAACTGTGCGTTTTCAGCGGCAATCGTTAAATCACACATCATATGAAGTACATGACCACCGCCAACTGCCCAGCCAGAAACAGCGGCAATAACAGGTTTTGGACAAGTACGAATTTGGCGTTGGAAATCAAGAACATTTAGATGATGCGTACCAGTGTCATCTTGGTAACCACCGTAGTCACCACGGATACTTTGATCACCACCAGAACAGAATGCCTTCTCACCTAAACCCGTTAGGATTATTACACCGACTTTCTCATCGTATCGTGCATCTGCAAGAGCATTAATCATCTCTTTAACAGTTTGTGGGCGGAATGCATTGTGAACCTGTGGGCGAGCAATCGTAATCTTCGCAATACCATCATCTGATTTATGATATTGAATATCTTCATACTCATCGCTCGCATCGTTCCAATTAACGGCTGCGTAAAGTTCTTCTTCGGTTATGCCTACTGTTTTTGCCATGGTGATTCCCATTGTTCTTTGAAAGACCACAGAAAACCATGGTCTGATTAATTAGTCTTGTTGTAGTGATTAACAGGCGTTGAGCCGCCTCCACAATGCTGCTTGATTAAGTCTGAAAATAGCTCAGGCTGTTCAAAGTGAACGTTATGCCCAGCATGATCCACTTCGCTATAATCAAAACCACTACCCGCAGCTAGTTCAATGAATTTACGATCTTTTTTGCCACAAATGTAATGCAACTTAGGAGTGCACGCTTTCAATGTAGCACGTAAATCAGGTTGCTTAGCAAGTGAAGTAGATAACAACATATTTGCTACGGATACTCCAAGGTTACCACTTCGCTTTATCACTAAAGTTTGTCTTTGCTCATGATTTAGTGAAGAAAAAACACTTTGCTGGTACCAATCGTCTAGAACATGCTCAATTGATTGCTGTGCAAATCTAACCGCCCACTGTGTATCGTGCACTAACCTTTGCGCTCTATCTTCATCGGTATCCAAACCGAAGTTGCCACCTTCAATAATCACTATTTGAATATTTAGATGCTTAAAGACAGATTGGGTCATCCCATACATGGCAAGTCGTCCACCTAAAGAATAACCAATCAAAACGATTGGGTATTGAGGTGGTAGCCCTTGTTGCTCTATCTGAAATTCGATACTTGTCGCTATCATCTGGCAGCAATCATCAAAGCCTGTGGAATCAACGAAACGGCTTTGTCCGTGACCAGGAAGGTCAATACACATTTGTGGGAAATCAGAAAGGAATGGGTGACATGCACTCCAATCATCCCCACTCCCTAAAAGACCATGTAAAAATACAAGCAACGGTTTTTTAGATTCTTCATCTAAAGCGGGGTGATAAGTAGAGTAAAGCATGTCGACTCCTTAGATTAATGCCTCTTTAAGCATTAAATTGAACTGTTTTAACAAGTTAGAAGCTTGCTCTGCAGGTGTTTTAATTTCAACAATCAGCGCACCATGACCATTAGCAAAATGATCTTCAACCTTGGTTTGATAGCTCGAAAGCGTTTCTGGGCAGGTATATTGCAGCTGAAATTGGTGAGCTGCATGTTGGAAATCATACCCATGAGGCATTTGATAAAGCGCCTGCTTTTGTTGCTCAGGAACGGGTAACAAATCAAAAATAGCACCACCATCGTTATTATTGACCACGATTACAATTGGTGTTTTCACGTGCGTTAACAAAGCTAAAGAATTCAGGTCGTAAAGTAACGATGTGTCACCAATTAACATCAAAATCGGCTTACTGGTTGCTTCAAGAACACCCGCAGCCGTCGCTACTAAACCATCAATTCCAGATGCCCCACGATTAGTAAAAACTTGTATTTTGTCTAAGCGAGTAAGCATATCGACAAGTCGAACAATTAAGCTATTACCAATAAAAAGGTTTCTACCATTAACTCTAGCAGACAAATCAGCAGCGACTGACAGCTCCGTTAATTGGTCATTATTGGTCAACTGAGCAAGTGAAAGTTCACTTATCGAGTGTGACAGCTGCGTTAATTCGTCCCCCCAACTGGCTGAAGGTTTTAATAAGCTAGGTGTATTCTGAGCACTCAGCCACTGCGAGATATCAGAGACAATATGGGTTTGAGGAAGATGATCTTGATTAATACGATGTGCATCGGGAGAGATGACAACATACTGCTCTGAATTAAACTCTGTAGCTTGTTGTTTAATCCACTGGTTCAAACGCTTTGAAACGATTCTCTCACCCAACTGTAAGATAAACTGGCAGTCACCCAGAAGTTGCTGTGCATGGGCGTTTTGCATCCAAAGATCATAATGTGCCCAATCGCTGTTCACACCAGACTGAGGATCACAGAAAACCGGCCAACCCAGTGATTTCGCAAACTCCAACGCCTTCACTGCTTCCGAAAGGTCGAGTGAGCCAATCACGACGACGCCTTTTTGATAAGCGTAATCGCTGGCTTGGACATTAGCTTGAACTGTTGCGTTTGGATCTGTGGTTTTGGAATAAACCGTGTTCGTGTAAGTTGTTAAACTCTGCTTCCAGTTGTGCACCGACTGCAAATACTCTTGATACAAAGCTTTTTCATTATTTGAGTATAAAGGCTCTGGAAATGGACAATTGATATGAATAGCACCACCCACTGACGCTTGCTTATTCAAAAGTTGGTCTGCCGAGGTCAGTAGCCAATTAAGGGGAATCTGCAAAGATGGGCTGGGTAAATTCAATGCTGATTCAACGTGAGATGAAAAGATCCCTTGCTGTTGAATCGCCTGATTCGCCCCACAATTAATTAATTCCGTCGGTCTATCAGAAGTCAGCAAAATTAACTTTTCACGAGTAAGTCCCGCTTCAGCAACCGCCGGTAAAAGATTCGCAACTGCGGTACCAGATGTAACAATGACTACGACAGGTTTTTTACTCGCTTTAGCCAGACCTAGCGCAAAAAAGCCTAACCCACGCTCATCAAAATGCGTGTGCAAGGTTAAGTTAGAATTAGCTTCTGCCTCCAACGTTAATGGAGTCGAACGAGAACCTGGAGCCACACAAACATCTTGCACCCCACTACGCACCAGTTCTTCTAAAAGCGTGTCACACCATATTCGATTAACTACAGCTTGATCATAAATCATGAAGCGACCCCTAGAGGTGGGTGATCGGAAATCAAACTCAGCAGCGTGGAGACTTTCTTATTCAGCTCTTGCCATTCATGTTCAGCGACAGAGCCCGGAACAATTCCCGCGCCAGCAAATAATTGAACTTGATCATTAACCACTAGAGCACTTCGGATAGCGACACAAAACTCCGCTCTTTGGTGGCTAATAAAACCGACAGACCCAGCGTACCAACCACGTGCAAAGGGCTCATTTTCTTGAATAAAATCCATCGCCTCTTTACGAGGTAAGCCAGCAACTGCCGCTGTCGGCTGTAAGGAAGCTAATAGTTGCACCCCATTCACACCACTTTTTAATTGAGCATGAATGTTTCTTTTCAGGTGTTGAACTTTACGTAGCCGAACCAATCTTGCTTCTTGCTCCACATCAACAGAGTGAGAATGCTGCGTTAAACGTTCAATGATGTCATCAACGACATACTGGTTTTCATTAAGGTTCTTTGTATCTTGCGATAACCAGTTCGCTAGCTCCATATCTTGTGTGGCATTGTCACCACGTCCAATCGTTCCTGCAAGTGCTTCTGTATGTAATTCAGTCCCATGTCGGCTATATAGGCGCTCTGGTGTCGACCCAATAAAGCTGTGTTTCGAATCCAGCACCAACATAAAATGAAAACTGTGGTGGTTCTGCAAATAGCTCGCTTTCAGTAATTGAGCAGCACAAATCGGCTTATCTAAAGTCAGCGTTGTTTTACGCGCTAGTACTACCTTCTTATAATCATCAGCATCAATACCATTTAGCACCGTATCCACTAACTCACTCCATTGAGGTTTCTCAGGGATGTGCTCTATACGATCAATATGTGAAGAAAGAGGCGGAAGTGATGCTGCATCAAGTTGCAATTTTTTAAGGCTATTGACCGCCTGAGTTCGATCATCCGTCAAATTGACAGCAAGAGACCACTCATTATCAAAACGTGTCAGTTCTATTTGTGGGAGAAAGAAGAATGAGCCCATGCAGCGACGGTTTTTATCAGTATGACCATCAAATGATCGCCCACCCCATATACGCTGATCTTCCCCAAGAATGGCGTAAGCGGGCGCAGGATCAGAAAAAGTATGGATCTGACCAAGCGCGACGACTTCTTCGCGTGTATCTCGAGATTGCCAATAAAACTTAGGAAATAAAGGTTGAGCGTGAAGCCACTCTATAAATGCGAACGAAGGTTTATGCGTTAAAACTTCAACGCACCTTACCTCGTTAGGCTGGGAATTTTGTACTCGTTCAATTAAAGAAGCGACTGTTTGCTGGAAATGTGACAAATCGACCTCATTCACATCTAATTTATTATTATATTAGTTGGATACTTTATGGGTAGCCCCTACTCAGATCAAGAATGTATAAAATCTTTTCGACATTCCTGTGATTTAAAACGAACAAAGCTTATCCGTAAAAACCACATTCTGTAGATTTTTATTCTATCAAACTTCATTTTAAGGTACTTTAATAAAGTATTTAAATTATTTTCAGGAAATCGGCAATGCAAAATATCGGGATGTCGTCAAAACTCAACAGTGTATGCTATGAAATAAGGGGACCTGTACTTAAACATGCTAAGCGCATGGAAGAAGAGGGACATAAAATCCTAAAGCTAAACATAGGAAACCCCGCCCCATTTGGTTTTGACGCCCCTGATGAAATCCTTGTTGATGTAATTCGTAACCTTCCGACTTCTCAAGGTTACTGTGATTCAAAGGGTATTTACTCAGCACGTAAAGCGGTTGTGCAGCACTACCAGAAAAAAGGCTTACGCAACCTTGACGTAGAAGATGTATATATCGGAAACGGTGCTTCAGAACTTATCGTCATGTCTATGCAAGCTTTGCTCGATAGCGGTGATGAAATTCTTATTCCAGCGCCTGATTACCCACTTTGGACAGCATCTGTCGCGCTTTCTGGCGGAACACCAGTCCATTACTTGTGTGATGAAGAGGCAGATTGGTACCCTGACCTTGATGACATGCGCTCGAAGATCACGCCAAAAACCCGTGGCATCGTTCTAATCAACCCAAACAACCCAACAGGGGCGGTTTATAGCCGTGATTTCCTGTTAAAAGTCGTTGATATCGCACGTGAAAATGATCTGATCATTTTTGCCGATGAGATCTACGATAAAGTCTTATATGACGGAGCTGTACATACATCGATATCTACACTCGCTGAAGATGTACTTATGGTGACTTTCAATGGTTTATCAAAAGCTTACCGTGTATGCGGCTTCCGTGGTGGTTGGATGTTCTTAACAGGACCTAAGCACCTAGCAAAAGGGTATGTCGAAGGCTTGGATATGCTTGCTTCGATGAGGCTATGTGCCAATGTGCCAATGCAACATGCTATACAAACTGCTTTAGGTGGTTATCAGAGTATTAATGAACTACTACTGCCTGGTGGTCGCCTGCTAGAGCAACGTGACCGTGCATGGGAACTTATTAATAAAATCCCAGGTGTATCATGTGTCAAACCTAAAGGGGCAATGTACTTATTCCCTAAAATTGATACTGAAATGTACAACATCAAAGATGATCAAAAAATGGTGCTCGACTTCCTTAAACAAGAGAAAGTATTGCTTGTACAAGGAACCGGCTTCAACTGGCCAAAACCCGATCACTTCCGAATTGTGACTTTGCCGCATATCGAAGATCTTGAAACGGCCATTGGACGCTTAGAGCGTTTCTTGGCAACTTATCGCCAAGACTAGCTATAGGCTTTGAACTTTGAACTTTGAACTTTGAAGTATAAGCCATAAGCCATAAGCCATAAGCCATAAGCCATAAGCCATAAGCCATAAGCCATAAGCCATAAGCCATAAGCCATAAGCCAGTATTAAAAATTATAATTACTTGTTTTAACAAGGCTTTAAATTGTAATCATTGGCTTCTATGCTTAAAAGGTTCCTATCAAATAGGAACCTTTTTTGTATCTACTACTCAGCATCAAAAGTGCATTGCATTTTAAAAGGATCATTATGACTCAAAGCCATTTTTTTGCTCACCTTGCTCGAATGAAGCTTATTCAGCGCTGGCCTCTAATGCGCTCCGTTTCTACAGAAAACATTTCAGAACACAGCCTGCAAGTCGCATTTGTTGCCCACGCCCTCGCGGTTATTAAGAATAAAAAATTCGGCGGTCAACTCAACCCGGAACACATTGCATTGCTTGGTATGTATCACGACACAAGTGAAGTTCTGACTGGTGATTTACCTACCCCAGTCAAATACTACAACCCCGATATTGCGCAAGAATATAAAAAAATTGAAGCAGCCGCCGAACAGCGATTACTTTCTATGGTGCCTGAAGAGTTTCAAGATGATTTCGCACCATTTCTAATATCAGGCTCCGCCAATAGTGAAGAACAATCCATAGTCAAACAGGCGGACACTATCTGCGCTTACCTTAAGTGTTTGGAAGAGCTCAGTGCTGGTAACCATGAATTCGAGCAAGCCAAGCGTCGCCTCGAAGAAACACTAGAACAGCGAAAAAGCCCAGAATTAACCTATTTTTTAACGACTTTTGCCCCTAGTTTTGAATTATCGCTAGACGAGATCAGCTAGCTGAGTATAAGTTGGAGATATCAGAGGCAATTGCCTCAATAAAATCAAATTGATAGGTGATGATTTGGACTTTTCAATCAGCCCAGAGTGGCAACATCGCAATGACGATGAGCATAAAATAAGAAGAGATGACCACCGCAGCCCATACCAAAGGGATCGTGCCCGCGTTCTTCATTCGGCTGCTTTTCGTCGCTTACAAGCCAAAACCCAAGTCCACGGTACCGCAGTGAATGATTTTCACCGAACTCGCCTCACTCATTCACTTGAAGCTGCGCAGTTAGGCACAGGTATTGTGGCTCAGCTTAAAAAGAAGCAGCCTGAATTCAGAGATCTACTTCCTTCTGATAGCCTGATTGATTCAATATGTTTAGCCCATGACATTGGTCACCCACCTTATGGTCATGGTGGTGAAGTCGCTTTAAATTATATGATGCGAGACCATGGCGGCTTTGAAGGTAACGCTCAAACGTTTCGTATTGTGACTCGGCTAGAGCCTTATACTGAGCACCATGGGATGAATTTATCGCGTCGTACCCTACTTGGGCTTATCAAATATCCAGCCCTGCTCAGTAACGTTCAAGCTAAACTCAAGCCACAAGCAGTTAAGCACCAAAGGCAGCTTAGAGCTAAAGATTGGATGCCCGCTAAAGGCATTTATGACCAAGATAAAAGCTTGTTTGATTGGGTCGTTGCGCCATTATCAGACAATGATAAAGTTCTGCTCAGCCAAATGCGTGATCTTGAAGTTGAAGACTCGCAGCACAAGAAAACAAAGTACAAATCATTAGATTGCTCAATCATGGAGTTATCAGATGATATTGCATACGGTGTTCATGATTTAGAAGATGCGATTGTTCTAGGTCTGGTCACGAAGTCACAGTGGCTAGAATCTGTCCATAATAGCCTCATGGAAGCAAACGACCCTTGGGTCAACGAGCATTTAGAATCAATCACTAAAATGCTGTTTTCTGGTGAACATTACCGCAGAAAAGATGCTATCGGTGGAATCGTCAATGCACTCTTAACCAGTATTTCAATCAGCCGTGTACCTGAAAAATTTGAAAGTGATCTACTTGCTTATAATGCGTATTTAGAGCCAAGTATGGATCTAGTGCTTAGTACGCTAAAACGCTTTGTTAGCCAATTCGTTATTCAGATTCCACAAGCTCAGATCATTGAATACAAAGGCCAGCAAATCATCATGGACATGTTTGAAGCGTTCAGCGCTGATCCTGAACGTCTGCTGCCATTAACAATAAAAGAGCAATGGTTGAAACAAACCGATGAGTCAGGTCAAATGCGAACCATAGCAGACTATATCTCTTCAATGACAGATGACCTTGCTCAGAAAATGCATCAGCAACTATTTTCTGCTCACACTGGTTTTTAGCCAATACTGCTCTTTAGTTCTAACCGAAAGCTAAGAAGCTAAACAGCTAAACAGCTAAACAGCTAAACGAGTATGCTGTAATAATGGCTAAGAAAGATAATTCTTTTCAAATACGCCAGGAGGCATTTGATCAATTTGAAATTGAATCATTTTATCGAAAGCCACCAGCAGCGAATTAAAGTCATTCTGCGGTTCAAGTTGGTTCAGTAAGTGATAACCGGCTTCAACCGTCGATAAACTATTTTCACTCGGCGCTTTTCTTATTCGATAGTTACCTTTTAAATCTTTAAGTAAATGAACAGTCTTCAAACCTTGTAAGTTCTTAGATACTTGCCAAATTTTGAAGGCTTTCTTCCAAGTGCCATCTAATAAGATAATTCGAGTTCTCTTGTTGGCTGAAACCGCTTCTTTGACTTCAATTGAAGAGTCACTTGGATAAAGGATCACATGTTCAACGTCTTGCTCTGCCAGTAATTTATTTAACGCAACGTGATCACTAAAATCTTCGCCCACAAATGTCACGCTATTACTTAGCGATAAAGATAAGATCCTCGCAGTGCCCATTGGGCGATGCTCTTCTGAAGGATGCTGAAGAATGATAAGCTCAACATTAGAACGGATTGGTGTGATCCACTCACAAATACAAGCTTTAGTAGCCTTGCTGCATTTTGGGCAATAACGATACATGGAATTGATGTGTACCTTGTTTTAATTTTTACGACACTCTTATGTGTAATCTTCCAAATAGACGCCGTTCAACAATGGGTAATTTGGGACAAAAGTGCGATCTTTAATGGTGAGTTATGGCGGATCCTAACAGGAAACTTTTCACATACCAACATCTCGCATTTACTAATGAATTTGGCTGCACTTAGCGGAATTTGCTTTTTGTTCTCTCCGAATAGAAATCAGCTTATCACGGCATTACTTCTGATCAGTTTGGCTACAGGTATCGCGTTATTGATTACTGATATTGAACTTTATGTTGGATTATCAGGGACCTTGCATGGGCTCTTTGCTTTATTTGCTTTAAAGGAAGCGATTGAAGGACGAAAATCTAGCTGGGTACTTGTTGCCGGGGTAATCGTAAAAGTAGGATGGGAACAGCTATATGGAGCGTCAGCCACCACCAGCAGTATGATTGGCGCACGAGTTGCCATTGAGGCTCATCTAGCCGGAACATTAGCAGGCATAGCTCTTGCCCTGCTTTTGGCTTATAGAAAACTCCAAAGCCTAAAAACGAGAAATGATGAGTGAGTTACGCTATTAGCTAGATGCTTAGTGCTTAGATACTTAGATACTTAGATACTTAGATACTTAGATACTTAGATACTTAGATACTTAGATACTTAGATGCGAGAGTATTTGAGAAGAGTGGAGAGTGTCGACTCGAAATGTTTGAGATTACCACTTCAAGTCGACAACATATTATAAACTTGCTTGTAAGATGTTTCTAATAGAGCGCAGCGTAGGCTCTGTTGATTGGTAATCCAATTCAACCTCAGTAAAAATTTCATTAACTTCAAGCATTAGGGTTGGATACGAATGAACGCCAATAGCATGCTTAAAGCTTAATTGGTCATCCAACTCCCCTTCTAACAATTTACTAGATAAATCAGTCGTAAATTGCTGAACATTCAAACCAAGTTCTTCCGCTAGCTGCTTATGAGTTTCTTCAGAATGAGGTAGCATTGCTCGCAAGTAATAAGCATGTTGAATCGCCTCTAACATCGCTTCGTAATGATCTTGAAAACCCGCAGCAATCACAGCTCTACATGCAGGGTATGTGCTGCGAACTGGCTGACATTCAGTCCAAAATTCATGGTTAAACTCGGTGCCTAACTTCGCTTCAATTTGCTTCCAAATAGCTTGTAGCTTTTGCTTCATGTCATCCGACATCGGCTCATCAGAATCAGGCGCTAACCCACCAACCACATAGTTGAATTCAATACTCGCTGGAAGCTGTTGTTTTAGTAGTTCTAATGTTGGCTTATATCCCCAACACCAACTGCACATAGGGTCGTGCACGTAATGAAGTTTAACAATCATGATCTATACCTGTTGATACTTAACTATTGGAGTATTTTACCAAAGCAATAAAAAAGGAGCCAATCAAAGGCTCCTTTACAATTAACGTGTTACTCAGTTTAACGTTTTTAAGCTTCGTCGCCAGCAACTTTTGCAGCAGCTTCTTTAACGATAGGCTGAAGTTCGCCTTTTTGGAACATCTCTAGAATGATGTCACAACCGCCGATAAGCTCGCCATCTACCCATAGTTGTGGGAATGTCGGCCATTGTGCGTAAGCTGGAAGCTCTGCACGAATATCAGGGTTTTGTAGAATATCTACGTAAGCAAATTTCTCGCCACACGCCATAAGTGCTTGAGATGCTTGAGAAGAAAAACCACAGCTAGGCAGTTTAGGAGAACCTTTCATGTAAAGTAGAATGGTATTTTCTTCAATTTGCTGTTTGATTTTATCGATAGTTTCCATTGCTTCCTCGTTAATGGATTGACTGCATTCATTGATCTCATTCTACCCCAATGAATGAGAATAAAAAGCACATAAAAGGTATGGTTATTTGTGCAATTCAAATTTTTGCGCAAAATTGATTAATTTCATGCAAAAGTCATTGAATAAGCTTTTAATAAAGTAAAAACTTGCTAAAATAAATCTCAAGTCAGCTTTGACTAAAAAATAATAATCATTGGAAGCAATCGAAAGTTAGCACTTTCACCTAAACGGAGAATCGAGCAATGTCATTTGAATTACCAGCTCTTCCTTATGCTAAAGACGCACTAGAACCACATATCTCAGCAGAAACTCTAGATTTCCACCACGGTAAACACCACAACACTTACGTTGTTAAGCTAAATGGTCTTATCCCTGGTACTGAGTTTGAAGGCAAAACTCTAGAAGAAATCATCAAGACTTCTACTGGCGGCGTTTTCAACAATGCAGCTCAAATCTGGAACCACACGTTCTACTGGCACTGTCTTGCTCCTAAAGCAGGCGGCGAACCAACTGGCGCAGTTGCTGAAGCAATCAATTCTGCATTTGGTTCTTTCGAAGAATTCAAAGCAAAATTCACAGATTCTGCAATCAACAACTTCGGTTCTTCATGGACTTGGTTAGTTAAGAAAGCTGACGGCACTCTAGACATCGTTAACACGTCTAACGCTGCAACTCCTCTAACAGAAGAAGGTGTTACTCCACTTCTAACTGTTGACCTATGGGAACACGCTTACTACATCGATTTCCGCAATGTTCGCCCTGACTACATGGCTGCATTCTGGAACCTAGTAAACTGGTCTTTCGTAGAAGAGAACCTAGCTAAGTAATCCAATTCGTCTGGATTAAACGCTGAATTTTTAAGCTCATGCCTAGTGCATGAGCTTTTTTATATCTGCTTACTTTTCAGTAAAATAACCCTAAAGTTCACCTTCTCGTTGCCGTTATAGATGTATCGAACGAGAGGCACCATGCAAATACACACTTTAGATAAAGCCGGAATAATCAACGAACTTAAGTTCGGGACTGGGATCAGCCATGCGGTTGAACAAGGTCGCCGTGCTGATTTTGTGTTGCTGCTTTCTATGTTTTCTAATGATGTACGAGATCACACTCCCGTTGAAGCCATTGATGAATTAGATACCAGTGAAAATCGTCTACGACAGCAATTTGGCGTTCCTGAACCACAACAACTTCGTTCAGATCAATCGTCTTACGATATTTCTGCTAAGCAATCTGCTGGTTTTCACCAAGCAAGCATCGCGAGCGCAAAGCTCAGCCACTACTTAAAACCAGAAGCTCTAGCTTACATGCCAGAAGATACTCATGATTTCCCTGAAGAAGTGTACCAAAACTTGTCAGGTCACGATCGCCGTAAATTAGCAGATAATCAAACCCCTGACTTACCTAATGCAACTTTATATAATCAGCTATCAACAGCTCATCGTATGCATCAGATCCAAGTGCAGGCATAGTTTTTCTTCTAAAGCTTTAATCCTCATGAGTTAGATAATTAAACTATTTAATTATCTAACGGGCAAATATACAACAACTCCCCTTGCGTACATTAAATATGAAACTTTGCTCATTTATTCGCCAATAGTGTGAGTAGTAGCCAAATTCATAAAAACTTCTTTTTTCATCTAGTTTAGTTTGAACTAATTCACACCACCCTTCCGAAAATTAACCCATTCTTATTCGACGTTTAACATTGCTTAGGTTGTGGGATGGAAATTAAAAGCTCAATAATACTGGTGACATCTGCAGGGTCATTGCTAGGAAGTACAATTGCCAATCATTTTGTGAACTTAGGGGCAACCGTTGTGTTATGCGACAACGACCCAGACAATTTACAAGCAACGTACATGCAATGCTCAAAGTTGTCCGACTCTGTATACAGCTACCCTATTCCTACCTATAACAATGAAACTATTCAGGCGTTATTTGATTTCATCCAAGAGCAATTTGATACCACACCAGATGTGCTTGTAAATAATTGGACAAGCTCACCTATGCCCAGTTTAATCAGTGAACATCACGACCATTCCTTCATGGAAGATTTATCAACAATGGCTTCCACGCTCTTTTCTTTTGGGCAGATCAGTGCTGCTAGACTACGAAAAGCCAATAAAGAAGGTGTCATCGTAAATGTGATATCCCATGATGATTTTCATGATTTTTCAGGTCTAGAGAATGCCAATTCCATGGTCGCAGGGTTTACCCACAGCTGGGCGAAAGAGCTTACCCCTTTCAACATTCGTGTGGGAGGAGTGATTCCCGCCATTCATAACTCAGACGCTAAACTTGACGAGTATCATTGGGCTCAAATACAAGACGAGTTAACCAGAACTACTGAATACATAGTCTCTAATGATTACTTTAGTGGACGGGTGGTCGCTGCCGAGGTGTAAGAGCATTAATACTGGATAATAAGCAGAGACTTTGAAATTCACGTTAAACCGTTTTGTAAAAATAAAAAAAGCCCCAACCTTTCGGTTGGGGCTTTGAATTTCCCGATGGATAAGTATCGTGCTAGCGAAAACCTATCTCAAACTAATGCTTACTTATTATGCGTTAGCTTTTTCTTTTTTAGCTTTTGGTGCTGCTTTTTCTTCAGCTGGTTTTTGGTCAGCTTTCTTCAAAATAACAGTCGTACCTTCGAAAGTTTCACCTTCAACGTATGCTTTACCGAAGTAAGACGTTGTTAGAACTTCTTTTAGCTCAGTGATTAGAGGGTAACGTGGGTTAGCACCTGTACACTGGTCATCGAATGCTTCAACAGCTAGTTCATCTAGTTTCGCGATGAAGTCAGACTCGTTAACACCCGCAGCTTGAATAGATAGTGGGATGTCTAGGTCAACTTTAAGCTCTTCTAACCAAGTTAGTAGACGTTCAATCTTCTGAGCAGTACGGTCACCAGCTTGGCTTAGACCTAGGTGGTCAGCAACTTCAGCGTAACGACGACGTGCTTGTGGGCGGTCGTACTGAGAGAATGCAGTTTGCTTAGTTGGGTTATCGTTCGCGTTGTAACGTACAACGTTTGAGATAAGTAGTGCGTTAGCAAGACCATGTGGTAGGTGGAACTCAGCACCAATTTTGTGAGCCATTGAGTGACACACACCTAGGAATGCGTTCGCAAAGGCAATACCAGCAATCGTTGCAGCGTTGTGTACTTTCTCACGAGCGATTGGGTCAGCTGAACCATTTTTGTAGCTTGATGGTAGGTATTCTTTAAGCATCTTAAGAGCTTGTAGAGCTTGACCATCTGAGTATTCGTTCGCAAGAACAGATACGTAAGCTTCAAGAGCGTGAGTTACTGCATCGTAACCACCGAACGCTGTTAGAGACTTAGGCATGTTCATTACAAGGTTAGCATCAACAACAGCCATGTTTGGCGTGATTTCGTAATCCGCTAGTGGGTACTTAGCACCTGTCTTGTCGTCAGTAACAACAGCGAATGGCGTAACCTCTGAACCCGTACCTGAAGTTGTAGTGATACATACAAGCTCAGCTTTTTTACCCATTTTAGGGAACTTGTAAATACGTTTACGGATATCCATAAAGCGCATTGCTAGTTCTTCGAAGTGAGTTTCTGGGTGCTCGTACATAACCCACATGATCTTAGCAGCATCCATTGGAGAACCGCCACCTAGAGCAAGGATTACGTCAGGTTGGAAGCTCTTCATTGCTTCAGCGCCTTTCTCAACAACAGACAGTGTTGGATCCGCTTCTACATCGAAGAATACTTGAACTTCAATACCTTGAGATTTCAAGATTTGCACTACGTCATCTGCGTAACCGTTGTTGAATAGGAAACGGTCAGTTACTAGGAATGCGCGTTTCTTACCTTCTAGGTCGCTCATTGCGATTGGAAGGCTACCACGACGGAAGTAGATAGACTTAGGTAGTTTGTGCCACAACATGTTTTCAGCTCGCTTCGCTACAGTTTTCTTGTTGATAAGGTGCTTAGGACCTACGTTCTCAGAGATAGAGTTACCACCCCATGAACCACAACCTAGAGTTAGAGAAGGTGCAACGTTGAAGTTGTACAGGTCACCGATACCACCGTGAGTAGTAGGGATGTTGATTAGGATACGAGCCGTCTTCATCTTGTCACCGAAGTAACGGATGCGGTCTGCATTAGTATCTTGGTTAGTGTAAAGACCAGATGTGTGACCGATACCACCGATTTCAACCATTGTTACTGCTTGAGCAACAGCATCTTCGAAATCGTCTGCGCGGAATAGACCTAGAGTTGGAGATAGTTTCTCGTGAGCAAATTCGTCATCGTAAGAAACTTTACCAAGACCTTCACCTACAAGTACTTTTGTATCAGCAGGAACTTTAACACCAGCCATTTCAGCGATTGCTGGAGCAGGTTGACCTACGATTTTAGCGTTTAGGTTGCCGTCGATAAGCAGTACTTTACGTACTTTATCAGCGTCAGCTTTAGATAAAACGTGAGCTTTGTGAGAAGCGAAACGCTCTTTAACTTCGTCATATACTTCGCCAACAACGATTGCAGCTTGCTCAGAAGCACATACAACACCGTTATCGAATGTTTTAGACATAAGGATAGATGCTACAGCACGTTTGATGTCAGCTGTTTCATCGATAACTACAGGAACGTTACCAGCACCAACACCGATAGCAGGTTTACCTGAAGAGTATGCAGCTTTAACCATGCCTGGACCACCAGTAGCAAGGATAAGTGCAATACCGTCGTGCTTCATAAGCGCGTTAGAAAGCTCTACAGATGGTTGGTCGATCCAACCGATGATGTCTTTTGGTGCGCCCGCTTTAACAGCTGCGTCTAGAACTAGTTTCGCTGCGTCGTTAGTTGAGTTCTTTGCACGTGGGTGTGGCGAAAAGATGATGCCGTTACGTGTCTTAAGAGAGATTAGAGATTTGAAGATTGCTGTAGAAGTTGGGTTCGTTGTTGGAACGATACCACAGATGATACCTACAGGCTCAGCGATAGTCATTGTGCCTAGGCTGTCATCTTCATCTAAGATGCCACATGTTTTTTCGTCTTTGTATTTGTTGTAGATAAACTCAGAAGCAAAGTGATTTTTGATTACTTTATCTTCAACAATACCCATTCCAGATTCAGCAACCGCTTGTTGAGCTAGCGGAATACGTGCGTGGTTAGCCGCAAGAGATGCTGCGCGGAAGATTGCATCTACTTGCTCTTGAGAGAAAGTTGCGAACTCTTCTTGTGCTGCTTTAACGCGTGCTACGAGAGCATCTAGTTCAGCTAAGTTAGTTACAGGCATGGTGGATCTCCTAAAATAATAAATATTAAAAACTTTTTATTAAAACCGCTGTGTTGTACTCAACAGCTCTCTTAGTAAATTGCTTTCAGGGCTGAGTATATTATTTC
>NZ_VTXD01000006.1 GCF_013114625.1 Vibrio sp. 99-70-13A1
ATATTATCTTTTGATTTATCGCTGTGTGAGGAAGTATGAAATTAAAAACGCAAGCTTATCTATTATCCACCGTAATACTCGCGGCACTACTTGTCTTAACCGCTACAGGCCTTTGGACCTTAAGAGTTGCAAGTGACATGGACAATAAAGCCCGTGTAACAGAACTTTTTAAAAGTGCGTATAGCATCTTAACTGAAGTTGAGAAAATGGCTATTGATGGCACGCTAGAAGAAGACCAAGCAAAACAACTGGCGACTCGCCTACTTCGCAACAACATCTACAAAGATAATGAATATGTTTATGTTGCAGATGAAAACATGACATTTGTAGCAACACCACTAGATCCACAGTTACACGGCACAAGCTTTAATGATTTTAAAGATGGCGACGGAAACAGTGTTGGTCAGCTAATCGAAAGAGTACTAGGTAATAGAACGGGTCAAATAGTTGAATACACATGGACTCAAAAGCTACCAGACGGAACCATCGAAGAAAAATTATCAATAGCTGAAAAGACCCCACACTGGGGCTGGGTTGTTGGTACTGGTATTGGCTTTAATGAAGTGAATGCACGTTTTTGGTCTACCGCACAATGGCAGTTGTTTCTCTGCTTAGTGATTGCAGCCGTTATCCTAACCAGCTTAATTGTTTCAATTAAGCGCATGCTTGCTTTATTGGGTGGTGAACCTAAAGATGTACGCGAAGCAGTACAAGCGGTGGCTCAAGGTAAAATACAAACTTCTTTTGATACAGAGGCAGTACCTGGAAGTATCTACCAAGCGGTACAGCAAATGAGTTTGTCACTGGCAGATCTCGTTTCAAACCTAAACACTTCAATGCTTGCACTACGCTCTGAATTACACAGTGTTGAGTCACGTGCCGGTTCTATTGCACAACTGACAGATACTCAGCAGCAATCCACTGAAATGATCGCTACTGCAATGACTGAGATGGCATCTTCTGCCAATAATGTTGCAGACTCTGCTGGTGATACAGCAAGAAACACAGATGAAGCAGATAAGCAAAGCCAACATACTCAGCAGCTAATTCATAACACCGTGGATAATATTCAAGGATTGGCAAGCCAACTCAACACAGCAAGTGATGCAGTTGCTGATTTAGGCAATGATGTAAATAACATCGTGAAAGTGCTTGATGTGATTGGTGACATTGCCGAGCAAACTAACCTACTCGCGCTAAATGCAGCAATTGAAGCAGCCAGAGCGGGTGAGCAAGGCAGAGGCTTTGCTGTTGTAGCTGATGAAGTTCGAAACCTAGCGGGTAGGACTCAAGCAAGCACTAAAGAAATTCAATTGATGATCAATAACCTTCAAGAAGGCTCACGAAACGCAATTCAAACTATGGGTGTATGTGCTGAAACCAGTCAAAGCACAGTGACGGAATCTCAAAACGCTTCAGAAGCTCTCCAACAGATTGTTGTCGCTCTTGAGTCCATTTCTTCAATGAGTCATCAAATCGCGACAGCAGCAGCAGAACAGACGCAAGTAAGTGATGATATTTCGAAACGTATTAATATGATTGAAGAAAGTGGTAACCAATTAAGTGATGTGGTGACAGAAAGCCATAACAGTACTCAAACTCTAGCCTCACTTTCGAATGAGCTTGAAAACTGGGTTAATCGATTTGAAGTGAAGCATTAATGCTCTTGTGATTTAAAATTACATCAATACTGGATTATGCCGACTTAAGTGACCAAGGTCGGCTAACCTACTCCCAACAATCCACCATAAACTAAAAAAGACCTCACCATTTCTGGCGAGGTCTTTTTGTTTATATTCATTTTAGAGCAGGCTCTAATCCATTTGAGGAGAAGACTTTCTTACTAAAAACTAATTATTGAGTACTAATCAAAAAGGCGAATAAACCAATACCAAGTAGTAATCGGTAGATCACAAATGGTGTCATGCCCATACGCGAGATAAGCTTCAAGAAGAAATGGATACAAATATACGCACTAATAAATGAAACGACGATACCCGCCAGAAGCACACCAGCATCTATCACCTCACCACTAGTAACAAGCTTTAAGCCTAAATAGCCACCAGCAAGTGTAATGATTGGAATTGACATCAGGAACGAGAAACGAGCAGCCGCTTCACGAGTAAAGCCAAGGTAAAGAGCCGCAGTAATTGTCGCGCCTGAACGAGACGTACCCGGGATAATCGCCATAGCCTGAGCTAGACCAATAAACAAAGCTTTCTTCCAACCGGCTTGGTATTCATCATCACGTAGTGAAGCGTTCTTATCTACCCACCACAACAACAAACCAAAGACGATGGTCGTCGTTGCAATGACCCATGCACTACGTAAGTAGATCTCAATGATATCTTTCATCAGAAGACCGAAGATACAAGCAGGAATCGTAGCCAGAATAATAAGCCAGGCTAGCTTCGCTTCTTTACTTCTATCGCCTTTAAATATTGAGGCGAAAAACGCACTAAGTAGCGATACCACTTCTTTTCGGAAGTAAATAACAACTGCAGTTAGCGTACCCACATGAACGGCCACATCAAATGCTAAGCCTTGATCTTCCCAACCCAATACCGCAGAAGGCAAGATCAAATGTGCCGAACTCGAGATCGGCAAAAATTCGGTAAAGCCTTGTACCAAAGCCAAAATAAACGCTTCAAAATAACTCATTACTTACCTTTAAATTATAATTTTATGTCTACTACAGATAAGGAATCTAAATGTTCCATTTTCTGCCATATTTCACTGACGGTTCGTCCGTCTTGCGGGATCACTCTCGCAGGACAGAGATCATAAAGTGGTTGTGTTACAAAAGGATATTTAAAAATATCACTTCGAGGTAATTCTGGAGAATGTTTGGAAACCACATCACCAAAGAGCACAATATCAAGATCAAGGGTACGATCTTGTAGCTTATGCGCATTCTCCGACCGACCCCATTTAAACTCTATTTTACGCAGTTCGTGTGAAAATTCAGTCAATGATAGTGAAGTTTCAAGTTCTATAACGAAGTTATAAAACGCATGGCTGTCAAAACCAACTGGCTCGCAGTGGTAAATCACCGAACAGCGAAGGTTTCTTCCAAGGGAGTTTAATTCAGCCCACGCCGCTTTTGCATGCTTATCTCGATCTATGTTGGTTCCGACACCAACATAGGCAAGTGTCACGCCTGACCTCGTTCGATAACCACACCAACGGATTTAGCTTGAGGTACGGCTCCCGGTTTCGCTAAGCGAATTTTGATCCAAGGAACTGAAAATTGCTCCATGATTAATTCAGCAATTTCTTCCGCTACACGCTCAACCAACAGGAATCGTCCATTTTCAATATGATCCAATACCAAAGTACTGACTTTCGAGTAATCAAGGGCATCAACCACGTCATCGCTTTTGCCTGCTGGTCGGTTGTCATGCGCCATTTCAATATCAAGAACAAGCTTTTGCTTAATTTCTTGTTCCCAATCGTAGACACCAATTGTCGTAATTACTTCTAGCTGTTCAATGAAAACTTTATCCAGAGCCATGACTTGTCCTTTTAGAGGTCGGATACCCAAATGAGGGAAAAAAACGTATTATTTACAGGATTAGAGATATGATATCAATTACTCTTGGATAAAGCATTGACTCTTAAATAAAGCGTTACTTTCCAAGTGTTAAAACTTATTACCCTGTTTAAGGACAAACATGACCCCTTTAGCACTCATTATGATTATTGCAGCCTACTTACTGGGTTCAATCTCTAGTGCTGTCTTAATTTGCCGTGTCGTCCGTTTGCCAGACCCTAGAACGGTTGGATCAAATAACCCAGGCGCGACCAATGTGTTACGTATGGGTGGGAAATATGCGGCCGCATCAGTGCTTCTTTGTGACATGCTGAAAGGAACGATCCCAGTTTGGCTAGGGTACTTCCTGAATATTGATGCCGTTATTCTTGGTGTCATTGCCATCGCTTCCTGCTTAGGTCATATGTATCCCCTTTTCTTCCACTTTAAAGGTGGAAAAGGTGTCGCAACGGCCTTGGGTGCCATCGCTCCGATAGGTTTAGATCTAACAGGAATGATCATGGCGACATGGTTAATCATTGCTTTTATATTTCGATATTCTTCTCTCGCTGCAATTGTAACCGTATTACTTGCTCCGTTTTATGCGTGGTTAGTTAAACCACAGTACACCTTGCCAGTCGCTATGCTTTGCTGCTTGATTGTCTTGCGACATCATCAAAACATTCGCCGCTTAATTGATGGAAGCGAACCAAAAATTGGACAAAAAAAATCAGCTTAGTACATGATCATTAGCCTATTAACTTGTTAGAAAAGGTATTTCTACATGAGTTAAATATTGGAGCTAATGAAACAACAGATACTAAACTGATTTTTATTACGCTCAACCACACTAAAATAATCAAGATGATTGGTTGATGCTCTTAATGGTTAACAGTTAATGGCTAGTAGCTAGGTAACCATTCTAACCGTAAACTTTCGCTAAAAAGGTTTCGAGCATATCTGTTACAAATTCTGGTTGTTCTAAGTTGCTGATATGTCCTGCCTTTGGAATTTGCACAAGTTCACTTCCAGTGATGCAATCATGCATTAAGTAAGACTCTAAAACTGGTCTTGGCTTATCTTCTTGTCCAACAGCCACTAAAACAGGTAAAGCAAACTGCTCAACCGTATCAATTAGATCTCGTCGCCCAAAGACCATACGCCCAATTCGTGCAACTTGCTCTGCATGCTCACCCTGTATTTTAGATAGAGTTTGTGCAAAATCATCAACCAGACCAGGGTTACCTGTTTGTGCATCATTAGCAAAAAATAATGGAACAACAGCATCAACAATAGGTTGAGGAACCGATTTAAGTTGTTCAATACCAGCTAACATTTCAAAATATTTAGCATGGGCAACTTCTGGCTCTAGGCCTACAAATGTATCCATCAGCACTAAAGATTTGACGCGAGAAGGCGCTAACGCCGTTAACTCGGTTCCCCACATGCCACCAACAGATAGACCTATAATAGAAAAATCTTGGATCTCTAAATGATCTAATAAAGACAGAATATGCTGGGCATAGTCTTTTAAGTTACGCATAGCTGTAGGGGCTGATTCAGAAGAGCCATGAGACCATAAGTCAGGCACGATACAGCGATAGGATTGACTAAGAGCTTCAATCTGAGGTAGCCACATTTTGCTATCCCAAAGGTAACTATGACCTAAAACTAAAACAGGTCCTTCACCTTGGTCGACATAGGTCATTGTCTGATTGTCTATCGTAAACTTTTCCATTTCTCTTCCTACTTTCTTTACCTAACAAAACGGTCGCTATAAGAGCGACCGTTTAGAAATACATGGACATTAGTGCATCAGTAAATAATGCATCAGCAAATAAAACACCAGTAAAAATTCAAACTGTTATGCCACTGGCTCTAGCTGGTCAATAGGCCAACGAGGTGTAGCGTGGACAGATAAATCTGCCACTTCGCCATTTTTAAGGCGTTGCATTCCTGCATAAGCGATCATCGCACCATTATCGGTACAAAACTCAGTGCGCGGGTAATACACCTCACCACCAATTTTGTTGGCAAGCGCTTCAAGCTCTACACGTAACTGCTTATTTGCACTTACGCCGCCTGCAATCACTATACGTTTCATGCCTGTCTGTGCCAATGCGCGCTTACACTTGATTACCAAGGTGCCACACACAGCTTCTTGGAACGCATAAGCAATGTCAGCACGAGTTTGCTCATCGTCATCATTTGCTCGAATAGTATTTGCAGCGAATGTTTTAAGACCAGAAAAGCTCATGTCTAAACCAGGGCGATCTGTCATTGGACGTGGGAATTTAAAACGACCAGGAGTGCCTTTTTCAGCCAATCGAGACAGCAATGGTCCACCTGGGTAATCTAGCCCCATCAACTTAGCTGTTTTATCAAAGGCTTCACCAGCGGCATCATCAATAGACTCACCTAAAATTTTATACTCACCAATCCCCTTCACTTCTACCATCATGGTGTGACCACCAGAAACCAGCAGAGCAACAAATGGGAATGGTGGTGGGTTATCTTCTAACATCGGAGCAAGCAAGTGACCTTCCATGTGGTGAACAGGCACTGCAGGCACACCCCAAGCGTAAGCAATACTGCGCCCAATCGTTGCACCAACAAGCAATGCACCGACTAAACCAGGTCCAGCAGTGTAAGCCACACCATCAATATCTTTTGACGTCAGATTAGCTTCAGCCAATGCCGCTTTAATCAGTGGGATGGTCTTTTTTACGTGATCACGCGATGCAAGCTCTGGAACCACACCACCATAGTCAGCGTGCAGCTTAACTTGACTGTATAATTGATGAGAAAGCAGCCCCTGCTCATCATCATAAATTGCGATTCCTGTTTCATCACAAGAGGTTTCAATACCAATAATGCGCATAATTTTCTCGGCACGCTTTCGTCTAAAATGGGAAATTAGCGCAATATTACCCTGCCTAAGCTCTTCAAACAAATATTGTACAGACTATAATCGACAAAGTGCTTTACAAAGCCACTGTGATCGGATTAAAATTCCGCACCATTTTTGATCAAGCTGGTTAATGGCCAAACGCGAATAGAGAGTTAGCTCGATGGGTAACTTCTCTGATTTGGTACTGAGTAACCAGCGATAATGAATAACCCCTGAGGTGAAAGGCATATGCCAATAGTTAAAGTACGTGAAAACGAACCGTTCGACGTTGCACTACGTCGTTTCAAGCGCTCTTGTGAAAAAGCAGGTATCCTTTCTGAAGTGCGTCGTCGTGAGCATTACGAAAAGCCAACTACAGTTCGCAAACGCGCTAAAGCAGCAGCTCAAAAGCGTCACGCTAAGAAGCTAGCTCGCGAAAACGCACGTCGCGTTCGTCTGTACTAATAACTTAATCCATAAGGACTGAGTTATGGCTCTTATTGAACAACTCAAAGAAGAGCAAAAATTAGCGATGAAAGCCAAGGACAAACCGCGCCTTGGCACTATCCGCTTAGCTCTTTCAGCAATTAAGCAACGTGAAGTTGACGAACGGATCACTCTGAACGACGACGACATCATTGCTATATTAGTTAAAATGGTTAAGCAACGTCGCGATTCTGTTGCTCAATATGAATCAGCAAATCGTCAAGATCTTGCTGACGTGGAAAAAGCAGAAATTACTGTACTTGAAGGCTTTATGCCTCAACCGTTAACAGAAGAAGAAGTTATTGCACTACTTGATAGCGCAATCGCGGAAGCTCAACCTACGGGCATGCAAGACATGGGTAAAGTAATGGCTATCTTGAAACCACAAATTCAAGGGCGTGCAGATATGGGTAAAGTTAGTGGTTTAGTTCGTTCTAAACTCGCTTAATCCCAAATCAAATTGCAACAAGCCGTGCAATCCTTTGGAAAGCACGGCTTGTTTGTATCTATAGCCTATTCAATTATCACTAATACCTAACTATTATCTACTCCTCTAGTTAGTGCTTTTTTCTAAGGTTTTATGGCAGGACACATCCCGCGTAGTTTCATCGATGATCTCCTAGCGCGTCTCGACATTGTCGATATTGTGGACGCACGCGTGAAACTTAAGAAAAAAGGCAAAAACTATGGTGCTTGTTGTCCATTCCACAACGAGAAGACCCCTTCTTTCAGCGTAAGCCAAGAAAAACAGTTTTATCACTGCTTTGGTTGTGGCGTGCATGGCAATGCTATCGACTTCATTATGGAGTTCGAACGTCTCGACTTTGTTGAAGCTATAGAAGAACTAGCGTCATATCTCGGATTAGAAGTCCCTCGCGAACAGCGTAGCGGCGCTATCACAACAGCACCCCGAGCTAATTCAGAACAAAAGCGTAACCTCTATGATTTAATGGAGGGGATTAGCCAATTTTATCGTTCTCAACTAAAATTATCGGCTAACAAACCAGCAATTGAGTATCTCAAGAACCGAGGTTTATCAGGCGAGATTGTCCAGAAGTTTGGTATAGGCTATGTCGCTGATGAATGGGACTTAGTTCGAAAGAACTTTGGTCAGCAGAAAGATGCTCAAGACATGCTCGTCACTGGCGGCATGTTAATTGAAAACGATAAAGGCAACCGATACGACCGCTTTCGTGGTCGGGTTATGTTTCCAATTCGAGACCGACGTGGCCGCGCTATTGGCTTTGGTGGGCGAGTATTGGGTGATGGTACACCTAAATACCTTAACTCACCTGAAACTCCGATCTTTCATAAAGGTAAAGAGCTATACGGGCTTTATGAAGTCCTACAAGCATATCGTGAACCGCCTCAAATATTAGTCGTTGAAGGCTATATGGATGTAGTCGCTCTGGCTCAATATGGTGTAGATTACTCGGTCGCATCATTAGGTACATCAACTACTGGCGACCATGTTCAAATGCTATTTCGCCAAACAAATACCGTAGTGAGTTGCTACGATGGTGACCGAGCAGGTAAAGAAGCCGCATGGCGCGCATTAGAAAATTCATTGGAATACCTGAAGACAGGTAATACTTTGAAATTTTTGTTCTTACCTGATGGCGAAGACCCAGATAGTTATATCAGAGAAAATGGGAAAGAAGCGTTTGAGCATTTAGTTCAGAATGCAACTCCTCTTTCTACCTACTTATTTGATAACTTGATTGAACTGCATCAGCTTAATCTAGGGACAAATGAAGGGAAGTCTGCACTGCGCGCTCATGCCAGTGCCATGATAAATAAAATTCCAGACAGTTATTTCCAAGAATTATTAGAGAAATTACTGGATGAAAGAACTGGTTTTGATAACCAATTAAGAAGAACAAGAAACCACAACCAAGGTAATAAACCTCAACCTCATAAAGAGTTGAAGCGAACACCAATGCGAGAGGTTATTGCTTTGCTTATTCAAAATCCGAGCTATGCTGATATGGTACCGGATTTATCAAGTGTGAAAGAGCTTGCTCTCCCAGGGTTAAGTTTATTAACAGAAGTACTTGATAAGTGCCGTTCGAATCCCCATATCAACACGGGTCAATTATTAGAACATTGGCGCGATAGTAAAAATGAGACACTTCTGTCTCGTCTTGCGAGTTGGGAGATCCCCCTCGATGAAGACAATCAAGAAGATATATTTTTAGACTCATTGGACAATATACTTGCCCAGTGCGTGGAAAAACAAATTGAAAATCTACAAGCTAAAGCAAGAAGCATCGGTTTATCAGCCGAAGAAAAAAGGGAGCTGCTAGCACTTATGCTAGATTTAAAAGCGTAACCCTACTTGGCTAGTCAGAAATCAATCAATTTGTTAGAATTTACGGTTTGCATCAAAAATGCAACGTCCTTCACCAGACCTGAAGTTGGATATCATCTATGGATCAAAATCCGCAGTCACAGCTAAAATTACTTGTTATTAAAGGCAAGGAACAAGGCTATCTGACCTACGCCGAAGTAAACGACCACCTACCTGCAGAAATTGTTGATTCTGAGCAGGTAGAAGACATTATTCAGATGATCAACGACATGGGTATTAAGGTAGTTGAAACTGCTCCTGATGCTGATGATCTTGCTCTAAATGATGACGATACCAATATAGATGAAGATGCAGCTGAAGCTGCTGCTGCCGCTCTATCAAGCGTAGAAAGCGAAATTGGTCGTACAACAGATCCCGTCCGCATGTACATGCGTGAAATGGGTACTGTTGAGCTACTAACTCGTGAAGGCGAAATCGATATCGCTAAGCGTATCGAAGATGGTATTAACCAAGTTCAACTTTCAGTTGCTGAATACCCTGGCACTATTCCATATATCTTGGAACAGTTCGACAAGGTTCAAGCTGAAGAGCTACGCTTAACGGATCTAATCAATGGCTTCGTTGACCCTGATGATGACGGCACAGCCGCGCCAACAGCGACTCACATCGGTTCTGAACTTGCTGAAACTGATCTAAAAGATGAAGACGGCGAAAATAAAGAAGGCGAAGACGACGAAGACGAGGAAGAAGAAGACACAGGCATCGACCCTGAGCTTGCTCTTGAGAAGTTTACTGCTTTACGCACTAGCTACCAAAATCGTCAACTTGCAATCAATGAATATGGTCTTGACAGTCCGAAGGCAGTACTTGCAACAACAATGATGCAAGATGTTTTCAAAGAGTTCCGTCTAACGCCGAAGCAATTTGATTACCTGGTAAAACAACTTCGAACTTCAATGGATCGTGTACGTACTCAAGAACGCCTAATCATGCGTCAAACTGTTGAGTACGGCAAAATGCCGAAGAAATCTTTCATTGCACTATTTACTGGTAACGAATCTAGTGAAGCATGGTTAGATGAAGTATTAGCTTCTGACAAACCATACGCAGAAAAAATCAGACGCAATGAGCATGACATCCGTCGCTCTATTCAAAAACTAGACATTATTGAACGTGAAACATCTTTAACAGTTCAAAGCATTAAAGATATCAGCCGTCGTATGTCTATCGGTGAAGCGAAAGCTCGCCGTGCGAAAAAAGAGATGGTTGAAGCAAACTTACGTCTAGTAATCTCGATTGCTAAGAAGTACACAAACCGTGGTCTACAATTCCTGGATCTAATCCAAGAAGGTAACATCGGTCTGATGAAAGCCGTAGATAAGTTTGAATACCGTCGTGGTTACAAGTTCTCTACTTACGCTACTTGGTGGATCCGTCAAGCTATCACTCGTTCAATTGCCGACCAAGCTCGTACTATCCGTATTCCGGTTCATATGATCGAAACGATCAACAAACTAAACCGTATCTCTCGTCAAATGCTACAAGAGATGGGTCGTGAGCCTCTTCCGGAAGAGCTTGCAGAACGCATGCAAATGCCTGAAGACAAGATTCGTAAAGTACTGAAAATCGCTAAAGAGCCAATCTCAATGGAAACACCTATCGGTGACGACGAAGATTCGCACCTAGGTGACTTCATTGAAGATACAACTCTAGAGCTTCCACTAGACTCTGCGACAGCAACAAGTCTACGTGGCGCGACTAAAGATGTACTAGCAGGTCTAACACCTCGTGAAGCAAAAGTACTGCGTATGCGTTTTGGTATCGATATGAACACAGACCACACTCTAGAAGAGGTTGGTAAACAGTTCGACGTTACTCGTGAACGTATCCGTCAGATTGAAGCAAAAGCACTTCGTAAGCTTCGTCACCCAAGCCGTTCAGAAACTCTGCGCAGCTTCTTAGACGAGTAATTACAGATTAAAGTGTGATTAACTTTTAATCAGAAAATATAAAAGGTGAGCACTAGCTCACCTTTTTTGTATCCCACTGATTTAAGTGGTTAATATATAATCGCAATCCGTACAATTTGTCTCTATAACCGCTATATCGAAGCTAGACACAGTAAAAAGCATCCCCTATAATCTATCCCCTATCGGCCCCTTAGCTCAGTGGTTAGAGCGCACGACTCATAATCGTTCGGTCCCCAGTTCAAATCTGGGAGGGGCCACCAAATTAAAAAAGCCAGAACAGTTTACGCTGCTCTGGCTTTTTGCTTTCTAGGCACTTTATATCTTCCAGCCGACATTTACGTACTGGTCGCTGCATAACTAGACTATAAATAAAAAACGAGAGCACTAGGCTCTCGTTTATTCCAGTCAGCAACAAAGCAAAGATGGTATCGACTTTATTAGTAGTTGATTACCCGCATCTATAAAGTTAGCAGCTTTAGGCTTTATTCAAATTGAATCTTCCATAAGCTGCGACCAATAAATTATTTAACACCACAAATAAATGTAATATTACATTGCCAAATCAATAGCCAACCTCTCATTACTACTGAATATTATTCGACTGTAACGGCCTTCGCTAAGTTACGAGGCTGATCGACATCAGTACCTTTAATCAAAGCAACATGGTAAGACAATAATTGCATTGGTACTGTGTAGTAGATTGGCGCTGTAATTTCGCTTACATGTGGCATTTTGATGATTTTCATATTTTCATCACCTTCAAAGCCTGCATCTGCATCTGCAAATACATACAGTAAACCACCACGAGCACGAACTTCTTCTACGTTCGATTTCAGCTTCTCTAAAAGATCATTGCTAGGAGCAACGACGACTACAGGCATATCAGCATCAATAAGTGCTAATGGGCCGTGCTTCAGCTCGCCAGCAGCGTATGCTTCAGCATGAATGTATGAGATCTCTTTAAGTTTTAGAGATGCTTCCATTGCAATTGGGTAGAACTCGCCACGACCTAAGAATAGTGTGTGATGCTTGTCTGCAAAGTCAGGTGCTAATGCTTCAATCTCTTTGTCTAGAGTAAGCGCTTGTTCAATATGAGCAGGAAGTTCATGCAGTGCTTTTACGATCTCAGCTTCTTTCTCTTCATTGATACGACCTTGTAGACGGCCAATTGAAGTTACCATCATTAGCATCGCAGCTAATTGAGTCGTAAATGCTTTCGTTGATGCCACACCAATTTCAGTTCCAGCACGAGTCATGAAAGCAAAATCAGATTCGCGAACAAGAGAAGAGCCCGCAACATTACAGATTGTCATTGCTGACATGTAGCCTTTCTCTTTTGCAAGACGAAGTGCAGCCAATGTATCAGCAGTTTCACCAGACTGTGAAAGAGTAACAAGCAAGCTATTTGGACGTACAACGAAATCACGGTAGCGGAACTCAGATGCGATTTCCACATCACAACTCACACCTGCTAGTGACTCAAACCAGTAGCGCGCAGCCATACCAGAGTTGTAAGAAGTACCACAAGCAATAATCTGAACATGTTCAACTTTACTTAAGATCTCTTCAGCTCTAACGCCAATAGCACTTGTGATAACAGAGGTATCTGAAATACGACCTTCCATTGTGTTAATCAAAGCTGTTGGTTGCTCAAAAATTTCTTTTTGCATGAAGTGACGGTACTCACCTTTGTCACCAGCGTCATGCTCTGCATTAGATTCAGTAATTTCACGCTCAACCTGCTCACCACTTTCATCAAAAACAGTGACTTCACGACGAGTAATTTCAGCTACATCACCTTCTTCAAGGTACATGAAACGACGAGTCACGCTTAATAGTGCAAGTTGATCTGATGCAAGGAAGTTTTCACCCACACCAAAACCAATAACAATTGGGCTACCAGAGCGAGCTACAACAATGCGGCTTGGATCTTTACGATCAACCGCAACTGTGCCGTATGCACCTTCTAGCTGTTTAGCTGTCTTTTGAAGTGCTTCAATAAGAGAAGCTGAAGTACGCAATTCCCACTCAACTAGGTGAGCAATCACTTCAGTATCAGTTTGAGAAGTAAACTCGTAACCACGACCTTGTAATAAAGTACGCAGCTCTTCATGGTTTTCAATGATGCCATTATGAACGACAGCTACATCACCAGACGTGTGTGGGTGAGCATTCGCTTCAGATGGCTCACCATGAGTAGCCCAACGAGTGTGAGCGATACCAGTACCACCAACAACATCTTGAGAATTTACTGCATCAGCAAGTTCTTGAACTTTACCTAAACGGCGAACTCGAGTCAGGTTACTTTCAGAATCAACAACTGCTACGCCTGCCGAATCATACCCGCGGTATTCTAAACGGCGTAAGCCTTCTACTAAAATTTCAGCGACATCACGTTGTGCTACAGCACCTACTATTCCACACATGGTTATACTCCATTAATTTTGGTTATTCCTACAGCAGCAAGCAAAAGCCAATCTATAAAGATTAAATGTAGGACGTTAAATTGATATTTTTATTAAATTTGATTTAAACCGGCTTGGTTAAGATCACTCGAACTTGATGCGACTCAATGGTCGCTTTAGCTTCTTGGGCTAATTCTGCGTCTGTAATCAATACATCTATGTGTTGCCAAGCCAATTCTAGATTAGGTATTTTTCTTCCAACTTTCTCGGACTCCACCATGACGATAACTTCACGAGAAACTTCAGCCATAACTTTACTAAGACCAACTAATTCATTGAACGTGGTTGTTCCTCGTTCCAAATCAATACCGTCAGCACCGATAAAAAGTTGATCAAAATCGTAAGCCCGTAACACAGACTCAGCGACTTGGCCCTGAAATGATTCAGAATGGGTATCCCATGTTCCACCTGTCATTAATAAAGTGGGTTCACTTTCCAATTCATTTAAAGCGCTAGCGACATGTAATGAGTTAGTCATGACAACTAAGCCACGCTTACCATTTAATTGCTGAATTAGTGCTCCTGTCGTACTACCACTATCAATAACAATACGATTATGGTCACGAATCAGCTCAGCAGCGGCACTTGCAAGAGAAATCTTTCGATTCGAAACCTTGTGACTCATTTCATCACTTGCGACTTCCTTTGGTAATGCAATCGCTCCGCCATAACGGCGTAAAAGCTGACCATTTTTCTCAAGAGACGCGAGATCCTTTCTAATTGTGACTTCAGAGGTTTCAAACTTAGCGGATAATTCATCAACACTAACCTCGCCTTTTTCATTTACGAGGCTAGAAATCGTATGTCTTCTAAGCTGAGTGTTTCGTTTCGACATTTAAAAAAGACCAAATTGTTTCGATTTGAAACTTATTATAGTTACATCGAAACTATTTAGTCTATTTATTTCGATCTAAAAAATTAATCTTTTGACATAAAACCTTGTCCTAAGACAATTGTTAAGCAGTGATATTGAGTTGATTCGGTGGTAGAATCCGCACCCGAAAAGAAAAAAAATTACAGAACTGACCGTTATTTTTCTGCAACTTTCACCTGTTATGTTGGTGTAAGTCACAGAAACCCGATGCTGAATCAAAACAGTTTGGTCATAAAATGACTAAACTTGATGAAAGACTTACAACTCTGAAGGGTAATTGCGACACTCATAATCTTATCAACAGGCACAAAATGTTGGAGTTATTTAGTGAGCACCTTTAGACAATAGATAAATTTCAAATTGTAACAATACTTACCGGAGAGTACCTTCCATGAAAAAGACCAAAATCGTATGTACGATTGGCCCTAAAACTGAATCTGTAGAGAAGCTAACTGAACTAGTTGATGCTGGCATGAACGTTATGCGTCTAAACTTCTCTCACGGTGATTTCGCAGAGCACGGCACACGTATCGCGAACTTCCGTAAAGTAATGGAAAACAAAGGTGAGCAACTTGCTATCCTTCTAGATACTAAAGGTCCAGAAATTCGTACTATCAAATTAGAAGATGGTAACGACGTAGATCTAGTAGCTGGTCAAGAGTTCACTTTCACAACTGACTCAACAGTTGTTGGTAACAAAGACGTAGTAGCAGTAACTTACCTAGGTTTTGCAAAAGACCTTACAGCAGGTAACACAATTCTTGTTGATGACGGCCTAATCGAAATGGAAGTTATCGCAACAACAGAAACTGAAGTTAAGTGTAAAGTTCTTAACAACGGTGCTCTAGGCGAAAACAAAGGTGTTAACCTTCCTGGCGTTTCTGTTCAACTTCCTGCTCTTTCTGAGAAAGACAAAGCTGACCTTAAGTTTGGTTGTGAGCAAGGCGTAGATTTCGTTGCAGCTTCTTTCATCCGTAAAGAAGACGATGTTAAAGAAATCCGTGAGCTTCTAAACGCTAACGGCGGCGAAAACATCCACATCATTTCTAAGATTGAAAACCAAGAAGGTGTTGATAACTTCGATTCAATCCTTGAAGCTTCTGACGGCATCATGGTTGCTCGTGGTGACCTAGGTGTTGAAATCCCAGCTGAAGAAGTAATCTTCGCTCAGAAAATGATGATCGAGAAGTGTAACCGTGCACGTAAGATGGTTATCACTGCAACTCAAATGCTTGACTCTATGATCAGCAACCCACGTCCAACTCGCGCAGAAGCGGGTGACGTTGCGAACGCAATCATGGATGGTACTGATGCAGTAATGCTTTCTGGCGAAACTGCTAAAGGTAAGTACCCAGTTGAAGCTGTTACTATCATGGCTCAAATTGCTAACCGTACTGATGGCGCTCTTAAAGCAGAACTTGGTTCTCGCCTAGACAGCCCTCGCCTACGTATCACTGAAGCAGTATGTAAAGGTGCTGTAGACACAGCAGAGAAGCTAGCTGCTCCTCTAATCGTTGTTGCTACTGAAGGCGGTAAGTCTGCACGTTCAGTACGTAAGTACTTCCCAACTGCAAACATTCTGGCTCTTACTACAAACCAGAAGACAGCTGCTCAGCTAGTTCTAACTAAAGGTGTTACACCAGTAGTTGTTGAATCTATCGCAAGCACTGATGCTTTCTACATTGATGGTAAAGAAATTGCTCTACAATCTGGTCTTGGTAAAAAAGGCGATATCGTAGTAATGGTTTCTGGTGCTCTAGTTGCTTCTTGCACTAACACTGCATCTGTACAAGTTCTATAAAAAGTAAATAACTTTACATAGAATATAAAAAGAGGGCTTATGCCCTCTTTTTTTATGAATCAAATCTTGCCTAATTTTTCAGTACGCTGTATTATCACACCAGAATCACGTACTGTTATTTTCCTATTCTACTCATGACAAATCAGAAAATTGACAGACAAAAATCCAAGAAAGATTGAGAGTGTGTAATGTCTAGTCCAACTCTAACTGACAAAGTAGCAAAGATGATTCGCCAAGATATTTTGAACGGCGATCTACGTCCCGGTCAAAAGCTTGTTGTTGCAGAATTAAAAGAAAAATATTGCGTTGGTGCTTCACCAATACGTGAAGCTTTAGTTCAATTGTCTTGGAGCAAGTACGTTAAGCTAGAGCCACAAAAAGGTTGCTGGGTTGCTCCTGTATCAAAGGAAGAATTGAACGACTTGTACGAAAGCCTACGTGTTGTATCTTCCGTTTTATTGAAAAAAGCTATTGCTGCTGGCGATGAAAGCTGGGAATTGGAAGTACTAACGTCTTACCACAAGCTTTCACGTATTCAGAACGTTGTTGAAGAATTCGATAGTGCGGAATGGGAAGAGCGTCATCAACAGTTCCATGTTGCGCTTCTTGAGGGTGCTGACTCTAAGAACATGTTTGAGTTCTTTAGCGACTTAATTAATCAGGTTAAGCGATACCGCTTCCTAGCATTAACTGAAAACTCAGTCTCCGATGACTTGTTTAACATCGATGAGCATGAAATGATCATGAAACTAGTACTAGCAAAAAACTCAGAACAAGCTGCGGAGTTACTGGATAGCCACCTTCATGGCTCAATGAAGCGTATTGAGCAAGTGATTGAAGCTGCTTAACAAATAAATTGATATAAAAACGGAGCTATTCAGCTCCGTTTTTTTACCACCCAAAAAACTCTTTGTGGTGAGTATTGAGCAGTAATACCATCAATAAAAAGTACAATGCACTTAACTTAAAGCCAAGTATCGCCAGTGTACCTATTGTGATTCTCACTAAGCAATCGACATACATACCAAGCCTCTCAAAACCAGATAGTATGATCCCCAAATCTATTCACCTTAAACAATCCCAATAAGCAATAAGCAATAAGCAATAATTCAAATTATCTAATGTTACTCATGGCTTATTAGAATTGATTAATCATGTACTGATTAACGCTATTCCGTACAAGTAAAACTATCCATCAACGACAACAACAGAATAAAAGCTCAGGATCTTTCCCATAATTCAGTTTAGTGAAGCATTAGACTTTAGTCTAATGCTCATAAATTAATGACGGGAGGAATTACAGAGTGAAGCTGTTATCAGAGGTCATTACGGAAAGCTTGAGGGCAAACAATCAACAATCATAGGGAGGTTTAAATAGAACTGGAGGAAATGATAACTGTGTAGCGTAAAACTAAGCGATATCGTCTTGGCTGCCACACAAAGAAACTTGGTTTCGACCTGAAGATTTGGATTCATACAAAGCAATATCCGCACACTTATACGAACGAGTACTGTTATTCGTTAAATCAGTAAAGCCAATACTGATTGTCACTTTCGTTCCATCGGTTTGCTCAACTTGTTCTCTCAAACGATTAAGTACCAACTGTGCCTCAGCTAACGATGTATGAGGCATGAGCAAAGCAAACTCCTCACCTCCAACTCGAGCAACAAAGTCAGTAGTGCGCAGGCTTGTCACTAACAATTGTGCGACGGCTTGAATCACTCTATCGCCTTCATCGTGCCCTAGCTCATCATTAATACGCTTAAAGTGGTCGATATCAACAAGAGCTAAGCAAGTGGTTGCTTCATTTGGGTAGCGTTCACATAAACGAGCGTGGTATTCAAGTTGCTCTTCGAACTTTCTCCTGTTCCACAACTGGCTAAGAGAATCACGTTCACTTAGGACTCGTAGCCTATCTTCTAGCTCTTTACGGTCTGATATATCGACTAACGAGGTGATAAAATAGCTTGCCTTATTTGACGCATTTTTGATGACATGTACACGCATAATCGCAGTAAAAGGAAAGCGTAATTTTGTTTTACACGTCACCTCACCTTCCCAAACGTCATCTTCAGCTAAATGCGTCCAAATACGTTTGACGGCTCCGATATCGTCGGTATTTTCGAATAAAATCTTCAGAGCATTCTTACCTTCAAGAGAGGCACTACCGTACCCAGTCATACTCTCAAATTCATTATTCACCATGAGCGTTCGATGGGATTTATCTGAAATCATCACAGCAGACATACCATTCAATGCTGCTCTCGCCAGCTTACTTTCAATATTTCTGCGGCGATAGTGAACAACGAGAAAAGCCACAGGTATAGCAAAAATCAACATTGCAAAAAGTACAATAACTTGCTCTTTAGCTAAGTCATCCAAATCTCTTTCTGCTTTTTGCAAAAGTTGTGTTTCATTTAGTTGAACTACTAAAAATAGCTTTTGCTTTGCCGCTAAACTCACCTTATTGAAAGCAAACAAATTATTATCTTCAAAGACATAACCGGTTTGTTCTTCTGAAATATGTTCCCATAATTTAGGCGCAATATTTTTAAGGTTGAATGCTTTTCGCTCTGGGATAGAGTCACCAAATAGCTTACTACTATTGTGGCTGGCAATGTAATAGCCCGATTCATTAACCACTTCGGCTCTTACATCATGATCTGGAGAGAAATTTAGTCTTGAAGCTAGATTCCAAACATCGATATTAATCACAAGGTAACCCACGACCTGACCTTTAGCGGATACGGGGGTAATAATTCTTAAAACGGGTTTATAAGGATAAACAAGTTCACCATGGTCGGTTTCAAGCTCAATCCCCCAAGCGCTAATTTCTTCATCGCGTAAGGTTTTCGCATAACTGAAGTAGCTTTTTTGAGACTTATCTTGCAGACGCTCAGACACCGTTACAATTCCATCAGAGAAGGAATAATTCATTCGTACCTGTTCAATACCGTTCAAATCCAGCAAGTGAATTTGGGTATACCACTTTTGGTTACTTAAAACCGATTCCCATACTTCCTCTAATACTTTCTTATTTTGAATAGACGGAGAAGTAGAAAACTCGATCAAACGCTGGCTATGGCTAAGCAATTCCATGACTGAAATAAGTTGATCTCGCCAAACGCTATATTCACGCTCGGTATACACTAATTGATGTAGGGCTTGTTTTGCGGTGTTGTTGAAGCTTTGATGTTTAACATTCTGATAGCGTTGTAAGTAATACAAGCCAGCAGCAGAGCAAAAAGTGATGCTGATGATAAGAAGTGTAAACACTAATTTTTTGTTTCTCATCTTTTCTCACTGCTCTATGAATTGGGGAAAGGAGTATACCACCGTAAAGTTTGAACAAAATAAAAGCCGCTAGAAAAAAGCGGCTTTATTATCAATTTTATAAATAGTTAATACTAATTAGGTATTTAACCTTTCAGTGATCTTTCGCCTCGAGCAATACCCACTACACCACTTCTAGCAACTTCTATTACATCGGTCACTTCAGAAAGCGCTTGAATGAATGCATCCAACTTTTCACTCGTACCAGCCATTTGCACCGTATATTGAGAAGCAGTGACATCTACGATCTGCCCTCGGAAAATGTCAGCGGTACGCTTAACTTCAGCACGAGCAAAACCACTGGCTTTGACTTTTACCATCATAAGCTCACGTTCGATATGCTCAAATTCCGAGACTTCTTGTACTTTGAGTACATCAATTAACTTGTGCAGTTGCTTTTGAATCTGCTCTAGCTGCATCTCATTTGAATTCGTCGTTACGTTCAAACGTGACAATGTTGGATCATCCGTTGGCGATACGTTCAAAGATTCAATGTTATAGCCACGCTGAGAAAACAAGCCAACCACGCGAGAAAGTGCACCAGGTTGGTTTTCCATTAGTAGTGAAATAATGTGTCTCATATTATGTTCTCTCCGTCTTGCTTAACCACATATTGTCCATACCCTCGCCTTTGATTTGCATTGGGTAAACGTGCTCGGTGTCATCCACGCTAATATCGACAAACACTAAACGATCTTTCATTGATAGTGCTTTTTCTAAACCTGCCTCTAACTCATCAGGAGAAGAAATACGCATACCGACATGACCATACGCTTCTGCGATTGCAGCAAAATCTGGAACTGAGTCCATATATGAATTTGAGTGGCGACCTTGATAAACAATGTCTTGCCACTGCTTCACCATTCCTAAGAATCGATTGTTTAGGTTGATGATCTTAACTGGAATATTGTATTGAAGAGCCGTTGAAAGCTCTTGGATATTCATTTGAATACTGCCATCACCCGTTACAACCACTACTTCTTCTTCTGGTTTAGCGAACTTAACGCCCATACCAGCAGGCAGACCAAAGCCCATAGTGCCAAGACCACCCGAGTTGATCCAACGGCGTGGTTTATTAAATGGATAGTACAGAGCAGCAAACATTTGATGCTGACCTACGTCAGAAGCAACATATGCATCGCCATTGGTTACTTTATGGAGTGTCTCAATAACTTGTTGTGGCTTAATACGTTCTGATGATTTCTCGTATGCAAGGCAATCACGATCTTGCCACTGCTTAATTTCACTCCACCAGCTTTCGATTGCTTGTTCGTCGTTCGTTCCACCTTGCTCAATCAACAAGTTGACCATGCTCTCTAGCACTTTCTCTGCTGAACCTACAATTGGTAGATCGACTTTTACATTTTTAGAGATCGATGAAGGATCGATATCAATATGCATGATTTTCGCATCAGGGCAGTACTTTTCTAGATTATTGGTCGTACGGTCATCAAAACGAACCCCAATACCAAAAATTAAGTCTGCGTTGTGCATTGCCATATTGGCTTCATACAAGCCATGCATCCCCAACATACCCAGAGAGTTCTTATGAGTACCCGGAAATGCTCCAAGCCCCATAAGGGTGCTCACAACAGGTAAGTTCAACGTTTCTGCTAGTTTAAGCAATTGCTTATCAGCTTCAGAGATAACAGCTCCACCACCCACATAAAGCACTGGCTTTTTCGCTTCTAAAAGCGCTTTTAGTGCTTTTTTAATCTGACCTTTATGACCAGTCAGTGTTGGGTTATACGAACGCATTTTGATGGTTTCTGGGTATTCATATGGAAGTTTAATCTGCGGATTTAGAATATCTTTAGGCAGATCAATAACCACAGGGCCAGGGCGTCCGGTAGTGGATATATAAAAAGCTTTTTTAACGACTTCAGGAATGTCTTCTGCTTTCTTAACTAGGAAGCTGTGTTTAACAATCGGGCGGGATACACCTACGATGTCACACTCTTGGAAAGCATCATTACCAATCAAGTTATTTGGTACGTTACCAGAAATAACAATCATTGGAATTGAGTCCATATAAGCGGTCGCAATACCAGTTACGGTATTCGTCGCGCCAGGACCAGAACATACCAATACGACACCAGGCTTACCCGTTGAACGGGTGTAACCATCCGCCATATGGGTTGCAGCTTGCTCGTGTCGTACTAATACGTGTTTAATTTCGGCCGTTTTGGCGTGCAGGGCATCATAGATATCAAGCACAGAGCCACCTGGGTAACCAAAGATTTGTTCTACACCCTCTTCAATAAGAGACTGCACAACCATCTCTGCGCCAGATAACATTTCAGGTTTTGTTGTCATATTGCTCTCCTTACCAGTTTCCATTATTGCCTGTTGAGCAGATTGGGCTGGTTTTGCATAGTCTAGGTCTTATTCGTAGCCTAATTCGAAATACTTCCACTTTTTCGGCTATGGCTGCTCTTTGTGGTAACAAAAGTCAGCGGTACGAAACAACTGTAACTTTTTATTATCATGTGGTCTAACCCTGATTAATCTTTTATCTCACCAATCGGCTACCAAAACCCACAAACCCGCAATATAAGGCTAACCTTAACCACCTAACTGACATTAAAATCCAGAACCATCTAGTAAAAAAGAATAAAATATCCAACACAGTGACCTGTTTTTATTTTTTACCCCTATTTTATCTGTGCGCTTTCGCACATTTACTTAACGTCCAGATACAAAAAATCCCCCGATAAACGCACTCACGTTCACTGGAGGATTTTTATACATCTCAAAAATTAACTTAAGAGAAATTACTTCTCTTTCGACTTTTCAGTGTACATTTCTTCGATTTCGTCCTGATACTTGTCATGAATGACCTTACGACGCAATTTCTGGGTTGGCGTTAATTCACCATCATCCATAGAGAACGCTTTAGGTAACAGCTTGAATCTTTTGACTTGTTCAAACTTAGCTAACTCATTTTGTAAGCCATTCACACGCTTTTCTAGCATCTCAACAATTTGGTGATGCTTGATAAGCTCAACGCGGTCGTGATACTTAATATTCAGTTCTTTGGCATACTCTTCTAGCGAGTCATAACAAGGCACAATCAATGCTGAAACAAACTTGCGAGTGTCAGCAATCACCGCGATCTGTTCAATAAAGTGATCTTTACCAATCGCACCTTCAATAACTTGAGGTGCAATGTATTTACCACCAGACGTCTTCATCAATTCTTTAATACGGTCTGTAATGAATAGATTACCATTTTCATCAAATTGCCCGGCATCGCCCGTTTTTAAGAAGCCTTGTTCATCAAATGTTTTTTCTGTTTCTTCTGGCATTTTGTAATAGCCACGCATCACCATTGGACCGCGAACTAAAATCTCGTTTTTGTCACCAATTTTCACTTCAGCGCCAGGCATTGCCATGCCGATAGAGTCAGGGTTAAAGCAGCGATCATCCCAGCATGAAACCGTTGCCGTGGTTTCTGTCATACCGTAACCAAGCTTTACATTGATTCCAATTGCATGGAAAAAACGTCCGATCGTCTCATCAAGCTTTGCACCACCACATGGCATAAAGTTGATGTTGCCACCAAGTAATGCACGCAGTTTAGACAGAACAAGTTTATCCGCTAGTGCATGACTCTTACTAAGCATGAACGACGGTGTACGACCTTCTTGGTGACAAACTGACAGCTTTGCCCCCATGTTTACCGCCCAAGTGAACATCACTTTACGGATGAAAGGCGCTTTAGATACTTTTTCGTGAATAGCTGAGAAGATTTTCTCGTAGAAGCGAGGAACTGCGCTCATCACAGTAGGCTTAACATCGCTCAATGCATCACGTACTTGCATGGTGTCTTGCAGGTAGCAATTTGTTGCACCTTTATATAAGACATAAAACGTCCATGCGCGTTCGAATACGTGAGAAAGCGGAAGGAAACATAGAGAGACATCATCTTGGCTTAAGCTCAGGCGCTCATCATGACCTGCGAGCTGAGAACCAATATTCGTGTAGTCCAGCATGACGCCTTTTGGTTGACCTGTGGTACCTGATGTATAAATCAGCGTCAGTAAATCATCCATTTGTGCATCGGCTAAACGAGAATCTAATTCAGCTTGCTGTGCTTCAACACCGCGTGCCATGAATTCAGCCCAAGACAGAGCAAAATCATGCCCTTGAGTGTCGATTCCTTCTGACATAACAACGACAGTTTCAAGCTGCTCACATTCTTCAAAAATATCCACGGCGGCATCAAATTGAGCTTGCTCGCCAACGAACAGAACCTTTACGTCTGCATTTTGAATGATGTAAGACGACTGAGCAGCCGTATTAGTTGGATAGATCGGTACGGTAACAAGACGAGCTTGTAATGATGCAAAGTCAGCGATTGTCCACTGAGGCATGTTATTTGAAAAGATACCGATCTTATCTTGGATTCTCAGTCCTTGAGCCAGTAACGCTAATGATAGCGTATCGATTTGTTCACCAAACTGCTGCCAGCTAATGCCTTCCCACACGTTGTTTACTTTATGTTTTAAAGCAGTGCGGCTGCCACCTTGGGCAATTTGGTCACGAAGTCTTTTTACGATATGAAAATCTAAATTGGCCATGTCTTTACCTTTGGCTTACACCTGTAAGCTATTTTGAGCGCACAAGTGTACCTTTGATCATAGAAAAGGCAACTGATGAAGCTCAAAGTTATAAGTAATAGTATGCTCAACTTTAACTCAATGATGCATTTATCACTTAACAAACAAAAAAGCCCCAAGCTAAACATTAACTTGAGGCTTTAATATCAATAAGATAGCGGCTTAATTAAGCGCTACTACCTCACCGCAAATCATCATCAATTGATCTCGTAACCAAATGTGACCTTTATCTTTTTCACTTGATTCGTGCCAGCTTAAGTAACCTGAAATCGCAGCGTTATCGAATGGGAAATCAATCACTTGTAGTTGATCTTTATTCGCAGCATTTTCAACCATCCAGCGTGGAGCAATAGTCACAAGTTCAGATTGACCAACCACATACAGTACATTGCTTAAGCTTGTACCTTCGTAGTATGCCAAGCAGTCAAGATCACGATACGCTTGTTCAGAGAAACTGCGCTGACCATGAATGCGAGAAAGTTTTGCATGCTTTTCATCTAGCAATTCAGTCTTTGTCACTTCACCGTTGATACGTGGGTGAGATTTAGCAACAACAACCACTAATTCGTCTTGGAAAATTTCAGTGCTAGAGAAGCCTTGCTCATCAAATCGAGCATAATCGATCACAAAATCGATCTCTTGGTAACGCATACGCTCAGATAATTGACGATCAAATTCAGCATCCATATGCAATTGAACGTTTGGAGCTTGAGTACTGATAGACGACATAATCTTAGGTGCAAAACGCATATCGCATGGGCTACAAATAGCGAGCTTAAACATGCGTGAAGATGTCTCTGGAGAGAAAACAGAGCTTGGTAGTTCATTACGAACTAGCTGAAGCGCTTGACGAATTGGACCAAATAATTGACGAGCTCGCTGAGTCGGTTGAATACCACGACCCTGACGCATAAACAGTTCGTCATTAAACATCACTTTAAGACGCGCAACAGCGTTACTTACTGCTGGTTGAGACATTCCTAAATTGTGAGCTGCACGTGTGATGTTTTGTTCCTGCATTACTGCATCAAAAACAGTTAAAAGGTTTAAATCTACTCCACGTAATGTGCTTTCCATTCTATAGCTAGCAATAGCACTCATTGCATCTTTTTTCTCTAACATTCAGGTTGCCTCTTGTCATATTCGACAGCGTTAAATTTGTAATGGTATGGGAATAGATAACCACTGATTCTTATATTTGTCAGGCCGATATTTCTCGGCTGACTTCTACTATTAACCAATACTTCGCAGGTCGCCAACAAGATTGATAAAGAATAATGTAATTTTACCTCACCTATTAATTAGTTATTAAATTTCAATAATTTATACAATCATAAAAAAATATAAAATTGTTCAATTTTGGTTTTAAATATCCTTTGAGCTAAGACTTAGAACATTGGTTACAATTGTTACAAGTCATTGAGGCTGTGTATTAATGAGTAACCCCATTCAAAAACCTCAGCTATGAATCAATTTATTGATGCATAGCTAGGGAAATCAACCTTATCCCAGAGTTGCTTTCTCAGAGCATCTTGATTCGTCCAATTACCCGCTAAGACCCATTCCACAATCGCACTGGCAACGTCTGGGTAAGTGACTATTTCCGCTTGTTCTTCATTAAGCCAGCTACGTAAAATAGCAGGGTCTAAAAAACTCATAGTTTGAGCTAGACCTAAAGCTTCCAAAGTAGCAGCATTACTACGCTGTTCAAATTGCCCATCGAGAGGCTTCAAGAGTAACTTCTTTCCAAGAGTCAATGCCTCGGAAGGTAATTCAAAACCACCATTGGCCACGACTCCTGAGCACTGTTTTAAGTCCACTTGAAAATGATTAAAGCTTAAAGGTTTGAATACGACATTCTCGATTGTATTTTGCTCGATAATTTCTGGATGATAGCAAACAAATTGGTGTGAGATGAATTTCATCAATAATTCAGAAATTGCCTCTACACCTTCAAATGGTAGATAAACCAAAGTGAAATTTTGCTGATCTTGCCCTTCCGTTTTTTTACTCACTTCAGAACAAGTATGGACAATTGGAGGGAGAATCGGCTGTTCAAAGTGATACCAGTGCAAACCAATGTAATGCTCTGTTGGAGCAAAGTGCTGTATAACCGAATGCTCTATCCAATTCCCACCAGCTTTGGGGACATCAAATCGAAAAGCATTTTGATGGCTGATCCCAATGCAGGGCACTTTTTGTTTTCGTGCTGCCCAAGCGGTCACCGGTTCAAAGTCATTCAACACTAAATCATATTGCGTTAAATCGAGCTGCTTAATCTCTTTCACAAGTCGCCAGATACTATTTTTCATGAAGCTCTTTGAATACTTCACTTGGCCTTGTTCGCTATAAAACGTAAGCCCACTTCTTGTTTGGTAATCACCAAAATCTTCCATTGAAAAATACTTATTGGCATCTCGGCCTGAAAACAAGAAATCCACATCAATGTTTTGCTTACGAAATGCGATTGCCATTGCACGAGCGCGGGCTATGTGCCCATTTCCGGTTCCTTGTACACCATAGAGAATTTTCATTTTTAACGTCGACCACTCTTCTTGTTATCAATTTAGGCTATATAAGCTATTGCGACATAAGCTCTTGCTATATAAACCTGTCATATAAAAATCTAGTTATAGAACACTGTTTATCGCCAAGTTGGCGCACGCGATGCCTAAAGCGGCACCAATTAACACATCAGTAAGGAAATGCACCCCGAGTAAGATACGAGAAGTCCCAATTGCAAATGCCCAAACCAAGCAAGCCGGATATAAGCTTGGATAAAAGTGACCGATAACCGTTGCCATTAAAAATGCAGCAGCTGAGTGACCTGAAGGTAAGCTGTATTTATCTGATGGGACGATATGAGATTGGAGTAGTTCTGAAAACTCTGCGGGGCGACGGCGTTTAAGTGTATTTTTAGCTAGCCAATAAATCGGAAGTTCAATGGCAAAAGCGGTTAAGCCGACCATTAGAAAATCCTTTCCATATTGGCTATCAACGAATAAAGCCAACACTCCAAATAATAGATATAAATGCCCATCACCAGTATGTGAAATGGCTTTACTGACCATTGCACTCTGGTTGCAGTAGCGACTTCTTAAACAAAACAATGAAAATGCCACATCCCAGCGGACGATAGGCTCGATAGTACGCATGCGATCTTCCTTAGCCGTTTTTGATTCCATTAACGCTAAAGTTAGGCTCAATAAATGACAGTTGAGTGACGATTTTGCGGATAAAAAATGAACATTACTCAAATTTTGAAAGGGGTGATTTAAAAGCGATAAAACAAAAAAAGCGACTCTAGGTCGCTTTTTGTTATTAGTGATTAGCTATGAGTGAAAAGTGGCTAAGCTTCTAGTGGTTCATGCTTTTTGACCATTCCGAAATCCGCCAAAATGGCGTAGGCGGCAGGGATCATAAATAGCACAAGTAATGTTGAGGCAAAAATACCAAACACAATGGATATAACCAAAGGCTGAATAACCTGAGCTTGTAAACTTGTCTCCGTCAGCAGCGGTAATAAACCCGCAGCCGTGGTCATGGATGTCAAAAATACTGCACGAAAACGCTCACGGCTCGCCTTCACTACCGAGTCATGCACGCTGTCCCCTTCATCCACATGGTGCCTGATATATTGCACGAGCAAGATTGAGTCATTCACCACTATCCCTGCTAAAGAAACAAAACCCATCATGCTCGGCATGCTAAGTGAGTGCCCTAACAACCAGTGCCCAATAACCACACCAATAAACGCAAGTGGAATGGCAAGCATTACCACCACAGGCTCTAGGTAACTTCTAAACTGATAACTAAGAATGGCAAAAACACCAAACAGCCCGAGTAAGAAGCCTTTCCCCATTGAAGCACCTGTTTTAGCGGCATCCTTAGCTTCACCTTCAAAATCAAAACGTAGCCCAGGGTATTTAGTCGTAAGCTTACTTGCTTCTTCTCTTTGGAATTGAAGTAAAATGGCTGACGAGCTGGCTTTCTTGTTATCAATATCACCAAAAACACTGACCGTTCTTAACCCATCAATACGTTGAATTCGAACGTAGTTTCTTTGGAAATCTAGAGTCGCCAAAGTGGCTAGTGGGATCTGGCTACCATCACTGGTAATAATCGGGAAGTTAGCAAGTTGCTGTAAGTCACCGGCTTGAGCTTTATCCAAACGTACTTCAATAGAGATATTTTCAACGCCCAACTGGATTTCGTCTGCGGTTTGTCCAAAGAATGCAGCACGCAGCTGTGATGCGATCATTTGTCCATTTACGCCATAAGTTTCTGCGCCATCACGTAATTTAACCAACACCTCTTCTTTACCCATGCGCATGTCATCAAGCACACCATGGACACCATCAAAGCGGTTCAGGTAGTTTTGAATATCAATAGAAGCTGACTTCAATTCATCTAAGTCATCATGCTTCACTCTGATCTCAATCGCGCGACCACCAGGTCCCATCGTTGGCTGCTTAAATACAAGGGAGATTGGGTCCGCAAGATCGCCTATGTCTTCTCGCCAAGCATCAATAAAATCATCGATGACAGTGTTACGACTTTCTGACCCTCGTAAGTCGAGTCGCACTGTTGCAAGGTGAGGTCCTGACTCATTGGCATCCGCATTAGCATTGAATTGGCTTGTGATATGTTCAACTAATGTGTTGCCCTCCTCTACTTGCTCACTCCACTCTTCATTTAATCGCTGCGCTGATGTGACAATTCTATCCACTACCTTTTCGGTTTGTGCGAGTGACGAACCAGGAGGAAGAATAATACGAGCTTCTGCAATATCCCCATCAAGTTCAGGGAAAGGTTGGAATTTAACTAAGCCACCAACAATTAATGAAATGGATATCAGTAAAAGTGCTAGCACACCTCCCATAAAGGCATAACGGTACGCTACCACTTTTTCAACCGCATTCATCAATGTTGTATTTCTGAAGTTTTCAAACTTCTCAAGTAATACCACTTTAAAGCGTAACGCTGGTTTTTCTTTTTTCTCTTTATGCAAAGAGTGAGAAAGGTGATTTGGCAGAATTAAAAATGCTTCAACTAGGCTCAGTGACAGCACCAAAATCAGAACCTGTGGTACCGCTTTAAGTACTGCCCCCATTTCCCCGTCAAGAAACAGTAAACTACCGAAAATACAGACGGTTGTTAAAAATGAAGACAATACGCCCGGGAAGACTTTTTTCACGCCGTTATAAACCGCGTCATCGACTTTCTGCCCTCTGTCTAGGTGAGAAGCTATCGACTCTGCAATTACGATGGCGTCATCCATCATGATCCCGATCGCCATTAATAGACCGACAAGAGACATGATATTGATGGATAAACCTAGGTTAGCCATTAAAAATAAGCCACCTAAGAAAGCAACAGGAAGACCCGCTGCAACCCAAAATGAATAACGTAAACTGAAGAACAACCACATGGTCGCAAACACAAGAACAATACCTTGCCAGCCATTACTGACCATCATGGTCAACCTGTCCCAAAGCACTGATGACAAGTCATTGGTCATCTGTAATGTCACGCCGTCAGGAGCTACGGCACGTTGATCGTCTACAAACTGAGTCACGCGTTCTTTTATACGCAGCGCATCATCTTCTTTGTTTTTACTAATTTTAAGCAGTGCTGACGGTTTACCATCAAACAAGACTTTTTGTTCATCAAGCTCAAACCTATCAGTGATCGTCGCTATGTCTCGTAAGCGAATCACAGATCCATTTGCAGCAGAGCCCACTACAATATTTTCAAGCTCTACAGGGGTCACTCTTCTTTCATCAAAACGAATTAGGAAGTGTTTATCTGGCGTTTCAATATTACCACTCGGTAATTTAATATTTTGTCTGCCAATTTGATCGGCAATATCACCGACCGTTAGCCCAAGCTGCCTGATCGCTTGCCCATCTAATTCCACGCGATACTGGTGATCAGAAAATCCACTGACTTCAACCAGTGAAACCTCATAATCTAACTTCATGATCCGCTTAAGATCTTCCGCATAAGCTTTCAAATCCGGCCAAGAAGTATTTGCCGTGATGGCAACATCAACAACAGGCTCATTCCAGTCTAGCTCTTGGACAATAGGAGACTCGATTTCAGAAGGAAAATCATTAATGGAATTGATCTGTGTTTGAACATCCACCAGCATTCGACCAATATCTGCTTTTTCATTGAGCTTTAAAATCAGCCGTGCACTACCTTCAATGGCCTCACATTGCGTCTCTTCTATGTTAGATAAACCATCTACTGCGTCTTCCATACGAATACATAAGCTTTCTTCTACTTCCTGAGGAGAAGCTCCGGGATACACGACCCCAGCCATAATGTAAGGAGGATCATAAGCAGGGAAGGTTTCTCGTTTGATCGTGGATAATGAGCTTATCCCCATTATCAATAAACCCAGCATCAATAAATTGGCTGCGGTTGGATGACGAGAGAAAAACTTAATCATAGTGAGCTTTCCTCTGCATCATTAAGGGTAGACTCACGCAATAGCATTCCATCAATTGCAGGCAGAATATCATTTAAGATCAGCTTATCGCCTTGCTCAAAATCTCCTTCAACTACAACGGTATTATCTCGACGGTAAATCACAGATACCGGCTGCATTTTCAACCGGCTGTCTTGACCAAACATATACACAGTATCACCATGTAATGCTCGCTCAGGGATCACCCAACTCGGGTTGGCGACACCTTCAATTTCAGCCCTCACAAACATGCCATTTACTAAAGGGGGCACGCTGCTTGGCTTAAGTTGTGTGTAATCTTGTTGGATCTCTAAAATCACACCCGCTGTTGCTTGGCTTTCATCAACCGTTTCGCTGATCCTCGCCACTTTGGCGTCCCACTGTGCATGCAAGTTACCGCTGCTTAATTCAATAATGGCGGAAATTGGTGAAGTATCGGGATTTGGAATACCGGATTCATCTCGGCTAAAATCGCTCAAACTCGATGCCAACACTTGCATGTCATGGATCGATAACTGTGCTTCCACTTCCATGACATCAATACCATGGGCAATCACCATGGTTTGCTGCAAATTCACGACTTGGTTTTGTTCAATATCGACCTGAGCAATGCGCATTGCCTTAAGCAAGGTCACGCTGGTTTTATCAAGTGATCGCTGAGCTTCTTGTACTTTAGAGACATTGACCTTAACAACCGCTTCTGCAACGCGTTTTTCATCTGGCATCAAAGCAATTTGGTTTTCGACATCAAGAACTAACTTGCGTTGAGACAAAGCACTTTGCTCTTGGAGATCAACATCTGATTGCGAGGTGAGACCTTTCTTGCGAAGATCTTGCTTTCTTTGGAGCTCTTTATTGCTGATCACTAACCGATTTTTTTCGATCTTCAACGTCTGTTTTAAATTACTTTCTTCAAGGGTTAATTTCGCCAACGATGTTTGGCTGGATTTGAGATCCGCTTGAGCTTGAATCAACTTCAATTCGTAATCTAAAGGATCAATTCTAAGCACCTCAGTACCGGCAGGGATCACCTGACCTTTTTCAAGGTTAGGATGGCGATAGACAATCTTCCCTGTTACTTCAGCAATGGCTTTCCACTCCACTTTCGGTGTGACCTTTCCAAAACCCACCGCCAATGGCGCCATTGGCTGTTTTTCCAAAATAACAGTATCAACTAACCTAGCTCGATCTCCCGCAGGTTTGGTTGGTAAGTCAGGTCGTAAATTGGATGCAATAAAAAGGGTCACGACACCTACCGCAAGCGCAGGAAAAAACAGGAGTTTACGATTTATTTTCATTGTTATAGTCCTTTAATAACTACGCAGTAGGTTTTTCAGATACAGAAGGTAAAGATGCCAAAAGTGGCGACGTGTCAGAATAAGACGATGATTCAGTATTAATAAACCCTGAAGTCATCAATTGAATATTGTGTTCGATTAAGCGATTCAAAAAGGCATCATTAAGTTCGACACCATGCAAAGCAAGCAATGGCGGAGGCGCTATAAAAGGAAACACCATTAAGCTGACAAAAGAAATTCTGCACAGTTTTGGATCCATTCCTTCCTTTAAGACACCACTTTCCACCAACTTGCCAAATATGGCATCTTGGCAAGGTTTAGTCACATCAAGGAAGACTTTCTCTAGTAACCCTCTTTGCATGTCTGAAGGCGGCATATTCATCACTTGTGCGATCAAGCGAGGGAACCTAGGGGTTTTGACCATTTCTTTATAGTAAGTTCTCATTAAACCGATGAAGTTTTCTTGATTGCTGTTTTGCACCAGCTTATCCATCTGCACTTTCATCGGTTCGAGTGTTTCTCGCACCATGCTTTCAAATAGACCAGCTTTATTGCCAAAGTAATAACGGATCATCGCAATATTGACCCCAGCTCGCTCGGCGATTAGGCGAGTTGATACTTTGTCATATGAGTGGATAACAAATAAGTCTCGTGCACTACTAATCAGTAACTCCCGAGCTTCAGTTTTATGATGTGGTCGACCGGCTTTTCTGGTTGTCATATCCATTACCATCAGTTTGGCATTAATTAATCACTGATTAATTCTAGACTATAGAGTCTAAATGGTAAGCGGAATAATTAACCAAAAGTTAATCAATTGATTAATTAATCAAATCTTAAATAAAAACATCATGTCGATTGTTAACAATAAAAAAGATCGACACAAAACTTTAACCCATCTATACCCATCAACATAACGTCAACATCTACATAAAACATACAGCTCGGAATATATAACCATAAAACATTAAAAAATAAGAACAAACCAAATGAATCATTACCTCGATGATGCTTTTATTGGATTTTCCCGTTTGACGACTAGAATAAATTGCGGTAAATATGGTGTTAACAGTTTATTTACGGATATTTGTGTAATGCCTTTTTCTTTTACTCTACTGCTGAAACTTCTCCTTATCGTGAACCAATCGCGTGGGTAAGTTGTGGGTGAAGATACACACAAATATGAAACCCGCGCTAAGCGGGTTTTTTTGTAACTAACGACACTTAAAGAACATCATTCTTAATAACAATCTGGATAGCAATCGATTTAATATCGAAATAAGGAAGCACCCATGAACGATCAAGTGATAATTTTTGATACGACCTTACGTGATGGTGAGCAAGCATTGGCTGCAAGCCTAACGGTAAAAGAGAAGTTACAAATTGCATATGCGCTTGAGCGACTGGGTGTAGATGTTATTGAAGCTGGATTCCCTGTTTCTTCTCCAGGTGATTTTGAATCCGTTCAAACTATTGCGCGTAACATTAAAGGTAGCCGTATTTGTGCACTTTCTCGCGCAGTAGCAAAAGACATTGACGCAGCAGCCGAAGCATTAAAAGTTGCAGAGCAGTTCCGTATCCACACTTTCATTTCAACTTCAACGGTTCACGTTCAAGATAAACTGCGCCGTAGCTACGACGATGTTGTAGAGATGGCAGTAAAAGCCGTTAAACACGCTCGTAACTACACTGATGACGTTGAGTTCTCTTGTGAAGATGCAGGGCGTACGCCTATCGACAACTTATGTCGAATGGTTGAAGCCGCGATCAACGCAGGTGCGAAAACCATCAATATTCCAGATACTGTGGGCTACACCGTACCTAACGAGTTTGGTGGCATTATTCAAACGCTTTTCAACCGTGTTCCAAACATCGATCAAGCGATCATTTCTGTCCACTGTCACGATGACCTTGGCATGTCCGTTGCCAACTCTATCGCAGCGGTTCAAGCCGGAGCGCGCCAAGTGGAAGGCACAATCAATGGTATCGGTGAGCGTGCAGGTAACTGTTCTCTAGAAGAAATTGCGATGATCATCAAGACACGCCAAGAGCTACTAGGCGTAACGACTGGTTTGAAATACGACGAAATTCACCGTACAAGTAAGTTAGTGAGCCAACTTTGTCATATGCCAATCCAAGACAACAAAGCAATTGTCGGTGCTAATGCATTTAGCCACTCTTCAGGCATCCACCAAGACGGTATGCTAAAGAATAAAAACACATACGAAATCATGACTCCTGAGTCTATTGGTCTTAAGAATAAAGCATTGAACTTAACCAGCCGTTCTGGACGTGCTGCTGTGAAGAGCCATATGGATACAATGGGCTACAAAGAAACTGAGTACAACCTAAATTCACTATATGATGACTTTGTAAAACTAGCGGACCGTAAAGGACAAGTCTTTGACTACGACTTAGAAGCTCTAATGTACTTCTCTAACCTTCGTGATGAAGATGACTTTTATAAACTTAACTACCTAAGCGTGCAATCTGGTAGTGTTATGTCTACAACGAGTGTCAAGCTTCAATGTGGTGATGAAGAGAAGTGCGAAGCGGCTGTGGGTAATGGTCCCGTTGATGCACTTTATCAATGTATCTACCGCGTAACCGGCTATGAAATTGTATTAGATAAGTTTGACCTAACAGCAAAAGGCGAAGGTGAAGATGGCTTAGGTCAAGCCGATATCATCGCTAACTACAAAGGTCGTAAATACCACGGAACGGGCATTTCTACGGATATCGTTGAAGCGTCAGGTGAAGCTCTATTACATGTGATTAATAGCATTCATCGTGCTGACCAAATTGCGGAAATGAAACAAAATAAAGCCGCAGCTGAATAAAAACACCAAATAACAGACACCTTAGTGTCAACCTCAATTCAGCGACATAAACGCTGTAATCAGAAGGGTTATTTGGCACTAAGGACAAAGAATAAAGTGAGCACACCAAGCTCAATATTAGAATTAAAGGATTAACATGACTGTAAAATCATACAAAATTGCCGTTTTACCGGGTGATGGCATCGGCCCAGAAGTAATGCAGCAAGCGAACAAAGTACTAAACGCAATTGAAAAGAAGCACGCGATCAGCTTCTCTCGTGAAGAGTATGATGTCGGTGGTATTGCTATTGATAACCACGGCTGTCCACTTCCAGAAGCAACAGTTACAGGCTGTGAAGAATCCGACGCCGTATTGTTCGGCTCTGTTGGTGGTCCTAAATGGGAACACCTTCCACCTAATGATCAACCTGAGCGTGGCGCCCTACTTCCACTTCGTAAACACTTCCAACTATTTTGTAACCTGCGCCCTGCGCAAATCCATGCTGGCTTAGAAGGTTTCTCTCCTTTACGTGCTGATATTTCAGGTCGTGGATTCGATATCGTTGTGGTTCGCGAACTGACAGGTGGCATTTACTTCGGCCAACCTAAAGGTCGTGAAGGTGAAGGTCCTAATGAAAAAGCATTCGACACTGAGGTTTACCACCGCTACGAGATCGAACGTATTGCAAAGATTGCTTTTGAATCTGCACGTCTACGTAACAAAAACGTTTACTCAATCGACAAAGCAAACGTACTACAAAGCTCTATCTTATGGCGTGAAGTAGTTGAAGAAATCGCAAAAGATTACCCAGATGTAAAACTGAGCCATATGTACATTGATAACGCAACGATGCAGCTTATCAAAGATCCTTCTCAGTTTGATGTGATGCTTTGTTCAAACATCTTCGGTGACATCATCTCTGATGAATGCGCAATGATCACAGGCTCTATGGGCATGCTTCCTTCTGCTAGCCTGAACGAAAGTAACTTCGGTCTATACGAACCAGCAGGCGGTAGTGCTCCTGATATCGCAGGTAAGAACATCGCGAACCCTGTTGCTCAGATCCTTTCTGCTGCACTAATGCTACGTTACAGCCTAGGCGAAGAAGCGGCAGCACAAGATATTGAAACAGCAGTATCTAAAGCACTTTCTGCAGGCGAGCTAACAGCAGACCTTGCGGGCGATAACCAAGCGCTTACAACTTCAGAAATGGGCGATAAGATCGCAGAGTACATTTTAGCTTCATAAGTTAGATGTTCTGATTAGAAGCAAATACATAAGAATAATATCAAGCCAAGTCAGCCTAAACGGATTACTTGGTTTGAAAAAAACACTGGGACGGATGCTCCCAAGGAAGAAAAGCTATGTCGACAAACCAGCAAGCAAAAACCTTATACGAAAAAGTTTATGACGCTCACGTTGCAGTAGCAGCGAAAGGCGAAACTCCAATTCTTTATATCGATCGCCACCTAGTCCACGAAGTAACATCGCCACAAGCTTTTGATGGTCTGCGTGAAAAAGGTCGTAAAGTTCGCCAAGTGAACAAAACTTTCGCCACAATGGACCACAACGTTTCCACTCTAACGAAAGACATCAACGCTTCTGGTGAGATGGCTCGTATCCAAATGGAAACGCTATCGAAAAACTGTGAAGAGTTTGGTGTGACGCTTTACGACCTAAACCACAAATACCAAGGTATTGTTCACGTCATGGGACCGGAACTAGGCATTACTCTTCCGGGTATGACGATTGTATGTGGTGACTCGCATACCGCTACTCACGGTGCATTTGGTTCACTGGCATTTGGTATCGGAACTTCAGAAGTTGAGCACGTTCTTGCTACTCAAACGTTAAAACAAGATCGCGCTAAAACGATGAAAATTGAAGTAAAAGGCAAAGTAGCGCAGGGCATTACAGCAAAAGATATAGTGCTAGCGATCATTGGTAAGACAACGGCAGCTGGTGGTACAGGCTACGTAGTTGAATTCTGTGGTGAGGCAATTACAGACCTTACGATGGAAGGTCGAATGACAGTATGTAACATGGCAATCGAACTGGGTGCTAAAGCAGGCCTAATCGCTCCAGATGAAACCACTTACGAATACATCAAAGGTCGTAAATTCTCTCCAGAAGGCGAAGAATTAGAAGCGGCAATTGAATACTGGAACACATTGAAAACCGATGCTGATGCAGAGTTCGATGCTGTTGTAACGCTAGAAGCAGCAGGCATCAAACCACAAGTCACTTGGGGTACTAACCCAGGTCAGGTTATCTCTGTAGATACACCAATCCCTGCACCAGAAAGCTTTGCAGACCCAGTTGAAAAAGCATCAGCAGAAAAAGCTCTGGCTTACATGGGGCTTGAAGCGGGCAAGTCATTATCTGACTACAACGTTGATAAAGTGTTCGTTGGTTCTTGTACGAACTCTCGTATCGAAGACATGCGTGCAGCTGCAGCGATTGCAAAAGGTCGCCAAGTAGCGAAACACGTTCAAGCACTTATCGTTCCTGGTTCTGAGCAAGTGAAAGCACAAGCAGAAACAGAAGGCTTAGATAAGATCTTTATCGAAGCAGGCTTCGAGTGGCGCTTACCAGGCTGCTCTATGTGTCTTGCAATGAACAATGACCGTCTTGGTCCACAAGAACGCTGTGCTTCTACATCAAACCGTAACTTTGAAGGTCGCCAAGGCCGTGATGGTCGTACGCACCTAGTTAGCCCAGCAATGGCAGCCGCCGCCGCTATCGCTGGTCACTTTGTCGATATTCGTGAATTTTAATTAGAGGATTTAACATGTCAGGTTTTCAACAACACACCGGATTAGTCGTTCCTCTAGATACGGCCAACATCGATACAGATGCGATAATTCCAAAGCAGTTTCTACAAAAAGTGAACCGCATTGGTTTTGGTAAGCACTTATTCCACGACTGGCGCTTCCTAGATGATGCTGGTCAGCAAGCAAACCCTGAGTTTGTTATGAACGAGCCTCGCTACCAAGGCGCTTCGATTCTACTGGCTCGTGAAAACTTTGGTTGTGGTTCATCTCGTGAACACGCCCCTTGGGCACTTGCCGATTACGGCATCCAAGTGATGATAGCTCCAAGCTTTGCCGATATTTTCTACGGTAACTCGATCAATAACCAGATGGTGCCGGTTCGTCTTACAGAGCAGGAAGTCGATGAGCTATTCCAGTTCGTTGAAGCGAATGAAGGCGCTGAAATTACCGTTGATTTAGAAGCACTGAAAGTATCTGCGAACGGTAAACAGTACTCATTTGAAATTGATGATTTCCGCCGTCATTGCCTGCTCAACGGGTTAGACAATATTGGTCTAACCTTACAGCATGAAGAAAAGATCTCAGCATTCGAAGAAAAGATCCCAAGTTTCTTAGCTTAATAGCTTAATAGCTTAATAGCTTTTGAAGCATATTGGCTTTGAGGCTTAAAGGTTCTTAAACTTTAATGAGTACACAGAATAAAGATTGGCTATTTGCCAATCTTTTCTTTTATCTGAAAGAAAATAAAGGAATGGCAGGTCGTATTATCTACTGCATTGAATACCTGCAGTGCTAAGATCCATTAATCAGATTGTCTCAATGAATCATTCCAAGAATCATAGAACAAACGTCAACTGGAGATAAACATGAAATATGTACTGCTAATGATAAGTATGCTGTTTTCTACATTAAGTTGGTCAGCACCTAAATCAGAGTTATGGGTTTATTGGAACCAGAGTAATGAACAAAACCAAGCCTCAATCTCACACCACGCCTGGCAAGATTTCCTTGATAGTTATTTGGTAAAAGAAGGTGAGAATACTTTAGTTAGTTATCACTCAGTCAGTGACTTAAACAAGGCTCAATTAAATACTTACATAAAGCAGTTAGAGCAGGTAAACCCGCTTGACTACTCTAAGAATGAACAATATGCCTATTGGGTTAATTTATATAACGCGGTAACGGTTGATCTTATCTTAGAGGCTTACCCAATTAAATCGATCACTAAATTGGGGGGGATATTCAGCTTTGGTCCTTGGGGGGATGACGTAGTTAAAGTGAATGGCAAAGACCTAACTTTAAATGACATCGAACATAGAATTTTGCGCCCTATCTGGCAAGATGCAAGAACCCACTACGCCGTAAATTGTGCGAGCCTAGGTTGCCCTAACCTACAGCAAGCCGCTTTTACAGCATCCAACACCGATGCATTATTAGAACAAGCGGCTACGCAATTTATATCGAGTAAAAAAGGGGTTCATCAACAAGGTGACCAGTTAATTCTTTCCTCTATTTATGAATGGTTTAGCGAAGATTTCGGTAATAAGCAATCACTAACTAAACATTTAGAGAAATATCAAAATCAGCCGATTAACCTTAACCAAAAAGTGTCCTACGAATACGATTGGTCGCTTAACGAAAGTAAATAGCTTTGGGTACCCTTTAACTTTAGATATCCCTCTACAGTTATATCTAAAGTTATAGATAGCCTTTATTTAATGACAAAAAAGGAGACTCTCGTCTCCTTTTTTCATCAGTTGTCGCTTAACTCACTCATTGACTAAAAGCTCGATCCTGGCTCTTGTAAAAACTCAATCTCTTCAGCTGTTGATTTTCGTCCTAGAATCTCATTACGGTGTGGATAACGACCAAAGCGCTCGATAATCACTTTATGCTTATGTTCAAAGTCTATATTACCTTCAAGTCCATTTTTCTCGAACAGCTCCACGGCTTGCTCATGAACCACTAAAGACTCACTGTGCATATACGGCATGTATAAAAAACTGCGCTGAGATGGAGTCAGCAATTGATCAAACCCACCAGCAACCGCTTCTTGAGCAAGAGCAAGCGCCATTGAATCAGCAGCAAATGCACCAGCAGTATTTCGCCCAATATTTCTTGAAAATTGATCAAGTACGATAATTTCAGCCAGACGCCCTTCAGCTGAAGTGCGCCATTCAAATAATTCACTTTGAATGGCGGCTTGGTACACCTGACCAAATCGACTTTCAATCAAATTGTCGATTTCCTGCCCGCCAACAAACCAATCTTTTGGGGTTAACTCTTCAAACCAAAAATCAATGACTTCTTGATAATCCATTACCATTACTCCTTTTTGGCTCTAACATACAAAGCCAGTGCGTAATTCGATACTAGCGTTACTTAAAACCTTTCTCTTTTTTGATTAGATCATAAGCATTTTGAATTTCTTGTGACTTTTCTTTTGCTACGTTCATCATCTCAGGAGGTAAACCTTTCGCCATCAATTTATCTGGGTGATGTTCGTTCATTAGCTTACGGTAAGCACGTTTCACCGCTTTTCCATCTGAACTCTCTGGTAAGTCTAATACTTTAAATGCATCAGCAAGGTGATCTCGTTGTGCGGCTTGATGCCAGCCAGAGGATTGACCTGTTCCTTGTTGCCCACCAAAGCTCCCTCCTTGCTGTTGAAAACGAAAAGCCGCTTCTTGCATTTGTAAACGGCGCTCTAATTGCTCAGAAGAGAAACCTAACCCTTTAGCAATTTTGTGCAAAACTTCTCTTTCACTTGGGTGCAAGTCACCATCAGCAAAGGCTGCCGATACTTGTAGCTCTAAGAAAAATTGAAGTAAATCAAACCGACCACCTGAAGATATTTTTACTCGCTCTAAAAAATCATTAAGCGGAAAGCCGCTTTCTTTGCCTTCTCGAAACGCATCTTGCGCAGCTTTACGTTGTTCTCCGTGTAGATTCATCCGTTCCATCATTGTGGAAGCTAGTTGAATCTCTTCACGTGTGACTTGCCCTTTCGCCTTTGCTACATGCCCCATGACAGCGAATGCCGCTTTAAAAAATTCATTCTGTTTTTCAGCTTGGTTCGGTCCTCGACCAAAACCAGATGAGTTAAAACCAGATTGATTTAAGCGACGAGCTTTATCGAATTGGTGCCCTAAAAAAAGACCGAAGATCAGACCTAAAGGGCCTCCAAACAAAAAGCCAAAGAAGGCTCCTAAGATTTTGCCAAATATCTGCATTATGTGTTCTCTATCAATGAATTTTTTTCGAGTAACGCGGTCTTATAGTGCCTGATGCCATTATTTCCTTTATCATAAGGAAAGCGCTTTATTCAGTGGATTGATATTAAATCAGCCCTTCTTTTTGTGACATAGGATCGTTCACTTCATGCAATGTTTCTCCCGCACTCTGTTAGCTGCTTCTATTAGCACCGCATTATTTGTGCCGACAACTCAAGCTGAAACAACCAAAGACAGTGTGCAGGAAATGCCCTCTGCAGATCAATGCTTGATCACACCTTCGGATAATTCAGACCTTCAATTACCCGCACAAGTTGAAGCCGATCGACTTGAAGCGATTAACGGTCAAAAAGCCAGTTACTCTGGAGACGTAAAAGTCACGCAAGGAAACAAAATTATTCTTGCCGATAAAGTCACTCTACATCAGCAAGAAAATATTGTCGTTGCTGAGGGTGATGTTACTTTCAATGATGGCCAAGTTAAAGCTACATCCAGCAAAGTGACCAATAATCTAACAACAAATGAATTTGAGTTAGAAGATACACAATATGAGTTTTTATGTGAACAAGGTCGTGGCGAAGCCGTTTATGTAACAAAAACAGGCAAAGCTATCTATGAAATGAAAGATGGCTCCATTACTTCTTGTCCTGAAGGTGATAATTCATGGCGACTCAAAGCATCTAGCATTGAATTAGACCAAAACGAAGAACAAGCGACGCTGGTTAACCCTCGTTTCGAAATACAAAGTGTGCCAGTTTTCTACCTTCCTTACATGACTGTCCCTGTTGGTGATACCCGTAAAACAGGTTTCCTATACCCTACTGTTTCTTATGGTTCCAGTGACGGTTTTGAAGCCGAGATTCCATTTTATTGGAACATTGCACCCAATTACGATCTTGAAGCTACATTAAAACAGATGCAGGAAAGGGGAACCCAGCTTAATTCCGAATTCCGTTATCTCACTCATTTTGGGGAAGGCAGCATAAAGTCGGAATATCTTTATGATGACCAAAAGTACCCAGATAGAGGTAACCGCTGGGGTGGACAACTGACCTTTGATGGCATCTATCAAGAATCTTGGAAGTTCAATATAGATTACTCTGAAGTCAGTGATGTGGATTACTTTACTGATGTCGATTCTTCGCTTGGTAATCGTGAAGATGGGCAACTGTTGCAAACCGGTGAAGTTGCTTACCGTACCCAAAATTGGGACACCTCCCTCGCAGTTCGTGATTTCCAAGTTTTAACGGAAGAAGGTAACCAGCCATATAGGTTGATGCCACAGCTCAAATTTAACTATTACGCCCCTATAGTGTGGGATGTCGTCGAAATAGACATGAAGTCTCACTTATCACGTTTCGAAACCGATGCAACAGGAAAACCTTCTGCAACGAGAGTGCATGTAGAACCAGGTGTGAAAATTCCACTAAGTACAACTTGGGGCTCTTGGACAACAGAGGCTCGAGTTTTGGGTACCTACTACCAACAAGATCTTAATGGTGTAGATACAACCACAGGTTCTGATTATGAAGGGCTTGAAGAAAACGTTTCTCGCATCATTCCTGAATTCAGAAGTCATGCAGGGCTTGTTTTAGAACGTGATACTACGGTTCTAAATGGTTACACCCAAACACTAGAACCTCAAGTTCAGTACCTTTTTGTACCAGAAGAAAATCAGAATGATATTGGCTACTACGATACCACCTTACTCCAAACCGATTACTATGGGCTTTTCCGTAGTCGAAAATACAGTGGTGTAGACCGAATAGCAGCAGCAAATCAGCTCAGCTACGGTGCCTCTTCTCGATTTTTTGATGACGCCTATAAAGAACGTTTGAATGTCTCATTCGGTCAGATTTTCTTTATTGATAAAGATACAAAATCTCCAGATGCCACCAGTACTGAAGAATCAAAATCAAACTATTCATCTTGGGCTGTAGAAGTAGATTTCAATTATGACGATTACTTCTTCTATCATGGTGGCGTTCAATACGACATTGACTCAGGGTCGATGCAGCTTGCAAATAGCACCTTTGAATACAAGCTAGACAAAGGTTTTGTGCAAACGAACTATCGCTACGTAACGAAAGAATATATTGATGATAACGTCGGTGAAAGCATTCCTGACATTAACTCAATTACTCGAGATGGCATTTCACAAGCTGGTATTGTGAGTGGTTACCAACTCAATAGAAACTGGTACGCCAGTGCTCAGTACTACCATGATATGAATGAAGATATTGCAATTGAGTGGCTAGCTAACCTGCGTTACAGCTCTGATTGTTGGTATGTAGGAATGACATACAGCAACGAGCTGAGAAGTTGGTCTGGTGATACTGGTTATGCAAATCCAGATTCAAATCCTGAGTATGAAAATAACTTCAGTATTAATTTTGGTATTGTCGGTTTTGGCACCAATATTGGCTCAGGTTCTACAGAAAAGGGTTATGACAGCTCAGGTAACTCTCTTGAGTATGGTCGCCCATTTTTCTTAAATAACTAATTTTTCTTTATTGATGTTGAATCAATAAGTTTCAAAGGACTACAAATGAAATTGTGGAAACAAACCCTACTTGCTATTGCAACTGCATGTAGCTTTTCAGCCGTTCACGCAGCACCAGTTGAATTAGATAAAGTAAAAGTCATTGTGAATGAAGGTGTCATATTACAAAGTGATATTGATACATCATTAAAAACACTTCGCGCTAATGCAAAGAAAAGTAGCCAAGCTCTGCCATCTGAAGATGTACTGATTGAACAAGTCCTTGAGAAGCTGATCATTGATACCATTCAAAACCAAGAAGCCGAGCGTATTGGAGTTCGAATAGATGATACTCGCTTGAACCAATCTATCGCTGATATTGCAAAAGAGAACAATCAAACGATTGATGAACTCACGGCTTCTGTCGCATCTGAAGGGTTAACTTACACTGCTTTCCGAGAGCAAGTACGTAAAGAAATTGCAGCAAATGAAGCTAGAAATGCTCTTGTTCGTCGACGTATCAATATCCTACCAGCAGAAGTCGATAACCTTGCAGACATCCTTGCTCAAGAAACGAATGCTACCGTCCAGTATCAAATTGGTCATATTCAACTAAGATTTAATGATGACCAAACGAAAGAAGAGCTTGAAACTCAAGCTAATGAACTTGTTGAAAAACTAAATTCAGGTGAAGACTTCAGCACAATGGCATACACCTATTCTAAAGGTCCAAAAGCGCTGCAAGGCGGGGATTGGGGCTGGATGAGAAAAGAAGAGATGCCAACAATATTTGCTGACCAAATCAAAATGCAAAACAAAGGCAGTGTCATTGGTCCGTTTAGAAGTGGTGTCGGTTTCCACATTCTTAAAATTGAAGATATCAAAGGCTTAGAAACCGTAGCGGTTACCGAGGTCAATGCTCGTCATATCCTTCTTAAACCAACAGTTATCCTTAGTGATGACGGTGCAAAACAGCAATTAACTGAGTTTGTTCAAAGAATTAATGCCGGTGAGATTACCTTCGGAGAACTGGCGCAGCAATACAGCCAAGATCCAGGCTCAGCAGTTCAAGATGGTGAACTAGGTTACCAAACACCAGATTTATATGTTCCCGAGTTTAAGCACCAAGTAGAGACCATCGCTAAAGGTCAAATCAGTGAACCTTTTAAAACGGTACACGGCTGGCATATTGTCGAAGTCTTAGACCGTCGTGAAGTCGATAGAACGGATTCAGCATTAAAGAATAAAGCATACCGAATTCTATTTAACCGTAAATTCAACGAAGAAGCGGGCGCATGGCTCCAAGAACTACGAGCAAGTGCTTTTGTAGAAGTGGTTCAGGAAGACCAAGATGACAACTAAACCGAACTCTGAAATCAAGCGTATCGTCGTTACGGCTGGTGAACCTGCGGGGATAGGTCCGGATCTGACCCTTTCCCTTTCTCAAGAGAATTGGGAGCATCAAATTGTTGTCTGCGCAGATAAACACATGCTTGCAGAAAGAGCCTCACTTCTTGGTATTGATGTCGATCTCATTGATTACGATGCCAAAAAACCAGCTTCGGCTCAACGCTCAGGAACATTAGTTGTTAAGCACATTCCATTAGCCGTGCCAGCTCTTGCTGGTGAGCTCAATGAAGCGAATGGTCATTATGTATTAAATACTTTAGAAACCGCCGCAATTGGCTGTATGAATAATGAATTTGATGCTATTGTCACCGGCCCTGTTCATAAGGGTGTAATTAACCGTGCTGGCGTTGCATTTAGCGGCCACACTGAGTTCTTTGCAGAAAAGTCCAATACTCCACTCGTGGTGATGATGTTGGCAACTGAAGGGCTGCGTGTTGCACTTGTAACAACACACATCCCTCTAGCTTATGTATCTCAAGCTGTAACCGAAGAAAGACTAGAAGAAATCATCAGAATTCTTCACAAAGATTTAGTCGATAAATTCGCAATTGAGAAACCGACCATTTATGTCTGTGGGTTAAACCCACATGCAGGTGAAGATGGCTGTTTAGGTCGTGAAGAAATAGAAACCATCACACCAACGCTAGAAAAAATTCGTCAACAAGAAGGTATAAACCTGATTGGTCCATTGCCAGCAGATACCATCTTTAATGAAAAATATTTGCAAGATGCAGATGCTGTTTTAGGTATGTATCACGACCAAGTACTCCCTGTATTAAAATACAAAGGTTTTGGTCGCTCAGTGAACATCACACTTGGTTTGCCGTTTATTCGAACATCTGTCGATCACGGTACAGCCTTAGACTTGGCAGGAAAAGGTCAAGCCGATACAGGGAGCTTTAGAACAGCGCTCACGCACGCCATTGAATTAGTAGAGAAAAAACAATGAGAAATGATGTCCACTTAGGGCACAAAGCGCGTAAACGTTTTGGTCAAAACTTTTTAAACGATCCATACATTATTGATGGCATCGTATCTGGAATCAACCCACTTCCAGGTCAAAACCTAGTTGAGATCGGCCCTGGTTTGGGCGCAATTACTGAACCAGTTGGAAAGCTGGTCGATAAGCTAACAGTAATTGAATTAGATAGAGATCTAGCAGAACGTCTACGAAATCATCCAGATCTTGCAGAAAAGCTAACCATTCATGAAGGCGATGCTATGCGTTTCGACTTTAATGAATTAGTGAAGCCAAATAATAAACTGCGTATCTTTGGTAACTTGCCATACAACATTTCAACGCCGTTAATGTTCCACCTTTTTGAATTCCATAAAGACATTTCTGATATGCACTTTATGCTTCAAAAAGAAGTGGTGAACAGACTAGCGGCTGGTCCTGGCAGTAAAACTTATGGTCGTTTAACTGTGATGGCACAATATTACTGCAAAGTAACGCCTGTACTTGAAGTACCACCAACAGCGTTTGTTCCGCCACCAAAAGTAGATTCAGCAGTAGTTCGCCTTCAACCATACGAAGTGCTTCCTTACCCTGCGAAGAACTTGAAATGGCTTGATCGTGTTTGTCGTGAAGGTTTCAACCAACGACGTAAAACAGTACGTAACTGTTATAAAACTCTGCTGAGTAAAGAGATTCTAGAAGAGCTTGGAGTGAATCCAGGTATGCGCCCTGAGAATCTGACTCTAGAACAATTTGTTGATATGGCAAACTGGCTAGAAGACAATCACAGCGCTGAAAAGCAATAATGAAAAGGCTCCTACACTTCGGTGAGGAGCCTATTTTTTAGTTGAGGGATCAAGGAGCAAATATGGATATCTCTACGCCCTGCATCAAATGCCAAGTGCACACTAAATACATAAAAGAACAATCACAACCAGATAAAAGCCGCTATGTTTTTGCCTACATCATTACAATCAAAAATCTAAGTAAAAGCACAGTTCAATTAATGACTCGTCGATGGCTAATCACCGACTCCAATGGTAAGCAATTAACTATCGAAGGTGATGGCGTGGTGGGGCAACAACCTATCATTGAGCCTAATGATGAATACACTTACACCAGTGGAACCGTGATTGAAACGCCTGTAGGTGTTATGCAAGGGCACTATGTAATGGCAGATCAAGATGGAAACGACTTTTTCGCGGAAGTGGATCCTTTTAGGTTAGCGATCCCTAACATTCTTAATTAACAAGAGAGCCTTCGTGTCTAACTATATTGTTGGTGATATCCAAGGTTGTTTCGATGAGCTGCAACTTTTATTAAACAAGATTAATTTTGACCGTAAAGTCGATACTTTATGGGTGGCCGGAGATCTTGTCGCAAGAGGACCCAAGTCTCTAGAAACTCTACGTTTTATTAAGTCTCTAGGGCAATCAGCAAAAGTCGTCTTAGGTAATCACGATTTACACCTTCTTGCAGTATCTCTAGAGCTGTTTCCAGCAAAAGCAAAAGATAAAACGCTCCCTATTTTGGAAGCGCCTGATAAATTAGAACTTCTGGAATGGCTTCGACACCAACCCTTAATGCAAGAGCATAACGAATTTGTTATGAGCCATGCGGGCATTTCACCGCAGTGGAATTTACCTCAAGCTCGCTCAGCAAATGAAGAAGTCACCTCTGTATTACAATCTGAAAATTGGCGTTGGTTGATAGAAAACATGTACAGTAATGAGCCAGACTATTGGGACATCGACCATACTGGAATAGATCGCTATCGCTATATTATCAACAGCTTTACTCGCATGCGCTTTTGCTCCCATGACGCCCGTTTAGACATGGCATGCAAACTACCACCAAAAGAAGTCACTGATGGCTCTTATATCCCATGGTTCGAATTACCAAGCAGGATCAAATTAGAAAAAACCGTATTATTTGGTCACTGGGCTGCACTTGAAGGGTATTCAGGAAAAGAAGTCATTGGGCTAGATACTGGATGTGTTTGGGGCGGTGAATTAACAGCACTAAGGTGGGAAGATAAGAAGTTCTTCACGCAGAAAGCGATATAGGTCTAAACCTTATTTGTATAGCTTGCTTTACACCAGTAAAGCAAGCTATTAGAAAACTATAAACGCTCTAAAATAGTAAATTCCATATCGTAAGCATTCTTCTCATCAGCTCGATAAGCTTCACTTGTAACCTTATTCCAGCCCTCTCCCCAATCAGGAAACTGAGTATCACCCTCAACAGAAAGATCTATATGCGTTAAATACAGCTTATTCGCCAGAGGTAAACAGCTCGAATAAATCGCCCCCCCGCCAATAATCATCACTTCATCAACATTATTAACGGCTTCAAGTGCTGCTTCAATTGAAGTCACGGTTGTCACACCTTCAATAAATAATGATGAATCACGACTAATCACGATATTTAAGCGACCAGGTAAAGGACGACCAATAGACTCATAAGTCTTACGTCCCATCACTACAGGTTTTCCCATAGTAGAACGCTTAAACCAAGCAAAATCCGCAGGTAAGTGCCAAGGCATTTGATTGTCTTTACCAATTACACGGTTATCTGCCATAGCAGCAATCATACTTATGATCATGTGAGTGTCAGTCCTATTTAATTACGATTAAAGAAATTCATACATGCCCAAAATTGTTGATTAAACAATGGGTCTGCGACGATAGAATAACAGCCCAGGCATAGCTAATCCAATCGCAAGACCTGCAATAATAAACATCGCTTTAAGGAAATTTTCCATCAACATTGCCACCAATTCAGGTGTATAACCTAAGTTATTAATCTCAACCATCGCGATCATTGCTTTAAACGCGAATACTCCGGGGACCATAGGAATCAAAGCAGCGACGGTAAACACCTTCGGGTGAGCTAACAGTTTACGAGACCACACCACACCAATCATGCCCACAAGAGTTGCCGCAAAAAAAGTGGCCCACTCGATAGGGACACCAAACTCCATCATCAGATATCGACTGCCGTGACCAATAGCACCACCCAAGGCACAATAAATCAGCGCACGTTGTGGGACGTTAAAAACCAATGCAAACCCGACAGCAGGAATGGATGCGAAGAACATATCATTCAATAAACCAAGTAACAGATCGAATGTCATCATTGCCCCACCCACCCAAACACACCTGAGATATTCATTGCCGCTACAATGCCTAAGCTCGTCGCAAGAGTCAGTAGACTCGCCATCGTAAAACGTGCAATTCCCATATTAATATGCCCTTTCAACATATCAGCAACAGAATTAATTAAAGGGAAGCCAGGGACAAGCATAAGAACAGAAGAAGCCATAACTATCGTGGGCTGATCTCCAATCTGATGAAGTACAGCCTGAGCTGAAATGACAGTCGTCACAAATGCTGTGACAGCAAAATTCATGAATGGATTGAAATGGCGATGACCAATTTCTTGTCTAACAATCATTCCACATGCAGAAGCCAAGAACGTCATCATGAATACATGCCAATCACCACCAGCAAGGCGGCTAAATGAAGCACATGAAAGACCGATCATGACTACAACAATCCATCGGTTATAACGAGCAGGGCTAATTGCATCAAGTTTTTCTTGAGCTAGAGATCTATCCAAGATCCCTTTTTCCAGCATGATACAAATACGCTGAATTTGCGTAATAACAGACATATTAATACCGCGGTCTGCACAACTTCTCGTGGTCGTTATGCAATGATCATCCATAACGGTTGTCACAACGAGTGCATTAGCAGATAACGCTACCTCAACTTCCTTCACGCCACTCGCTAACCCAATACGGCGCATTATATCCCCAACGAGTGTACTCTCTGCTCCATGAGCCAGAAGCATTTGTCCTGATTGAGCGACTAATCGAGAAATCGCCCTTTGTTTAGATTCCATGATTTCCTTCCCATAGGCTAATAAATTTCAGAGATCGATTTTGCACGAAAACCAATCGCTTCAACATGATTTAGATACAAAAAAACCGCAATTTACATTGCGGCTTTCTTTAATTAACTAATGATTAGTCACGAACATAGATAACATGACCGTCATCTTCTTCGTCGTCCCAATCATCCCAGTCGTCGTCATCTTCAGTAACAACATTTTTACCACTCATTGCATCTTTATGGTAGTCGTCCCACATGAAGTTAACTTTTTCTTCTTCTACAAATTCTTCCACTTCACGCGGTAAGTGATCCATGAAGTCAGCAAGCTTCAAGCAAAGCTCTTTCGTACCACGTTTATTCACTGCTGAAATCTTGTAGTGTTCACCTTCCCAACCTAAAGCATCTAAGATCTCTTGGATCTTTTCATCTGCATCTTCTTCAGGCATTAGATCAACTTTATTGAAGATCAACCAGCGAGGTTTTTGTGCCACTTTTTCACTGTATTGCTCAAGTTCATCCATGATCGTTAGTGCATTTTGAATCGGGTCTGACTCATCGATCGGCATAATGTCAATCATATGAAGAAGAACACGACAACGCTCTAAGTGCTTAAGGAATCGAATACCAAGACCAGCACCATCTGCAGCACCTTCGATCAGACCAGGAATGTCCGCCACTACGAAACTTTTCTCTGGGACAACACTTACCACACCTAAACTAGGGATTAAGGTAGTAAATGGGTAGTCCGCTACTTTTGGTTTCGCTGCAGATACAGAACGAATAAACGTTGATTTACCCGCATTTGGCAAGCCAAGCATACCAACATCAGCAAGCAGAAGTAGCTCTAGGCGTAATTCACGAACTTCACCTTTAGTACCCATTGTCTTTTGACGTGGAGCTCGGTTTACTGAAGATTTGAAACGAGTGTTACCTAACCCGTGCCAACCACCTTTAGCAACCATGATAGTTTTGCCGTGTTCTGCAACTTCAGCAACAATCTCATTAGTGTGAATATCTACAGCTCGAGTACCAACTGGCACTTTCAGCGTAATATCTTTACCACGCTTACCAGTACAGTTACCACCACGCCCATTCTCACCACGCTCAGCGTCATAAAAACGTTGGAAACGATAATCGATTAGTGTGTTTAAGTTCTCGTCAGCTTGAAGGTAAACATCACCGCCATCACCGCCATCACCACCATCAGGACCGCCTTTAGCAACGAACTTCTCGCGCCAAAAACTAACTGTACCATTACCGCCATCACCGGCTTCTACTTTTACTACCGCTTCATCAACGAATTTCATTTTTTACTCCGCACTGTGCGTTGCGATATCAATCGCGAGGGACTGATATAAATTCTAGCAGATCCGTATTTAGATCGATCACCTAAGATCTTCGACCAACCTGCAATAAGGAACAAATAAGAAGCCACTCTTTACTTCATCAAACAAAACTTAACTTTATAGCTATAGTTCATGTTCAAGCTCTAAGCTCTAAGCTCTAAGCTCTAAGCAAAAAGTATCTGCTTTTTTATTCCCGCTATAAATAAAAAACCCCGCCGAATCGGCAGGGCTTTTGAATTCAGCTTAAAAGCTACTGTAATTATAATCTAATTAAAGATTAGATTACTCAGCTTCAATGCTTACGAATTTACGGTTTTTAGGACCTTTTACTGCAAATTTCACTTTACCTTCAGTAAGAGCGAAAAGAGTATGGTCTTTACCGATGCCAACGTTTGTGCCAGCGTGGAACTTAGTACCACGTTGACGAACGATGATGTTACCTGCAAGAACAGATTCACCACCAAAACGCTTAACACCAAGACGTTTGCTTTCTGAATCGCGGCCGTTATTAGTAGAACCGCCAGCTTTTTTATGTGCCATTGTTAAACTCTCCTAATACTTAAGCGTTAATGCCAGTGATTTTCACTTCTGTGAACCACTGACGGTGACCAGCTTGCTTACGAGAGTGCTTACGACGACGGAACTTAACGATTTTTACTTTATCGCCACGACCGTGTTGTACTACTTCCGCAGTAACTTTACCACCTTCAACAAGAGGTGCACCAACAGCGATTTCTTCGCCGTTAGCAACAAGAAGAACTTTATCAAATTCTACAGTTGCACCAGTTTCAACGTCTAATTTCTCTAAACGAAGAGTTTGACCTTCGCTTACACGGTGTTGTTTACCACCAGATTGGAAAACAGCGTACATATTTTACTCCGCTTTTTCCGCACAGCCTATGGTTGTTAATTGTACAACTCGGGTGTGCGCTAAACTAATCAATAGGGCGCAGATTCTACTGGAACCATGACGCTATGACAAGCCATATTTTTAAAATATTGGCGAAAACATGTTCGCCAAAGAAAAGTGCCGCAATCATGCCCTTAAGTGATGTATTAATCAACGTTTTTTAGTGTATCATTCGTTAATTAAATATAATGAATAAGCCTTACAGGTTCTAACCTCAGCCGGATGAATAATGGATTTTAAAGCTATCCAAGCGCTTACTGCCGATGATATGGCAAAAGTAGATAAAACAATTCAAGCTCAACTTAATTCTGACGTAAGTTTAATCAATCAGCTCGGTTTTTATATCGTAAGTGGCGGTGGTAAACGCCTACGCCCATTGCTTGCAATCTTGTCAGCTCGTGCTCTTGGTTACCAAGGAGAAGCACACACGACCTCAGCCGCGTTTATTGAATTTATTCATACTGCCACATTACTTCATGATGATGTGGTTGATGAATCTGACATGCGTCGCGGTAAAGCCACTGCTAATGCAGCCTTTGGCAATGCAGCCAGTGTTTTAGTTGGTGACTTCATTTATACGCGCTCATTCCAAATGATGACAAAGCTAGGATCTTTAAAGATCCTTGATCTCATGAGTGAAGCGGTAAATGTAATTGCTGAGGGTGAGGTTCAGCAGTTGATGAACTGTAATAACCCAGATGTAACCGAAGAAAGCTACATGCAAGTTATCTATTCTAAAACCGCTAGACTGTTTGAAGCTGCGACTCAGATTGGTGCGATTCTTACTGAATCTTCCCCTGAGATTGAAACTGCAATGCAGAATTACGGAAAATACCTTGGTACTGCATTCCAGCTGATTGACGATGTGATGGACTACACTGCTGATGGTAAAGAGATGGGGAAAAATGTTGGGGATGACCTTGCTGAAGGCAAACCAACACTGCCACTTTTATATGCGATGCATAATGGCACCCCAGAGCAATCTAGCATGATTCGTGAAGCTATCGAGAAAGCGAATGGTATGGATAAACTGACTGAAATTCTCGCGGCTATGGATGCGACAGGGTCTCTAGAGTACACAACTCAAAAAGCGTATGAAGAAGCAGATAAAGCTATACAAGAGCTTTCTGTACTTCCTGAATCTGAATATAAAGAAGCTTTGGTTACCCTAGCCCACCTTGCAGTGAAACGCTCTAAATAAAGCAGACTAACTTCTTAGATGGCGCTGAATTACGTTCCTATATAAAGCTGCATTACGTTTCTGCTTTATATAGGACTAATAATTTATATAGTAATCACAAATTGCTTAACCATAAACATTAAAAAAGCCGCTCAATGAGCGGCTTTTTGTTTATTCGATGAAGCTTAAAACGGCTTAGTCTTACTTATTTAGCAAACTCAACACCGATTTCAATATCGCCATTTAATGTTTCAAGCATGCTATCAAGTGATGACTTCTCGAAATCGCTCAGTTCACCGTAGCTAAGAATAGCTTCTGCGCCATCTTTACCTAGTTTCACTGGTTGTGCGAAGAAAGGAGCATGTTCACCTGCACCTTCTACATATGCACATTCAATTACGTTTTCTTCACCTTGCAGTGCTTTCACTAATGCAAGACCAAAACGACAAGCAGCCTGACCCATTGATAATGTTGCACTACCGCCACCAGCTTTTGCTTCAACGACTTCAGTACCAGCGTTTTGAATACGCTTAGTTAATGCTGCAACTTCTTCAGCTGTAAACTCTACGCCTTCAACTTGAGATAGAAGAGGAAGAATTGTCACACCAGAGTGACCACCGATAACAGGTACACGGATATCGCTTGGATCTTTATCTTTCAATTCAGCAACGAACGTTTCTGAACGGATAACATCAAGAGTGGTAATACCGAATAAACGACGCTTATCGTAAACACCAGCTTTCTTTAAAACTTCAGCAGCAATTGGAACCGTTGTATTTACTGGGTTAGTAATGATACCAACGCAAGCTGTAGGACAAGTAACAGCAATCTTTTCAGCTAAAGACTTTACGATACCTGCATTGACGTTGAAAAGATCGGCACGATCCATTCCTGGCTTACGAGCAACACCAGCAGAGATAAGCACAACATCAGCACCTTCTAGCGCTGGAGTTGGATCTTCACCTGCATAACCTTTGATCGAAACAGGTGTTGGGATATGACTAAGATCAGCAGCAACACCCGGTGTAACAGGTGCAATATCGTATAAAGCTAAATCAGAACCGGCAGGGAGGCGGTTTTTAAGTAGTAGGGCTAGGGCTTGACCGATGCCACCAGCGGCACCAATAACAGCTACTTTCATTGTTATTCTCCTTGAGAACTTATCTCTTATAAGATTTTTGTAGGGTATAAAATGAGCTAATTAAGTTAGAAAACTATAGTAATCACAAAATGATTACAATCAATTAACGCTATCTTTGCGACCTCGCGCAAGTCAATAAAACCGTGCTACACAGAGCATCTGCATTATGAGAATAATCACCTGAAATAACAAAAGAAATATGCTCTAACAGCACGATTGACCATTAGTTTTTTACAGTGACACAACTAACAATTTGATATGTAAACTTGGCGGAAACTGCATATGTATGCGAAAATATGCACAATATTTATGTTAACGAATAAGAAGCCACCATGCGCAATACAGAAAAACAAGACACTTTAGTTCGCGCTTTTAAATCTTTACTAAAAGAAGAGCGTTTTGGCTCTCAAGGTGAAATCGTCGATGCTCTTAAGCTAGAAGGCTTTGAAAGCATCAACCAATCAAAAGTATCGCGCATGCTTACCAAATTTGGGGCAGTTCGAACTCGTAATGCAAAAATGGAAATGGTGTATTGCTTACCAGCAGAGCTTGGTGTCCCTACTGTTTCAAGTTCTTTACGTGAATTAGTTCTCGATATTGACCATAATGCCGCTTTAGTTGTTATCCATACCGGCCCTGGTGCTGCACAATTAATTGCTCGCTTACTGGACTCTTTAGGGAAGTCAGAAGGAATCCTTGGTGTAGTCGCTGGTGACGATACTATCTTCATCACTCCTACTTTAGCCGTGACAACGAAGCAACTATTTGATTCGGTATGCGAGCTATTTGAATACGCAGGCTAACACGTAGTGAACAGTCACTAAGTTCATAACTTCACACCTCTATTTACTATTTTAATGGATCACGGCCACTCATTATCACCGTGATCCAAATCACATCCTAGACTATTCAAAAATACCCACCAAAAACAAACTAACCTACTGATTTAAAAATACATAATGATAAAATCCGTATAATATTCATGCAGCATCCCTTAGACTTTTCCGCTATATGTTTTAACAATTGAGTAATTTTGTGCCATTTTTTTGATACTATTCAGCCACTTTTTCAACAGATGGATTGAAAAAGGTGCCGTTTCCAAATAGGAAACTCCAGAAGTAACTACACTTACTACTTCAGGGTTAATAATGAATAAAGGAAGGGAAATTCATGGCATTTACCAAACTTATTAAAGTTGGCGCAATTGCAGCTGCTGTAATGGGCGCTGGCGCGGTTAACGCTCAAGAGTTCATCACTATCGGTACAGGTTCAGTAACAGGTGTTTACTACCCTACTGGTGGTGCTATTTGTAAGCTTGTGAATAAAGGTCGTAAAGATCACAACATTCGTTGTTCTGTTGAGTCTACTGGCGGTTCTATTTACAACGTAAATACAATGCGCGCAGGTGAATTAGACTTTGGTGTTGTTCAATCAGACTGGCAATATCACGGCTATAACGGCACAAGTAAGTTCGCAGAACAAGGCGAGTACAAAAAACTTCGCGCAATGTTCTCTCTACATACAGAACCATTCAACATTATTGCTCGTACTGACTCTGGTATTAACAATGTTGCTGACCTTGCAGGTAAGCGTGTAAACATTGGTAACCCAGGCTCTGGTGACCGTGCAACTATGGGTGTTGTAATGGACGCTATGGGTTGGACGAATGACAGCTTCAAACTAGCTTCTGAACTGAAAGGTTCTGAGCGTTCACAAGCTCTTTGTGATAACAAGATTGATGCATTCATCTACATGGTTGGTCACCCGAACGGATCAATCAAAGAAGCAACAACATCATGTGACGCTAAGCTAGTTTCAGCTACTGGTCCTAAGATTGATGAAATCGTTGCTGAAAACCCTTACTACGCATACAGCTCAGTACCTGCTGGCATGTACCGTGGTACAGAAAACGACGTAAACAGCTTTGGTGTAGCCGCAACTATGGTTACAACAACAGATGTTTCAGATGAGACAGCATACAACGTAGCAAAAGCAGTTTTCGAAAACTTCTCTACGTTCAAGCGTCTACATCCAGCATTTGCTAACCTGAATAAAGAAGATATGGTGAAAGCTGGTCTTTCAATCCCTCTTCACCCAGGCGCAGTAAAATACTACAAAGAAGTAGGTCTTCTAAAGTAATAACGCTTTAGCCTACCGAACCAATAAGGGTGATTAACATCCTTATTGGTTTTTCACGTTTTATAATACAAAAAGTAACCAGCGTGAAAAGAAAACAATCTTTAAGTTAATCCATTTTGGATAACTTACCTTCGTTTCAAGCCTAAGATAAATCAAAACCAGAACACATTTTCCCATCTATTTACTACACTAATAGATGTTTGAGAGGTTCTGCTGTTTTGTTTATAGGTGAGACCATCAATAATAAGGATAAAGTACATGACGCAGACAACTTCACCGTCTTCAGATGTGCAAGAAATGGTGGCACAGTCCGACACTGGTGCACGTAGCCCAAGCGGCTTACAAGGTCGTATTCTATGGTTTGTGCCTTTATGTTGGTCATTATTCCAACTTTGGTATGCATCACCGCTACCGTTTATATTCGACTTTGCTATTTTAAATGACACTGAAGCTCGTTCAATCCATTTAACTTTTGCTATTTTCCTAGCATTTACTGCTTATCCGGCGCTAAAAAGCTCCCCGCGAGATCATATCCCTGCGATAGATTGGATATTGGCTCTAGCCGGCAGCTTCTCCGCAGCGTATATCTATATTTTTTACACAGAGCTTGCCAATCGTTCTGGCGCTCCAACCACTTTTGATATTGTTGCCGCAGTAACAGGTATGGTGCTTCTTTTAGAAGCAACTCGTCGCGCGTTAGGTCCTCCGCTAATGGTGGTGGCTGCCGTATTCTTGTTATATACATTTGGCGGTCCTCACATGCCAGATGTCATTGCTCATAAAGGCGCAAGCTTAAACAAAGCAATGTCTCATCTATGGCTGACAACTGAAGGTGTATTTGGTGTTGCTTTAGGCGTATCTACCTCTTTCGTATTCTTGTTTGTACTCTTTGGTGCCATGCTAGAACGAGCTGGTGCTGGCGCATACTTCATTAAAGTTGCGTTCTCTCTACTTGGACACATGAAAGGCGGCCCTGCAAAAGCAGCGGTTGTGGCTTCTGGTCTTTCTGGTTTAGTTTCTGGTTCATCGATTGCTAACGTAGTAACAACCGGTACTTTTACCATTCCACTCATGAAACGTGTGGGTTTTTCAGGTGAAAAAGCGGGCGCAGTAGAAGTTGCCGCTTCTACTAACGGTCAATTAACACCACCAATCATGGGTGCAGCTGCATTCTTAATGGTCGAATACGTAGGTATCTCATACGTTGAAGTTATTAAAGCCGCTCTACTTCCTGCCTTAATTTCTTATATCGCTCTAATTTACATTGTTCACTTAGAAGCATGTAAAGCAGGCATGACAGGGCTTCCTCGTCGCCGTACACCAACTATTGTTCAAAGCTTGCTGTCGTTCACTGGCACAATTCTAGGCTTATGTGTAATAAGCGCTGCTGTTTACTACGGTGTTGGTTGGACAAAAGATGTATTCGGCGATGCAGCAACACCTATCGTAACGATTGCTCTACTCATCTCTTACGTAGCGTTAGTTCGAGTATCAGCGAAATACGCAGTTGAAGGTGGACTCGAAATCGATGAAAACCTAACTGAAGTTCCTGAACCAGGTCCAACAGTGAAATCTGGTCTTCACTTTTTATTACCTATCGTTGTACTGGTTTGGTGTCTAACCGTTGAGCGTTTCTCTCCAGGCTTATCGGCATTTTGGGCAACGGTATTCATGATCTTTATCTTGATTACACAACGTCCATTAATGGCATTAATGAACAAGTCAGATGATCTTGCGACCCAAACTAAAGCCGGATTTATCGACCTTGCTGAAAGCTTAGTGTCTGGTGCGAGAAACATGATCGGTATCGGTGTAGCGACAGCGGCCGCAGGTACTGTTGTTGGCGTAGTAACGCTAACAGGTATTGGACTTGTAATGACTGATTTCGTTGAGTTTATCTCAGGCGGAAGCATCATTCTTATGCTTCTGTTCACAGCGGTTATCAGCTTGATCTTAGGTATGGGTCTACCCACTACAGCAAACTATATTGTTGTATCGACTCTAATGGCTCCAGTTATCGTAACGCTAGGTGCAGCGCACGGCTTAATCATCCCACTGATTGCGGTTCACTTATTTGTGTTCTATTTCGGTATTCTGGCTGATGATACTCCACCCGTTGGTTTAGCCGCATTTGCAGCTGCCGCTATCGCGAAATCAGATCCAATTCGTACCGGTATCCAAGGTTTTACCTACGATATCCGAACCGCGATTTTGCCATTCATGTTCATATTCAATACTCAACTGCTATTGATGGGCATTGATTCTTGGTGGCACTTAGCACTCACAATTTTCTCATCGGTTACAGCTGTCCTTATTTTTGCAGCAGCAACACAAGGTTGGTGGTTTACGAAGAATAAATGGTGGGAAACGATCCTTCTGATCGCACTTACTTTCACATTCTTCCGCCCTGGCTTCTGGTGGGACATGGTGTACCCAGCTAAAGTTCTTTCTCCAGGAGTTGAGATTGCTCAAATCACTGAAAATCTTTCTGTGGGACAATCACTTGAGTTAAGAATTGGTGGTGAAAACTTAGAAGGTGACTATTCTGAGAAAACCGTTCGTCTTCCATTTGAAGATTCAGCGATAACAGCGGATGACAGAATCGCATCAATGGGATTAATGCTAACGGAAACTGACGGCAAGATGATTGTTGATATGGTTGAATTTGGTAGCCCTGCAGAAGCGTCTGGTATTGATTTTGATTGGGAAATTAAATCCATCATCCAACCAGCTGAAAGACCAATGAAAGAATGGGTATTTTTACCAGCATTGCTAATTTTAATTGGCTTAGCGATGAATCAAAGAAGACGTGCTCGTAAGGATGAGATTAGTGCGTAATGTATTTAGCCATACGGGCTTTATACTATGGAAAGGATCATTACAGCACCTAGCCTAACCTAGGTGCTGGTTAAAAAGAGAATAAAACATGTATAAACAAATCCTTGTTCCTGTTGATCTTAATGATAAAGGCTTTGCTGATAAAGCCGTTGAACTTGCAGTTTGGCACGCAAAGCACAGCAATGCAGAAGTACATTTACTGAATGTTCTACCGGGCATTCATATGTCAATGGTCGCATCTTATTTTCCGAAAGATGCAGCAAATCAGATGAAGTTGGATGTAAAAAACCAGCTGAAAGAATTTGCTGATAAACATATTGATGATGAAATCATTTACAAAGTACATGTATCGGAAGGTAAAGCTTATTCGACTATTTTAGATTTCGCAGAAAAGCTTGGAGCAGACCTAATCGTTATGCCAAGTCATAAGCGTTCTAAGATCGATAAAGTAGTACTTGGTTCAGTGGCGAGTAAAGTCGTACAAAATTCACCGATTAATGTTTTGGTCGTAAAGCCTCAAGGCTAAACATGCTTTTCTAATAAAGATCAAAAACTTCAATTCGATATCAAAAAAGGTTGCTCTAACGGCAACCTTTTTTATTTCCTAACTCGTCAATTTATACCACTCGATTAAGCCTTTCATCACGCATAAAACTATTCAGATTTTCTATCAGGATATCGGATAAAGCTTGAATTGCAGAGTCACTTCCCCAAGCAACATGCGGCGTTAAAATAAGATTTGGCAAATGGCTATTCGCCAACAATGGATTACTTTTATCGGCGGGCTCTTCACTAAAGACATCAACGCCAGCCCCTGCAATCTCGCCAGTTTGTAATCCATCCACTAATGCTTGTTCATGAACTAAGTTACCCCGACCTGCGTTAATTAGCACGGCACTTCTTTTCATCAACAACAGCTCACTTTTACCAATGAGATGATGAGTTTCTTCATTTAAAGGGCAATGCAGAGTGATAGCATCAGATTGTTGAAGCACTTCTTCAAATGGCAAGTAACCCTCTCGACAAATGCTTGCGCCTTTTCTTTCTGAAAAAAGTACATTCATCCCAATAGCTTTCGCCAGTAAGGCTGTGGCTTGACCTAATCCGCCACTACCAATAATTCCAAGCGTACTACCTGATACATCTTGAATAGGGTGAGTAAAAAAACAGAACTGCTTATCTTTTTGCCATTCACCCTTTTCAATATCTTGATGATAGCCTACTAAGTTTCTCTTCAATGCAAATAGCATCGCGATAACATGCTCAGGCACGGATTGAGTGGCATAACCTTGAACATTAGCGACCCCTATCCCATTAGCCTTACAGTAGGCTGTGTCTACGTTATTCACACCGGTTGCCGAGATTGCAATAAGTCGTAAGCGAGTCGCTTGTGATAAATTTGGGGCATTAAGAATGACTTTATTGGTAATCACAATGTCTGCATCAATAATGCGTTCTTGAACCTGTTCAGGCTTCGTAAAATCAAACTCTACCCAAGTATGCTCAAAGTTAGGTTTCTTTAATTGGATCTGAGATGGAATCGTTGCGCGATCTAAAAATACAATTTTCATTTGTGCTTTGGCATCCTTGCTTTTACGTATTTATGCTTAGAAAAATTCGAGAGCTGTAACGGTTAAACTTAAGCTTTTAACTTTTTATAGTCTGGTAGCTCTGTCGCAATCTCAAAATGTTGGCGGACTTGCGGCTCTGCTTCTTTATAAAAATCACACGGAACAAAGGCACTGAATAATTGATTATCAGCAGGGTGATAAAAACTCAGCTCACACGCATGTAACTCTAAGCGGTCAGAAAAAGCATACGCTTCAGGTGAAGCATAAAACTCATCACCGACAATTGAGTGACCAATTTCCATGGAATGCACTCGTAATTGATGTGAACGCCCAGTGATAGGTAATAGGCGTAGCAGCGTAGTATTCTGATCATACTGAACAACTTGGTAACGGGTTTGCGAAGGCTTGCCATGCTCATAGCACACTTTCTGTCTTGGTCTATTTGGCCAGTCACAGATGAGCGGTAAATCAATCATTCCCTCTTGCTGTTCTACTTTTCCCCATACTTTCGCGTAATACACTTTATGGGTAAGCCTGTATTGAAATTGTTTTTTCAATGAACGCTCAGCTTCTTTATGTTTGGCTAAGAGCATCAATCCTGATGTCGACATGTCTAAACGATGTACTACTTGGATTTCGGGAAACTCGGCAACCAAGCGACTCCACATGCTGTCGTAATGTTCAGGCGCTCGCCCCGGTACAGACAGTAAACCAGGTGGTTTATTGACAACCAAAACATCGTCATCTTGATAAACAATATCAATCCAAGGTTCTGTTGGAGGGGTGTACTCGAGCATCGCCATAATTGTTCTCTTCTATATGTTAGCTGCGGAATGTTAGTTAGCTTCGGAATATTAGTTAGCTGCGAAATATTGGCTGCAGAATGTTAGCCGCGGAGTATAGCAGAGCAAACACGATGAAAATATTTCCCAAACATCAATTAAACCGTACAGATGTATTGACGACAAAATCAAATGTGTTAAAGATGGTTTCCTTAACAATAAAATAACACATCAAAGGATGGATGATGGAAAATACGGCTCACCCGACAAAAGAACCCCAAAAATCTAACGCAATAACAAAACTGCTCAATTCTTTAGGTCCTGGGATCATGATGGCAGCTGCGGCTGTTGGCGGTTCTCACCTTGTAGCTTCAACTAAAGCAGGTGCCATTTATGGCTGGCAGCTCGCGGGGCTCATTCTTTTAGTCAACGTTTTCAAATATCCATTTTTCCGAGCCGGTGTTCAGTACACGATGGGGACGGGACAAAGCTTAGTTGAAGGTTACTCACAATTAGGTCGTCCTTACCTTATTATTTTCTCAATTCTGAGCAGTATTTCTGCTGTCGTAAATACCGCCGCTTTATTGTTATTTAGCGCCAGTCTGCTCAGTTATTTTATTCCTGTCGAACTCGCCACCACCACGCTGTGTATGATTGTCCTAGCCACTTGCCTGATTATTTTATTTGCAGGGCACTACCGCGCTTTAGACAGCTTATCCAAAGTGATCATGGCAACCCTAACCATTACGACATTAGCTGCCGTTGCGATGGCTCTTGGTTCCCCTGTTGAGCCTGCCGACGCATTTGTTCCGCCATCGCCTTGGTCTTTAGCCGCAATTGGGTTTATCGTCGTAACAATGGGCTGGATGCCTGCGCCAATCGAGATTTCAAGTATCACTTCAATGTGGTTAAAAAGTCAGGTAAACAAACAGGATGTTACCGCTAAGTCTGCTCTATTTGATTTTAATATCGGTTATATCGGCACAGCGTTATTAGCCATTGTATTCCTTGCTCTTGGTGCTTTAGTCCTGCACGGATCTGGTGTTGAATTTTCAAGATCAGGTATGGGGTTTGCTCAACAACTTGTTGGGATGTATGCCACAACGATTGGTGAATGGTCTCGACCGCTTATTGCCGTGATTGCCTTCTTCTGTATCTTTGGCAGTACAATTACGGTTATTGATGGCTATGCTCGTGTGTTAGCTGAATCTCAACGTTTACTCTTCAAACAAGAAGCAAAACCTGGGTTCACTCAAGCCTGGATTATTGTTATTTCAGTACTGGCTTTGGCAATTGTTGCCTTTTTCACTTCAGCACTGATGCCAATGCTTAACTTTGCGATGATTATGGCTTTTGTGACGACACCATTTTTTGCCCTTCTTAACTACATTCTTGTAAGCAAAGCTGAGTTGCCGGAAGAACTGGCGATGGGTAGTAAGCTCAAAGGGCTTTCAATTATAGGCTTAATCTACCTCTTTGGTTTTCTTGCTGTATTCGTTTGGTGGAAATGGTTTATTTAATCAGTTCTTTAAACCGCTTACTTAGAGTAAACCTCCGAAACCTAGATACAAATAAGGCCTTCAAATGAAGGCCTTATTTAATATTTCATGATGCTTTTATTACTGATTAATTATGAGAAACCACAATCAGACGTAATGAATCTAGCTGTACTTGCGCTTTACTGATGTAACCCGTTAGTTGAGTAATTTGAGTCTCAATCGCTTCAAGTTCTTCATCACGGATATTAGGGTTAACCGCTTTCAAGGCCTGTAAACGTTCTAACTCACCATTAAGATTCGCCAGCATGTCTTGTTGAGCTTGCTCTCTCACTTCCTCAACCTTCGGCAATACCTGAGCTTCACCAGCTTCAATCAAACTATGAATATCGGCTTGAACTGAGCTTACTAGCTTACTTGCCAGGTGTCGGTTAACAGGACTTAATTGACGGTTAAAGCTATCAAATTCCACTTGAGCAGATAGGTCATTACCACGAGCATCCATCATTAGACGAATTGGCGTTTTAGGTAAGAACTGACTGATCCCACTTCGTTTAGGCGCTTGCGCATCCACAAGGTATACAAGCTCAAGTAAAATGGTGCCAACCGGCAGCGCTTTATTTTTCAATAATGAAACCGCAGATGTGCCCACGCCTTCGCTGAGTAGTAAATCAATACCACCTTGAATCATCGGGTGTTCCCAGCTAATGAAGTTCATATCTTCACGAGAAAGCGCTGTTTCTCTATCAAATGTGATCGTTGCCCCTTCATAAGGCAGGCCAGGGTAGCTTGGTACCATCATATGCTCTGACGGTGTTACTACTAACGCATTTTCGCCTTTATCATCTTGGTTCAAACCAATCGTATCGAATAGGCTCAAAGCAAAAGTAACAAGGTTTGTATCGCCGTCCGTAGAAGCTATTTTCTCTGCAATGTCATGCGCTTTATCGCCGCCATTAGAATGCATTTCTAATAGACGATCTCGACCTTTTTCAAGGTCCGATTTTAACGCTTTATTCAGTTTTGCAGACTCTGCAATGACTTCATCAAGCTGCTCAGTGTTACCTGAAGCAAGCATAGAAATCAGTTCACCTGAGAATTTGTCATACACGGTACGACCAGTTGGGCAAGTTTCAGCGAAAGCATTCAAGCCTTCATCAAACCAGCGAGCAAGAATTGCCTGAGATGTACCCTTCAGATAAGGAACATGCACATCAATGTCACGCAATTGACCAATACGGTCTAAACGACCAATACGCTGCTCTAATAAGTCTGGGTTAAATGGCAAATCGAACATAACCAGTTGATTTGCAAATTGGAAGTTACGACCTTCAGAACCAATCTCACTACAAATAAGAACCTGCGCTCCGCCTTCTTCTTGTGCAAAATACGCCGCTGCTTTATCGCGTTCAATAATAGACATGCCTTCATGGAAGACTGTGGCACGAATACCTTCACGTTCACGCAGAGCTTGCTCTAATTGCAGAGCGGTACTAGAACGAGAAGCAATAACCAACACTTTCTCACTGCGCTTTTCTTGGATTTTTTCAAGTAACCAGTTAACGCGAGAATCAAACTGCCACCAGCTTGAATCTTCCCCTTCAAACTCTTGAAAAATCTCTTCAGGGTAAAGCATTTTCATGGCACGAGCTTCAGGAGCCATCTTTCCACCAATCATGCCAGATACACGCATTGAAGTAGTGTACTGAGACGGGATGTCCATTGGCAGTAAATGTACGTTTCGCTTAGGGAAACCTTTAATCGCAGCACGCGTATTTCGGAATAACACACGTCCAGTGCCGTGGCGATCCATTAAGTTATCAATCAACTCTTGGCGTGACGCTGCTTTTTCTTCTTCGAGGCTATCGCCTTCAATAATGCGGAATAGTGGCTCTACATCTTGCTCAGACAATAGCTCTGTAATTTGGTTTTTAGCGCTATCTTCAAGCTTCATTCCTGAGAACAAAGCCGTTACAGCATCTGCAACGGGTGCGTACTGATCTTCTTCTGCAACAAAAGCCTCGTAATCATAGAAACGATCAGGATCCAATAAACGAAGACGAGCGAAGTGGCTTTCACGACCTAGCTGCTCAGGTGTGGCGGTAAGCAATAAGACACCAGCCGTTTGCTCAGCTAAACCTTCAATAACTTGGTACTGACGGCTTGGTTTTTCTTGGCTCCACTCAAGGTGATGAGCTTCATCAACAACCAGTAAATCCCATTCACCTTCAAGTGCTTGTTCAAAACGTTTGCGGCTTTTTCGTAAGAAATCAAGAGAGCAAAGTACATATTGCTGAGTATCAAATGGGTTATCTGATTCAGCAAAAGCTTCGATGCAGCGCTCTTCATCAAAGATAGAGAAATGCAGGTTAAAACGACGCATCATTTCAACAAGCCATTGATGTTGCAGCGTTTCGGGTACAACGATTAAGATTCGCTCAGCACGACCAGCCAACACTTGTTGGTGAATGATCATACCCGCTTCAATGGTTTTACCTAAGCCAACTTCATCAGCGAGTAATACTCGCGGTGCATGACGACGACCGACTTCATGAGCAATATAAAGCTGATGAGGAATTAGACCTGCACGCATTCCGCATAAGCCACGCATAGGGCTTTTATGCTGTTGATATTGATTGCTTAGTGCTCGGTAACGTAAAACAAAGTTGTCCATGCGATCAATCTGACCGGCATACAATTTATCTTGAGGTTTGTTAAAACGAATTTGATTGCTCAAAAAGATCTCACGAAGAACAATGCCGCCTTCCTCAGTGTCTGTACGCGTGCCTAAGTAAGTAAGAAGACCTTTATCTTCAATCACTTCTTCGACGCTCAAAGACCAACCTTCTTGACACTCGATGACATCACCGACATTGAACGTTACTCGGGTTACGGGTGCTTCAGTTCGTGCGTACACACGATTTTCTTCTGACGCCGCAAACATTATTGTAACTGTGCGAGCATCCATTGCTACAACGGTACCTAAACCTAAATCGCTTTCCGTATCGCTAATCCAGCGTTGCCCCAAAGCAAATGTCATGAATCGACTACCTCATCTTAATGTGTGTAATTTGGTCTTTTTCAAAATGGCTATTTTTATAGTAGTGAAAAAACGTTCAACTTTCCGCCACTTTTCTAATCAACGCTCGATAATAAAGCTTGTTAGAGAATGGTATAGAAAAAGGTCGCTAATCTTACTTGATGCTGTGATTTAGGTCACGTCTAAAGGTCGCTATTTCCATGCTTTTTTTTAGTTTTCTTAAATGAAATAAAACTGAAAAAAATTCATGCTTAATCTATAGATAGCAGATTAATAGAAGTGACGGTATGGAGCGTATTTCAAATAAAAATACCAAGCCCAATACTTTTTAATTTGCCTCATTGGTTAAGTATTTATCTACACTTACTCTAATACTTAACGACTTAAACCCGTATTCAATCAATGCAATACAAGCCGACTTTCGGCAAGGAGATGCTATGGGCGATACCACACGGAAACTGTTCGTTTTAGATACCAATATCCTACTTCATGAACCTTATGCGATTTATTCATTTCAAGAGCATGATGTCGTCATTCCAATGACAGTCCTCGAAGAGCTCGATCGAATTAAAGACAGTAAGCGCGATGTAGCTCGCGATGCTCGGGTTGCCATTCGAACTTTAGAAGATCTTTTTCACGATGCTACTCCTGACCAAATATCTGAAGGCATCCCTTTTTCTAAAGACATACAAGGTTCAGGGAATAAAGGAACTGAAGCATCTGGCACCATTTCGATACTTGCAGATTATGAGCTTCAAGAAACGGTCAAAGCTTTCAATGATGATAAAGCGGGCGATAATCGAATTCTCAACGCTGTTATCTATTTACAGAATAAACGAGCGCCTCGTGAAGTCGTTCTCATCACTAAAGACATCAACATGCGTTTGAAAGCTAAAGGCGCTGGCGTTCGCTTTGTTGAAGACTATCAAACCGATCAATTAATTGATGATATTCAATATTTAACGAAAGGGTTTCAACAGCTTGAAGGCACATTTTGGGATGGTATAGAGAATGTAGAAAGCCGAAACATTGCAGGTAAAACGCTGCATACCATGGATAGAGAACCTTTTGAGCCGACTTTTATTAATCAATACATCATCGACCAAGACAGTGACTTTGCAGGGCGAGTGGAAGAAATTACCACAGAACAGATAACGCTGAGAGATTTAAGCCGAGAAAGGATAATGAACCGCAGAGCGTGGGACATTACTCCTAAGAATGTTTATCAAGGCATGGCGATTGATGCTCTGCTCGATCCTGACATTGATCTGGTGATCTTAACCGGTGCAGCGGGAAGCGGTAAAACGTTATTAGCGATGGCTGCCGCCCTTGAACAAACCATCGAACGCAAGATGTTCGATAAGATCATAGTGACTCGAAATACTCCAGATATTGGTGAGTCCATCGGTTTTTTACCAGGTACAGAAGAAGAGAAAATGCTTCCTTGGCTGGCAGCAGTAACCGATACACTCGAAGCGTTACACAAAAACGATCACTGTACTGAAGGTTCGATGAAATACATTTGTGACAAAGCCAACATCCAATTTAAGTCGATCAACTTTATGCGTGGACGATCCATCCAAAATGCCTTCGTGCTATTGGATGAATGCCAGAACCTGACCGCTTCTCAAATCAAAACTATTATTACCCGTTGTGGTGAAGGCACCAAGATTGTGTGCTCTGGTAATTTAGCGCAGATTGATTCGGCTTATCTTACTCCAGTGACTTCTGGTCTCACCTATATGGTAGAAAGATTTAAAAACTTTGAAGGCAGCGCGAATATTCATTTAAATGGAGTAGTGCGCAGCCGACTAGCCGAGTTTGCAGAAGAGAATATGTAATACCTCTGTCGTATCCCAAAATGCAGATTCTAAACAGGTTTAACCTAAAGCCGATATAAATCGAAACCAATAAAAAAGCGCCTCACAATGGAGGCGCTTCTTATCTATTATTGGTATAGCTATTCGTTATTTTATCTATTCATTTTTAGCGAATGAGTTTTCACTAAGCCGATATGAGGTTCGGCTTACTCTGTACCACCGACAGTTAGAGAGTCTAGCTTCAATGTTGGCTGACCAACACCTACAGGTACACTTTGCCCCGCTTTACCACACACACCAACACCGCGGTCGATGCTTAGATCATTACCCACCATAGAAACTTGCTGCATGGCTTCAATGCCAGAACCAATTAACGTCGCACCTTTCACTGGGTGAGTGATTTTTCCGTTTTCAATCATGTAAGCTTCTGATGCAGAAAATACGAATTTACCAGAAGTAATATCAACTTGGCCGCCACCGAAGTTTGGAGCGTAAATACCTTTCTCAACCGTTGAAATAATTTCTTCCGGTGTATGCTCGCCCGGCAACATGTATGTGTTTGTCATACGCGGCATAGGTAAATGTGCATATGATTCACGACGACCATTACCTGTTGGCGCAACACCCATTAAACGTGCGTTCAACTTATCTTGCATGTAGCCTTTTAGCACACCCTTTTCAATCAAGGTATTGTATTGACCATTCACACCTTCATCATCCACGTTCAGTGAACCACGTAGGTCTGTTAGCGTGCCGTCATCCACGATAGTACATAAGCTAGATGTTACTTGCTCGCCCACTTTACCAGAGAACACTGAAGACTCTTTACGGTTGAAATCACCTTCTAAACCGTGACCTACGGCTTCATGCAGTAGAACACCAGGCCAACCAGAGCCTAATACAACAGGCATTGCACCAGCTGGTGCAGCAACTGCTTCTAAGTTGACTAATGCTTGGCGAATCGCTTCATCTGCAAATTGGAAAGCGACTTTAGAACCATTTTGGTCAGATAAGAAGAAGTCGTAACCGAAACGACCACCGCCACCAGCGCTGCCTCTTTCACGGCGATCACCTTTTTGTGCCAGCACGCTAATAGATAGTCGAACTAACGGGCGGATATCACCGGCGTAAGTTCCATCGGTTGCGGCAACAAGCATCTGCTCATGAACGCCACTCAAACTTACCGATACTTCCGTAACCATTGGCTCTTTAGTGCGAATGTACGCATCTAATGATTTCAATAGTTCTGTCTTCTGCTGTTTTTCCCAACTCGCTAGTGGGTTTACAGCATCATAGTAAGCTTGATTTTGATTACGTTTAAACGCTTGAACTGAAGCGCTTTGACCTTGCTGTGCAATACCACGAGCAGCAATAGCACTTTGCTTCAGACCTTCAAGTTGGATTTGGTCTGAATAAGCAAAACCTGTTTTTTCACCTGCAACAGCGCGTACACCCACACCGCAATCAATGTTGAATGAGCCATCTTTGATGATGCTATCTTCAAGTACTAAAGATTCGTGCCAGCTAGACTGGAAATAGATATCGGCATAATCAACCTGGCGGGTCGCAATGCTCGCTAATGTATCTGCGATGTCTTGCTCCGTAAGCCCTGTAGGGTTGAGTAGCGCTTCTTCAATTTGACTAATGCTCATATCTAGCTCTTATTATTTAAATTAAAATTGGTTGGTAAAACGAGTGTGTTGCGCTATCGGCATATTTTTTCTGATGGATTCACAACTTGTAATATCTAACTCGACCACCACACTTTCTGCTTGCTGTCCTAATTGGGTCACGATTCTTCCCCATGGGTCAATGACCATCGAGTGACCCCAGGTTTCTCTTCGGCACGGGTGAATACCACCCTGACCAACAGCAACAACCCAAGATTGGGTTTCAATAGCTCTGCATCTTAACAATGCTTCCCAATGCGCCTCACCTGTTACAGCAGTAAAGGCTGCAGGGACAATCATGACTTGCGCACCTTGCTTACGTAATTCCGAATACAGGTTAGGAAATCGCACATCATAACAAATACTCAAACCCAAGTGACCAAAAGGCGTTTCTGCGGTAACGACTTTATCTCCAGCCGTAAAAATATCAGATTCGCGATAATGTTTTTGCGCATCTGCAACATCCACATCAAACATATGCAGCTTGTCATAGTGGGCAACTATCGCCCCAAAATCATCAATCACTAATGTCGTAGTGGTGACGCCTTTTGAGGTCTGTATTGGCATACTTCCAATCACAATCCAAATTCGCTGCTCTCTAGCTAATTCGGATAACTGCGTTTGAATAACACCTTCGCCGATCTTTTCTGCGTATCGGTGGTAATCGGATTTCGCCCCGAATATTAATGCATTTTCAGGACACACGACCCATTTAGCGCCGAGAGCTTTACATCGAATCACTTCTTTGGTGATGTAAGCTAAGTTCAGTTCAGGGTCCGCTCCTGAAGTCATTTGGATTAAACCAACACTATCCATGTGTTTGCTCCATTCTTTATTGAGTATAGCCTGACTCAATAGCTGCTATTAAAAACAGCTATCTATTCGGCTAACTTTCTTAATTTTTCAGGTAATTTAAACTCACCTTTTCTTCGTGATAATTCACTAACCGTAGGCGAGTCTAAAGGCCCTTTCACTGAGTAGTTTACTTGAGTAAAGACTTCCACAACTGGCGAGATAACCGTTGTAATCGCAAGCACATACAAAGCTGTTTGTGGGGTTACCGCAAATGCAGTCAAAACTGGAATACCGGATGTGATATCAGGCGTGAAATTCACTTCAGCATCAACCAATCTAGTATTCAAGTTTGCAATACCATTGATCTGCATTTCACCCGCAACGGCATCCATATTCAGATCGTTGGTTAAGAAAATCCCACTTTGAAACTCACCAGTACCGGTAATGGAGTTAAATGCCATCCCTTTATCAAATACGTCAGAGAAATCGAGCTGCATTTTACGAATGATCGAGTCCAAACTAAACAGACCCAGCAATCGGGCAGCACCACTGACATCAGAAATGATCCCTTTACCAAACTTAGTCTCGACGTTACCGTCTAAAGTATCTGTCTTGATTCCCCATGGCGATCCGTCCCAAGTCATATTCGCTTGAAGATCAAATGGGGCTTTTTGGATCCCAGATGTGATACCAAAACGCTCCATTAACTCACTATTATTTTCACCTTCGATATCAACATTCAATGTCGACTGGCTAATATCACCATCCAGTTTCCACCAACCACTAATATCAGCTTTATTCGTACCACTGCGAACCTGAATCTTTTTCCACTCAATACGATCCTCTTGACGCAATAGCTCAACATTCACTTCACCGACCTTATAACCTTGCAGCCAGAAGTCGTCGATTAAGAGAGTGACATTCGGCATTAGATCATGGATCTTACGGTCAAAGTTTGAGATCAACGGAGCCTGTACTTCCTTAATTTTTAATAATTGATCTGATTTCTTTTCTGTGGACCATTCAGGAACAAACACGTGTAATCTATCCAGAGAAACACTCAGGTCATATGGCTCTAAATAGTGGATATCCCCTTCAACTTCTTGACTTTTAAGTTGTACTTTCCAAGCCGAGTTCTGCTTGCGAGCTTTAAAATCGACATCATTCCACTGAATACCCGCTAATGTTAACTGCTTACTTTCGAGAGTAACTCGCTCCGGCATTGGGATTTGAGGTGTGTTCATGGTACTCAGCACAGCCTTGCTATCCACGCCAGAGTACTCGGTTACACTAAGCCAATCATCCAGGTTAAACTTATCCGTGCGAATGAGGGCATGGTGCCCAACGACAGGGCTAATTTTGTATCCACCACGACCGAGCACTAAATTGGTTGCGGTCAGAACCGGCACTTCACCAGTTATATCAATCTCAGTTTGATACTTGCTATTCGGCAGTTGCAAGCGAGCAGTAATAGACTCTTGATTACCCGATGCTTGTAATCTCAAGGATCCGTTTTCTAGTGATTTTTTCGCTAACGGATAAGGGTATTCACTCGCAATAAATTTCAGATCAGACTGTAGATCGAGCTGGTAAGTAAAACCAATATCATTTAATTGAATATCAATTCCTGTTTGCCAAGGTGCATGACCCGAAATACGATTCAACCAACGCTCGCCAATGTACGGTACTAAAGGGTCAGTATCCCAGTCCCCCAGGGCATCAATACTAACAGCATAACCTGCGCCATCATTCTCACCTTTGAAATCAACAGAAATACCTTGCTCTAATAGTTCAGCGGCCAAACCATTAGCGGTGACAACATCATTATCAAATTCAATTCGACCAGTCACATTATCCAAGGTTATTGGCGGAGCTTCTATATCAACATGATTACCTTTTAAATCTGCATAGCCCCACGCTCGGGAGTCTGAATTGGAATCAAAAGGAATGTATAGCTGGAACTTAGAATCAACCTTTCCATCGACTTGTAAAGCAGTTAAAGCCGCACCCACTGAATCGACAAGTGGAGAGGATGTCATATAGTCACGTACCGCGTTACCAGAAGCTGCAGCACTGGCTTCAATTTCTATGTGCCCGCCTTCACCGAGGTAAGGAATACGTCCTGTAATTCGCTTCGCTTTCACATTCATTAATTGTGCAGAACGAGAGTCCAGGTACATAGCATCATTTTCAAATAAGAGATCTAATTGCAAATCAGTGATAAGTGGCCAGGCTGTATCAAAACTGAATTTCGTTTCTTCTAGCCCAACCCATACTTGGAAAATACCATCATTATTTGAATATGGATATTGAGCTAGTTCACCATGCCATAGTAGCTTCACGGTTTCCGCTTTACCTGCTTGGATAGCGGTAGAAAGGTAGTCGGTAAGATCTTGCCCTAACGCGAGAGTCGGTAAGTAGCGCCAAGTTTCACCCACATTGTACGCATCTGCCTCACCATAAAACGATAAGAACGGGCTACTATCATTGGGGAAATCTAAGCGAAACGCGCCCAACACTTGCAAATCTGGCGTGGCTGCAGTGACTTTATCTGACCATAGCCTCCAGCCAGATTCATCTTGTTGCCAAACAATGTCTACTTGACCTTGTTTAATGTTTAAAGGCGCTTGAAAGACTTCACCATACGGAAATACGTCATCAATAACTGACAGGCTGGTATATGCTTGATTAGATGAACCGGAAACCCTTCCTGAGACATGATTAAAACCAGGTAATAAATCCCACTGTTTTAATGACATATCACGGAAACTTGCAGAATAACGAAGACTTTCTATTTCTTCACCCAGTGAAATTCGAACATCTTCAATAACACCTGTAGGGGTGAGCCTTTCAATCCATTCGGTAGAAGTTGCTGAATCAGGCAAAAGTTTAATTAAAGGAGTAAGAGCAGCCACCTCAACTTGAGATACATTTAAATTCCATAAATCTTTTTGCCAATCAAACGCCACATCAAGTTCAGGCCATTGAGTATCATCCGTTCTCAAATTAAGTGAGTGACCATTTACTTGCCAGCCATTTTCAGTTGGAGACAACTTGAATATGCCAGATTCTACTAAAAAGTCGTGATCTCCATCTTCAGTCCAACTCAGCTCTGAAGGTAGGATTTCAATATATGCATCAACAGGTTTACTATTTTTTAGTGTCAACCAACTGTTTAAACTAATTGTCCCACTATTAATACCAGACTCGGCCTGCATGTAGTGAGTCAGCCAAGGTTGAATTGAAACGCTGTCCGCAGTGACATAAAATTCACCAGACACATCAATTAATGACCCATTATCAATAAAGTTAGCACTTACTGACAAAGAGTTTAAGTTGGCATCTTTTATACTGACGACGCCTTCAGCTAAATGTTGTTTACCTGAATTTCGCCATTTAAGGTGTTCGATGTCGAGTTGACGTTCTTCACCAGAAATAGAAATATATTGGATGGAGGAGTCTTTAACCGTAAAGTCTACAAGTGTTTTCAATAAGAAATTATCTAACTCTTCTATCATTTTAGACTTTGAGGACTCATCAGAATCCAAACTTTCTTGCGCCGTTTCTAATGACTCATCTTTTGGATTAGTACCTAAAATATCTAAAGAACGCACATCCAATGCCATGTCATTCATGATCAAGTCAGTAACAACAGGCTGCATAAGCAGAACTGACTGAATAAGGTCAAATTCAACTTCTACGCGATCAACTGAAAACTGTAAATTTTCCGATTGAGGGAAAACGGCTTTAACGCCTTGAATAGCAATAGAAGGGTGAGTATTGCGCCAAAAGCCACTCACATCTTGAATAGAGAACTCAAATCCTGAGTTTTGATTAACCCAGGATTCGATATCTGATTGATATTTATTTAAATTTGGTAAAGCAACACGCAACGTTGTTACTGCTATCGCCAACATGACCAATACAGTAACAACCAACCACAAAAGTGCGCGCAGTAAACGGGTAAGACCTGAACTCACAAAAGACCCACTACATCATGACTACGTCAAACTGTTCCTGAATATATAGAGGTTCAGCTTGGATTTTAACGTCTTTTCCAATAAAGACTTTAAGCTCAGCTAACGCGTGAGACTCATCGCCTTCTAATGTTTCAGCAACAGCTGGTGAAGCATAAGCAACAAACTTATCGGCATCATAAGCTCGGTTCACACGAGTAATTTCTCGCAAGATTTCATAGCACACCGTTTCCACTGTCTTGACGCTACCTCTGCCTTCACAAGTAGGACAGCTAGAACATAGGATATGTTCAATACTTTCTCGCGTACGCTTACGCGTCATCTCAACTAAACCAAGCTGAGTAAAACCATTGATGTTAGTTTTAACTCGGTCTTTATCAAGCGCAGCTTCTAATGAAGTAAGTACACGCTTACGATGTTCTTCTGAGAGCATATCAATGAAGTCGATGATGATTATGCCGCCTAAATTACGAAGACGTAATTGACGAGCAATGGCCTGAGTCGCTTCAACATTTGTATTGAAAATGGTTTCTTCAAGGTTTCGACGACCAACGAAGGCACCAGTATTAATATCAACCGTCGTCATTGCTTCCGTTTGATCAATGATCAAATATCCGCCAGATTTAAGCTCGACTTTACGATCAAGAGAACGCTGAATTTCGTTTTCGGTATCGTACATATCAAAAATAGGCTTATCACCTTCGTATAGCTCAAGTTTATCTGTTAGTTCAGGAACATACTCAGAAGTGAACTCTTTCAAGTTTTCAAACTCTAGGCGAGAATCAACTTGGATTTTGCTTAATTCTGTACCAACAAAATCACGTAAAATACGCTGGCTTAAACACAACTCACCATACAAGCGAGTGCGGGCTTTATGCTTACCTTTACGCTCAAGTACCTTGAGCCATAAACGCTTTAAGAAAGCGGCATCTTGAGCCAGCTCATGAGAATCAGCGCCTTCAGCGGCAGTACGAATAATAAAGCCGCCATGCTCATCACAATATTTAGAGACAACTTTCTTTAAGCGGTTACGTTCAGATTCAGTTTCTATACGTTGAGAAACGCCAACATGGCTTGCCCCAGGCATAAAGACTAAGTAGCGAGAAGGCAAAGTAATATCCGTCGTCAAACGCGCACCTTTTGTTCCAAGTGGGTCTTTGACTACTTGTACAACGATATCTTGCCCTTGACGAACAAGCTCAGATATATCTCGAACTTGAAACTGCTTCTTTTCATTTTCAGCAACACATTCAGTGTGAGGGACAATATCTGACGCGTGTAAAAATGCGGCTTTTTCAAGCCCAATATCAACAAACGCGGCTTGCATCCCTGGTAATACTCGGCTTACTCGACCTTTATAAATGTTCCCAACGATCCCACGTCTCGAATCACGTTCAACATGGATTTCTTGAAGAGATCCCCCTTCAATCATGGCCACACGAGTTTCACTCGGAGTCACGTTCAGCAGCAATTCAGCACTCATGGTGCACCTCAAATTTTAAAACTATAAAAATTCTTGCAATAGCTGGTCTGTTTCAAATAAAGGTAAGCCGACTACGGCGTAAAAACTACCTTCAACTCGGGTGACAAAGCGCCCACCAAGTCCTTGAATACCATAACTACCTGCTTTATCGCATGGCTCCCCAGATTGCCAATATTGTTCTATTTCTTGTTCGCTAAGGGGCTTAAACCATACGTCTGTAATAACAACATCTGTTTTTTGCTTTTCGCCTGTCACCACGGAGACGGCTGTCATCACTTGGTGCTGGCTATTTGATAATTGCTCAAGCATTCGCTTTGAGTCATTGAAATCTTTTGGCTTTTCTAGCACTTTGCCTTGGCTGACCACGACTGTATCTGAGCCAAGTACAATGGAACCACTTTCTGATAAAGCTAAACCAGCCATCGCCTTATCTAAAGATAGACGTTTTACGTACTCTTCTGGAAGTTCTTGATCTTGTTTTACTTCTTCAACATCGGTAATCAAAACAGAAAAGTCATAACCCAATTGGCTAAGAAGTTCTTTCCTGCGTGGTGAGCCTGAAGCTAAAATTAATTTATGTTGCTCAATCATTACATTACCTAACATGCCAGTGACGGCGGACACGTCTCATTAACAAAAACATCCATGGCCAAAGTATACAGTTTATCAACGCACTCCATAGCGACAATGGGTTGAATACCACATTTTGGATCAAATATTCACCAAAGAATATGAAGACTTCAAACAAAACGGTGAGTGCAGCAATGATCATCGCTTGCTGCCAAAGCGCTAAGTTACGAATGACCAAGAAGTTCAAGGCGATAATATAGACCACGATGGATATCATCATGCCTCGAATACCGAGGGTAGAACCAATCAGTAGATCCCATAGTAAACCTAAAATTAAAGCGGTTCCTACATTAACTCGGTGTGGTAATGCTAATACCCAGTAACAAGTGACCAATAACAACCAAGACGGTCGGAATAAATCTAAACTGCCAGGCCATGGGATCGTTTGTAAAACCAGTGCAACCAAAAAGGAGCAGCCGATAACGATTTTACTTCTCAATACACTATTGGCCATTTTCACCCTCTAGCATGACTTGTTCAATGCTCGACTTCTCGACTTGTAATTGTTTATTTTCATCCGGCCAAATCAGCAGTAAATACCGAAGTCTATCGAACTCAACGACTGGCTCGGCTTTGATCACTGCAAACTCACGTTGAGGATCATAGTCAACAGAAGAGACATAAGCGACTGGATAGCCTTCCGGATAAATACCGCCAAGCCCAGATGTCACAAGCATGTCTTCATTTTGAATATCCGTACTGGTTGGAATATGCTCTAACTGAATTTCATCAACTTTACCGTTACCGGAAGCAATAACACGGATATCATTGCGAATAACTTGTACAGGAATAGCATTATTTGCATCAGTAAGCAGTAACACTCGGCTATTGTGCGCTGCAACAAACGTCACTTGCCCAACAATACCCTTTTCATTGATGACAGGCTGACCTTCATACACACCATCAATGGTGCCTTTATCTATCACAACTTGATGGCGATAAGGTGAGGTGTCTACTGCCATAACTTCAGTGACTACTTTTCTTTCATCTCGAACAAAAGGAGAGCCAAGAAGCTTACGTAAGCGCTGATTCTCTTCTTGATACTGTTCAAGAAGAATTAACTCGCTTTTTAGGCGTAGGACTTCTCGCTTTAGAGAATGGCTTGATTCGATCAACCCTTGCCGAGTACTAAACCTTTCATAAACACCATCAAACATAGTGCGTGGCAGATTCGCAGTGTACTGGATTGGGGCAACCATGCTATTCAATAGGTAGCGTACATTTGAGAACGCATCTAAACGACTATCAGCCAGCATAAGGCTGGCTGATACGATTACAGCAAAAAACAGGCGCAATTGTAGAGAAGGGCCTCTACCAAAAATTGGCTTCATTTTAAATGGGTCCTAGAGCTATATGTGATCCTATAGACAAGGTCCTAGGTTATTTTGTATTAACGCTAAATACAAAATAACCTAACACTGAATGATTATTCTTCGCTGAACAGATCGCCGCCATGCATGTCTATCATCTCAAGCGCTTTCCCGCCACCAAGAGCCACACATGTCAGAGGTTCTTCTGCAACAACAACAGGGATACCTGTTTCTTCAGTAAGCAGACGATCAATATCTTTAAGTAGTGCACCACCACCTGTCAGTACCATACCATTTTCTGAGATATCAGAAGCGAGTTCTGGTGGACACTGTTCAAGTGCAACCATTACTGCAGAAACGATGCCAGATAGAGGCTCTTGAAGTGCTTCAAGGATTTCGTTTGAGTTAAGGCTAAAACTACGAGGTACACCTTCTGCAAGGTTACGACCGCGAACTTCGATCTCTTGCACTTCATCGCCAGGATAAGCTGAACCGATTTCGTGTTTGATCTTCTCTGCTGTCGCTTCACCAATCAAGCTGCCGTAGTTACGACGAACGTAGTTGATGATTGCTTCATCAAAACGGTCACCGCCGATACGTACAGAAGACGAATAAACCACACCGTTTAGCGAGATAACGGCAACTTCAGTCGTACCACCACCGATATCAACTACCATTGAACCTGTTGGTTCAGATACGCGTAGGCCAGCACCAATCGCTGCAGCCATTGGCTCATCGATAAGGTAAACCTCACGAGCACCAGCACCTAATGCTGATTCACGGATAGCACGACGCTCAACTTGCGTTGAACCACAAGGAACACAAACCAAAACACGTGGGCTTGGTTTAAGAACACTGTTGTCGTGCACTTGCTTAATGAAATGCTGAAGCATTTTTTCTGTTACGTAAAAGTCTGCGATTACACCGTCTTTCATTGGACGGATCGCTGAAATGTTACCAGGCGTACGACCAAGCATTTGCTTAGCGGCGTGACCAACAGCAGCAACACTTTTTGCCGATCCAGTACGATCTTGGCGAATAGCGACAACGGAAGGCTCGTCAAGAACGATGCCTTGGCCTTTTACATATATAAGGGTATTGGCTGTACCTAGATCAATCGATAGGTCGTTTGAAAACATGCCACGAAGTTTTTTAAACATATTCTTCGCTCATCCTGCAAGAATTAGAAGACAAAAATTGCACTAAATGTACCAATGCCTTGCTGTAACGGCAAGGCATTGAAGTATAAACATGGACTGAAACCCGCAATTTCTGACAGATTCCTTACTTAACAGCTAAATTTTATATTTATTACTGACCAATGAGCCCGCTTTCTCCACGGAAGATCACTCGATCATTACCTTTGTATATACCGAATGTCACAACAGTTAAGGGTTCTTCTTCTTCTCAAGTGTATCTCAGTCGTGATGTATTACTTTATTATTCCTTCACCCATACTTCTTGATTACGTTGAACTGTACTAATTCCCGAACCACAAATAACTGATGACTCTAAAACATAGAATACCAAGCCATCTAATTCACCACGGTTTGAACAAGCTAAACTATCAAGGGAGCAATTCATTGGTGACCTAGCTACTAAAGAGTTAGCTTCTAAAACCACTCCAGGAGACATTGGACTAACACATACCGTTGAAACTGCAGAAGAGGCAAGTGGATCAGGATTCGGGTAAAACTGAGTCATGACATACTCATTAACAGAGTGGCTTAACAACCAAGCCTGTGTGCCAAGCACGGTTCGCGTGTTCGAATCATTATCTGACCAACTTGTTCGACTCAAACTTGTGGCTAAAAAGCCAAGTACCACGATGATAAAAATCACAATGATCAGCATGCCGCCTTCTTGATTTGATTTACGGGACATTGATCACCTGTATATCTTGCTCAAACGTCGTAGATTCATTGTTTTCTTCAAACTCTAAGACTACTTCAACAATGCCATTACTCTGCACTGTCGCTGGTTGGTAGTTTAGTACACTGTTATTGCTGACCACTCGATCACTGATAGTAACTCCATTACGAGTCATTAAATTATTAGCCGCTAAACAATACTGAACGAGATTATCAGCATCAAAAATATAATGACGATTACTAACCGAGCCACCAATAAGAGTGACGGCTCCACTTGGTATCGTGAAGAAGTCGCCTGCTGGTAAAGACGTTATATTACCGAGAGAAAATACGTTATTTACACCACCACTTACTCCAGTATGGGGCTGAGTAGGGTTAATGACTAATGACATGGATTGCAATGATGCACTGGTGGCACCAGCATCACTTACTAGAAAATTAATATCACTTCCAGAGACCGCGTAAAAACCAGAATCCACAATTGGATAAAATGAAATACAACCGCTATTTTCTGCTGCTGGAAAGATATTAGGCACGGCATGTCTAACTTCACGAGATAATTTCTCTAAGACAAACCTTGCTTCTGTTTGTAAACGAAAACGCTCAACAGAACCAAAATATCCTCTCATTCCAAGCTCAGTAAAGTTAGCTACGCCAAGCAAAATTATACTTGAGACAACAATTGCTAGGATCATTTCAATCAGGGTAAAGCCTTTACTTATCATCAGTAATTCCCTTTAAAAGCCACAATCGTAATTGGCGGGTTGTTACTTGCCGTGATGGTTAAGGTAATTTGTTGGAGAGAGTCTACCGTATAATCCTCAACGGAGAGATCAACATTAAAATTAGTATAACTACTACCTAAATCAATAGGAGTTCCGCTACTCACAGTCCCATAATCTCGAGCTAAAAGATCAGTCATTATACTTTGACCTAAAGCAGAAGCGCGGTTTGTGTAATTTGCTTGTCCAGATAGTGCTGACTGTGGAGCGAGAAAAGTTGAAAATGCAAGCATCGCAAAACCCAGCAGCACAATCACAATAATTGATTCTATGAGTGTAAAACCACGTTGAGTAGTTTTCTTTATCATGGGCACACCTGATTGCTCGGGTAAACAAAGCCTTGAGAATTAATACACACCCAAACACTGTTAGAACTATTAGTTGGTGAGATGGTAATTTGAACACCTGCAGAGGCGGTATTCTCTGGATTGCCTAATAGGCTAAATTCAATTGGAGAAGAAAAACTGGAGGCAGGCAAAGATACAAATGTGTAGTCGTTATTAGCAACCACATCACTTCTTGTATCTAATGGATTATTACAGGCACTCTGGGAGCCAATACAATTATTTTCAGCCATCAAACGTAAATCTTCAGCACCAGAAGCGGACATGTCCATATTCGACTGCATTCGATTAAGTTGAACTTGTCTTACAACTGAGGTGACCTGTTCTTGCAGCGCATACAACTCATAACTCTGCCGTCCACCAAAGCGACTGATTGCAACCGCAGAAATAATAGCAAGTAAAAGAATCACTACAATTAATTCAACAAGTGTAAATCCATATTGGTGCGGTTTATTATTCATATTTCATCCACTTACCAGAGCTCATTTTATTATAAGACAGTAGTTAAGTGAATACAGCTAACTAACAATATGATCGTGTGATCAATAACAAAAAGGCCAGCAAATGCTGACCTTTTTATTACAACTAAAAACCTAACCGTTACAACCAGTACCCAAAGTAACTGTTGCAGAAGCTGCTGAAGCTGCAGTTGTACCAGTAGCTTCAGTGTAAGTAACTATACACTCACTTGTACCAACAGCTGTACCATCGAAACTAAATGAAATGGTACCAGTACCACCACTAGTTACATCTTCCCAGTCCGTATTAAGACCTACAACAGCAGCACCGATACCGGCAGATGTAGCTGTTGGGTAACCAAAGGCGATAGCAATACCTTCAACATTAGATCCTGAAGAAATAGCCTCTAAGCCATCAACTGCAGATTTACCATAAACGATACCAGATGCTCCATCGATAGCACCTTTTAATCCTTGTAAAGATGAAGCTCGAGCGTCGTCTTGCAGGTTAAGAAAACGAGGTGCTGCAGTTACTGCAAGAATACCTAAAATAACAATTACTACCACTAATTCAATTAGGGTGAAACCGCCTTGTTTTTTCATAGTTGGACTCTCTCTATGTTTCAAAATAAGCAGGATTACTGCAAAGTTACGGTCACACGACCAGTTTTAATTTCGTAAACGAATTGGTGCTCAGTATTGCCTTCTAATTGAATATAGGTGCAATAAGCATTCCCACTATCCGCTTGCGCTGAATATTTATAATTCTCACTATTCACCACCTCAGTTAAAGTACCAACTTTAGGTGGATTTTGTAGCAAATTATCCATTAACTCGACACATGCCGTATCTGTGATACTGCCAGGGAATGAAGTTGAGTTTTCATTCAATGCCCATGGGTAGCCATCTCGAAAATCAGTATCAACATTGCCACTATCTTTTGATCTTGTTAACCAAAAATCAACACCATCATAATTTACCGTATTGTAAACTTCGCCACCAATAGTTTCTGAAGGTCTTGCTTCTGCTTCCCATTGTGCTCGTGCCGATAATACGCCGGTAGCAAAGCCGCCTGCGACACCTTCTATACTTGCTTTTTTAGCTTCGTCGGTTACATCCAAGAACTTTGGAAGTGCAGCAACTGCCAATAAACCGACAACAACTATTACAACAACTAATTCGACAAGGGAGAAACCCTTTTGATTTTTAATCATTTTCTACCTACTTATCTAATTGGTATAACATATTATACATTTACGGACATATAAGAAACATCAAAATACTGTCAAAAAATCATAAAGCCAATATATTGGCTTTTACGTTAAATCGTTCTTGATTTAGCCGCACATCGATTTGATATTTTTTTGTATAATGGTAACGGCAATGAAACTGCGTTTGATCACTCATATCTTCAATACTAGGGAAGCCTACCCCTAAAATTTCTGTTTTAGGATAAAACTGAGAAAGCCAAAAACTACAACTACGCTTGTTATCTTTAATCGGCAGTAACCACCCTGTTTTGCTATAACTCAATCCACCACTAAATGGCTCTATATCATGCTGCTTTCTATCTAGTAAATATTGCTGTTTGAATAAATTGGCTCTATCGAGGATCCGCTTGCTTGCAACAATCACGGCAGTGTTTGTCGCTTCTTCTTCAACAGATTGCCAAACACTCATAAAACTCATTAATAAAATAACGATGGATGAAAGCCAAATAACAAATCGCGCTCGACGCTGTTCAAGAATGATAACCTAGCCCTTAATTGCGTCTAACATTCCCCACATTGGTAAGAAAATACCTAGGGCTAAAACCAATACCATGCCAGCAACCACAACAAGCAAGATCGGTTCAATCCTCGCTGTTAATGTTTTTAAATCGTAGTCTACTTCTCTATCATAAAAGTCTGAGACCTCTAACAGAAGCTCATCTATTTGACCGGTTTCTTCACCAACAGAAATCATTTGAATAACCAAAGGCGTAAATATTTCGCTATTAATTGCTGTAGAAGAAACGGTGCTACCCGCTTCTATCGCCGCTTTCATCTCTAGAACCCGCAGTTCTAAAAATCGGTTATCTAACGCTTCTGCTGATAAAGACAACGATTGATTTAAAGGTACGCCCGCTTTGAGCATTAAAGCAAAAGTACGAGAAAAGCGAGATAGGAGAGCTCTATTCACAACTCCGCCAATGACTGGCATTTTTAAGCGGAATTTATCCCACGTTTCTAAGCCTTTATCTGTGCCTTTCCAGGTTTTAAACGCAAAGATAAGGCCAAATATAATCCCAACAAGTAGCCCCCAGTAATTAACAAAAAAGTCCGACATGCCTATTAAAATTCGCGTAGGGAGAGGTAAATCCACCCCAAATCGGCTGAACATGCTAGAAAATTGCGGGATCACTTTTACATTAAGAATAAATAAAGCTACGACAATAAAGCTGATGACAAACGTCGGGTAGCGCATTGCGGTTTTGATGCGCTTTCGTGTCTCAACTTCTTGTTCGTAATAACCCGCGAGCTGTAATAATGCTTGATCAAGTCGACCGGTATTTTCACCCACACTGATCATTGAAACAAACAAAGGTGTGAATACTTTCGGGTGCATCTGCATAGAGGCAGATAAACCACGTCCATTAGTCAGTTCAGCCACCACTTCTTCAAGAGCCGTTTTCAATTGTTTATTTTCGCAATTTTGCGTTAAACCTTTCATCGAGCGAAGAAGAGGAACACCGGCTTTAGTCAAGCTGAATAGCTGCCGACAAAATAGTACAAGCACTTCCAGTGGAACTTTGGGAGTAAATAAAGCAGAGACATCCATATTCAGCATAGAGCCGCTGCTGCCTAGCGAGATAGATGTGGGAATAATGCCTTTCCCCATCAAACTCTCTGCGGCTAGATCTTCAGAATTAGCTTCAACCTGTCCTGAAACTTGGCTTCCATCTGAACTGCGACCTACATATCGATACGTTGCCATAACTTACCTTCCTACAGCAAGATAGCATCAGCAGAGCCTGATGCATCTCCTTCACCTAAGTTCATCACCTCATCTAAGCTAACAATACCTTGTAATGCCAACTCCATTGCAGATGCTAATAACGGTTTGTAGTTTTTAGATTGGCGAGCAGCATGGGCAAAACCAACGGCATCATTTGCTCTTAGTGCATCCATCATGTGATGTTCTAATTCCAACATTTCAAAGACACCGATTCGACCTTTATATCCTGTCAGATTACAGTTCTGACAACCTCGTCCTTTGGTAAAAGATGCCGATGCTTGATTAGGAAAACGAACATTCAACCACTGTTTTCTCGCTTCATCTAATTCATCATCAACTTTACAATCGGTACAAACTTTTCTAACCAGTCTCTGAGCAACCACAGCTCTAACCGCACTGGCAACAAGATATCCAGGCGCGCCCATGTCCATCATACGAAGAGCACTATCAACAGCATCATTGGTATGCAGAGTACTCAATACTAAGTGACCAGTTAACGCAGCTCTTAGTCCAATTTCTACCGTTTCATGATCACGCATCTCACCAATCAGAATAATATCGGGATCCTGACGTAAGAAAGTTCTTAACACATTAGAGAAGTCTAAGTTGATCTTGGGGTTGATCTGTACCTGGTTGACACGTGGTAATCGATATTCAACCGGATCTTCCGCTGTAATGATCTTTTTACTTGCTTGGTTCAACTCAGTTAAAGCGCCATAAAGAGTGGTTGTTTTACCTGAACCGGTTGGACCGGTCACCAAGATCATCCCATGCGGGCGGCGTAGCTGAGATCTTAACCTTACGAGTAAATCCGCAGGTAAACCAGATTCTTCTAACTTTCGTAAACCAGCAGATTGGTTAAGCAAACGCATAACTACTGATTCACCATGCTGCACCGGCATCGTTGACATACGAATATCAACCGATTGACCTTTGGCGCGAATATTAAACCGGCCATCTTGAGGTAAACGTTTTTCAGAGATATCTAAATTTGCCATCAGCTTTAAACGTAAAACCAATGCTGAAGCAATATTCACTTCATTCAGTAGTGTTTCGTGTAACACGCCATCAATACGCTGACGCAGTCGCAGTACATTAGCATCAGGTTCAATATGAATATCAGAGGCGCCGACTTGAATAGCATCTTCAAATAAAGAGTTAATCAGTTTTACAACGGTAACTTCGTCACTATCTTCATCTGTAATATCAAAATCGAAAGCTTCGGTTACTTGGTGCTCGGCTTGCAGTTGCTCTGCAAAAGATGCGATCTCTTTAGTTCGACGATAGTAGCGATCAAAGCCATCAACTAGCTGCCTTTCAGGGGCAACAACAAACTCAATAGCATAATCGCCAAGCTGCCCAAGGAGTGATTCTTGAGCAAACAAATCAGCAGGATCACTCATGGCAATTCTTAAAGTATCGCCATTACGCCCAATGACTAACGCTCTTAATCGACGAGCATGTACTTCAGGAAGGAGTTGTACGGCATCAATATCGACATTAGCTCGGCTTAAATCGATAAGTGGAATATCGAGTTGCTGAGACAAGAAAGTCAGCATTTGCTGTTCGGATAAGAACCCAAGTTCAATGAGAGCATCACCAAGCTTGCGACCTGTACTTTTTTGAGCCGCCAATGCTTGCTGAACTTGAGGTTCAGTGATAATCCCCTCTTCAACTAATAAGTCACCAAGGCGCTTTCTTAATCTAATTTGCACTCGCCGCTCCTTCTAAATCTTTCAATATTTTTAATCTGTCACGAACGAAGTTCTGCGATTGAGATGAAATTCCAACTCTGACTAATGCCTGCTTATATGAATGAGTCGCGCCAGCTAAATCAAACTGCCTTTCTTGCTGTATTCCTAACCCTAGCCACCAGCGAGCATTATCTCCATCAAGATTCACAAGTTCTTGATAACTTTCTAAAGCCATTTGTTCCTGCTGTGCTTTTTGACTTAAAGCGGCACGCATTGATAGGTAATCTTTACTTGGCTTAGGAGGAAGGTGAACTAACGGGCTTAAAGCAGCTTCCGACTGATTAGCCTTAATCAGTAACTTAGATAAGCCCAGTCGTAACTCTTCACTGTCATTATTCAAACGGATACCGGTTTGTAGTAGCTCGTAAGCTTTACGCGTATCACCTTTTCCGAAATAAAGAATGGCGAGCTTTTGTCTCACATCTTCATTACGCGGTGTATAGCGCAATGCTTCTGTATAGCTGGTTAGTGCGGTAAGTAAGTCATTACCATCTAAAGCTTTCTTTGCTCGACCAATTGCATTCGCAGCCAACTGTTCAGGTGTAAGCTCTACTTGCTCGATAAGGATTGCGGATGAAATATTGCTTTCATCCTCTGTGCTTGTCGCCACTTCAGACGCTTGTTGTGGCTTAGTTGTATTAGGAAGAGAGCTCACCTGAGTCGTTTCTTTTTGAGCAACTTTAGCCACAAGTACAGGTGTCACTTCTTTTCTTTTTTCAGGTGGCTGGCTAGAAATAGGTTCTGCCTTCTTTTTTTCTACAGTGACCGGCTTAAGGTTCGCTGCTTTATTTTCCTTGATGACGGCTTTAACTGGCTCTGCACCTAATACGATCTCTTGAGGTTCAGGTAAAGATGCGGGTGCTATAACTTTTTGAGTGACAGGTGTGATGACACGGTTTGAAGTATCTTCTACTCGCTCTATCGACTCTGTATGAGTTGAATTCGAAATTGAATCGCTATAATCAATAGTGGGTGATTGAGAGATTGCCCATCCACCGACAGTTAAACTAATGGCAAAGCCTGCTGCTATCCAAACCCACGGTGAACGAGCTTTTACTGGAGGCACTACCGCAGCTTCAATCGTAGATGAAGAATCTTTCTTTGATAGCTCAGATAAAGCGTTGTTAATAACACTCATAGTTAATTCCATCCCCACAATACTGGGGTTTTAAATTTCGGCTTAGCCACATCATACGTTTCATGCATCGCAGTAAATAAATGCTGATTTTCAATTTGATTTTTTTGTTCGCTATAACAAAGTAGCAATGCTTTATGACACAGTTGATTGATCAGTCTCGGTATTCCACCTGAAGAACGCCAAATTGCTTTTTTTTGGCTCAACTCAAATAGAGCGTCGCTCCCACCAGATTTCTCAATACGGTTATTGATATAAGCAACGGTTTCATCAAGCTTTAACGACCTCAACTTAGAACTGAAACTGATCCTTTGTCGAAATTGGCGCAAGTGATGAGCCTCTAGCCTTGAATCTAACTCAGGCTGACCTAGTAAAACGATTTGCAATAATTTTTCGTCTTCTGTCTCAAGATTTCCAAATAAGCGTAATGTTTCTAAGGCTTCATCAGAAAGCACTTGAGCCTCATCTAAAACGGCAACCGCTCTTCTTCCTGCTTTGTGTAACTCAATCAACTTATGCTGGATTTCATCAACCACAGTGATTTCATTGCTCGTCACTAACCCCAACTCTTTGGCGACGGCTTGTCGTAAATCGGCACCAGATAAAACAGGGTTAGGCAAATAAATAAGGGCTGTCGAAGCTTGCAGGTGATTGACCAACATTCGACAGACCATAGTTTTACCAGTACCTACCTCGCCAGTGACTTTGATTACCCCCTCTCCCATATTTAACGCGGATATTACCGTTTGGATTGCCTCATAATGAGGAGGTAATCCATAAAATAAATCGGTATTCGGCGTTAAAGCGAAAGGTTGCCGTTCAAAACCAAAATGAGATTGATACATTCAGCAGACTTAACCTCTACTCTTCATCTGGGAACCATTGCTGAAGTAGATCACGAGAACGTTCTAACTCTTTTTGCCATGTATTTACACCGACAATCGTTGGTTTTAATAAGATCACTAGTTCAGTTTTTTGAGTAATTTGAGACGTATTTCTGAATAGATGCCCCAAAGCAGGGATATCACCTAAAAAAGGAACCTTCGATACATACTCAGTATTATTCGACTTCATCAAACCACCAATCACGACTACATCACCATCTCTGGCTCTAATTACTGAGTCAGACTCGCGAATTGAGCTCTTAGCAAGCGGTAAAATAACGTCGCCCGTTGAGGTACCAAGATTCAACTGTTTCGTTTCTTCTTCTACCTCAATAACTGCAGGGTGTACATGTAGGAACACGTTCCCTTTGTCGTCAATCTGTGGTGTTACATCGAGAGATATGCCCGAGAAGAATGGAGTCAGTTCAACTTCTGGAGCAACATTTGCGTTATCTCCACTTCCTACGGAACTTGATAGATCGGTGACATAGTACTCATCAGTACCGACTTTAATGACGGCTTTTTGGTTATTTGAAGCGGTCACCCTTGGGCTAGAAAGCACGTTCAAATCACCTTGAGTATCCATAAAGCTCAGCACAGCTTCAAAGCTACCACTAGAAATTACAATGTTAGATTGGCCACCAAGTGCCGCCCCGATAGCATCTAGCCCTGGTAGATTTCCTGGTGTAATCACTCCTGCTGCATCTTTAACAATTGAACCTGCACCAATGGTGTAATCAGTACCGCCAGATGAGAACATCTTGGTCCAGTTGATCCCTTGCTGATAACCATCACTTAGAGTGACTTCAAGGATTTTGGCTTCTAGTATTACTTGGCGTTGCAATCGCTTTTGAGAAATCCCTAAGAATTGACGAACCTCGCGAATCTCATCAGGATACGCGCGCACAGTGATAACACTTGCTTGCGGTGTAACCACAACACTTTGACCATCGCCAAAGCCTATAAGCTGTGCAACCGCTCTCTCTAGTTGAGGCCAAAAATCACTTTCAGAGGTAGTTTCAATTTCAGTTCCGCCAGTAGCAGTACTGCTTGATGAAGAATTCGATGAGTTAGAAGAGTTCGAGCTCGAACTAGAAGAACTTGAATCTGAGTTACTCACGGTACCTGTCGTAATTGTCGTTAACGATCGACCTGTACGCTTCACTTGCAAGTAATCAACCGGTATCGTCACCGTACGTAGACCCGCTGGATACACTTGAATCACTTTACCGCGCTTTTCAATATCATATCCATACATGTCTTGTACAACATTCAAGACCTCATCAAGTGTTACGTCTGTTAGATTTACCGTTACTCGCCCAGACACACTCGGGTGAATCGCGGCACTGAATTCAGTCCCTTTAACCAAACTTGCAAAGAATGTTCGTGCATCTACATCTTTTGCTTGAATTCGAAAACGCTTAACAAGCTCAGCATTAGCACTTCCAGCATCCGCCTCAAACTCAGGCATCAAGTCATCTTGAACTGAAGATGGAAGATCTTGGAGCGCGCGGCTATTAGCTTCATTAATAGATTCATTTAGGGCTTCTTTTATCTCAACAGGATCACGATGCCCCATTGAACAGCCAGCTAAAGATGAGATTATTATTGCTACGACAAGTTTTCGCATTTTTTCACTCAAACCTTAATTATTCTTAATATCTAAAGAGAACATTTCTAACTTCCAATGTTTAGAATTTCTCTGCAGAGTGACATATTCTGAGTTTATTTCTTTTACTCGATAGCCTTGGATGGTTTCACCTTGAGAAAGTATTTCATCATTCAACACGGTGTAACAAGGTAGTTTATCTTTACAAACAATGCCTTGTAACGTCGGCAATCGATGTTTTACTGTTTTCTTTTGTACAGGTACGGCTTGTGTTTGACTCGGTGTCATCCACCCAAGTGGCGCTGTGGGATCCTGTTCTGCCCATGCAACTTGAGAGGTCATCAATACTACCAATCCGAATACTCTAACCACCGATAAACTCCTGTCTTGTACCCAATGTGTACACCTCAAAAACTAACTTAGCATTTGGATATTCTTCAACCGTGTATTGGAAATTTCGCCAATAGTAACGAACGGGTAATGCCTCTAGAGCCTGCAAGTAAGCCGCAATATCAAAATAGCTTCCGGTTAGCTCCATACGTACGGGGTGAAGAAAGTACCCTGACTGGTCACTTGTGGATTTATTATTCGAGATGGATTCAGGCTTTAATGACTCCAATGAAACGAGCTTCAGTTTCTTACCTGAAGATAAAACATTTTCAAGTAAGTCTGTCATCTGTGTTGGTGAAATAAGTCCATCAATCACTTCAGATAATTGCATTGAGAGGTCTTGGCTTTGCACTAATAACTTTTTATATTCAATATCAATGTCTTTATCGGGATTTTTTTTCAGCTTAGCCTGCAATACTAATAGCTCACCTTGTAGCCTTTGGTTGCCTTGAACCAAGTTTCGATGTTCGATTTGATTAGCCTGTAAACTTTTATAAGCCGGTTCTAACACCATGGTGAATAACACCAAAGATAAGCCAACGACACCACACAATGTCACTAGCCACTTTTCTCTTGAACTCAGAGCTAAGAATTTATCGCTGATAATTGTCCATTGCTGCATTACTTTTTCTCCCTACGAGTACGTAACTCAAAAGTAATGACATCTTGTTCTGTTCGACCTATTTTCAATGTTTCAAAAGCTCGACCGACTAAGTTCATTTGACCTTTAAACTGACTAACCCAATTAGGAATTACATCTGCATTTCGAGCGTAACCCGTTAAATCTAACGTATTGTGATTCATATAAATATGAGCAATAGAGATATCATTCCGACCTAATTGCGCCAATGCTGTCATAACACCTGAATAACCAATTTGTTGAGATTCATCGTATTCTCCCACAGCAGTTAGCGCGTCTTTTTTCGACTGTATCTCACGCTTTAATCGAGAAACCGCTGCCACTTTTTCAGGAGAAGGCTTATGTTGCTCAAGTTCAGCTTTCAACTTACTCACTTGTTGATTCAAGCTTCGAGATTCAGCCCTTTCAATAACCAGTTTGTTATTTAATGATTCCGCTTCAAAATACACATAAGCATAACTGCTTAGAGACACAACAATGATCGCAAGCCAGCTTCCCACAACATTCGTTAGCGTGAAGTACTCTTTTTTGGGGCGAAGGTGAGCTGGGTATAAGTTGACCTTTGTCTCTGAGATTGTCTCAGCAATTGAAATGAGAAAGCTTCCAGAACTTTCTCTTTCCACCTCAGTTAATCGAGAAACCTTGGAGCTTAAAGTGTCGTTTAATACATTTTGTAATTCATCTTCATCTTCTTCGTCACAGCAAATTTTAAGCTGATGAAGTTGCGTACCTTTTATTTGTGAAGACAAGTAGTCAATTGAACGTTGTAGTTCAAGTGCTAAACCGTCAAGTTGTAACGCACTCGATGCAACACCAGTTAATGGAGGGGTTACACTACGAATGGTTCTTTGGAAACAAACGGTATGCTCTACATACGCACCAAGTTTAAAGTGACCATTTTTACTACGCTGGAGTAAAATAAAATTAGATAATTCACCTGCAGAATGTCCCCAAATCTCATCTTCAGGCACAACGTCTTCAAGCTCAACACCTGAGACGGTCACAATATGAATGAGTTTATTCAGAATCTTTTTCGGAAGAACGTAAACTTGCAGTTTACTGCTTGTAGGCAGTGCCACAGCGTTGGCAACAATATCCGTAATTTTCTCACTGATAAGGTCTTTTAAGAGAAATGGAAGAGCGACCGGCCACTCACTTTCTGGCATTTCCGGTTTTTCAATTTGATATGTTTGATAAAAAGTTGAGCTTAGGATGATTCGAACTTTACCGCCTCGAGACTCTTCACTTTTTAACTGCAATTCAAGAGCAGACTCCCAATCACCATTTTGAGCTGTTGTTACTAAAGGCGTGGAAGTTTCTTCATTCGATGACGCATAGATTGCATCAGGAAAAACCATCACCGTTTGAGCTTGGCCTTTTCCCTTTGCAGGTTTAATTTTGTTTAATATCGATTTTAAGTTCATTGTCTAATTACTACTCTTTCGCCATCGATTTCTACGTCCTAACTTAACAACGGATTCAGGTTGAGGCACTGGTATAATTTGACTCTCTTTCGAAAAAAATCGCCCTTGCGAACCATGTACACCTAACTCAATTAACGTCTCTTGCTCTTGCTTATTTTCAACCCCAACAGCAATAACTTTAGCCGATGAAGTGCCACATGCACCAATTAAGCTACTTACAAACAATTGATTTTCGTGCCTACGATCTATTTTTTTGATCAAACTTCTATGCAGTTTTAAATAATCAACTTTTAGGTCTTTGATATAGTGGGTGCTTACAATCGTCCTACCCGCTTGACCAACAATTACCGTACACCCTAAGCCCGATAGCATTTTTACAACTGGTCGCATATAGTCGAGATGTTGAATTAAGCGCCCTTCTGGAAATTCAAAGCTCAATTGGCTTCTCATTGCAGTCGTTAATTGTAATAACTCATTCCTAAACCATTTGAAATACCGCTTGTTAGAAAACGGTACGACATTCAAATTTATAGAGTAACATATCGGTTCAGGTGAATCTTTCAACTTATTGAGCAATAACATAAGGATAGACTTATCCATCTGAGATTCATACCCGACCTGTTCAATAGCCGACATAAATCGCGAAGCCTTCAACAGACCTTTCTCCGGGTCTTGAATCCGAACAAATACCTCTTGATGTAACTCTACTGGTTGATTGATATTTGAAAGCAAGTAACAAGGCTGTGTGAAAAGAACTAAATTATTCGGTTGTAATGCAGTATCAAACAATGTTCTCCAGCGAACGCTGCCTCTATCGAGTTCACTCTTGCTTTTCTTCGGGTAACGACTCCAATTATTCACTTGCTCTAATTGTGCACTTTTGAGTGCAGTTTCAGCTTCATCCATCACTAAACTATGTCGTTCACCTTCCCAATACATAGTCACCCCAATATGGCACCAATTATCCGAATCTAATGGTTGAGGAGGTGTGACTTTTTCAAGCTGTCTTAAACATTGAGACGCTAAAGCAGCAATATCTTTACTGCCTTGATGGGGAATAAATACCGCAAAGTCTGCATCATAATATCGAGAAAAGATGACATCAGGATAGCGCTGAACAATATTCGATAATATTCCGCCTACTTCAATAATAAAGTCATCCGCGACGTGCTTATCATTTTCTTCGCAGATCTGTTCCCACTCTTCGAGGCGAATTAAGAGAATGCCGCCTCTTGCTCCACTTTCTAGTAATGCCGATTCAAGCTTATTATCAAATAGAACACGATTAGCTGTACCCGTTAATTTATCAAGAAAGGTTTGTGTACGAATAAATGTATCAAAGCGGCTACGCTCTTGCCGAGCATCTTGTAACTCATCAATTAATACATCTAAAGCTTCACTAGCAGTATAAGGCCACTCTCTTAAATCACCTTTAGCATGAGCTTCTACTTGACCAGCTAAGATCATTCGACCGCGCTCTTCCAACATTTCAGAGCCTAGTAACTGCTCTTTTAACCATTGAACACCACGAGCTAAGCAAAAAATAATCAAAGCAACAGCGATGGTAATTGACCACATGGCTTCTAATGAATAGCTGTAACCAATATATGGGGGTAGCGCTTTAAATGAGATTTGGTAGCCTTCATTACGATCAAGTGAAAATGTTTCTTCATAAAGGCGATTTGAGTCAATTCTAGGAGAGGTGTTTTTAAACCGATAAACGATGCCAGTGGAGTTCGAAAGGGTCATTTCAACAATGTTACTTGCTTGCAACATTTTAGGCATCCAACGCTGCATAGAATAGGCGGCATCGGGGTCTTCCATTTCTTTATCTACAACTTCAACAATACCCACCAAATAATGGTTTAAGTATTCTTGACCTATTCGTTTGAAAGACAATGTTCCTCCAATAAAAAGGATAAACATTGCGCTAATAACGATAACAGTGACAAATGCAACTAATCTTGTGCTCAACTTCAGCGTAGGGGTATATCTCATGAATAACGAAATCCTTTCAACTCATACTATACCGTATTGCTACTTATACTATAGATGCAGTTGTAAACAAAGCGTGAACAACTTTGGATAACAAAAAGCCGCGATGAACGCGGCTTTTCCATTTTTAACAATGAATCTTAGATTACATTTAAATAAAAATGTGGGATTTAGAACGGAATGTCGTCATCAAAATCCATTGGTGGCTCATTGTATTGCGGCTGAGCTTGTTGAGGAGCTTGCTGCGGTGCTTTTGGTTGAGCAGGGGCGTTATATTGCTGTTGTTGCTGCTGCTGAACAGCTGGCTGTTGCGGTTGACCCCAACCACCTTGCTGTTGTTGACCCATACCGCCTTGAGCTGGTGCACCACCTTGAGCGCGACCACCTAGCATTTGCATAACGCCGTTAAAGCCTTGTACAACAACTTCTGTTGTATAGCGGTCTTGACCGCTCTGGTCTTGCCATTTACGAGTTTGAAGTTGACCTTCAATGTAAACTTGAGAACCTTTACGCAAGTACTCGCCTGCTACTTCAGCTAATTTGCCAAATAAAGCAACACGGTGCCACTCTGTTTTTTCGCGTTGTTCGCCTGTTGCTTTGTCACGCCATGATTCTGACGTTGCAATAGTAATGTTCGCTACAGCACCACCATTTGGCATGTAACGAATTTCTGGGTCATTACCTAGGTTACCCACCAATATAACTTTGTTAACTCCACGGCTAGCCATGATTTGCTCCGTCTAAATTCATAGTGTCATAAAATTTTTAGCGAACAAGAATAACATGCTTTCCTGTGCTGATAAATCGCAATCCTATACTTGTCACAAACCAAAAAATAATTGCTTAAGAAATCATGATTTTCAGAGGTGTATAACTCAAACGCCAACTAACAAACCACACATTTACTTTTTGCATTGATATGCAACGCAAGTCATCCAATCTCATATAGTGAATAAATACATTGAATGCCAACGTAGTATAACTGCTTAATCGAAAGGTAATTCAATGAAAAAATCCAGTTATGCTCGTACTATTCATTTTTTATGTTTAGACCCTGAAAGTGTTTATTTGCATGTGGATCAAATAAAGAAACACATGACTGTTCCATTACAACTAATTACCCCAGATGAACTCCTGTTAGTAAACCAAAAACAAAGAAATAGAATTCTTCTCGTCGATCACAAACAGTTCGAAAACCTGTTAAGTCACTATGAAAACCTTCCAGTAATTTGGAAGCACTATGAAATCATTCTTTTTAATGTAACGAAAAGGCTAACGACTGCAGAACTGATTGTCTTTGGGATACTCAAGGGGTTGTTTTACAGCAGTAGTAATCAACAGGATATCGCAAAAGGATTACATGCCGTTATAGATGGTCAAAACTGGTTACCTAGACAAGTAGCTAGCCAACTTCTGTTTTATTACAGAAACATTGTGGATACCAACACCACCCCCACAAATGTTGATTTAACGATCAGAGAGCTCCAAGTACTTCGCTGCTTACAAGCTGGATCATCAAACATTCAAATAGCAGATGACTTATTTATTAGTGAGTTTACGGTCAAGTCACACCTTTATCAGATTTTTAGAAAGCTTGCAGTCAAAAATAGAGTTCAAGCCATTGCATGGGCGAATCAGAATTTACTGTCATAAAAGTTAAATCAAGGTAAACATTAATTGGATTAAGGGATTTTGATACTCATGAAAATTTCACATTGGATATGCTAGAATTTCAGACATAAAAATAATCCATTGATAAAGAGCTTACCATGATTAAAAAATGCCTTTTCCCTGCAGCAGGCTACGGTACACGATTCTTACCAGCAACGAAGTCCATGCCAAAAGAAATGATGCCAGTAGTCAATAAACCACTCATCGAGTATGGCGTTGAAGAAGCAATTCAAGCTGGGATAAATGGTATGTGCATCGTAACAGGTCGAGGTAAGCACTCTATCATGGACCATTTCGATACGAACTACGAACTAGAGCATCAAATCAGCGGTACAAACAAAGAAGAATTGTTAGTTAATATCCGAGAAACTATAGAAGTTGCTAACTTCACATATATTCGTCAGCATGAAATGAAAGGCTTAGGTCACGCAATTTTAACGGGACGTGAACTTGTAGGTGATGAGCCGTTTGCTGTTGTTTTAGCTGATGACCTATGTGTAAACGAACAACAAGGTGTTCTCGCGCAAATGGTGGCTTTATATAAGCATTTCCGCTGTTCAATTGTTGCAGTACAAGAAGTCCCTGAAAATGAAACTCACAAGTATGGCGTGATCTCCGGCGAAATGATCAAAGACGATATTTATCGCGTTGAAAATATGGTAGAAAAACCAGAACAAGGTACCGCACCGAGCAACCTTGCTATCATTGGTCGTTATATTTTAACCCCAGATATCTTTGAATTAATTGAACAAACCGAACCAGGTAAGGGCGGTGAAATTCAAATAACCGACGCTCTAATGAAACAAGCACAATCAGGCTGTGTACTTGCGTACAAATTTAAAGGCAACCGATTTGACTGCGGTAGCGTCGAAGGCTACATCGAAGCAACCAATTACTGCTTTGAGAACTTATATAAAAAAGATCAAAAGAAAGTTGAGCTAGATAAGCATTCAACAAAAAAAGAAGCGTAAACAACGACTTCAATATTTAATTAGAAGGCGGCCTTAAAGGTCGCCTTTCTTTTTACTGTTTTTTTATCCAGTAAAACTTTGCACAAATCTCACACTATGTAATACTTTACCCACTAAAAACACAGGGTCGGTAGAGATGGATAAAATAGAAATTAGAGGCGCGAGAACGCATAACCTTAAAGACATTAATCTAACAATACCCCGAGATAAACTGATTGTTATCACGGGTCTTTCAGGTTCTGGTAAGTCCTCACTGGCATTCGATACCCTCTATGCAGAAGGGCAACGTCGATATGTTGAATCCCTTTCAGCATATGCTCGCCAATTTTTATCTCTCATGGAGAAACCCGATGTCGACCACATTGAAGGCTTATCTCCAGCAATCTCTATCGAACAAAAGTCAACATCCCACAACCCGCGATCAACGGTTGGTACAATAACCGAAGTTTATGATTACTTACGTTTATTCTATGCAAGAGTTGGTGAGCCTCGATGCCCTGAACATCACACTCCTTTAGCAGCGCAAACCATAAGTCAAATGGTAGACAAAGTTTTAGAACTTCCTGAAGGTTCTAAAATGATGTTGCTCGCCCCGATTGTGAAAGAACGTAAAGGTGAGCATGTTAAAACGCTCGAAAACCTTGCCGCTCAGGGCTTTATTCGCGCTCGAATTGATGGGGAAACTTGCGATCTATCCGATCCACCAGCCTTAGAACTTCATAAAAAGCATACTATAGAAGTGGTTGTTGATCGTTTTAAAGTGCGCCCTGATTTACAGCAGCGACTTTCAGAATCTTTTGAAACAGCACTAGAGCTGTCTGGTGGAATAGCAGTCGCTGGTTGGATGGATAAAACCGACCAACCGGAGATTGTCTTCTCTGCTAATTTTGCATGTAATCAATGCGGTTATAGCATGCAAGAATTGGAGCCAAGGCTCTTTTCTTTCAACAACCCAGCCGGAGCATGCGGTACCTGTGATGGTTTAGGTGTTCAGCAATATTTTGATCCAAGCCGAGTCATTCTTGACGAAAATCTAAGTATTGCAGAAGGCGCAATTAAAGGTTGGGATCAAAAAAATTACTACTACTTCCAAATGCTCACCTCTTTATCTGAGCATTACGGATTTGATCTTTTTGCTCCTTTTTCTTCGCTACCAAAGAAAACTCAAGACATCATATTAAAAGGATCTGGCCGTACTGATATTGAATTTAAGTACATCAATGACCGTGGTGACATTCGCGTCAAAAGACATCCTTTCGAAGGCATTCTAAATACCTTAGAGCGTCGCTATCACGACACCGAATCGAGCTCGGTTCGTGAAGATTTAGCCAAATACATTTCGACAAAATCTTGTTCTAGCTGCGGCGGAACAAGATTAAGAGTTGAAGCTAGAAATGTTTTTATTGCAGATACCGCTTTACCTGAAATTGTAGAATTGAGCATTGCAGATGCACTGCACTTCTTCCAAACATTGGAACTAGAAGGTCAGCGAGCCCAGATTGCAGAAAAGATTATGAAAGAGATTAATGATCGCCTGCACTTCCTCGTTAACGTTGGCTTAAATTACCTGAACCTTTCGAGAAGTGCGGAAACCTTATCTGGTGGTGAAGCTCAACGAATTCGCTTAGCGAGCCAAATTGGTGCGGGATTGATGGGGGTAATGTATGTCTTAGATGAGCCTTCCATAGGTCTCCACCAGCGAGATAATGAGCGTTTATTAAAAACATTAGTTCACCTTCGAGATCTTGGTAATACTGTATTAGTTGTTGAACATGATGAAGACGCTATCAGATGCGCAGATCACGTCATTGATATTGGTCCGGGAGCAGGTGTGCATGGTGGTCATGTAGTGGCTGAAGGGACAATGGCTGAAATCATGGAAAACCCTGACTCACTGACAGGTCAGTATCTCAGTGGTAAAAAAGAAATCGCTATTCCAGAAAAAAGAACACCGATTGATAAGAAAAAAGTGGTCGAGATCATCGGAGCGACCGGTAACAATTTAAAAGAGATCACGGCAACAATACCTGTTGGATTGTTTAGCTGTATCACTGGCGTGTCGGGCTCGGGTAAATCTACTCTAATCAATGACACCTTCTTTAAGGTTGCACATACTCAATTAAATGGTGCTACCACGGCAGTGCCGGCTCCCTATAAAAAAATGAAAGGGTTAGAGCACTTCGACAAAGTTATCGACATCGATCAAAGTCCAATAGGCAGAACGCCCAGATCAAATCCAGCGACTTACACGGGAATCTTCACTCCAATCCGAGAATTGTTTGCAGGAACTCAAGAGTCTCGTTCTCGCGGTTATAAACCAGGAAGATTTAGCTTTAATGTAAGGGGCGGTCGATGCGAAGCGTGCCAAGGCGATGGCGTCATAAAAGTAGAGATGCACTTTTTACCTGATGTTTATGTGCCTTGCGATGTTTGTAAAGGTAAACGCTATAACCGAGAAACTTTAGAAGTAAGATACAAAGGAAAAACCATTGATGAAGCATTAGGCATGACTGTCGAAGATGCACATGAGTTCTTCAAACCAGTTCCGGTAATAGCTAGAAGATTACAAACACTAATGGATGTAGGACTTTCTTACATCCGATTAGGTCAAGCGGCAACAACACTTTCTGGTGGAGAAGCTCAACGTGTCAAACTGGCACGAGAACTGTCCAAACGCGATACAGGAAAAACACTCTATATCTTGGATGAACCAACCACAGGGTTACACTTCCATGATATTCAACAGCTGTTGGTGGTTTTACACAGGCTTAGAGATCATGGGAATACTGTTGTCGTCATTGAGCATAATTTAGATGTAATCAAAACAGCAGATTGGATCATTGATTTAGGTCCAGAAGGTGGACAAGGCGGCGGTGAAATCATTGCATCAGGAACACCTGAAGATGTGGCGCAAGTCGAAGGTTCTCATACAGCTCGATTTCTTAAGCCCATGTTAAAGTTATAAAAAGCTATAATCGTCGAGAGTAAATCTCCGACAGCGAGCAATCGCAAAAAATGTTAGTGTGTGGAGCTTGCTTGATAAGGCAAGCTCTTCTTTTTCCAAGGTTAGGATATATGGTCACAATACATAAAAGCGGGACGCAGTTAGATAATCATACTCAAGCACTTCCTTTGAATAGAGTATTTCTTGCTTCCTTAGCAGTAGTGTTTCTTCTTGCTATGCATTTTTTCATGCCTAACCCTGGAGGTTCAGGCTTAGCACTCTCTTTTAATCCAACCACTTGGTTAGCACTCAGCTTAAGCCTGGCTATTGGCTTTTATCAACTGGCAACAAACCGTGTAATTCGCTACACCAAATTGACTATAGGTTTATTCATCAGCTGCACCATACTCACGGCGCCACTTCTATATAGTAACGCTGATATTTCAGGAGCAGCAGGTCGGTTAATAGGGCTGTGGACCGGCTTTGTTTTCTTTGTTTTATTGCAACAATTTCATTTCAGCAATAGGCATAAACAACGCCTTTTGTGGTTCATTGTATTAGGCGTCTTACTACAAGCTCTTTTTGGCTATGTTCAATTTTTCTATCTAGAACCAGGCAATATCTTTGGCTATAACACCATAAGTAATAGACCTTATGGTATTTTCCAACAGCCGAATGTAATGGCAAGTTTTCTTGCTACAGGTCTCGTGCTTTCCGCTTATTTGTTGGCAAGACAGCCCCACAAATATAACCATAAACTCAGTGAATCCACTCTTCTTTACTTGATTCCAACAATTACTATTCCTCTATTAATCATAATTGCATCTCGCACTGGTTGGCTTGCAAGCGTCATTGGTGGGTTATTGATTCTTCCGTATTTATATCGTTTTTCAACAACAAAACGTTTTCTGGGTTGGTGCATCTCGGCAGCTATCGGGATTACCATTGGTTTTGTTGTTATAAACACAGGGGATAGCCTAGCATCTAAGAGAGCTCATTTAGAGAGCCCAAGAGCTTACACCTTTCCCCAAGCTCTCGATATGCTGACAGAAAAACCATTAACGGGTTATGGTTATGGTAAATTTGAATCTGAATACACACTCTATACCGCGCGACAACACCAATTAAACAATGACTATCACCCTGGCTTACCCGCAATGGATCACCCTCACAACGAGTTATTGTATTGGGGTGCGGAAGGCGGAGTTTTACCCTTAATTGGTATTTTTCTCGCAGCTGGATTGGTGCTTGTTAGAATTTCTAGTGCGAGTAAAGGGACTCGATTAGCCATGCTGGCTCTTTTCATCCCTATTGTTTTACATTCTCAACTTGAATACCCATTTTATCATTCTGCCATTCATTGGATTACTTTCATCATTTTACTTTACTGGGTTGATCAACGCGTCTCACGCTATTCTCAAAAAAGCTTTGGTGTAATTAATAAAACAACATTTCGGGTAACCAGTTTAGTCCTGCCAATACTTGTTGGCTTTTACATGCTAAGTGCATTGCACACGAATTATATATTGACCAAATTTGAGCAATCACGCCCAAAAAACCCAGATATCCTGAAGCAAGTCACCAACCCAGTAGTTTGGAAGGATAGATTTGATTGGGATGTTTATAGTACTTATTTAAATATAGGTTTGTATAAAAACGCCCCAGAGCTAATTCAGCCGTACATTGATTGGTCATTACAAATTATAAAAAGTAAGCCTAGACCCGCGTTCTACAGTAACTTGATCTTAGCTTATCAAGGCTTGGGAGAGCTAAGTAAAGCCGAACAAATACGTAACGAAGCGGAGTTTTTATTTCCATTAAAAGACTTCTCTCAAATACAATACCAACCAGTATCAACGGCTGCATCAACGGCTGCATCAACGGCTAAATAATACAAAAAAGCCCTTCCTCTATGGCTAGTAAGGAGGGCTTTTCTTTCAACGAGGCAACTCTACTGGCTAGCATATTTAAGTTACGTATCTATTTATCAACACTAACTATGTAAATAGATAAATCACCTAGTTACCAGTTAGTTCATGACTTCCTCTAGCGCTCTCAAGCATAGAGACACATTTTCATTTCTCGCGCCATAGCCCATTAAACCAATACGCCAAGCCTTTCCAGCTAATGAGCCCAACCCTGCGCCAATTTCTAGGTTGTACTGCTCAAGTAGATCCCCTCTGACTTTAGCTTCATCAATCCCTTCAGGTATATAAATAGCGTTCAATTGAGGTAAACGACTTCCTTCTGCTACTACAAACGTAAAGCCGAGCTTTTCAAGCCCAGCCTTTAGCTTGTTATGCATGCTTTGATGCCTTGCCCATGCTTGCTCAAGCCCTTCATTTTTAAGCGCAACTAAGGATTCATGTAGAGCGTATAAACTATTTACTGGAGCCGTGTGGTGGTAACTGCGCTTCCCTTCTCCACTCCAATAACCTAAGACTAAGCTTTGGTCTAAAAACCAACTTTGTACAGGGGTCTCACGCTTTTGAATTTTATCCACGGCTTTTTTAGATAAGGTCACAGGAGATAACCCCGGCACGCACGACAAACATTTTTGACTACCTGAATAAACTGCATCTAACTGCCATTCATCAACAAGTAAAGGCACACCACCAAGAGAAGTTACTGCATCAACGATAGAAAGCACATCATACTGCCTTGCAACTTGAGAAATAGCCTCAGCATCAGAGAGTGCGCCTGTAGAGGTTTCTGCATGAACAAATGCAACTGCAACTGCATCAGGATTAGCTTTTAATGCCTGCTCGACCTTTTCAACAGAAACAGGAGCGCCCCACTCATCATCAACTAAAATGGCTTCACCTCCGCAACGCACTACATTTTCACGCATGCGTTCTCCAAAGACGCCATTTCGGCAAACTACGACTTTCTCACCTGGTTCTATCAAGTTAACAAAGCACGTTTCCATACCCGCACTACCTGGCGCAGAGACAGCAATTGTGAATTCATTTTCAGTTTGGAAGGCATATTTCAATAGCTGCTTAAGTTCATCCATCATGCCAATAAATAAAGGGTCAAGGTGACCTATAGTTGGGCGGCTAAGCGCTTGAAGAACTTGAGGCGAAATATCGGAAGGTCCTGGTCCCATCAACGTGCGGTGAGGAGGAATAAAGCTTTGGATAGAATTTGGAGAGTGAAAACTAGACATGTGCATCCCTGAGTCAGTGATTTAGATATCCACACTAAAACAATTTTTCGCAGGCATCAATTAGCCGTAAGTATGAGGTCAAACCAGTGTCACAAACTTGTTAAATTTAATTTACTATTTATATTCAGTTACCGATTGACATTCTTATCACAAAAACGTTCAATGAAATGGCTATCAAGCAGAAGAGGAGCATTGCCCAGGCAGATATTTTGTGGAACCTCATTTCCAATACAAAATATTCAGGGGGAGCAATGCCGAGATAATACAAGCATGTGGACTTGCGTTATCGGTTGATTGGGTTGAATCCCGTCGACTGTCATCATTTCTATATGGTGAAGAGCTTCTGAGGTTTACAATTCTATTAATACCTCTCTATTTGCTCAAAAACTCTCTTCAAACATTGGATGTTGGATTACCAACCGTAATTTTATTTAGGAAGTCGTGGGAGAAACATCGTGAGCGCAATTAATGTAGCTGGTTCTTTTAATGTCGCTAAGTTTGGTGGAACAAGTGTTGCCAACTTTGAATCAATGAGCCGTTGTGCTGCTATTATCGAAAACAACCCGAATACAAAACTCATTGTGAGCAGTGCTTGTTCAGGCGTGACTAATCTTTTAGTCGAACTTGCCAATGGTGTTCAGGATAAAACTCGCCGAGTAGAATTGCTCCGTCAATTAACTGAAATTCACCACGCCATTTTGGATGAGCTTGCTGATCCAGTTGCCGTTGAAAAAGATCTTCACTCAATTTTAGATAACATCGCTAGCGCCGCAGAAGCTGCATCATTCCAGTCGAGTGCAAAACTAACCGATCATCTTGTTGCTTGCGGTGAACTAATGTCGACTCACCTTCTCGCTCAAATTTTACGAGAAAGAGGCACCCCAGCTGTTCGTTTTGATATTCGTGAAGTACTAAGAACAACCAATGCTTTTGGTAAAGCTGAACCGCTATTAAATGAGATTTCATCACTCGCAACAGAAAAGCTAATCCCTTTGTGTCGTTCTCAAGTCGTTGTCACACAAGGCTTCATCGGAGCGGATAGCGAAGGAAACACCACTACATTAGGTAGAGGCGGAAGTGATTACTCAGCAGCGTTAATTGCGGAGTCTGTGCAAGCATCTGGGCTAGAAATTTGGACCGATGTTCCTGGGATCTATACAACTGACCCTCGAATTGCCCCGAAAGCCTCTCCTATTCCTGAGATAAGTTTTAGTGAAGCCTCTGAGATGGCGAACTTTGGCGCAAAGATTTTACACCCTTCAACCCTTGTTCCTGCTTTACGTCATCAAATACCAGTTTTCGTTGGTTCTTCTAAAGAGCCCGAAAAAGGCGGCACCTGGATTCGTCAGCAAGTTGAAAGCTCCCCTCTATTTAGAGCTTTAGCTTTGCGTTGTAACCAAACGATGGTCACTTTACGCAGTGCCAATATGTTCCATGCTTATGGTTTTCTAGCCAAAGTCTTTGAGATTCTCGCTAAGCATAAGATCTCGGTAGATCTAATCACCACGTCAGAGATCAGCGTATCTTTAACTCTAGATCAAACAGATACATCTGGCGGATCTCCTGAGCTACCAGAATCGGCAAGAATTGAACTAGAAGAACTGTGTACCGTAGATATTGAGCACAACTTATGTCTGGTTGCTTTGATTGGTAATAATATGAGTGAAAGCAAAGGTTACGCAAAACAAGTTTTTGGTACACTAGAAGACTTCAACTTGCGAATGATTTGCTATGGAGCAAGCCCGCATAATTTATGCTTCTTACTACATGAATCAGTCTCTCGCTCTGCGATTCAAAAATTACACAAAGAGCTATTTGAAAACTAGTCTCAGATTAAATATTTCAATACGAAAAAGGGTTGCTCATTAGCAACCCTTTTTTATGCGATATCATCCCAGGTAAAACTAGTTAATGTTTGGACCTAGCCATTTTTCAGCTTCTAACATATCCCAACCTTTACGATCAGCATAGCTTTCCACTTGGTCTTGCTGTATTTGAGCAATAGCAAAATAGCGAGAGTCAGGGTGTGAGAAATACATCCCAGAAACAGAAGCACCAGGCCACATGGCGTAACTGGTTGTTAAAGACATATCAATTGCCTTCTCAACATCCATTAACTCCCATAAGGTTCCTTTCTCAGTATGCTCAGGGCATGCAGGGTAACCAGGTGCAGGGCGAATACCTTGGTACTTTTCACGGATTAAATCATCATTTGTTAGATCTTCATCCGGTGCATAACCCCAAATACTCTTGCGCACTTCTTTATGTAAGTACTCTGCGAAAGCTTCAGCCAATCTATCAGCAACCGCCTGAATCATAATCGCATTGTAGTCATCCCCATTCGCTTTATATTCATCTGCTAATTCACGTTCACCAATGCCACCTGTCACAGCAAAACCACCAATCCAATCAGGCTTTCCACTTTCTTTTGGTGCAATGTAATCAGATAAGCAGTAGTTAAAACCTTTCGGTTTCTCTGTTTGCTGGCGAAGGTTGTGCAACACTTTCAGCACTTCAGTACGAGACTCATCAGTGTAAACTTCAATATCATCACCAACGCTATTGGCGGGGAACATCGCACACATACCACGAGCTTCGAGTAATTTTTCTTTCTCGACTCGATCTAGCAGCTCATTTGCATCTTTATATAAACGCTTAGCTTCTTCACCGACTTCTTCATGATCTAGAATTGCAGGGTATTTACCCATTAACGACCACGTCATAAAGAAAGGAGTCCAGTCGATATACTCTCGTAACGTCTTAATATCGAAGTTATCGAAAATATGAACACCAGGGTTAACTGGAGCTGGAGGAGTATAGTTTACCCAGTCAATATTCACTCGATTTGCTCTAGCTCTTTCTAAAGATACTGGTTTGGTTCTTGGCTTTTTACGATTATGCTGGTCACGAACTCGTACATAATCTAACTCTAGCTTTTCAACAAACGCCGGTTTTAGTTCATCCGACAATAAGGATGTACACACGCCTACAGCACGAGATGCATTGTTAACATACACAACTGGCTCTGAATAATTTTGTTCAATTTTTACAGCAGTATGTGCTTTCGATGTCGTCGCACCACCAATGAGTAACGGAAGTTTAAAGCCCTGACGCTCCATTTCTTTAGCCACATGAACCATCTCATCTAAAGACGGTGTAATCAGACCCGACAGACCAATAATATCGACATTCTCTTCTTTGGCTACTTTGAGGATTTTTTCACAAGAAACCATTACACCAAGATCGATAATTTCATAGTTATTACACTGAAGGACAACACCGACGATATTTTTCCCAATATCATGGACATCACCTTTTACTGTCGCCAGTAGGATCTTACCGTTAGTTGCACCAACATCTTTAGTGGCATTAATGAAAGGCTCTAGATGAGCTACAGCTTGCTTCATAACGCGCGCTGATTTGACCACCTGAGGCAGGAACATTTTACCTTCGCCAAATAAGTCACCAACAACGTTCATGCCATCCATCAAGGGACCTTCAATCACCTCAATAGGGCGAGAAGCATTTACGCGGGCTTCTTCTGTATCATCAACAATGAAGTCAGTAATCCCTTTGACTAAAGAGTGTTCTAAACGCTTTTCAACAGGCCAAGTACGCCACTCTAAAGCCGATTTATCTTCAACTTTTCCAACGGCGCGTTCTAGATATTCAGTCGCAATATCCAGCAAACGTTCAGTTGAATCATCACGACGGTTTAGAACGACATCTTCAACTGCTTCTCGTAAATCTTCAGGGACGTTGTCATAAATTTCTAGCTGTCCAGCATTTACGATTCCCATATCCATACCGTTTTTAAAACAGTGATATAGGAATACAGCATGAATAGCTTCACGTACGTAATTGTTTCCTCGGAATGAGAATGAAACGTTAGAGACACCACCAGATATCATTGCATGGGGCAAATCACGTTTGATATCACCGACAGCCTCAATAAAATCAACTGCATAATTATTGTGTTCATCGATACCAGTCGCAACAGCGAAAATGTTCGGATCAAAGATAATATCTTCAGGTGGGAAACCAACTTCATCGACAAGGATGTTATAAGCATTGGTACAGATTTCTAATTTGCGTTCTCTAGTATCAGCCTGACCAACTTCATCAAATGCCATCACAATTACAGCAGCGCCGTAACGTCGTACAAGTTTAGCTTGCTCTACAAAGTTCTCTTTGCCTTCTTTCAAAGAGATTGAGTTTACGATGCCTTTACCTTGAATACATTTAAGACCCGCTTCAATTACCTCCCACTTTGAAGAGTCAACCATGACAGGCACTTTAGATATCTCAGGTTCAGATGCACAGAGGTTTAAGAAACGAACCATACAGGCTTCTGCGTCAAGCATGCCTTCATCCATGTTGATATCGATGATTTGAGCACCGTTTTCAACTTGTTCACGCGCGACACTCAATGCTTCATCGTACAACTCTTCCTTTATCAATCGCTTGAATCGCGCAGAACCAGTTACGTTAGTTCGTTCACCAACGTTAACGAATAATGATTCTTTTGAAATAGTAAGAGGTTCTAAGCCTGATAACCGACAAGCAACAGGGATGTCTGGTAATTGACGAGGTTTTACCCCCTCTACAACTTCAGCCATTTGACGGATATGTTCAGGTGTTGTACCACAGCAACCACCAATTAGGTTGAGGAAACCACTTTCAGCCCACTCTTTAACATGCTCTGCCATATCCTCAGGGGTAAGGTCATATTCACCAAAAGCATTAGGCAGACCAGCATTAGGGTGAGCAGAAACACTGCATTCAGAGATCCGCGATAGCTCACTTACGTATTCACGTAATTCATCCGGGCCTAATGCACAGTTAAGACCAAAGGATATCGGTTTTACATGGCGTAAAGCATTGTAGAAAGCTTCTGTTGTTTGGCCAGAAAGAGTTCGCCCTGAAGCATCAGTAATTGTACCGGAGATCATCACTGGTAAAATAATACCATCTTCATCGAATACGGTTTCGACAGCAAAAGAACAAGCTTTAGCATTGAGAGTATCAAAGATAGTTTCAATTAAGATTAGGTCCGCACCACCTTTAATAAGTGCACGGGTTGACTCAGAATAAGCCTTTACTAATTCGTCAAACGTTACATTCCGAAAGCCAGGGTCGTTCACATCCGGAGATATCGTACAGGTTCTATTAGTAGGTCCAAGAACACCTGCTACATACCTAGGTTTATTTGGAGTTTTAGCAGTCCATTCATCTGCAGCTTCACGAGCGAGTTTTGCCGCGGCGAAATTGATTTCTTCACTAAGGCTTTCCATGTCATAGTCAGCCATGGCAATGGTAGTCGCATTAAATGTATTCGTTTCTAAGATATCAGCCCCAGCCTCCAAGTACTGGTTATGAATATCTTTGATGAGTTGAGGCTTAGAAAGCACAAGCAAGTCATTATTACCTTTAAGATCACAATGCCAATCAGCAAAACGATCTCCTCGATAATCATTCTCTTCTAACTTGTAGTCCTGAATCATGGTGCCCATACCACCATCAATCAGTAAAATTCTCTGTTCTAATTGAGCAACAATTTGTTGTCTAATATTACTTCCCACAGTACAGCCTCATTCCTTTAGTTATCCATCCATCCTACCATATAAAAAGTAGAAATCTAGACGTCTAAAATAGCTTTAATTTAGTAAAAGACTAATAAGTCAAATTCACAATAGCATGACAAAAAGTGGTTGCTATTTACTCTCTTAAAAATGAGAATCCTATGTAATAATTTGTTACATAATAAGAGCTCAATATGTCGGTCTACTATACGCTTTGCTTCCTTTCTGCAGCAGCAATGCTCATTGCATTTATAAATAGCAAAATAGGTAAGATGCAAACAACTATCGCGATTACAGCAGGATCAATGATGCTGTCATTACTGATTTTAATTGCAGGACAAAACGATTGGTTTCAACTTTCCGAAATTGCCTATGACACAGTAGCAAGCATTAACTTCGAAGATTTCTTACTTAAAGGGATTCTAGGTTTTTTACTTTTTGCAGGCGGATTAGGAATTAAGCTTCCCAATTTAAAAGATCAAAAATGGGAAATTACGGTTCTTGCATTGGGAGCAACACTCTTTTCTACATTCTTTATTGGTGGAGTACTTTATGTATTTTGTCGATTGATAGGAGTCGAATTTGATTTTGTCTATTGCCTGTTGTTCGGCTCATTAATATCGCCAACCGATCCAATTGCCGTTCTTGCCATTGTCAAAAAACTGGATGCGCCCAGACGCATTTCAACTCAAATCGAAGGAGAGTCATTATTCAATGATGGTTTCGGTTTAGTGATTTTTGTAACTATTTTCACTATCGCTTTTGGCACAGAAACACCAACGGTTGGTAGTGTAAGTATTTTATTCGCGCAAGAAGCAATAGGTGGCGTTGTTTATGGCTTTGCATTAGGTCTACTATTCCACTATCTAATCAGTGCAACCGATGATCACTCAATGGAACTGTTGCTGACAATAGGTATCCCAACGGCTGGGTACGTGTTTGCAGATGTTATACATGTGTCAGGACCTCTTTCGATGGTTGTCTCTGGCATTATGATCGGAAATTGGACACGTTTTATTGGCTTCTCGAAGGAAAGTGAAGAGCATTTAGATAGTTTCTGGGAACTTGTCGATGAATTCCTAAATGGTGTCCTATTCTTGCTGATCGGTATGTCTATGCTACTTTTTGATTTTCATAAAGAAGACTGGATATTGATGGCATTTTCAATTCCTTTAGTCCTAGGAGCTCGCTACCTAAGTGTCTATATTTCATATTTAGGGTTTAAACGTTACAGACAATATAACCCTTGGGCGATAAAGATACTGACTTGGGGTGGATTACGCGGTGGGCTGGCTCTCGCTATGGCATTATCGATACCATCAGGAGTTCTGGTTATCCCAGATAAACTCATTGATGTAAAAGAGATAATTCTGGTGATGACCTATTCAGTTGTCGTTTTTTCTATTTTAATTCAAGGCTCAACAATCACACCTATGATAGAAAAAGCAAAACTTGCCGAAAAAGATTAATGAAATACATCAACAAAAATAGAAAAGCAGATAATCATTTATTATACCAATTCCATTAATTAACCTATCAATCGAGTCCAATCTCTACAGCATATAGATTGGACTCTGCGTTTATCTTCACAAAAGCTGTTTAAGCATTGCACACTGAGTTCATTATATCGTTATAGTTTGTAAAACACCTATTCGCTAACTTGTACTGACAAAGCCATTACCAAACTTACTCTGTCGGGTTTAATTCTAGTAAATATGGTGGGATATGAATTATCGTGATGTTTTTAAAATGATTGGCTAAGTGTGTTTGATAGCAGCTCGCTTGATCCATTATAAGCACGGAATGTTTACCAGCAGGTGTCGCTGTTGAGATCAATTCAAGGTGCTTCGTCATTGCTGCCATGTTGCTTAGCGGAGAAACCATCGCTTCAGCTTCGCCCGTATTGATACAAACGCCTCCAAACAAATAAGCGTATGCAAATTATTGCTGTTGAATGGCTCTAAGCCACGAGTTCCTTTTTTAGCCTAAATCTTCGTTGTGGAATTCCGTTGACCAAATCTCGCTTCGTCTTGAAATCAAACAAGCACTTCTTGTAGGTGGGTATGCCCAAGGGTCTTAAGGATCGTGTCTATTGGGAATTTTTTAAAAGATTCTTGAGCTTCAACTGACTGCTTAGGATGTTTAGAGCGAGTAGTAACCCAACTCAAGCCTATGTCATGTAATAACTGATAGAGCGCCGACTTTTATATGATGTATTGAAGTTGCTTTCTATATAGAGCCTAATGTCTCTCGCTTGAAGACGACCGCCACTCTCATTTACGGCATGTTCGATAACATATTCTTTGAGCTGTGATTTTTGCTCGTCTGTTAGGCGGTGGGGTCTATCAGAATGTGGTTTCTCTTGAAGTCCTTCAAAGCCATTATCGAGATATGCTTTGACCCATTTATTGACGCTTACTCTGCTAACTTTAAAGTATTTAGCTATTTGAGTGCGACTTTTACCGTCAATAAAATGAGAAACGGATAAATACTTATTGAATCGTAGATATAAAAAAGCCGACGTTTAACGTCGGCTAGATGTTTTATAGCTTAGCTGTTTACGCTGGTTGTATTAGTTCTAATGCTTTACGAGATACCTCGTGAGCCGCTTTAGTTAAATTCTGCTTCTCTAGTGCATCTGATAAATAGCCGTAGTCAGAAACGTTTGCACGAATCTCTAATGCCTTCTCAAGGTGAGTCTGCGCATCAGTCCACTTCTCTTCACGTAAATAAAATTGAGCAAGTGCACTATGAGCGCCCGCATTGTTCGCTTCTTTCTTAAGCGTATTTTGCAACATCACGACGACAGGGTGATGATCCGGTAAGTTCATCTCTGGCAATAGAGCGTATAAGGCAGGAATATCAGACTTCTTCAAGCTTTCTTTGATAACAGTAAATGCTTCGGAATCCGCTTTACGAGCAATTAGCTGTTTCACAAAGCAAGCGATGAGGTGATCGTTCTGCTTTTGCTTCTTAGGTAGCTTATTCCAATGGCTGATTAACCCCTCGCTTCCTTGCTGCTGCGCTATCTCTGATAACAAGCCACATTGAGCTTTTTGGTTAAGCTCTGCGTGTTCTTCATTCGTGAGTTGATTTTGCTTCACTAGTTTAGGTGCTAAATCGATAAGAGGCTGCCAGAGGTTTAACTTAATGTACGTTGTTTTAAGTAAATTAAGAACGACAGGGTTATTGGGGAAATTACTTTTTAGCGTTGAAAGAGTATCAAATGCTAGCTCATAGTTTGCTTCAGCAATCTGTTGTTTTGCTCTAGTTAGCTCAACCGCTAGCAATGAATCATCTTGTTGACTAGCAAGTGTTAGGTAGTGATCGCGCTTGCTGTTGTTACCTTGCCCATGAGCAGCTTCAGAAGCGACAAGATAGCAGAGCAACGGCATATCATGATGGTTAGCCCAGCGAGTAACTTTCTTCTCAGCTGCTTTCCAGTCGCCTTCAATTAATTTCACAATGCCTTCATTGGTATAGCGTCTTGAACGTTTTAGCTTTCTTACACTAAACCAATTCCAGGTTGTTGAACTTGCGTACATTAGCTTTTTAAATAGGTATTCAAGTCCGAACAAAATAGCGAGTAGGGCAACAATACAAATCACAAGGGTGGTTACGCTCATTTCTATAGTTTGGTTAGAAATAGAAATTAATACATAGCCTTGTTGACCAGAAAATTGAGTACCTGCAAATAGACCAGCTCCAAGAACTAGAAAAAGAAAAATCCAACGAATCATTATTTCTCCTCCGAAGTCATGGTGGTTACTTCACGGCGTAAACGTTCACGAATAACATTGGATAGGTCGTTCTGCGATTCCAGTTTAACCGGGTATTTCACCGAAATGTTTTGTTTACTTAATTGGTTAAGAGTTTTTTCAAATTCAATAACGGCATGATCATCTTGGTTGAGGTAAGCCGTCGACCACTCATTAGCTGTGGCTAGAGCCGTTGTGTAGATGTCACCTTGTTCTTTGTAGACTGCACGAATAGCCGTTTCTAATTTACCTTTAATATTTTCACGTAGGTAAAAGTGTTGCTCAGGTGAAAGCAGTGGGATTACATTGCCTTCTCGGCTACGGAAAGTAATAAAGTTTTCAGAGAAATCCTTCATTGAAGTCATCAAATTATTTTGCCAATCATTGATATCTTGCGATACCGCTTCTTTCGCTTCTTTTGGTGCGTCCGGGAGAATAGCATTCGCTAATGGCAATCCATCAATTTGTTGTTGGAGGCTGGTAATTCGAAGGACTAAACCATCTCTATCAATAAGCGGAATGGTGCGCAATTTAGTAATGTCGTTAGCCATTGATTGGCGAAGGGTTACTAGGCTGGGATCATTTAATGCTGCAATACGTTGATCGGCACTTTCCATCAGCTTTGTTGCGCTGACTGCGTCATGTTCTAAGAATAATTTGCGCCCAGCGAGTTTTACCAAATAATCGGCTTCAGCAAGTAACCAATCATTTGGTCTACGTCCTTTTACATCGGCTACCGCAACTTGAAGGCTCTCGATGCTTTTTTGCTGTTGAGACAAAACAACCTGAGTTTTTTCTACAGTAACTGATGCTTGTTGAATGGTTTCTTGTTTTGTCTTTTCTAATTCTTGATTTAGCGCTGACTGAGTCGTTTTTAGTTGGTTCTGTAATGCTGTGATTTGTTCTGCTTGCAAACTATTTTGTTGCTGCATCTGGAAAGCAATACCACCACTAAAGATGATTGAGATTGCTATAGCTATAGCACCGAGTTTTACTCCTCGCTTACCTTGTTTTTCTGCTTTCTCTATTTGCTTTGAATCTTGTGATTTTTGGCTTGTTGTTTTTGATTGACTCTCAACCTGTGTGTCTTCTGTAGTTTCGGCTGAAGATGACTCTACAACATCTTCCACTGAACTCTTTTCTGGTGAATCAGTAGCGTTATCTTGCTTTGGCTCTGAAACTTCGTTCTTTTGTTCAGGGACAATTTGGTCATTATTTTTTTTGCTTGTCATACTGATTTCCTATTCTAGCTATGGCTGGAGAGCAGCCAGTAATATTTGATTAGTTGCGCTTAAAGTATTGTTGACTTTAGAGAAGCCTAATTGTTGTGCTCGATTAGCAATGCGTTGGCTTGGTACGAATAAATGGCAACCTTGTAGCCAATGAATGTCATCTTTAGGAGTTATGGACATTAAATATTCCAATTGTTCCTGGCTAGTGATGACTATTTTTGAAATACCACATTGAATCCAATCTTTAAAAATATTGCGATCAGTTATTGGAATATATTCTCGATGATAAGTCTCACTATAAGTGACGGTTGCTCCTCTGCTGAGAAGTGAGTCTCTTATGAGTTCTCTACCCCCATTACCTCTAAGAATGGTAATTCGTTTACCTTCGACATCTTGGAGTTCTTTGAGTTGAAGAAAATGTTCACTATCACTGACTTCTGGATAGTTTACGGGTTGCTCGCAAAGTTTGCTTAAAATCTGTGCGGTTTTTTGACCAACGGCAAGATATAGAGGGTGTGATGGCCATATATCAGCTGATAAAGAGAGAATATTTTGTGCGGAGGTTGCTGCATGTTGACTGACAGCGATGATTAGATCGCTTGTTTTTAACTGGAGGTGAAAATTATCTACTTTCTGATTATCGGCAATACGAATAAGCGGATGATGGATCGCTTGGATACCTTCATCCGCTAATTGTTGGCAAAGTGCTTGCCCTTGTTTTCCAGGGCGCGTTACCAACACTGTCATGATTAATCGTGATCTGCGTAAAGTTTAGTTAAGATCTCTTTTGCGCCATCATTGAGGAGTTGGTTAGCTAGTGTCACACCTAAAGATTCAGCATCTTTACGTGAACCACGGATTTCACCTCGAACGATTTTTGAACCGTCAGGTTCTCCAACTAGTGCTCGTAGCCAAATGTCGTCTTCACCTTCAAGTAATGAATAGCTGCCAATTGGAACCTGGCAACCACCCTCTAAAGTAAGGTTCATCGCTCGTTCACATAGCACGCGGTCAGCGGTGTCTTTATCGTTTAGAGGTTCTAACAACTTAATTAGACGCTCATCGTCTAAGCGGCATTCAATGCCAACAGCGCCTTGACCAACAGCGGGAAGTGACTGTTCTGGCTCAATAAAGCTGCGGATACGTTCTTCTAGATCTAAACGCTTTAAACCAGCAGCGGCTAAAACGATAGCGTCAAATTGGCCATCATCCAGCTTACCTAAACGAGTTCCTACGTTACCACGAAGTTCCTTGATGATTAGGTCTGGGCGAGCTTCAAGTAGCTGACATTGACGGCGTAAGCTGCAAGTACCGACAGTTGCGCCTTGTGGAAGCTCATCAATGTTGTTGTAAGTGTTTGATACAAAAGCATCACGCGGGTCTGCACGCTCACAGATGGTGACAAGACCTAAGCCTTCTGGGAAGTCGACAGGTACATCTTTCATTGAGTGTACGGCTAAATCGGCTCTGCCTTCTAGCATGGCAACTTCAAGCTCTTTAACAAAAAGCCCTTTACCGCCAACCTTAGCTAATGGCGTATCAAGAATGATGTCGCCTTTGGTCACCATTGTGACTAACTCAACCTCTAAACCAGGGTGAGCAGCTTGAAGCGCATCTCTTACGTAGTAAGCTTGCCAAAGGGCTAGCGGGCTTTTTCTGGTTGCAATGCGGATAGGTGCTGAATTTGTCATGGTGTTTCCGATATGAGTTCTTTGATTGCTTAATCCTACCACTGTGAGGTGAAAATTCTTACTGTTTGATCGATGCTGACTTTGATAGATATATGATTTGCATAAGTTCACCAAAATAGTGTGATTGGCATCTCATTTGAAACATGGGCTATTATTAGAAATAGAGAATAAAGAGGACACTACGTGATCGTGATATCTCATTCTTTATGGTGAAAAGACACGTTAGCCCGTAGGTTCCTCTTCTTTACCGATAAGCTTAAAAGTGTTAGATTGATCACGTTTTGTTGCCGTTTTTGATTGGTAACTAAACAGAAAGTGTATTTACTCTCAAACCAAGGACTTACCTTGCAGGCTTACATTCAGACTTTAATTCAACGATTGGATAATCTAAATCAACAATGCATTGATCGTGCGTTGGCATTGATGGATTTACAAAGTCAGCGTGTATTCAATTTGATACCAGCACTTTTTCATTTTAACCACCCCATGATCCCAGGTTACTACGACCACAACGTTCCTTTTGGAATTCACAATTTCGAGTTAAATGAATTCCAAAAGCAATTTGTCGAAGATGCCGAATTGACTTTGGGCGGAAAGCTTGCAACAGATGACCAGCCTGAAATTCTAGGTCTGTATACCATGGGTAGCACGTCTTCAATTGGTCAAAGTACATCTAGCGATTTAGATATTTGGGTGTGCATCTCTCCTAAAATGGACAGTGCGACTCGCGATAGTCTCACCAACAAATGTTTATTGATTACCGATTGGGCTCAAACCCAAGGTGTTGAAGCCAATTTCTTTTTGATGGATGAAGAACGTTTTCGTTCAAATTATTCAGAGGAAATGACCGGTGATAACTGCGGTTCATCACAACACTTACTACTTTTAGATGAATTTTATCGCTCAGCTGTGCGTTTAGCTGGTCAGCGTTTGTTGTGGCAAATTATCCCGCCTGAAATGGAAGAGTGCTACGACGAATATGTAAGTGATCTTTGTAGTAATAACTACATTGATTGCTCGCAGTGGATAGATTTTGGCAAACTCAATCAAATCCCAGCAGAAGAATACTTTGGTTCTAACCTGTGGCAGCTCTACAAAAGTATCGACTCTCCGTATAAGTCTGTCTTGAAAGCTATCTTGTTAGAGGCTTACTCTTGGGAGTATCCACATACCCAATTACTCAGTATCGACACTAAACGCCGTTTTTTTGCTGATGAACCTGATCTGTATGGCATGGATACTTACTATCTAATGCTAGAAAAGGTAACTCGTTACCTAGAAAGAATTAATGATCATACTCGCTTAGATTTGGTACGACGCTGTTTCTATCTAAAGACTCATGAAAAGTTGTCTCGTGAAGCGGGTATTGGTTCCGTTCCATGGCGTAGAGAAGCACTCATTGAAATGACTCGTTCTTGGCAATGGGATGCAGAGACCATTGTTGAATTAGATGATCGCCGCAACTGGAAAGTGGAACAAGTTAAAGTGGTGCACCATGCGCTGCTTGATGCGTTAATGCTGAGTTATCGAAACCTCATTCAGTTTGCACGACGTAACGACATCACTTCCGCGATTAGCCCACAAGACATCAGTATTCTTGCGCGTAAGCTTTATGCTGCGTTTGAAGTGCTTCCTGGTAAAGTGACCTTGCTTAACCCGCAAATATCACCAGATTTACACGAATCAGATTTAAGCTTTATTGAAGTGCGCCAAGGGCAAACTAATAAAGCTGGTTGGTATTTGTATAAGCAGCCTTTGATTGCGCATCGTATTCTTGGGCAGCCATCGTTAGAGCACCATGAATATCTAAGTAAACTTGTGGCTTGGTCTTTCTTTAATGGGCTTATCACGGAGTCAACACGCCTTCATTCTGTTGTACGTGATGCTCAAATTGATATCGACAAGTTTTACCAAATGGTGAGTGACTTACGTAATACTTTCTCATTGCGTAAACGTCGCCCGAGTATGCAAGCTTTAGCTAGTCCTTGTGAAATAAGCCAACTGGCAATGTTTATTAACTTTGAGAATGACCCAACGTCAGAGCTAAGCGGTCGTTCGCTTAAAGTTGATTTGAAAAATGCTGATATTTTCAGTTTTGGTGAAGAAGGTAAAAGCTTAGTCGGAAGTGTTGATTTGGTTTATCGAAATTCTTGGCATGAAGTGCGTACGCTTCATTTCCAAGGTGAGACCGCAATGCTGGATGCTTTGAAGACGGTGCTTGGAAAAATGCACCAAGATGCTTTACCACCAGAATCCGTGGATGTTTTTTGTTACAGCAAAAATTTACGCGGTGTGATGCGTAATATGGTGTATCAACTTCTGGCTGAATGTATCGATTTACGTTTGAAGCCGATCGAACAAGAAAAACGTCGTCGTTTTAAAGCGATCCGCTTAGCGAATCAAATGTTTGGTTTGTTCTTTGAGCGTCGTGGTGTATCGGTACAGAAACTTGAAAACTCTGTGGATTTTTATCGCAGTATTTCATCGAATAAGCTACAAGGCTCTCCCCTGCTCATGCTAGATAAAGAGCAAGAATATCAGCTTCCCGATGTGGTTGATGGTTTTGCTAGTGAAGGGTTGATCCAGTTCTTCTTCGAAGACACGGAAAAAGGCTTCAATATTTATGTATTGGATGAATCTAATCAGGTTGAGGTATATCACCAGTTTAGTGGCGAAAAAGATGAGATGATCGCGAGCGTGAACTCTTTCTATACGTCGGTAAAAGATGAATCGAAGATGTCGTCTAAGTTGATTAACTTCAATTTACCTCAGTACTACCAGATCGTTCATCCGGAAGAAGGTAACTCTTATGTAGTGCCTTACCGCAATGATAATCAGGTTTGTTCTCGGGTATCAAAAATCGTTAATGCGTAAATAAACTAAATTTTTCAATAAAAAAGGAGTGAATCAATCACTCCTTTTTTGTTTTTATGGTTTAGGTTTTTTTTAAGGCTTAGGTTTAATGCGCGATTTTCCAGGATTACACCCAGTCAATCTCTTCGCCCGCATGCTTAACGCACTCTTCCTTAACCATCTCAAAAAGCTCCATCCCTGTTTTTGAACACGTCCACTTATCTTCAACAAGTTTGAAGTGGAAGCCTCCAGAACGAGACGCTAACCAAATTTCTTGCATCGGCTCTTGGCGGTTAATGATGATCTGGCTGCGGTCTTCAAATTCCAGAGTCATCACGTTTCCAGTCACTTCATAATCCACATCTGCCTCTGATTCATCGATAGCTTCTTCGATGTTTTGCATCTGTATATCGACCAGCTGATGAAATTCAGTATCGTTCATCCTTTCTATCCTATTGCTTTTCTTGAGTGTGGTGCGATTATAGGGGGCATTGAGTTAATAATCACGATATGCAAAATGAAAAAGTTAATTACTGCTCTATTTATGGTGTCCGTTATCGGTCTTTCTGGGTGTGGTCAGACAGGAGCGTTATATCTTCCTGATGAGCCACAGCAAAGCGAACCATCGCAATAAATGCCCAATCGCAACAAGTGAATAAACGCAACAATAGCAATCGTATTTATAAGGGATAAGAATTTTGGATTACTTTAACTATCAGGATGATGGTCAGCTTTGGGCTGAGAACGTCGCACTTTCACAATTAGCCGAGCAATATGGCACGCCTTTGTACGTCTATTCACGTGCAACACTTGAACGCCATTGGAATGCTTTTGACTCTTCTGTTGGAGAGCATCCCCATCTTGTTTGTTATGCAGTAAAAGCAAACTCAAACTTAGGTGTGCTGAATACACTTGCTCGTCTTGGTTCTGGCTTTGATATCGTATCAGGTGGTGAACTTGAGCGTGTTATTGCAGCCGGCGGCGAAGCGTCGAAAATCGTATTCTCAGGAGTCGGTAAAACAGAATCTGAAATGAAACGTGCGCTTGAATTAAACATTAAGTGTTTTAACGTTGAGTCTGAACCTGAATTAGAGCGCCTAAATAAAGTTGCGGGTGAACTAGGTGTGAAAGCGCCGATTTCTTTGCGTATTAACCCTGATGTCGATGCAAAAACTCACCCTTATATTTCAACGGGTCTGCGTGATAATAAATTTGGTATCGCTTTTGACCGTGCCCCTGCGGTTTATCAATTTGCACAAAGCTTAGATAACCTTGATATCCAAGGCATTGATTGCCACATTGGCTCTCAATTAACGGATATTGAACCTTTTATTGATGCGACCGATCGTTTGTTAGGATTGATTGATCAGCTACGAGCTGATGGTATTACGATTAAGCACCTTGATGTGGGTGGGGGTTTAGGCGTGGTATATCGTGATGAATTGCCTCCTCAACCATCTGACTACGCGAAAGCATTATTGGCTCGTTTAGATAATCATTCTGACTTAGAGCTGATTTTTGAACCTGGAAGAGCGATTGCGGCAAACGCTGGTGTATTATTGACAAAAGTTGAGTTCCTTAAGCCGACAGAGCATAAAAATTTCGCGATCATCGATGCTGCAATGAATGATTTAATGCGTCCTGCGCTATACCAAGCATGGCAAGATATTGTGCCAGTTAGCCCTCGTGAAGGTGAAGCAGTGACTTACGATCTCGTCGGTCCAATTTGTGAAACGGGCGATTTCTTGGGTAAGGACCGCGATTTGGTTCTTGAGCAAGGTGATCTATTGGCTGTTCGTTCAGCTGGTGCTTATGGCTTTGCGATGTCATCTAACTACAACACTCGTTCTCGAGCGGCTGAAGTGATGGTTGATGGCGAGAAAGCTCATTTGGTTCGTCAGCGTGAAGAGCTTGCGAGCTTATGGGAACTTGAAAACATTCTTCCGGAGTAATTTGAAGCGTTATGCATTTCCATTTTTCTAAAATGCATGGTTTGGGTAATGATTTCATGGTCGTAGACTGTATTACCCAAAACATTTTCTTTTCCCCTGATTTGATCCGTCGCTTGGCGGATCGTCATACTGGGGTTGGTTTCGATCAGTTGCTTGTTGTTGAAGCACCTTATGATCCTGAAACAGATTTTCATTATCGAATTTTCAATGCGGATGGCAGTGAAGTAGAACAATGTGGCAATGGCGCACGTTGTTTCGCTCGCTTTGTTCGCATGAAAGGCTTAACCAATAAATACAGCATCAATGTCAGTACTAAAAAAGGCAAAATGGTACTGAAGATTGAAGAGAATGACCAAATCACTGTGAATATGGGCGTTCCTGAGTTCGAGCCAAATAAAATTCCTTTTAAAGCAAAACAAACTGAAAAGACCTACATTTTACGTACTGAATCACACACCTTATTTTGTGGTGCAGTAAGCATGGGGAACCCTCATGTCGTGACGGTGGTAGATGATATTGATACTGCTGATGTTGATACATTAGGTCCACTTCTGGAATCTCATGAACGTTTTCCTGAACGTGTGAACGCTGGTTTCATGCAAGTGCTTAATCGCAATGAAGTTCGTTTACGTGTTTATGAGCGTGGTGCGGGCGAAACTCAAGCCTGCGGAAGTGGTGCATGCGGTGCTGTTGCTGTGGGGATTTTACAAGGTTTACTTGATGAAGACGTAAAAGTCTCTCTGCCTGGCGGTAATTTGCATATTAGCTGGCAAGGTCCTGGTAAGCCTCTGTATATGACAGGTCCTGCGACACACGTGTTTGATGGTCAACTATCTTGCTAGCTTCTGAGTAAGCTAGCTTTTATGTACCTCATTTGTATCAATAAGCCAACGACGAAAATAAGTTGGTATTAATAAAATAAAGGAAAAGTTGTGTCTTACGTAGAAGCAGACGCACTAACGGCAGAAGTGGTCGCCGAATATTTACGTGATAACCCTGATTTTTTTCAGCAACGTAAAGAGTTGGTTGATCACCTCGCGATTAATAATGTTGAGCAAGGTGCCGTTTCACTAGTTGAAATTCAGTTGAAAAGACAGCGCCAGCGAATTGAAGATTTAGAAGAAGAAATTACTAGCCTGATGTCCTTAGCGGCGAATAATGACAAAACGTTCTACGAATTCATGACGCTACAAGACCAGATATTGAAATGCACCGATTTTATTGAAGTGATTACGGCTGTTGAAAAAAAAGCCGTAGAGTTAGGACTAAAAGCCTATATTCGCTTACTGTCTCAAGATTCAGGCTATTATCATTTAAGTAAGACAGGATATTCTCGTTTCTCTACTAACCATCTAAATGGTAAAGAAGCCTACCTTGGTCGTTTGAGAAAGGCGGACAGAAGTGATCTCTTTGATGAAATAGCGGTACCAGAACTTGGCTCGTATGTTGTTTTACCGCTTATTAAGCAAAGCCAGTTAGGCTTTTTAGCTTTTTCAAGTGAAGACGGTGGTCACTTTCAACCTTATATGGATACGCTTTTCTTACGTCACTTATCTCTTGTGGTGGCTCACTTAGCCGCGACATTACCTTGGCAGAAACTCGATGAGCAACCAGCCCAAAATACCTCTTCCATCTAGCCTACAAAAGCCTCTGGAACGCTTCTATGAATATTTAAGAAGCGAAAAGGGGCTCAGTTTACATACCCAACGCAATTACAAGCAGCAACTAGAGACAATGGCATTCCATTTGGTGGATCTTGGTTTGAAAAGCTGGAACCAAGTGGATGCGGCTTGGGTGCGTCAATTGGCAAGTAAAGGCATGAGAGAAGGAATGAAAGCGAGCAGTTTAGCAACTCGCTTATCATCGTTACGCAGCTTTTTTGATTTTCTTGTGTTACGTGGCGAGATGTCTGCGAACCCTGCGAAAGGCGTATCTGCACCTCGTAAACAGCGTCCACTACCGAAAAACTTAGATGTCGATGAAGTAGGGCAGTTACTGGAAGTTAACGAAGATGACCCTCTGTCTATTCGTGATCGTGCCATGATGGAAGTCATGTATGGGGCGGGCTTACGTTTAGCGGAACTTGTTGGCATCAACATGAAAGATGTACTGAGCCGGCAAGGTGAGATTCGAGTCATTGGTAAAGGGGATAAAGAACGTAAAGCTCCCTTCTCAGGGCTTGCAAAAGAATGGGTTGATAAGTGGCTCAAAGTACGAAGTGAATTAGCTCATCCAAGTGAGAAGGCGCTGTTTGTTTCTAAATTAGGGACTCGAATTTCTCATCGTAGTGTGCAAAAAAGAATGGAGGAGTGGGGTAAGAAGCAAGCTGTTGCTAGCCACATAAGCCCACACAAATTACGTCATTCATTTGCAACGCATGTATTGGAATCCAGTCAGAATTTAAGAGCAGTACAAGAGCTTTTAGGGCATGAGAATATTTCTACGACTCAAGTGTATACCCATTTAGACTTTCAACATTTAGCTCAAGCTTATGACCAAGCTCACCCACGAGCGCGTAAGAAAAATAAAGAATAACGAGGTTTATTAGAATGCATGTTTACCGAGGCACTGCTCCCATTAAAGCGATGACGTTCGATTTGGATGATACGCTGTATGACAACTGGCCTGTCATTATGAAGGTTGAGCGTGAGATGGTGCTTTGGTTACATCAACATCATCCTGTTTCAGCTTCCATTAGCCTAGAACGGTGGCAACAAGTTAAACAAGACGTTGCAAGCATGAATCCAATGCTCAAGCACGACGTTACTTTATGGCGTCAAACTCAAATTGAGCAAGGCTTAATCATGTTAGGTTATGGTCAAGCGAAAGCGGAGAATGCCGCACGAGAAGGTATTGCTCATGCGTTATGGCTGCGTAACCAAGTTGATGTACCGCAAGAGAGCCATCGTGTTTTAGCTGAGTTAAGCCAGAAAATGCCGTTAGTGGCTATAACGAATGGCAATGTGGACCCTCATAAAATCGGTCTAGGATGTTACTTCCAATTGATTCTTAGAGCTGGGGCGGATGGACGAGCAAAGCCACATCCAGACATGTTTGACCGTGCTCAACAATTCTTAAATGTGAACCCAGCCGAGATATTACATGTTGGTGATCACCCTATTACCGATGTTTTAGGTGCAAAACAAAATGGCTACCAAGCTTGCTGGTTTAATGACCAAGGTAAAACCCCTTACCACACATCAAAAATGCGAGTGCTACCTGATTTAGAAATTACACAAATCAGTGATTTACTGATATTAATGTAAATCACTGAACTTACTTAATAATTCGCATTTATAAGACTGAGTTGATACATTGGTAATTAGTGAGGCATTATCTATAGGGTCACCACAGCATTAAATATTAGAACCAGTGGTTGCCAACACGTTAATAATTATAAATTGTGAACAAGGCTTGGCATGCAAACGTATACTTTTTTAGCTCATACTGAGGAATTATTAGAGTCTCAGTTGATGGAACATCAATGGAATAGTAACCATAGTTATCTCATTCAATTATTTTCTACTCAACCTGCTGATGTAGCTCAAAGCTTTGCTCGTGTTGCCCTTTCTAATATACCTTCCCCTGTTATTATTGGGCAAAGTGCTTGCCACATCATTCGTGATAACCTTCTTCAAAATACTGGAACGATACTGATTATTAGCGAGTTCTCACAAACTCGTTTAACTTCAGCCGTGCAAATCTTTACGGAACAGCCGGAAAGAGATAGCCAATTTCTTGTAGAACAACTGAAAATTTCCTCTGACACACAAGCGGTGATTAGCTTCAGTGATCAGCTGTATGCGCGGGATTATCCAATTTACAGCGCATTTGAGCAGCTTCCTTATGTAGTTCCTGTTGCTGGTGGATTATGCCAAGAGAACAAGTTTGGTCGATGGGTTTTACATAATACGGATGTCTACCAACATGCTTGTGTCGCGGTCTCACTGACAAATCCAGATTTAAAAGTATGGTCAGACGCTTATTCGGAGTGGAATCCTATAGGGATGAAGTTACGTGTAACCAAGGCTGAAGGTCATCGAGTGTACTCCTTAAACGACAAACCAATCTTTGAAGTATTTAAGCATTATTTGTCTGATGGGAAAGATTTACCTTTGAGCCAGATGATGAGCTTTCCGCTTTATCGAGAGTCCAGAAAAGACAAAGGCATATCAACACCACTTCGGATTAACAGTGACGGCAGTATTGAGTTCGATAGTGTTTGGGAAACCGGTCAGTATGCTCAGTTTTGTTATAACCACCCATCTCTTACCTCTGAAAAAGTACGCCATGGGGCAGAAGTTCTGTCCATTCATCAGCCCGAATCCGTCTTTATTTACAACTGTGCTTCTCGGCTAGAGTTTATTGATGGCACAACAGAATTGATGCCATTTAAAGGGGTTGCTGAAACGACAGGGGCCTATTGCATGGGGGAGTTGTATTGCGATAACGGTAAACAAGAGATCCTCCATCATAGTTTAACCTATCTCGCGATACGTGAATCTCAAGATCTTAGGGAGTTTTATCGCTCTGAGCAAAAGTCAGAATCAACCGTTTCTCCATTATTGAATTTAGTTCGAAATGCAGTCGCAGACCTTGATCAGATAAATGCTGAAATGGAAAAGAAGTTACATCAACAAGCAAGAAAGTTGACGGATAACTACCGCATTGATTCTAGGACTGGTTTGCCGAATCGGATGGCTTTAAAAGAGCGGTTGGATGAACTGGCATTCAGTGAGCACTTGTTGACTTTAAAGCTGACCAATTTTAATCATGTGAATGAAAAGTATGGCTATCAGGTTGGTGACCAACTGCTGCTCGACCTTTCTAGCCACTTTATTCATCGCCTTGAAAAAAGGCTGAGTCAAGTTCCACTAAAGATAAGCTTGTTTAGTATCGGAGTGGGAGAGTGGGCTTTGATTTTTAACGCCAACACTGAAAGTCATTTGATTAAGCAAAAATTTGTTCAATTTGCTGATGCTATCGAGCGAATTAACTTTGAGCCTTATGGTTTATCGGACGTAGATTATCTTTCTGTTTCTTTGTGCGGTGGGTTTGCTAGCCGATGTGATTTCTTAAATGAAACTGGCGATGAAATCTTGCTTAAAGCCATTGAAGCTAGGCGTTATGGTGTTCGAAACAATACCCACATTACCAATGCAAAAGATATTCAGGTCAGTGAGGAAGATCGTAAAGAGCGCATAGGGTGGCTAAGTTGTGTGAGCCGCGCAATTTTAGATCAAAAAATCATTACCTACACACAGCCAATTGTTTCTGCCAGAACCCATGAAGTGGTCGCTCAAGAATGCTTAGTAAGAATTATGGAGTCTGATGGCAAGATAGTCATGCCAGGTAAGTTCTTACCTATTATCACTGACACGCATTTATACACTCGCCTCAGCCGACATATGATAAAGAGTACTTTAGGGTATATGGCTGATAAGCAAGGTGCATTCTCCATTAACTTATCACCTCAAGATTTGTTTAGTGATAAAACGCTCGAAGTGCTAGAAAGTTCAATTCTTAATATGAATGATCCAACTCGACTTGGGTTGGAAGTTTTGGAGTCTGAGCAGATAAAAGACTACGGGCGCATGATTGAAGTGTGTAACCACTTTCGTTCATTAGGCGCTCGAATTATTGTGGACGATTTTGGTGCAGGATATTCGAATATCGATGAGATCATCAAACTCGAACCGCAAATCATTAAGCTAGACGGCAGCTTGATTCGCAATATAGATCAAGACATTAAACAGCGGAAAATCGCTTCGCAGCTAGTTCGGTTATGCCAAGTTTTCAATGCGAAAACTGTGGCCGAGTTTGTTCATAATCAAGCAGTATGTGATATCGCAAAGGATATGGGTGTCGACTATTTGCAAGGTTATCATTTAGGTAAACCGAAACGCTTGTTTTAGCAAAAAACGAAAGAAATTAACTGTATATTGGTGGCGCATTCCATAAACTGGATGACACGAACCTCACATTATTAATAAAGCTATCAGTTTTATTGCGTGCATAGCACTAAAAATGCGAGCAGAATAACAAGTCATTAACTTAAAGATTAATGTGAATATGCAGTCTATTTCAATCTTGGTACAAGATTTTGATCAGCTCCAAACGGAGTTAAGTCAGGTCTCTTTTTCATCTAATGAAAAATTATTAATTCAGGTCTTTTCTTCATTTGAAAAGAGTCGAGTTGAATCTGCATGTCTGGAGGTTAAAAAGACTTTCCCCAACGCTCAGCTCATTGGCGCAAGCGCAAACCACTTTATTCGTGAAGGTGAGATTGAGTACCAAGGTCTCTACCTTATTATCACTCGTTTCTCTTCAGTTTCCCTTTCTTGCAGCCTTGTTTCTTATAGTGATGACTTAGCTGCAGACAGCGCACAGATGTGGCATCAATTAGAGTGTACTAAGAACACTCAAGCCATTATTTGCTTTGCTGATCGTATGAATATGAGCAAACAGGCACTTTTCTCTTCTTTCAATCATTCTCGATTACAAATCCCAATTGCTGGTGGTGCTTCCACGATTACTGATTACGGTCGTTGGGTAATGTTGGATGGTCATTGCTTTGAAAATGCTTATGTAATGGTTGCCTTGCATGGCTCCGATTTGGCTATTTCCAAAGGCTTTTATACTGAGTGGAACCCAATAGGGAAAACTTTCCGTGTGACCGCTGCTGATGGAAAGTTGGTGTATGAATTGGATGGGCGTCCTGTTAGGGAACTCTACAATCATTATTTAGCGGATGGTTTGGAAGTACCTTTAGAACAACTGCATGATTTCCCATTAATGGTCGGTGAGCCTAAAGATCAAAGTATCTTTTTACCGATGAAAATCGTTGATGGTAATGCACTTGAGTTTAATGGGGAGTTTAATGTCGGTGATGAAGTACGCTTTTGTTACGACCACCCATCACTGACCCTTGAGCAAGTGCGAAATGGTGTCCAACAAGTGGCTCACCAAGCTCCTGAGCAGTTCTTCATTTATAACTGCACCTCTCGTCTTGATTTCATTGAAGGCAACCAAGAAGTCGCTATGTTCCAAAATTTGGCAGACAGCTTTGGTGTGTATTGCATGGGAGAGCTGTACAGAGATGATGACCAACAGCGTTTATTGCATCACAGCTTGACCTATATAGCGTTGAGAGAGGGAGAACGTTCCAGCGATCAAGCGACACCTACCAATAAAACGGCAAGTGCAATATCTCCACTATTTTCTTTGATCCGAAATGCGCTCGTTGATGTTGATGACATGAACCAAACCATGACGAGCAAAATACAAAAACAAGCGACTGAGTTGACGGTGAGTTATCGAGTCGATCGCCGAACTGGGTTGCCTAATCGAACTGTATTGAGAGAAAAGCTCGTTAAGATGAAACCTTCAAGCCATTTATTGAGCTTAAAGGTGAGTAACTTCAGCCAGATAAATGAAAAATACGGTTATCACGTTGGTGACCAATTACTGAATGATTTAAGTGAGTACTTTCAAGCGGCGCTCTGGAAGTTATTCGATAAAGACTGCTTGTTGTACTGCATTGGCATTGGTGAGTGGGCGGTTGTATTTGAAAGTATGCAAAGTGAAGAATTTATACAGATGCGCTTCTCTGAATTTGCAGATACAACAGAACATGTAAACTTTGAGCCAATGGGATTACCGGATATCGATTACTTATCGGTGTCTTTAAGTGCTGGCTTAGCGAGCCGCTGCGATTTCCCAAATCTATCAACTGACGATTTGTTACTTAAGTCGATTGAAGCACGTCGTGATGCGGTGCGTAATAATAAGCACCTAGTGAATGCTCGAACCTTAATTAAGTTAGAGCAAGAAAGACAAGAGCAGCTTGGCTGGTTATCTTGCGTCAGCCGTGCGGTTCTTCATAAAAATGTGGTTGCTTGCGCTCAGCCTATCGTGGCTGCTCATACCCACCAAGTGGAAAGCTATGAGTGTTTAGTTCGTATTGAAGAAGACGGACAGCTTATAGCGCCAGGAAAATTCCTTCCCATTATTGAAGGCACACACTTATACACTCGCCTCAGTCGACAAATGATTACTCGAACGTTTGAGTGCATGAGTGAAAGAACTGACTCATTTTCAATAAACTTATCCCCTCAAGATTTAACCAATGAGAAAACTTTATATCAATTGGAAGATGCTATTGGATTAATAAGCCATCCGCAGCGTATTGGGCTAGAGGTACTAGAAACCGAACAAATTAAGGATTACAGCCGGTTGATCGAGGTGTGTAATCACTTCCGTGATTTAGGAGTAAACATCATTGTGGATGATTTTGGATCTGGATATTCGAATATTGATGAGATATTAAAGCTAGAACCACAAATCATCAAATTGGATGGAAGCTTGATTCGTAATATCGATAAAGATGAGAAGCAAAGGAAAATCGCACAACAGTTGGTGAGTTTATGTCAGATATTGAATGCAAAAACGGTGGCTGAATTTGTTCATAATCAGCAGGTCTGTGAAATTGCTGAAGATATGGGTGTCGATTATTTGCAAGGCTTTTACTTTAGTGAGCCGAAACGTTTATTTTAGTTGCTCCGGTTTGAACCTAGTGGAATTGAAGCGGCATGGTGATAAGAGAGATGCTTTAAATAGAGTGGATTAAAGGGGCTGACGTTCCACGTGAAACACTCTTCATTTGATTGATGAAAAAAGGGAAGCGCTGGCTTTCCTTTTTTGTTGGCATCAACCTTTCGTTGCTTACTACCTATTTGAGTTTATGTCCGCATTTATCTGCTTTATACATTTGAAGGTACTGTGCAAAGTACCGCTCAATTTGATCCGCTTGCTGTTCTTGGTCAAGCTCTCTAAGTAATTGAATTCCCACTTCACAAGTACATAAATGCCCAGCCTCTTGGTTTCGCCTTAGTGTATACATGGAGTCTTGATTGGTTTGCAGATGAATCGCGGGTAATGCTTTTAGCCATGAACTTTTATTAAGCATCTTTTTAGCTTCTTGCCAGGTTCCATCCAGCATAATAAATATTGGTTGAATCTGATTCTTGCTCGCGGGCAGGTTTTTTATTGCTTGCTGACAAGGTTGGCTAGTCTCACTAGGGAAAAGTACAAAAGCCTGAAACTCAGGCTGTGCAATTTTATGAAGCAGTTCTGCTGGTGGCTCTTTTCTCTGCCACGTATAAACATGGCAGTTTTCTAATGTTTGATTGAGTAGCTTACCGGTATTGGTTTCGCGAGAGAGTTCATTCTCATGAGTTAAAAGGACCAAATCAATCGAGCTATCCACCTGTGGTTTCTGATCACAGATGCATTGGTGCTTAAACCCACAACCAGTGCATGCTTTAAGTGCTTGCTCTTCTTGTCGCACTTGCGGCTCTTGCATTAGAGCATGACTCCGTCTTGTGCTGGAGTGATTTTGTCAGCGAAGAGTATTGCATCGGTCACATCATTATTCTGAGCGACAGGTGCAACGCTAGGGTTCATTGGGTAGCTTACACCTGTGTAGCTTAATTTGTGCTGAGCTGGTGTTGCTCCGCCACCTCGAACATTGAAGATAAGATCTTGCCAGCCATGGTGTTGAGCTTTGCCTAATCGAATATCGTCTTGAACTAAGGTAATGCGGCTGTTGAAGCGCCAATCATCGTTATAGTTTTCGAAAATCAGTAATGTACACCCGCCAGAGCCACACCAATCTAACTGAGCTAATAGCTCATCATTACCATCGCCATTGAGATCATAGGTAAGCCAACGATACTTTGTGTTATCAGGAGAGGTTTGATGAATCTTGAAATAGTGGCGAATAGCATTGTCGACATCTTGATTAAACTCAGAACTGGAGTTGATCTGTTTTGCTGATAAATCTACAGATGTGCTTGGTGCTTTTTCAACTTGAGTGTTTAGCGTTGGCTTTGCTCTAAATAAGGTAAGTCCACCATTGGAGATAGGGTAAACCACGTTACCAACTTTCTCTTTTTCTGCCGTTATCTGATAACCATTCCGAGTAAAGATACGTTCAGAGATTAAGTATTGCTGTTGATGCTGCGTCATCACAACTTGTACTTGGTCTTTATTTAACTGCTGCCAAAAGCCTTGCTCGACAATCGAGGGCTCGCCAGAAGTATAAGAGTAAGTTGTCGTTGCACTATGGTTATCATGCAGCTCTAGTTGAACAGAAAACCCTACGTTATCGGTAGAGCTTGCAAAATATAGCCCAGACCAATCTAGAGTTGAGTCGACGTTAGCTACCGTTGCACACCCCTCTAAGTCTTTACTCCCGATAGCCAGTTGCGATTTCCAACCGTATATAGAATCGCTCATACCGTCGTTACAGGTTCCTTTTTGTAACTCAAGGGAACCATCATTCAGGCTATATTTCCTTTTATCAGAGCTTACGCGGCTTGATTGAATCGCTAGGTTCTGCGGCTTATCACCCATTGGTGTATAAGTGATTTGGTCTTTGTTAAAAGAAGCAGACCAAAAAGGTTCGGTACCAAAGGCGCGGGTTGAGCGTAACGGTTGAGAGCATCGTTCAGGGTTCTCAGTGGTCAGTAAATTAACTTGTTCTACAACAAAGCGTGCTGTGAAATCAGCATTATAACCAGTTTGGCTTGGCACACTAAGGTGACCAATCATTTCACCATACATGGTTTGATAAGGTCTTGAAGGCAAAATAAGAGCTTGCTGAAGCGACTCTTTAGGAAGGTCTAGCCAGTATTGTTGTTTACTGCCGCAAGGAGTGAAGGTACGAGTTTCATGCCCAACAACCACTTGTCCACGCATGATGAAGGTTTGAGGCTGAATGCTTTTGGGTTCATCTAAGGTTGCTGGTGGTAACTCAGGTTCAGTCATCACTTCAGGTGCAGTACTGCAACCTTGAAGTGCCAGAATAGCCAGCCACGTCGCTGGGTTTTTAAATGCCTTCATGTTATATCTTCCTATGAGCAACCGTTAACTGGATTTATTATGGCATATTGGTTATTTAAAACTGAACCCGACACATTCTCAATTAACACTTTACGGACACAAAACTCCTCCTGTTGGGAGGGGGTGCGCAATTATCAAGCAAGAAATATGATGCGAGATGATGTAAAGCTGGGTGACTTAGTGTTGATCTATCATTCTTCCTGCAAAAAGGTTGGGGTTGCGGGTATTGCTAAAGTGACCCGGGAAGCGTATCCCGATCATTTTCAGTTCGATCCAGAAAGTGATTACTACGATCCAAAATCTACTCAAGGAAACCCAAGGTGGATCATGGTCGATGTGGAGTTTGTACGAGTAACAGAAAGGCTCATACCGCTTGCGACATTAAAAGCTATGCCAGAGCTTGAGAATATGCCTTTGGTCAAGCGTGGAAATCGCTTATCTATCATGCCAGTTTCAGAGGCGGAATGGACGGCAATTTTAAGTAAAGAGACTTTACCTAAGCGCGGTTAATGTGTTTCTTTGAAGAATAAAAAAGCAACCGAGTGGTTGCTTTTTTGATGTGAGATTCAGCCTGTGTTCGCTTATCGCTTATCGCTTATCGCTTATCGCTTATCGCTTATCGCTTATTGCTTATAGCAAGTGCTCATGCAGATAATGAGCGACAGCGTCATCAGCGTTACTGCCAATCACTTCGTTATCAGGCAAAGCTTTCAAGACTTTTTCATGAGACGTTCCCATGACTAGCCCTTTACCTGCCATTGCAAGCATTTCTGCATCATTCATTCCATCACCAAAAGCGACACAATGTTCTAAGCCTAAATTCATAGATTGAGCTACGGCTTGTAAAGCGTGACCTTTAGAGACTTCAGCCGCCATTACTTCTAAACACCAAGGCGTTGAGAATGCGATGTTTAGCTTGTCACCCAATAGCTCATTGAGTTTGTCTTCAAACGGAACAAGGTATTCGTGTTCTTGGTTAGGGTGAGTGAAGAAAATTTTAGCAATGCCTTCTTGAGGGGCGTTGTTGATATCAAATAAACGATAAGTGAACCCGGTTTTGTCATGGAAATTTTTCATGTCTTCATCATCACGGTTCATTAGCCATTCGTCATTCATGTAAATGTGAATGAAAATTTCCGGGTCATCTTTCAGGACATCTACAATCTGTTGAACCAAGTGAGCAGGGATGTTCTTTGCGTAAGTCAGGTTGTCATCTAAGTCATGAACACGAGCGCCATTTGATGTGATCATGTAAGCCGGAATACCGGTTTGTTCACGTATGCCAGCTACATCAACATGGTGGCGACCTGTAGCAAAAATGAAGGTATAACCTTGCTGGTGCAATTCTGTGAGGGTTTGCTTTGTAAAGTCGCTTAGCTGGTGGTTTGGTGCGAGCAGTGTGCCATCTAGATCTGACGCGACAATTTTAACGATATCTTTTAATGCAGAAGTAGTCATTTAACCCTCATTGCGTTGGTATGAATGCCAGATGAGCTAGCATTGTTTTATTTGACCCATAAATTGTATTCGAAAACGGGAAAAGAAAAGAGGGTAAAGGTCACTGACTTCTCTTCCTCTTTAGTTGGTTTGTTATTGTTTAGCGCTTATCTTGAGCCGTTAAAAAATCACAGATCGCATCCAGAGTTTGGTTTCGGTACTGATCTTTTTCAAAAAGTACTTCGTGCTGAGCATCGCGAATAATCTTAAATTGGCAAAAAGGGTTAGTTTTAGCCAGCTTTTTGATGAAACGAACTTGAGCTTCATTACTTACAATTCTCTCGTGACCGGCTTGAACAATAAGTAGCGGGACTTGGATTTGTCGGGTTTGTTGGATGCATTGTTTTGCTGCCATCAAACCTTGCCACACCCAGCGAGTACTGGCTCCGCCTACTTTCAATTCAGGCATGTCCTCATAGAGCTTACGAAACCATTGGTAGCGGACACTACTTTGGGTTAAAGGATTATCTTCAAATGGTTTTTGGAAATACGCTTTCTGACCCGGAGCATAGGTGGCTTTGGTGCTAACGGCTGTGAGTAATTGGCTGAGTATCAGAGCGATAGGTTTTAAGTACCATTCTGTATTGACGCCATACATAGGTGCGCATAAAGCCACTTTATCAAAAGTGTGGTTTGGTGTTGTCTGCAAATAACGAGTTGAGATAGTACTTCCCATTGAATGGCCGAGTAAGTAACGCTCTTCATATCGTTCTAATTTGAAGCTTTTTACTAAAGTTGTCATATCAGAAACATAATCATCAAACTCTTGGATATGCCCAATATCTGAGTCTTTCACGAGTCGTTCTGATAACCCCTGACCTTGGTGGTCAAAGGAATAAATATCGTAACCTTTATTAAAAAGGTCATAGAAAAGCTCTTGGTATTTCCAGCATGATTCAATGCGACCATTAACAATCACCACCGCTTTATTGTGATTAGAACTGGTATAACTGCACCAATATGATTTTCTTTTATGGGATGTTGTTACATAACCTTCATTTCTCTGTTGCCAAAGGTTGGCAATTGGGTGTTTAATCGCTTGTTCGAACTGATGCTCTTGCGTATAAGAAGGGTGCGTGGCACCTGAATTCGCCATGATAAAAAGCCTAAATGAAAGTATGAGAGCGTACGCGCTACTAATAATATTAGATTAATGAACTTATAAGGAAATGCAATGGATACTCATGTCTGGTTAGCTTATGTTGTCACCGCGATTCTTTTTAGTCTGGCACCTGGTTCTGGTACCGTAAATTCAATCAGTAATGGCTTGAGTTATGGAACAAGAAAATCATTGGCATCCATTGTTGGTCTTCAACTCGGTCTCGTTTTTCATATTATTTTAGTGGGTGCTGGTATTGGCGCACTTGTCGCGAAATCGGCATTGGCATTTTCTATCATTAAATGGGTTGGCGTGATCTATTTGGTTTGGCTGGGAATTCAAAAGTGGCGAGATCGCTCAAGTTTGATCGCTCATACAGGTGAAGGTACGAAGTCGAGCTGGGATTTAATGCGTAATGCCGTTCTGATTAATTTGACCAACCCTAAGTCAATCGTTTTCCTTGTGGCACTATTCCCACAATTTATAAACCCAATGCAACCTCAGATGCCACAACTTTTGGTTCTAGGTGTTACGACGGTAGTGATTGATGGTATCGTAATGCTTGGTTACATTTCATTGGCGGCACAAATGGGACGATTTATTCGCTCTGACCGTGTAATGGGGAAAATCAATAAAGTATTTGGTGGTATGTTCATGGGCTGTGGAGCTCTACTTGCTGCTGCAAAAGCATAATAATCGCTTAATGGATTGAAATAGAAAGACAATGACTTCAACGTACGTCGCGCGACAACCAATCTTTAACCGGAAAAAACATACTTTAGGTTATGAATTACTTTTTCGGGATGGGGAAAAAAATGCTTACCCATCACACATAGGATCTAATCGCGCGACGTATCGATTAATTGTCGAAAACTTCTTATCTGTTGGGGTGAATCCTTCCATTCCTACTTCCCGTTGTTTTATCAATTTTCCGTATCAGAGCTTGATTCGTCGTTTACCATTTAGCTTGCCAAAAGATAAAGTCGTGGTTGAAGTGTTGGAGACGTGTTCGCCGACAGACGAGCTATTCGAAGCCATTAAAGATCTGTATCGGCAAGGTTATATGATCGCGCTTGACGATTTTACTCTCACTGAAGAGTGGAAGCGGTTCCTGAAATACGTCCATATTATTAAACTCGATATTATGCAGATGGGGCTTGAGGCTGCTTGTGAATTAGTTCGTGAGCATCATGGGCAGAAATACAGTTTTCTAGCCGAAAGAATAGAAACATTGAAAGAGTTTGAACAAGCGAAAGAAGCTGGGTTTAAGTTCTTCCAAGGTTATTTTTTTAGTAAGCCTGAAATCATCAAAACTAAATACGTCAGCCCAGAGCAAGCCATTGCTATGGAACTGTTTCAAGAAGTCTGCCAAGTAAATGTGAATTTTAAGAAAGTGGAAGGCATTGTCGCCAAAGACGCGGCACTCTCTTATAAGTTACTGCGTTTTGTGAATACCATGTCTCCTCGAATTGAAGTGACGATCTCTTCTTTTAGGCAGGCACTTGTCTATCTTGGTCAAGATAAATTGAAGATGTTTGTTTCACTGGCTGTCGCTTCGTATATTTCGGATTCTAAACCTAAAGAGCTGCTTAGCTTATCTCTTCAGCGAGCTCAATTCTGCCAATTGATGTCTCGTTATCAACCTTTTCAAAGTCATACAGAGCAAGCCTTTATGATCGGTTTGTTCTCTATGCTAGACGCGTTACTTGATCTGTCGCTTGAGAACTTGGTTGAACAACTCCCTTTATGCAAAGTCATTAAGGTTGCACTTTTACGTCGAGAAGGTCCTTATGGTGTGTTATTGGCACTGGAAGAAAGCTTTGAGCTAGCTGATTGGCAAAGCATTGAGGGTTATTGCCAACAATTAGGACTAAACGCAGAAGATGTGCAGCATGAGTTGGTTCAAGCTCAGCGCTGGAGCCAAACGATGCAATCCTAGAATCTAATATGAACATTTTATGACAAAACTAACGCACGCCTTGACGTGCGTTTTTTTATAACTAATATATACGCATATCCATATATGAGTATGTAGTTATGCTTCCTCACCAATTCTTTAAATTGCTATCTGATGAAACGAGAGTGCGCTGCTTAATGTTGATAGTACGCCAGACCTGTTTATCGGTTGGTGAATTAACACAAGCATTAGAAGAGAGTCAGCCAAAAATATCTCGTCACTTAGCACAGTTACGTTCGAGTGGCATTTTGACTGACGTTCGCCAAGGGCAGTGGGTTTTTTATCGCCTGTCACAAGATTTACCAGGTTGGATGCTAAAGTTGATCGACGACCTTATCGCATCGAACTGTTTGAAAACTGAATATCAGCAAGACATAGCGCGTTTAGAAGCGATGAGCTCACGCCCTGTATGTTGCGTTTAAATCCCAATTAAGCTTCACCACTAATTTAAATTTCACCACTAGCTGAGAGAAAAGACAATGACAGTTAAAGTAGGTATTAATGGTTTTGGTCGTATTGGCCGTCTAGCACTTCGCGCAGCATTCGACTGGGCAGAATTAGAATTCGTACAAATTAATGATGTAGCTGGCGACACAGCAACATTGGCGCACCTTCTTGAGTTCGATTCAGTACAAGGTCGCTGGAACCACGAAGTCGCTGTTGAAGGTGATGAGATGATCATCAATGGTCAGCGTATTAAAACTACTCAAGAGCGCGATCTTGATGCGATTGATTGGTCTGGTTGTGATGTTGTTATTGAAGCGACAGGTGTTCACCGTAAGACTTTTTTCTTAAACAAGTACCTAGAGCAAGGTGTGAAGCGTGTTGTTGTTTCAGCGCCAGTTAAAGAAGAAGGCGTTGCGAATATTGTTGTTGGTGTGAACGATGAAATCTTCGATCCAGCAGTGCACAAGATTGTGACCGCTGCTTCTTGTACAACTAACTGTCTTGCGCCAGTTGTTAAAGTGATCAACGAGAAGCTAGGTATCGAAAACGCAGCTTTCACTACTATTCATGATCTCACCAACACTCAAACTATTCTTGATGCTCCACACAAAGATTTACGCCGAGCACGTGCATGTGGCATGAGCCTAATTCCTACTACAACGGGTAGTGCAACCGCTATCGTTGAAATCTTCCCTGAACTAAAAGACCGAATTAATGGTCATGCGGTACGTGTCCCTCTTGCGAATGCATCACTAACAGACATCATCTTTGACGTGAAGCGCGATACAACTGCAGAAGAAGTAAATGCGTTACTTAAAGAAGCATCAGAAAATGAGCTGAAAGGCATTCTTGGCTTTGAAGCGCGCCCGTTAGTTTCTATCGATTATAAAGGCGACCAACGTTCAACGATTGTTGATGCGCAATCAACCATGCTGGTTGGTAAGCGTATGGTGAAGATCTACGCATGGTATGACAATGAAATGGGCTACGCGACTCGTACTGCTGAATTGGTTCGTACTGTTGGTCTAGCATAAGCTTTAGTTTCTAGGAGAAATACAATGACAAATTCTACCGTTCACCCAACGTGGGAACTTAACCTTGAAACAGGTGCTTTGGTACTGACTCCATGTCCTGGTACGAAAGAAGCGAACCTTGATGACTCTCTAGCACAGCTTAAAGCGCAAGGCGTGGAAGCGATTGTGACTGCGCTTGATGATGCTGAGCTTGCAGGTAAAGATGTTTCAGAGCTGGGTCAAAAAGCTCAAGCACTTGGTATGCAATGGTTTCAAATTGAAATCGAAGATGATCGCGCTCCAGGAGCTGACTTTGATGCCAAATGGCAAGCGGCTAGCCCAACACTGCATGATGTAGTGAATAACGGTGGCAAAGTGGCTATGCACTGTATGGGTGGCTCTGGTCGTACAGGTTTACTGGCTGCTCACTTGTTACTTGAAAAAAATTGGGGCATTGAAAAAGTGGTTCAGGAAGTTCAAGCACTTCGCCCAGGTGCTTTTACAAAGCCAATTCAAGTTGAATACATTCATGGTGTTGCTGCTCAGTAATTATTAATGCTCTAGACCGAGTTAATAGCTCGTTATAGTAAGGCTAAGTGATTAAGACTGTTAAAGAGCTTTTGGGACACCATGATCCAAAAGCTCTTTTTATTTGAGCCCATGGTTTGAATTTGTGAGAAACGTATGTTTTCAAACTTAAGTAAAAGTGTTCGCCAATATATGTTGGTGACATTCAATTATTGGAATTTCACCATTACTGATGGTGCTCTTCGTATGCTGGTGGTTTTGTATTTCTACGACCTTGGCTACAGTTCGTTAGAAATTGCCTCTCTGTTCCTTTTCTATGAGTTCTTTGGTGTGGTGACCAACCTAATCGGTGGCTGGTTAGGGGCACGTCTTGGTTTGAATAAAACCATGAATATTGGACTCGGGATGCAAGTTCTTGCTTTAGGTATGCTGGCGGTACCTAGTGCGATGTTAACGATTCCTTGGGTAATGGCGGCGCAGGCATTGTCGGGCATTGCAAAAGATCTCAATAAGATGAGTGCTAAGAGCTCGATTAAGACTCTAGTACCGGATGATCAGCAAGGTGCGCTTTATAAGTGGATTGCGATTCTGACTGGTTCTAAGAATGCGCTAAAAGGTGCGGGCTTTTTTATTGGTGGCTTACTGCTTTCAACTATCGGTTTCCAATATGCGGTGCTCGCGATGGCTGCTGTACTCACACTAGTCTTTATTGGCAGCGTATTTAGCTTAGAAGCGGATATGGGTAAGGCAAAAACCAAACCTAAGTTTAAACAAATCTTCTCGAAATCAGACTCAATCAATATTCTTTCTGCGGCGAGAATGTTTTTGTTTGGTGCTCGTGACGTGTGGTTTGTGATTGCGTTGCCGATTTACCTAGGCAGTGTGTTTGGTTGGGATCACTCATGGGTAGGTGGCTTCTTAGCGGCTTGGACAATTGCATACGGATTTGTGCAAGGTATCGCACCTAAGATAACGGGTAAGGCACAAGGTAAAGTGCCGGATGGACATGCGGCTTTATTGTGGGCAGGCGCATTAGCGGCTGTTACTGCAGCGATTGCTTATGCTGTACAAATCGGTTGGCAGCCAGAATTGGTTATTATCGGTGGTTTAATGATCTTTGGGGCAATTTTTGCTGTTAACTCATCTTTGCACTCTTACTTGATTGTCAGTTATGCGAAAGGAGATGGCGTGTCTCTTGATGTGGGCTTCTACTATATGGCAAATGCGATGGGACGTTTGATTGGGACAGTCTTATCTGGTTTAGTTTTTCAAATGGCAGGCTTGTCTGCATGTTTGTGGGTGTCGTTTGCTTTCTTAGCACTGACCACTTTGATTTCTCTTCGACTACCTAAGGTTCCGCAAGCTTCAGCAGCATTGCCTAAATAAGCGATATGTAATTCCTTTAACAATAAGCTGACTTGGCATGTATGCCGGCCAGCTTTTTTATTGCTATAGTTTGATGATTGAATACTAATCAGATACTTAAATGGAATAGAAAGCTCTATGAAGCAACGAGTATTGTTTTTTGACTTAGCAAGATGTGTCGCGGCGGTTGCCGTTATCGCCATTCATGTGTTGGCACCTTATCGACATGAATTGAATAGCATTCCATTTGGGGAATGGTTTACTGCAATTAGCGTAAACGGTTTTAGTCGCTGGGCGGTTCCGGTATTTATTCTGATTACTGGTGCGCTTATGCTAAGTGACCAACGCCCGTTTGATGCAAAATATTATGTGCAGCGCCGGTTAGGGAAAGTTCTCATTCCTTTTATTGTTTGGTCTTTGTTTTACACCTACTTATCAGGTTGGTCATTAGAAGGCTTTGATAGCGGTGTTAGCTGGCAAGTATTGGCTGACAGCTATCACCATTACACCTATTACCACTTAGGTTTCTTTTATTACTTCATCCCTTTGTATTTCGTAATCCCTTCCCTACAAATCATGGTCCGAAAATATGGTGATAAAAGCGTTTATGGCCTAACGGGTGTGTGGCTGTTCACAACGTTACTCTTTTTACTAGGCATTGATGGACCTTGGAGCCATGAGTTGTGGCTTTACACTGGTTACCTGCCGTTAGGCTACATCCTTTATAAAAAGGTACCGCTGACTAAAACAACCATGTACTCGGTCGTTACTCTTGGTGGGTTAGCGCTGTTCGCGACCGTATTTATGGTGGTGGATGCCAGCTTAGCTGCTGAGAAATACACAGTTGGTCGCTGGCTATCATACAAAACGCTGAATACCGTAATTATTGCCAGCATGGTGTTTCTACTGTGCCGTTATTTCGGAGAAGGACTGTCTGATAAAAGTAACCAAGTCGTGAGCTTTATTAGTAAATACAGCTTAGGTATTTATCTATTACATCCAATCTTCTTATGGCCGATGAAAGAGTTTGGTTGGTATCAGGGGCACCCAGCTTGGGTTATCCCATTATGGGTGTTGATTAGTGGGGCTGGAGCGTTGTGGATGAGCTGGCTCTTGGCGAAATCCAGTAAGACTCGTTGGTTACTTCCGTAGCCTGGTAATTACTATATTTTGATAATTATCGTAGTTTGGTAATTGCCGTAGCTTGGTTGTTTATCATGGGTTGGCTTTTACCATGGATTAGCTTTTATTATAGAAGGGAACTGCAGAGCTGGTTGGAAAAAGCTCTGCATTTTGAATCGAGAAGTTTAACGCTTTAATGCAAAGTGCAAAAATTTATCACCTTGGTAAGTCATGGTTCCTTTGTCTCCAGGAGATAGGGCATGAAAATAATGGATCCCGACTTGAAACTCACGCTTCGGACCAATGCGACCTTTTTGTACATATATCCAATACTCTTGGTCTTCTTGACCCGGTTCAGCATCAGGAAGATCAATCGATTGTTTATCTAGAATAGTGACATCAGCTTTTTGTTCAGGCGCATTCTCACCTTGCATGTGTTTTCGATAAAAACTCACAAATACCCAACCAGCGAGTAGGGCAAGTGTAAAAATGGCAAAAAACAGTGTGCTAGGCATATAACCCTCCAAATAATCGTAGGTGATATTTTAGTGTTACGGGCGTTTATAGGTTGTGTGTTAAGCCGCTATATCGCTAATTCCCATATTGATAGATGATTATTTTTCGGCTGATATCACATTTACAAATCAGCAAGGGATAAGGCATTGTTATTTATTGTCTCTTTCTCACGTAAAAAAATTTGGGTTTATAGAAGAATAGACAAATGCTCAACTAGAATAATGAGTAGAGTAGGAGGGCCGAAATGACAGACATAGAACAAGTAGTGACAAGAACTCGAAATATTGAAAAGTTATTGAGGCTTCAGTATCACGCTGAAGGTGAAGGATTACATGAACTCATCACAAGTTGCGAAGAGCGACTGCCTCATGATGTGGTGAGTAAACTTAGATACATAGCAACGTGTCGTAATAAAGTCGTGAAGGATGATAAATCTGAACTAGAAGATCAGGCTAAATTTACATTGATGTGTGATGACTGTGAAAAAGAGCTCACACCTAGGAGTAGTCGATTTATCTGGCGAGTGGCTATTTTATTGATGGTAGTGATGACATTAGCAGCAGGTGGCTTTTATTACGCCAATTGGGATGTACTTACGCATCATTTTTTATCTAAATAATCCGATTTACTAAAGAAAAAGGGACGCATTAGCGTCCCTTTTTCTTTAGTAACTTTATAAGTTACTTAGTACATCATCGGCAGTGTCATTAGGCCAACAACTACTGCGATCATTACAAGCCCTTGTTTTTGTGAAGAAGAAATCATAACACTGCCCCTTGATTTGGTTGATACTCTTTATGCTGATTAGAATAGCACTGTTTTTGGTGTTTATTCAAGCATTACTTTTGAAGTCTCCAAAAGTAGCATTAAAGTTTGCTTAAACTGGGTGGTTTTATCTATGTTTAGTTATTGTTTTGATGTGGTTGTTAATCGCTCTAAGTGCTTTTAAATTGAGCCTTTGTTTTTTAACTTATTGAAATTATATAAGTTTTCAATGTAATGAATATTGTTAATAGTTGTTAAAGTGTATTAATGGATTTCATGGTTGGGTATGTTGTACTGAGGCTTGTTTGTTGGTTTTTGCTAGGTTTATATGTTGGTTTTAAACTCATTGGAGCATTATTTTCGTAGTTATTGATGTATTTTATTTAAATCTCGTTGATTTAAATGCTTGGTGGCGGTCTGATAGTTATTAACTTAACAAGTGACGCTTTGTGATTTTAACTGTTTGTTTTGTATGTGGTTGTTGAGTTGATTTATATTTTTTAAAGGTTTCTTTAATCAAGGTTTTCGAGAAGGTGATTGAGGATGAGCTTAAAGTTAGTAAGCTCTGAAGGTGGAAATCGATCTCGCGGTGAATAATTGTCATAAAGTAGTTAAGGTCAGGAAATTAGAATAGTTCATTATTAAATTCTCTTATCTAATTTTTACCGTAGCTTTTTAGTGGAACCGTAATCAAGATCCAATTTTGAAGCGCTGGCTCTTTACATCAAAGCCAGTGTGCCTAGACTGACCGCGATTTGTAGTAATAAGGTAAGCGTATGTGGAGTTGGTTGGCGGTTTCATTAGCAAGTATTGGAGCTGTATCAGGTACGAAACATGGGTTTATCGCTCAGTCCTTACTGTATAAAATTTTCACCTTTGCCTTGCTGATCATCATTGCCATGACTCAAGCTCCTATCTATGAGCATACTTATTGGATAGTGGGTGGTTTAGGCGTTTCTGCACTTGCTGATACTTTGCATACCCTAAAGCGAAAACGTACTTTTCATTTTCTTTGTTTCCTAGTTGCTCAACTGTGTTACAGCAAAGCATTTTGGCTTCAATTGTCCGGAGAAATGGTCTGGTGGCTCTTTGCCTTACTACTTGCCGCAAGTATTGTCGCTTTCTTCTTGTTGCTTCCACAGCTAGATAAATTGGTATTCCCAGTTGTTATTATGGGAATTATGCTTATCCAACTGTCTTGGGCGTCAGGGGAAGTGTGGTTAACCTCACCAACGCTTGCGAGTGGTATCGGTTTCGCCGGTGCATGTGTATTGCTGCTTTCAGCCCTAGCCTATGCACTGAATAGCTATCGCAGCCCTATCCGCCGTTCCTATGTTTGGGTCACAGGCAGCTACTTTTTAGCACACGGATTAATTGTTTCATCGCTTGTTCTTTAGCTGTTAGCTCATTACTCGGCTAAGGTTTTACCAATGAGCTAGAGTGGCGACATTTTCAATATTCTAAACAAGGGCTGACTACTGGCATTTATTGTGAATAGAGACTATCTACACCGTGTCGTGCACTCAGATCCGTCATTAATTAATTAAATCCTGTTTAGCATCAAATTGCTTTTTTCGTACATCAGTATTCTGTGTCTTCGTTGATTAAAATGAGACTCATACGATGACAACTGAAATTCATGCCCATAATGTTTTAAACCTGCTGAATGAAACTCCTCTGACACGAGCTGAACTTGAAACAGTATTGGCAGAGCAGTATGGAGCCGATGCCCGCTTTCATACCTGTAAACTCAACGACTTAGATTTAGACCGTTTATTGACCTTCTTTCTAAAGATGGAAAAAGTAGTGCTCGTAGGTGACAAGCTAAGCACAAACATGAACCGTGTGTGCAGTCACTAAGTTTATTATTGCGTACTAGTTCATTGATATGCTTTGATTTTTTGGTTTTATAATCTCTGAAATAATAGTGTGTCTAGAGTTCGAAAAGCGAGATTGAGGCTGCTATACTCCGCGCAACTTCGCTTTTCGAGACAAACCTTATGGAAATCTTATCCGCAGCTACCATGCTGTTTCTTATTATGGATCCGCTTGGTAATTTACCAATCGTCCTTTCTATCCTTAAGCATATTGACCCAAAGCGTCGCCGTATCGTTCTTGTCCGAGAGCTGATCTTTGCACTCATAATCCTGCTGCTATTCTTATTCGCAGGTCAAAGCATCATGAACTTCTTACATGTTCAGCCTGAAACCTTAAGTATTTCTGGCGGTATTATTCTATTCATTATTGCCATTAAGATGATTTTCCCAAGCGCAGGTAGCATTACAGGGTTAGCGGCAGGTGAAGAGCCGTTTATCGTGCCAATGGCTATTCCTATGATTGCGGGTCCATCGGTGATTGCTGCATTGATTCTGCTTTCGACACAGCACCCTGACAACATGTTAGAGCTCTCGGGCGCGGTTATGCTGGCGTGGGGCGCGACCTTCTTTATTTTGATGTTTAATGGCTTCTTCCTACGAATCTTAGGAGAGAGAGGCTTGAAGGCGATAGAACGTTTGATGGGCTTGTTGCTAGTTATGCTTTCGACTCAGATGTTCCTAGATGGTGTAAAAGGCTACCTTGGGTAGTTTCTAAGTTAATTGAATACAAAAAGGCAGCTCAAGTGAGCTGCCTTTTTGTTTGCTTTTCTAAATTTGGGGTCTCTCTTAATAAGGAGTCGTTTCCCTAAAAGATTTTTACATGAATCTGGTTACATCATGTGTTTGCGTCGGATATCAAGCAATGCAAAAATGCCAAAAATTAGAATTGACCACTTCTCCCAACGACTCATCGATATTTTGTCGCCAAAAGCTCCAATGAAAATCAACATTTGCAAACCATGCATGAAAAACAAAAATGCCGTCATGATGTATAGCGCAATCGCTGAGTTACCAGGGAAAGGGTTAAATATATTGATGATTAAAACTAGCCAAACAAAAGCAATTGCTGCTTTGGCTAAGGTAAGCAATATTTTCATTCTGTTGCCCTATCTATTTATGATTCTTCGGATTCAGCTAGTGTTCTATTGAACAGTCGGTAACTGGATTGACCGGTTGTTTTATCTCGGTACAGCTCCCAGTTTTCTGGCATGGACTCTAGCGTGAGCTCTTTTTCTGTCTCCACATAGATGATTGCATCATCAGTGAGCCAGCCATTTTTCTCAAGTAGTTGAACCGTTTCTGCGAGTAAGCCTTTACGGAAAGGTGGATCAATAAACACCAGATCATGTGGCGTACCTTGATTGCGAAGGTAAGAAAGCGCATCAGTATTCACAACGTTAATATTGTCAGCTTTTAATTCTTTCGCATTATCCGATAGCTGTTTTGCTGCCTTTGGGTTCATTTCCAGCAAAGTGACAAGCTTAGCTTGGCGTGAAGCCGCTTCAAAGCCTAAGCCACCAGAGCCGGAGAAAACGTCTAAGCATGTGGAATGAGGTACTTCTTGGGCTAACCAATTGAAAAGCGTTTCTTTTACGCGATCAATGGTTGGTCGTAACCCTTCTAAGTCATGAACTGGGAGTTTTCTTCCTCTCCAAGAGCCACTGATGATTCGAACAAAGCCACCTGATGGCTTTTTTTGTGATGTGTTTTGCTGGCGACGTCTTACCATAGATTTTTTGACCGCTAATAAAGTGATACTATACCGAGCCCAAATTTAATTTGGCTCGGGTATTAAATAAATTTGCAATGACAAAGTGTAGCAAGCTAAACGAAAAGTTATCACTGCTTTGTCATTTTTCTTTACTATTCGCTTATGCAAAATACGAATTGCATCAGTAGCGTAAAGAGTCGCGTGCATTAGTCAATATAGTTAATAAGTAGATCTAGGGAACCCCTCTGATGGCGGAAAAAAAGAAGCGCGGTTTATTATCGTGGCTTGGCTTTGGTGAAGAAGAACAAAGCCCACAAACGCAAAACGAATCAAAAGCAGAACAGCCGGCAGAATTAGAAAAAGAGGTTGTTGAAGCAAAAATTGTTGAAACAGAAGAATCTCAGGTTGAACCAGAGCAAAACAAACTAGTTGAGCAACCAGAAGCAGATCTGGAAGTCGAATCCAATCAGGAAGAGATTCAGGAACAAGGACTTGAACCTGTAGAAGAGGAACCTAACACTGAGCTAGCAGAAGCAGAAGCAGAAGCAGAAGCAGAAGCAGAAGCAGAAGCAGAAGCAGAAGCAGAAGCACCAGTTGTTCCTCGTGTTCAAGAACAAGAAAAACCAACTGAAAGCTTTTTTACACGATTAAAGCGCAGCTTAAGCCGTACTAAAGCAAATATTGGTGCTGGCTTCTTTGGTCTATTCAAAGGCAAAGAGATTGATGAAGATCTTTTTGAAGAGTTGGAAGAACAGCTATTAATTGCTGATGTTGGTATGCCAACAACCGTAAAGATCATTGAAAACTTAACAGATAAAGCAACACGTCAAGATTTGAAAGATGGCGAGGCGTTATACGGTCTGTTAAAAGAAGAGATGGCTGAAATTTTAAGCCAAGTTGAACAACCACTAGTCGTGGATACTACGAAAACGCCTTACGTTATTTTAATGGTAGGTGTGAACGGGGTAGGTAAAACAACCACTATTGGTAAACTAGCGAAACAGTTCCAAGGTGAAGGCAAAAAAGTCATGCTTGCTGCGGGCGACACATTCCGTGCGGCTGCGGTTGAACAGCTACAAGTATGGGGTGAACGTAACAACGTACCTGTTATTGCTCAACACACTGGTGCTGACAGTGCTTCCGTGATTTATGATGCGATTGAAGCCGCTAAAGCGCGTGGTGTAGATGTGGTTATCGCAGATACTGCTGGTCGCTTGCAAAACAAGAGCAACTTGATGGAAGAGTTACGCAAAATTGTACGCGTAATGAAGAAAATTGATGATTCAGCACCACATGAAATTATGCTGACATTGGATGCTGGTACTGGTCAAAATGCGATTAGCCAAGCGAAGCTATTCAGCGAAGTGGCGCCTGTAACTGGGATTACGTTGACTAAACTGGATGGAACAGCAAAAGGTGGCGTTATCTTCTCTATCGCTGATCAATTCCAAATTCCAATTCGTTTTATTGGGGTTGGTGAAGGTATCGATGATTTACGTCCGTTTGAATCTCAAGATTTCATCGAAGCGTTATTCAGCCGAGAATAATAATTCTTGCCGTGAGTTTACGTAGTAAAGTGTTTTAAACGTTAAAGTACTACGATTTAAATTTGATAGTAGTGATCGTAAGAGGAATGTTCGGTGATCAAATTTCAGCAAGTGAGTAAAGCCTACCGAGGCGGGCGCCAAGCATTACAAAAAGTGGATTTTCACCTTCGACGTGGTGAAATGGCTTTTTTAGGTGGTCACTCAGGGGCGGGTAAAAGTACCTTGTTGAAATTGATCTGTGCGATTGAACGTCCAACTGATGGGAAAATTCGTTTTAACGATCACGATATCACTCGTATCCCCTCTAAAGATATTCCGTTTTTACGCCGTAATATCGGTATCGTTTTTCAAGATCACCGACTACTTATGGACCGCTCTATTTTTGACAATGTCGCACTGCCAATGCGTATTGAATCGATTTCAGAAAATGAGATAAAACGTAGAGTTAATGCCGCACTTGATAAAACGGATCTATTGGATAAAGCCCGTTGTTTACCAAGCCAGCTTTCTGGTGGTGAGCAGCAACGAGTCGGTATTGCACGAGCTGTAGTAAACCGTCCAACGTTACTTCTAGCCGATGAGCCTACCGGCAACTTAGATCCAGAGCTTTCCAACCGAGTATTACGACTTTTTGAAGAGTTTAACCGTGCAGGCGTTACTATTCTTTTAGCAACACATGATGTGGGGTTAGTGAATACTCGCCCTCAATATCGCCATCTTGAACTGAACCAAGGTTTTTTGAGTGAGGTTGAAGATTATGGCAGGTAACAAACGTCTCAAAAAGCCGGCGCCGAAAGCGAGTAGAGCCAATAATCGACCTGCCAGTGATGGCTTTTTTAGAATTCATTTAAAACAAGCAAAATCCTCTTTTTCTGAATTATGGCAAAGACCAATTGGTAACATTTTAACGCTCGCAGTTATCTCTATGGCGTTGGCTATGCCTGCTTGCTTGTACTTATTGGGAAAAAATATCAGCGAAGTCGCAAAAGATGTCGCAAGCCCGTCACAAATAAGTGCTTACATAGAAGAAGGCACACCAGAACCAAGAGTGATGGTGCTGAAAGATGAAATTGAAAGTTGGGATCAGGTTGCGCTAGTTGAATATATTTCACCGCAACAGGGCTTAGAAGAGTTAAGCCAGTATTCCGGTTTTGATGACGCATTATCATTGTTGGATGATTATTCTCTGCCTGGTGTTTTAGTTATTACACCAAGTGTTGAAGATAATTCAGCAACAAAAAGTATATCGAGCAAAGTTAAGCAACAACCTTCTATTACGGATGTTCGATTAGATGAAGATTGGTTAGCAAGGCTTGATGCTATTAAAGCGTTAGCTGCTGTTATCGTGATCACCCTGACATTACTGATGCTTGGAGCGGTATTCTTAATTATTGGTAATACGCTGCGCTTTAATGTTTTGGCACGAAAAGAAGAAATTCAAACCATGAAGTTAATTGGCGCAACGGACAGCTTTATTCTGCGCCCTTACCTTTATTCAGGTATGTGGTTTGGTGTATTAGGCGCCGTGACGGCATGGGTAATGACAGCATTAATTACGATACTACTGAATGGTGCGGTGGACGAACTGGCTCAGTTATACGATAGCCACTTCAGATTGATTGGACTAAGCTGGGATGAATCTCTTTTGCTATTAATAGTAGGTACCTTGTTAGGCAGTGTTGCAGCTCGGCTTTCAGCGCAGCGACACCTAAAAGAAATTGAACCAGTTTAGTTGAATGCGGTCATATTTAGACAAAAAATAGGCAAGTATTACCCAGTAATTGCCTTGTATAGACGAAATGATTATGCATAATAACTTCCCCCTCCTTGAATCCTGTTCATTTTAGGTTCAAGATTAGCGGGTTTAATAGCAAAAATACTCCAGATCAGCGATTGATGAGGAACCGAATGGCAAACGCGTATCAAATGTCTCTAGTTACACAAGATAGTTTAGACAGCTATATCCGTTCAGCGAACAGCTACCCAATGCTGAAACCTGAAGAGGAACGTGAACTTGCAGAAAGACTACATTACAAAGGTGAGATTGATGCTGCGAAAGGCTTGATCCTTTCTCACTTGAGATTCGTTGTGCACGTAGCGAGAGGTTACTCTGGTTACGGGTTACCAATGGCAGACCTCGTTCAAGAGGGTAATATCGGCTTGATGAAGGCGGTTAAACGCTTTAATCCAGAAGTTGGTGTTCGATTAGTCTCCTTCGCGGTTCACTGGATCAAAGCTGAAATTCACGAGTATGTATTGCGTAATTGGCGTATCGTTAAGATCGCAACGACAAAAGCTCAGCGTAAATTGTTCTTCAACCTACGTAAGTCTAAAAAGCGTTTAGGTTGGTTCAATAATGGCGAAGTGGAAACGGTCGCTCGCGAATTAGGTGTTGAGCCTTCTGAAGTTCGAGAGATGGAATCTCGCCTTGCTGCGCAAGATGCCACATTCGAAGCTCCAATGGATGATGATGACTCAAGTTCAGCGTATACCGCTCCTGTTTACTACTTAGAAGATAAAGCGTCTGATGTAGCGGATACAGTCGAAGCTGCGAACTGGGAATCACATACGAACAACCGTTTAGGTTTAGCGTTAGCAAGCTTAGATGAGAGAAGTCAGCATATTGTGCGTTCTCGTTGGTTGGATGATGAGAAATCAACCCTTCAAGATCTTGCGGATACTTACGGTATTTCAGCAGAGCGTGTTCGTCAGCTAGAAAAAAATGCGATGAAGAAGCTTAAATTGGCGGTAGGTGACTTTTAGTCCTTTCGCATGATATGCATTTGATGCATGCAAGTTTATATAAAGCCGAGATCGAGAGATCTCGGCTTTTTTATTTGGATCGCAAAAGTAACAGAAGTGATCGATATTACTTCAATGAAAATGTGGATAACTCTGTGAGAAGTTTATTTATCACTTGTCGAAAAGCAGGGTGTTATAAGGCTACAGAGCGATTTCCCTAGTGGGGATATGTTTCCATTCACACACAGTTAGATCAGGATCATTACTACATCTAGTGGATCTATTTTTGAAAAGACACTTTATTCACGCAATCCACAGTTTTATCCACAAATGATGGAAAAGTGATCATTGGTGGATAACCTTAATAACTGGATGTGATTGTTCGTCTTGGGATAGGTTACAATGGCAGCAAATAAAAATAGCCATAAAAGAGAAGGTAATGGACCAATTTAAGCATATCGATGTTCAAGGTGCGCAAGCTTTGATTCAGCAAAAAGAAGCAAGGCTAGTGGATATTAGAGACCCACAATCTTTTGCTGTTGCTCATCCGGAAACGGCATATCATTTAACGAACGATACTATGGTCTCGTTCATGGATGAGGTAGAGTTTGAACAACCGGTTTTAGTGATGTGCTATCACGGGATCAGTAGCCAAGGTGCCGCTCAATATTTAGTGAATCAAGGTTTTGAAGAGGTATACAGTGTCGATGGTGGCTTTGAAGCATGGCATCGATCTGAATTACCCGTGATTACTGGCTAGAAAGCCGCAAGCGAGAGGAAATATGATTCGATTAATAGCAATAGATAACCCAAGACTTGCTCAAGCATTTATTGATTATATGGACTCTCGCCGCATCCCAATCCAATTGGCTCCAGATGGAGAGGGGAAGTTCGCTCTATGGCTAACAGACAATCAATATCAAATTGAAGCTGAATCAGAACTACAACGTTTCTTAGCTGAACCCACTCATGCTCGTTATCAAGCTGCATCTTGGAATATGGCGGAAACTCGTAAGAATAACCTGCATTACCGTACCCCTAGCTTTATCAGCATGATTAAAGCGAAAGCAGGACCTGTAACCTTGAGCTTAATGGTTGTGTGTATTGTCATTTTTGCATTACAACAGGTAGGTTTTGGAAACGAAATTTTTTCTGCTTTGCATTTCCCTGCCGTTGAAGGGCAGCAGTGGCAGTTATGGCGCTGGCTCAGCCATGCTGTACTCCATTTCTCTGCTATGCACATCGCTTTTAATATTTTGTGGTGGTGGCAGTTAGGTGGAGACATCGAGAAGAGACTTGGTGGTTTGAAACTTCTGCAAATCTTTGTTGTATCTTCAGCTTTATCTGGCGCAGGTCAGTATTGGATAGAAGGGGCTAACTTTGGTGGCTTGTCTGGGGTTGTTTATGCTCTGGTTGGTTACTTATGGTTATTGAGTGTTAGAGCACCACAATTAGGCTTAGGTATTCAAAAGCAAGTTGTTGGCTTTATGCTTATCTGGTTAGCATTGGGCTATGTTCAACCATTTATGGCGATAGCGAATACGGCTCATTTAGCGGGTTTGCTTTCGGGCATTGCTCTTGGTTGGCTAGATGCAGCTAAGAGCTCTCAAAATCGTACATAGTTATTATAGATAGGCTATGCATCGATAGGTAATGTATGACCAATTTTGGTTTTCATTGTCGGCGTTTGATGGCTGAAGTTACTCTGCAATCTATTTTGGCGATAAAGCTATAATCAAAAAACAATAATAAAAAAGCGGCTTGATAGCCGCTTTTTTAATGAATGTAATTTATTGATACAAATATTTAGTAAACAGTAAATCTGCAATTACTGTTTTGCCAGTTTCTGGCAGTAAAATTTTGTTCAAATGATCGACTAAATTTTTTCTTAAGTCTTCACGACCAGAAAGAGACTTGATGGTGTCTTCACTCTGTTTACCAAGAAGTTCAATCACAGCATCTCTGATCAAAGGCTGATGCAATTCAATTGATTCAAGGTCGATACTATTTGCGACCATGATATCGATACGAACTTGAATGTAGCCAAGCTTCTTACCTTTTGTGTGGAAATTAGTCGTTAGATCCGGCTCAAGCGTAAAGTATGCAAGTTGAGGCGTTGCATTTTCTTCTTCTGCAAAGCTTGGTACCGAAAAAAGTAGGCTAATCGCGAGAATTATTTGGGTTACATAACGTTTGTGCATATTTCTGACTTTTCTTTAGTTTAATCGCGATATTCGAAACGCGTTTGTCTTGTTACAATGAACGGTCTAAATCTAAATACGTTTATAACATAGCTAATGGTTAATTGTGGTCATTAGTTGCAGGTTTATTGTACGCGTAAAGCCACTTATTGAATACTAGTATGAATCAGTCAATACCGCTCTATCTGAATTTGTTAATGAATGTCGATTGGCAAAATACCGAAACATTCGCTTTTCCAAGCAAAACTGCAAAGCGGTGGCTTATGGAGCAAGGGTCGCTTTCTCGTTTACTAGAGAAGCATTGCCAACACCTGTCAGTTGAGCTTTTACACAACCAAGTTATTGAAAGTTCACTTTTGAAAGAAGATGAAGAAAATCTGCTTTCCTCTTCAGATTGTTTGCTACGTAAGGTGATTTTACAAGGTGATGATGCTGAGTGGGTGATCGGGCGAACGTTAATTCCACGTATCACCCTTGAAGATCAAAGCTATGACCTTTCCCAGCAGGGCAATATCCCTTTAGGGCTAACGGTATTTAGCGCTGAAAATGTTAAAAGAGATGCGTTGCAAGTCGGTTGGGTGGAAATGGACGGTGTTCGTTTATTAGCTCGCCGTTCTCGCTTATGGATGAATCATAAGCCTATGCTTGTCGCTGAACTTTTCTTACCTGAATCACCAATTTATGCCAAGGAGAATGTGTAAATGCTTGCCACCAAAGCGAAAGCGTATTGGCAATTAACGCGAATGGATCGCCCAATTGGAACGTTATTATTGCTATGGCCAACCTTATGGGCATTGGTTATCGCCGCGGAAGGCATGCCAAGCATAAATGTACTGATTGTGTTTATCTTAGGCGTGTTTTTAATGCGCTCGGCTGGGTGTGTTATCAATGACTTTGCTGATCGTAAAGTAGATGGTCACGTTAAGCGAACTAAAAACCGACCTTTGCCATCAGGCGTAGTCACGAGTAAAGAAGCCATTGGGTTATTTATTATCTTAGCCGTGGTTTCATTTTTACTTGTGCTAACAATGAATCCACTAACGGTGAAGCTTTCTTTTGCAGGAATCGGGCTGGCATTTATTTACCCATTCATGAAGCGCTTTACCCATCTTCCTCAACTGTTTCTTGGGCTTGCTTTTAGTTGGGCAATACCAATGGCTTGGGCAGCTCAAACTAATGAACTGCCTAATATCGTTTGGTTTATCTTTGCGATTAACGCTCTGTGGACGATCGCTTATGACACACAGTATGCAATGGTAGATAGGGATGATGATTTAAAGATTGGCATCAAATCTACGGCTATTTTATTCGGGCGTTTTGATAAGTTAACCATAGGTTTGCTTCAGTTAATCACTCTAGCGATGTTGATTGCTTTAGGTATGCATTACCAGTTAGGTGATAGCTTTTACTGGAGCTTATTGGTAGTTGGTAGCCTGTTTGTTTATCAGCAACATTTGATGCGCCATCGTGATAGAGATTTATGCTTTCAGGCATTCTTAAATAATAACTATGTAGGCATGGCGATAACGGTAGGCTTGCTGGTGGCATTCTGGTAGTTAAACAGGCTCAGGTAACAGGTTAGATTAAGCTTGAAACACGTTATTTGAAGTGACTTAATAATATCAGCAAGAGAAAAGGCATCCAATGGATGCCTTTTTTGTCTTTATGGTTTACCTAAAACTATTCATGCTCACTGGCTATTTCAGCTTGGTGAATACTTTCTTGAATCGTTAAACGAACTTCAGGGTAAAGCATTGAGTAGAGTAGGTAAGCGAACGGCTTAGTTTTCTCTAAGTCACAGTTACCATCTTCATCTAGGTATTGCTGTTGCTTTAATGTCGTAAACATTGCAGCAAATACACCTTTATCAAAGAACTCTGGAGCGTTGATACCATGAAGGCGACCAAGGCGTTGTGCAATGTCTTGGCTCTTTTGTTCCAATTCAGCTTTGTCTAACTCAGGAGTTTGAACCAGCAAGTTAAGCGCAATTGAGTAACGCTGCAAAGTTTCCGAAATTGTGCGACCTAATAGCATCAAAGGTTGGCTATTGGATTGGTTGATCGTGATTTCGTTTTCTTCAACAACAATCATCCCTTGCTGAGCAAGCTCGGCGATAATGTCCGCTACAACGCAATCCAGTTTGTTTTCGTCATAACTTAAGAACAGCTCTTTCTTCAAGAATGGATACAGAGTTGCGATATTCTTCTGGATAGTATCGATAGACAAACTACGCTGGCGAATGAGCATCTGCGCAATCAAAGAAGGCAGAGCAAATAAGTGGATGATGTTATTGCGGTAGTAAGTCATCAAAATGGATTGGTGACGGTCTAAAGAAATAATATCGCCCATAGAGTCCGATTCAATTAAGAACTTATCTAACGACTCCGCGTGTTTTACCAAATCTTCTGCGCTATCTGTAGGGATAGTGTAAGTCGATGAGTAAGGTACATTTTTCAGGATCGATAGATAACATTCAATTTGTGACACAAGAGAGTCACGAGACAATGCGCGCTGGCGAGAAGCAAGCAAAGCGGTCGCACATAATGTCAGTGCGTTTGTCGCTGCAGCATCATTAATGTGTGTCATCATTTTAGTTGCAAGGTCATTCACAACAGGTGTCATCCATTGTGGTTTGTTTGCACCCATTGGGTCGATGTCTTGAGTCCACTCTGGAGCATGTTCATTTAAGTATTGGTTCAGCGGAATTGGCTCACCAAAGTTAACATAGCCTTGCCCAAAGTTTCTTAGCTTACGAATGGTGCGAATTACTAGGCTCGCATTCTCTTTCTCTTTGCGTTTACCACGTAATTCTTTTGCGTAAGTACTTACTTCCATTACGTGCTCATAACCAATGTAGACAGGCACTAATGTTACTGGGCGATCTAACCCTCGTAGCATTGCCTGAATGGTCATGGCTAGCATGCCTGTTTTGGCTTGAAGTAAACGACCTGTACGGGAACGACCACCTTCACTGAAGTATTCAACTGAATAACCTTTAGTGAATAGCTCCGCTAAATATTCGCGGAAAATGGTTGAATAAAGTTTATTTCCTTTAAAGCTACGGCGAATAAAGAAAGCGCCACCACGACGGAAAATTGGTCCTGCCGGGAAGAAGTTAAGATTAATGCCTGCTGCAATATGAGGAGGAACCATACCTTCGTGATATAAGACGTATGAAAGCAGTAAGTAGTCCATGTGGCTGCGGTGACACGGTACATACACAATTTCATGACCATCTTGAGCAAGCTTACGAACTGTCGATGCATTGTTTATGTGCAAGCCTTGGTACAGCTTATTCCAAAGCCAACCCAGAAGCTTTTCACCACGTTTGATCAGCGAATAAGAAAAATCAGCTGCAATTTCATCCATGATGTCTTGCGCTTCTTTATTCGCTTTCTCAATTGAGATGTTCTTTGCTTTTGCTTCGTCTTCAATGGCTTTTTTGATGGCTTCTGATTTTAGAAGGCGATCAAACAACGCTTGGCGGCTAGGAAGGTTTGGACCTGAAGCCGCCAGTTTTTGACGAGAAAAGTGAATACGAGCGACACGCGCGAGTTTGTGCGCAATTGATGTATCCGTTCCGTGAGAATCTGCCATATAACGCAGTGAAACCACTGGGCTGAAACGAACCAAACAATCTCTACCCGCTAGTAGGACTGCTTTTGCTTTTTCAGGACCATTCATTGCCTGTAAATACGGCTTTTGTTTGTTCTCTTTACCCGGTTTTCTACCCCAAAGTACGGTTGCGGGGATCACTTGAATATCCAGCTCTGTATCTTCACCGTGCTGCTTTAGTAATTCACTAAACAGTTCAATAGACGAAGTAGGTACATACTCATCATTTTTAAGCAGTGTTGGGCGTGATGAGATAAACACATAGCGTTGCAGTGTTTTACCATTTAGCTCTAATGGGCTAAGTGGGTCAGGTAAGCCTAATTCAAGTGCGTGTTTTTGTAGAGTAAGTATGTCGACACTTGAACGGAAAGGTAAGGCATACACAATCGGTTTATTTACATCAATGTTCAGCTCTTCAATCGGGTTAGAAGGAATAGAGGTTCCTTTTACTAATACCGATAAAGGAAGTTTCATTAATGAACGTGAAAAAGATTGTCCAGAAGACATAAAGGTTCTCTGCCTCAAAAGTTAGGGAACAATAGTTATGTAGCTATGCTTAAGCGCATCTCTATTTCAAACTGTAGAAGGTAAAAACCAAAGGTGAAATGGAGATAGGCCTAGGCGCAAATTTTAAGCGGAGCAAGAATACCAGAAACTGGTCGAACCTTTTACTGGAATTAGTCATGTTGGCGTTAAGTTTAGTCAAAATCATTCATTGCCTGATTGATTATAGGCGGGGATTCATGAGTGGGTTACAAGGGTAATTCAAACAAGCAGGTGCTTATATTTATAGAGATTAGAGGTGTGAGTATTATTTTGTGAATCTTTTCATGAGGTTTCGTGCGGTATTTTCTTTAAGTTGGTTAAGAATTACTTAAAATGAATTAAAAACAACCAATTGCTTTGCTTTTACGCACTCACTGGATATACTCACAGTTAACTGTATAAAAAGACAGGTGACTCATGAAGCCGTTAACGCCCCGCCAACAAGAAGTATTCAATCTTATTAAGAGTAAAATTGAAGACAGCGGTATGCCACCAACGCGTGCAGAGATTGCTCGTGAACTTGGCTTCCGTTCTGCTAATGCAGCAGAAGAACATTTAAAAGCGCTTGCTCGTAAAGAAGCCATTGAGATTATCCCGGGAGCTTCTCGCGGTATTCGTATTTTACTTGAAGATCCAGCTAATGATGATCAAGGGTTACCTTTGATTGGTCAGGTTGCCGCTGGTGAGCCAATTCTTGCGCAAGAGCATGTTGAAATGCACTACCAAGTTGACCCTGGTATGTTTAAGCCTCAAGCCGATTTCTTACTTCGTGTAAATGGCGAGAGTATGAAAGACATCGGTATTATGGATGGCGATTTACTTGCTGTGCATAAGACACAAGATGTTCGCGATGGTCAAGTTGTGGTTGCGCGCGTTGATGATGACGTAACGGTTAAACGCTTAGAACGTAAAGGATCAACAGTGTTACTGCATGCTGAAAACGAAGAGTTTTCACCCATTCAAGTTGACCTTGAGTCGCAGCACTTAGCGATTGAAGGGCTAGCCGTTGGTATTATCCGTAATACTGATTGGATGTAATCGTTATAAGCTTCAAGCTGCTATTTATTAGCAATCATCAATTGTGATACTGATATTCATTCTCAATAGCTTGATGTTGTAATTGATATTCATTATCATCTTCTCTATGGTGACATAAGGAAGATGATGATGCCCCGCCCAACGAAACCCGACTTACCCCTGCTAACAGCAAAGAAACCGTCTAAGCAAGAATTTCAAATTCCTGCTAGCTTGGTACAACCTCTTTGGTTTCGTAGCCGTGAAAGCTTAGTGGATAATGGGCTCGTTTATGATCCAATTGCTGCTCAAGCTTGTACCCGTTGCAAACTTGCCCCTGAATGTTTATCGGGCGATGTCGATCAACAACAACTTCTTCACGCCACATTAACTCAACTCTGTGATTACCAAGTTCGTCATTTTATTTCCCAACACCCTGATGCGTGGATCATTAATGTTGGTGCTGGGCTCGATACTCGCTTTTATCGAATTGATAATGGACGTTGTCATTGGGTTGAGCTGGATGTCACTGAGAATTTAGTATGGCGACAACGTTTGTTCCATAAAAATGAACGCTATCAACTAGAATGCGGTTCAGTGGAAGATATTAGTTGGCTCGACCACCTTAATATTCCTGAGCAGTCACCTGTTATGATCGTATGTGAGCATGCATTGCTTGATTGTAATGATAAGCAAACGGCACACTTTATACAGAATTTAGGGCGTCACTTTGTTCATGCGGAAGCGTGCTTAGTTCTTGCTGGAGACAAAAGCTCGACGACATTAGGTCAAAAGCTTGGGGCAGGTCAGTATGCTCATGGTTTATCGTCACCTGCCGACAGCATCTTAAACTGGTTGCCTTGGGCTCAGTCGGTTAAGTCGTATTCTCCGCTTGATCAACAATGCAGTCGTTGGAAATTATGGCAACGATGGTTATGCAAGCTCTCTCAATTTAAAACGCGCTTAACGCCTCAGCTCATTCAAGTGAAGTGGTAATCTCCCTTAATAGCTTAGTAGATTAGTAGATTAGTAGATTAGTCGACTAAGTTTAATGTCATTATGAACGCCAAATATCCTGCGACTTAAAAAGTAGTTCATGAAATAGGGCTAGGTTAGACTATCACCTCGTTAAAAGAGGTGCTCGTGAAGTCATTAAGTTCTCAATTCCAATCCATTCATCAAATCTTATTAGATCAAGCAATGCACAAAAAGGTGCTGTTGCTTGCTATTCCTATGGTTTTATCCAATATCACAGTGCCTTTGCTTGGGCTGGTGGATGCCGCTGTGATTGGTCACTTAGAGCATGCCTGGTATTTAGGTGGCGTTGCTCTGGGCGGTACGATGATCAGTGTGACCTTTTGGTTGCTTGGCTTTCTGAGGATGTCGACAACAGGGTTAGCTGCACAATCCTTTGGGGCGAATGATACAAAGCAGTTAGGGCTTGTCTTTGTACAAGGCGTAATGATGGCTTTAGGCTTTGCTGGCGTATTTTTACTGCTACACGGTGTCGTGTCTGATGCAATATTTTCATTTAGCCAAGCAAGTGACGAAGTTAAACATTACGGGCAGCAGTACTTTTCTATTAGAGCGTGGAGCGCCCCAGCTTCATTAGTGAATTTTGTTATCTTAGGTTGGTTGCTTGGGACACAAAATGCGAAAGCACCGATGTGGATGGTCATTATTACTAACCTAACGAATATTATATTTGATGTGTTATTCGTTATTGGTTTTGGTTGGCAAGTGGAAGGTGCTGCTCTTGCTTCGGTACTTGCTGATTACACAGGACTTCTTTTTGGATTAATCTGCGTGTGGCGTATTTGGGTTAAAAAGCAGTTACCTTCTTTATCTTCATTACTAGAACAAACGACCTATGGGCTAGGGCGCTTTGTAAAACTTAACCGAGACATATTTCTTCGTTCTTTGTGCCTGCAAGCCACTTTTACCTTTATGACTTTCCAAGGTGCCAGCTTTGGCGATGAAGTGGTTGCTGCCAACGCGGTGCTCATGAGCTTTTTAATGATGATCTCTTATGGAATGGATGGCTTTGCCTACGCAATGGAAGCGATGGTCGGAAAAGCCATGGGAGCTAAGAGTAAGCATGAACTCAAGCAATCATTGGTTGGAACTTTCTTTTGGAGCCTCATTACGTGCATTTTACTGACCTTAGTATTTGGTGTTATGGGATCTAACTTGATCAATATGATCACCACAATTCCAGAAGTAAAAGCCGAAGCATCCATCTATCTACCGTGGCTGGTTGCGATGCCGTTAGTGTCTATGTGGTGCTTCTTGCTCGATGGTATTTTTGTAGGGGCGACTAAAGGAAAAGACATGCGCAATAGCATGTTCGTAGCAACTTGCTCATTCTTTGTGATGTTTTACTTGGCAAGTGGTGCTGAAAATCATGCTCTGTGGTTTGCGATGCTGAGTTTTATGGGGATGCGTGGGGTTGGTTTAGGTGTGCTGTTTATCCGACAATGGAAAAGAGGGGAATTTCTTGCCTGAACTCGACTTCCTTTGACCGCCTTACCATCATTCATAAACAAAACAGCAAGCCATATTTAGCTTGCTGTTTTTGTATAGGTTAGATGATTGAGCGTTAGAAGAGGCGATTTAAACCGTTCAGAGCCGCCACGCGATATGCTTCTGCCATTGTTGGGTAGTTAAACGTGGTATTCACGAAATACTCAATGGTATTGGCTTCCCCTTTTTGTTCCATGATGGCTTGTCCGATATGAATAATCTCAGCGGCTCTTTCGCCAAATACGTGAATACCTAGAATCTCTTTAGTCTCACGGTGGAATAGAATCTTCAAACTGCCAATGTCTTTACCTGCAATTTGCGCTCTTGCGAGATGCTTAAATGACGAACGCCCAACTTCGTAAGGGACTTTTGCAGCTGTCAGTTCTTGCTCAGTTTTACCAACCGAACTGATTTCAGGAATGGTGTAAATGCCGGTTGGGATATCTTCAATTAAGTGTCTGTCCGCTTTTCCTTTCACAATCGCTTGTGCAACAAATCGACCTTGATCATAAGCTGCGCTGGCTAAGCTTGGGTAACCAATCACGTCACCTACCGCATAGACATGATCGACAGAAGTTTGATAATTGCTGTTAATTGCTACTTGCCCACGGGAGTCAGCTTCTAGTCCAACGGCTCCGAGGTTGAGTTTATCAGTATTACCCGTTCGACCATTGGCGTACAGCAAGCAGTCGGCACGCATTTTTTTGCCTGATTCTAAGTGGATGATCACGCCATCATCCGTACCTTCAATCTTCTCAAATGTCTCATCGTTGCGGATCACGACACCACTGTTCCAAAAGTGATAAGACAATGCATCAGAAGTTTCGTTATCTAAGAAAGATAAAAGACGGTCGCGAGTATTGATAAGATCCGTCTTCACGCCTAAACCGCGGAAAATTGAAGCGTATTCACAACCGATAACACCAGCACCATAAATGATGATGTGCTGCGGGTCGTGCTTAAGAGACAAGATTGAGTCGCTGTCGTAGATACGGTCATGCAGGAAATCAACGTTATCTGGTTGATAAGGGCGTGAACCTGTTGCGATAACAAACTTATCGGCACTGTAATGTTCTTCAGTGCCGTCACTTTGCATGACAGAAACGGTATGTGAATCAATAAAGTGAGCAGTGCCAAAGACTAGTGTGCATTGGTTACGGTCATAAAAGCCTTGGCGTAAACGAGTTTGTTTGTCGATGACGGATTTAGCGTGACCTAAGATATTCGAAAAAGTGGAATGAATGGTGGAATTGTTGTCGCAGAAGAGTGGGTTACTATTAAATTCGATAATACGGCTAACGGCATGTCGGAGAGCCTTAGACGGAATAGTACCCCAGTGAGTACAACCACCACCTACACTGCTTTCTTTTTCAATAATAGCGACATTCAATCCGGCTTTGGTTAATCCCATCGCTGCCCCTTCTCCTCCGGGACCACTACCAATTACGATCACATCAAAGTGGTTGGAATGTGGCATAGATATCTTCCTTGTTATATTTGATTAACATTGCTGTAGCGAGATTTTAACTGATTCTATTGTTTGATACATGAAAAGCGCACTATAGAGTGGATGGGATCACGCAGAATTCAAGAAAAGTCTGATTTGGTATGCTGTATGTCTACAATTGACAGCGCAAAGATTGAAATTAATGCTTCGAACGTATTAACTTCGATACGTGAACAAAGAGGTGGATTGAATGTCTTATATAACCGCGAGTTTCGCGTTATATTGACTTAAGAATTAAACACACCTTTTTAGGCTGTAGACAGAAGATATAAATTAAGTATGAAACCTATGGGAATCCGCGCACAGCAAAAAGAAAAAACACGCCGAAGTTTAATTGATGCCGCGTTTAGCCAATTGAGTGCTGATCGTAGTTTTTCGAATTTAAGCCTACGCGAAGTAGCAAGAGAAGCTGGAATTGCGCCGACCTCTTTTTATCGTCATTTCAAAGATATGGATGAGCTAGGCTTAACTATGGTTGACGAAGGCGGCTTATTACTTCGTCAATTAATGCGACAAGCAAGGCAGCGAATCGTAAAAGAAGGCAGTGTGATTCGTACCTCGGTTGAAACTTTTATGGAATTCATAGAAAGCAGCCCGAACGTATTTAGATTATTACTACGCGAGCGCTCTGGAACATCGTTTGAGTTCAGAACAGCAGTTGTTCGTGAGATACAGCACTTCTCTGCTGAGTTAACGGAATACCTTATTACAACTGGAATGACGAGAGATGAAGCTCATACCCAAGCGGCGGCTTCAGTCACTTTAGTTTTTAACTCAGGGGCAGAAGCTTTAGATTTAGATCGACGTCAGCGAGATGAATTAGCTGAGCGGTTGATCATGCAGCTGCGAATGATGGCCAAAGGGGCTTATTGGTATCGCAAAGAACGTGAACGTAACCGATTAAAAGGCGGGATTGAATAATGTCGAATGAAAATAATACAGTGAACCGTGGTTCAGAAAAAAAAGCACTTGTACTTGCTCTTGTCGCAGGTGTTTGTGGTGATGCATTGTTGTCTTGGGTAACGATGAGTGAAGTGACTTTCTCTATTTTCCCACTTATTGCTCTTGTTCTGTCAGTACAAGCGTTGTATCAAGAATATTTAGCTAACCCAGTATCAGAAGAAATTCCACTATTAGGTTTAGCCTGTTTCTTTGTAGGTGCATTTGGTCATTCTGCTTTTGTAAAAGCGCAGCATCCAGACGCAGGATCGAACTTCTTCGCAATTATTGTCGCAATGCTGCTATTAGCATGGGTAGGCAAGAAGCTAGGTTACATGTCTAAAACGGCTTAATGTTTTAAGTTCGATTTTCGATAGATAATAAAAAACGAGCCATTTGGCTCGTTTTTTTGTTTCTGCTCATTTTAGAAAGCCAAAAGTTTAGATAATCAAAAACTTTAGAGTTGCTTGAACGAGTATTTGAAACCCTAAGCTTTACGTTCTAAAAAGACACCGGCTTCCATATGGTGGGTATATGGAAATTGGTCAAACAATGCAAAACGAGTGACATCGTGTGTTTGGCTTAAAATGTCTAAGTTCTCTTTCAATGTTTCAGGGTTACAAGAGATATACATAATGCGCTCATAGCCTTGAACCATCTTACAAGTATCTTCATCCATACCTGAACGTGGCGGATCAACAAAGATGGTGTTGCAGTTGTAGCTCTTAAGATCAACATTCGCTTGCTGTAAACGGCGGAACTCACGCTTACCTTCCATTGCAATCGTGAAGTCTTCTGCTGACATACGAATGATCTGAACATTATCAATCTTGTTAGCAGCAATGTTGTATTGCGCAGACTCTACTGATGGCTTTGCTAATTCTGTTGCCAAGACTCGTTCAAAGTTTTTCGCCAGTGCAAGTGAGAAGTTACCGTTACCACAGTAAAGTTCTAGCAAGTCACCTTTGCTATCTTGAGTACAGTCGACAGCCCACTCCAGCATCTTTTCAGCTACTTTGCCGTTTGGTTGTGTAAAGCTGTTCTCTACTTGCTGGTAAATATAGCTGTCACCGTTTACGTCTAGCTTTTCAATTACGTAGTCGTGGTCCAATACGATTTTCATCTTACGAGCACGACCAATAAGGTTTAGGTTAAAACCTTCATCGTTCAATTGCTGCTTTAGTGCTTTAGCATCTTTAATCCACTGCTCACCCAATTGACGGTGGTAAAGCAGCGACACCAAAATCTCACCACTTAGCGTAGATAGGAAATCAACTTGGAAGAGCTTGTGGCGTAGAGAGTGGTTCTCTTTCATTGCATCTGTTAGTAGAGGCATTAAGTCGTTGATAAGACGGCTAGCAGCAGGGAACTGATCGACACGGTATTTTTCTTTAGTCTCTTGATTGAACATGACGTAGTACATATCGTCACCTTCATGCCATACGCGGAATTCTGCACGCATGCGATAGTGTTGCTCTGGAGATTCGTACACTTCTAACTCAGGCACATTGTATTGTGCGAACATATCGGTAAGACGCTCGGTCTTTTCTGCCAGTTGTTCTTGGTAGCTTTGCGGGTTTACGTCTAGAGTCGCCATGTTTATGCCTTTTGCTTTGGTGCATTCAAATCAAGAGCGCAGATTTTATTCAATCCCTAGCCGTTGTCCAGTGCTGTCGTGTAATCTGCTTAAAACATATTCTAAAAACTATAGCTTATACCAATCTTTAACTAGACAAAGTATCTACAGAACAATATTATCCCCGCAAGCTGGTGCCATTTGGATGTATAGATGGCTGAAGAGGGAATCTGGTGGAAATCCAGAACTGACGCGCAGCGGTAAAAGAGAACGAGTATTCAAAGACACTGCGCATAGTATTGCGCGGGAAGTCGAATGTTAGGTAACCATTAGTTAGAAAACTAGTCGGTTGTGCTCTTAAGTCCGAATACCTGCCAGTAGCTAAGCCATACAATGTGGTTTGGTAGGAATTTACGCGACTTAGGATCACAACATGAACAAATCTCTTTTAGCGGTTGCTGTTGCATCGCTACTTTCACCTATCTCCAATTTACACGCCCAAGAAGCATCTGCTGACGAAACGATGGTCGTTACTGCTAACCGTTTTGAGCAGCAAGCACATAAAACTTTAGCTGATGTCGAAGTTGTTACTCGTGAAGACTTTCAACGCACCCAAGCGAAAACAATTCCTGATGTTCTGAGACGCTTAACCGGCATTCAGATCACTCAAAATGGTGGTCGTGGGCAACTTGCTTCTATTTTTGTGCGAGGCACAAGCTCTGATCAAGTTTTAGTATTGGTCGATGGTGTACGTTTTGCCCGTGCAGCGAAAGGCGCGGTAGATTTCAACCAAATTCCCCTAAGCTATGTTCAGCGTATTGAATACGTTCGAGGTGCTCGAGCGTCTTTATATGGTTCTGAGGCGATTGGTGGCGTAATCAATATTATTACTCTTGCTAGAGCGACAGAAGAATCGACCACACTAAGTGCTGGTTTAGGAAGTCTTGATTATCAAGAATTGAGCCTAGCATCAGGTATTTCGACATCTGAAAACGGTCAACTGAACCTCGCGATTAGCCAAGAAAGTGATGAAGGCTACAATGTTAAACCTGCACCCGGCGTGAATGATGGCGATCGCCATGGTTTTGAAACACTGAATGGTTTAATTGGGTATACACATAAAGTGGGTGAGAGAGTTTCTCTGTTTGGTAACCTAAGGGCTTACGAAAATATCTATCAATACGATAGTACATTCGGCACTTCACGTAGTTACATGGAATCTGAGAAAGATGACTTTTCAGTAACACTTGGTGGTACCTATAAAGGTGATAACTGGAATTCAGAGCTTCAAGCGACCGCACAAAAGCAAGATTCTTGGAATTATAAGCACGGTTCTAGCAAAACATCAGGTTCTCAAGATGAGCTAGAACAGAATAATGTGCAATGGACAAATAGCTACCAACTTAATAACTCGGTTGTATTTGCTGGTGGTGTAGATTGGCGTGATGAGTCTTATGTTGATAAGACTGCGAATAAAACTTTCGATCGCTCAAACTTAGCTGTTTTTGGTCTATCTTCGATTACTGTTGATGCTGCTACTGCAGAAGTAAGTGCACGACTTGATGATAACGAGGAGTTTGGCTCTGAAGCGACTTATAACTTAGGGGCTGGCTACCAATTCATACCTGAACTCGGTGTGAAAGCATCATATGGAACAGCTTTTAAAGCGCCAAACCTTTATCAGCAATATGACCCTACCTACGGTACGAGTGACTTAAAGCCTGAGGAATCAGATGCTATTGAGCTTAGCTTCAGCGGTATCATCCAAAATGTATATTGGTCACTTACGGGTTATGATTACAAGATCACTAATCTTATCGATTATCACCCAACGACTTATAAATATCTGAACGTAGATGGTGAAACACACATTCAAGGTGTTGAACTTGTAGCTGAATTTGATACGGGCATTGTACAGCACCAATTAAGTGCTGATTATAAAGATGCGGAAGGCGATGATGGTAAGCAACTACAACGTCGTGCTAAAGAGCTTTATAAATGGAACGCTCTTGTCGCCTTTGATGATATTGATTGGTCGGTTAGCTACCAGTATGTAGGTAAGCGCCCTGATGTGAACTATGGCACTTGGCCTTATTCAGATATCACGTTGCCTTCATATTCATTAATTGATACTGCGGTAAGTTATTACGCAAATGAGCAAACAACGCTTAGCGTTCGTGTCGATAACCTTCTTGATGAAGAGTATGAGACAGCACTGGGCTACCCAGCGGCAGAACGCGCTTACTACATGAATGTCACATACGTATTTTAAAGTTATCTAAACCGCCTCCGGGCGGTTTTTTCTTATTGGGTATATTAATGAGAAAGAAAGTCGTCATAAGCTGGTCATCAGGTAAAGATTCAACACTCACACTTGAAAGGCTACTTAACGATCCAAGTTATGAAGTCGTTGGGTTGTATACCACTTATGTTGGTGATGAAGTGCCGTTCCAGGTGACTCCATTATCTGTTGTTGAAATGCAAGCCAAACTGATTGGATTACCGCTGATTTTAATCGAACTGCCCGAAGTCTTCCCAGCTAATGAGATTTATCAATCTACAATTATCAAGGCACTAAAACAGTCGAACTTAGAAATAGATGCCGTCGCTTTCGGTGATATGTTTTGTAATGGTATTGCTGACTATCGAAGAAGTTATATAGAACCTGCGGGCTGGGAGTGTGTTTTTCCTCTGATGGGGCAAAGCAGCAGTGATCTTGCTGATGAAATAATTAATCTAGGCATTCAAACCTGGCTGGTAACAGTCGATGGTAATGCACTTAACTCCGAATTTTGCGGAAAGCTTTATACAAAAGAGTTGCTAGAGGCGTTTCCCGAAGACGTTGACCCATGCGGCGAAGATGGTGAATTCCATACTTTAGTTACTCATGCTCCGTGCTTTAACGGCTATCTGGAAATTAATAAGACAGAAATAGAAAAGGGAGAGAGATTTACACATCAGCGTTATGAGGCAATTCTTTACTCAGAATGATATTAGTAGAGTGATATTGGCGAAAATCCTACAAGCGAGTATTATTGTCAGGAATAATATAGATAGGTAAGAACCGTGTTGGAACAGCGACAAAAGAATGTATTGGTCTTTGACTCTGGAGTCGGTGGGCTTTCTGTTTATAACGAAGTCAGTTCGCTGCTACCCAACTTAAACTATATCTATGTATTCGATAATGAAGCTTATCCATATGGTGAGTTAGAGCCTGCTACATTAATACGCAGAGTTTCTTGTATTATCGATGACTTTACTCAAGCTCATCATATTGATCTGGTGATCATTGCCTGCAATACCGCGAGTACGATTGTTTTACCAACTCTACGTCAATCTCATTCCATTCCTATTGTGGGGGTAGTCCCTGCAATTAAACCTGCTTCATTAATATCACGTAAGGCGGTTGGATTGATCGCGACGCCCGCAACGATAACGCGTGAATATACCCATGACTTGATAAAAAACTTTTCAAATGACAGAGATGTAAAGCTGCTTGGTTCAACACGGTTGGTGGATATGGCAGAAAATAAGCTAAGAGGTCGTGAGGTTAATTTAGAAGAGCTTGCAGAAATCCTTTCCCCACTGATGAATCAAATTGATGTGGCTGTCCTAGGGTGTACCCATTTCCCACTTTTAAAAGACGAGATACAAGCCGTCCTTGGTCAAGATGTCGTGATGATAGATTCAGGGAAAGCAATAGCTGATCGAGTGAGCAGTTTGCTGGATGAAAAAGTGAATATTAAGAAGGTTGGCACGAGGGAGGTATTTTGTAGTGCACTCCCTATGGAAGAAAGTGCACTAAACGTTACTTTGAATCAGTTAGGTTTTACACCAACCCAGCTTCATCCGATTCTGGATGTTTAGGGTCGTTTGCAATGCGCACTTTTAGAGAGCGTTGCATGTAATCTTTATCGTTAAGTTCAGCAATAGCCGCTTGCACGTCATCACTCGCCATAACAACAAAACCAAACCCTCTTCTTTTACCAGTGCGTTTATCTTTCATTAAACGTACTGCAAACACTTCGCCGTGTTCCGAGAATAGCTCACGAACGTGAGACTCATTTGCTTTATAAGGTAAATTACCCACATAAAGCGTTTTAGTTGATGCCTTCGGCTCTGATTCAGTTTGTGACTGGTTACTTGAAAGGTTTACAACAAAAGCGGATACCAAGACACCAATAATAAAGGTAATAGCAGGAGATATTTCTACCTGAGAGAAAACAATGCCGCCAAGCACAGCGAGTGCGACAATTAATAACATCGGTTTTTTTGAGTTCATATTTGAATACTACACATTAATAAATGAAATAGACGCATCTACCATTAACAAAATAGACACATGAATCTTACGTTCATGGTTTCCATTTTTCCAATATATTGCTGTGATATGTTTCAAATGTTTAGTTTTTATTCGAAAAATGCCGATTTGATGGTGTTTTAAGCGAACGAAAAGTTTATTTCATTTTTATTTCGAAAAGCCCTTGTGCTCCTAAGCAATCTCTCTATAATGCCGCCTCACCGACACGGAGTGAGACGAGAGTCACACAGCGAAATCGGTAGAGAGAAAAGAAGTTGAAAACAACGCTTGACTCTCAATTCGGTGCGAGTATAGTACGCACCCCTAGCAAGTGAGATGTTAATCGCAAATGCTAGAGCTCTTTAACAATTTAAACCTATCAATCTGTGTGGGCACTCGTTGATGAATATCAAAATTTGTTTTGCATTAGCAAAGCAAGATTTCCTCGGAAATCAATTTG
>NZ_VTXD01000051.1 GCF_013114625.1 Vibrio sp. 99-70-13A1
AGATGTGTATAAGAGACAGTATATGATTAGCACTATCTATTAAAATAAGATCACCATCACTTATTTAGATTATTGTACTACAAATAAGCTCAGCATTTAATTATAGTGTTTTGTAACAAAATACTATAGATAAGGTTATATGATGGAACTCAACACTATTATCGTAGGCATCTACTTTCTATTCTTAATTGCAATAGGCTGGATGTTTAGAACGTTTACAAGTACTACAAGTGATTACTTCCGTGGGGGAGGTAACATGCTCTGGTGGATGGTTGGTGCTACGGCCTTTATGACACAGTTTAGTGCATGGACCTTCACAGGCGCAGCAGGTAAAGCCTACAACGATGGCTTCGCTGTTGCGGTTATCTTTATTGCGAATGCATTCGGTTACTTCATGAACTTCGCATACTTTGCTCCAAAATTCCGCCAACTTCGTGTTGTAACGGTTATTGAAGCAATCCGCATGCGTTTTGGTGCAACGAATGAGCAAGTATTTACTTGGTCTTCAATGCCTAACAGTGTTGTATCAGCAGGTGTATGGCTAAATGCATTAGCGATCATCGCTTCTGGTATTTTCGGCTTCGACATGACAGCAACTATCTGGATTACTGGTCTAGTAGTACTGGCGATGTCAGTAACTGGCGGTTCATGGGCGGTTATCGCATCTGACTTCATGCAGATGGTAATCATCATGGCTGTAACAGTGACATGTGCAGTTGTTGCCGTAGTTCAAGGCGGCGGTATTGGTGAAATCGTTAATAACTTCCCTGTTGCAGAAGGCGGTTCATTCCTTTCTGGTAACAACATCAACTACTTAAGCATCTTCAGCATCTGGGCATTCTTCATCTTCGTGAAGCAATTCTCTATCACGAACAACATGCTTAACTCTTACCGTTACCTAGCGGCTAAAGATTCAAAGAATGCTAAGAAAGCAGCACTACTTGCATGTGTGCTTATGATGTGTGGCGTATTCATTTGGTTCATGCCTTCTTGGTACATTGCAGGTCAAGGTGTTGATTTAGCAGCGGCTTACCCAGAAGCTGGTAAGAAAGCAGGTGACTTCGCATACCTATACTTCGTACAAGAATACATGCCAGCAGGTATGGTTGGTCTTCTAGTGGCAGCGATGTTTGCAGCAACAATGTCATCAATGGATTCAGGTCTTAACCGTAACTCAGGTATTTTTGTTAAGAACTTCTACGAACCAATCGTTCGTAAAGGTACGGCAAGTGAAAAAGAGCTGGTAACAGTATCTAAGATTACTTCTGCTGTATTTGGTATCGCTATCATCCTTATCGCACAGTTCATCAACTCTCTAAAAGGTTTGAGCTTGTTCGACACCATGATGTACGTTGGTGCGCTAATCGGTTTCCCAATGACTATTCCAGCATTCCTTGGTTTCTTCATTAAGAAGACTCCAGACTGGGCAGGTTGGGGTACGCTAGTCGTCGGTGGTCTTGTTTCTTACTACGTAGGCTTCGTTATAAACGCAGAGATGGTTTCATCTGTATTCGGTCTTGAAGAGTTAACGAGCCGTGAATGGTCTGATGTTAAAGTTGCGATTGGTCTAATGGGTCACATTGTATTTACTGGCGGCTTCTTCATTCTATCAATGCTGTTCTACAAACCACTTACAGAGAAGCGTCAAGCTGACGTTGATAAGTTCTTCGGTAACCTGTCTACTCCGCTAGTTGCAGAGTCTGCAGAACAGAAAGTTCTTGATAACAAACAACGTGAAATGCTTGGTAAACTGATTGCAGTAGCGGGTGTTGGTATCATGCTAATGGCTCTACTAACTAACCCAATGTGGGGGCGTCTAGTGTTCATCCTTTGTGGTGTGATTGTTGGTGGTGTTGGTGTACTACTGGTTAAAGCAGTAGATGACAATGGCAAAACTGCCACAACAGCAACAGAAAGTTAATAAATAGCAATTTAACAATAAAGCGGTTACTCGAAAGGGTAACCGCTTTTCTTTATTTAGAATCAGAATAAATCTAGTTAAAAGAATGGGCGAGTTGTTAATTTGTTTTTAAATTCAACCACGTGAGTGAGCTAAATAAAAGGTGATATAAAGAAGGTGCCTTTATTGAAAGGCAAGAAGCAGAAAACCGGATAGTCGTGAAGTCGTGAGAAAGGGCTACCAAGACCATGGTATGGGCTATAGAGCGGCCAGTTAATGCGCTCCTACTATTTGCTTTCGCTGCTCTAACTTTGAAAGTATGGATTTAAGATTACTATTTAAAGGTTCACCTTTAGATGGGAAATATATAGAGGATGCAGCTTTAAAATTTAATTATTAGATTATTTATTGTCTAAACTTGTTGTTATTTTGAGCGAAGAAAGCCGGATAAAACTCAAGAAATGGGCTTCTTTATTTTTTTATATAACCTTCATCACATCTCGCTGCGAATAATCCATTTCGACCACCAAAAACTATTGCGTAACGCAAAAGAGGTGGTTATTATAATCAGCATATAATCATACAATAACATATTTGGAGTTGAACATGACTAAACCAGTAATTGGTTTCATTGGCCTAGGTCTTATGGGCGGCAACATGGTAGAAAACCTGCAGAAGCGCGGCTACCACGTAAACGTAATGGATCTTAGCGCAGAAGCAGTTGCTCGCGTTACAGATCGTGGCAATGCTACAGCATTCACTTCAGCTAAAGAATTAGCAGCAGCAAGTGACATCGTTCAATTTTGTCTGACAACTTCAGCTGTAGTTGAAAAAATTGTTTACGGCGAAGACGGTGTTCTAGCGGGTATTAAAGAAGGTTCTGTACTAGTAGACTTCGGTACTTCTATCCCTGCTTCAACTAAGAAAATCGGCGCAGCACTTGCTGAAAAAGGCGCTGGTATGATCGATGCTCCTCTTGGTCGTACTCCTGCACACGCTAAAGATGGTCTTTTGAACATCATGGCTGCTGGCGACATGGACACTTTCAACAAAGTTAAACCTGTTCTTGAAGAGCAAGGCGAGAACGTATTCCACCTAGGTACTCTAGGTTCAGGTCACGTTACTAAGCTTGTAAACAACTTCATGGGTATGACTACTGTTGCAACTATGTCTCAAGCGTTTGCTGTTGCAAAACTTGCAGGTGTTGATGGTCAACAACTGTTTGACATCATGTCAGCGGGTCCTTCTAACTCTCCATTCATGCAGTTCTGTAAGTTCTACGCTGTAGATGGCGAAGAAAAACTAGGTTTCTCTGTTGCTAACGCTAATAAAGACCTTGGTTACTTCCTTGCAATGTGTGAAGACCTAGGTACTAAGTCTCTTATTGCTCAAGGTACAGCAACAAGCTTACAAGAAGCTGTTGACGCTGGTCTTGGTCAAAATGACGTACCAGTAATTTTTGACTACTTCACTAAACTAGAGAAGTAATCATACAGAACCTTACGATGGCATTATGTTTATAAGTCATAATGCTGGAGTAAGGTTCCGTTTCTTTGGTTATTCTTACATTCCCCTTTAAATTAGTGCTCCGACAAACTTTTCTATTATCTACATGACAACTTCTTAAAATCCTCATTATTGTCTTACTGCTTTTCGCTTAAAACCATTAGTCATCAATTTTCAACGATCCGACCATCAATCCTTAGTTACCCAAGCCATACCCCAATGACACTTCATCCTTGATACATTCACTGCTTAGCAATGTATAAACCTGGCTGAACACTTTAACCCTACTTAGCACATTTATTAATTTTATCTAAAGATATCAATCAAAAATCAATATGTAATTGATTACCTATCTTGGTTCTATAAATAAGTCAGAATAATATTTTCTATTGGATAATCAGTATGGATATTAAAATCATAGTGAGTTTTTACTAATAAAAATGAGATATAAAGACAGATAATAAATTACTAAGTAACCATATGCTCGTCTTTCTCACAAAACACACGAACCATTTGTAATACAATACCGGAATATTATAGCGGTAACTCATTGTAACAATAAGATACCTTTTGTGATGTATGCCTCTCACTAAGTGATTACTGCTAAAACACCTATTCCAATAGATTTAAATAAATATTAAAGGTTGTTATTAATTATGGGTCTTATGAATTCAGGATTATCTTTAGGGTTTAAAGGAAAACTAATTTTAATGGCTGCTGTAGTCAGCTCTAGCGCATTAGTTGTTACAAATTGGTATTCTCTTAACCTAGCAACGCAGCAAGTAAATAACACAATATATAATGAAATTGAACAATCTTTGTCCGTAGAAATAACTGAAATTGAAACTACCGTTCAAAGAACAATAGATACGGTAAACTCAGTGGCACAAGAGTTCATGAATTCACCTTACTCAGTACCGAATGAAGCATTAATGCATTACGCCGCAAAGATGGGTGGAGTAGACAAGGTCGTTGTAGGGTTTGATGATGGCAGTTCTTACACTTCACGACCATCGGAATCTTTCCCTAATGGTATAGGAATTAAGGAAAAATACGATCCAACGGCTCGCCCTTGGTACAAGCAAGCAAAGCAAAAATCAGGTCAGTCTTTCAGTGATTTGTTCTTCACAAAGAGCACGCAAGTACCAATGATCGGTGTGACGTATTCATATAATGATCGCGTTATTATGGCAGACATTCGATTTGATGATCTTGAAGATAAATTAAAGCAATTAGATAAAATATACGAAGCTAAAGGAATCATGGTAGATGATAAAGGCATGATCATCGCATCAACGATAGAGCAGATTCAGCCGCAGACAAATATATCCTCTATTAACCGCGATGCAAATATTAGCCAAGCTATTCAATCTCCAGAAATATTCATCGAAGGCGTGATTAATGGTCAAGATAGAATATTAATGGCTAAAAAAGTTCATATTGGTGACAGTATGGAATGGTATATGATATCAAGTATTGACCCTTCTTTAGCACTTGAGCAATTAGATGAAGTGATGTCTAGTGCGCGTATGTTAATTATTGCGTCAATTCTAGGTTCAGTCGTACTAATGGTTTTACTTCTTAATCGTTTTTATCGTCCAATTGTTTCTTTACGCGATATCGTTCATGGATTATCACAAGGTAATGGTGATTTAACTCAGCGCTTAGTGGAAAAGGGCAGTGATGACTTAGGCAATATAGCAAGAGACATCAACCTATTTATAATGGGTTTGCAGGAAATGGTCAAAGACGTCAAATTTAAAAATTCAGACTTGGACGTTAAAGTATTAAGTATCCGTGAAGGTTGTAAAGAAACCAGTAACGTACTTAAGGTGCATACAGATGAAACGGCGCAAGTGGTTTCTTCTATTGATAGCCTGTCTGAAGCCTCTAACGAAGTGGAAAAAAATTCGCAGTTTGCCGCTGATGCAGCAAGAAGTGCAGCTCGACTCAGTGATGAAACGAAGCAAATTAATACTGTGACTGAAACTTATGTGAGTGATCTTGAAAAACAAGTGGTTTCAACGTCTGAAGACATTTTGTCCATGGCAAATGAAACGCAAGGTATTCAATCTATTGTCACTGTCATTGGTGGAATTGCAGAACAAACAAACTTATTAGCATTAAATGCTTCGATTGAAGCGGCAAGAGCAGGTGAACATGGTCGCGGTTTTGCTGTGGTAGCCGATGAAGTCCGAGCTTTGGCTAACCGAACTCAAATCAGTACTTCTGAAATTGAAGAAGCGCTATCAAGCTTACAAAATAAATCGGAAGGTTTGGTTAAGTCCATTGAACAAACGAAAACGAATTGCGAAATGACTCGCTCTCAAGTTGTGCAAGCGGTTGATATGTTGTCTAAATTGACGGAACAAATGGAAACCGTAAGCCGTTTCAATAATGATATTTCGGGTTCTTCTGTTGAGCAAAACTCTTTGATTCAGAGCATTGCTAAGAACATGCATACTATTGAAAACTTTGTGGTAGAGCTTAACCAATTAAGCCAAAACCAAGTGGCAGAATCAGCAGAAATTAAAACGCTGAACACCAGCGTTAGTGAGTTGATGAGCAGCTTTAAAGTGTAAAAATTTACTTTAGAACTAATCCAGTACTTCTAACCGAGTCTTATCAAGGCTGCTCTGATTTCAGGGTAGCCTTTTTTGTTGAGATAGCTCTCTAACATTAAGCTGCATGACTCAGTGCTTTCATCGCTCACTTCTCATAATAAAAACTTATTCAAGTTAGTTCTCACATTATCAGCACTCCACAATTGACTTAAAATACTACAAATATAAATTATCCTTTTTATACAAATGGATAAGTGAAATGAATGCGATGAAGCCGATCATGATTGTAGCATTAACCGGTCTTGTTTACGGTTGCGGTGGAGGCAGCTCAGGCAGTAGCAGTACACCACCAGATACTGGTAACCCTGGAACACCAGAAGAAGCAATCGCTCCTTTCGACCTCGTTAAATATCAAAGTATTCTTTCCAATTCAGATTTGCAGGTTTCTGACCCCAGCGGATCAGAAGGCAATAAATCTTCTGAAGTAAAAGACGGCAATTTTGACGGCTACAAAAGTGAATACTTTTATGCTGACAAGAGTACTGAAAATCTGATTTTTAAAATGTCGAACTACAAAATGAGATCAGAAGTTCGTGAAGGTGAAAACTTTGATGTCAATGAAGAGAACACTAAGCGAACTCTCTATGCTGAAGTGAAACTGCCAGGTATAGATTTGGCAATGGCGAGTTCGCCAGCCGACCACGATGAAGTAACATTCTTGCAAATCCATAATAAAGGCACTGATGACAGTGGTACAGGGAACATACCTCATCCTTTATTACGGGTGATATGGGAACAAGAAAGAGACGGTATCACAGGTCATTACTGGGCTGTCGTTAAAAATAATGCCATTGATTGCAGCACCGCGGCAGACTCTTCAACATGCTATGCCACTTCTTATGATCGTTATGACTTAGGTGAAGCTGATCTTGATAACTTCACTAAATTCGAACTGTCTGTGTTCGAAAACACGCTTGCTATAAAAGTAGATGGTCAGCTCTCTGTTACACACGATATTCAATACTGGGAACACTTACTCAGCTATTTCAAAGCTGGCATTTACAATCAATTTGAAAATGGTGAAGGGGTCGCCCACTTCCAAGAGTTACAGCATTCAACAACTAGCCTAGACAATTCAAGTGACTGGGATATTAGTCAGTGGAAGTTGACCATTCCGGCTAGTAAAGATGCTTGGTATGGCGACGGCGGTAGCAGTGCTGCGGAATTAGAACCAGTAAGATGCAATTCCAGTAAGGATGAGCTTACTAATGACAGTGATGTCTATGACAACAGCATCAATTTGTCATACTTTAATGTCGAAAATGGACGAATGCATTTTAGAGCAGACATGGGGTATGGCACCACAACGACCAACTCTAGCTATATACGTTCTGAATTTCGAGAGCTTTATGTCAGCAGCAATAGCCCTGATTGCAGTACCAGCGATGAAGACACCAGTTGGTACCTTGCTGATAACCGCACTAATTCTTCAGAACATGTGTTAACTGCTCAGCTAAAGATTGAAGAATACCCAGAGATAAGCAACCAAGCCCCTAAAGTCGTTTTAGGTCAAATCCATGGTTGGAAGATCAATCAAGCCTTGGTCAAGTTACTTTGGGAAGGCGAAGATAAGCCAGTAAGAGTGATCTTAAATTCTGATTTTGAACGCAATAATGCAGATTGTAATCATTGTGAGCCATTCAGTGTGACATTAGGAACTTATGCTGCAAATGAAGAATGGCGCTACACGATTCGTGCAAATGAAGACGGAGTGTATCTAGCCACTCATGATGCTAATGGTACAAATACCGTTTCTCACAATATCTTATGGGGCGAAGATTATACGGATAAAGATGGAGATACCGTTTCTCTTACCTCTGACTGGTCTTCATCTGATGTCGCATTTTACTTTAAAGGCGGTATCTATCCTCAATTCAAACCAGACAGTAGTTACCAGGGTAAGCGGTTTGATGTGAGCTTTGTTTCATTAATTGCGGAGCATCATTAATCACAGTTAGAGGTATCTATAATCAATGGATACCACTTCCTCTGTGAAGATTTTGTAAGACATATGTTTCTTACTACTGATGAAATTTAATTTATAAGAAATTCATATTGAGCGGGATCTCATTTATTCATCCTTTCAGGGGCTAGGTATAAGACCGCGATCTCATTTATGATTCTTTGCTTATTTGTACTATTTTATTATGTATATAATGATTCGTATCAGATGAGCAGAACATATTGGCACAACAATATACAACGTTGCTTATATGCCTATTTTATAGGTAAGCGATAGATTCATTCTCAATGCCAAAATGCTCTGCTTTTAATAAAACAAATAGATCTAATTATTCAAACTTTATATTTAAAGGTGAACAGACAAATGAAAAACATTTATCTTAAAAGCTTGCTAGCTACTTCTATCCTATTCGCTGTTGGTTGTACGAGTACTGGATCTTCCACGACAGCAGCTGAATTCCCTAATAATAAAGAAACTGGTGAAGTTATTATGACGCCGGTTGCTGCTACTGCTAGTAGCCACGATGGTAACGGTCCTGATCGCCTAGTTGACCAAGATCTAACAACACGTTGGTCTTCTGCTGGTGACGGCGAGTGGGCAATGTTGGACTATGGTTCTGTACATGAGTTTGACGCTGTTCAAGCATCATTCAGTAAAGGTAACGAGCGCCAATCTAAGTTTGATATTCAAGTCAGTGTTGATGGCGAAAACTGGACAACGGTACTTGAGAACCAAATGAGTTCAGGTAAAGCTATCGGTCTTGAGCGTTTCCAATTTGCTCCTGCGGTTCAAGCTCGCTACGTAAGATACGTTGGTCACGGTAATACCAAAAATGGTTGGAACAGTGTGACAGGTCTAGCGGCAGTAAACTGTAATGTTAACGCTTGTCCAGTTAGCCACATCATTACTTCAGACGTAGTTGCTGCTGAACAAGCAATGATTGCTGAAATGAAAGCCGTGGAAAAAGCACGTAAGCAAGCGCGTAAAGAATTGCGCTCTGGTAACTTCGGCGTAGCAGCGGTTTACCCTTGTGAAACAACAGTTCAGTGTGATACTCGTAGTGCTCTTCCGCTACCAACTAATCTCCCAGAAACACCGCTTGCAACTAATGCTCCAAGTGAAAACTTTGATATGACTCACTGGTACCTATCTCAACCATTCGATCATGACAAAAATGGCAAGCCTGATGATGTGTCTGAGTGGAACCTTGCAAATGGTTACCAACACCCAGAAATTTTCTACACAGCAGATGACGGCGGTCTAGTATTCAAGGCTTACGTGAAAGGTGTTCGTACATCTAAAAACACTAAGTACGCACGTACTGAACTTCGTGAAATGATGCGTCGTGGTGACAAGTCTATTAGCACTAAAGGTGTTAATAAAAACAACTGGGTATTCTCAAGCGCACCTGAATCTGACTTAGAAGCTGCTGCAGGTATCGACGGCGTTCTAGAAGCAACGTTGAAGATCGATCATGCAACCACGACTGGTAATGCAAATGAAGTAGGTCGTTTCATCATTGGTCAGATTCACGACCAAAACGATGAGCCGATTCGTTTGTACTACCGTAAATTACCAGACCAAGCAACAGGCGCCGTTTACTTTGCACATGAAAGTCAAGACGCGACAAAAGAGGACTTCTATCCTCTAGTTGGCGACATGACGGCTGAAGTTGGTGAAGATGGTATCGCTCTTGGTGAAATGTTCAGCTACCGCATTGATGTTAAAGGCAACACAATGACTGTATCTTTGATGCGTGAAGGCAAAGATGATGTAGTACAAGTGGTTGATATGAGTAATAGTGGCTACGACGCTGGCGGTAAGTACATGTACTTTAAAGCTGGTGTTTATAACCAAAACATCAGTGGTGATCTAGATGATTACTCACAGGCTACATTCTACAAACTAGATGTTTCTCACGATCAATACCAAGGTAAATAATTACCTGAGATTATGTCTCAATAAATAATCTAATAATGAATGGTCGGTAAATGAATAGGGTAATTTATTACTTTGTTAATTTACTGGCCATTTTTGTATTTATAGAACTTAAAACCTCAAAATGAATAATAGATTGAAGGCATGTTATTTATTGAATAGGAATGTACAAATAAGCAGTGTGTTTAGTATGAGGCTGTATGAGTCTCACGAAAAATTAATTTAGAGAAGATCTGCCCTTTGTATCTACCGTCACCTGATATTTATTGATAGTAATTTTGTAGTTATATTGGGGTTTAATAATCATATTATATACTTCATATTGGGTAGCATACATGGCAATAAATACGTCAACTTTGCTTATTAATGTGATGTATGCATGAGTTCTATAACCTAAATAGCAGTGACTGTGAGAAAGGTCATCATATTAAAAATCCATGATTGATGAATGAGCTCTTTTGTCTGACAATATCATTTAAAGGATTAATGACTAACGTGAAAGAGAGTAAATTATGCAGATTTCTAAAATTGCACTTGCAGTAACTATGTCTACAGGTTTGTTGTTCGGTTGTGACACAGATGTTGAATTCATTCCTGATGATGTACCAACGCCACCAGCACCGACATCACCTCTAGATGGTGGTATGTGGGAGATTGGTGCCGCAACAGTAAGCACAAGTGCTTTACCTGCAGCAACTTCTACTGACCTTCCAAATGTGTATGTATTTGCAGATGGTACACAAAAATATTACTACGATGATGCCGTTCCAGGCACGTACGAAATTAAGACAGCAACGTATACTGAAGATCTAGACGCAGAGACTATTTCATTTACGTATTACGGTGCCGATGCTGATGGCACAGTTGTTGACGGCGGTTACTCCGTTACTAACGGTGAATTGTCTGTTGATACTGCTTCTGATGGCGTATTAGAGGGTGCAGATGAAGCGACTAACACATCAGTAAGTGATGCTGTTAAAGATGCGAATGACGAATCTGGCGTAAACAACTACGTTCAAATTATTGATACGTCAACATCAGATACTGGTGAGCTTAGATTAAAACTTTCTGACAATAGCTTTGATAACATAACGTCAGGTCGTTTAACGGTAGATTTAGTTTATCAACTTGATGAAGATTCTGTCGGAGATGACAACAGCAAAAACGCGTATGTTTCGGTTTATGCATCTGACACATCGACATCTAATCTACATGGTGAAATTGCATTTGAAGGCGGCGTGATTAAATACCGTGACAGTGCAAAACAACTTAATGCTATCGATGGCGGCTATACCGAAGGCGAAACATTATCAGTTGAAGCTGTATGGAGTAACGGCGTATTTAGCTTCAAAGTAAATGATGTTGAGCACTCATACTTAGCTGATGAAATTCCAGAAAGCGGTCCAGTTCAAGTAATAGCACTAAGACTGGGTGATAACGGTAGTACGAATAACTTTGAACTACTTGCTGATAATCTAAAAGTGTACTCAAGTGATAGTGGTTCAGAAGAGCTAATCTTCGAAGATGACTTCAATGGTTACACGATTGGCAAAGTACTAAACACGACACCTTACAACAGCAGCAGCTCTGAAGCGACAGTGGCTGGTGATGGAGAAAAACCAACCGATCCAGAACCTACCGGTAACCAAGTTGCTGCTATTACCGATCAAGATGAAGGTGACACTGGTGAGTTGCGCTACAAGTTTGCAGAAGGCATGACTACTGGTACGCACAAAGTATCAATGTACTACGACGCAGCAGAAACAGAGTCAGCTTACGTTTCTCTTTTTGATACTAAAAACTCAACATCATCTTTGGTTGGTGAGCTGAAAATTGACGAAGGTAAAATCACGCTACGTGGTGAAGATGAGCAAGTAACAACGTTTACTCCTGGCACTTGGATTGACCTTGAAATGTCTTGGAATACATCTTCGACGACTGAAGTTGGTACCTACACAGTTAAAGTTGATGGTGTGGAATTTGGTCCTTACAACTCTCAGAACGCGGGTAACGATGCCAATCACTCAGACTCTAGTGTTCCAGTAACGGCAACGACTATTAAGTTCTCGTCAAACAGCGGTATGGCAGATACAACGTTATACGTTGATGACTATGAAGTTTATTCTGATGAAGCGGCTCAAACAGAAGTTTTCACTGATGACTTTGACTCACGTACTATAGGTGATGTACTAGGCGGCAATGATTACAATTCAAGCACATTCTCTGCCGTAGTTGCAGCAGACCCAATGGATAAATAATCTTTATTTACCATAAGTAACTTTCTTATAAGTGACTTCCTTATAAGTACCGAATTGAGCGCCGTTCATTGATTGAACGGCGTTTTTTTGTATGAACTATTCACACCTATTTCATTCTATAACCTATGCTCTAAGTTAGTTCCACATTCCTCAGTGTCACTCTAAAAGCTTCTTAAAACGAATGTGAAGCTATTTTAAGGTTTCTATACTTAACACATCATTTAGATTTTATCGATCCATTCCCCCGCGCATAGAGACGGTTATACAAGTGGTTTTGATCTCACTCTTTTTACAGACGAATCCCTTTCATTCAAAAGAGAGTAATGGTACAGCCCGTTCTTAAGTGTTTATTATTATTGATGAAAACCCACAACCAGAAGGAGGCTAAGTACCCTAAAAGGGAGGAGGGGAACAATAGACTTGATATTATAAATATAGATGCTGGAGCGTTAAGGAGACGATGATTTAGGTGAAATATAAGTACATTAAAGTGAGTAACGAGTTTATCTTTCTAGAAGATAGAAGATAGAAGATAGAAGATAGAAGATAGAAGATAGAAGATAGAAGATCAAAAAAGGCTTAGCGCAATGCTAAACCTTTTTAAATCGAAGCTTAACTAAGTAAATAATAGAACTTTAAAAGCAGTTACTTAGTGACATTCAAATCTTATAATTAGAAGCTGTATTTAAGACCAAAACGTGTTTTAAGCTGGCGATCATCTTCAGCTGATGAACCGTAATCAGATGACCAGAATTCCATGTAAGGAGTGAAGTCACCCATTTTGTAACCTACTTTAACACCAAGATCCCATTCCCAGTTTTTATCGTTCGCAAGACGAACATCGTCGTAGTTTACGTTGTAGTTAGCTTCGTAGCTTAGCTTTAGGTTTTTCCAAGCTTCGTCACTGAACTTGTATGAACCAGTAAGCGTGAATTTACCTTGTTGTAGAGTTTTACCATCACGTACAACTTTACCACCACCAGCAGCACTTGCAGTGCCTGTACCAGTTTCAAAAGTTTGCAGTTCATGACGGTAACGTAAAGCAGTGGTTAGACCGAAATCAGCTTTGTAGCCAACGCGGAACTGAGGTTTATAAGTCGTTTTTGTTTCAGCAAAGGTAATTGGCATACCAGGTTGGATGTACCATTTATCATCTAGCTTATAAGTTAAGTCCCAGCTAAACTCAGAATCACCACGAACGACTTCAGTCCAGAAATCAGTTTGGTCGCTACTTTGGAATTTTTGCTCTACGCCAAAAGATAGTTTTGCTTGGTCATCAAATACTTTAGTGTTTGCACCAATTTTAATACGGTGAGCGTATTTTTCGTCTTCATGCTTGTATTCACCACGGTAATCGATGGTCGCGGCCGCTGCAGTTCCCGCTATAAGTGTAGTTACAACAAATGCTGCAATTTTAGTTACTGGTTTCATACTATCATCTCGCTATGATTTATAATTATGGATACATCCTTAGTACCCTTTTATTTCATCAAACAACAACAATGCTATTGAATTAATGTATGACAAATATAGTATGTATTATCGCCTCGATATTCTGTGATACCAATCAAAAAGTTCATATCAATCCCCCTTATTTATAACTAACTGTTATGGTTGTCCCACTTTTAGTAGAACATTTAACGCTAATCTTGATGGTGATCTCAATAATTAAAATGGCGCATTATTCCTTGTGTTAAAATAATACAAATAATGATTAAATCGCGAAGCTAAATTAGGTAGGGTTATTATCCAGATTGTGGATCTTCAGTTCTTCTATTCAACTCAAAGTTAACCTAGATGCATATATGGGTAATTTTAATATGTAGAAAGCATAGTTGCTTCAAATTTGTTAATTAAGTTGCAAACTTTTAAATATTTTTGAATTAAATATCGATACAGGGAAATAGACTAAACCAATAAATAATAGGCTAAACCAATAAATAATTGGTTAGTTAGATATTTATGGCTAAAGCTTCATGACTGACGGGAAAACATCTTTACCGAGTGATTAAAAATGGAACTACATAAAACTAGAGTTCTTTACAATTAGAATGAACGATTAATATCGAGGGAATGCATGCATTACATTATCAAATCAACGTTATTATCATTGGCAATTTCAACAGCATTCAGTGTGCAAGCTACTGATTTAGGTGTGCCTGCCGATTACACACAGTTTCAAGATATTTTTAAAGTATCAAAGCTACAGATGTCGGATGAAAAAGGTAAACCTGGTAATAAGAGTGACTATGCTCAGAAAGGCGCGTTCGATGGTGTTGTGTTTGATCACTTCTATGTTGATCCAAAAACTGAAGCGCTTGTGTTTAAAATGTCTGGTTTTAAAAATCGTAGTGAAGTTCGTGTAAATGATAATTTCCGTGTCGATAATGCCAATAAATTTCATCACCTCAGTGCGGAGTTTGAACCGATCAACCCAAGAGAATCAGTTAAAAATAGCGAAAAGAAACGTGATGAAATGACTTACCTGCAAGTGCATAACAAAGGCACTTATTTTGATGGTAAAGAAGGCTCACACGGTGAAGGCTATATTCCACATCCACTACTGCGTGTTGTGTATGATGCAGACAGAAGCGGTAAAAAAGATTGGTACTGGGCAATAATCAAAAACAATGCAGTCAATTGTGGCTCTAAGAGTGGCAATAAAGGAACACAAGAGTGTAAAAAGGCATACATCAAACTTCCCCTTGCTCCGATAGCGAAAGAAGGCACTGATAAATTTGATATTTATGTCGGCGACCAAAAGCTAATTATTAATCATAATAATAAGACGGTTGTAAATCATGATATTACTTATTGGAAAGACATGATCAGTTACTATAAAGCTGGTGTATACAATCAATTTAAAAATGGAGAGAGTGAAGTTCATTTCTATAAATTGACGTATTCAGTAGACTCTAAACCTGTGGTCACAGATTAGATTTATCGCTGTTAACATATATCCCGATAAAACATGAATAGAAATTATTCTATTTCCCAATAGGGTTCATGATATTCGATTTATTAAAACCGCTGCATGTCAGCGGTTCTTACATTTAAGCATGTATTAAGCGAGTTAACGTAGATAAGAAAGGTTTGGGTCATTCAAGCTAGAAGGGAAAGTCATTATAAAAATGAACTGCATAAAAGAGTAAAACCTAGTAAGCGTGAGCCGCGTGTGAAATGCAAGTGACTAGGTTAGATTCTATTTATGCTTAAAGCCGATGATTTGGCTAGAGACGATAACTTTAAGGTTTTACTTAAAGGTGTTAAGACTTTCACATTAAGACCCGGGCTATGAGAGACGTGGCGATATCTCAATATTTAGCTTAATTTGCCTTGTTCAGCTTAAAAAGTACTGTTTAATTTAAGTAGTACTGTTTAGCTTTAATAGCATTAAATTCAGTGGCTTGAACTTGAAATGCTTAGGCTCGTGAGTATTAATATTATAAGTCTGACGCTATAGGATTGTGAAATTTCCTAGCGTGTTACCGGTGTTTGATAAAATGGTGCCGGTATTGTCTCGTTCACTGAATTCGAAGTCGATTAGATAACTAGTATGTTGAAGCTTTGGCAGTATGTGACGGTGTAAAATGTCGCTGTTTAGCTGGCGTATCTCTGCGACCCAAGACAGGTCTTCTTTCAATAAGTTGATTTCTATTTTGAGCATTTATTACCTTGTGATTTTGTAAACGCTTTATCGCGTGATAGTTGGTACCAATGAATTTGTCGTGTTGTTCTTTTAGACATAATTGTGCCTTAGTTTTATTACAGTAATTGTTCATCTGAGAGAACTTAATGCGTAACTGATCTGTCAGTGAAAACATAAAGTTTCAGATTCGTTTTTTGAGGCTGATGGTTTAAAGCTATTGAATGATCGATTGAGGTAAAGCTGACGCAGAGAAGGTGTAACGAGGAAAATCGTGAACTGTCTGTGTGGAAACTTGGACTAAATGTAGCATTAACAACTCTTCAGTAAGAGCCAGGGAGCGAACTATACGCTTAGTTTTGGAAATTGCTATATTTATTTTCAGAAAACTAAAAATAAATATAGCGTAATGAATGCTCAGCTTCAGGTTATTAAAACTAAAATTTGTTCTATAAGTCAGCAATGAAAGGGGGGAAGCTATGAAAATAGACTGAACCTGTCTTGTTATCCCTCATTAATCAGTCATACATCAATGAGCTGGCTTTTTGAGAATCAAACTCTCTAAGTGATTTTCTCGCTAAGTGTCTAAATGGAAAAGCTTTAACGATTTCTTCAAAAGGTTGAATAGCAAATGCCCAAAATATAGATCCATCCAAACCAATAATGATTAATGCACAAAGGGGAATCGAAATAATCCATTGTCCAGTAAAGTTAATTTTGAATACATCTGTTGTTTTACCTAATGCTCTTAATACGTGCCCATGAACAGTGTTGTACCCGCGTACAATTGGCAGAAATATGTAGAGTGGGGCAATAACGGCTAAAGCTTGGTAGGTCGAACTGTCTAGATCTGGGTAGATATCCCCAATCACTAAGCTAAGACCACCAAATAAAACCGCACATACAATGGAAATACCCACGGCAATATCAATGCTTGTATCCACATTCTTTGTTAGGTCATCCATCTTTTTAGAGCCAATCGCTTGGCTAATGGTAATTGCAGAGGAGTGCGCCCAAGCGGTAATGAATTGTGTTCCTGCCCGTAGCCAAGGCATTACCAACGTAATCGCTACATAAGCATTGATATTGAGTTGCGAGTACAAGAGCTGATAAATCGTCGCCCCGATTGACAGCATGGTCACGTTTGCTGCTACAGGGAATATTTCGATGAAATGCTTTCGAATGTTACTTACAAACTCAGATTTCTGTGCTTGAAGAGACAATGAAATTGATGAGTCATAGTGTACGCATAGCACTAAATAAAAGAGCCTCAGGGTAATGGCAATCACGCTTCCAAGCGCTGCACCTTGTACGCCAATACCTTCGAAGGTAGAAAAACCATGAATTAGTACGTAGGAAAGCACCGCATTCACCGGTAATTCAATTAAGTAACCTTTAAAGGGCACTTTAGTTCGACCCAGTCCATTAAATAGGGCAATGATGACTTGAGTTAGAGCTGTGAAAATCACTAAGTATTTAGAAATATCGAGATAACGACTGATTTGGTTGTGAAGAGACAAATCATCAGTAAGTGCTTGAATTAAATGCTGCTCGAATGAAGTGAGAAGAACCCAGAAAATGATCGCAACACCGAGGTTGATACATAAACCAGCCCAAAATGCTTTTGAAAGGGAACTTTGTACTCCAGATCCTACAGCACGGCTCAACACCAATTGAGTACCGTTTGCCAAAGCCATTTGTATGCCAAGAATAAAAGCAATAATCGTGGTAGCAATGCCCATGGCTGCGAGAGGGATTTCACCCAGAGGAGAGACGAGGAGGGTGTCGATCATGAGCATCGATTGCATTAATAATGCATTCAAAGCTAAAGGCCAGGCTAATGAGAAATTTTTTCTTACGTATGATTGGGAAGACAAAACACTACCTTCTTAGAAAGACCGTGATTTAACCCGTACCAATAATTAAACCTAAACCGTCTACTGTAAAGAAAGTAAACCATTGGTTTAGTTGTTCTAGAAGGTGCGGTGACAAATAAATCTAGAGGTTTTTGGCTAAAATACTGCGGTCAGTGAATCAAACCTTAAATTGGCTAAAGTTGTCTTAACTTAAGGTTTGATGAAAATCGCTTTAAGCGATAGCGAGTTCTACATTGGACAGCTTCTGGTTTTCATCATCGAGTAGCACTTTAGATGCGATTCGAGCTTGAGATGCATTACCAGTCATAATGCTGTCGTATATCGCTTTATGTTCGTCTAAGCAAAAGCGCCCACCTTCAGCAGAATGGTCGATAAACTGTTTGAAAATCGTAGATAAAATATTGCCGAAAGGCACATAGAATTGGTTGCCTGTAGAAAGGAAAACAGTTTTATGGAATAGATGATCGTTTACCGTCCAAGATCCATAATCAAAGCTTTCAGCGGCGATCGTCATTTTTTGGAATAAAACAGAAAGCTCTTTACGCTGTTCAACGGTCGCGTTAGTTGCTGCCAGTGCACAAGCTTCTGGTTCAATTGCTTTTCGTAAGCCTAAAAATTGAGATAAGAATGGCTTCGTATCTTCTAAATCTTGTATCCAATTCAACAATTGAGGATCTAGAAAGTGCCATTGAGAGCGGGGCATTATACGAGTCCCAACTTTAGGCTTTGATTCGATAAGCCCTTTAGCTGAAAGCAGTTTTGTGGACTCTCGAAGCGCTGTACGGCTAACTCCAAAAATTTCACATAGGTTCATTTCGCTGGGTAATTTTTGATTTTCTTTTAATTCGCCAGATAAAATCTTGCGAGCAATCTGCCTTGCAATTTGAACATGAATGCGGCGGCTTGAATCTTCCACCAATGAGAATGTTGACATGTAAACCACCTGAGTTGGACATAAAAGTGGAGCTTCAAAATAGCGCGGGCTTTCTCTTATGTCTGGCATACTCCAAAAATAGAGTATTACTTACCTAAAAATAATTATAAATTGGTCAAAGTCATGTAAATAACATTTGCCATGTATAAATCATACAATAACACTTTGTTTATTCAAGAGGGAGCGTAAGCAAAATGAGTAATAATACTCATAAATGGCGGACTCATAATCTGTTTTGTGATTTTAAGCATGAATTAGTATTACAAATGAGACTTGTTTGTAATGGGCTGAGGGCTGTTTTTTTAGCTGATTTTTGCAATCAAGTTTTTACAAGTAACGTGCGAATGCCCCATAATACAAGGGAGCTCACGTTATTAACTACTTACTTTGTTGCTCCACATAAATCTGTCTCTTATACACATCTC
>NZ_VTXD01000052.1 GCF_013114625.1 Vibrio sp. 99-70-13A1
AGATGTGTATAAGAGACAGATAATTAATACCGTATATAGGAATTCCTTCATTTTTCAATTGATTAAGAAATGGATGTTCTGTTTTACATATCCCACACCAAGAAGCCCAGACATTAATAAGTTGATATTCATCCTTGGTAATATCCGATCTTGTAATAGTTTGATCTTCTGAATGAAGATCATACTCAGTAAATTCAGGAAACACTTTGTTCATGACTTGAATGGCTGATGAGCGCTGCTTGCCCCCCAACGCTAAGCTAAAGCTCAGAGCCACCGCCACAGAAACAATCACTAATAAAAACAATTTACTACGCATATTTATACCTAGAGATAAAGCCAATAATGGCAACTTGGTTACGAGAGAATAATGCAAAGATCCCACCAATCACAGATATCAATGCTCCTACCCAGATCCAACGAACATACGATTTATATTGAATACGAAAAGCGTAAGCAGATCTGTTGATCTTTTCGCCCATTGTGATGTACACATCGCCATGCCAAAACCATTTCATTGCAGGCTCACTCATGTTCATCACTCGCACTTGATAAAAACGTCTTTCAGGCATAATAATAAATCTTTCTTCACCCTCTCTTAACTCTAAGCGAGCTCTTTCTGCCGTAAAATTACTTCCTACATAAAGTTCTGTTTCAACATGCTTTAGAGTCCAATCAAAAAATTGAACCTCTGAACCTGGATCTAGTTTCTTATTCAACTCCAATGAATGGTGGCTATTCATTGCTGCACCTATGGCAAAAATTGCCATCCCCATATGCGCTAAGCTCATAGAGACCACCTTCATTAAGTAAGTTTCTTTATAAGCGATCACAAGTGCGTAGATATGAGAGACAAACACCCAGGCAGCTGCTATCCAAGTGATTTGCACAACCCAGTATAAGTTAGTGATCTGACTAAATTCGTTGAATTGATTTGGCTGGCTAGCTTGATTCAACTGACTTGCATAAAGAAGAACGCCAGTTACAACTGAAACTACTAATAAGAGTACTAGCGCTTTCGCTGATAACTGCTTTGTTCGTAGCTTTTCAACTAAAGGTGAGAAGCCAATTAATAGTAAAACCAATAATCCAATTGGTACTGCAAATAAATTAAAATAGGGAGCTCCAACAGATATATTACCCAAGCCTAAAAGCTCGTAAACCATTGGATAAAAGGTACCAAATAGAACGACAAGCATTGCCACAACTAACAAGCTTATCGCGAGTAAAATGAGAAAGCTTCGACTCAAAAAATGCGTTATATTTTTTGATCGAAATGACTCCCCTCTTATGATCAACAGCGAAAATGAAGCGACAAATACAGTACATAATATAGATATTAGAATCAGCCCCTTTGAAGGATCAACAGTAAACGCATGTACTGATGTCAGAACGCCTGAACGTACGATAAAAGTACCGAGAATACTCAAGGAGAAAGTCGTAAAAGCTAAACTAAATGCCCACTTCAATAATTGTTGTTTCTCTTTAGCAATGGTTAAGCAATGTAATAAGGCGGTCGCAGTTAACCACGGCAATAAACTGGCATTTTCTACAGGATCCCAGAACCACCAACCTCCCCAACCTAGCTCATAATATGCCCACCAAGATCCTAGAACGATCCCTGCTGTTAAGAAAATCCACGCTACTAAGCACCATTTACGGCAATGACTTACCCAATCAAGCTCGATTTCTTTAGTTAACAATGCCGCAGCTGCAAACGCTAGAACAGCAGAAAATCCCACATACCCTAAATAAAGAAGTGGAGGGTGGAAGATCAATCCAACATCTTGAAGCATAGGGTTAAGATCTCGCCCTTCAGGTGGTAGTACGCTATTGAATTCAAAAGGGTTGGAAGCAAGTAAAGTAAACCAAGTGAACGAACAGATTAGCCCATTCATAACCCATAATACTTTTATTTGGTAATCAGCTTGAATGGATTTTTGAAGTGCAATCAAACCCGCCCAACATGATAATGTTAGAACCCAAAATAATAAAGACCCTTCATGACCAGCCCAAACTGCTGCAAGTTTAAAAAAGATAGGAAGTTGCGTATTTGAATGCTCAGCCACATATAAAATAGAAAAGTCATCTTGATAGAAAGCGAATGCTAACAAGACAATAGATAATATTGATAGACAAGCTGAACCCAACGTAAATGGTCGAATATACGTATCAGATACCGCATATGCGGTTGAGGTTCTATATTGTTTAGCCATAGAGAAACCATACACCAGCGTGACTGTACTGCTGAGCATGGCAACCGCTATTAAAGAGAGTAAACCCAAATTGCCGATCATATCACCTCGATAATTCGCTCCGAAGCTGTGGAGAAATTTAGCCCATTTAATTCAACAAAGTGAGCCTTGTTTCAACGGACAATACATCCATTATCAACAAAGCCCACTGGCATGTTAATGAAAGTTAAAACCATCCAATATGCCGTTTAACTTTATGCATTAACCATCTTTATGGAACAGCTACTTTTGTATATTAAACAATCGTTAGTTGACCGGCATAGAGTATGAATGTTCGCAACATTAGTACTCCAGCTAAGCTCAATGAGGTCACTGCAAAAATGTACAACGCACCATGACGAATTGATTTGGGCGTTATAGTATTCAGTAATAGTGGTAATAACATGCCAATCACAACGACACCCCACCAGAACCAGTTAGCCCAAAATCCACCAGAAATCGCATTCCACGCAGCTTGCTCACTTTGACCACCAGCAAATATTAGACCAGTAAAAAATGCTACTAGAACAAATAGCTCAAACATTACCACTGGTCGTTCAAAGCTATGTACCCAACTCACACTGGCACTCAGTGGTGACTCTTTAAAGACGAGTATCCCAACCAATAAACACGCGGCAGCACCAGAAGATAAGCTTGAGAATAAGAATAGAATAGGCAAAACAGGATTATTCAGCATTGGGAAGGTAGGTAATGCCGACAATAAGAATCCGGTATAGGCGGCAAGCAATAACGCTAAAAATGCCAAGAACAGTTCCAGGTAATTCTCAAACGACTCTAACTTATCCAGAATGCTATCAACAATTTCGAAGCGACCTTTTAAAAAGCCCACGATCTGTTTTCTAAAAATAGTGCCTATCCAAGCAAATAATACAGCCATATAAACATTAAATAACACGACACCCATTGCCATAACTGACGTAGGGTTAATAAAAATCATGATTTTCCAGAAATCTAACGGCTTCGTTAGGTGGAATACCAGAATAGTTAAACCTACAATAATGCCAAAAGGCGCGAGAAACGCCGTCGCTTTCAAAATCCCATTTTCAGAAGGCTTACCAACAATGACTTTCCGTTTAAGATAAATGGAAATCATCACTGAACCCGCAGACATTCCTGCTAGAAATAAGTAAATCGCAATTATCCAATCCCAGACAACCACACCAGATTGAAACGCAGTATCCCATTCACTCATGATGGTATCTCCCCTTTCTGATGCGGTACTTTGTATAACTTAGGTGCAGTTCCTAAATGGACTTTATCTCTGTATACCACTTCGTTTTTGAGTACATGGTTAATCTCACTATTAGGATCGTTTAAGTCGCCAAAAACGAGAGCCTTTGTGGGACAAGATTCTACGCACGCAGGTAACTTACCTTCTGCAAGATTAGTGTCTCGGCAGAAGTTACATTTATCCGCTGATTTATTCTCAGGGTGGAAAAAACGCACTTGATACGGGCATGCTAATAGACAGTAACCACAACCCACACACTTCTCTTGGTGGACATCAATAATGCCGGTTTTTTCATCTTTGTAAGCTGCACCCGTTGGGCAAACCATGACACACGGTGCATTATCACAATGTTGACAAGAGTTGCGCGTAAAACGGTAATCAACATTTGGATATTCACCTTGAGGTTCGCTTCTAATGATCTCTAAACGAGAAACACCTTCAGGAACCTTATTCACTTCACGACATGCTTCAGTACATGCGGTACAACCAATACATGCCGTTTCATCGTGAATCATCCCGTAGCTTTTCGCTCCTTCTTCCTCCACGTTGGCAAGGGTTTTTCGGCTGGTCATTGAAGCAGTAGCAGCGATACCTGTAGTGAAGATTACTGCCCCAGTTCCTGCTAAAAAGTTTCTTCTAGAACAACTCATAGATTACTCCTTTTCTTTCAGTTGGTTGAAATCTGAGTGGCAATCCACGCATAACTTGATTCTTTCCTTTTTATCCAAAGCTAACACTTTAGATTTCTTGGCATGGACATCATGGCAATTGGAACAAGTTAGATTTTGTGCGTGAACATCGTGGGTCCAATCAGACTCTTGTAAAGATTGAGGTTCGTGACAATCAGTACATTCACTATTGGCTTGTAAGATCAATTCGGGATCGAGTAATTCAGAATCAGTACCTAGTATTGATTGCGCTGAATGGTACTTAGTGACAACGGGTGCGCCTTCTCGATGATCAGGGCTAATGTTGTTGTGACAGTCTGTACAATTAACTTCTCGTCCTAAGACTTGATGCGCTTTTTCTCCATGAGATCCCAATAATGTGTCTTTAGAATCTTTATGGCACTGAACGCACTTATAGTCCTTATCACGAATGAGTTCGACTTTATGCCTTGCAGAGTCGGTGACTGAATCAACAGTCGGCGAATCGGCGAGTGCATGAATGGAATAACCATAGAGGCAAAATGCTAGAAGGGATTTAAGCATTATGACTATGGCCAATTTGATATTGCCCATTTTATCCTTTCCTTATACCAGTGTTATTTAACTCTCAATTAAATAATGGTTCTGGTTAAACAAAAGTATCCTGAACGATATTATTAACGTTCATTTGATATCAATTCTTATTTAGGATAAAGCCACAACGCTCTCTAATTTTAGATTATACCCCTACAAATAATACGTATACTTTGAGCAGTATAAATTGTGAACACAATCACCATTTAAACACTAAGGCTATTAATTAAATTCTTGTTATTATTGATAATTATTATCATTCAAAAATCACACACCTAACCCTTTAGAGGTATATAGAAGTAGGCGTGAGCCAGGTCACCTCCATTAATTGATCTAAAACAAGCAAGCGTAAACACGTAACAAAATGTGTTTATTTATGAATTAATATAAATAGGAACTCTCCAGTTCTTATTTGATATAGCAGCCTCACAACGCTTGGTATAAGAATCAGTATATTGGAGATATCACTGTGAAAAAGCATTGGATAGGTAATTCAGTCGCTGCATTATTATTGGTAAGTGCATCATTAGTAAGCACTGCCAGCTTTGCAGCATCTGAACAAAAAGACATTGGCGATCCTCGTAACGAGCAATACGAAGTGAATCACCCCGATCAATATCAAACATGGAAGCAGACATCAGAAAGTGAAGGTCTTGAAGACGCTCTAAAAGAAGATCCTAATATGGTCATCATGTGGGCAGGGTACGGTTTTGCTAAAGATTATAATAAAGCACGTGGACACTTTTACGCTATTGATGATGTAAGGCAAACCCTAAGAACAGGGGCGCCTACAGATGCAAATTCAGGCCCTATGCCTATGGCATGTTGGAGTTGTAAAAGCCCTGATGTAGCTCGAATCATAGAAGAACGTGGTGAAGATGGGTACTTTGAAGGGAAATGGGCACGTTTAGGCGCTGAAATATCAAACCCTATCGGCTGTGCTGATTGCCATGATACTCAAAGTGACAACTTTAAGAATGGAGAGCCTGAACTCAAAATAACTCGACCTTACGTTGAGCGAGCATTTGATACGATCGGCAAGAATTTCGACCATCAATCGCGTCTTGATCAACAAGCTTCTGTCTGTGCTCAATGCCATGTTGAATATTACTTCACAGGTCCTACTAAAGGTGTCAAATTCCCTTGGGACAAAGGCACAAGAGTAGAGCAAATGGAAGAATACTACGATGGTATTGGTTTCAAAGACTGGACTCATAAAGTGTCTAAGGCTCCAATGCTAAAAGCACAGCACCCCGGATTTGAAACATGGCGAGAAGGTATTCACGGAAAGAATAAAGTCGCTTGTGTAGATTGTCATATGCCAAAAGTGACCAAAGAAGATGGCACTGTATTTACTGACCATAAAGTTGGTAACCCATTCGACCGCTTCGACGACACATGTGCCCAATGCCATACTCAGTCAAAAGATCAATTACGTGGCATCGTTTCTTCTCGTAAAGCTCAAGTCCTGAATCTTAAGCTAACTGCTGAAAAACAAATTGTTGCCGCTCACTTCGAAGCGGGGGCAGCTTGGAAAGCAGGTGCAACAGAAGAAGAAATGAAAGATATCCTTCAAGATATTCGCCATGCACAGTGGCGCTGGGATTATGCAATCGCTTCACATGGTGTGCATATGCATGCTCCTGAAGTGGCATTAGAAGTACTTGGTACTGCGGTAGATAGAGCAGCTGATGCGCGAACTAAGCTTATTCGACTTCTAGCTAAAAAAGGCATTACAGACCCAGTAGTTATCCCTGATATATCCACTAAACTTAATGCACAGAAAGCGATAGGTATGGATATGGACAAAATGAATGCAGACAAGAAACACTTCTTAGAAACAGTTGCACCACAATGGGATGAAGAAGCAAAAACTCGTGAAAGTAAGTATGACTATGAGTAAGTTATGAGCCTCACTTACCAACTCCCATAGCAGAACTCCGCTTTATCAAACGACAAAGCAATAAGCACATGATGAAGACCAGCCTGTTCCTAGGCTGGTTTTTTATTGTAGAGTTAATCAGTAATAACCCTTACAAATACTGCCTCACCCTCAATACTCATCCTTTATAAAATTCATTTAGGGTGAGCCAAAGTCACTAGCTAATAATATATGTTATTTAGCCCTACTCATTTGAGGCTAACTTATGAACCATCGTCAACTAGAACAAAAATCGTTTGATGAGAGTGAACAAAATCTTATAGTCGGTTCGGCTAACCACTGCCCTATCCCACCTGATCAGCTAGCTCAGATCACATCAGACTCGCCTTATGTCACAGACACTTTCGAGAGCGGGTTAACCGCTACTGTGTATCACCTAAACATTGCAGGTAAAGATTTCACACTTAAGAAAAAAAGGACAACTTCTAAAGTAAAAAACTTAGATGGTAAGTATTCATTTCTAAATGAAGTACAACGCCGGCATGATTTTCAAGCACGTAAAGATGATCCTACTACTTCAAACGACTTTAAACACATCGTCTCTACTATTTATGCCGATTATCGACAAGGTATTATTTTGTCTGACTGGATCGAAGGTAACCTGTTAACACACGTAGAAAGAAACACTATTGCCCAACTTTTCTCAACACTTCTATCTTGTGAAAAAATAGGTTTATTCGAGTGGGATTTAAGCCAAGGCAATTTAATCGTAGATGATGACTACAATATTACTCTGTTCGATTTTGGCTATATGTATCGCTTTGACCCATTAACAGAATTGAATAGCAATGGGATAAATGACCCTATCTTTCAATCTTTTGAAAGGTTTGAAACTCGCTTCTTATCTGGGTGGTTATGCTCTCAGAACCGAAACGATAAAGACGCTCTTAGTTATTTCAAAATGATAAAGGAAGAAGCCTTAAAGATATTGGAAAAGAAACTAGAATGGCTGACCATTCATTCGGCAAGTACAGAGGTGATTCAACATACGCAAGATTTGATTGTAGAGTATCAAGATGCACTCAACACACCTGAATCGTTGAATGAACTGTATATTGCTGACATGTTCCGTTCACACGTGCTGGATATTGAAGATGATTTGGGTGGGAAAAGCTGTACAGAAACCACTAAGAAGAGAGTTACGTCTGTACTAGACATGCTGGATAAACACTACGAATTACTCAATAAAAAAGGGGCTCTTTTCTACCATAATCGCAAGAAGTCGAAAACAGAACTGATCAAGCAATATCAAGTTAAGGAGCAGCTAGTAAACCAATATCAACTAACTTGAGCTTGGCTTGGCTTGGCTTGGCTTGACTTGGCATAGAATTTATAGCGCCTTTGGGGACATTAATTGCTTAGCTTGGTTAATAGAATGGATCAAAGATATTCTGTCTATACCTTGCTGGTTAGAATCTAAAAGTTGGTTCCACACTACGATCGATTCTTCATATCGAGAGCTAATGAAATGATCACTCGCGATTAAGATCAATGCCGTACGATCGTTTGGATCCAGAGCTAAAGACAAATCCAACATATCCCTTACATCTTTGTTAAGGGTTTGTGCATTAAGATAATAAAGTGCCGATGCTTTTGCTGAGTACAAACCAGAAGTGACATTGTCACTCAACCTAATCGCATAATCGAAGCAAGTCAACGCTGCATGATAGTCTCCGCTTTGGACGTATGTCCCGCCCAATTGAAACCACACTTCAGCTTGGTTTGGATTGAGCCTTAAACTGTCTTGTAATTCTTCTACGTATTCTGTGGCGTTGAAGTTACTTACCGTTATATCTTCTGACTTAGGTGGTTCTTGCTTAAGAAGGAACCATGTACCAACACTAGTTAACAATACAAAAATAGTAAGTTTAAAGTTTGAACGCCTAACTTTCTTGGTATGAGAAAAGCTAAGGGTCAAAAGTAATATAAATGCCCCCATTAAAGTCATTGCAATCAGTAGCCAAAAATCCATCTTCTCTCCAATCTAAAAGCTCTCGCCTTTAATGATAAGGCTCGAGTATCCTTAGTGTTGAGTAAATATTTTAATCGAGAATTCAACTTTTCACCCTACTCACGATCAATTCAGACATAAAAAAACCGAGCACTAAGGCTCGGTTTTTATACAAACTAAAATTCAAAAGTTATTCTGAATCGGTTTCGTCTGCTTTAGGCGCTTCTACATCTGTTGCTTCTGCATCAGCTGCGTTAACATCTGCAGATTCATTTGAAGCTTGCTCACCTTCTTGAGTTTCCTCATCCAGTATTTCAACTTCTTCTACTTCGTCGATACGTTGTAGAGCTACAACATTCTCGTCTTCAGTAGTACGAATCAGTGTTACACCCTGAGTGTTACGACCAACTTGGCTTACTTCCGCTACGCGAGTACGTACTAGTGTACCTGCGTCGGTGATCATCATCATTTCATCGCCTTCTTCAACCTGAACAGCACCAACTACTGGGCCATTACGATCAGAGACTTTGATAGATACTACACCTTGCGTTGCACGACCTTTCGTTGGGTATTCAGCCAGCTCAGTACGCTTACCGTAACCGTTTTGAGTCACAGTTAGGATATCGCCTTCGTTTGAAGGAACAATCAGTGAAACCACTTGATCGTCTTCTGGAAGCTTCATACCACGAACACCAGAGGCAGTACGACCCATTGGGCGTACTTTGTCCTCGTTAAAGCGAACAACTTTGCCCGATTTCGAGAACAACATGATGTCGCTATTACCATCAGTAATATCAACGCCAATCAGTGAATCATCGTCACGTAGGTTAACAGCGATTAAGCCGTTAGCACGTACGTTTGCGAATTGATCCAGTGATGTCTTCTTAACTGTACCGTCGCCAGTTGCCATGAAGATGAATTTCTCGTTTGAGAATTCAGAAACAGGCAAGATAGCCGTAATACGCTCACCTTCTTCTAGAGGAAGAATGTTAACGATAGGCTTACCACGAGCGGTGCGGCTTGCTTGCGGTAGTTGATAAACTTTCAGGCGGTACGTCTTACCACGAGTAGAGAAACATAAGATGTTATCGTGAGTATTAGCAACAAGCAGACGCTCAATGTAATCCTCATCTTTCATCTTAGTCGCACTCTTACCTTTACCACCACGGCGCTGAGCTTCGTAGTCGCTTAGGATTTGGTACTTAACGTAACCAGCATTAGAAAGCGTTACTACCACGTCTTCTTGAGCAATTAGCTCTTCCATGTCGATATCATGAACCGCTGCTGTGATTTCTGTACGACGTTCGTCGCCATATATATCACGTACCGCTTCAAGTTCTTCACGGATCACTTCCATCAAACGCTCAGTGCTTGCAAGAATATGCATTAGCTCAGCGATCTCTTCTAGAAGTGCTTTGTATTCGTCTAGGATCTTCTCGTGTTCAAGGCCAGTTAGGCGGTGAAGACGAAGTTCTAGAATAGCTTGCGCTTGAGTTTCCGTTAGGAAGTATTGACCATCACGGATACCGTATTGATCTTCAAGCCAATCTGGACGAGCTGCATCAGTACCAGCACGTTCAAGCATTGATGCAACGTTACCAAGATCCCAACCACGAGACACTAGGCCAACTTTAGCTTCTGCTGGTGTTGGTGCGTTCTTGATCAGTTCAATGATTTCATCAATGTTTGCAAGCGCTAAAGATAAAGCTTCCAAGATATGTGCACGATCGCGCGCTTTCTTCAGTTCAAAGATAGTACGACGAGTCACAACTTCACGGCGGTGATCAACAAAACATTTCAACATATCTTTTATGTTAAAAAGCTGTGGTTGGCCATTGTTCAGAGCAACCATGTTGATGCCGAAAGTCGTTTGCAGTTGAGTTTGCGAGTAAAGGTTGTTTAGTACAACTTCACCTACAGCATCACGCTTACATTCAATAACAATGCGCATACCATCTTTATCAGATTCGTCACGCAGTGCACTGATGCCTTCAACTTTCTTGTCTTTTACAAGTTCTGCAATCTTCTCGATCAAACGAGCTTTGTTCACTTGATACGGGATTTCAGTAACGATAATAGTTTCTTTACCGTTCTTTTCCGTTTCAATTTCAGCTCGCGAGCGCATGTAGACTTTACCACGACCAGTCTTATATGCATCGACAATGCCCTTACGGCCACTGATTAATGCTGCTGTCGGGAAATCTGGACCTGGAATGTAGTCCATTAGCTCTTCAATAGTGATTTCTTCATTATTGATAAGTGCTAAACAGCCATCAACAACTTCGCCAAGGTTATGCGGCGGGATGTTGGTAGCCATACCTACTGCGATACCAGAAGCACCGTTAACCAATAGGTTTGGTATTTTTGTTGGTAAAACTGCTGGAATTTGCTCTGTTCCATCATAGTTAGGAACGAAGTCGACCGTATCTTTATCAAGATCCGTCAATAGCTCACCAGCTATTTTTGACATACGAACTTCGGTATAACGCATTGCAGCAGCTGAATCGCCGTCAACCGAACCAAAGTTACCTTGGCCATCGACTAACATATAGCGTAGTGAAAACGGCTGAGCCATACGAACAATTGACTCGTATACCGCACTATCACCGTGTGGGTGATATTTACCGATTACATCGCCTACTACACGAGCAGACTTTTTATATGCTTTGTTCCAATCATTACCAAGTACATTCATCGCGAACAAAACGCGGCGGTGCACTGGCTTTAGACCATCACGCACATCTGGAAGAGCACGACCAACGATGACGGACATCGCGTAGTCTAGGTATGAACCTCTTAGCTCATCTTCAATGTTTACGGGCGTGATCTCTTTCGCTAGATCGCTCATAGAGCCATTTTCCCTCTATAGTCAGATCGTATTTTTGAATACGTATAAGACCGAAAAATATAACACAAATTTACCTACTGAGGCATCACTTTCCCTATCCTTTTATCATCTTGTGAGCCTTGTTGCTAATCAATTGGTGAGAAATTGCACGCTGCCAACATATCTTGCTGATACTTGGCTATTTTACAGACAACAAAACAGCAAATTTGTAGAACTTCTGGTCAGCAAGAAAAGCCAAGTTATAATGCTCCCAACTTCATGGATGCATTATTAAACTTGGAAATGCCGATTATGACCAAAACGCAAAACGTCGACCCAGCAGAAATCAAAAAGTTTGAAGACATGGCTTCACGTTGGTGGGATCTCGAAGGCGAGTTTAAGCCACTTCATCAAATCAACCCGCTTCGCCTAAATTACGTGCTAGAAAAAGCTGATGGTTTGTTTGGTAAAAAAGTTCTTGATGTGGGTTGCGGCGGCGGCATCTTAGCCGAAAGCATGGCCGTGGAAGGCGCGGTTGTCACAGGTTTAGATATGGGTAAAGAGCCTCTTGAAGTGGCTCGTTTACACGCATTAGAAACAGGTACCAAGCTAAATTACATACAAAGTACGATTGAAGATCATGCAGAGCAAAACCCACACACTTATGATGTTGTTACCTGCATGGAAATGTTGGAGCATGTGCCAGACCCACAATCGGTTATCGCGTCTTGTGCAAAATTAGTAAAACCAAACGGTCATGTTTTCTTCTCAACTTTAAATCGTAACTTGAAATCATACTTATTTGCGATTGTTGGTGCTGAAAAGCTGCTTAAGATCGTTCCTGAAGGGACTCACGAACATGAAAAATTCATTCGCCCTGCTGAGTTAATCAAAATGATTGATTCTACTCCCCTGCAAGAATTAGGCATCACAGGGCTTCATTACAATCCCCTAACAGATAGCTACCGCTTAGGAAGTAACGTAGATGTTAACTACATCGTTCATACCCAGAACTTTGCCTAGTTTATATCTATGTGACTGCCGAAAACTATTTGTAAATAGACTAATGAAAAAGGTTGCAAATACCATAAAACTGCGACTTTTTTCAGTCTATTTTTCGTGCTCTAGATTCCATTTTAACCAGCTGTGATTTAAAAATAACCACCCAAGTTTGACTGCCTTTTTTAGTCAAAGATCAAGAGATTTTTTTTTATAACCCTCCAAATTTAAACCAGCAGCAAAACGCTATTTTTCTGCAATCAAGTCCTAGCTAACGCCATCAGTTAGTAAGTACTAACAGTTTTTTTTTAAATTTGCAGTTATCCACAAGCCTTCCCATTTATGTACCTTGAAAAATATCACTGACAGCACTATCTTGTAACCCAACAAGCAAATGACCCCTATATGTAGTGTTTGAGCTACAATATATGGGTAGAGCAAGATCACAAAGCCGACATGTAATTTACAAAAATTACACACAAATATTCAAAAAATCGGCTTTTATCAGATTTGTTAGGGAAATAAAGCAGAATGAACCAACAACTTACTGTTACTAAGCGTAACGGTCGTAAAGAAACGATTGATTTAGATAAACTCCATCGCGTGATCACATGGGCAGCTGAAGGCTTGCACAATGTATCTGTATCACAAGTAGAATTGAAAGCTCACATTCAATTTTACGATGGCATCACCACAACTGATATTCATGAAACAATCATCAAATCAGCTGCGGATCTTATCTCTGAAGAGACTCCAGATTATCAGTATTTAGCTGCTCGCTTATCTGTATTCCACCTACGTAAAAAAGCGTACGGTCAATACGAGCCACCAGCTCTGTATGAACATGTTGCAAAACTGGTTGATATGGGCAAGTACGATAGCCACTTGATGGAAGACTACACTAAAGCTGAGTTTGAAGAGCTTGATGAGTACCTTGACCATAAACGTGACCTAGATTTTTCTTATGCCGCGGTAAAACAGCTTGAAGGTAAATACTTCGTTCAAAACCGTGTTACAAAAGAGATCTATGAGAGTGCTCAGTTCCTTTACATTTTAGTTGCTGCTTGTCTTTTCGCTAAGTACCCGAAATCGACTCGTCTTGAATACATCAAACGTTTTTACGATGCATCTTCTACATTCAAGATTTCTTTGCCAACGCCTATCATGTCAGGTGTACGTACTCCTACTCGTCAGTTCAGTTCATGTGTACTGATCGAATGCGGTGACAGCCTAGATTCAATTAACGCAACGGCAAGCTCAATTGTTCGTTACGTTTCTCAACGTGCTGGTATTGGTATCAACGCAGGTCGTATCCGTGCTCTTGGTTCTGAAATCCGTAATGGTGAAGCGTTCCACACTGGCTGTATCCCTTTCTACAAATACTTCCAAACAGCCGTAAAATGTTGTTCTCAAGGTGGTGTTCGTGGCGGTGCAGCCACAGTGTTCTACCCACTATGGCACGGTGAAGTTCAGTCTCTACTTGTACTTAAAAACAACCGCGGCGTTGAAGAGAACCGTGTTCGTCACATGGACTACGGCGTACAGCTAAACAAGCTTATGTATGCTCGTCTTGTTCAAGGTGGCAACATCAGCCTATTCTCACCTTCTGACGTACCAGGTCTTTACGACGCGTTCTTCGAAAACCAAGAGCGTTTTGAAGCGCTTTACGTTAAATACGAAAATGATCCGTCAGTGAAACGTGAAACGGTTAAAGCCGTTGAGCTGTTCTCTCTGCTTATGCAAGAGCGAGCTTCTACTGGTCGTATTTACATTCAGAACGTTGACCACTGTAATACACACAGCCCGTTTGATTCTGAAGTTGCACCTGTTCGTCAATCAAACCTATGTCTAGAAATCGCACTTCCAACGAAGCCGCTTACTAACGTAGAAGATGACGAAGGTGAGATTGCACTATGTACGCTTTCAGCGTTTAACCTAGGTGCAATTAACGAACTGGATGATTTAGCTGAGCTATCTGAATTGGTCGTTCGTGCTCTTGATGCCCTACTGGATTATCAAGACTACCCGCTTCCAGCAGCACGCAAGTCAACCATGAACCGTCGTACTCTAGGTGTAGGCGTTATCAACTTCGCTTACTATCTAGCTAAAAACGGTGTGAAATACTCGGATGGCAGTGCAAACGGCCTTACTCACCGTACTTTTGAAGCGATTCAGTACCACTTACTAAAAGCATCTGTAGCGTTAGCTAAAGAGCAAGGCAAGTGTCCTTCGTTTAACGAAACCAACTATGCTAAAGGTTTGCTACCTATCGATACTTACAAAAAAGATATCGATTTAGTATGTGATGAACCGCTGCATTACGATTGGGATTCTCTTCGTGAAGAGATAATGGAACACGGTCTACGTAACTCAACACTAACAGCGCTTATGCCTTCTGAGACATCTTCTCAGATCTCTAACGCGACAAATGGTATTGAACCTCCACGTGGTTTCGTTTCAATTAAAGCCTCTAAAGATGGCATTTTGAAACAGGTTGTTCCTGACTTCGTTAATCTAAAAGATAACTACGAACTGCTTTGGAACATTGGTTCAAACGATGGCTACCTGCATTTAGTGGGTATCATGCAAAAATTTGTTGACCAAGCTATCTCTGCAAACACAAATTATGATCCAAGTGGTTACGAGAGCGGTAAAGTCCCTATGAAGAAACTTCTTCAAGACTTATTGACTGCCTACAAGTATGGCGTTAAAACGCTTTACTACCACAACACTCGTGATGGTGCTAAAGACGATCAGGGTGACGCAGTTCAAGTGCCTGAGGAAGATTGTGAAGGCGGCGGTTGTAAGATCTAAGCTGCTTTTCTAAAAAGCGCTTTATCTAAACAAATTAAAATACAGAAAGGAATCTTACTTCCTTTCTGTAAAAGTATTAACAAGACCTGTTCCTAAAATAGGTCTTTAAAGGAATTGAGGCATTTATGGCTTACAGTACTTTTTCTCAAAACAAGAATGACCAGTTAAAAGAACCAATGTTCTTAGGTCAATCCGTAAACGTTGCTCGTTACGACCAACAAAAGTTTGAAATTTTCGAAAAGCTTATCGAAAAGCAACTTTCTTTCTTCTGGCGTCCTGAAGAAGTTGATGTATCAAGCGACCGTATTGACTACAACAAACTTCCGGATCACGAGAAGCACATATTCATCTCAAACTTGAAGTACCAAACGCTTCTCGATTCTATCCAAGGTCGTAGCCCTAACGTTGCCCTGCTTCCTTTGGTATCACTACCAGAAGTAGAAACGTGGATTGAAACATGGTCTTTCTCTGAAACGATTCACTCTCGTTCTTACACGCACATCATCCGTAATATCGTGAATGATCCGGGTGTAGTCTTTGACGATATCGTTGAAAACGAAGAGATCCTTAAGCGCGCTAAAGACATCGCATTTTATTACGATGACCTAATCAAGCTGACAGCAGATTACCACCGTTACGGTGAAGGTAATCACAACATCAACGGTGAAGAGGTTAAGGTTTCACTTCATGATCTGAAGAAGAAGCTTTACGTGTGTCTGATGTCTGTAAACGCACTAGAAGCCATTCGTTTCTACGTGAGTTTTGCATGTTCATTCGCTTTCGCTGAACGAGAGCTGATGGAAGGTAATGCGAAAATCATCAAACTGATTGCTCGTGATGAAGCGCTTCACCTAACTGGCACCCAGCACATGATCAACTTGCTTCGTAATGGGCAAGATGACTTCGCATTCATGCAGATTGCTGAAGAGTGTAAGCAAGAGTGTTTCGACCTATTCAAAGAAGCCGCTGAACAAGAAAAAGAATGGGCAGAATACCTATTCAAAGACGGCTCTATGATCGGCCTGAATAAAGATATTCTTTGCCAATACGTTGAGTACATTACTAACATCCGTATGCAAGCTGTTGGTTTAGGTACTGCCTACCCAGAAGCAACGTCAAACCCTATCCCATGGATCAATGCTTGGTTGTCTTCAGATAACGTGCAAGTTGCTCCGCAAGAAGCTGAAATCAGCTCTTACCTAGTGGGTCAGATTGACAATGAAGTAAGTGCAGACGATTTCGAAGGTTTTGAACTGTAATGCCGACTATCAAAATCAACAAATTAGTTTCGATTGAATCTAACCCTTCAAACACTTTATTGGAAACAATGGAGCAAGCGGGTCTAGAGCCTGAATATAATTGCCGAGATGGCCACTGCGGCGCGTGTCGTTGCACTTTAGATTCAGGTGAAGTGGAATATGTTGGTTTTGCTATGGCTTACACTCAAGGTAACGAAATTTTGCCTTGCATCTGTAAAGCGAAGACTGAGCTGTCGCTAAGTAATGTTATTCATAGGAATAAGCAGAAACGAGCATAGCCTAATCAATTCCTGATGATCGCTCATTAGGATACCAGTAACACTTTTCAGATACCGTAAGATCATAAAAGACCGCTTCTTTCCAGGAACGCGGTCTTTTTTAGTTTTAAGTTCAGTACTGAAGTCTACTGCAGCCAATCTATCAAGCATCAAGCCGGTGTTTGTCGCACACTCAAAGTTACAGCACCAATATAACAAGCACTCCTACACAAGCCGCATCCATTACAAAGACTATCATCAACAAGTGGCAGCTCACCCTGCTCTATTTGGATCGCTCCTACAGGGCAAGATGACACACAAGCTTGGCAATCTATCTGCATGTAGTTATTACAGCTATCCATAAACCTCGGAACAAGGTCAATAAAAGGCGTTATTGATTGATGTAGAGCCCCTGCTGGGCAAGCTTGACTGCATTGCTCACAGAAAGAACAACTGTTGTAATCCAAATTAAGTAGAGCAGTCCCTTTCGCCATTTCAATAACGCTATTTGGACATGCTGCTTCACATAAACCACAACCGTCGCAAAGTCGTTCAAACAGTATTTCATCGACAGCTTTAGGGGGTCTAGCTTGTTTACGTTGTGACTTTTCCTCACCTGAAACAGCCTTGGTAACAGGCTTAGATAGACGAGTTAAAAAACCTCGGCGGTTGGAATTTATCTGCTCAGTCATTGTTTTATATATATTTCTTTCTTTTCAGGGTTTAAATCAAACTCATCAATCAATTCATTAAACCAATGAATAATATCTTTAGATAGTAATTTATAATATTCAGAGTTGGTTTCTTTTTCTAATAAATCTAAATAATAAAAAGACCAAGTTAATAAGTGTTTTTCTAAAAGAACATTTGCGGATGGAATATTTTCATTTTCAAGAAGAAACGCATGCGCTAATAACATTAATCCGAATTGGTCTTCTGGCTCTCTTAGCCCACTATCTAATTCAAAGCCATTAGCCATTAGAAACTGACGATATTGAACCGTTGAATCACCGAACACAACGCGCTCTCTGTCTAGGTATACAGAGCCCCATGGCGGTGCAGGCATATCACCAACCCCTTCGAATAGCCTGCTGAATTCAGCGGTTAATGATATCTCATCTTCACTTTTTAGAGCTAATAAGCACTCATTACTTAGTACATTATTATCGACTAGTCCTTGAACTATATCTTGAGTCTTTGGCTTTCCTTCCATTCGATAAAATAACGAGCCCAATAATTTATGTGTATCGATAATCATTCTTATTAATATCCAATAAATGGTTTAATTTTAATTATATTAATAGATAAGAATATTTGTTTGATCTATTAACGGT
>NZ_VTXD01000053.1 GCF_013114625.1 Vibrio sp. 99-70-13A1
GTTAGGAATAATCAATAAATCAAATAAAATATATGCGACGCACTTCAATTGATATTTAGTTTAATAAATAGTTAAAGTGTTGATTGTAAAGGTTAAAGTTATTTATTGAAATGCTGTTCTGTTTAATGTGAATCTGGATCACTAAGTTGATGAAAATTTGGAGTTGCTCATATTTTTTTAGATGTGAATTAAGTTCTGGTTGATATTTTTTGTTGCAAAGTTAGTCTTAGCTTCATGGATGCACGAGGTGTATGCAGGACAGAGTTAGAGGATTTATGAATAAGATAATAAGTTCTCAAAATTAAAGAAATAATGTTTCTCCCTTCGGCGGCCAACTTAAGGTGAGAAATATAAAAATAGCTATATCCAATTTTTTAGGAGTTTTATTCCATGGACAAAATTTTCAAAGTATCCGCTATTACAGCTGCAATGATAGGCGCTTTATCAGCCGCTCCTGTTATGGCAAATGACCCAGTTGGTCCTGAGTATTCAGGTGAAGTTTCAGAGTTTTTCTCTGAGTCTACAATCAGTGGTAACCTTAACTTTTTCATGCGTGCTCGTGACCGTGGAAATGTTGATGCGAATGGAGAAGATACAAAGAAAACAACTAACTTAGACCACGGCAGTATTTTTGCTAATCTAGGTTTTAATTCTGGTTATGTTGGTGGTGTAGCTGGTGCAGACCTCGTTATTTACTCTACATTTGATATGTGGCAAAACGGTGGTGCTGACCACGAGATGAACTTCTGGGGTGTTAATAACCCATACGATAAAGTAGCAGAAGACAGTTCTTGTGCAAATGTATGGTCTGACTGTACTGATAACGGCGTTTCATACGCAACTGCAAATGCGAAGTTTAAGTTCGGCGACAGCACAACAGCTAAATTAGGTTACTTCCAACCTTCTGTACCTAGTTCTCTAGGTGTTAACTGGTCTTTCGCTCCTGGTACTTACCGAGGTGGTGAAATTGGCTTTACAACAGGCGCACTATCTTTAGGTCTTGTAGTAGCTGACGAATATAAAGCTCCTTGGTTTAAAGACACGTATGAATTCCAAACTACTAACGGTGAAGATGCAGGAACACTTTACTCTTTAGGTGCTCGTTATGCGCTTGAGAATGGTATGTCTCTTGACTTTGGTTACGGTGCTTTAACTGACGGTGATCGTGCAAACGCTCACTTTAAACTGAAAAGTACAACTGAAGGTGGTTTATACTGGTCTCCACAACTTTACGTAGTTGAAGATGATGAGCAATACGATAGCACAGCATTCCAAGTTGCTTTATTAACTGCTTTCTCTTCTGGTCAATACTCTTACCGTGCTGAAGCGACATATACGTCAGCAGAAGCTAAGAATTCAGATCTTTCTGGTAACCTTTCATACCGTCTAACTAGCCAATACGGTGGTTCTAACGGTGCATACGACATTTGGTGGAACAACCGTTCTGACTTTAACCACGATGGTGAGTTTGCTGGTTTCCTTTCTGCAAGTCGTGACTTCTCTGATATTGGTGGTAAAGGATTCAGTGCTGGTATCAGCGGTGCATTCGGTTTTGGTGCTGAAGCAACTGGTTATGATGACTTAACTGAGTACGCATACAGCCTATTTGCTAACTACGCAATTCAAGCTGGTGCTCTACAAGATGCTAACGTAAGCTTCTACTATACTGAATACTTCAATGATTCAGATGCTGGTAACTGGGCTGGCTACACGAATGGTTTCCAAGATGAAACTGATTTCAAACTAGTGCTAACTATCCCGTTTGCAGTAAAATAATTTAACTCAAACTGATAAAGCTGGGCATTATGCCCGGCTTTTTTTGTTTTATAGGGGCTTGATATGAGAACTGTTTTTTATGCTGTACTTATGAGTTTTGGTTTATCTGCTTGTTCATCTACTCCAAAAACTGCGGAAGAATTTTGGCTAGGGCAGGGTGAAAGGTTTGGGTCACACGGTTATGCCTTTGACAATGCATCTTTGCCGGATATCAAAGAGAAAGTACCATTTGATGAAAATGCTTATAAGGAAGGCTATGAAAAAGGAAAGTTGGAATATTGCGACCCTTATAAAGCCTTTGAAAAAGGTATAAAAGGAACTCGCTATACAGGTCAATGCGAAGGAATGCCTCAAGATGTTATGGTTGAGGTTGAGTGGCGTAGAGGTTTCGATGCTTTTATGGGCGCAGATTTCTATAAATTTTAAAGAATAATTTATTTAGTCGCTTTAACTCTAATAAAAAATCTTAAACAAGGTCATAGTCTGATCGTTTAAGATTTTTTGTTTTTACACGAATAACAATATAACCTTCACAAGGTTCTTAGGCATTCAAACGTAAAATGAGGGTTAGATGAATATCAGTGAAATAGCTTCTCAGACAGGCTTATCAGCAAAATCGATAAGGATGTATGAGGATAAAAAGATCATCTCAACACCACTTCGTTCAGATAACGGTTATCGCATATACAATGAAAAGCAAGTTACTCAGTTAGGTATTATTGCTAAAGCAAGAAGGGCCGGCTTTTCTCTAGATGAATGTAAAGCGCTAGTTGAACTTGCGGATAACCCATGTAGAGAAAGTGCAGAAGTAAAAGAACGTGCTAAGAAGAAGTTAGAGGAGGTGAATAAAAAAATCGCAGACTTACAGGCGATAAAACAAACGTTAGATGAATGGGTTAAGTTATGCCCTGGTGATTCAAACAGTAAGTGTCCAATTATTGATTCACTCACAAAAAGTGACACCTAAGTGCCACTTTTTTGAGGAAAAGAAAGAGTAACGATTAATCGTCTAATTTTTTGATTGTAAGTTCAATGCCATCAACAGCGGTAATTACTATCTCAGTTCCAGCTTTTAAATCTTCACTAGATATTGCAGACCAAGAACTATCACCAAGCTTTACTCGGCAATTTCCCTTTACGATATCTTCATCCAATCGGATTGTTTTTCCAATTAATTGTTTGTCTCTTTGGTTTAAATCGCGAGAGTTATCTGAAGCTTTGTCTTGAGAAAGTTGCCTTCTCCACCATAACCAAGTCGTTATTAAAGAGAAACTACCAAAAGATAGCCACTGAACCTGCCACCCAATAGGTAAGATAGCGACAAGCACACCGACTAACATGGCTGAAATGCCTAGCCATAGAAAGTAGCCTGCCGCCCCTAAAAGCTCGACTGAAAGTAACGCGAGCCCGAAAGCTAACCAATGCCAGTGGTTAACTTGCTCTAACAGTTCGACCATACCTACCCCTTATTTTGAGAGTCCGGTTTCTTATTAAACATTTCGGCTACACCTGCAATTGAACCCATTAAGCCTGTAGCTTCAAGTGGAAGCATTATTACTTTACCATTCTCAGCTTGACCGATAGATTTTAGAGCATCGGTATAGCCTTGAGCTATAAAGTAATTAACCGCTTGCATATCACCTTGAGCAATGGCTGTTGATACCATTTCTGTTGCTTTGGCTTCAGCTTCAGCTGCACGCTCACGAGCTTCAGCTTGTAGTATTGCAGCCTGCTTCTGACCTTCAGCTTTTAAAATCTCTGACTGTTTATGACCTTCAGCTTTGAGGATCTCAGCTTGTCTAACACCTTCTGCCTCTAAAATATCAGCACGCTTATTACGTTCTGCTTTCATTTGCGCATTCATCGCGGCTGTTAAATCTGCTGGTGGTTGTACATCTTTAATTTCGATACGAGTAACTTTGACACCCCATGGGTTCGTCGCGCTATCGACGATAGTCAAAAGTTTCGTATTGATCATGTCTCGTTGGCTTAACATTTCATCTAACTCCATTGAGCCAAGAACGGTACGGATGTTAGTTAACGTTAGGTTGCGAATCGCATGTTCCAGATCATTCACTTCATAAGCGGCTTTAGGAGCATCGATGACTTGAACAAAACATACAGCATCAATAACGACATTAGCGTTGTCTTTAGAAATAACTTCTTGTGCGGGGATATCAAGAACACGTTCCATCATGCTGATTTTTTGACCAACACGATCGATGAAAGGGATGATTAAGTTAAGCCCAGGTTTTAGAGTGACGGTATACCTTCCAAAGCGTTCAACGGTCCAATTACTACCTTGAGGAACCGTTTTTACACCTGAAAAAATAAATAAAACTGCAACGACAATAAAGCCGCCAATAGTTATTAAAGTGTCAATAGCCATACAATATCCTTTTAATTAATAGTTATTAAAAAGATATTGTCTTAAATTGGTTTAGTGGGCAAATTTATAAATGAGAAATGGGTTATAAAACATTGATTTCATAGCCCATTACCAATAGATGTGTTGGTGATTAGTTTTGCTGGCGATTAATAAAGTAGTGAATACAGTTGTCGACGGTATTTACTTGCTGATGGATTGCCCTGACCTAGTGCGCTTAAGATATCCATGAATGATTTTTTCATATCGCCATCTAGAGCATTGAGATTCTTGTGCAGGAAAGACCATAAAAGATCTAATGCTTCTTCACTTCGGTTAACTTGATGATACTGAAGAGCAAGCTCCGATGCTGATTTCTCATCAGCAGGGTTAGATGCTAGTACTGCTTCCAACGCTTGAATTTCTGGGCTATCAGCGGCTTGTTTATGTAACTCAAGCTTAGCAACTAGCCCTTTATAATAGTTATCTTGATATTCGATAGGGATGGTTTGAAGCTGTGCTTCGGCTGAATCAAATTGTTGCGTTTCTAATAAGCATTCTGCAATCGCAAGTTTAACTTCCCCTTTTTTTGAAAGCTCCTCAGGTAGTTGCTGCATACCAGTAAGTGCCTGAGTGTAATCCCCAGTTTGCATCAGTTCTAAAGATTGGCGCAGTGCAAGCTCATCTTGGCTTGGCAGGTGCTTATTTAGCATTTCAGTAATAGCCGCGATGGATTGAGGACCACCTAAGCCATCAACGGGCTGACCATTCACAAATAATGCGATTGTCGGTAAAGCTTGTACACCAAATTGTCCAGCGATTGCCTGCTCTTGCTCGCAGTTGAGTAAAGCAAGGGTAAACGCTCCATTATATTGTTGTGTGAGTGTTTGAAGATCAGGGATGATTTGCGCACTTTCTTGGCTCATCGGCGCCCAAAAATGAATGAGTACAGGTGCCTGCATTGAACCTTCTAAAATCTGTCGAAAGTTCTGTTCATTGAGTTCAACAATATGCGGAGATTGCATTGACGTTCCTTGAATATTTTATGGGTACGCTGCAAATATGGGGTGAGCTTTCAATAACTTCAAGCTTTAACGTTATCTATTTATTGTCACTATGGTCTAAGAAGACAATGAAATAACGAGGTGAAAGCAATGGCGGTATTAAAAAATAGCGGGATGAAATTGAGTACGCTACGAAACTGTGTGAGAAAGGGGGAGCTGCTCATGAGTTTCGTAGCGCAAAAATTAGTTTTGATAAAGGATGAAGTAAATCATTAATAAAACGGTTTGATGAGGTAAGCGGTAAATTATTCAAAATATAAGAAATAAGGTTATTGCTACACTCACGCCAACCCAATTTAGTAGTTTTAATGTCATTTATTTCCTTTGCTATTCACTTAGTCGATGTAATGGATAGGTTAGGTTCAATATTGACATCTTATTGTTACGAAAAAATTACATCGTTACATCTAATTATGTGAATCTTCATGTAAAAATGTAATTTATTTTAATGGTCTTTAAGCTGCTTTTCTTAAGAGAGGGTCTAGCCAGCGACTTGGCAGAATTCGTTTTAAGACTGAAAATATCTTTGTCGGCGTAGTAATTCGGTACCTCAGCTTAGGTTTACTCGCAGTGAGGGCGTGCATAATAGGTTTAATGCAGCTTTCCGGGGGGAGCACAAAAGCATTATTAGAGCTTGTATTTGAAAGCCTTTCTAATTGTTGCTCATAAGCCACTTTGTGATAGCTAGATGATGGTGTTATCCAGCGCTTGAAAGAAAGAAGCGCATTGGCTCTGAATTGAGTTTCAATTGGTCCTGGTTGGATTATAGATACATGTATACCTGAACTATGTAATTCAAGCCTTAAAGTATCAGTCCAGCCCTCAATGGCAAATTTAGATGCGTTATATGCGCCTCTATACTTCATGGCTGCAAAACCAAGAACAGAGCTGTTTTGGATGATTCGTCCATCACCATTTTCTCTCATATGAGGGAGAATCTGCAGTACAAGGTGGTGCCAGCCAAAGAAGTTTGTTTCGAACTGTTCTCTTAGCCCTTCTGTGGGAAGGTCCTCTAAAGCTCCTGCTTGCCCATATGCTCCATTGTTAAAGAGAGCATATAAACCATTGTGAGATAGGGCGATAGCCTGTTTAGCCCCAGCTTCAATACTTTGTTCAGAAGTCAGGTCAAGCTGAATACAAGTTAATCCCTCTTCTTGGAGGCGTAAAACATCCTCTGTTTTTCGGCAAGAAGCAATAACATGGAAACCATGGTTATTGAGATGGTGGGCTGTGGTATAACCAATGCCGCTTGAACAACCTGTAATTAAAATGGACTTCTTCACAAAATGGACCTAAATCAAAGTAATAAGCGTTTTGTTAGAATAAAGAATTAATTAGGGTGTTGTAATAAATTTTTTAAAGCGGGTTCAATTCTTGAGTAACTAAATATAAATCCCATCTCTGTCAGTTTCTTTGGTTTCGCCCTTATGCTGTCAAAGAGTAGGCAAGAAGATTCACCCATAAGCAACGACATTGCCCATTTAGGGGTGAATAAAATATGAGGTCTTTTGAGTTGTTTGGCTAAGGTTTTACTAAATTGTTTATTAGTCGCAGGGTGAGGTGCGCATAAGTTAAACTCTCCCTGAGCATGTTGCGTGGCGAGTAAATGATTAATGGCTCTGACCATATCAAGCATATGGATCCATGGCATGTACTGCTTTCCTGAACCAATAGGTCCCCCTAATCCTAATTTGTAGGGTAACAACATTTTCTGGAGTGCACCGCCATGTTTGCCCAGAACAATTCCTGTTCTAAGTAATAAGACGCGAGTCATATTTGATTGAGCGCGCTTAGCGATATCTTCCCAATGAGAACAAACTTGGTGAGGAAAGTTCATGTGATAAACATGTAGGCTTTCATCAAAAGGGTGCTCTTGTTGATCTCCATAATAACCGACTGCAGAACCACTAATAAAAACCTCTGGAGGCTCAGTGCTTGCGTGAATCAGTGATACGATTTTTTCCGTAATCTTCCAACGGCTATGGCAAATTTCTTCTTTTTGAGTGGCTGTCCATCTTTTGTCCGCTATGGGTTCTCCGGCTAAATTGATGACCGCTGTAAACCCATTGAGATCATTTAAGTTATCAAGCGATTGAATGTAGCGAATATTATTTTGGTTTAAATGGCTAAGGTTTTGTTTAGCTTTGCTTGGATTACGTGTGAGTAAAGTCACTTCGTGCGTATTCCAACTTTTTATTAGCTCAGAACCGATAAAACCAGTCCCGCCAGTCAACAATATCTTCATAAATCCCTCCCAATAGTCTTAATTATAGACATGGCTTGTTTTTATTGGCTAATCCAATACGCCACTTTCACTATAACGATCAATTAGTTTCAATTCTGTGATAACTCTGTGTTGAGCTTTTAGATAACCCTACACATTCCAAATCCCTTTAAACATCACATTTACAATAAAAAATAATAGCGGTTACTTAGCTCTTTAGCTTCGTCACACCATTGCTGGTGACTATTTGCCATGATTATTGAGAGCAATGGAAACTGGTGTATTCATACCCTACCTCTATTGCTCTAAGCATGCAGAACAAATCGAGGGGAATGAATGTCAGCAGTGTTTGCTTTATTTAAATCCATGTTAGGTAGTTTGAGAGATTTGCTACCGATCGTTGTTGTTATTGCATTTTTCCAGTTAGTGGTGCTTCAAGAGCCACTACCAAATTTATTGTCTATTTTATTTGGATTAATGCTGGTGGTGTTTGGTCTTACCTTCTTTATTTTTGGGCTTGAAATGGGGCTGTTTCCAATCGGCGAGTCTATGGCTCAATCCTTTGCCCGAAAAGGGAGTGTGTTTTGGTTGCTTATTTTTGCCTTTTGTTTGGGGTTTGGCACAACGATAGCTGAGCCAGCTTTAACCGCCGTTACAGCTGAAGCTGCCGAGGTCGCTGCAGAAGGAGGTGTTATCCCAAATACAGAACATGACATGGAAAACTATGCAGACGGGCTTAGATTGACTATCGCCGTTTCTGTTGGTTTAGCCATTTTACTTGGTGTTTTAAGAATTCTTAAAGGGTGGCCAATCCATTACATGATCATTGGTGGCTATATCGGTGTTGTCATTCTGACAGGGTTTGCTCCGCAAAATATTATTGGGATTGCTTATGACTCTGGGGGAGTGACGACCTCTACCATAACTGTCCCACTTGTCACCGCTTTAGGGGTCGGGCTTGCATCCGCAATTAAAGGGAGAAATCCAATGGTGGATGGTTTTGGGCTGATCGCTTTTGCCTCCTTGTTGCCAATGATGTTTGTGATGATCTATGGAATGGTGATGACATGATCAGTTTTAATCAATTCATTGCCACTTTCATTAGTACTGTGAGCGATGTAATCCCCATTGCAGCGATTATATTTGGTTTTCAATTTGCTGTATTGAGAAAGCCCGTTAGGAATTTAGGCACGGTCTTACTTGGTTTCTTTTACGTAATTCTTGGTCTTTCATTGTTTTTACTCGGACTAGAATTAGCATTGTTTCCGCTGGGAGAAACAATGGCTATGCAGTTGACGGAGCCTGAGTTTCTCAAAGAATTTAAAGTAAGTTCAGGGCTATCTCTTGTCTGGTTTGATTACTACTGGGTGTATCTATTTGCCTTTTTTATTGGATTTAGCACCACAATTGCAGAGCCCTCGTTAATTGCTGTAGCAATAAAAGCCAACCAAGTTTCTGGTGGCAGTATTAGTGTCAATGGCTTAAGAATTGCCGTCGCACTTGGGGTGGCTTTCGGTATATCTCTGGGTAGCTACCGAATTGTGGCTGGTGACCCTATTCATTACTACATCATTACCGGTTATGTCGTTGTGGTGATACAAACATTTTATGCCCCTAAATTAATTGTCCCATTGGCTTATGATTCAGGCGGTGTGACCACGTCAACAGTAACAGTTCCTCTTGTTACGGCTTTAGGGCTTGGGCTTGCTTCTACTGTACCTGGACGAAATCCTGTTATTGATGGCTTTGGCTTGATTGCCTTTGCTAGTTTATTCCCCATTATTTCCGTTATGAGTTACGCACAAATAACTCGATGGTTAAACAACTCTCGAACCGCTAAGGAGAAAAAGGATGCGCTTTAAACTTATCTTGGCATTTGTAGAAGATAGTAAAACAGACATAGTACTTGATACTGCTCGAAGCGCCGGAGCGACAGGCGCAACGGTCATTAACCATGCTAGAGGGCAAGGCTTAAACCAAAAAAGAACTTTCTTTGGATTGACATTAGAGGTGCAAAAAGATGTGTTGCTATTTGTGGTGGAAGAGCACCTATCGCGACATATTTTAGAAAGAATTGGAGAGGTTGGTGAATTTGATAAAGAGTCCGGTCAAGGAATTGCAGTGCAGATTGATATTGAAGATGCAGTTGGTGTGGCTCATCAAGTTGAAACGTTAACTAAGGTTGTTGAGGGGGAGCTATGACAACTCATGAAAAAGTGCGTGTGAGAGACGTAATGGCGAACACGTATGTTCTTGTAGATGGCTTAACGAGTGTTCATGAAGGAATAGAGTTGGCCAGAGATCATCGGGTTAAAGCTTTGATTGTTGATAAGCGCCATGATGATGATGAATACGGTATTGTACTGATGAATGATATTGCTAAGAAAGTTTTGGCGAAGAACCGTTCATCAAAGCGCACCAATATTTACGAGATTATGACTAAGCCGGCCTTGGCTGTTTCTGCCGATATGAATGTAAAATATTGTGCTCGATTATTCGAACGTTTCGGTATTAGCCGAGCGCCAGTCATTTCTGAAGGCAAGATCATTGGAATGGTGAGCTACAATAATATTGTGATTAATGGCATGGCTGCAGGTGATGTATAAACTCTGACTTTTTTACTCAATGGAATACGAATACAATGACCTGATTAACTCTAGGGAGAAGTAAGCGTGAAATTGTTCTTTGCCTCTGATTTGCATGGTTCGTTACCAGCTACAGAAAAAGTACTTCAGCGATATGTTGAATCAGGTTGTGATCATTTAGTTTTATTGGGCGATACGCTTAATCACGGTCCAAGAAACCCCGTCCCTGAAGGGTACAATCCGCCTAAAGTGGCTGAAGCGTTAAATGTGTATTCTGACCAAATCATCGCAGTGCGTGGTAATTGTGATAGCGAAGTAGATCAAATGCTGTTGTCGTTTCCAATGATGTCGGATTATGTATGGGTATTGTTGGAGTCAGGTCGTCGTCTGTTTTTAACTCATGGGCATTTATTTAATAGTAATAAGCGACCGCCTCTAAAAGAAGGGGATGTAATTGCTCATGGACATACACATATTCCAGTAGCGGAATATCAATCTGGAATATTTATCTTCAACCCTAGTTCAGTGACATTTCCTCGAGAAGGACATCCTGCAAGCTATGGTATTTACCAAGATGGTTGCTTTGAAGTGCTTAGCTTAACAAATGAGTTACTTGTTTCCGGTAACCTTTAGCGAGCGTTTTTATAGCTTGGTTAGCTTTATTAATATCATTCGAGTAGACAGAAAAAGGTCAGCATTAGCTGACCTTTTTAATATTTGATTGAAAGCCTCTAGTTAGCAGAACTAGTTTGAAAAGAGCACTGTGGAACCATGGTTTAAGCTCGTTAGTAATAATGTCTTTTGGTTAACAATATCAATTCTTCTGCTCTGTTGTGCATCCATCTTAATGACTTGAGTGATAAGATTTAGCTGGTCTTGAGTGAAATCTTTACTTTGCGCTGATGTCACATCTTTAAAATCAGTTGGAGAGATTAGCAGGTAATTATCATTAATATCCCACTGACCTGTTTCTGAAATGTTGATGATATTCGGTGTTTCACTTTCCTCAACGAACAAATGCACAACCGATATTCTTATGTAAGTACCGTTAGGTAAATACTTAGCATTTGACTGCAATTCAACACGACGCAGCGGTCCAATGGCATCTTCTTGAACGACCTCAGTGAGTAATGTAACCATCTTAGATTGCCACTCTCGAGATGTGAGAAGCTGCTCGACTTTGGCATCGCTTCCCCAATATAACCAGCTACTTAAAATTGCTGAAGCGGCAAGTATTAGCAGGGATACTTTCAATTTCATATTAGTGATTCCCTTTGCATATAGAGCTTAAGTCAGTTTGGTTGGCAAAAATTCTCAAAGTAATATTTTCACTGGAATACTCTTGAGAGTGAACATAGTTCAACACTAACTGGTTACCTTGACCGCCAGTAGCAATAACTTTAGATGGTTTAAGATCACCTTGATGTTCAGCCGTATAATGGGCTACACACTTTTCAATAGCCGGTAGCCATGAATCTAAATTCGGTTGATTCATAGGGTACAAAATATCAACAGAGTCCACGGTTGATAAAGTGCGAAATTCTGATTCAGCAGGTGTTGTAAAAGTAAGTACCAATATTGGCAGCAAAAGTGCTAGCAGAATAATGCCACGGCTCAGCCATGGATTTTCTTGAGCCTTTACTTTTGTTGGAGTCTCAATCTTTGGTATCTCTTGAGCACTTTCTACTACGTCTACTGATTCATGTTGGGTTGCTGTGCGTTCGGTTTCTTGTGTTTCAACCTCTGAAAACTCAATTTCTTGATCTAAGCTTTTGCCTAATATAGAGGTATCTATATTGATTGGTGTATCACTAGAGGAAAGGGGAGCAGAGCGTTCCACACTGGCAATAAATTGGTAACCACGTTTGGGCACAGTTTTGACAAATTCAGGTGATTTTGTCGAGTCTTTGAGCATCTTACGTAGTGTAGAAACGGCTTGAGTTAGGCTTGAATCATCGACTTCAAAGCCTTGATCTCGCCATACATATTCATGCAGCTCATTACGGGTAATGACTTCGTTTGGTCTCTCTGACAGCATAAGTAAAATGCGGCTTTCATTACTACCAAGACGAACGACATCACTGTCATTCATTTGATCAACAAGCGAGTTGCTGTTTGGATCAAATACAAACCGTTGTGCGAGAATAAACTTAGTGCCTATATTACTCATTGAATTCTTCTATATTGGAGATGATTCTTAATTGCTCATACATAACCTGACGGTGAAAATTGGTACAAAATGAATTCATATTCAGGTTTGTTTGATGTTCTTTTATAGTTTGGCGAGGCAAGCATAATCAAAACAAAACAAAAAAACAGTGTTTTTATGTTTTTTGACCTTGAATTTACATTTGTCATCCTCATGTTAATGAACATATGACAGCCTAGCAAGATGGGCTACATCTCGAATTGCTATTATCAGTATAGATGTTTTGGAGTAAAAATGAGCGAAACAGCAACGCAAAATAAAGAAACTCGTGGCTTTCAATCTGAAGTAAAACAACTACTTCACTTAATGATCCATTCATTGTATTCAAACAAAGAGATTTTCCTTCGTGAATTGATTTCTAACGCATCTGATGCAGCCGATAAGCTTCGTTTCCAAGCTTTATCAAATGGTGACTTATACCAAGGTGATGCTGATTTAGGTGTGAAGCTTTCATTCAGTGCTGAAACCAATACTCTAACCATTTCTGACAATGGTATCGGTATGAGCCGTGATGATGTAATTGAGCATCTAGGGACAATTGCTAAATCAGGAACGGCTGATTTTTTCTCAAAGTTATCTGATGACCAAAGTAAAGACTCACAATTAATTGGTCAGTTTGGTGTTGGTTTCTATTCTGCATTTATTGTTGCTGATGCGGTGACGGTCCGTACTCGCGCTGCCGGTGCTGATAACGATCAAGCTGTTCAATGGCATTCTGCTGGTGAAGGCGATTACACAATTGAAGACATCACTAAAGAATCTCGTGGTACAGATATCATTCTTCATATGCGTGAAGACGGAAAAGAGTTCTTAAATGAATGGCGCTTACGTGAGGTGATTGGTAAGTACTCAGACCACATCGGTATTCCTGTTTCAATCTTAACAGCAGTGAAAGATGAAGAAGGAAAGGATACCGAAGAGAAAAAATGGGAGCAAATCAATAAAGCTCAAGCTCTATGGACGCGTAATAAGTCTGATATCGAAAAAGAAGAGTACCAAGAGTTTTATAAGCATGTATCTAATGACTTTGCTGATCCATTAACGTGGAGCCACAACAAAGTTGAAGGTAAAAACGACTACACGAGCCTACTTTATATTCCAGCGAAAGCACCGTGGGATATGATGAATCGCGACCATAAAAGTGGTCTAAAACTTTATGTACAGCGCGTGTTTATTATGGATGATGCAGAGCAATTCATGCCTTCATACATGCGTTTTGTCCGTGGTTTGATTGATTCAAATGATTTGCCGTTGAATGTATCTCGTGAAATTTTACAAGATAACAAAGTAACCCAATCGCTTCGTGGCGCATGTACTAAGCGTGTACTCACTATGCTTGAGCGCATGGCTAAGAATGACAGTGAAAAGTACCTAGAATTTTGGAAAGAATTCGGCTTAGTTATGAAAGAAGGCCCAGCTGAAGACATGGGCAACAAAGAGAAGATTGCAGGTCTTTTACGTTTTGCATCGACTCATTTAGATTCTTCTGACCAAACCGTCGACCTTGCTTCTTACGTTGAACGCATGAAAGAAGGGCAGGATAAGATTTACTACCTAACGGCAGACAGCTACGCAGCCGCTAAAAACAGCCCTCACTTAGAGCAGTTTAAAGCGAAAGGCATTGAAGTGGTTCTAATGTTTGACCGCATCGATGAATTCTTAATGAATTACTTAACGGACTTCGATGGTAAGCAATTTCAATCTATTACCAAAGCAGGCTTAGACTTAAGTAAGTTTGAAGGTGAAGAAGAGAAAGAAAAGCAGAAAGAAACAGAAGAAGAGTTTAAATCTGTTGTTGAGCGCACGCAGTCTTACCTTGGCGATCGTGTTAAAGAAGTTCGTACTACGTTTAAACTTGCAAATACTCCAGCCGTTGTTGTGACCGATGATTTTGAAATGGGCACACAAATGGCTAAGCTTCTTGAGGCAGCAGGTCAAGCTGCACCTGAAGTTAAGTATATTTTTGAAATTAACCCTGAACATGCGCTTGTAAAACAAATGGCTGATGAAGCTGATGAGCAAGCATTTGGTCGCTGGGTTGAAGTACTTCTTGGTCAAGCAATGCTGGCTGAGAAAGGTTCAATGGAAGACCCATCTCAATTCTTAGGTGCAATTAATAACTTATTGACTAAAGGTTAATTAATCATACAATAGTTTAGTTGGTTGATAAAAAGCTCGTTATTACGAGCTTTTTTTATGAATATCGTCGATATTGTATTTTTGGATGATATTCTGATTGGCAACTTCATAAGGTTGGGTTGCTTACATATTCTTTAGTCTTAAATTCAGCAAAACTGAATGTTAATGTGATAGAATGCCGACCTAAATAGACGTTTAGATTAAGTTTTTCTTTCCAAGTTAAACCCATTTTACTTTAAACATTATACCGAAACTTACCGTTAGAACTTATTGTTAGCTATTTCAAGCGTCCTCAGTTTATGAGGGTTGTTATGTATAGGTTTTAGTAATATCCATTGGGGTTTACTAATAGTGAGCTTCGGTATAAATCATATTTTTTATAAGAGGATTCAACATGCGCATCATCCTTCTAGGTGCTCCAGGTGCTGGTAAAGGTACTCAAGCTAACTTCATCATGAACAAATTTGGTGTACCTCAAATTTCTACTGGTGACATGCTTCGTGCTGCTATCAAAGCTGGCACTGAGCTTGGTAAACAAGCTAAGTCAGTGATCGATGCTGGTCAGCTAGTATCTGATGAAATCATTCTTGGTTTGATCAAAGAACGTATCGCTCAAGATGATTGTGAGAAAGGTTTCCTTTTAGATGGTTTCCCACGCACAATCCCACAAGCAGATGGCTTGAAGGATATGGGTATTACAGTTGATTACGTTGTTGAATTTGACGTAGCTGATGACGTTATCGTTGAGCGTATGGCGGGTCGTCGTGCTCACCTAGCTTCAGGTCGTACATACCATGTTGTTTTCAACCCATCAAAGGTTGAAGGCAAAGATGATATTACTGGTGAAGACCTTGTTGTTCGTGATGATGATAAAGAAGAAACAGTACGTGCTCGTTTAGGTGTTTACCATGAGCAAACAGCACCGCTGATCTCTTACTACGGTAAAGAAGCTGAAGCTGGCAATACTAAGTACCTTAAGTTTGACGGTACTAAGCAAGTTACAGAAGTTAGTGCTGAACTTGAGAAAGCATTATCATAATTGGCTAACAGCCAGTTTTATAATTTGATATATTAGAAGCGACCTTTGGGTCGCTTTTTTTATTTTAAATCGTATGGATTTTATATTCATCAGTGATCGTCTTAGGTAAATATGGAAAATAATAAAAAACAGGGTGTCTTGCTTGTTAACCTTGGCACACCAGATGAAGCAACACCTGCCGCGGTTAGGAAGTTTTTAGGAGAATTCTTACATGATAAGCGTGTAGTGAATCTCACTCGTTGGTTGTGGTGTCCAATACTTCATGGCGTTATCTTACCTATTCGCTCTCCTAAAGTTGCAAAGTTGTACCAGTCAGTTTGGATGGATGATGGTTCACCGTTACTTGTATATTCACAGCGTCAGGTGAAAAAATTACAAGCGAAGTTAGATATACCAGTGGCTCTTGGGATGACCTATGGAAATCCAAGTTTAAAATCAGGAATAGAGACTCTTATGTCTCAAGGCGTAGAGGACGTAATTGTTTTACCTCTCTACCCACAATATTCCGGAACGACCACCGCTGCCGTTTCTGATGGTTTGACTAAAGCTTTTAAAACCCTTCCCGTGATCCCTAGTTATCAATTTATCCGTGATTATTACGCTCAGCCTTCTTACATCAAAGCATTGGCTGATAGTGTAAGACAGCATTGGGAAAGTAAGGGAAGAGGGGACTATTTATTATGCTCTTATCACGGTATTCCTAAACGTTTAGCTGATGAAGGTGATATCTACCCTAATCATTGTGAAGAAACGACCGAGTTACTTGCCGCAGAGCTAGGATTAGATAAAAATCAAATAGGGATGACATATCAGTCCCGTTTTGGACGTGAAGAGTGGTTAAAGCCTTATACGGATAAAACATTGGAAGAGCTTCCTAGCCGTGGAATAAAAAAACTAGATATCATGGCTCCAGCGTTTTCTGTTGATTGTTTAGAAACATTAGAAGAAATTTCAGATCAGTGCCAAGAGACCTTTTTAGAGGCTGGTGGTGAAAGCTTTAACTATATCAGTTGTTTAAATGATAGCGATCTACATATTGATATGATGAAGGAACTTGTTTCATAATTTCATTAGATAAATATAAAACTTAACCGTAGAATTCGAGAGTGCAGTGGGTTAGTATCTCCAAAATTATTCAGATACGTCATTCTGTATAGTTGGTGGTGTTAAAT
>NZ_VTXD01000054.1 GCF_013114625.1 Vibrio sp. 99-70-13A1
AGATTCCCAACGCTTGGCGTTTTCGGTTTGATTCAACTTTAGTGTTTACGGCACAATGGTTTAGGTAGGGTGGTGGCGTTGCTCACTACTTAACGCGGCGTTATGTTGCTAGGGAGAATGTTAGGGTTAACATGCTTAATTTATTAAAGTTTTTGGTTCTTAGTAATCTAATTTCAGCAGCGATTGTCGTTGTGTTTGAGCAATCTACAGGCTTATTTGGCTTAAAGTTCTTGTCTGATTATGCATTTTTCGTGGTAATGCTTCTGTGGGGTGTTGGTGCTTTGTTCTTCATGTATCCTCCCGAAGGTGGTTTTGGTAACGATAAAGCGGAAAAGGTTACGGGTTCAATGGTTGATAGCTCTGTAGCCAACGAAATTGATGAAGAACGGTTTTCATCAAATACGATATTTTGCGTCAAGCTTTTAATCTCTGGTTTACCAGCCTTTTTGATGTGCGTAATGGCAAGCACCGCAACATAACAAGGCGTTTAAGGCAGATTCGCAACGCTCAGCATTTTCGGTTTGGTTGAGCTTTGGTGTTTTCGGGGTATGGTTAAGTTTAATGGCGGTGTTGCTCACTACTTAACGTGGCGTTATGGCTTAAAAGTTGTTAAACCTTAGAGCAGTATCTAAGGTTTATAACTGGCAGGTTTTATGAACAAGAACCACAACATCCACTAGGCGTTTCATGTTTGATTTCTTTCTCTAACTTAACGCTTTCTTGAGGTGTCTCTTTTGAGGTTAACTGGGTTTCCTCAGTAGTTTCTGTTTCTTTATTTTGAAATATCTTCTTGATTGAAAATGTCATATTAGTTTCCTCAATGATTCAGCGGTAATGGAATTAGAATACCAGAGTAAATTAGTCAACTATTGATGTGGCACATGTTTTATGTTTTCTCGTGCCAAATCGTGTACGCCATAACAAGCAATTCAAGCAGACTGTCAACGCATGGCATTTTTAATTCGGTTTAGTTTCAGTGATTTCGGTGGTAGATTTGAGTGTATTGGTAGCGTTGTCAGCTACTTAATTGGGCGTTAGGCATTTATTGTCCTTTGACTATAAAGAGATAAATAATGATTGAATATGAAGTGTTTCCAAAACTTGAGAAGGTAATTAACGAGCTTGGAGACGATGAGTTATATGCTCGACTTGATGAACTGAAACTTGGAAGTGAAAGGAAAGATCTTCTGTTTGCTGTACTGCGTGGTGAAGTATCTTTGCGCTTTCACGAAAAGCTCGATATTTACTTATATGTAATAAGAAACATACTTCCGTCAGAATTCGAATTATACAAAATTGACTCTCACTCATACTCAAAAGGTATGACAGAATATGACCCTGCAAAAAACGGTCAGAATTTGATAAAGCATGGTTTGTCTTTTAACGAAGTTACGAGCTACTCTGATGGAAAGTTTGGAGTACTTAATGTCTATTGTCCTGCTGATGAAGGAGAGAGAATCGTGACCTTTTCTCCTCTAGTACCATTTAAAAATGGTTTTAAACTATCTCTACCGATTAATGAATCTGTAAATACAAAAGAGTCATATGTTGTTTCGATAGTACAGAGTACTGGTAGTGGATTTAGATTTATTTCCTCTAGGTGTATGAGTAGTAAAAAATATAAAAAAACACTAGGTAATGCACTGAAAAATATTTTTGTTGATGATCCAATAGCCAAGTCAAAGTTGGTAGAAGAGTGTTTGGTGATCCTAGAAAGGGACTTGTTCCCCAAACATGACTAACAAACTGTTCAAGAGGGATTCGCAACGCTTGGCGTTTTTGCTATGCGTTGGTTTTAGTGATTAAGGTGGAATGCAGCGGCTTCGGTATTGCGTTGCTCACCCCTTAACAGTGCGGTTCGGCAATGTAACGCAATGAACGACTATGAACTGAAGTGATAAATTAATCGAATAAATACAGTTAGATAGATGTGGTTTGTTAGTTCGCTGTTGTTCAGTGGAATGCCTCAGGTTACAATTTTTCTGCTACATATTTGCTACACTAAGGATTGTGTCATGGCATTAAAGCAGAAGATAACCAACAGCTCTATTAAAAATCTCACCATTGAAGACAAGCGTCTGAATGATACTGAAGTCAGCGGTTTTCATGCGCGTATTTCCCCAAAAGGGACGGTGAAGTATTACCTGTACTATAGAATCAATGGTAAGCAGCGAAACTACTTTTTAGGCGCGGCTAATTCATTAACGCCCGCTCAAGCCAGAGATTTAGCCAAAGAGAAGTCTGGACAGGTCGCCAGTGGGGAAGACGTTCAAGAAAGCCGTCACGAAGCTAAGAAATTAGAAGCCCGTGAGGGATTAACGTTAACCCGTTTCCTCGATGAACATTACCAAGACTATTTGATCGCTCTAAACCCTCGAACGGCTCACCAATCATTTAATTCAATCAAGAATACGTTTGCTCACTTGGGTGAAAAGCGCCTGTCTGATATTACCGCTCGCGACATTCAAGAGTGGTACACCCACAAGCGTAAACAAGGACGAGCACCCGCAACAATGAGCCGTACCTTTATGTCGTTCAAAGCGGCACTCACAAGAGCGGTTGAATGGGAGCTACTAGACTCTCATTCACTGGATAAAGTGAAACTGGTCACTGAGGACAATACCCGTGTGCGTTATCTTTCTAGTGAAGAAGAAAGCGCCTTACTGACAGCACTTGATGAGCGTAACGATAGGCTAAGAGCGTCCGGCAGTGAAAAGCTATACACAGACTTTTTTAAGCCGCTTGTAATTACTGCTATAAACACTGGTGCTCGTAAAAGTGAGCTACTGAGTTTGTCTTGGGAAGATGTATCCTTTGAGAATCGTTATCTGACGGTGAAAGCTGAAAATGCCAAGTCTAAGAAAACTAGACGTATCCCACTCAATGACACCGTGTTTAACCTACTTAGAGAGTGGCGAGCACAAAACTCCAATCAAGTTTACGTGTTTACCCCTAATCACCGAGACTCTGCGCTTCTGATTCAATACCCTTGGCAGTGCTTACTGAAAGCGGCTGATATTTCTAATTTCCGGTTTCACGATTTACGCCACCACTTTGCGAGTAAGCTTGTGACGAATGGTGTGGATTTGAATACGGTTCGTGAGCTGTTAGGGCATTCTGATTTGAAGATGACCCTTAGATATGCTCACTTAGCGCCAGAGCATAAAGCTGCGGCTGTGAACCTCATCGGATAGTCAGAGTGTCGTCATGTGGTTGCTACCATCAAACCATTAAGCTAATCATTCAATGGTTATGGATGATGATTAATGGACGATAACAGGGATTACATACACTTAAACGAACTGGAAAAGTTAACGTCACTCACTAAAGAACAAGTGTTTGATGCGGTTGAACGTGGGGTGTTTAGGCTTCACGCTAAAATTGACTGTCCAAATGCAGCGGCAGTCGATAGCCATAACGTGTTGCTCTATAGCTTGCATGTACGCGGCTTCATAGAGTTAACCCAAAAACAATCTCTTCAGGTCTTAGTAGGTGAATGCCAGTTAACACGGTTTGAAGCCTTGCCGACACTGGCTTATGCTAAACCGAGACTCATTAAAGAGGCTTTCCCGAATGCGGTTAAAGGTCAGTTTAATGGCATACACGAACAGCGTTTAAGCGCGAAGAATATGGTTTTCATCGTGCCAAAACTGGCTGCGGTGTACCCAGAGCAAGAAAGCATGATGCAGATTGCTGAAGACAAAACCAGTCAGGGACAGGTATCAAGCCTAGTTGGGCTATTGACGGCATTCACTGAAACCATCAGCGAAAGCACCAAACAATTATCATCTGTACCTATAGGCTTACAAGCCAGTGATATCAGGCTTTGCACAAAGAATTTAAGCCAGAGTTTTAACCGAACATGGCAAGAGTTAAGCCGTAACGATAACCGGTTACCTAACCACACTAAGCCAGCTACCCATTCAACGTTAAACCAAGTTGAACAAGGCTTGCAGCCAGATGTTGAAACGCATCCTATCAGGCTCATTATTCATAATGTTCTGTTGAATCACCCTAAAGCTACGCCGAAACAAGCTTGGGAGCGAATAAAGAATGAACATGAAGCGCAAGGTGAAACGGCTCGTATCTATGACGTACACAGTCAGCTATCAGAAATGAAAGACAATGCGCTTTGTTATTTTGCTAAAACAGGGGATGCCGAGTTAACCGTCACTTACGCTCACTTTCGTAAAAATCTATTCTATCAAGTAAAGAAATCAAAAAAGTTAAATTAGCGGTGTCAGGGCAAACGTCAGCTGACAATCTGACTGGTTAACGTTGAACCTCAATAAACAAAAAGAGGCAACCAAGACCATGCTAGACACTCAACAAACAAAGCGCGCTTACACAGAACAAGAAACCTAGACTTACATCGGCATGAGCCGTTCATTTCTACGCCAAGCTCGTATGGAAGGGCAACGCAAAAACAGAACGGATGCACCACCCTTTATTAAGATTGGTCGCGCGGTTCGTTATCTCAAAGAAGATTTAGACCGTTGGCTCGATAACCACACCAAACTAGACCACTTATCACAAGAGGAGTGCTTCCATGCTTAAAGAGCCAGAGTTCCCTCATGTGAAATACTCCGAGTCCGGTAAAACCATTGTGCTGAATACGGCTGATAACCTAAAGGCGTTACTAAAAAGTTCAGGGTATGAAGCCAAGCTCAACAAGATGACCTTAGAACCAGACATATTTAAAGGTACAGAGTGTATGGGCTCACCCGACACGGTGAGGAGTGAACTGATTTCAGTGGCGTCTATCCATTCATTGCCTAAGCTTGCAATTGATGACCATTTTAACGCCGTTGCTTTAGAAAATAGCTATCATCCTATCAAGGATTGGTTATCAGGTGAGTGGGACGGACAGCCAAGAGTGGACGCGGTGTTAAGCTGCTTAGGGGCTAAGAATCCACAGCTTGCCAGAATCGTATTGCTACACTGGTTGGTGGGCTGTGTAGCATGTTTACTAGTGCCTAATTTCAAATCAAAGCTCGTTCCTGTGCTGCAAGGCGAGCAGTCCTTTAAGAAAACGGCTTTTGTTGAGCGTATTGCTAACGTGATGCCAAGTGCCTTCTTAGAAGGGGCAGAGCTAAACCCTGATAACAAAGACAGCGTCTTATCGGTGATACGTTCGTGGATAGTTGAACTAGGGGAGTTGGAGCGTTCTACAAAAAACTGCCAAGGCGCACTTAAGGCGTTCGTTACTCGCGCTCAAGATACGGTGCGTCCACCTTACGCGAGAAGTGATATTAAGAAGTCACGACAAACCAACCTGATTGCTACGGTTAACGGCACAGACTTCCTCAAAGATGAAACAGGCAACTCACGTTACGCGGTCATTGAGCTGGTGGCTGAAACCAATATGGACAAGCTTAATGAGTTGCTAGGATGGGATTATCAAGTGACGGGTGAGCTGACGCTGGCAGAGCCGGAGAAACTGCGCCAATTCTGGTTAGAAGTGAAACACCTATTCTTAGTACAAAAACACCCTTGGATGCTTTCATCTGACGCTCAAGCCTTGGTATCAAAAGAATCGGCTAAGTACGTTGATAAAGGCACTTGGTACAACATGCTCAACGACCAACTAGAAACCTGCCATGGTAAGGCTAGGGAATGGCTCACGACTAAGCAAATCTGTGATTTACTCAAAGTCGATGCGTCGAAAGGTAACGTGGTTGGTAAAGCCTTAAACCAACTGCACAAAGAAGAAAAGCTAGATAAGAAAATGCTCAATGGTTCAAATCAATACTGCTTTCCTACCGTTATTCCCCACACTCCATTTCTGTAAGTTGCGATTTCTACCCCACTTACCCCACTTGAACCATGATTAGGTGGAGTAAGTGGGGTAACTTTCGGAACTTCTATAAATCAAAACCCACTGAAAGACTGAAATTTGAGGAAGCTCATCGCAAGTTATTCATTAGCTGAAAGTATTCCGATCATCGTCACGGATATCTTTGCTATGAAATGAAAAGATTAATATGCAGTCAGTTGCTTTTTTGGGGTGTAGATGCTAATTCCATTTGGTATGAAAGATAAAAAATTGTTCGATATCAGTGAAGTGGTTAAAGGTCGGGCGTGTGATTGTATTTGCCCTAGCTGTAAGCAACCGCTGAGAGCCAACAAGGGCGATCCAGAAAAGAAAATTCACCATTTCTCGCATGATCCGAAATCCCAAAAAGAAGGGGAGACACGAAAAGACTGTGAGTATTCATTCTTTGTGGCTGCCCGCTTGCTGATTAAGCAAAGATTTGAAGAAATGGAGAGCTTAGAGCTTCTACTGCCAGATGGGGTTTCCTACATTTCGCAAAAAGATATTGTTGGTGAAACTCATACGAAACCTTGTGAGTTTGCGGTTAGTAAGACCGTCAGATTGGATCATATAGAGATAGAAAAGAAACACTTGGGCACTGAACTTGATGCAGTAGGGTACTGTGGAGGCTATGGTCTGGGTATTCACTTCTCTTATGATGGTCGATTACCATTAGATTTAGCACAGAGCCACAGAGATAAAGCCATAGTAGATATTGACCTAACAGAGTTACGGTATATCTACCAGGAGCTTAAACTTGAAAAGGATACAACATTTATTGATATTGTTTTGGATTATGCGCAGCACAGTGGCGACAGATCATGGCTCTACCATCCCAGACAGGTTTTGAGAGAGGAGGAGAGTCAATCACAGCTCAATATTTACATCGAAAAATACAATAGGTGGCTGTTTAGGAAGGATGGAAATGGTCACGATGTTTATGAACAATATTATGGTCAAGGCGGTCATTATTGCCAAATTTGCAAGCGTGCTTGGCTAGACGATGTCTCAGAGCCTAAGTGCCCAGAATGTGACCGTTCAGGGAGGACGTTTGGACGTAGAGCTGAGATTCGAACATTTAAGGACCTAGTTCGATTACGAAATGAAAAAATATGCTTAAAATTTTTTTCATGTAAAACGGATGAGTTTGAAGACATATGCTCAGACTGTTATCAGGCTTATCGAAGCATTGGAATTAAATCATTGGATGAGATAACCAGAAGTATTATTAGGAAATACTATTAAGTGGGATGATTTTAATATGTCTGCTAATTGGGGATCTGTGAATAAGTGTACCTTTTAAGTAAGGAATGTTATTGCTAACATGAAAATACCCCGTAATTCAAATATAGAACAAGCGATGGAATACACCGCCTGTTCTTTACTAAATCCTTATCTGTAACTGATGCTGGTCATTTAAAAGGGATCGGTTGAGTGAAGACCAATATTTACTTCTAACTACACGCAGATTTCAGTAATACGGTTTTCACCTGTCTTAAGGCTTTCAATCTTTACATAGCCTTTTTGTTCCATATTACTGACCAGTTTCATGAATGTTTTAAATTCTGTGTTATTTACTTGAAAACTTGGATCTAACGCTTTCATTCTGTCGTTTGCGATAGAAACGTTGCTTGGTAATTTGCTTTGATTCATATTCCTGACTGCACTGATAAATAATTTATCAAGGTTATCAATTACAGTTATATCTTGCTTCGACTGGAAGTCCTCTACAAACAGTAAGTTGTCGAATGACTTAGCTATGATAGCCCTGTCTTTATCTGCTTTTTTACAAACGAGCCAGACTTCTCTACCAAATTTTCGTAACTTATCAGCAATTACTGTGAAGTCCGAATCAGTTGTCATGAAACAGTACCTATCGATTTTTGGGTTGTCATGGTGAAGGCTTTCAAAAGCGTCTAAGCTAAGTAAAAGATCTGCCCTGTTTTTTTCCTTTCCGATTTTGGGTGTATCGATAATATTAAAGTTATGCTCAACTATTTGAGCCTTAAGTGACTTTTTTGCTATCGCTTGATTACCATATGCTGCTTTTATAGCAAAAATACAGTTATCTTCGTCATCTGCACTTAGGAATGAGTTCATTACGTCTTCAAGTTGAAAGTCGGTAGACGTTATGTTTTCCATATCTATATATACAGCGATATTAAAATTCTTTTTTTTCATTAGTTTGTATTCCGGAAATAGATCTTCATTAGAGTGAATCAGGCAATGGACAGCCACTGCCTAGACTGTTAGTGCTTCGCTAGCTCGTAGCAGAGCCTGAAGCCAGTTTTCATTCCTTTATACTTTCCAGTTGAATCTTGAGGACCGCTAGACCGTAACACATAATCGTTCATATAGAACGAAGTGAGGCTGGACGAACGTATTTGAACACCTTCTAGCAGCCATTCACAAAAGAAATTTGAGTCAATAAACTTTAACTCATTTACTTTGAAGTTATTTAAAGGCTGCTGGTATCGAAGGTGTAAGCTGTCAAAATCACTCTGAGGCATGAAGGGGGGATGGGAGTGATATACATCACCTACGCCGTTAACAAATGACATATCACTACCTTGTCCTCGTTTGGGCTCCGACCAATTCTCTCCTCTCAATGACTTATATTCAGAGCAGGTTAGAAGACGTAGAGGAGTGTCCGTTTGTTTTTCCATCCAATTTACATAGGCTAAAACATCAAAGAATGTACATGATGCCGGTAGAGTTATATCTCGTTCACTATTGACTGGCGCAAGTGAGTCACCTTGTCGGTTCTCACAGTAATCAGGGTGTTGCTCTAGGAAATAGATGAGATCGCCAATGGTTATTAGCTCCGAAACCATCATTTCTTTTTCATTGATAGATACTTGAGTGAAATCATCTAGACGCGTATTAGAAGTCTTATTTACAGAGTGATAAATCCCTTTGTCTTGATAATACTCGCGTAATATAGTTTGGGAACCAGGGTAGTTTGAAGCAGTGCCACCATTAAGGTAGTAGTGCTTTTCTGAGTTGTGTTCATCTAACTCCCTGTTACCTTCATAATCGAAGTAGTACCAACGTTCAAAGCGATAATCCTCTATAAAACTTGGTATATCGGCGCGCTTCAAATTGTTGCCGAATAGCTGATGGTTGAACACTTTTCCGCGTTGATTTTTGATGACAAAGTCATAGTTTCCACGATCATCTGACAAGAAAATCAAATTATCATTGTAAGGCAAAACTTTTACCCAGCCAGAATTTCCCTCTTCTATGAGTTTAGTAAGTAACATTTGCAGATATTTATCAGATTTTAAATCTTTTTCCACATCTTCTGCTGGGACTTTATTTGATGCATAAAGCTTTATGTATTCTTGCTGTGAAGGAATGTCGGTTAAAGTATTTCCGAGAAGGTGGTAAATACTACTAGACCCGTTTCGGTTCTGTAGAAGTATAAGTTCAAGAATTTTGACAGAGACTTGTTTGTATCGAATTTCCCTTTTTTTCGGTTTAGCTTCTTTAGTATTTAAAAAGTCTAATAAGCTAGGGAGACCTGATTGATCTATTAAACGCACTGTGATTTCTGTTGTTACATCAAGTTCAAGCAATTGTTGCTGGCGATAAGGCAAAGTAGAAACATCAAAGTTTTCCTCTACTGCTCGCCTGATATGATAGTTGCCTAATATAATGTCAGACCAATCTCTATCCTCGTGTAAAGCATTGTGTAAGTCTTCACGGTGCCAACTAACTGGTCCAGAAAAGTCGAAGTCATGCCCAGTGAACAACATCTGAGGAGTAGCTCCTTCAAAGAAGAACAAACGTTCAGAAACTAGCTGGTGGCTGAAAGGGAAATACAAATTGTAATCACCGCCATTCAAATGCTTGAGTAAATCCTTTCGTTTTATAAGGTTGTTGGTTGCCATAAATGGAAGCATCGCTTCATGATACTCTCGTTCATAGCTAGCAAATCCACCTTTTATCCCTAAGCGCTTTGCAATAGCGTTTAACTTTGTTGTATGAGATATTTTTTCTCTATCTTGACTTGTTTTCTTTGCTGATATTTTAAGTTGTTCAGGCGATAAACCTACGATAGGAACTATGTGGAATTTTTCTAGAGGAATATAAATAGTTGGAATTGATTTGTTAGTCATTCTAAAACCTTTAATAAAAAAGTTAGTCCCATCACTTTTATGTGACGGTGTACTTCCGACTATGAGGTCCGAGAAGAATGATTTGATCGTAAATGATGAAGTGTTTAATTAACGATATGAGTGCTTTGTTTCGTAAGAAGTACATTACAAACCGCAGGTAAGCCTCAGCCCTGAAGTTAACATAAAATAAATTTATATTTGAGTCAACACTATATTTTTTAGTTTGGTATAGATATTTCCATAAAATCTATATGAATTTACATAGAAAACAAATAAGTATAGAGAAAGCAAGACCAGCACCATCATGCTTAGGCATGAGGATACGTCGTGAGGTGAATGTAGCTCCTTAGGCAATAGGCTGTTGAATTAGTTTCATCGAACTAAGTAACAAAGCCTTATAGAAATCATGTGGATAATGTATCATATTTACCTTAAATATCATCATACTGTCGGTTGAAAATGAAACGATTTATTTGGTTTCCATGTAATACATTGTCAAAGAGAATTAATAAAGACATTAAGGATACCTTTCACAAAAATGACAACTTTCTCAGAAATCGATGGGGGATGATAGAATGGAATATAGTTCGATGGTCAACTGAATATCTTAAGTATTCATTTAGAACATTGATAGCATTTTCACTTGTCGCAATCCTCATTAGTTTATCCATTTCCTTGATGATATCGCTAACGCCATTAGATTCAATTGAGTGGGAAAAGTACTCAAGGTGGCAAACAACTTTTCTATCAGGTCAATTGACAGTATTGGCTGTTGTCTACCCATTGGTTGTAAGTTTGGTTAGTGTTCTATTTCAAAACAAGGCAGATAAGAACGCAATATTACCAATCTACCAAATATATTCTGGATTTATGTTCGCTGGACTGAGTGGTTTGTTTCTGTCTGCATACCTTGTCATTGGGTACATAATAGAACCATATATCAGTGTGATCTCATATTCAGCGTTCTCCATCTCATCAGCTATGTGGGTTTTACTTAATATTTCACTAACAGCTTGGTTCTTTGTGCAAACATTCAAAATTTTGGATGACTCTTCTAGAGAGAAGATCATGTTGCGATTTACGATTTACGATTTACGATTCAAGAATCATGTATTCATGACGTTAAAGGAAGATTGTCATCTCTGCTATTAGAGCAACCTTCTGCTCTTGGTGTTGTTAAGGAAAAATATGGTGACATTAAAATTAAGTCCGCGGTTTCTTTTTACTTAAATAAAGATTGCAAAGAAGTTGTCCGAGGTAATCTAGAAGGGAAGCATATTGTTGATGTTAACTATACGTTAATTAACTTGGCGTTACAGATCTAGTCACTGCTTCTCAAAAAGAATAAGAATAAATCTGACCTTAGTTTAGATTTATCCCCTGTAAAAATAAATGGATATTTTCGTCTTTCTAGGTATCAAGGGTTTGAGATAAATCCACTTGTGAGGTTTATAATTAAGCATTCATTTATGTTTGCACCTAAACGAGCAAACAAAAAACTAAAATTATCTACAATCGTTGATACTTTTGTTGGCGCTGCTCACGACTCTATAAAATCTGAGAATTCGAGGGAGTTTTCTGAAAACTTGGATGTACTTGCGAATGCCCATTCTGAAATCGCATCAGTACTATCATTTATTAATGATAACGATAAGTTAGATAATTGGATGGTTCTTCCTTCCAACTCATTTTTGGGTCGAAATTATTTAGATGAATTTACGAGTGAATACTACCAACTGGCTAGGTTGGCAATTGAAAAGTTTGATCATAGCTCATCATTCTTTCACGATATGCTTTATCTCTACCAAAAAATTTATGCTCGTAGAGACTCTCTGGTTAAACAAGAAATAAACTCACTGCTCCAAGGTGCTGGTTTTTGCTTATTGACTGGAGAAGGCACAATAGACAAATCGATAATATGAGAACAGAAGCCGACTATAATCGAATGCTCTTAGACTTTGTTGGATACTGGGAAGGTTGGCAGTATCGAATCGATCCATCCAAGGTGGTAATCTCTGATTACGATGAGAACTTGTTTGCGTCTTCATGTCACCTCAAAGAGACAATCACTATGATCTCCGTATCTTTACGTGCAGGAAACATTGAAGCGTTAGAATGGAGCGTTGACATATTGTGTAGATGGCGACAATCGTTCGATATTGATGATTATCCATATAGAGCACCATCATGGCACTCCTCTGCTCTAAATCTTTATTATTTGAATCAACCTCTAGATAGCCCACAGTGGCATGCTGCTCTTAATGGCTTAGAGTTCAATCAAGGCGACGTAAATATAGTTTGCTTTAGCAATGTAATTAAGGACTTGAGGCTAATCGTCATTTGTGAACTGATTCGGGCATCAAATAAGGAAAACGTTGTCAAAATCAAAACGCTGGTAGATTCCTTAGTAAAGGATAGTGGTGGCTCGAATGTCCCTGATCCTTTAAGGACTGCTTCTGATATCATTGGGGCATATATTCGCCAATTGGATTGGGGGAAGTATAGCGATAATGCTTATGGAAACTGGCTAGGAGAATGCCGTAGATTATTTAATGATTCAGATAATGAAAAAAAGGTTTCAGGAAGAGTATACACATCTCGTGGAAGATCAAATGTTCAAAGTCAAAGCGAATTTTTTGTACAAACCGCCATCTACTTTTCACGTAAAGAATGGGTATTGACACCAGAGCTTCAATCTACAATATGTTCAGAGCTATTTAGCTATAAAAATCGTGAATCTATCCTGTATGAATTGAATGGTTGGATTTCCATTGCAGAAGGGTATACGAAGACATTGATTGCTGAGGAAGATAGTACTCATATATCAATATTATACAGTAATGAGGACGCAAGAGATCTTATCGAAAACTTTATAAGGTCTATGAAACAAGCAATTTCAGAAATTAAAGAATTTCAAAAAGAAAGTTTGAGACTTGCTCAAATAGATTTATCGGTGGTAGAAGGATTTTCTCAAGAAGCATCTAGATATTTTTTGGATGAAGATAAAAAAGATTTCTACCCTCTATCATTATTTAAAATTGAATTATTTGATTGTCTTGAACCTGGTTACCAGCGGGAATACACATTCACAAATGTAGACAAGTATAAATTTACAACTGAAATTAGATCTGGTAGTGAAGGCTCTAATAAAGAATTTTATGCAAACTTCTTACCCGATAGAATAAAGTTAGAAATTTTTCGTTCAATATTTGATTTTAATTACCTCTATCACTTACAGTGTTATTCTGCTGAGAAGGCGATTGAGTACATCGTTGAGTATATACCTAGTGTTGAGAATCCTATTCTTTTTGTTAGCAGTTCCTCGGTATTAAATCTGCTAAATAGAGCTACGTATCAAAAAGAGTTGTTGATAGGTTTTGATATCAGTTATGGAAGAAGAAAAGAAAAAAATTATATATGCACTCTGGAAGGATGTGATATTTATCGTGCACAGTACAAGGATGTGAAAGACTGTTTCTTAATTAGCCGTGATGTCCTAGATACTATCGCTGTTCAAAAAACTAATGATAATGGTGTAGTCAGCGTTGAATACGGTCTAGAGCACAAAGATCATCTTTTTGGTTCAATAAAATATACATATTCGATGGATGTCAGGCTTTCTGCTGAGCCTGGATTATCTCGAAGTATGCGATTTACAGTTCACGATAACCTTAGATCGATGTAAATAGAGTCTTACCTTTTCATTACACAAAGAATACTTTACCTAATCCAATTTAAACAAGTAGTGCATTTGCACTAACTTGTTTCTGTCCAAATATGAGTTAGGATTAGTGTTTTTCAGTGCAAGTATGTAGAACTAATAAGCTACATATTTGCTACATTACCTCTGTTTTTAAGTTTTATCTTGTAGTTAAGTTTTTGAAAATAATAGTATTATTGTATTTTGTGGCTCGCCTTAATAGGGCGTTATGGCGCTCAGTAGATATCCGGAAAATAATCAAAGAGGAATTCGGAAAAGATGATACGTAATTTCTACACTTGCGATAAAGAAGTCGACGAAAATAGCCATGATGGAGAAGGTTCAATAGATATCTATCGTGCATTCCGACGTAAAGATTTCGATGGTGCTTGGGATTTTGCCATCCGTGTCGTTATGTCACCTGGAAGCTCTATGGGTGAGCATACTCACGGAGATGATGAAGAAATGTATATCATTTTGAAAGGTGAAGGCACTATGACCATTGAAGGTCAGGACAGAAAAGTGGCTTCAGGAGATATGATAGTTAATAAACGTTTTGGCACCCATGGTTTGGTTAATACATCGGACAATGAAATTGAGTTACTGATAATCCAAGCAAGTCTAAAATAAATCGCCATAACAAAGCGTTTAAGACAGATTCCCAACGCTCGGCATTTTCAGTTTGGGTCAGCTTTAGTGTTTAAGGTGGCAGGTTTTAGGTAGGGTGGTGGCGTTGAGTACGAAAGTATGTAGTTATGTACTGTCTACTTTTTGTGGGGTACACCAGAAATACATATGAACTTATCAGACATAAATCTTAGACCAAGAGATATCAGGCGAGTAGTTGAACCTGACTTATATCGCATTGAATGGGACTCCGGTACAAATCGAACCAGTGAGTGGGTTACGGTTTCAACAGAGACGGAATTCGATATTTCTAAGCTTGATACATGGTTACTATCCAAACAAATTGATTTAAATGAAAGTGTCGTATGGGTATCGCGCACATGGCTAGTAAATGAAAGGACTATGTTCAGTAGTGTATTAGCAGAGTTGGGTAAATATTTTACGGATGAATCATTTTATTTGGTTTCTGCGCAGAAAAAGTGGCTAATAAATTATGATTGCATAGGTATTGTACGGTTCGGTTACTTCCCGCACGACAATATTACTTAGTATCAAGTTTGAAGTGCGACACTTTCTACAGATGCGCATGAATATACTCCAGTGGTGTTCTATACCCAAGCCTTTTACGTGGGCGCGTGTTTAATTTTTCTGCAATTTTATTGCAGAGATTCTGTGTCACATGTGACATAGATGTTCGCTTTGGTAAGTATTGTCGTATTAATCCGTTAGTGTTTTCATTGGTGCCCCTTTCCCATGAGTGGTATGGGTTTGCAAAGTAAAACAAACAGTTATGGAACCTTTCTAGCTGTGCGTAGCCATGAAATTCTGTACCGTTATCTGCTGTAATTGTCTTAAAAGGTAAATCTGAACGGGTCATGATTTTACTCATTCTGACATTGAGTGATTCGCTTGTTCTATCGTCCATTTGACCTATAAAAGTGTAGCCAGTCATTCTATCGACTAAAGTGACAATACAATGCTTGGTTCCACGCCCGACAACGGTATCAATTTCCCAGTGACTAGGCTCCTTTCTAAGCTCAGCTGTCGCGGGTCTTTCGGCAATGTGACGCTTGTTCGCCAGCCGTCCTCGGCTGTCTTTTGAGTTGTATCTTTTACGTCTTTGTTTAGTTGATTGTCGCAGGTGTTTCCATAGCGTTCCGCCGAGTACTTTGTCATTCCAAACGTGTTGATAAATGAGCTCATGGCTCATGGTTGGATAGCCTCTAACTTTTAGGTAACCGACGATTTGGTCAGGGCTCCAGTCCAGTCTCAATAAGGCTTCAGGTAGTTTGAAATCAAGTTCGTCATAGCGTTTATTTCTACGTGAGCGACTCAGCCGGTTACGAGCCATCTGTTGGGCTCTTTCGGGTTGGTATGAGTATCTATTGAAGAACTTGTTGTAACGAACATTACGTTCGATTTCTCGGTATATGGTTGCTTTGTGACGACCCAGTTGTTTGGCTATTTTAGCGGTACTAATTCCTTGCTTTCTGAGTGCAGAAATCATATACCTTTCATTCTCAGTGAGGTGCGTGTATTTCATGTTTTTTACTTCTTGGCGGGAGCAAACTTCATGATTATCGCACCTTACTGTTTTTATGTTCAGAGGTGTCGC
>NZ_VTXD01000055.1 GCF_013114625.1 Vibrio sp. 99-70-13A1
TCTACCAATTCCACCACCAGGGCACGCAAACTTGTTGCGATGCTCCTAACCAATGTGCTTTTTCAAGCGGGTTAGACACCATCTTCGATACCGCTTTCGCCATATCTTATAATTCTATATCTCTTAAAGAGATTGGAGGCGCCTCCCGGAGTCGAACCGAGGTCCACGGATTTGCAATCCGCTGCATAGCCACTCTGCCAAGGCGCCTTCTTAACACAATAACGAATTACCATGTTTTCGCTTTTAAAGAGAGCGACTCTCACTGCGTTTGAGATTTAAAAATTTAATTCAAAAAAACAAACTATGATGGTGCCCCGGGCCGGACTTGAACCGGCACAGCGCGAACGCCGAGGGATTTTAAATCCCTTGTGTCTACCAATTCCACCACCAGGGCAACGCATTAAAAGCGATGGTGACACCATCTATTCTTTTGGCTTCTGCCTGAGAACGAGGCGTACTTTAACCGATATCTCACACAGGTCAACACTAAATTTTGCCTTTTTAATTCAATCGATTAAATATCATTCCAAAAGCGTTAATTCGCGCCACTTTGATGTTTTTTGTAGCACAATTTCCGACAAATACTTTCTTATCCATCGATACTTCTAAACTAATTCCTCTCTCAGTCACTATTCATTCACACTTAAAAACTACACTGGGATAACTCTCCACAAATTTAATGTTATGTGAAGCCTCTTAAACGATACCAATATGAACGCTATGCCGTTCTTTGCAACCTCGCTTACCCGCGTGTCTTTAAACAAACACGCTATGGGTTTGACCCTAATGGTCAAAGAGTGATTCGCAACATGCATGGCAAAACCATGATCCGCGTACTTTGGAGTAACGATAGCAAAGAAGTCGTCGTGGTAATCAAGGGCTCTCACGGTATCAGCGACTGGCTATTAAATTTTTTATTGTGGACCAGAAGTTGTAAAAAGATCGGACTAAAGTATCGGATCCATGCTGGGTTTTATCATCTATTGTTCCAAGAAAGCATGCCTTCAAGAAATGAGGATAAATTAGGGCTAAGCGTCATTCAAAGGCTAGAAGCAACTCTGATACCGTTTATAGAGCAAGGAAAGCGTATTGCGATAACCGGTCACTCTTCTGGTGGAGCGATTGGCTGTGTATTTGCGGATTACTTAGACAAAAAATACCCAAGAAGTATTAAACGTGTGGTCACTTTTGGGCAACCCGCTATTGGAGATTGGAACTTTAAAAAATATTACGGTTTGAATCGGAAAACCTATCGGATTTGTTGCGATATAGACATCGTGACTTTTATGCCGCCGGTGCCTTTACTGTATTGGCATGTAGGGAAAATGCTTTGGCTATACAATGGACGTATTTATGAAAACACCCCAACTGTAATCCGTTTGGCGCGCTCGCTGATCAGTTGGATAATTAGGCCTTTCTCTTATCACTTAATGAGTAAATACATACGTAACAAAGACTTTTTTGATGACCACTAACTAATAAAACAATTAGCTAGCAAGCCAGTAAATTAAGACTCATTGATTAATAGGAAGCAAATGATTAGTTACAATCCATCAGTGATAACTAGAAATTGGGCGTTCCTAGATGCTAATTAAATGAAATAGGATGATAGCGTTACCACTACCATTTTTTCATTAAACGCCCCACTAAGCTTGGATGATAAGCCCAGCAGTGATCGAACATAGTCATAAGCTGTGGGTTTCCGTATTTGGATAAACTCACTGCGTGAAAACGGTTTTTGTGCTCTTTTAATTTCTCTACCTGAGCAATCATTTCATCAGATTGTTTAGGTGCAATGAAGTCAGACAATACAACCAGATCAGCATTTTTATACTTATCGCCCATCATTAAATCGATAGACTTCATTAATACCGGTTCTAAATCCGTCCCGCCATGGAATGAGTAGCTCAAGAAGTCACTGGCTTCTCTTAAACCATCCTGACGAGTCAATTCATACGTAATTTGCTCAGATGAAAATAAAATGACATAGCAATCACGTTCTTCTGCCAACGCAATTTGCATTAAGGCATAAGCCATCGCTTTGGCTGATTGCTCAGGAAAGCCACTCATCGAACCTGATGCATCCACACAAACGATAAACGGTCCCTTTTCTACATCTATATCTTTACTGTCAGGCTTTTTAGCTTTCACTTTGCGTAGAGTTCGAGATTTACCTTGAGATCGGTAACTTAATAAACGTTTATCGGCTAGGTGTTTATAGAAAATCACTTCAAGTTCAGGATAAGCCAGAAACATGGTTTCATTGGGCAGCATTTTATTCAAATCATCACTTTCATGAATCCCGACAATATCATCTACCGCTTCATCACTCTTCTCTTCCACCATCTGCAGTTCTTCAACTGGGGCTTTATTTAAAGAAGGGTCATCGACCATGCCAGCCATTCTACCTAGCTGTTCCGCAATATCTTGCAAGCCTTTATTCTTTGTTAGGAACTCAGCATGTCGCTTCATCACAGTGAGATCAGTTTTACTTAACTTTGCAGCGGCCATATCCCATAAGCGACCGACACTGCCTTCATCACCAGATTCTGTCACTTTATCCATGCTCTTCATGGTTTCCATGCGCTGGTAAAGATCAGCAAGAGCTTTTTCTTTACTCGCTTCAAGCTCAGTAAGTTGTGCTTGCTGTATGGCATCAGACAAGTACTGGTACCACTGGTCACAAAAGTAATGAGGGAACATGGCGTTATCTACGCCTTTATTTTGTTCAATTAAGCGACGAGCTTGTAGGTAGAATGCCGAATGCCACTCAAGCTTCTTGATTACAGAATCAATCTCATCAAAAAACTGGTCTTCATTCCAATAAATTACTTCTTGATATAAGGCCAGTTCTTCTTTAAAACGATCAGTTTCACAGACTTTAGTCACACGCTTTTTAACTTTGCCTCGCCACTTTAAAAGGTGATTCTTCACTGAAGATTTCACACCTTTATTTTCAGCCGCCATCATCAACTGAGACCGCGCCATAAGATCATTCACAGCGGTGTCAATGATCCCTGAATCTGCCAGCATTAAAGCGAGGTTTAAGCCGTCTGCACCTAACATAAAACGATCCCCTTACTCAAAGTACTGGCTCATGAATTTTATACGTTGCACGATCTTGCTACTTTTCACCTGGGTCGTATCTAAATCTTGCATGATACTTTGCAAGCTGATTTCCATTGCCTTAGGTAATTCAGGATCAATAAAACTATGTGGTAGTGCACCATGGAATTCTGAACGTACACGCTTCAGGTGGAAATCAGCGGCAGTTAATTCTTTAAGAGCTTGTTCTGCACGAGTTAGCCATGTTTGGTATCGCTCTTCATCTAAACCTTCGGTTGTGACCACACTCACCAAAACAGAACGGTTGGCGATGTCTTTAATAACCAGTTGGTTTGAAGCATCTAAATCCATTTTCAGACGGCATAAGTTGGTATTCTGGTTTACATAACCGTAAATATCTCCATGCCCTTCTTTAAGTACTCGGTCAAAATCATCTTTTGCTACATACACCCAACGGCTATCGCCCTTCTCAGATTCAGACACTGACATATTGCTTTGAAGTAATACGAGTTTTACTAAGTTATAAGCACTGCCAACGTTATACATTTTCGCGTTTTTAATATCGTGTTGGTAAACATCTTTATCTTTACGTAATAAACCCGAAGTTGTACTGCCTACCGATAGAGATACAGAGAGACTGGTTTCAACTTCTTCTTGGATATCTTCTAATTCTTCACGACACAGTTCAATTTGATGTTTGGATTCTTGCTGATCAAACGCTTGGTTAAGGGCAAACTCTTTGACCACATTGCGCACAATTTCTCGAGATTCAGGGCTATTCCACAAGCAATCCTGCAGCAGCATAATATCGAGTGGGTTGACTGAGTCTCGTCCACTGAAAAACGCACTCGCCTTAAGCAATTTAACGGCTTTTTTCCAACGTCTATCTGAAACGTAAAGATCAGATTCCGCTATATCGACACCTTGGCTTTGGATTTTACTCTCAAGCATGGTTTTCAATTCAAACAACTTATTAAAGCTATTGTCTGGTAGTTCTAGAGTGTCTAACTCTTTCTGCCATTGATGGTATTCAATATCTGTAATAGCCAAACCAGGTGGGATAACCGCTTCTTGTGATGTACCTGTGGTCAGCATTGATTTGAAATTTTGCTTGTTTTGAATTCGATTGACGAAAATTCGAACTAGCATTCGGTCGTAGAGTGCATCCAGCCCACTATCTTCATCCGGTAATTCATTTGACGCAGAGACAAGTAAGCGCATGGGTACGCGCTGTATCTCGCTACCATTTTTGAAGGTTTTTTCATTCACCACGGTTAAAAGTGTGTTCAAAATTGCAGGACCTGCTTTCCAAATTTCATCAAGGAAAACAACCTGAGCCGTAGGAAGATAGCCATCTGTTAAACGAACATAACGCCCGTTATCTTTGAGCTCTTGTATGCTTAAGGGACCGAACACTTCTTCAGGTGTTGAAAAGCGAGTCATTAAATATTCAAAATAGCTACTGTTATCAAAAGCTTGGATCAAACGTTTCGCAATCAAACTTTTTGCAATACCGGGAGGACCAAGCAAAAAAACGCTCTCACCCGCTAACGCAGCCAACAAACATAACTTGATAGTATCTTCTCTTTCATACACACCGTCAGACAACGCAGCAGCTAACTTATTTATTCTTTCTGAAAGTAGCGCCTTGTCTGTGTGGGAAGAGATGGATGGATTCATCGTTGTATTACTCCAAGAACTAATGGCATTTGAGTCTGTATATATGTTTTTATACATTTGTTAGCACTTTGTTACAAGTGCATTTTATATTTGAGCTGTACTTATATCAGAAGGTTACATGCCTGTTTTTATTGTAATCATAGATTTCACATTTGGGAGTCACATCACAATCGGTATGCATGCAAGTATAGGTTAAATAACGTTTATCCTTTTCCTATGTTGACATAACCGCTATTGTGGCAGCAGTCTCGCTCAAGAATGGATTTGAGCAGTTAGCTAGGAAATAACCACAATAAATGAATAAAGTAATCCATCAATGGAAGAGCATATCTCTCGTAGAAGAGAGCATCGAATTACCCACTGGCGTTTCAATTTCACATACTACGATCAATCACCCTGGTGCCGCTGTGATTTTACCAATCACAAACGAGGGAAATATAATTCTCGTGAATCAATTCCGTCCTTCTCTTAAAAAATGGTTACTGGAGCTTCCTGCTGGCACGATGGAACCAGGTGAAACACCGCAAGTGTGTGCAGAGAGAGAATTAGAAGAAGAGACTGGTTATAGCTCTGATCAATTTAGTAGCCTTGGACAAGTGACCCCACTAGCTGGTTTTTGTGATGAAATTCAGTATTTATTTGTAGCAACGAATTTAGTTCATACATCAAGGTTTACTTGTGATGACGATGAGATCATTGAAGTTGTAGAACTATCGGTTAATGAGCTTGAAAATAAAATAAGAGACGACCAGATAACCGATACCAAAACCATTGCCTGCCTAAGCAAAGCTAAATTATGTGGTTTTATCAATTAACGCTTTAGCTAATTAGTATCTTTACCAATTTACGCTTTTATCTAATTTGGATTTTTACCAATTAGCACTTTAACCAATTAACTATTTGTCAATTCCAATAACGCCTATAAGGACAACTCATGGATTTTCGTTCTGATACTGTAACTAAACTTACCCAAGCCATGCGCGATGCAATGGCAAATGCAGATGTTGGCGACGATGTCTACGGTGACGATCCAACGATCAACGAATTAGAACATTGGATTGCTGGCGAAACTGGTTTTGAAGCGGCTATTTTCACGTCCTCAGGCACACAAGCTAACCTTCTAGCATTAATGTCGCATTGTGAACGTGGTGACGAATACTTATGTGGGCAGCAGGCTCACAACTACAAATATGAAGCTGGTGGTGCCGCGGTTCTTGGATCTATCCAGCCTCAGCCTATTGAAAACAACCCTGATGGAAGTCTGGATTTCAAGAAGCTAGAAAATGCGATAAAACCGGATGATTCTCATTTTGCCCGAACAAAATTATTGAGCTTAGAAAACACAATAAATGGAAAAGTGTTACCTCTTGCATATTTATCAGCAGCCAGGGAATTTGTGGACAAACACAATTTACAACTTCATTTAGATGGGGCTAGAGTTTATAACGCAGCCGCAGCTCTAGATGTACCAGTACGTGAAATAGCACAACACTTTGACTCTATGACTATCTGCCTTTCAAAAGGGCTAGGTGCGCCTATAGGTTCTTTGCTACTTGGTAGTAAAGAGTACATTGCCAAAGCGCGTCGAATAAGAAAGATGCTAGGTGGCGGTATGAGACAAGCTGGCATCTTAGCTGCGGCAGGAAAAATCGCATTAACGGATCACGTAGGGCAACTTAAAGTTGACCACGAAAACGCTAAAACACTCGCGATTGGGTTAAGTCAATTAGAAGGCTTCTCTGTTAATCCAGATTTTGTTCAAACCAACATTGTTTTTGCAAAACTCGATGAAGCTGTCGATATCTCACGAATTTCGCAAGAGTTAAGCGAAGAAGGCATCACAATAACACCAAGTAATCCAATTCGATTCGTGACTCATAGGGATATTACTGCCGAAGATATTTCCACATTTTTAGATTCACTCGCTAAAAAACTTTAGCTTATTCTAGATAAGAAGTGTGGCTCAAGACGTCACACTTCTTCTAGCGAATGCTTTTTACCGTTTATCGTTTAATCCCAAGACCACCAGCCTGAATCATTCCAATAAGATCCTTATCTCCTCTTTACGTTTCTCTATAGGCTTCAAACTACCATTCGCCATCTCATCCATTACTTCGAATATTTCGTCCAATTTAGTACCGCTCAATCCTCAAATTTTACCTAACTAAAATAAACATGAATTATTTTCATATTGAATGTTAATTAAAACCATTATTAACCATTCGCGTAAGCACGTATAAAAGTCTTTCAGCCCTGATAACCACAAATATTATTAATTCTTAGTTACGACATTCAGAGCTAATAATAAAGATTAAATCAGGCTGACTGGGAAGTTAAAAATAAAATAAAACACCCAGAATTAGTCAGGAATAAACTCAGCTTTTATATCAGGAAATAGGATACCCGCTCACTATGAATAATGACTTCAACTTTACAATTAAGAGCCTTAGCCTTGATGAGAATTACCACCCTTCAGACAATACTCGCATCACAACGAACTTTGCTAATTTAGCAAGAGGCGAGAGCCGTAAAGAGAACTTGAGAAACGCTCTGAAGATGATTGACAATAGTTTCAATGCATTAGCTAGTTGGGACAACCCTAAGGGCGACCGTTACTCTGTTGAACTTGAAATCATTTCTGTTGATATGGACATTCAAGAAGGTGGTGAAACATTCCCTTCTATTGAAGTATTAAAAACCAATATTCTTGATCATAAAACCAACGAACGCATAGAAGGTATTGTTGGAAATAATTTTTCTTCTTATGTTCGCGATTATGATTTCAGTGTATTGCTGTTGGATCATAATAAAGAACAACCTAAATTTAGTATCCCTGATGACTTTGGCGTTCTGCATGGGCAACTATTTAAGTATTTCGTCAATTCGAAAACTTATAAAGAGAGTTTTAAAAAACCACCTGTTATTTGTTTGAGCGTTTCAGATAATAAAACATATTACCGAACAGAAAACCAACACCCTGTATTAGGCTTTGAATATCAACCGAATGAATCTTCTTTAACAGAACAATACTTCAAAAAAATGGGGCTAGAAGTTCGCTACTTCATGCCACAAAATAGTGTTGCACCTTTGGCTTTTTATTTCTTTGGTGATTTGCTTAATGACTACTCTAACCTAGAGCTTATCAGTACTATCAGCACTATGGGGACATTCCAAAAAATCTATCGTCCTGAGATTTATAACGCTAATGCTGTTGCAGGAAATTGCTACCAGCCAAACTTGAAGAACTTAGATCATTCATTAACTCAAATTGTTTATGACCGAGAAGAGCGCGGCAAATTGGCAGTCGAGCAAGGAAAGTTTGCAGAAGAACACTTCATCAAACCCTACCAAACGGTTCTTGAGCAGTGGTCTGCTAATTACGCCTAATAGTTAACTCAACGATAGCAGCATTCATTATGAAAACATTATTACCGACTTCAACAGCTGGCAGCTTACCTAAGCCGTCTTGGCTTGCACAACCTGAAACACTTTGGTCTCCTTGGAAATTACAAGGCGAAGAGTTAACTGATGGAAAGCACGACGCTTTAAAAATATCGTTACAAGAGCAGCAGCAAGCTGGCATTGATATAGTTAGCGACGGTGAACAAACCCGCCAACATTTTGTAACTACCTTCATTGAACATCTTAACGGTGTAGATTTTGAGAAACGGAAAACCGTTAAGATCCGTGACCGCTACGATGCGAGTGTTCCTAGCGTGATAGGCCCTGTTTCTCGCCAAAAATCTGTATTTGTTGAAGATGCAAAATTCTTAAGAAAGCAAACGAAACAACCTATAAAGTGGGCTCTACCTGGTCCTATGACGATGATAGATACGCTTTATGACGATCATTACAAGAGCCGCGAAAAATTAGCTTGGGAATTTGCCAAAATCTTAAACCAAGAAGCAAAGGAATTAGAAGCCGCTGGTGTGGATATTATCCAATTTGATGAGCCTGCATTTAATGTATTTTTCGATGAGGTCAATGACTGGGGAATTGCTTGCTTAGAAAGAGCAATTGAAGGACTTAAGTGTGAAACTGCCGTTCATATTTGTTATGGCTACGGTATCAAAGCGAATACAGATTGGAAAAATACTCTGGGGACAGAATGGAGACAATACGAAGAAGTGTTTCCAAAACTTCAACAATCTAATATCGATATTATCTCGCTAGAATGTCACAACTCGCACGTACCAATTGAGCTACTCGAACTCATTCGTGGCAAAAAAGTCATGGTCGGTGCCATTGATGTCGCCACCAATACAATTGAAACACCAGAAGAAGTGGCAGAGACCCTACGAAATGTCCTTCAATTTGTAGATGCAGAAAACCTATACCCTTGTACTAACTGCGGTATGGCTCCCCTGCCTCGCTCTATTGCAGCTGCAAAGCTCAATGCATTAAGTGCAGGAGCAGAAATAGTTCGAAACGAGCTCTCCGCTTAATTCTTACTGTTTCCCACACTCGCCAATCTCATATGCCTGAGAGCCACATAGGCTCTCAGGCATATTAAAAAACTCAAAATATAGAAGTCACTTAATTATTAATTCACAGGATAATGAAGCGAGATAAAATCAAATATATCAGGCCAACTACGGCTATGCACATCATGAGTTGACCGGTACGAAAGGTGTTTGAAAGGAAAGCTGTATTCTTTTTCTTCAAGCCTAGACATAATTCTCTCAGACATCTCTTTCGACGGCCAAACATAATCATGTGAGGCTGAAGTCAATAAAATCGCGGCTGAACTTCTTTCAACGGGAATAAAAGCACCTTCAACCAACTTACTATTCTCAATAACGCTATACCAAGGTTCATAGCTGACTAATAATTGATTACAGATATGCGGGATATCTTTTCCTGCCCATGCCGCTTGGCAAGGATCAGTTTCCATCAATTCTATCCAATCTTTTTCTGTTCGATTCCTATCATTAGAACCCCAAGCATATGCGCTTGGTACACCCGCGACAACTAGATCAATAATTTCAAATTTACTTGCCAGCAGCAGAGCAAGTTCACCACCTAGACTCACCCCATAAACTGCTATTGTATTTTTCTTTAGGTCTGGTTGCTTCTGTACCCAGCGAAACGCATGACCAAAGTATTCAAGTGGCACTCGATAAAGCGCGTTCGGGATGGCACCTGACTGACGATCAAAATCAAAATAAGTTAAGGCTAGTACCGCATATCCATTCTCCACAAGCATTTCAACACTTTGCTTAACCACAGCCCTATCAGAAAAATCATCTCCGCCAGAACCTCCCCATATCGCAACAACAGGTTGCTGCGTCTCACCTTCAGAATAATATAAAGTCCCGACTAATGAGGGATCATCAATAACTCTTAACAAAAATCAAAGTCAAATACGGTAATCCGCTCATTGTCAAAGAACACATTCCCCCAATGATAATCGCCATGACAGACCGATTGGTAAGGTGACAAATGGGATAACTTGTCGGCTGCAACGTTTGCTAACCCACGAATATATCGCAATTCGTGGTATCGCTCACTGTAACCAATAGATAAAGTAGCAAGCGGGTTAACCAATAATTCCTTTGTTTTCTTTATAGGTAAATCTTTCGTATTAATATGGATAGCGTTTAAATGAATTTGTGCACTCTCCCGCCCCAAAAGGAAACTTTGATGATGACTTAATTCTGAATAATGCTGCCCATTAGCATAGCTATACAACACCGCACATTTCCCTTCTAAATCATGGATATAGGCTCCACAAAACCCCTTTATTGGGTGCGGAATTTTTACGCCATTAGACTATAAATATGTCAGCAACTGAGTAATCGTATTTAACCGACTAAGAGGCATATCGCTTTGTTTATAAAGCTTCAAGATATGACGTGTTCCATGATTTGAACCAACCAAAGTATAGAGCTCACTCATACTCACAATTGACTCAATGCTAGTTACATTAAAACCATAAGTGTGAAGCAAGTACTTTGACAGACTTTCCATGTCCATTTTCGCTGAACCTCAAATATTTATAACGCCCAATTAACTTGCGCAGCAACGCAATACGGTGGTTCTGCAATGCGCCTTAATCACTAAACCTGATTAGAAGTAAAAATGCCACGCGTTGCAAGTCAGGTTAAATTGTTTGTTATGCCTTTCGCCCGGTGATTACTTCCTTAAAAGCAAACATACCATTTAAAGCGGCAGGAAAACCTGCATAAACTGACATTTGTAATATCACTTCTTTGATTTCATCTTCACTACAGCCGACGTTAAGCGCTGCATTTAAATGAACTTTAAGTTGAGGCACACAATTTCCGAGTGCTGTTAATGCAGCAACCGTTGCAATTTCTCGCGACTTTGTATCCAACCCTGCACGTGCATATATATCACCGAAAGGAAACTCGATTGTATATCTTGCTAAATCCGGGCAAATATCCTGTAAACTTTCGATAACATTATTTCCGGCTTCGCCATCAATACTTGCTAATAATTCGAGACCGGTGTCAAAACGTGATTTGTCCATTGGTATGCTCCTATTTATAAGTACAAGCACACCATACAAGTTAGAGTTAACTCTAAGTCAACGGACTTCTCCATTATTGTACAGTTTGATTTTTTCTTCTAAAGCGGCAAGGTGTGACTGTTGCTGCTCAATATGGGCTATCAAGCTTTCTCTGTGTTGCTCTAGCAACACCTGACGCTGAAATACCGAATCTACCCCCGACTCCCTTAGTCGCGCATATTTCAAAATCTCTTCGAGAGGCATCGCCGTTTCTTTTAGGCGCTTTACAAATTCAATCCACACAAAATCTTTCGAAGTATATACTCGATGCCCACTTTTATTTCGCTGGATATTTTTGAGCAAACCTATTTTTTCATAATATCGAAGAGTATGAGACGACAAGCCGACCAAGCTTGAAAATTCCTTCATATTCATGATTTCGCCTCCGAGGCATAACGCCCAATTAAGTAGCTGACAACGCTACCAATACACTCAAACTTACCGCCTAAATCACTGAAGCTAAACCGAGTTGAAAATGCCAAGCGTTGACAGTCTGCTTAAATTGCTTGTTATACGCCTGTGCGTTAAAAATCACAGCGTTTTTCAAGTGATGGGATGTGTTTATTTCTAGACCTTCCATCAAGAACCAAATACTTGCCATGGTTAATAAGGACTTCATATTGAATGTTCTTACGGCCACCACCAAGGTGTTTTTCTGGCCAACTCGGCCAAAACTTATATACGCGACCTGTAAACTTAAGCACTTCTCTATCAGCAAGCGGTTCCATGTAAGAACTAAAATCACGGTCTACAACAAAACCCAAAATTTCATTATCTAGCAAGAAATCGTCACCCGCATTCTTTCCGATAATTTTCCATATCTGAGGCTCACTTGTTCCAAAATATTTGGTTGCCAATATAGAGAACGATTGAAAGCAGCCATTTTGTATTTCTTGTTTTCGGCTACAACTATAAATTAGGAGAGCTATACACCCAATAACACAAATCCATTTGTAAATCATATATCTATCACTCATTGGCTAGCGGCGTATAACGCCAAATTAAGTAGCTGACAACGCCACCAATACACTCAAATTTACCACCGAAATCACTGAAGCTAAACCGAGTTGAGAATGCCAAGCGTTGACAGTCTGCTTAAATTGCTTGTTATGTTCGTAACTTCACCGCTGTTCCGAAAGCCATAATCTCAGATGAGCCATCCATTATTGCACTCGTAGAGAAACGAATACCTACTACCGCGTCTGCACCTAAGTCAGTCGCTTCAGAAACTAGTCGCTCAATAGCCGTGTCCCGAGCCTCTGAAAGCATTTCCGTATAGCCTTTTAGCTCTCCACCAACGATGCTTTTGAAACCAGCCATAATGTCTCGACCAACATGCTTTGTTTGGACAACATTTCCAGTTACAACACCCAGAATTCCCTCAATCTCACGATTGGGAACACTTTCTGTAGTAGTAAAAATCATAATTTTCCCTCAAGAACATAACGCCGCGTTAAGTGGTGAGCAACGCTACCACCCTACCTAAACCATTGTGACATAAACACATAAACCGAAGTAAGCCGAAAATGCCAAGCGTTGCGAATCCGTCTTAAACGCTTTGTTAAATTGCTTGGATTCAAGTACGAAGTGCGACACCTCTGAACATAAAAACAGTAAGGTGCGATAATCATGAAGTTTGCTCCCGCCAAGAAGTAAAAAACATGAAATACA
>NZ_VTXD01000056.1 GCF_013114625.1 Vibrio sp. 99-70-13A1
AGATGTGTATAAGAGACAGATTTTAATCAAGATATTAAAAGGTAAGTATATGAATAGATAAGAGATATGATGTGGATAAAAGATATGAAATAGGAATATTAAGCAGAAAGAAAAAAAGAGCTTCCGGTAGTCAGCTCTTTTTTTATCATTTATTACATTTGGTCAATCTTAGCTTTCACACGTAAGACTTTATCAGCATAATTAGGGTCGGTTGCGTAACCTGCCTGATGAATACCATTAATAAAGGAAGTGGAATCACCTTTATGTTGTAGAGCCGTTTCATACCTTGGATTTTCATTCAAGAATTTCACATAGTCGTTAAAGCTGTCTTCGAACGAAGAATATGAACGGAAAGAAGCTGACTCTTTTACCGGTGTTTTACCATGAAACTCTAGAGTTTGAGTGGCAACCTTTTCACCTTTCCAACTACGATCTGCTTTGATATTAAACAGGTTATTACTGTTACCCAAAGAGTTTTTCACCATCTTAGAGCCCCAACCCGTTTCAAGCGCCGCTTGAGCTAATAGCAATGATGAGTCAACACCTAAAGCTTGAGCTGCTTTTTCAGCATAAGGTTTCATTGAAGTCACAAACGATTCTGGAGAATCAAAAGATGCCGGTTGTGACTTATTCACTCTAGCAACATCAGAGACTGAAGTTGAAGTATCAGAGCGAGCAGAAAACTTCGGTCTTTCTAAAGCAGGGTCGAAACCATCTGTGCGAACTTTTGCTTCAGTACTATCACCGGCTTGCCCTGAACTCAGCTGAGCGACAATCATATCGGCTAAGCCTAAAGAGCCAGAAGCACTTAGTTCACTCGACATTTGGTCATCCAACATTTGGCGGTAAAAATTTTCGTTTTCACTGCTTAACATGTCAGATTTAAAGCTGGAGTTTGCATCACGCATTGATTTAAAAAGCATTGAAGTAAAGATAGATTCAAATTGCTTAGCCGCAGCTTGCAATGCAGCTTCTTCACCGCCCTCTTCACCATTAACAGCCTGCTGACGTAACCGGTCTAGGCTGCCAATATCATGAATAAATCCGATGTCATTATTATTCTTAATCATGTCATCGCCCCTAGATAACGATCAGCTGGCCTTCAATCGCACCTGCTTGTTTCAGTGCTTGAAGTATCGCCATTAAGTCAGAAGGAGCTGCACCAACCTCGTTTACTGCTCGAACAAGATCATCAAGCGTTAAACCAGGTTCAAATTTAAACATCTTTCCGTCGCCTTCTGTTACCTCAATATCGGTATCAGGAACCACTGCCGTTTGCCCACCAGCAAAAGCATTAGGTTGGCTCACATTAAGATTCTCTTTAATCGCGACCGTCATACCACCGTGTGTAACCGCTGCCGATCTCAGGCGAACATTTTTCCCAACGACAATGGTGCCAGTTCGAGAGTTAACAATAATTTTTGCCGCTCCTTCTGCTGGGTCAAATTCCACATTCTCAACAGCAGATAAGAAAGCAACTCGTTGGCTAATTTCACGCGGAGCACGAATACGAACAGAAGTCGCGTCCACTGCTGATGCCATTTGAGGACCTAGGAAATTATTAACTGCATCAGCTAAACGTTGAGCGGTCGTAAAATCTGATTCGATTAAGTTAAAAGTAATGTAGTCACCACGGCCAAATGGCGTTGGTATTTCTTGCTCAACCATCGCGCCACTAGAAATAATACCCACATTTGGGTTATTCCCTACAATTTTAGAACCGTCATTACCTTCTGCACTAAAGCCGCTTACCACAAGGTTACCTTGAGCGATGGCATAAACTTGCCCATCCAAACCTTTTAGGAACGTTTGTAAAAGAGTACCGCCACGCAAACTTTTTGCAGAACCAATAGAAGAGACGGTTACATCAACTTGTTGACCTTGCTTAGAAAAAGCAGGAAGTTCAGCAGTAACTATCACCGCAGCAACGTTCTTTGTTTTTGGCTTAGTGCCAGGTGGCAATTGAATGCCAAAGTTTTGCAGCATCGCGTTAAATGTTTGATCGGTAAAGGGAGTTGTCTCACCGGTACCAGGAAGACCAGTCACTAGACCATAGCCAACTAATTGGTTACTACGAACACCTGCCACTTTTGCCACATCTTTGATGCGAGCGGCATGCACACTGGTAGCAAGGAAAATCATGCTCAGTAGTATTAATGTTAGCTTTTTCATAGTAGTAACCTGTCTTTGAAGTGTTCGTGTATTTCAAAGTAAATGCTAAAAGTTCAACATTTACCGAGTTGCTATAAAGCTACATTAAAGAATCGTGCCAAGAATCCAGGCTCTTGCATATCTTGTTGTACACCAGTGCCCGAATATTGAATTCTTGCGTTCGATACTCGGTTAGAAGCGATGGTATTATCGAAAGCAATATCATCAGGTCGAATCGTGCCACTTAGACGAATATATTCATCACCAGTGTTTAAAGTCATCCATTTTTCACCACGTACGACTAAGTTACCATTCGCCAAAACTTCAATAACTTCTACCGTGATATAACCACTAATACTGTTACTTTGATTAGCCGATGCATCACCAGCAAACGTGTTGGTATTGCTTAGATCATATGAGAAATTGTATTTGTCTATCGTCAACTCTTGACCACCAACCGCTAAAGGTTCCATGGACGAATCATTTGATTTAGACATATCAGCATTGGCTTTTTTGGTCGCACGGGTATTTTCATCTAATGCCACTGTAATAATGTCACCAATACCATGCGGTTTTGAGTCGTCATACATGCTGCCAATATGATTTACATTAAATAAAGACCCGGTAGCCGCCGCGTAATGCTCTGGCTTTTCTTTTGGATGAATAGGCGCCCAAGCAGGGTCACCAGCAATAGGGTCAGTACGCCCACGCAAAGTATCAACAATACCTGAACTCTCTTCACTCGACTTATCACCTTCGACCGCATCGACTATCGTCGTCGCGTTTTCTTCGGCTGGCGTTTCTATCGGCTCAAGCATGCTACAGCCTGACATCGAAGCAATTAAAGCTAATAAAAGAATACGTTTCATGTTGATACTCTCACAATAACAATTAAGTAAGCGGATTAAACTTAAAGCTGTTGGTTAACAAAACTCATCATCTTATCGACGGACGAGATCACTTTAGAGTTCATTTCATAAACGCGCTGAGCTTCAATCATATTAACAAGCTCCTCGGTTACGTTTACGTTAGATGTTTCTAACATCGACTGACGAACATTACCTAAACCGTCAAAACCCGGTACGCCTTCTTGTGGGTCACCACTTGCGCCAGTTGGTAAATATAGGTTTTGTCCAATAGGCTCAAGACCGCCTGGGTTCACAAAATCTGTAATCGTAATCTGACCAACCACAACGTTATTTTGCTCACCACGCATTCTCACTGATACTTCACCGTCGTTACCAACTGTGACTGAGATTGCATCATCAGGAATGACGATTTCTGGTTGCAAACGGTAGCCCTGACCGGAAGTTACGATTGCGCCGTCGCCATCTAACGTAAATTGACCATTACGGCTGTAACCGGTTTCCCCATCTGGCATTTCGATTTGGAAAAAACCGTCACCTTCGATCATCATATCTAGGCTATTCGTCGTTGTTTGTGCATTACCATGTGTATGTACTTTTTGTGTTGCCACAACTTTTGCACCAGCACCTAGCATCAAACCACTTGGAAGCTCAGTATTTTGTGAAGACTGACCACCAGGCTGGTTTATATTCTGATAAAACAAATCTTCAAATACTGGGCGGCTTTTTTTAAAGCCAATTGTTGATGCGTTAGCCAAGTTATTTGAAATGGTTGAGATATTGGTTTGTTGGGCATCTAAACCTGTTTTACTTACCCATAATGCTGGATGCATAGCAATCCCCTTAAAAGTCTATTAGCTCATACGAAGCAGTGAATCAGACGACTTGTCCATTTCTTCTGCTGTGCTCATCATTTTGACCTGCATTTCAAATTGACGTTGTAAGTCAATAAGGCTGGTCATTTCACCAACGGCATTTACGTTACTGCCTTCTACAGCGCCGGTAAGTATTTTTACTGCGGCGTCTGCTTCGTATGCCTGATCTGGGTTTTTCGAACGAAATAGACCATTCGTGTCTTTAAATAGTGTTTGATTATCTGGGCGGACTAACTTAATACGATCAACCACTGCGAGTTCTTCTGCTGGAGCGCCTTGAGGAATCACAGAAATTGTACCGTCAGAGCCAATCTCAATTTTACTAAGTGGAATAGGAAGAGTAATTGGAGCGCCGTTATCGCCAAGGATTAGATGACCACTGCCATTTGATAGCATACCGTTTTGGTCAATCTTTAAATTACCATTACGAGTTAAGCCTTCACGACCTGTTTTATCCATAACAGAAATCCAGCCGTCACCTTCAATCGTAACGTCAAGATCACGACCGGTTGTTACTACGCTTCCTTGAGAAAAATTATGGCCTGGGCGTTCTGTCATGCTGAATACGCGAGTAGGTAAACCTTCACCATACGCTTGCATTGAACGAGCTTGTGCTAAATCAGCACGGAAACCCGTAGTGCTCACGTTAGCAAGGTTGTTTGCGCGTAGCTGCAAAGCTTGCATATTTTGCTTAGCGCCGCTCATGGCAAGAAACAGTGCACGATCCATAATTTGCTCCAAAAAATCACATCTGGATCAATTAAAGCAATTGGCGTGCCAACATTAAATTTACTTATTTATCAAGTAATTAATAAAATATGAAGGAGAATTGATAACCGATATTAATCGGTAATGAAAAGATATTGCCTGCGGCAAAGGTAGAGTGGCAATTCAAACGGCAAATATATACACAACAATAATACCCAAGTCACATGTATGAATTGGGTATTATTTCTATTCAGAGCAAAACTAATTATCGGATCTGAAGGATATTTTGCTGTAGCTGGTTATGTACTTCTAGAGAACGGGAGTTCGCTTGGAAGTTACGTTGAGCAGAAATTAGATCGACCAACTCTTGAGTCATATCGATGTTCGATTGCTCAAGTGAACCATTGTTGATGCCACCAAATGAACCTTTGTTCGACTCACCCCAGATTTTATCGCCTGAGTAATTGGTAGAATCCCACTGAGTACCACCTTTCTTGTCTAGACCCTGTTCATTAGGTACACGAACCAAGCCTACACGCCCTAGCATTACATTCTCACCATTTGAATACGTACCTAGTACTGTGCCGTATTCATCAAAATCGATCTTGGTAAGGAAACCTGTTGTTGCACCGTCTTCATCAAACTTTGTCAGCTCAAAAGGAGCGGCAAACTGAGTTGAAGAGTCCAAACCAAGCTGTAATACTTGCGTTGGATCGGCACCATTTAGGTCTACAGGTGTTGGATTTGTAGGGTCACCAAGAGCAACAGAGGTAATCGGTTGACCGTTATTCAAGCTCGCCAATGTACCATCATTATTAAACTTCATGGTGTGACCAACGTGACCGGTTGCATTTGCCGCATCACCAGCATTGATATTTAGCGGCTTTTCACCTGCGTCATCAGTCATGGTGTAGTACGTTTGCCACGTATTCGGCTGTGTTTGATCTTTTAGGTAGTATGTCGTTAATTTGTACGACTGACCCATCGAGTCATAAACAGTTGAAGATGTTGCACGGTTATAAGTATCCGGATCTTCAAAATCGAATGCAGCAGGATCTTTCAAATCACCATTTGCAGGAAGGTTTACGCCTACTTCGATGTTTTCTGTCTGCTTTGGTTTACCAAATTCAGCTGGAATGTCTAACGGCTTTGGCGCATAAGAAAGAACTTCACCGCTATCAGGATCAACATCGTAACCTAAAAGGAACTCATCGTTAGACGTAACCATGAAGTTGTCTTTATTTAAATGGAATGCACCATTACGGGTTAATTCATTAATCTCAGGGATCATTTTGTCTTTAGAAACAGCGAAGAAACCAGTACCACTTACACGTAAATCCATTGGGTTATTCGTGTAAACGCTTGAACCTTCGTGGAACTGCTGAGCAACTTTTGCCGCTTGAGCACCGCCACCTGGAGTGGTTTTACCATTCGTAAACAAAGAACTTGAGTACACATCACCAAATTCAGCACGAGACTCTTTAAAGCCAAAGGTGTTTGCATTCGCAATGTTGTTACTCGTTGTGTTCAAATCTAATTGAGCTGCGGATAAACCGCTTAAAGATACATATGACATTCCAATATTCTCCTAATCTAGCTAGCTTAATTGCTCTATAAAGAGCAACTACGCTTTGCCAACTTCTAATACTTCGGCAAGTCGAACTGGCGAAGTGAAACCAGCCAGATTGAGTAGTACGTTGCCATCACCTTTACCAAGAAGCACACTATTCACGTTCGCATAAGTCGAAACTGGGAATTCTGTGTTCTCACCATCAAGTAAACCCGCCGCTTTCACATTGTATTTACCCGCCGGCAATGGATTACCGTCTTCGTCTTTTCCGTCCCATTCAACACGAGTGTCACCAGCAGGTTTTGCACCAACATCCAATGTACGAACTAATTGACCAACTTCGTTTTCAACTCTAACCATAAGGTTATCCATTGCTTGAGGAAGTTTAACCATTGCCGCCATTCCGCTGTTGCCTGCTTTCACACCTGCCGCTCCAGGAACCAGCACATCTCGACCGACTAAAGAAGAAGCCTGAAGTGCTTGGTTAGAGGTCATTGATGAATTCAAGCTTTCAAACTGTGTATTCATTTTCTCAATGCCATCAACGGTCGCAAATGAAGCCATTTGCGCAATCATTTGGTCGTTTCCAACCGGCTTGAAAGGGTCTTGCTGAGCAAGTTGCTTCGTTAACAAAGATAAGAAGTCTTCTTGCTTGAGTTCTTGCTTACCTGTTGTTTCATCCGGCTTCTTGTTATCTTGAAGACTCTTTAGTTGGTCAACATAGGACAAGCCGCTTTGACCAACATTATTGATTCCAGCCATATGCTACCTCCTTATCCTTATTGACCCATCTGCAGCGTACGCAGCAGCATTTGTTTACTTGAGTCTGCCACTTGTACGTTGGTTTGGTACGCACGAGATGCAGAAATCATATTAGCCATTTCTTCCATAACGTTAACGTTAGGTTTGTAGATGTAACCTTCGTCGTTCGCTAATGGGTGGTCAGGGTTGTACTCTGCATTAAGTGGTTTATCACTTTCTACAATGCCCATTACCTTTACCGGAACGGTATGCCCACCAGCATTACGAGCCTGACTTAACTCGGCACCGAATACGGCGTGACGAGCTTTATAAGTATCTTCTGCTGAGCTACTGATACTATCGGCATTTGCCAGGTTACTTGAGGTGGTATTTAGACGAATAGATTCAGCGCTCATAGCAGAACCAGTTACATTGAATACATTAAATAAGCTCATCTAATTACTCCCCTTTAAGTGCTTTTGTTAAGTTCTTGAATTTACTTCCTAGGAAGTCTAGAGATGCTTGGTGTCGAATTTGGTTTTGCATAAATAAGTTTCTTTCCAAATCCAAGTCCACCGTATTGCCATCTCCCGTATCTGGTTGAGTAGGAGTTCGATACATCGTTTCTCCATTCACCGTGGTTGAGGCAGAAATATGCCGACCATCTGTTCGGCTAAGACCAATGCTTGCCCCAGAACTTGCCGCCTGCAATGATTTCTGAAAGTCTAATCCTTTTGCTTTATACCCAGGTGTGTTTGCTTGCGCGATATTGGTGGAAAGCACCTCAGCGTTTCGCTCACGTACACCAACTGTGTGCTGGTGAATACCTAATGCATTGTCAAAAGAAATAGCCATGTAAACCTCAACTCAAGAACTGACTTTCATAAAATAATTAAAGCAATATATATACCAACTTTAAAATGCTAAGTGGTTTTATATAATTTATACCATTTAAACGCACTTTCATTGCTTTAGGAGTTAGCAATAAATACGCCATAATTAGAGATCTTTGGAATGTCACTCTTGCTTAAAGATATCTGTTCTTCAGGAAAAAGAAAACCCAGCACTAGGCTGGGTTTTAATAATTCTGTATGGCAGAAGGGCTACTTAATTGGTAATAGCTATTTAATTAGAGCTACTTTAATTTGTAGATAATGCCAGGGTTACAACGAACCATCTCAAAACGATCGGTCAAGCCAGTTAAAGACTCTGACGCACCAAGCAATAGATAACCACCAGGGTTTAAGCTGTTTGCCATTTGGTTTAACACTTTTGATTTCATATCAGGTGAGAAATAAATCAAAACGTTACGACAAAAAATGATATCGAACTTACCAAGTAACGCGTAGCTGTCCATCAAATTTTGAGGGCGGAAGTTAACCATACGTTTTACATTGTCTTTCACTTTCATTCGGCCATCGCCAGCATCTTCAAAGAAAGTGCGACGACGTTCAGGTGAAAGACCACGTCCAAGCGCTAAGTTGTCATAAACACCAGCACGACACATATCTAGCATACTTGCTGAAATGTCAGTAGCCGTTATTGAGACGTTAGACAGCATTCCTGGCTTACGAGATTGAGTTTCTAAAATGGTCATCGCCATAGAATATGGTTCTTGACCTGAAGAACTTGCCGCCGACCAGATTTTAATTGGGCGTTTGTTTGCCGCTACTTCCGGTAAAAGCTTATCTGCTAATACTGCAAACGGATAAGTATCTCGGAACCAAAGTGTCTCATTTGTCGTCATGGCATCTACAGCCGCAACTCTTAGTTCACGATTTCTGCCTGAAACCACATCTCTTAGTAAATCAGATAACGAAGCTAACTTGAACTTCGTTACTAATGGGCTGAGCCTACTACGCACTAAGTATTGCTTACTGTCGCCCAGTACAATGCCACATTGAGATTCTAAAAAACGGCTGAAATCGCGATATTCTTGATCACTTATTGTTATAGCAGTCATTAATGTCTCTTTTAGTTAGTTAGAGCAGCTTTCACCGCTGCACCAAGCTCATCCGGGTTGAATTTCGCGATAAAGGAGTTTGCCCCTACTCGCTCAACCATTGCTTGGTTAAATACACCACTTAATGAAGAGTGTAAAATTACATACAAATTCTTAAGTTCTGCGTGTCGTCTAATTTCGGCAGTTAAAGTATAACCGTCCATTTCTGGCATTTCGATATCCGAAATCACCAATGAAATTTGATCGTAAATACTGCCTTCACCTGCCATTTCAAGCAGTTTTTCGTAAGCTTCTTTACCATCTTTAGCCGAAACCACTTCGAAGCCAATTGATTCAATGGCGCGCTGAACTTGCTTACGTGCCACGGTAGAGTCATCAGCTATCAGTATACGACGAACAATTTCTTTTTCGGTTTCAACTTGAGCGATAGATTCACCAATTGAAGCATCCATCGTTTCATCTACAGGAGATATTTCAGCAAGGATTTTTTCTACATCTAGAATTTCAACAAGTTCATCATCGATATTTGTCACGGCAGTGAGGTAATGATCTTTACCTGAACCATCCGGCGGCGGAAGAATTGCTTCCCAGTGCATATTAACAATTCGATCAACTGAACTCACTAAGAATGCTTGTATAGTTCGGTTAAATTCTGCAATCACGACAAAGCATTTATCAATATCAGTCGTTGGTCGACCACCAACTGCTAAACTTAAATCTATAACCGATACTGTTTGCCCACGGATATGAGCCACCCCTTTTACTAAGTGGTGCAGATTTGGCATTAAAGTAAGTTTAGGGCACTGTAGTACTTCTTTTACTTTAAATACGTTGATGCCGTAGCGCTGACGCCCCATCAGGCGAAAGGTTAATAATTCCAATCGGTTTTGACCGACAAGTTGCGTACGCTGATTCACTGAATCAAGAATACCCGACATAAGCTCATCTCCATATCAAACTTTTAATAATAAAAAGTGTTAGTCTACTACAGGCTACGAACCATCAGAGAAACAGAATGATGTATTATAATTCAAATCTACATCTTTTTTCTATAACTAAGTGTAGAGCTTTCTATAAAACTTTTGCTAAGTCTATCGGCATTTTAGCAATTTTGTTTAGTTTTTTTACTAAAGCTGCAACATATGAACAGATAGAAATGATCCAAACTGCGGCTGAAACCCATATTTCTAATACAATTGAGCAGCCTATGGGTGGTGAACTGGTCATTAAAGCAGCCAATATAGATTCGCGAGTTAAAGCGACTGATTGCTCTGTTCCTCTAGAAACCAGTGCTTCGACCAACAGCAACAAGCGAAGCAGCATCACAGTGTTAGTGCAATGTGTCCCAGATGAATGGCGTATCTATGTACCCGTTCGTATGTCAATGTCTGTCCCTTTAGTCACAGCGACACGTTCTTTATCTCGCGGTGAGCTTTTAGGTCAATATGATGTGACCATCACTATGATTGAACTCAATAAGTTCCGACGACAAGGGTTCACTCAAGCCAAGCAAGTGGTTGGCGCTAAGGTGAAAAAGAACTTAAGACCGGGAGATGTCGTTGAAAGAGGTGATATTTGCGTAGTATGCCGTAATGAAAAAGTTGTGATTCAAGCGGTAAAAGGTGGGATGGTTATCACAACTAAAGGTACCGCCCTCACTGATGGCTCCTCTGGTGATCAAGTCAGGGTGAAAAATGACAAATCACAACGTATAATCGAAGGTGTTGTAACTGATATTTCAGAGGTCACGGTTTATTTTTAACCATTTTTCTAAAAGCTTAGCCTGCCTACATACAATATGATTTGCATGAGTAAGTAAGAATATCTATTACGTTCGTTTTTTGATTACGAAGCAAAAAAATTACTAAAGTAATCACACCTAAGGTCGATATTGACTGTACAGGTTCACATAATTGTAGAAAAGGCATAGATATGGCAGGCATTGATAACATACGTTCGGGGCAAACTTTTACGACAACTAATCGTTCTTCAACTGGTCGTTCTGACTCTAATACACAAGCACCGAGTTCTGAAGTCAGCTCTAAATCATCAACAAAAGATGCGGTTTCACTGAGTCAACAAAGCAAAGCTCTTGGTCAATTACATCAAGATATGGCTTCTCAACCTACTTTTGACACAGCAAAAGTAGCAGCAATAAAAGAAGCGATCGCAAACGGATCTTACACTGTCGACCCAGAAAAACTGGCTGACAACATGATGAAAATTGAGAGTGAACTAAAAGGTCTTTAAGCTTTAATCGCTTAAGCAGGTTTTATTTATGGCGGCATTAGTCGATTTAATCAATTTTCAATTGCAAAGCGCACAGTCTCTTTCTGAACTTTTAGAATTAGAGAAGGTTGCGATCACAGCCCGAAAATCTGGTGACATCGAACGCTTAGCTAAAGAGAAAGTGGTTTTAATTAACCAGCTCAATCAAACCGACCAAAGAATTGCCTCTCACAGTAATGTTAATGAATTACGAGAAAAGCCTGAACTCACTGAACTTGTATCGAAGATACAATACATAGTACACGACTGCCAACAAGCAAATTTAACCAATGGTGAAGCACTGAATCGAGCTCAGCTTAGCTTTAATAAACTGAGTAACTTAATGCAGCAAAGCCAAGGTAAAATTGGGATGACTTACAATGCCGGAGGTCAAACCCGCACCATATCTACCCTAGGTACCAACCTAAAAGCTTAATATCGTTCAGAGAGTATATAAACTCACTTATCTTCTTATCTTCTTATCTTCTTATCTTCTTATCTTCTTATCTTCTTATCTTCTTATCTTCTTATCTTCTTATCTTCTTATCTTCTTATCTTCTTATCTT
>NZ_VTXD01000057.1 GCF_013114625.1 Vibrio sp. 99-70-13A1
ATATATTTCTGAGATATGCATAAAGACAATAGTTAAGGATCGATGATGAACATTAAGCAGAAGCTTTATTCGCTTGGTTTTATTGCCGTATTAGGTGTATTAACACTATTATTTACAGCAACACATTTCGCGACAACCACTGGAGATTTGAATCAAGCAACTAATCTAGTTTCCCAATTAGAGACTCGTTTACTTCATTTACGTAGGAATGAGAAAGACTTTCTTCTCAGAAACAACATTAAATATTTAGACAAGTTTGAGTCTAATGTCACTCTGTTTTTAGATTTAGAGAAACAACTCTCTGTCATATTAGAAAAGCATCAACTCCCTTCTAGCTACAATCTTCGTCAAGATTTAGTGTCATATCAGCAAGGTTTCAAAAAATTAGTGTTCAGCTACCAGAAGTTGGGGCTAAGTAGTAAAGAAGGGCTAAAAGGTACATATAACCAGGCCTTTGACTCTGCGTATTCCCAAGCTTCAACAAAGCAAGCTTTAGACTTATTACTATTTAATAAGGCTGTTTATAGCGGGGTCTATAATTTCGATTTAATCTCTTCAATTAACAGTACTGAATTGATTGATTCTAGCCGTCAATTTATCGAGCAAGAGAAAGTTATCGGGCTAAAATACAACGAAGGACTGCTAGGCGAGACACGCTCTTTATCTCATGCAGTTGAAGAACAATTTAAGGCTTTCTCTGCCGCTATACATGAAGAAAACACACAGCAACTTGAGAGCCTAACCTTTATTAAACAACTGGTTTCAGGTGTTGTCCTTCTCATTATTTCAGGTTTGATTTTTCAAATATCTCGCTCAATTAACCGTCAGGTTCAATCTTTATCTAATATTATCAGCCAAATATCGGAAACGAATGATATTGGGATTCGCGCTAACCTACCTGGCAATGATGAGTTGACCTCTATTGGTCAACATTTCAATAATTTGCTAGATAAGATTGAAGCCCTCATTCTTGGCTCTCAAGATAAATCTAAGCAGTTATCTGGTAGCACTGGCAACATGCATAACCAGCTTGAAGGCGTTATTACACAGTTTCATGTACAAGCGGATCACACGGCAACAATGGCAACTTCTGTTCAAGAAATGGTCTCTACCATTAATGAGATATCAGAAAGTACAACTATTGCCGTTGAAGGTGTTCAGCAAGCTGCCAATAATGCAGAAAGTGGGCGTGAAGTCGTGAGAACAACCGTGCAGAACATCAGTGAGCTTTCATCAACTCTAGCAAATAGCCAAACATCGATTAATTCACTCAATGGACATGTCGATAAAATTGGCGGTGCGGTCAACATCATCCAAGAAATCGCTGAACAAACTAATTTACTTGCCCTGAATGCAGCAATTGAAGCAGCACGAGCAGGTGAACAAGGTAGAGGCTTTGCAGTAGTAGCCGATGAAGTTAGAGCACTCGCAAGTCGTACACATCAATCAACAGAAGAGATTACTAAGGTTGTTTCTGCGATTCAGAGTCAAATGTCGACTGTTGTAGGTGATATCGACAAGTGTAATTTGCAAGGTCAAGCCACTCTTTCAGATTCTGAATTACTCGACTCTAGCCTAAGCCAAATAATCACAGATATGAGCACTATCCAAGCCAACTCTGAACGTATTGCTTCTGCCATTGAAGAGCAAGGTATTGTGATGAATCAAGTCAGTGAGTCTATAACTGAGCTTAACGGAATTTCAGATAACAATATGCATTCAGCGCAAGAATGCTTACTTGAAGTAGATAGTGTATCGGCGCAAGCCAATGATATGGATACTGCTGTTGCTGAGTTTAAAACAAGTCATACTTAAACCGCTATCTGTGCTGTTGAATTAACGACTCTGCTCTAAACTGTCAACCGGAATTCTTTCAACCAGAATTACTGTCAACCAAAACTACTTTCAACCGGAAACACAGAGTAACTTATCGGCAACTGAAACGTTTACATAATAAAAAGCCGCTCAACTTGAGCGGCTTTTTACATCATCACTTAAAATTTAAATTTTCTACGTCTTAAACCCGCTAACAAGATAAGTGGCAATCCCAATATGGAAATGCTTCCTCCGCTAGAGCTACTGCTGCTTGAAGAGTCACCGCCTGCTGGGCTGTTACCAAAATATTCAATTTCACCATTTACTGCTAAGTAATTAGTTCTGATGTTATCAGAGCTAGTCGACTTGGGAGTTTCCCCGCCAGCCAAAACACTATCAATCCAATCTTTGTAATCATGAATTTCGGTGAATACGGAGGTCACTCCTATATTTGCACCACATGATGATGGACCAAAGCTGGTGATCCCTACTTGTACGTATTCACTTCCATCATGCCAATAAACGGGACCGCCAGAGTCGCCTTGGCAGGTACCGTTTTTAAGCCTTGTTAAAAAGCTGTAATCCCCATCAAAACAAATTTGCTTAGTGGTTATTCGTTCCCCATTAAAAAACACCGTTGAACAAGCACTATTGCTAACGGGTGTTAAATCAACTTGCAATAACTGATCATTACTATCATAGCCTGATACGGTATCCCCGTGCCCTACTGCAGTGAACTTCGTGTTGATCTGATCACTTCGATAAGACTCACTATTCGGTCTACGGATAACATCATTAACAGTATCGATGTTCATGGCTGTTTCCAGCTTTAAAATAGCAACATCGTTTTCTAAGAAATAATTGATATCATCGTTGTAGTCATTGCGATAGTAAATTTCTGTGACTCTATTTCTTTGAATATCGCCTAGAGGGTAGTCCTGAACATTTTGCAATTGAGGCACTATAACGGTGAAAAGTGAAATAGCTTCATTGCCATAGATACAATGCGCGGCGGTTAAGATATGGTGCTCATCTAAAATAGTCCCACCACAAAAAGGATTTGTGAAATATTTCCCATCATATTCAAAGCTATCAAGAAATAAATTCGCTATTGAAGGAAATACGCTGACTGATGCATTTTCACCATTAACTATATAACTCGAAACATCATTGCTGTCACTTGCACTTGCACTTGCACTTGCACTTGCACTTGCACTTGCAAAGCCTGACAGCAATAAACATAAACTTATAGATAATCGATTCACCTTCATTATGTTGCTCCATTACATCTTTATGAAATACTCAGCTACTACAAACAATTTTCTTTGTTAATACAAGTGTAGCGTTAAATCAATAGGCATGAATGAGATGAATATCGAGGATGGTGACATTGATTTGGCTGCTAGATCTATTTTTCACTTCGAATCATCATTTGAAAGCTATGAGAATAATGTTAATCGTCTAATAAAAAACAAAAAACCTACTGATGAAGACTCAGTAGGTTTATCTATTATTCAACTTTTACTGGCGGAAATTAGTATAAGTTTAAGAGAGTAACAGTAACAATGAACCATCATCTTCCAGCAAACTTTACTAACCTCATAGCAAACTGCGCTAATCTCTTAGCAAGTTAATGCTAACCTCGGTAGTAACGCTGCGGTACAAATGGCATTTTCTCAACGGTCATCGCTAGCTTCTTACCACGAACCTCAGCAAATACTTCCGTTCCAATAACAGCCAAATCCGTACGTACATAAGCCATAGAAACCGGCTTACCTGCGTTTGGACCAGCAGTACCACTTGTCACTACGCCAATCTTGTTATCTTCTGCATCAAATAGTTCAGCACCCTCACGCACTGGAGCTTTAGTTTGACCCACTAAACCAACACGCTTGCGTTGTACATCTTTAGTCGCAATTTGCTCTAAAATGATATCAGCGCCAGGGAAACCACCAGCACGTTCACCGTCAGTACGACGCACTTTTTGAATGCCCCATAGAAGACTTGCTTCTACTGGAGTTGTCGTTGTATCTAGGTCATGACCGTACAGACAAAGACCACATTCAAGACGAAGTGAGTCACGAGCACCAAGACCAATCCACTCTACTTCCTCTTCACCCGTTAATTTACGAGCCAGAGCTTCAGCTTGATCGTTTGGTACAGAGATTTCATAACCATCTTCGCCTGTGTAACCACTACGGCTAACAATGCATTCTACGCCATCGATATCCACTTTCTGCACATCCATGAACAACATGTCAGCAACAGATGGTTGGAAACGAGCCAGAACTTCAGATGCTTTAGGTCCCTGCAATGCAAGTAACGCTCGATCATCAATAATTTCTAGTTCAACATCCGCAGGCAGATGGGCAGTTAAGTGATCAATGTCTTGTGTTTTACACGCTGCATTTACCACAACAAAAAGATGGTCATCTAGATTAGCAACCATCAAATCATCCATGATCCCGCCTTGTTCATTAGTAAAAAACGCATAACGTTGTTTACCAGCAGGGAGATCAACAATATCTACCGGAACGAGTGACTCAAGTACTTTCGCGGAATTCTCACCATGTAGGCGAAGTTGTCCCATGTGCGAAACGTCAAATAAACCAGCAGCAGCACGCGTGTGTAAGTGCTCTTTCTTAACACCAAGTGGGTACTGAACGGGCATATCATAGCCAGCAAAAGGAACCATTTTAGCGCCGACTTCAACATGTAAAGCATGCAATGGTGTGTTCAGTAAGTTAGCTTGTTCTTGAGTCATTTTATTCTCCATGCGTTGCAGGGCTTTCATTTAAGCCTGCCGCTTTGTCTCTATTAAGAGTCGTCTCTTATGTATTTGATTACAGATCTTACTAATAAGATACCTTGAACAAATATCGATAAGACCCGGTAGATAGTGGGAACCTAATTTAAGCGTAAATCAAATTCCCAAGAATTCACTTCAATAAACCATGATCTACATGAGTAAACCTTGTTCACTATAGTAAACAAGCATGAGGCAGTTTTATAGCCTTAACAAGATTAAAACAGTCTAAAATGTGACATTTAACAATTAAATCACATTTGGGACTGAAAAAGAAAAACGCCATTTTGATGATTTTCACATCAAAATGGCGCTTGTTAATCGAAGTTAGCAACAAAAGCAAACGGTTGCCTTCACTATAAGAAATTTATTCTTCTTTGTTTTATTTTGCAGTCACCCACAAAATATGAGCATCATCAACACTCGAAGAGATCAACATATGCCCCATATTCGCATCATAGTACATGCTATCCCCTTCACTCATTGAAACCGGTTCATAGAATTCAGAATAAAACATAACTGAGCCAGATATGATCATCAAAAACTCTTCACCATCATGACGAACCCAATCACTATACTCATCAAAGCTACGCGCTCGCACTCGGCTTTTAAAAGGCATCATCTTTTTGTTCGATAATTCAGTGGCCAGAAGCTCATGCTCGTAAGTAGGTGTTGGATGGGGTTTACCTTGCCCTGACTTAGTTAGATCCCTACGCCCTGTTGCCACCTTTTTTCTTGGTGGTTCAAAGAGTTGAGGCATATCTATCTGCAAACCTAAAGCGAGCTTTTGCATCGCTTGGTAAGTCGGAGAGATTTGTTCATTTTCAATTTTGCTTAACGTAGAACGAGCCAAACCTGTTCTTTGGCTGGCTTCTTCTAGAGTAATGCCCAACTTACTTCGTATCTCTTTGATTCTCTGCCCTAGTTTCAAGGGTTCTATATTTTGGTCTAGCGACTCTTTCGCCAACGTTAAAGATGGGTACTCATCATAGATGTCTTCTGACATAGGTCCCTCGTTATTTTTATGCATCCTGTCTATAAATATTATTGTTGCACGAAGACCTTTGTTGATTAAAGAGCACACAGTAAAATAAACCGTGCTCTCGGTAACATAATGAGAAAATCTGTTTCCTATAGGAAATTTTTGATTGATTGTTTGTCACAGGAAAGCTATGTTATCGACTTGTTAGATGAAGAGATGCTACTTCTGCTCGAAGCGAATGATAGTTTTAACATTTGCTTAAGCTGTTTTTACCCTACTTTTTTGGGGACCAATTCGTACTGCATTGACCCTACAAGCGATTGTTTGACGTAATTACAAAAATGACGCAAACGATAACAATGCAGAAACTAACGTAATACTGATGGAACAATAATAAAGATTCACCATCGGTTAAAATGAAAGGTCATCGACAATGAACAACGCACACCAAAGCCATAGCTTAGACAGCTTTTTTTCTACGACTCTTGCTGCGACAGACGATGCGGTGTTTGCTGGAATTCAAGCAGAAAACACACGCCAAAACGAACAAATCGAACTCATTGCTTCTGAAAACATCGTTTCAAAAGCAGTAATGCAAGCTCAAGGCACATGCCTAACGAATAAATATGCCGAAGGTTACCCTGGCCGTCGTTATTACGGTGGTTGCGAACATGTTGATACTGTTGAAGCCATTGCTATTGAACGTGCTAAACAGCTTTTCAAATGCGAATACGTGAATGTACAGCCTCACTCTGGTGCCCAAGCAAACGGCGCCGTTAAGCTTGCACTTCTTCAACCAGGTGACACTATTTTAGGCATGTCTTTAGATGCCGGCGGTCACCTTACTCATGGTGCTCGCCCTGCGATGTCTGGTAAATGGTTTAATGCCGTTCAGTACGGTGTTGATCGCGATACGTTAGAAATTGATTACGAAGCAGTACGTCAATTAGCTATCGAAAGTAAGCCAAAAATGATCATTGCTGGTGGTAGTGCTATTCCACGCGTAATCGATTTTGCAAAGTTCCGAGAAATCGCTGATGAAGTCGGCGCAATCTTAATGGTAGATATGGCACACATTGCTGGCCTTATTGCTACTGGCGCTCACCCTAGCCCGCTTCCGCACGCACACGTAGTGACAACAACGACGCACAAAACATTACGTGGTCCTCGCGGCGGTATGATTCTTACCAATCACGAAGACATCAACAAAAAAATCAACTCTGCAGTTTTCCCTGGTCTTCAGGGCGGCCCTCTGATGCACGTTATCGCGGCTAAAGCGGTTGCATTTGGTGAGGCTCTTGGTCCTGAATTCACCACTTATATTGATTCAGTGATCGATAACGCAAAAGTTCTTGCTGAAGTATTGCAAACTCGCGGTTGTGATATCGTGACTGGCGGTACTGATACGCACTTAATGCTGGTTGACCTTCGCCCTAAGGGCTTGAAAGGTAACGTAACTGAAGAGGCATTAGAGCGTGCAGGGATCACATGTAACAAAAATGGTATACCATTTGACACAGAAAAACCTATGATTACTTCGGGTATTCGTTTAGGTACACCAGCTGGAACCACTCGTGGTTTTGGTACTGAAGAATTCAAGCTTATCGGTCAATGGATCGGTGATGTACTAGATGGGTTAGTTGAAAGCCCTGAAGGCAATGCCGAAGTTGAGCAACGTGTTCGCAAGCAAGTAAAAGAGCTTTGCAAACGCTTCCCTCTTTACCGTTAAGACTGTTAAAAATAATTACTCGTTTTTAAATTAACATCTCATAAATTTTTGGAGAATTAGCAATGGACAATACACTGAAGTTTGCAGACAGCCATGAGTGGGTAAAAGACAACGGTGACGGCACTGTGACAATCGGTATTTCTGAGCACGCTCAAGAAATGCTAGGTGACGTTGTATTCGTTGACCTACCAGATACAGAAGACGAAATCGAAGCTGGTGAAAGCTTCTCTCTTGTTGAATCTGTAAAAGCAGCATCAGACATCTATGCGCCAATCACTGGTGAAATCGTTGCAATTAACGAAGAGCTAGAAGATAGCCCAGAGCTTATTAACGAAGAACCTTATGAAGGTGGCTGGATTGTTAAAGTGAAGATGTCTGACGCATCTGAACTAGGCAACCTTAAAGACGCTGAAGAATACCTAAGCTCTATCGAAGAAGACTAATTAGGTAACCCGATCACGATAAAGCTGCTCTTTTTGAGCAGCTTAATTTTAGGGGCTAGCTCACGGTTCCTATAGAGAGAAAGTAGAACGATATCATGACAGAATTACTTCAAAGCCAATTACTGAAAGACTTGGGTACTCAAAACGAGTTTGTTGCTCGCCACAACGGCCCAAATAAAGCAGACCAGCAAAAAATGCTTGATGCTATCAATGTTGCTAGCTTAGATGCATTGATCGACGAAACCGTGCCTGCACAAATCCGTTTAGAGAAACCGATGACGCTAGCGGCTCCGCTTAGTGAAATGGATATGCTGACGTCTCTAAAAGAAATCGCAAACTTGAACCAAGTTAAGCGTACTTTTATCGGTCAAGGTTACTACAACACATTCACTCCAAACGTTATTTTACGTAACGTTTTAGAAAACCCAGGCTGGTACACAGCGTACACACCATACCAACCAGAGATCTCTCAAGGTCGCCTTGAAGCTCTGCTTAATTACCAACAAATGGTGATGGATCTAACGGGCATGGAAATCGCGAACGCATCACTTCTTGATGAAGCGACAGCGGCTGGCGAAGCAATGACACTGTGTAAGCGTGCTGGTAAAAGTAAGAGCAACGTATTCTTCGTAGCAGATGATGTTCACCCTCAGACACTAGAAGTCGTTAAGACTCGTGCTGAATACATCGGTTTTGAAGTCATGGTTGGTGCTCTTGAAACACTTACAGAGCAAGACGTCTTTGGTGCATTGGTTCAATATCCAGGCACAACTGGTGAAGTAAAAGACCTAACAGACATCATTGCGAAAGCTCAAGCAAACAAAACACTCGTAACCGTTGCTACTGACCTATTAGCTTCAGCTCTTCTTAAGCCTGCGGGCGAAATGGGCGCAGACGTAGTAATCGGTTCAGCGCAACGTTTCGGCGTTCCTATGGGTTACGGCGGTCCACATGCTGCATTCATGGGTACTCGTGAAAAGCATAAGCGTACAATGCCAGGTCGTGTAATCGGTGTATCTATTGATACTCACGGTAACCAAGCGCTGCGTATGGCAATGCAAACTCGTGAACAACACATCCGCCGCGAGAAAGCGACTTCGAACATCTGTACCGCTCAAGCTCTATTAGCGAATATGGCGTCTTTCTACGCTGTATTCCACGGTTCTGAAGGTCTTCGTACCATTGCTCGTCGTACACACCACATGACGGCTATCTTAGCGGCAGGTCTTACAAAGGCTGGCTACGAGCTAACGAATAACAGCTTCTTCGATACCATTACGATCAACTCTGAAGATAAGACAGATGCACTGTACGCGAAAGCGCAAGCAGCAGACATCAACTTACGCCTTCTTAAGGGTAAAATCGGCATCAGCCTAGATGAAACAACCACGATCGACGACGTGAATGCTCTATTCGCAATCTTCGACGTGAAAGAAGACATTCAAGCGCTATCTTCTGACATTGCATCAAATGAATTTGCAGCAATCCCAGAAAACTGCCGTCGTGAGTCAAAATTCCTGACTCACCCAGTATTCAATACTCACCACAGCGAAACGCAAATGATGCGTTACCTAAAACAGCTTGAGAACAAAGACTTCTCACTAACGCACGGCATGATCCCGCTGGGCAGCTGTACAATGAAGCTGAACGCTGCTGCTGAGATGATCCCTGTAACATGGCCTGAGTTTGGTTCTATCCACCCATTTGCACCTCTTGAGCAAGCGGCTGGTTACACAGCGTTAGCAAAAGATCTTAAAGAGAAGCTATGTGAAATCACCGGTTACGACGATTTCTCACTACAGCCTAACTCTGGTGCATCTGGTGAATATGCTGGTCTGATCGCGATTCAACGTTACCATGCAAGCCGCGGTGAAGGTCACCGTAACGTTTGTTTGATCCCTAGCTCTGCGCACGGTACTAACCCTGCAACAGCGTCGATGGTTTCAATGAAAGTAGTGGTTGTTAAGTGTGATGAAGATGGCAACATCGACATGGTAGATTTAGCTACGAAAATCGAGAAGCACAAAGACAACCTATCAAGCATCATGATCACTTACCCTTCTACGCACGGCGTATACGAAGAGCAAGTGAAAGAAGTGTGTGAACAAGTACACGCAGCGGGCGGTCAGGTTTACCTAGACGGCGCGAACATGAATGCTCAAGTTGGTCTTACTTCACCTGGCTTCATCGGTTCTGATGTTTCTCACTTGAACCTACACAAAACTTTCTGTATTCCACACGGTGGTGGCGGTCCGGGTATGGGTCCTATCGGTGTTAAATCACACCTAGCACCTTTCCTACCAGGTCACATTGAAAACGGTGTACAGGGTTCTGACTACGCAGTATCGGCTGCCGATCTAGGTAGTGCTTCAATTCTACCTATCTCTTGGGCTTACATTGCTATGATGGGTGAACCGGGTCTGACAGAGGCAACGAAAGTCGCTATTCTGAATGCTAACTACCTGATGGAACAACTTGCTCCGCATTACCCTGTTCTTTACCGCGGTACTAATGGTCGCGTTGCGCACGAATGTATTATTGATATTCGTCCGCTTAAAGAAGAGACGGGCATCAGTGAAGAAGACATTGCTAAACGTTTAATGGATTACGGATTCCACGCTCCAACAATGTCATTCCCAGTTGCGGGTACATTGATGATTGAGCCAACTGAATCAGAAGATTTAGAAGAGCTTGAGCGTTTCTGTGAAGCGATGATTGCAATTCGTCATGAAATGACAGCAGTGAAAAACGGTGAATGGCCACTAGACAACAACCCTCTAGTAAACGCACCGCATACTCAAGTTGATCTTTCAGGCGCAGAATGGGATCGCCCTTATTCTCGCGAACTGGCTTGCTTCCCATCGAAAGCAACAAAGAACTCGAAGTACTGGCCTACTGTTAACCGTGTAGATAACGTATACGGCGACCGTAACCTAATCTGTTCTTGCCCAAGCATCGACAACTACGAAGATTAATTGTAGTCGAGTAGAGAAACAAAGAGGTATCTTCAAAGTTAAGTAATAACGAGAAAGCGAATATATCTTTTATGAAATCCGAGTGTTTTAATCGCACTCGGATTTTTCTTATTTAAGTTGCAACGAATTTAATTGCCCACCAGCAAGACACCTCACCATCCTATTTTACCGAACGTCTTTTTTAACTATAGCTATTAAAACTAAAGCAATTAAAACCAAAGCTATTACATCAAAAGCTAGTTGAACTAAAGCCATACTTAGCCTATCTATATTTCCGCCTCCAACGTCCCTCTCCTTCTAAAGCTCGTATCTATATGTTTCTGAAAAAACACGCATCTCACCCAAATTTTTATTAACAAAACTCAGGTTTTCCTTTGAGCATTTTCATAGTTCGTGCGGTGTATCGGTTAGGACATCATTACAACTTTCAAAATCGGCTGGATAAACGATGAGCGTATAACTCTTTGTATTCCATTCAAGATTTGTATCAGGAATTCTAAATGCATATTACTTTTCATTGGGCACCCATCTTATTGTTTGCTGCGCTATCAACAGGCTGTAACAGTGGTGGGGATAGCA
>NZ_VTXD01000058.1 GCF_013114625.1 Vibrio sp. 99-70-13A1
GTTTATAAGGTTTTATGTGATTATGGTCATCATTTTAAGATGAATTAGTATTACTAAAGCTCATATTGTATTACTTTATAGAAAGTTTATGAATCAAACCTAAGTTTAAACAAACAAACTCTTTATTGAGGGTGAAAAAGAATATGACTACACAACCAGTATTGTTGACAGAAGCGGAAATTGAAGCGCTTCATTTAGAAGTCGGTCGTTCTAGCTTAATGGGCAAAACCATTGCTGCGAATGCAAAAGATTTAGAATCGTTTATGCGCTTACCTATTGATGTTCCTGGTCATGGAGAAGCTGGCGGATACGAGCACAACCGTCACAAGCAAAACTACACGTATATGAACTTAGCTGGTCGCATGTTCTTGATTACTAAAGAACAAAGATATGCTGATTTTGTAACTGAATTACTAGAAGAGTACGCAGATAAATACCTAACTTTTGATTATCACGTACAGAAAAATACGAACCCAACAGGTCGTTTATTCCACCAAATTCTTAATGAGCACTGCTGGTTAATGTTCAGCAGCTTGGCTTACTCGTGCGTTAAATCTACGCTTACTCAAGCACAACGTGACAATATTGAATCTCGTATTTTTGAACCAATGCTAGAAATGTTCACTGTTAAATATGCTCACGATTTCGACCGTATTCATAATCACGGTATTTGGGCAGTCGCGGCTGTGGGTATTTGTGGTTTGGCTCTAGGTAAGCGTGAATACTTAGAAATGTCTGTATTCGGTATTGATCGTAACGACACTGGCGGTTTCTTAGCGCAAATCTCTCAACTATTTGCTCCTTCTGGTTACTACATGGAAGGCCCTTACTACCACCGTTACGCGATTCGACCAACATGTGTATTCGCTGAAGTGATTCACCGCCACATGCCAGAAGTTGATATCTACAACTACAAAGGCGGCGTGATTGGTAACACAGTACAAGCAATGCTTGCGACAGCTTACCCTAACGGTGAATTCCCAGCTCTGAACGATGCTTCTCGTACAATGGGCATCACAGATATGGGTGTTCAAGTTGCAGTAAGTGTTTACAGCAAACATTACTCTTCAGCTGAGGGTGTTGACCAAAACATTCTTGGTATGGCAAAAATTCAAGATGCAGTATGGATGCACCCATGTGGTCTTGAGCTATCTAAAGCATACGAAGCGGCTTCTGCTGAACAAGAAATCGGCATGCCTTTCTGGCCAAGTGTTGAATTGAGCGAAGGTCCTGAAGGTCATAATGGCGCGCAAGGCTTTATCCGTATGCAGGATAAGAAAGGCGACGTTTCTCAGTTAGTGATGAACTACGGTCAACATGGTATGGGTCACGGTAACTTTGATACGTTAGGTATTTCTTTCTTCAACCGTGGTCAAGAAGTGCTACGTGAATACGGCTTCTGTCGTTGGGTCAACGTTGAGCCAAAATTCGGCGGTCGTTACCTAGATGAAAATAAATCTTACGCTCGTCAAACGATTGCTCACAATGCGGTAACCATTGACGAAAAATGTCAGAATAACTTTGACGTTGAACGTGCAGACTCAGTACACGGTTTACCTCACTTCTTTAAAGTAGAAGACGAGCAGATTAACGGCATGAGTGCATTCGCTAACGATCACTACCAAGGTTTTGACATGCAACGCAGCGTGTTCATGCTAAACCTTGAAGAGTTAGAATCTCCGCTATTGTTAGACCTATATCGCTTAGACTCTTCAAAAGGCGGCGAAGGCGAGCACCAATACGACTACTCACATCAATTTGCAGGTCAGATTGTTCGCACGAACTTTGAATACCAAGCGAATAAAGAGTTGAATACTCTAGGTAGTGACTTTGGTTATCAGCACCTTTGGAATGTCGCAAGTGGTGAAGTGAAGGGCACAGCACTAGTTAGCTGGCTACAAAACAACACTTACTACACATGGCTAGGCGCAACGTCTAACGACAATGCTGAAGTAATCTTTACTCGTACTGGTGCTAATGATCCAAGCTTCAACCTACGTTCAGAGCCTGCGTTCATTCTACGTAGCAAAGGTGAATCAACACTGTTTGCTTCTGTTCTAGAAACGCACGGTTACTTCAACGAAGAATTTGAGCAATCTGTAAGTGCACGTGGTGTTGTAAAAGACATCAAAGTAGTGGCTCACACTAACGTAGGTTCAGTAGTAGAAGTCATCACTGAGAAATCAAATGTGACAGTGATGATCAGCAACCAGCTTGGCGCGACTGACAGTACTGAACACAAAGTAGAACTGAACGGCAAAGTATACAGCTGGACGGGCTTCTACTCAGTAGAAACAATTTTAAACCCAGAATTAGCAAGCACAGCAGAGCAGGGGAAATAATAATGAGCTATCAACCACTTTTACTTAACTTTGAGGAAGCAGCAGAGCTTCGTAAAGAACTTGGCAAGGATAGCCTATTAGGTAACGCACTGACTCGCGATATTAAACAAACTGACGCTTACATGGCTGAAGTTGGTATTGAAGTACCTGGTCACGGTGAAGGCGGCGGTTACGAACACAACCGTCACAAACAAAACTACATCCACATGGATCTAGCGGGTCGTTTGTTCCTTATCACAGAGGAAACAAAGTACCGTGATTACATCGTTGATATGCTAACTGCTTACGCAACGGTATACCCAACACTTGAAAGCAACGTAAGCCGTGACTCTAACCCTCCGGGTAAGTTGTTCCACCAAACGTTGAACGAGAACATGTGGATGCTTTACGCTTCTTGTGCTTACAGCTGTATTTACCACACAATCTCTGAAGATCAAAAGCGTCTTATCGAAGACGACCTGCTTAAGCAGATGATCGAAATGTTCGTTGTGACTTACGCGCACGACTTCGATATCGTACACAACCACGGCTTATGGGCAGTGGCAGCAGTAGGTATCTGTGGGTACGCGATCAACGATCAAGAGTCAGTAGACAAAGCGCTTTACGGTCTGAAACTAGACAAAGTAAGCGGCGGTTTCTTAGCGCAACTTGACCAACTGTTTTCGCCAGACGGCTACTACATGGAAGGTCCTTACTACCACCGTTTCTCTCTACGTCCAATCTACCTGTTTGCAGAAGCGATTGAACGTCGTCAGCCTGAACTTGGTATCTACGAATTCAACGATTCAGTGATCAAGACAACGTCTTACGCGGTATTTAAAACGGCATTCCCAGACGGAACATTGCCAGCTCTGAACGATTCATCGAAGACGATTTCTATCAACGATGAAGGCGTTATCATGGCAACGTCTGTGTGTTACCACCGTTACGAGCAGACTGAAACATTACTTGGTATGGCTAATCACCAACAAGATGTTTGGGTTCATGCTTCTGGTAAAACACTGTCTGACGCTGTTGATGCAGCAGACGACATCAAAGCATTCAACTGGGGTAGCCTGTTTGTAACTGACGGTCCTGAAGGCGAAAAAGGCGGCGTAAGCATCCTTCGTCACCGTGACGAGCAGGACGACGATACAATGGCGTTGATCTGGTTTGGTCAACACGGTTCTGATCACCAGTACCACTCTGCGTTAGACCACGGTCACTACGATGGTTTGCACTTAAGTGTATTCAACCGTGGCCACGAAGTACTGCACGATTACGGCTTCGGTCGTTGGGTAAACGTTGAGCCTAAGTTTGGCGGCCGTTACATCCCAGAGAACAAGTCTTACTGTAAGCAAACTGTTGCTCACAACACCGTAACGGTTGATCAGAAAACACAGAACAACTTTGATACCGCATTAGCTGAGTCTAAGTTTGGTCAGAAGCACTTCTTCGTAGCAGACGATAAGTCTCTACAGGGTATGAGCGGTACGATTTCTGAGTACTACGCAGGTGTAGACATGCAACGCAGTGTGATTCTTGCTGAACTTCCTGAGTTCGAGAAGCCACTAGTGATTGATGTATACCGCATTGAAGCTGACGCCGAGCACCAGTACGACCTACCAGTTCACCACTCTGGTCAAATTATCCGTACTGATTTCGATTACAACATCGAAACGACGCTTAAGCCGTTAGGTGAAGACAACGGTTACCAACACCTTTGGAATGTTGCTTCAGGTAAAGTAAACGAAGAAGGTTCTCTAGTGAGCTGGCTACATGACAGCAGCTACTACAGCCTAGTAACCAGCGCGAATGCAGGCAGTGAAGTGATTTTTGCTCGCACTGGCGCTAACGATCCAGACTTCAACCTTAAGAGTGAGCCTGCGCTTATCTTACGTCAGTCTGGTCAAAACCACGTGTTTGCTTCTGTACTAGAAACACATGGTTACTTTAACGAGTCTATCGAAGCCTCTGTAGGCGCTCGTGGTCTAGTTAAATCAGTATCTGTTGTGGGCGATAACAGTGTCGGGACTGTTGTTCGCATTCAGACTACTTCTGGTAACACTTACCACTACGGTATTTCAAACCAAGCTGAAGACGCGCAGCAAGCAACTCACACTGTTGAGTTTGCTGGTGAGACATACTCATGGAATGGTGCCTTCTCACGATTGTAATGACGTAATTACCTTATCAAGTTTTTTGATAAGGTATGAAATGACAATTAATTGAGACAACTATAAAGCCAGGAGTTTAACTTCTGGCTTTATTTTTTGTTTATCATTATCCGCTTGTTTTCTATAATCTTATCGAATGGTTTGTTCAGAGGTATTGATGTATGGAAGCTAGGCGGGAAGGAAAGTGCTATATCACGCACATACTGATAGGCATTTGTGCGTTCAATATTCTTATACTTTCAGAGCAAGCTAAAGCTGCCCTCAACGTAAACAAAGCCGCGCGCGATCTCCTCGAAAGTAGATTTGCCACATCCATCATTCTCACTGATAGCGATGCGATCGAATTTGGTATAAAAAGCTTTGATCCTAATGGTGTTTTCCATACACAAAATGATGATCTTGGTAATCAAAGATCATTAGAAAATCGTAAAGAAAAATCAGTTTATGCTTTACCTCTTACTTATCACTTTGATATTGAAGGTAGCCCAAATCGTTCTGTATTAATGCTAAAAGCTTTTGCTATAGACACGGAAGAGGAAGTTTCACTAATTAATGATTCACAGCCAAAAGATACGATTAAGGAGCTTACCCTTGGTGGTTCTGTCGGATATGGCTATGAGATGCACTTGGCTGACGGTTTTACATTCACGCCTAGCGTGACTTCCCACTTAATCTATTACAAAAACACTTACGATGCTCGAAGCCCATTTTCCGAATTGTTTGAACAAACTTTTGATGGTTTGTTACTGAATACATCAGCATGGTCCAATATTTTTGAAACTGCAGTGGCACTTAACTATGACTTACCAACCTCTTGGGGTAAGTGGCATTTTGGGTCGCAATTAAAATATTTTTATGGCTACACGTGGGGGGAAGCAAGAGATGCGGGTAACCCACACGGTGGGTATGTGACGAATCAGGCCACAGCGTTTATTGATATTTACGATCAAAAACAGACGATCTTTGCGGGCATAAAACGAATTGATATGTCTGATGAGTTGGTTTTAGAGTTTGGTTCTAATCATTACTATGAAGCTTCTTTCGGCTGGCTATTCAATAATCCAACCAAGTGGGATTGGGTCGACAACATCGGATTAGGTGTGAATTTCAATTACGGATCGAATTTGAAAGGTGGCAGCATTGTTCTCTACTACAACAAAATGTGATGTTATATACGACACAAAGCAGTAATTTTCCTTCCTTCCTTCCTTCCTTCCTTCCTATCAATGACCATCCCCTTTACTGTCGCCAATACACAGGGAAGATATTAAAGCGATAAATTTGTAATTCGTTACCTCGTAAATTCAAACGCCTTATTTTCACAACACCTTGTTTTACCAAGGCATTCTTGATTTTTGCGTCTATACTGATCTCTGTATCGTCGTATTCGTAATGTACTAGTGTGAATAAATAATGGAATGAACTATATGAAATGGATTCTTGGTTGTTTAGTTTCTATCGTGTCGGTAACAGCAATCGCAGACGTTGAGCATTTTGTTCGTTATGAACATAAGGGAAAAATTCAGCATGGGCTGTTGAGCGATAAAAAAATCACACCGATAACTGGTAACATATTCGATGAATACAAGCTTGATAGCGAGATCAAGCCCATAAATGAGTCGGATGTTTCTTATTTATTGCCTACTGTTCCTGAAAAAGTGTTTGCAGTGGGAATGAATTACGTCAGCCATTTTGCTTCCCACCCAGATCTACCACCTCCGCTATTTTTAAAGTTACCATCTTCATTGATTCTTTCTGGTGAAAAAATTCATGCACCTTTTGATGCTAGAAATGTGCACTTTGAAGGAGAGCTCGTTATCGTAATCGGTAAAGAAGTGAGTAAAGTTAGCCAAGAAGAAGCAGAAGATGCAATTTTTGGTGTCACGGTAGGAAATGATATTACTGAAAGAACTTGGCAAAACAACGATCTGCAATGGTTAAGAGCAAAAGCATCTGATGGGTTTGGACCTATTGGTCATACAATTGCGAGAGGTATTGACTATAACAACGTTGAACTGACCACACGGGTTAATGGCGACATTGTGCATCAAGAAAATACCGCTCTTATGATCCATAGCCCAAGAAAAGTCGTCAGTTATTTGAGCCATTATTTCACCTTGAAACCGGGTGATCTTATTTTTATGGGGACGCCGGGTAAAACTCATGCATTATCAGACAAAGATAGAGTGACAGTGTCAATTAAAGGGGTAGGTTCTGTAACTAACGAAATTCGATTTTAAACGTGATTCCCAGTCTAACCTCTGTGTTGTTTCCTATAAAAAATCAGCCAACACAATGTGTGGCTGATTTGGTTTATGTTGGTTGGTTTCGTCTATGTTCGTTGATTTAACTTATATATTGCTAATATCGCGGATCAAATGAACGCTGTTCGTGCCTTGGCTGCAAGCCATTCAGAAAAAATAACTGTCACCAGAATGGCACAGAAAATCACTGTGACTTGGGGCCATGCTAGCATCGCCATTGATTCCTGAAGTTTCAAACCAATCCCGCCTGCGCCAACCAAGCCTAAAACTGTCGACTCGCGAATATTAATATCCCAACGAAATAAGCTGGTTCCTATGAAACTTGGCATTACTTGCGGAAGAATTCCGTAGTTTAAAACTTGAAGAGGCGCAGCCCCAGTCGCTTGAATGGCTGACATTTGAGTTACATTCACTTCTTCGATCGCCTCGTACATGAGCTTTGCTACAAAACCAATTGAACGAAGTGCGATAGCGATGATACCAGCAAGTAAGCCCGGGCCAATAATGGCAACAAGCAATAAAGCCCAAATTAGTGAATTAATTGAACGGCTTGCAGCAATGATGAAAAGAGCAATAGGCCTTATAAACGTGGTACTTGGTGTGGTGTTCCGCGCCGCTAAAAACGCAACTGGAAAGGCCAAAACAATCCCAAGTAAAGTGCCTAATGTTGCGATGTTGATGGTGTCCCATAGCGGGCTCCAAAGTGAATCTAGGTAGCTCCATCTTGGAGGCCACATACGCGAAGAAATATCCGCGAGTTGATTGGGTGAATCCGTGACAAAGTACCAAATTGTATCTTTGTTCATGACTTGCCAAGCAAAAACAGTTAAAGCAACAAAACTAAGCCAGCCAACCCATAGCATTAGGCTTTGTTTACTGTTGTATCGTTGCCATTGTTTTTGATTGATGGAGTTTTGTGATGTTTCATTTAAAGTGCTCATGCTTAACTCCTTACTGCACATGTTTGCGAATGATGGTGGATAAGTATTCGCACAACATCACAATGGCAATAATGATCAATAAAATCGCGGCTGCCGCGCTGTACTCATAACGATCCATTGCTGTATTTAAAGTCGCACCAATACCACCGGCTCCGACAATGCCTATCACAGCCGATTCACGGAAGTTGATATCAAGGCGGTACATAGAAAGCCCAATAAAACGAGGCATTACTTGTGCTTGAATGGCGTAGTTGACTTGTTGCAGCCAACTCGCCCCTGTTGCACGCATTGCAGTTAGTGGCGCAGGGTCGATAGCTTCAATTTCATCAGCGAATAATTTTGCAAGAAAGCCAATGGTTGCAAAGGTTAAAGTGACAAAACCAGCAAACGTACCAAAGCCGAACAGGGCAACACATAAGATCGCGACAATAATTTCTTGCAAGCTACGAGCAATAGAAATAAACCCACGACAAAATAAATAAACGGGCATAGGCGCGAGGTTTTTAGCGGCACCTAAACCAAAAGGAATAGAAAGAATGACACCAGCCACAGTTGAAGTAAGAGTCATGGTTAAACTTTCGATAAGCCCTTGGTGAATATTCTCCCAGCGACCACTGAAATCAGGGTTCATGAACGCAAGGATGAATTGCCAGCCACGCTCGCTTCCTTCATAAATACGAGCCCAGTTGACGTGTACCGATTGGGTAGCAAGATACAAATAGACTGCAATTACAACAAGCAAGCCCCAGCGTAGCCAAGCATTTGAAATCAGAGGCGGCTTTGTCCAATGTTTCGGATAGGTTTGAGCTTTTTGAGCATATGATTGAGCGGACTTTGAATACTGTTCAAGCTGATTTTGGGAGTGCTCTATCATGCCGTTGCCTCTGGCAATTGAGGGTTAACCGAGACAAGGGGACTAACCGTGACAATTTCATCTTCATCATCAGTTTGCTGGCTCCAATCTTCGGCACCATAAATTTTAGTTAATACATCTTCTGATAGTTGATTTGGTTTATCGTCAAATACGACGTAACCCGCATTCAAACCCACAACACGGTCAACAAACTGTTTAGCTAACTGAACATCATGAATATTGATGATGGCTGGTAGCTTTTGCTCAGAGCAGATCTCACTAATTAAACGCATAATTTGGCGGGCAGTTCGGGGATCAAGTGCGGCAGTTGGTTCATCAATCAAGAGTAGCTTAGGCTTTTGCGCCAGGGCTCGAGCAATACCAACACGCTGACGTTGACCGCCAGAAAGTGCATCTGCTCTTTTATTGGCATGTTCTAATAAACCCACACGGTCGAGTAGGGCATAAGCTGCTTGAATATCCGATTCAGGGAAACGCCTTGTAAAGCTTTGCCAGAAATTCACATATCCAAGACGACCCGAAAGCACGTTTTCCATCACGGTTAAGCGTTCAATCAGAGCATACTCTTGGAAGATCATTCCAATTTCACGTCTTGATTGTCTAAGTTGACGCTTAGATAAGGTTTCAAGATTGGTATTTGAGAAAATGACTTCACCTCTGGTGGGCTCTGTTAATCGATTAATACAGCGAATAAGGGTCGATTTTCCAGCTCCTGATGGTCCAATAAGCCCAACAACTTCGCCTGCGTTAACCGCTAGGCTGACATTTGTCAGTGCTTTATCAGAATTGGAGTAATGTTTGGTGAGTCCCTTGAGAATGAGAGTAGACATAAATTTCCTATAAAAACGGCTTGTTCCTGAATAAACCGTTGTTTGGTTTACTCAGTACAAGCCGTTTAGTGCTCAATAATTAACTGCAGGTATATGAAACGTTATTTGCGGTATCGATAGTTCGGATCACTTCCCAGTGTTCTTGGTAAGTAATAGGAACAAATTTCGCTTCACCATTACGCTCAAACTCTTCTTGAAGCTTTGTGCCTTCCCAGTCGAAAGTAAAAAATGCTTTCTGAATTTTTTCTTGGAGTTCTGGGTTTAGGTTGTGCGCAGTACCATAAGCTGTCGTTGGAAAGGTTTGAGATTTGTAGATACTTTTAATTTGGTCATCTTTGACGACTTCTCTTGAAAGCATGCGGTTCAATACTGAATTCGCAATGGCTGCCGCATCGTAATCTTTATGAGCAACACCAAGAATTGAGTTGTCATGCGCACCAGAGAATGCAGGGGTGAAATCGCGTTCAGGTTTTAGTTGATATTCAGCATTGAGAATCGCAGAAGGTGCCTTGAAACCTGAGTTAGACGTTTGCGAGGTGAATGCAAGGTTCTTACCTTTTAGGTCTTCAACTTTTTCAATACCAGAACCTGGATGGGTAATGATTTCCATCTCGTAACCAAAAGAACCATCTTTAGCTGCCATCATAGTGAAAGGAGCAAAACCAGCGCAATTTACGGCAAGTGGTGTAGACCCTGTGTTGAAGCCTGCAATGTGTAAGCGACCAGAGCGCATTGCTTCAATTTGTGCTGCATTGTTTTGAACAGGGAAGAAGCGAACTTTTTTACCTGTTGTTCTCTCAAGATGAGATAAGAATTCACTCCAAACATCCGCATATACTGCAGGATCTTCAACAGGCGTATAAGCAAAAATTAGCGTACTTGGGCTAATCCATTCAGATTGGTTGCTCGGTACATCGGCAACAAGGTTACCTGAGCGATCTTCGTAACGAGAGTCCATAGCAAGAGAAGACCCAGAAAAAAGAAGCGCAGCGGTAATCGCACTTTTTAGTGTTAAGTTTATTTTTCTTGTGTTCATTGTGACTAACCAATTGAGTTGTTTGTATGGGAAGCAATATAAACACTGGTTATGACAAATTGGATTCAGTTTGATTACGTATTTATGTACGTATGTAACAATTGTTGTAACAATATTATATTAAATGCCGAAGGTGTTGCTTATTTGAGTATGTTGCAAATAACTGTGAAGAAGCGCCTGTAAATGTTAACTCTTTGAACGTTTAAATAGACTTATTGTCTTATGAATACTTGGTTTTAACACATTGATCTTTTGAGCTCGAAGTAAAAGCTTTTGATTTGAAAATTGCACAAACAATCAAATTTTAGTTGTTTTTTATAAATGATAAATAAATTTAAGTCATTGTTATTAAAGGTTTATGTATTTATTTTAAATTTTTTGTGCAATTTGGTTTATATATTGCTTTCTGAGGGAATGAATTGACCATATTCGATTTGGTGTCACATATATGATTAGCAC
>NZ_VTXD01000059.1 GCF_013114625.1 Vibrio sp. 99-70-13A1
CAATTTGGACACCGTAAACACTAAACTAAACCCAAACCAAAAATGCCAAGCGTGGGGAATCACGCTTAAATTGTTTGTTATGTTGAGGCTACTCGCCTATCTTCTTTGACATATTGAAACCTGTAATTTCAAAACCAACGTCTTTATACAACTTAAGCGCACGCTCATTATGATAAGCCACTCTCAGTTTAATTTGATTAATACCAATAGATTTCAACTGATTTTCAAGCTCTGAAATTGACTGAGTACCATAGCCAAAGCCTCGATACTCATTTGAAATATAAAAATCATAAATAAATGTAGATTTATCTTCAATTTTCACTGAATGCCAGAGATAACCTACAAGCTTCATTTTACCGTCGATTTCAGCATCAATACACAGTAGAGAATGCTCACTACTTTCAAGCCCGTCAGGAAAACAACGGTGCAGATCTTTATTTGCTAACTCGATAGCAAGATCTAAAGAATGACCATAATTTTCGGCAATTTCCTGACTGTAATCGTCAATAAAATACTGACAATAATCTGGATATTCATCTTGCCGCATTTCTCTAAGTACAATCATATCAACCCTTTAAATACGATAAATTTGAACCGCAACATAACGCCCAATTAAGTTGCAGACCAACGCAAACCTAAAGCAACGCACCGATTACACCCAAACCTATTGGAGCTGAAAATGCCGCGCGTTGGCTGTCAGCTTAAATTGTTTGTTATGCTATTCTTCAGCATGGAATCCTAAACGTCGATAAATAAGATCCCAAAAAGAAGAATCAAAATCCAAATTTGAACGCTTACAAGCAACTTTAGAGTAATCTAAGTTAGTGTGGTAATCGGGCAAATTAAAACGAGATTGTTCTTCAATGAGCTTATTAAGATAAAAAATTACTTTGGCTACTTCGGCTAACAATTCTGCAGTATGAAAGGAAACTCCGCAGCTTACATTCCGCTTATCGTTATTACCCATCGAATCGCCATTTTCTAACCATCGTTTAATATATAAGTCTCGATTTTTATCCTTCGCTTCTATCCCATTAAACACAGCTTTAAGACGAATAATCAACTTCCTCTGCTCTGGAGGACAAATAGCATGAGTTCCTGCTAATTCAATAATCAACGCATTAACTAACGACAAATCCAATTCAGGGCGACCTGAATAGCCATCAACAAGAGGATTTTTATATTCGCTTACTAAAGTTGGTAGCCATAACTCTAATTCAGAGACTATATATCTAAACTCATTGTAAAATGCGGTTTCAAGCTTGGAAACTCTCTTCTCATAGCTTTTTTGAGTAAAGTAATGCCCAGAATAGCCCCCGAAAACCGCACAAAATATACTAATAATCAAGCTCACAATACTCAATATTGCCTCCTAAGCATAACGCCCAATTAAGTTGCAGACCAACGCAAACCTGAACCCAAAGCAACTCACCGATTACACCCAAACCAATTGGAACTGAAAATGCCACGCGTTGGCTGTCAGCTTGAATTGCTTGTTATATTTTACATCAATAGGTTGATTTACTTGATAAAGAATTGCGATGTTAACTTGGTTTTCTAACTCAACTCACGCGCTGTAATTGAAAGTGACACTTAAAAACAGAAAATCACTTTGATAAGAAAGAAGTCCATACTCACCGTTAAAAACGAATGAAGAAGAAAGCCGAAACCTTTCAATTTTCCAACGATTACAAAGCTCAAAACGCAAATATCATTAACGCGATTTTGAGCCAGTTACACTTTCAAACAACCCGACTCGAATCCAAAATTAAGCACCCACGAACATTGGCATGTTTTACGGCTGAAAATAGATTAAATTGACAGCCTGAGAAAGCGGCAAGTCACCTACTTCATATTTAATTTTAAGACGCTGATTTCAGATAAAATATAACGCCCAATTAAGTTGCAGACCAACGCAAACCTGAACCCAAAGCAACGCACCGATTACACCCAAAACCAATTGGAACTGAAAATGCCGTGCGTTGGCTGTCAGCTTAAATTGTTTGTTATGAGTACATTTCTCCCGAACCCTTACTCTTCGCTAACAAATGTATATAGAGAAATTTTCTCCAATATTGGTTTCAAGTCATCTTCATCACCACTATCCCCACTTGCATAATCATTTTTACTCATTGACCTTACGAATTGATTAATTCTGAAATAACCACGCATATACTCTTTTAGCTTTTCGAGTTCTTCCGGTAATGATGAGTATTGTTCAGGGTGAATGAAGTGGTTGTGCTGTAGAGACTTAACTGGTCTATCTGTATTATGCCCATGAGCAAACGTATTTCTATACTTCATGAGTTTCTGAAGCTCACCATATTCTGATGTACCCTTCACATTTGAATTTGTAAGAACTGACCCCAAAATAACGAACTTTTCTATAGGTGATAGTTTTTCGATAATTTCCGTCATCTCACGTCTCAGATTGTAAACGCATACCATATTTATGTTTTCCTCAACATCTATGGCAGCCATTACAATGGTTCTTTCAATTCTTAATTTTATCTGATCCGAGAGCTTAAGTGACTTAGAGACAATATCCCAAAATTCATTTGATTGAACCAAACTCCCCTCATCTTCAACGAAGCTAGGATTTTTTGCATAGAACAATTCCAGTTGTTCTTCTTGTACCTCATATGCACTTTCCAACGCCTCAAGCTTCTCAGCAAGTTCGGAAAGCCCCTCATTGATATGCCAAATTGCAGAGCTTCCTCTCCAATAAGGAGGCGGCATTAAAAATGGATCATCTGGTATTTCATTCATTTTATGTTGTTTTTTCAAGACTAACCATCCTGTACTCATAACGCCCAATTAACTTGCGCAGCAACGCAATACGATGGTACTGCACCGCGCCATAATCACTGACACTGATTAGAAGTAAAACTGCCACGCGTTGCAAGTCAGGTTAAATTGCTTGTTAGGTTTATAATATCAACCTCATGCCTTCCAACATTTCTTTGGCTCTAGGATAGCCACTTTTAGATGCTTCCTCTAACCAAAGAAGAGCATTCTGCTGCTCTCCAATTTCCATCAGTATCAGAGCTAATTCCATTTGCGCACGACCATATCCACCTTTTGCAGACAAAGCCAAAAAGTACAATGCATTTTCTTTATTTTTTTCTAAAATGTATCCATTTAAATACATTTTTCCGATGGCAAATTGCTCTACTGTACCACCTTGCTTCGACATGCTATTTATCCACGTAAATTCATCATCAGATAAGCCATTGCTACGCCAATTATCACTATCCCCATTCAGTATACTTAAACTGGATACAAAATAATTACTGACTTCTGATTCATCCGATTCGATGCAATAATCATAATATAGCGTCGATATTTCTACATATTCGTCGTTATCGAGACCAGTTCTAAAATACTCAATAGCGTTCATGCAACTTTGTTCTTCTACCAAAACAGTGTAACCACGATAAAAGCTACTGTTAAAAAAATCAAAACTGTACGGGGACGTTTTAACTTTGGTACTGACTCCACAACCGCTTAAAGCACACAGTAGTCCAATGAAAATTATTGCTTTTGTTATGGATTTCATCATTACTCCAATTTATAAACCTAACGCCCAATTAAGTAGCTGACAACGCTACCAATACGCTCAAAATTACCACCGAAATCACTGAAGTTAAGCCGTGCTGAAAATGCCAAGCGTTGACAGTCTGCTTAAATTGCTTGTTATGTTTCTTTTTTCATGAACAATTCGTCTATAAATACACCATATTCTAGCTGAATTTCATCAAGTACTTTTTGCTCGCTCTCCCCAAGTTTGATTTCAATACCAACTTGCTGCTGCCAAGCAGTGACTAAGACGCTGAATATCTGAGTTAGGATTCTTGTTTGTCGAATTAGGTTGCCGACAAATACCTTTGCCGTATTTGTCCCTTCAACTGTACTGAGATCCCAATTAGGAATTGAGTCAACGTTATGAACTAACATGTTTCTGTTTTCGAGAAATGCTTCCAAAAGAAGGAGAAGATTGGGATGAACATCTGCTCGCTCTTTCACTCTCCCGATAAAGTAACCCAAAGTTTTCTTCTTCTCTTTTTTCTCCAGTTTTGTTAACCCTTCAAAATCAATAAAGCCACCGCCTTGCAGAACAAACGTGGTGCAAAACTTCATTAGGGACTCTAAAGACTGGATATTAACTAGGGCTACACCAATAAGAGAATAAATGTCTTCTACATTTGGTTTGTTCATATTATCTCCACGGAAACATAACGCCCTGTTAAGGTGTGAGCAGCGCAATACCGATGCTGCCGCACACCACCTTAAACACTAAAATCAACGCATAGTAAAAATGCCACGCGTTGCGAATCGCTCTTAAACAGTTTGTTATACGTATTTTTTGAGCAGCTTTGATTTTAGAATTTCTGGTTTCATTGCTGGCTTAGTGCGATGAAGCATACGGTGACAATTTGAACAAACCACACAAACGTCATTTAATGTACTGATGTAGTTTTCATCTTTTTCGTGTAGCGGGTTCTTATGATGGCACTCGATAAACCCAGCGCCTAATTCTTTTCCGTACACTGACTCGAAATCAAAATCACAAACCTGGCATATAAAACCAAACTCGGCTTTTGCGTCTTTTACTAACTTAGAGTTACGCTTGAAATACGAAGCTTCACGTACCAGCCTTTCGCCCTCAGCATACTCCTGCTCTGGTGAGTTCTCTCGAATTTCATAGTCACTTAAATCATCGATTACATATGTTTTTTGTAAAAGATGACTGACATAGCCTCCTGAACCACCAAAGTGTTCAAGTCGATCGCTTTTCACACGATAAACATTTCCTGACGGTCGAAAGTTAGGCATATATTGAACATCTTTCTTGAACTGGGACCAAGTCAGTTCGATATACTGAGTTTTGAAAAAGAACACGTAGGGGAAATGACTACTTCCCCACAAAAAGTTTGAAAGGTTTAAAAGCTGCTCTTTCCAAAAGCCTTTTACATGACAAAGAGCAGGCATTTCACCATCACCACCAGTGGTCTTGATTAGAAGCATGACATCGTCAACTTTAAGTTGACGAATAACACTCTTGGCACCATCAGGAACTCCCCAGACGTTACACCAGCCATCGGGAAACTCAGCTAGAAGCTTATCTTCTATTTCTGCTTGTAGATGAGGTGGACAATGTTCGACGATGTCGGAAACAGCGACTTCACCAAAGACAGTTTTGGGGAAATCTGCATTAGCTCCTTTTAAGCCAACATCATGGAAAAATAACTGCATAATACTTCCTCTGACCTAATACGTATAACGCCGCATTAAGGTGTGAGCGGCGCTTGGCTATACTTGAGCGAAGCGAAACTGCCAAGCGTTGCGAATCACTCTTAAATGCTTTGTTATGTGCGTACTAAATATTTACGTACAATCTCAGCATGTCTTTGTGTTGGATACCATTTTCATAGATTGGCTCGGGGTAGTTTAGCAAAAAATAGTCTTTGATTATTGAGTCTACTCGAAAACCTAAACGCTGATAAAAAGTAAGTTGATAGCCAAATGTACCCGTACCAAGCTCAACACGATTGATCCCCTTGCTTGGCAACAGAGATAGAACAAGCTTTAGTAACTTAGAGCCAATACCTTGACCTTGTAGCTCTGGAGATACAGATACATTGAATATCTCAGCAAGACTGTTGATCTGTGCTTTAACGATACAAGCCGCTAAAACTCGCCCATTGTCTACTGCAGCAAAGCACCATGAATCAGATAAATATGAAGCGATACTAGCTTCAGAAGGATCAGCTTCAAGCAATAACTCTAGTGGAATTTCACTACTTTTGATTTCGATGTATTGCATATTTCCTCCGAGCACATAACGCCCAATTAAGTAGCTGACAACGCTACCGATATGCTCAAACTTAACACCGTAATCACTGAAGCTAACCGAGTTGAAAATGCCACGCGTTGACAGTCTGCTTAAATTGCTTGTTAGCCCTGTTTTAATGACTTTAGGCTTGTATAAGAAACACAAAGAACTAAGGCTGCTAATATATTTAATGTTAAGGTCAATTCATTGAATGTAACACTTATTGGGAATTCGACTCCTGCAGACAGTGCAAATGAGAAGTCAGGCGTTTCAATGCCTATTAATTGTATAAAATAAAGTCCCATGATCAATTTAAGTGACCATAGCTGTTTCTTAAAAAGACCGTAAAAGCTGACAACATTAAGGCTAGCAATCAACAAAACAGGTAGTAATACAAATAATAAATCCGAGAAAAGAAACTGAGATATTTGGGAAAGCACAGCAAATAACATCAACGAAACTCCGATTAAAGCAATTCCTTGCAATACCAACAAAAACTTCGTTCTTTTTATATGAAATTCAAACAATTTTAAATCCTATTCTGAGGGCTAACGCCCAATTAAGTAGCTGACAACGCTACCAAATACACTCCAATTTACCACCGTAATCACAAAAGCTAAACCGAGTTGAAAATGCCACGCGTTGACAGTCTGCTTGAATTGCTTGTTATGGCGTACGCGATTTGGCACGAGAAAACCTAAAACATGTGCCACATCAATAGTTGACTAAATTACTCTGGTATTCTAATTCCACTACCGCTGATTCATGAGGAAACTAATATGACATTTTCAATCAAAAAGATATTTCAAAATAAAGAAACAGAAACTACTGAGGGAACCCAGTCAACCTCAAAAGAGACACCTCAAGAAAGCGATAAATCAGAGAAAGAAATCAAACATGAAACGCCTAGTGGATGTTGTGGTTCTTGTTCATAAAACCTGCCAATTATAAACCTTAGATACTGATCTAAGGTTTAACAACTTGTAAGCCATAACGCCCAATTAAGGTGTGAAGCACGCAACCACGACACTCAATTAGACCGCCGTAAACACCAAACTAAACCCAAACCAAAAATGCCAAGCGTGCTGAATCACTCTTAAATTGCTTGTTAGGCATTTATCACAGTCCGTAGTAGCCCATTACTGCTTTTTTGATAACATCAGTAGCAACAGATATACCAACCTTCCATGTGCCATCCTCTGCTTTTTTTAGGTTGTCAATCAACCACTGTTTAGCCTTATTGCCTAGAGGCTCTTCAGGTGAAGTTGGCTCTTCTTGAGAAACAATTTTAGCTAATTCTTTAGCTGAATCTGTTGATATTCCAGAGCCAGCAAGTAGATCAGTTAGCGCAGAAGAGTCACCTTGTATGGATTTAACGTCAATTTTTGCACCGTCACCGCTATTACTAATAGCTGTATAATTGCCATAAATAGTTTGGTTGGTAATCTGAGACACTCTCTTTTGATCAATCACTTCAACTGAATTTGGATCTAGTTTGATTTCAGATGCGGCAGGAATAGATTTTTCAAGCTCTAACGTTAGTTCGAGTACTCGACTCCGGACTTCTGTTTGAATTTGCACGAAAGAACTACGGGGAATTTCGCCAGTAACTTCATTACACGCATAGTCTGGGTAAACTCTACCTTGTACCATTAAAATCAAATCTGCAGCGTCCAAGCGTAGCGAACCAGACTCTTTTGAGCTACTAACTAACTCGTCAATCGCAGCAATGCCCTCTCGAACTTGATGATTAATCCATGTGTCACCCGCAAGTTTATTTATAATTTGAGATGGAATCGGTGCATTTTTAACTCCTGAATTAAAAGGACCCGAAAATGTTCCTTTATACGTCACAGGTACAACCCTATATTCTGGCAAATCTACATCGACAGGGTAGCCAGAAACCTCGTGTTTTACCCAATCACCTAGAATATCGCTTCCCAAACGAGCAGCAAGCAACCTAAGCTTTAGAAAAATTGTACTTAATTCTGCATCATTTGATATTACTGATGCTTGTATATCTCTTAATAAACTCACGAATTTCTCCTAGTTGATGCCTAACGCCCAATTAAGTAGCTGACAACGCTACCAGTACACTCAAACTTACCACCTAAATCACTGAAGCTAAACCGAGTTGAAAATGCCAAGCGTTGACAGTCTGCTTAAATTGCTTGTTATAAGACTTTTTACTAACGAACTAACCCCAAAATTTTCTTGAATACAGGGGCTCGACAGTCCTTTACAAGTTCATACAAACACATTTCCACACCTGTAATATCTACACCAATACTTTGTAAACGACTAACGCCGAGCTGTTTATTTAAATAAGTTCGAGATGAAACACAATCACTGACAAGCTCCACTTTGTAACCCAATTCGAGCAAACCTTTTGCTGTTTGATAAACACAAATATGCGCTTCTATTCCGCAAATTAGCCAGGTATCTACTTTTTGGCTTTTAATTGAACTCAAGAATTCTGAAGATTCACATCCGTTAAAAGAAAACTTAGTTATAGGCTCGTGATTAAGGACTGTATTGAGCTCTTCGACAGTAGAGCCTAATTTATCAGGATTTTGTTCGAGAGTAATAATCGGTAATTCTAGAGCCTGAACGCCTTTAATGAGTTTCTGACAATTAGAAATTAAAGCTTCACTTTCATAAACTAAACGAGCGAGTTTACCTTGAATATCAACGACGATAAGCCCAGTATTTTCTCTATTCAACATACCAACCCTCCCAAGTTTAAATAAGCCTTATAACGCCCAATTAAGTAGCTGACAACGCTACTAATACATTCAAATTTACCACCTAAACCACTGAAGCTAAACCGAACTGAAAATGCCAAGCGTTGACAGTCTGCTTAAATTGCTTGTTATATTTCAGACATGACCAAGCCAATTGACAATGGATACCAAGCAGAGCTAGAGAATAGTGACACCTTCAATTTCAATCACTGAATTGACATTAGCCCTTTCTATTATTTTGAGTAAAGTCGTTTGAATTAACTCATTATTTCTAATTTCAGTTTCACAAGAAAAACGTTCTTCTTGAACGCTGTCGCCTTCAGCTAACACAAATTGAACCGCTACTTCCGTTGCACATTCCTTGGTAGCTCCGTAGTACGACAAGGTGATTTTTGGATAACCATTGAAGCCTTTTTTAACCTGTTTAGCGATACGTTTCTTAGCTTTATCCAAATTCATACAACTTCCTTTATTTAGTGAAACTCAAGAGAAATATAACGCCCAATTAAGTAGCTGACAACGTTACCAATACACTTAAATCTACCACCTTAATCACTGAAGCTAAACCGAGTTGAAAATGCCAAGCGTTGGCAGTCTGCTTAAATTGCTTGTTAGATTGGCTCGCGTTTAGCTCTCCACGTTGGCAAAAAGCACTACTATAAAATCATTTCGTTGCTTTTATTACTGATAACCAATACATCGAGGGACTAGATAAACTAATAGAAGGCAGGACTACTTCACCTATTTTCTTGTATTAGCCTTACCATTTTCTGTTTTTAAATGAATAAGTAAATCACTGAGATTTCTCGATTTTGGCTTATGCAAGCCGTATCTATACAGCACATGTTCAGCTTTATCTAATCTATCAATTTTTGCTAAATAAGTGATGTAACTTTGTGTTAGCTCATGATTATACCGAGTCAAAACAAGTAACTTTTCATACAAAGTGATTACGAATTTCTTTGATTTAGAGTTATTTTGAGAGATACAATCAACATATCCGGTCCCAAGCAAGTAAAACTCACTTGATTCCGCATCATCTAAGTTAAAACCCATCTTTGATGCTATCGGTAAGGATTCATCACAATATCCATTCTGCAAAAGCATCACACTCATTGAAAATGAATAATTTGTTATTTTATCTTCAGGTGACTTTAAAAATGCCGTATCAAGAACAGATAATATATCGGAGCTTTCTCCATCCAAATTCATCAAAGCGATAGCTTTAACATAGTAACCAAAATCATCTTCTTCATTTTCTTTAATGTAAACATCCACGAGATCCATTAAAGGTTCGAATTGTTTACTTTGTATAAGTTTCTCAAGCTCACTTCTTTCCACTACTTTAGTGCATGCTGATATTAAAAAGATCGAAGCCAAAACAACAGCGATTGCATACCTATTTTTAAACACTTACCAAGCCCTACGGTTGAAGTTAATAATATCTATATCTTTTGTCTATCTAAAGCCAAATACGTCAGTGAAATATGAGCCAGCCATATCTAACGCCACGTTAAGGTGTGAGCGACGCTACCACTAAACTTAAGTCATTGTGCCATAAACACTTAAGCTAAACTTTGAGCTGAAGCCGCCGAGCGTTGCGAATCACTCTTAAACGTTTTGTTATGTGCGTACTGTTTGATAACGCATTTCTATTAGTTGATGCTTACCAACAACTTCTACTTCTTTGATAAATTCAAAGCCAAATTTTTCATAATAACTTCGTAAATAACCGTGAGCATGAATTTCTATTGAAGAGACACTTTGACTTGTAGCATGATCCATTAACGCTTTAACAACCATTGAGGCGATGCCATGACCTCGATACGCTTCGAGCACTGCGACTCTAGCCATGACAGACGAACCATCAGTATCAATAGTTAAACGCGCAGTTGCCACAGGTTGATTTTCATTCATAACAAGAGCATGTTCAGAAGCACTATCTAGACCATCAAAATCCACTTTATTAGGGATTTTTTGCTCAACTGTGAAAACTTGATAACGAATAGCTTGAGCCTTTTCGATAATCTGATCTGACTTGCCAATAATAACTTCCATGCCAATTTCCCTCCAGCACATAACGCCCAATTAAGTAGCTGACAACGCTACCAATACACTCAAATTTACCATCTAAATCATTGAAGCTAAACCGAGTTGAAAATGCCAAGCGTTGGCAGTCTGCTTAAATTGCTTGTTATGGCGCAATTCTCAACGATGACCACCTGACCAGCCAACCTTTTTGACTTACCCGTTGTAACTCATTGCATCCAATGAACTCGTATATGGAGCATCACCATTATGCTCATGCATCACGGCTTGATTACGTACTTGCCAATTAAGTTCAGGCATCCAACTACTAAGTTGTGCTTCATATAACAAGTAAGATTCAGAATGTAATTCATCAGAATCAAAATAGATAACATCCACATCGTTCAGTGGTGTCGGCTTTTCGAAGTTGTGCAATGAATCCCAAACCACGTTACGAACAAAGCCAGCGGCTATAAAGCACTGAGGCAAACCCAGTTGTGCAACACAATCTAAGGCCTTTAACCTAGTTGAGTCTTGCTTGATTAATTCTACGATTTAAGTTGCAGACCAACGCAAACCTGAACCTAAAGCAACGCACCAATTACACCTAAACCTATTGGAGCTGAAAATGCCGCGCGTTGGCTGTCAGCTTAAATTGTTTGTTAGCCGTTACTCTCAAGGGTAAACCTCGGCACTAGAAACAATGTTACTATACGCCATTCGATACCAACAGAAACCGATGAGAAATTATTGATGTCAGCTCAGAAACCACTACTCAATGAAGTCATGCTTGCCTTCCAAGTTATTCCTAGACTAAAAGAAGGCAATAACTTTGAAGTAGTAGACAAAGCAATTGAGGCTGTCAAAGCTTCTGGTGTACCGTTTCAAGTAAGTGCAATGGAAACCACAATGAAAGGTGAATTAAATCAACTCCTCGAAGTGGTGAAAGACGCACAACAAGCTTGCTATGACGCTGGAGCTGTTGAAGTTATTACCAACATCAAGATCCACAGTAAAACTGAGGCTGCTACTGACACATTTTGCACTTACGACAGAGGTGTTACCAAATCCAACCACATGTTTGTAAACAACTAATATTTATGCCGTTTCTGCTATTTTCGCCGTGACGGCTAACGCCCAATTAAGTTGCAGACCAACGCAAACCTGAACCCAAAGCAACGCACCGATTACACCTAAACCATTTGGATCTGAAAATGCCGCGCGTTGGCTGTCAGCTTAAATTGCTTGTTATGTTTTTTTGCTCCGACCATAGACTTATTTGAAACCAAAGAACTTTGACACAAAGAACCCCAAGCCCCTTTTCTCCATTTCGATAATTGTATTATCACGTTCTACTAAGTCTTCTTGATAACCATCACGTTCCCTTACAATGGTATTCTTACTCTTAATAGATAATGATAATTTTGATTCAATCTCTTTTATTTTTGTAAGTGATTTTTGTAAGCTTTCTTCGCTTGTTAAGAGCTTGCTTTGGTGATCCTTAATTTCAGAATTCTTCTTATTTACAATAAATTTAAAATAATCTACAGAAACTGGATTTGATAAAATTTTACCAAAAACTTGCTTTCCAAAAGTAGATTTCAAATAATTATAATAACTTTCTAAATTATCAGGCGTCGGGTTTTTCGTATCAAACTTTTTTTCTATTGAAATAGGTTCAATATTAACTTCTATTATCGGTATTCCGTGACTTTCAAAATCAGTGATTTTTTCTGGCTCGCAAGCATGTGTGTGCTTAACTTCGATTGCTAACTTTCCGCCCCATTTCATAGCTAGCTCAGAGGGTTCTCCAAAACTGCAAATAAGATCAGGATAATAATAAGAATATTTATTTTTATTTGTTAGCTGTATCTTAAGGTCATTTGACCTAATGCTACCCACTTTCAGCATAAACTCGAAATTATCTGAAATTTTAAATTTTATCTCTTCCATTTCGGATAAGACTTGAATTGCTATTGAATGAGAAAGTGAGTCAGAATCCCCACTACTTACCTCTGATGAAACATAACCTTTCGGATACCTATAAAACCCAGTTTTTATAGGAGATAACTCGACTCTTTTAGTAGGGTCATTATGCGTACTCATAAAAGTTAGTTTATTGAATTCATGGATATCTTCACTTTTAAGTTTTAGGACTTCCCAAATGTAAAATATTCTTTTTGGATGTTTTTCACCGACAACATAATTACCATCAACTTGTTTTGCATACGCCCATATTTTTTTATTAGCCAACCTGACATCCTTTTAGATTTTAAATTAGAGAAAAATGCGCTAAAACATTGAAAAACATAACGCCCAATTAAGTAGCTGACAACGCTACCAATACACTTAAACCTACCACCTTAATCACTGAAGCTAAACCGAGTTGAAAATGCCAAGCGTTGACAGTCTGCTTGAATTGCTTGTTATGTTTGTAGTTTCAGCTTTCCATCGAAATATCGGTGACTTGACCAGCTTCATCGAATACAACACTAACCACGTAACTGGTTACATCATTTGGCAATGTGAAATCGTACACACCATCCTCTACATGATTCAATACTAGTGCAGAAAAAATATCATCAAAATTTGGGTTTTCATTACCTAAGATTACTAGCCATGCTGTTGCAGATATTTCATCTAAGTGGTGTGATACAAACAGATCTATACCATATTCGCCTAATTCTGTTCCTCGTGAGGCTTTTATAGCCGCAAGAGCTAACTCTATTTTATCATCCATTGAATAATTCCATTTTTTCGAGAAAACATAACGCCCAATTAACTTGCGCAGCAACGCAATACAGTGGTTCTGCACTGCGCCATAATCACTGAAACCGATTAGAAGTAAAACTGCCACGCGTTGTAAGTCAGGTTAAATTGTTTGTTATGTTAATCCGTTAGCCACTGCACTGCCGACTCGTAGCTACCAAATGATTCTATTTCACCTGATATGAACCAATTGCCTACTTTGGCGGCTAGCTCCTGCCAATTCTTATCACCGTAGATGGCTATTTTCTCAATATTAAAGCCAACCTTTAACCCAAGCTGAAAATCGTCCCACGCAGCCCGAAGCTCCCAACCTGAAAACTCAGTTATATCGACCAACATTTTCATATGCTTCGAGTTGATACCCTTTAAGCTAGAATCCAAGACAGGAACAATAGCTTCATAGTCTTTATGAGTGAGTTTACCTGTAGCCTTAAACACTAAAACAGATTCTGAGCCAATGCGCTCAATACCTATTGTAATTCCATGACGTTCTATACTCATAACGAGCACCTCAGTTGGATTGACTTATACAGCTTAGGATAAGCGAACTACAAAAGATGAGAGCTAATTACCAGTTTTATGCGGAATTTCAATGAGTAACATAACGCCCAATTAAGTAGCTGACAACGTTACTAATACACTCAAACTTACCACCTAAATCACTAAAGCTAAACCGAGTTGAAAATGCCAAGCGTTGACAGTCTGCTTAAATTGCTTGTTATGTGCAAATTCCAAGTTGGGGTAATTCGGCTAACAATTCAGACACCTCAACTTCAGGGTTTAGTCTAATCGCACTCTCCACATTGAATTCACCATCAAAGATGCTTTGTACTATCTGTTGAGAAAGCTCAACCTCATAGGTGCTGTCAGCAAATGCGCAAAAATCAGATGCCGACATTTTCAGTATGGTTTCGGGTGTAGGTAAATCGTTAATATCAAAACCAAATTTAACCCAACTATCTAAGTGTAAATACCAGGCTGTTGAACCTGTTTGCATTGTAAACGCAGGCTCTCGGACAAATTCAGAGTAGCACTGAGGAAAAG
>NZ_VTXD01000060.1 GCF_013114625.1 Vibrio sp. 99-70-13A1
TATTTATATTAATAATCCATATGAATTTTAATGAGTACTATTTGCTGGCTGTTTTTGCAGCAGTAGTGGAAGAGAAACAATATACTAACGCGGCGAAGCGGTTAGGGATAACTCAGCCATCGGTGAGTCAAAGCATTTCAAAGCTGCGAGATATTTATAACGATCCACTTTTCATTAGGGAGAAGTTAGGCGTAAGACCGACAGCATTTGCGTTAGAAATTTACCCAGATATTGCTGATGCAATTTTAAAGTTAGATGCACTATCTGCGACGAGGACTCGATTTGATCCTAGTTTGAGTAAGCGTGTATTTAAAATATCAACCATCAGTCTATTTGAGCACACTTTAATCCCCGAGCTTTTTAAGGAAATTGAAGATGAAGCTCCGTATGTGACGATTTTAGTTGATAATCACAGTACAAAAGAAACCAAAGATATGCTGAGGCAAGGTACGATTGATCTCTCACTAGAAGGTTCTTCTGATACTGAATCATCAATACTTTCCCACATGATTTATGATGATGAGTTAGTTATCGTCTGTCGGAAAAATCATCCTGCATTTTCTGAAAATACGATAAGCGAGAGTGAGTTTCTAGAACATCAACACGTTACACTTTCAAGTATCTCTGGTAATCATAGTTTTTTCGAGAGTTTATTACCCTCGAGCATTCAACTGCTGCAAAAACGAAAAGTGAAAAGACAAGTTGCGAGTTATTGGGGGTTACTATCTTCTGTTCAAAGTAGTAATAACCTAGCTATTTTTACGCGTAAAATGGTGGAAAAAAACTCGGACGTATTTAATTTAAAAATTTTGGATAATAATTTTTTAGAGCAGAAAGTTGGGGCGTGTGTGTATTGGTCAAAATCTAGGAACCTTGACCCATCTATTATTTGGTTGACGGAAAAGGTTAAGGTTGCCGCTATTAATGCCTTATCTTACTAGGTAGTGGTTGTGTGCTTTTGGCAATATCTGTTTAGGGGCACTTGATTTAGATAGTGATGGTTATCATTGTTGGTCGCGTTGGTTTTATGCTTTTGTGTTAATCAAGAGTAGAAATTACCCCCATAGTTACTGCCTAAAAAACGATGCCAAGTGGCATCGTTTTGTTTTGACTTATGCGAGGTTATTACTCAACAACTGTTAGTTCGCTGATTGGTGTTGCCACTGGGTTATGGTAGATAGCTTTCAAAACGGCGATTGCTCGCTCATCCCAAATTCCGTCCATGCCGAAGCCATTAAAGTGAGCCCCAAGACCTAGTGCGTGACCTAATTCATGAATGATAATGTCTTTAGTGATGGTGTTCATATTCTTACAGATACTGTTATGGCTACCTAGATTAACCATGTGCCAGTTGCTGTTGGTGAAGTAGGCTTTGTCATCAATCTTGAAGCCCGTGTCACCACCATAAAATGGGAACGTACTATGGTTAGCTTTATAGTAGTTACAATATGAAGGATCTAACACCGTGTGAGTCGTACCGTATGAGATAGTGATTGCACCACGAGCACCATAGTAATCAACGATGTCTTCATAGCTGTCGGTTTCAATAACGTTACCGTATTGAGGGTGGTCTACATCTGTGTGCGTAGTGGTGTCTGCGTCGTAGCTACGTGTTTTGTCGCTGTTGTATGTATGACCCTTCCACAAGTTGCGGTACTGCTTTGCAGTATCGTAATACTCACCACCAGATTCAATAGCTTCTTTAAACTTGCGTTCTTCGTTTAGGTAAAAATCAGGATCGAATTGTGCCAAGTTTACATCCAAGATTTCATCGTTGAATATTTTAACGCCTACTTGTGCCTCGATTGTCTCAACAGCATCCACAATTAGGGCGCGGCGTTCAGGTGTTAAATGTTCATTATCATTGATGAAAACTGTTACTAATCGGCTATAACCGTCATCACTCATTGGAGCAGTAGATGAAACCCCGTTCACATCAGACTCCGTTCGGTATCTTAGAGTTTTACCTTCTTGTATATTCAAAGCACCAAGCGCAGCCAATGCAGTTTGGTGCTCTTCCGTGCTCATGCCAACATCATCAAGGCAAGATCCTCCTCCACAATATGAGCCACCTGTACGAGCGAAGGATTCGTCACTCCCATACTCCCACATTTCACCAACACTCGGAGACATCAAATTGCGAGTCAATCCTTGAGTTGCGGTTACGCTCTCTTGAATAAATGCGTCATCAATGGTTTGCGATGGAGAGTCATCATCATCACCACAACCAACCAAAGCTACGATAATCGCTGCTGTTAAGAAATTTATTCTTTTCATTAATCATACGTCCTTTTTATATTCAGGTTTGCTTATGGGTTTAATGGACATAAGGAGAACCATTAGATCGTGGATAGTACTTTTTTTAGAATAAAATCTGACAATATTAGATATAAATCTATTTATGCCTGGTTAGGAGGTATGAATATTGATAGAAATTATCGAAACCAATTAGGAGCTCAGATTTGGCAATTAGATCTGAAATGAAAGGGAGCGTGCCAAGACTGCTTATGATTGAAGCAATACTGGTAGGGCTGTATAATCCCCCGCCTTATGTTGAACCGAGGGTGATAGTTCATTCTCTCAGCACTAAGAACAGCTAACACATAAAGCGGTGTGCTATGAGCTATATCGTTGAATTTCTAAGAGGTATCAAATATGTATCCATCATCCCGCTTATCCGTTGCTCCAATGCTTGATTGGACTGACCGCCATTGTCGTTATTTCCACCGTTTGCTTTCACAGCAGACGCTTTTGTATACCGAGATGGTGACGACAGGTGCAATCCTTCATGGTAAAGGTGATTTCCTTCAATACAGTGAGCAGGAACACCCTATCGCTTTGCAGCTTGGTGGTTCAAACCCGGTTGATTTAGCGGCTTGCGCTAAGTTAGCGGCAGAGCGTGGCTATGATGAAGTTAACCTTAATGTGGGTTGCCCTTCTGATCGTGTTCAAAATGGTCGCTTTGGTGCGTGCTTAATGGCTGAACCAGAGCTAGTGGCTGACTGTGTAAGCGCAATGAAAGAAGTGGCTGATATTCCAATCACTGTGAAAACGCGTATTGGTATCGATGACCAAGATTCTTATGAGTTTCTAACTAAGTTTGTTTCGACGGTTTCTGAAAAAGGCGGCTGCGAGCAATTTACTATCCATGCACGCAAAGCTTGGTTAAGTGGTCTAAGCCCAAAAGAGAACCGTGAGATCCCACCTTTAGATTATGATCGCGCATACCAAATCAAGAAAGATTTCTCTGATCTTGTGATTGCGGTGAATGGTGGTATTACTACTCTTGAGCAAACTAAAGAGCACTTGCAACACCTTGATGGTGTGATGATCGGTCGTGAGGCTTACCATAGCCCGTTTATCTTGGCTGAAGTCGATCAGCAAATCTTTGGTTTAGACACGCCAATCAAGAAGCGCTCACAAGTGGTTGAAGAAATGTATCCGTATATTGAGCGTGAGTTATCAAATGGCGCGAGCCTTGGGCACATTTCTCGTCATATGCTTGGTTTGTTCCAAAGTATGCCGGGGGCAAGACAATGGCGTCGCTACATTAGTGAAAATGCGCATAAGAAAGGCTCTGGAATAGAAGTAATAGAAACGGCTCTCGCTAAAATCCCTAAAGAGCTTAATGTATAGAATATTTTTGAGTGTGAATTTTGCCACTAAAGGCTAAATTTACCTCTCCCATAAAGTGAAGAAGCCACGCCTAAATAGGTGTGGCTTTTTATTTTGTTGATTTATATGGTTTTTATTTCTTTGTGTAACTTGGTATGGATGCTGCAATGTCTTAAGTGTAGTGAATTAGCTAAGTTAGGAGAATAAGAATGTTTGAATTGATTTTTGTTTTAATTTTTGTCGCAACGCTGTTGGTTACCGGTATTACTTTTATGACGGTCCTAGTTGCAACCGCTATCGCATTAATTGTGATGTTTGTTTTAGGCATGATGGGTGTCGTGCTTAAACTTTTACCTTGGCTTATTGTGATTGCTCTTGGTGTTTGGTTCTTTAAGAACTTTGTCTACTCGACTCGTTAAATACAGCTGACGCTAATGTTTGTCGTCTCGCTTTAAAGATATGTGGTAGAATTTTGTTCATTAATTGATTGAAAGTGCCATGTGCTGGCACCAAATAAAATCGGAGCCATCTCAAATGAATAAACTACCGTTGGTTGCGTTAGTAGGCTTGTTGTCTTTTAATGCTTCTTCTTTCGCAGCGACTGAAACTGATTCTTTTTATAAAGGAAAAGTGGGGGCTGACATGTGGTGGGGAAGCACTAAGTTGAATGAAGTCAGAAAAGACGACTCGAGTTCACCTTCGCTGTATTTTGCATTTGAACATAAATTTCCAATGCTTCCCAACGCAAGCATTCGCTACACCACGATTGACTCTAGTGACTTAGCATTCGATAAATACGATTATACCTTTTACTACAATGTACTCGATCATGACCTAATGCATTTTGATGCTGGTATCACGGTGACTCAGTATTCTGGTTCCAAGTATATTGAACCTGTAAATGGTGGGCAGTCGGATTTTGACGAATTAACTTGGAGCTTTTATGGCGGTGCTGAGATAAACGTACCTAAAACGAATATTGATTTTATTGGCTCAATGGAATTTGGTGACAGTAAAGGTATTAAAAGCACTGATTTAATGGCTGGTGTTCAATATCGCTTACCTGTTGTTGACTCTGAAGTTGCGTTTCGAGGCGGTTATAGAGTTATCGACCTAGATTCAGATGAAGTCTTCACTTCAGACGCTGGTAAATCTTTCGTGATGGTCGATGGTTGGTTTATGGGTGCAGAGCTGCGCTTCTAAGTTATTATTGGCTTGTTTTTAGAACGTCACTTTATTAAGTGGCGTTTTTTTATATCTATTGATTATATCGTTCTGGAATTAGTTAGCACATTCATGACTTTCTACCATCCTTAAAGTTGAACGTATTGCCGAGCGTTTAAGTTAGGGTTTGAAGGAAGGATAGACTATGACTCTCAATGAACTGAGAAATTTATACAGAGAAAACTTGTTAGTAGAAGCCATTATAGAACCCTCAATACAAGAAGGGACTTGGGTTGTGGAGTTTAGGCACCTAAGTGGTGGCTTTGTATTATTAACGGATACCCATGGTGGAGAGTGCCATTATGATGACTTAGATCTGGCTTCTAAATCAGCTATGGCGGTTGGTTTTCAGCAAGTGCGTATTGAAAATAAGTGAATATATTGAGTTTACAGGCTTCTTACTTCCAAAAAGTTATAAAACATACTTATCTATTCTTTCTTGTTATTAAGAGGAGTGGTTAATCTAACGGCACGCAATGATTAGGGATGTCGTGACCATGTCGTTACACAAAAAAGAATCTTTACAAAATAATGAGTCATCAGGAAACGCTGCTTCGGTATCGCTACCTGGCTTAGCTGCACCTTTAAATGACCAACAACTTGGTCAACTTCAACAAACCGTTTCTGAATTATCACCTCAACAGCTTGCTTGGGTGAGTGGTTACCTTTGGGGAGTGAGTCAATCTCAACCTGTCGGAGCTGCTGCGCCTATCGCACATGCTGCTGCCGCAGTTGCTGCGAAACCTGCAGGTAAGCTTTCTATTATCTTCGCTTCTCAAACCGGTAATGCTAAAGGCGTTGCTGAAACTTTAGAAGCTGAAGCCAAAGCATTAGGTATTTCAGTTCAACTGTTTGATGCAAGTGATTACAAAGGTAAAAACCTTGCGAAAGAAACGCACGTTATTTTCGTAGCATCAACAAATGGCGAGGGTGAAGCGCCTGATAACGCTATTGAGTTGCATGAGTTTTTACAATCAAAGAAAGCGCCTAAGCTACCCAACCTGCAATATGGTGTGATTGGATTAGGGGACTCTAGCTATGAATTCTTCTGCCAAACAGGTAAAGACTTTGATAGTTACCTTGCTAAATTAGGTGCGACACCTTTCATTGACCGTATTGATTGTGATGTTGATTATGAAGAGTCGGCAAGTGACTGGAATGCCAAAGCATTAGAAACCGTTAAAGAAGCGCTTTCTTCTGGTAGTGAAGCTGAAGTTGTTCAATTGCCTGTTGGGCAAGCTGCTCCTGGGCACTCCCAATACACGAAACAAAATCCATATACAGCGACTTTACTGACAAGCCAGAAAATCACAGGTCGAGATTCAGGTAAAGATGTTCGTCATATCGAAATTGATTTAGATGAATCAGGTATTACTTACCAACCTGGCGACGCACTTGGTGTGTGGTATGAAAACAGCTCTGATCTAGCGAATGAAATTCTAGCTAAGGTTGGTTTATCTGGTGTTGAAAGCATTGAAGTCGATGGTGAGAGTCTTTCTATCCATAGCGCACTTGTCAGTAAATATGAAATCACTTCATCTAATCTACAGTTAGTGACCAAATTCGCAGAGCTATCTGGCAGTAAAAAGCTAGAAAAGCTGGTGGCAGATAAAGATAAATTACGTGAATACGCAGGTAATACTCAAGTTGTTGATGTATTAGCTGAAAAGAAAACTAAATTATCAGCTGAAGAATTGAAAGGGTTATTGCGTAAGCTTACTCCTCGATTGTACTCAATTGCTTCTAGCCAAGCAGAAGTTGATGAAGAAGTTCACCTAACGGTTGGTCTAGTCGAATACCAAAAAGGTGAAGAGACTCGTTTCGGCGGCGCATCAAGTTTCTTATCTCAACGCCTAGAAGAAGGTGGAGAAGTTAAAGTGTTCGTTGAAAACAACAATAACTTCAAGCTTCCACAAGATGACAGCACTCCAATCATCATGGTTGGTCCTGGTACTGGTATTGCTCCGTTCCGTAGTTTTGTTCAAGAGCGTGAAAACCGCGAAGCGGAAGGTAAAAACTGGTTGTTATTCGGTGACCGTACCTTTACTCAAGATTTCTTATATCAAGTGGAATGGCAGAAGTATCTTAAGTCCGGTGTGTTAACTCGTCTCGATGTTGCATTTAGCCGAGACCAGAATGAAAAAGTTTATGTTCAACACCGTTTACTTGAGCAAGCAGAACAAGTGTGGCAATGGCTGCAAGATGGCGCTTACTTGTACGTGTGTGGTGATGCAACTCGTATGGCGAAAGATGTTCATGATGCACTAGTGACAATTGCTCAAGAGCAAGGTCAGTTAGAGCGTGAGCAAGCTGAACAATATATTAATGATTTACGCAAAGCGAAGCGTTACCAAAGGGATGTGTACTAATGAGCAAACAAGAAGTATTAGGACAAGTATTAGGTCCTCTTTCTGACAATGAACGTTTAAAGAGAGAAAGTAACCATCTTCGCGGTACGATTGAAGCAGATTTACAAGATAGAATCACTGGTGGATTTAAGGCTGATAACTTCCAGCTGATCCGTTTCCACGGTATGTATCAACAAGATGACCGTGACATTCGTAATGAGCGTGCTAAGCAGAAACTAGAACCTCTGCATAATGTGATGCTTCGTGCGCGTATGCCTGGCGGAATTATCACTCCAACTCAGTGGCTAGCAATTGATAAGTTCGCAGATGAAAGTACGTCTTACGGAAGTATTCGTTTAACTACGCGTCAAACATTCCAGTTCCACGGTGTTTTAAAGCCAAATATTAAGTTGATGCACCAAACACTCAATAGTATTGGTATTGATTCGATTGCGACAGCTGGCGATGTAAACCGAAATGTTTTGTGTACGACTAACCCTGTTGAATCTGAACTTCACCAAGAAGCTTATGAGTGGGCGAAAAAGATCAGTGAACACCTTCTGCCAAAAACTCGAGCGTATGCGGAGATTTGGCTAGATGGTGAGAAACTAGAGACCACAGATGAAGAGCCAATTTTAGGCAGTAACTACCTTCCTCGTAAATTCAAAACGACGGTAGTGATTCCGCCGCAAAATGATGTAGATGTTCATGCTAATGATTTGAACTTCATTGCGATTGCAGATAATGGAAAGTTAGTAGGCTTTAACGTATTAGTCGGTGGTGGTCTAGCGATGACTCATGGCGATACTTCTACTTATGCACGTAAAGCTGATGATTTCGGTTTCGTGCCATTAGAAAAAACGTTAGATGTAGCTGCTGCTGTAGTAACGACTCAACGAGATTGGGGTAATCGCTCAAATCGTAAGAATGCTAAAACCAAATACACACTAGATCGTGTTGGTATCGACGTATTTAAAGCTGAAGTTGAAAAACGAGCTGGCGTTGAGTTTACGCAGAGTCGCCCTTATGAATTTACTGAACGTGGTGATCGTATCGGTTGGGCTGAAGGGATCGATGGTAAACACCATTTAGCACTATTTATTGAAAATGGTCGTCTGCTGGATTTTCCTGGTAAGGCTCTTAAAACTGGTGTTGCAGAAATCGCGAAAATCCATAAAGGCGATTTCCGTATGACAGCAAACCAAAACTTAATTGTGGCTGGTGTCCCTGAAGATCAAAAAGAAGTAATTGAAGGATTAGCTCGTCAATATGGTCTGATGGATGATGCCGTATCAGAGCAGCGTAAAAACTCGATGGCGTGTGTTGCCTTCCCTACATGTCCTCTGGCAATGGCAGAAGCTGAGCGCTTTCTTCCAGAGTTTGTTACTGATGTTGAAGACATTCTTAAGAAGCATGGTTTGCCTGAAGACGACAATATCATTCTTCGTATTACAGGCTGTCCAAATGGTTGTGGTCGTGCAATGTTGGCAGAACTTGGTTTAGTAGGTAAAGCTCCTGGCCGCTACAATATGCATCTAGGTGGTAATAAAGCAGGTACGCGTATCCCTAAGATGTATAAAGAGAACATCACATCAGCTCAAATTTTAGAAGAAATTGATTCGCTGGTGGATCGTTGGTCTAAAGAGCGTGAGGAGAATGAAGGCTTTGGTGACTTCACTATCCGAGCTGGAATCATCGAAGAGGTGATTATTTCTAAGAGGGATCTACATGCATAACTCTGTCGCTTCAAAATTGAAGTTAGCAGAACTACTCACATTAACTAAGACGGAGCAGATACTTCGTCTTGGGCAAATTAATTCTGAGTTAGAGCAGCTAACTGCATTAGAAAGAGTCCAATGGGCATTAGAAAATTTAGAAGGGACGCATGTTGTTTCTTCTAGCTTCGGTATTCAGGCAGCGTTAATGCTGCACTTAGTGACTCAGGCTAAACCGGATATTCCAGTTATCCTTACCGATACTGGCTATCTGTTCCCAGAAACCTATCGCTTCATTGATGAGTTAAGTCATAAGCTCACCCTTAACCTACAAGTGTTTCGATCGCACCAAAGCCCTAATTGGCAAGAAGCTCAATATGGTAAGTTGTGGGAGCAGGGTATAGAGGGAATAGAGAAATACAATAAACTCAATAAAGTTGAACCAATGAGAAGAGCGCTAGATGAACTAGAAGCTGGGACTTGGTTTTCTGGATTGAGGCGTGAGCAATCTCAATCACGTGCTAACCTTCCAATACTGTCTCTACAAAATGGTGTTTTCAAATTCTTACCTGTTATCGACTGGACGAATAAAGATGTGCACTATTACTTAGAGAAACATAATCTTCAGTATCACCCGCTACGTGAGCAAGGGTATTTGTCAATTGGCGATACTCACACTACGAAAAAGTGGGAACCAGGCATGACTGAAGAAGAAACACGATTTAATGGATTGAAGCGAGAATGTGGTCTTCATGAAGATGATGGAGAGTCACACGGATCTGGTATTTGATGTTAATGATTTAAAAAGTAGCCTTCAGGCTGCTTTTTTTACTTTGGATGATTAAGAAAATATGATGTTTGTGGATAAGTCTGTGGGTATGGTGTATTTGAATTGGGGTTAAATGTAATAAAATAGATGTTTGGTCGTTTATTTGCCAGTTAGCCTCTATTTTTGCAATTATCTTAAATTAAAGCTTGCCAATATGACGAGGTTCTCTATAATGCCGCCTCACTGACACGGTAGACGCCACAAGGCTTCAACGAAGAATGTTAGTTAGGTTGCTAGCTTAAAGCGATAATTCGCTTCTACTTTTTAAAAGTAGAAATTAAATTTCAAAAGTGTTTGACACTGAGATTTAAATAGCTAGAATAGCCGCCTCTTCCGAAGTGATGTGAGTTACCAAGAAGAGAAGCTCTTTAACAATTTAAACCTATCAATCTGTGTGGGCACTCGTTGATGAATATCAAAATTTGTTTTGCATTAGCAAAACAAGATTTCCTCGGAAATCAATTTGGTTTCAATGAACTGAGTGACCAATACGAATAACTTCGGTTATTTGGCACAGTCAATTCATTACCATTCTGTTGG
>NZ_VTXD01000007.1 GCF_013114625.1 Vibrio sp. 99-70-13A1
TGTAGTACAGATAGCAGCAGTTAGAGTTGTTTTACCGTGGTCAACGTGGCCGATAGTACCAACGTTTACGTGCGGTTTCGTACGTTCAAATTTTTCTTTAGACACAATCGTGTTCCTTCCTAGTTATGATTCGCCACGTTCATTATTGAGCGAGACGCGCCAGAAATTGCTATTTTATGCGCCAACTCTCGTTAGCGCAATATTTGGACGCATTGATCTTTCAAAAAATGAAAGAAATGTATCCCTTTTGTTTAACCACGCTCTGCAATGATTGCATTAGCAACATTTTTTGGCACTTCAGCGTACTCACTAAACTCCATAGAGTAAGAAGCACGACCTTGTGTCGCAGAACGCAAATCAGTTGCGTAACCGAACATGACAGACAACGGAACTTGTGCACGAATTATCTTCAGGCCAGCTGTCCCCTCGTCCATACCTTCGATGATGCCGCGACGACGGTTAATATCGCCAACAACGTCACCCATCCAATCTTCTGGAGTAGTTACTTCAACTTTCATCATAGGCTCAAGCAGTACAGGTTGCGCTTCAAGTGCACCTGTTCTGAAAGCCATAGAGGCAGCGATTGTAAACGCCATCTCACTTGAATCTACTTCATGGTAAGAACCATCATATAGTGTAGCTTTGATATCCAAAACTGGATAGCCCGCTAGAACACCATTGTTCATTTGCTCTTCAACGCCTTTAGCGACAGAGGTAATAAACTCTTTTGGCACGATACCATTGGCAATTTCATCTACGAAGACAAAGCCTTCACCGACTTCTGATGGTTCCAGTTTAAGCCACACGTGACCGTACTGTCCTTTACCACCGTGTTCGCGGATAAATTTACCTTCAGCTTTCGCTGTACCACGAATGGTTTCACGATAAGCAACTTGCGGATTACCAACGTTGCAGTTCACGCTGAATTCACGTTTCATGCGGTCAACGATGATATCTAAGTGCAGTTCACCCATGCCAGAAATTAGTGTCTGACCAGTTTCGTCATCCGTTTCAACACGGAACGATGGATCTTCTGCCGCTAGCTTACCTAACGCGATAGTCATTTTATCTTGATCAGCTTGAGAGCGAGGCTCTACAACGATCTGAATAACTGGATCTGGGAATTCCATACGTTCAAGAACAATTTTATGGTTCTGATCACATAGAGTTTCACCAGTAGTAACATCTTTAAGACCGATAATGGCTGCGATGTCACCAGCTCGTACTTCTTTTACTTCTTCACGTTTGTTTGAGTGCATTTGAACAATGCGCCCTAAACGTTCACGTTGTTTCTTCACAGAGTTGTAAGCTGTCTTACCGCTTTCAACAACACCAGAGTAAACACGGATGAAAGTTAAAGTACCAACAAATGGGTCTGTTGCAATTTTAAATGCTAGCGCTGAGAACGGTTCTTTGTCGTCCGCGTGACGCTCAATTTCATTCTCGTCATCATCGATACCTTTAATAGCAGGTACATCGACTGGAGAAGGAAGGAAATCCACAACTGCATCTAGAACAGCTTGTACACCTTTGTTTTTGAAAGCACTACCGCAAGTTGCAAGTACGATTTCATTATTAAGGGTACGAGTACGAAGACCTTGTTTGATTTCAGCTTCTGTCAATTCACCTTCTTCAAGGTATTTATCCATTAGCTCTTCATTTGCTTCTGCAGCAGCTTCAACAAGTTCTATACGATATTCTTCAGCCATTTCTTGCATGTCTGCTGGAATGTCTTCGTACGTAAAAGTCATGCCTTGGTCAGCTTCGTTCCAGTTGATTGCCTTCATCTTAATAAGATCGACAACACCCTGGAAATTTTCTTCAGCACCAATGTTAAGTTGAATAGGAACAGGAGTCGCACCTAGGCGGTCCTTAATCTGTTCAACTACACGCAAGAAATCTGCGCCTGTACGGTCCATTTTGTTAACGAAAACCATACGTGGAACTTGGTACTTATCAGCTTGACGCCATACTGTCTCTGACTGAGGTTCAACACCAGATGAGCCACAGAAAACAACAACTGCACCATCAAGTACACGCAGAGAACGTTCTACTTCGATAGTGAAGTCAACGTGCCCAGGAGTATCGATGATGTTGATGCGGTGGTCAGAATACTGAGCTTCCATACCACGCCAAAACGTAGTAGTTGCTGCTGAAGTGATCGTAATACCGCGCTCTTGCTCTTGCTCCATCCAGTCCATGGTTGCTGCACCATCGTGAACTTCGCCGATTTTGTGAGAAAGACCGGTATAGAACAGAATACGTTCACTTGTGGTTGTTTTACCTGCATCTACGTGAGCAACGATACCGATATTACGGTACTGCTCAATAGGAGTTTTACGAGCCACGGTTGAATCCTCTTATTAGAGACTTAGGGACTATTGCTATGCCTAGATTATGCGTTAAAAGCGATACTTCGCTAAAAAGCTTTGCCCTAGAAATAGCAATAGTTCCTAGCATAAGCATAGGAACTAAAGAAGTGCTGCAAGGAACCTTGCAGCACTGAAAAGGTATTACCAGCGGTAATGTGCGAACGCTTTGTTTGCGTCAGCCATACGGTGAACGTCTTCACGTTTCTTAACCGAAGTACCTTTGTTCTCAGACGCGTCTAGCATTTCAGCAGCTAGGCGTTGAGCCATAGATTTTTCACCACGCTTACGCGCAGCTTCAACTACCCAACGCATAGCAAGAGCGTTACGGCGAACCGGACGAACTTCTACAGGTACTTGGTAAGTTGAACCACCCACACGGCGAGATTTAACTTCTACCGCTGGACGAACATTTTCAAGAGCTTCTTCAAATACAGCTAAGTGATCTTTACCAGATTTCTCAGCCATAACTTCTAGTGCAGTGTAAACAATCTTCTCTGCAGTAGATTTTTTTCCGTCAACCATAAGGATGTTAACGAATTTTGCCAGCAGTTCAGATTTGAACTTAGGATCTGGAAGGATCTTACGCTGGCCTATAACGCGACGACGTGGCATGGAATTTCTCCGTTGTCTTCTTCAGGTTTTTTCCAAAACTTTTCAGAATAATAAATAAATAGTGTTTGGCCTTACTTAACGCTTTCTTTTTAAAAAAGACGCATTAAGACTTAGGACGTTTCACACCATACTTAGAACGACCTTTCTTACGGTCGTTAACGCCTGCACAGTCAAGTGCACCGCGAACAGTGTGGTAACGCACACCTGGTAAATCTTTAACACGACCACCACGGATAAGAACAACACTGTGTTCTTGAAGGTTATGACCTTCGCCGCCGATGTATGAAGTAACTTCAAAGCCGTTAGTTAGACGAACACGACATACTTTACGTAATGCTGAGTTCGGTTTTTTTGGAGTAGTAGTATATACGCGAGTACATACACCACGTTTTTGTGGGCACGCTTCTAGTGCTGGCACGTTGCTTTTAACAACTTGCTTTACACGAGGTTTGCGAACCAACTGGTTAATAGTTGCCATTAACTAGCTCCTGATTTACTTAAAAGTAAGCTTGATGAAAAATCTAGACCCTATACACATAGTGTAAATAGGGACGCAAAATTCTATTCAGCAGTGGGATGTGTGTCAAGAAATATACAGATCTTTTTTAGCCGTCTAGAGCTCAGGAAAATTTACACATCCAAAATTACACTCACAATAACTACCAAGTTGTTGATTTTAAATGCAATACTGTCAACTCTACAAATTCTTCAAAATCTACTTGTTCAAGGGTTTCACTGACTAAATTTTGTAGACCTCGACTTTGTAGATCAGCTTCTAAGACTGATACCTTATTTAAGTCGTGTAATTGCGTGTGATATTCATGATTTGGGAGAGAGGCATAAACCGAATCTTCAGTCAAAATAAGATGATCATCTTCCGAAAAATACTGAAGAACTAAAGGAAGTTTGCTTAAAGATTTTACGATATGAAGCATATTCGACCTTAAAAGGTTAATAGTTGGTCACAAAGTGCTAACTTATTTATGATGTCGTTTTTCGAAAGGCATTCAACCTCGATAAGAAGCTTATCCTCACTCAGACCGAATTGTTTTAGGCTAGATTGGCAGACATATACGTTCTCAATATCGTATAGGTCCATCAGTTTAAACGCTGAGATATAATCACGGCTAAGCACCTTGTCTGGGCTTTGATTTTCGAGTAATTGAGTAACTCCATCGCCCAAAAAGAATACGGAAATCTCTTCTGTATACGCTGAAGCAGCAAGTAGTGCATCGAGTCCTTCTCGACCTGAAGAGGTACTATGAGGAAAATGGTGAAAAACGAATGCTAACTTCTTCAAAACTGTACAATCCTATCTTGGCTTAATAAGGCTTCAGCCAAGCTTCCTAAACCACTTTGAGAGAAGCCTTCAGCTAGGTTTGATGAGCTTAACTTATGCAGGCTAGCCTCATCCTCACCGATGACTCCTCTTCTTAACGCAGCCGCCACGCAAGTTTCTAAACTGACATTATGCTCAGACGAGAGAGCTTGCCATGCTGCTACTAAATCAAACTCATCGTTAGCAGGTACCGTTAGACTCGATCCATTGGTGACTCCATCTTGATAGAAAAATACGCTTTTAAGCTGATGCCCTTTCTCTATTAACGCCTTTGCAAACAAATACGCATTACGTGCAGACTGGGAGCCATACACGGGTCCGTTCACTACAAGCGTGTATGTAAGGAAAGAACTCAACTTTCTTCATCCTCTGTCTTACGTTGACGAATGTAGAGGTAAACCGTATGTTTTGAAATATTAAGGCGGTCAGCTACACGGTTGATAGCATCTTTAATATCAAAGATGCCTTTATCGTAAAGCTCCATCACTATTTGACGGTTTTTAGTATTATTCGAAACGGCTTTGTCCGCATTAATTTCTTCAATTGTGCGCTCTACCGTTTGGTCAACTAGCTCTTCTACATCACTCGCAAAGTTTACTGAAGATGCAGCTTCCTCAGCTTCTTGGGTCGGCATAAATGAATGTAATACTTGAGAAAAAGGAGCATCAAGGTTGACGTTAATGCACAGCAGACCAATCACTCGCTGATCTCCATTTCGGATTGCTACGGTGATTGATTTCATTAATACCCCGCCTTTTGCGCGTGTAAAATATGAGCGTGAGAAATTTCTTTCTGACCCTTCAATATCTTTTAGCATTTTAAGCGCGAGGTCGGTGATAGGCGAGCCTACTTGTCGACCAGTATTCTCGCCATTAGCAATCTTGATTGCAGAAGTATTAAGATCTTCTAATGAGTGCAAAACGATTTCACAAAACGGACCGATAAGGCTAGCAATACCATCGACAACCGCTTCATAAGATCGAAGAATTATTTTATCGTGCTCGCTGAATGGCATCACATGGACAGATTCCATTTCAAGCAACATATCAGCGTTAAGAGTTTCTGTAGTTGTCACTAATCCCTTACCTTCGTCTGAAAAATCAACAAATTTATGTAAGTTTATCAGAAAATTTGAAATGAACACCTAGCTAACATTAGAACTAGTGATTTAGAACAACTTCTATTTTCAAATATTATCCTGAATACAAAAAGAAAAGGCCTAACCTAAGTTAGACCTTTACGTATCGCTTAAAGCGCTAATTATTGAACAGCGGTCTCTTCGCCGTTATCAATTTTTAGAAGCTCAACTTCAAATACGAGAGTTGAGTTAGCTGGAATTGTCGGTGTATCTTGCTCACCGTAAGCTAGCTCTGGCGGGATAACAAACTTGTACTTAGAACCCACTTGCATTAGTTGAACACCTTCAGTCCAACCAGGAATCACTCGATTTAGAGGGAAAGTCGCTGGTTCGCCACGATCGTAAGAACTATCGAACTGAGTACCGTCAATCAAAGTACCTTTGTAATGTACTTGAACAGTATCTGAATCTTTTGGTGACTCACCTTCAGCTGAAGACAGTACTTGGTAAAGTAGACCTGATTCAGTTTGACTTACGCCTTCCTCTTTCGCGAATTCGCTGCGGAAGTCATTGCCAACCTTCATCGCTGCTGCTGCTTTTTCAACAGCTTGAGCTTGCATCGTTTCAGCAACACGCTTGTCTAGTGATTCTAGCGCAGCGCGAGTTTCTTCTTCATTCAGCTCAGAATTTCCAGCGAATACATCTTCGATACCCTTAAGTACGATGTCTTTGTCTAGATTAATACCTAGCTCGCTTGGCTTATCAATGCTTGTGCTTAGGTAGTTTGCGAACGATACACCAATTGCGTATGCCGCTTTATCATCGTCTGATTTAAAACTAGTAACTTGGCTTGCTTCTGCTTGCACTTGCTCAGTTTGTGGCGCTTCTGCTTGTGGCTCTTCTTTCTGACAACCAACTGCTAACATAACCGTTGCAGCAAGAAGCGATACTTTTAAAACTGATTTCATTAAAATCTCCAATTAATGGCCAAGCCATTGGTTATTGTGCACAAATCTCATTATTAGATTGGTGTGAATAGGTTAGTTATACCAATATACTAGTTATATGTCTGTCGACACAAACTGGATTATTAGAAGTGATGCGAATAATTTCTCACTCATTGCTATGTGCAATTGTCATCACCCTGTTAAATGGATGTCTGTTCTCTGCTAAAGAAGAACAACGTTGGGAAATAGAGCCCAGCGGTACCACCAGCTTCGCACTTAGCCGTGATGGTCGCTTTGCTTTACTCTATTCAAAGCAAAAGCATCTTCTGCTTTGGGACCTAGAAGAAGACCAAGAATTAGCGCAACTCGGTCAACAAGACCCTGCTGCCAATTCAGTATCCAAGATACGCATATCTGACAATGGTCGCTATGCCATTACTGCAAGCCAACTCAATTTTGCCGTTTGGGATTTATCTTGGACTCAAGCAGAAGGACTATGGTCGATATCTGACGGTCTTATCCGCGATGTTGATATATCAAGCAACGGTGAAAAAGTCTTGCTTGGGTTATCCAACGGTAAAGCTATTTATGTGGACTTAGTCACCGGGCGACGCCTAGAGTTCCTTGCCCACCGAGAAAAAGTTAATTCTGTCGCGTTATCTTCCAATGGTCGCTTTGCCCTCTCAGGTGGTAATGACTATAAAGCTTATCTTTGGGATACCGAAACCGGCTTAGTAATACGACAATTTGAGCATGAGCAACGTGTAAATAGAGTGGCTTTACAGCGCGATGGTGAGCTTGCTTTTACTTCTGATGGCGGTAACCAAGCCATTGTTTGGGATTTGAGTGATGCCGATAATCAAACCCCACTTAAAAGTTGGTCTCGCCAGCTTATATTCTCAAGTGCTCGATTTTCAGATGATGGTTCTAAACTGGTTACAGGCACACCTGCAGGGCAAGTTAATGTGTGGGATACAGAAAATGGGGAAAGGATTTCAAAGTACCAAGTTGAACCACTAAAAGATACTCGCCCTCCACGTGCGGTAGTGTATGATGCAGCCTTTGATTCACAGCAGCGAGTGATTACCGCTACTTCAGCCGGTATTGCACAAGCTTGGAAACTCGACGATTAATTATGACGGATAACAACCTTCAGCCATTGCAAGATCGCATTGAAGATCTTGAGTGTAAGCTAGCCTTTCAAGAACAAACCATTGAAGAGCTAAACGATGCTTTGTCTCAGCAGCAATTATTGATTACTAGAATGCAAGACCAGATGAAGTTTGTCGTAGGCAAAGTAAAAAACATGGATAACTCCAACTTAGCCGATGTATCAGAAGAGACACCACCACCGCATTATTAAAAGCGGAATGATGACTACTATCGCTGATAAAGAGTATACAAAATAAAAGGTAACCATTTATATTGGTTACCTTTTTATTTTATAGGATTCTTACTTTCTACAAGTTCATTCTTACGGGTATCTATTCATCCGCGTAAATTTTCACTTCTACCTTACCGTGAATATCCACACTTGCTCGGTACATCCCGGAGCTATTCATTCCAAAATGAATATCCCCTTTGCTGTCGACGGCAATTAAACCACCTTCACCACCCATTGTTTTTAAGTCTCCTTGAATAATATGCTCACAAGCCGTATGCACATCTTCATTCAAGTATCTCATTCGAGCAGCAACATCACCGGCAACCATTTTTCTTAAAAAGAACTCACCCATTCCAGTCGTAGACACTGCAACATTGCCATTTTCAGCCATAGTACCCGCCCCTACAATGGGTGAATCCCCTACGCGCCCGTACTTTTTATTCGTCACCCCACCAGTACTTGTAGCAGCGGCAAGGTTTCCTTGCATATCTAAAGCCACAGCTCCAACAGTTCCGTATTTTTTATCATCTGGATATTGAGTTTTTGCCGATGGTGACTCGGATGGCTCTGGATCTTTTGATTCAGAAAGGGCAAATAAGCCTTTTTCCTTCATCGACAATAGTTGCTCATAGCGACGTTCAGTGAAGAAGTAATCTTGCTCTGTATATTCATAGTCATGTTCAAACGCGAACTTTTCTGCACCTTCGCCAATCAGTAAAACATGGTTACTCTTTCGCATCACGTCACGAGCCAGCTCAATAGGGTTTTTAATATGGCGAACCCCAGCAATGGCTCCAGCATCTATTTCTAAACCGTGCATAACAGAAGCATCCATTTCAACAAACTCATCATGAGTCAATACAGAGCCTTTACCCGCATTAAAATGTGGGCAGTCTTCCATCACTTTTACCGCATCTACGACCGCATCTACCGCATCACCACCACTTTGCAATACTTGATGCCCAGCCAGAACTGATTTTTCGAGTGCAGAGATAATCTCTTGATGAAGTTCGTCACTCATTTGAGATCGTAAAATCGTACCCGCACCACCATGAATTGCTATTGAAAAAGGTTGAGTCATTGCCGCTCTCCGTTAAACTTGAACTTGAACTTGAACTTGAACTTGAACTTGAACTTCTCAGTATCAATATAACCACGAGATGTTCAACGTAATTTTCTTTGGGGTATAAAAAAGCCCCCATTAAAGGAGGCTATTGCTCAATGCATTAACACATTGAAGGCTCGATTCTTAGTGAGAACCGCAGCCACCGCCACCGCAGCAGCCTTCTTTTTTCTCTTCACCGTGGTCGTGACCTTCGCCACCACAGCAGCCGCCTTCGTGATCATGGTCATGATCGTGGTCGTGACCACAGCCACCTTCTTGGTGTACGTGACCGTGTTGAACTTCTTCTTCAGTCGCTTCACGAACTGCCACTACTTCAACGTCAAACGTTAGAGTTTGGCCAGCTAGCATGTGGTTACCATCAACCACTACTTCGTCGCCATCTACTTCAGTCACTTCAACTGGGATTGGACCTTGGTCAGTATCTGCTAGGAAACGCATGCCAACTTCGATTTGCTCAACACCTTGGAATACATCAGCAGGAACGCGCTGAACTAGTGCGTCGTTATGCTCGCCGTAAGCGTCTTCAGGTGTAACAGTTGCAGAGAACTTGTCACCAGCAACTTTGCCTTCAAGCTCAGTTTCAAGACCAGTAATTAGGTTGTTGTGACCGTGAAGGTAATCTAACGGAGCTTCGATTGTCGATTGGTCAACAACTACGCCGTCTTCAAGTTTTACTTGATACGCGACACTAACTACTACGTTCTTTTCAATTTTCATGGGAGCTCCAAGGAGGTTGAACTAGGCTCTTTACGCATAGAGCCTAAGAATAAAATTTACACATCGACATTATGGGGATGAATTGCTGAAACTCAATCATTCTGGCTTAAAAATACCAATCATTTCCTGCTTAGCATGTTCATTTTTTTCTACAGCTTTCGGTTTTCTTTGTTCCGAGAAGTCACATTCCACACATTCTACGAGCTCTATATTATTCTCAATCCACCAGCGTAGGGTGTCTTGAGTACTACAACTGGGGCAACTTGCACCCGCTATAAAGCGTTTTTTCTGTTTCACGTTATCTATCCTTTACGGCTTTGGTTTTTAGTAGGTAAGCCACTTAGGCAATAATGCCGATACACTTATTGCCAATAATTTCGAGATTGACGGTCATTTTCCATCTCATGACCAAAAATCTCTTCAAGCTCTTTACGGGCTTCTTTAGCTCTTGAGGCTAATTCTTTATCTTCAGTATGCTGAGGCAGCAATTCTTTTAACATAGCATTATCTAGCTTTCTAAAATGTGCTTCGGCTCTTTTTGCTTTATATGGATGCATGCCTAATTCGGTCAGTGTTTGGCGACCTAGATCTAATGCACCTAAGAAGGTTTCCCGAGAGTAATTATCCACACCATGATTCATCAATTGATACGCTTCTACCCGGCTTCTTGCTCGTGCAAGTAATTTTAAGCGAGGGAAGTGATGACGACACAAATCAACAATCTTCATGATCTCATCCGGCGAGTCAGTACAAATCACCATGGCTTCAGCTTTATCCGCCCCTGCAGCCCTTAATAGATCAAGCTGAGTAGCATCACCATAAAACACTTTATAACCAAACTTTCTTAAGAGATGGATTTGGCTCGCATCGCTTTCTAGTACTGTGATTCGGATTTTATTGGCATACATTAGACGCCCGATAATCTGACCAAAACGACCAAAGCCCGCAATGATAACTCTTGGACTACGATCAATCACATCCGAAGACATGCCTTCTTCTTCACTAATCTGATTTAATTGCTTAGCAAAAAACTTATCCTGCAACTTCAGCATCAATGGGGTTGTTACCATAGATAAGCTCACGACCACTAATAGAAAAGAGGCTTGCTCTGCCGTTAGAATGCCTTGAGTACTTGCAGCAGTAAAAATAACAAAAGCGAACTCACCACCTTGGCTTAAGATCATTGCCATGCGGCTTCTAGCTTTAGGACCAATAGAAAAAGCCCGTGCCAGATAATACAAAATCAAGCCTTTGGTTATCACTAACCCAGCAACCGCGATCAATACTTCAAATGGCGCTAAGGCTAATAGACCTAGATTGACCGCCATACCTACTGAAATAAAGAACAAACCAAGCAATAAACCTTTAAACGGCTCAATCGCAATTTCTAATTCATGGCGATATTCACTTTCGGCAAGAAGTACCCCTGCCAAGAATGTCCCAAGAGCCATCGACAGACCAATTTTTTGCATCAACACCGCAATGCCGATAACAAGCAATAACGCCGCAACAGTAAATAGTTCTCTTACTCCACTCATAACAACATAGCGGAATAAAGGTCTTACTAAGTAATGACCACCCATGAGTAAACCAAGAACCCCGGCTATCATCCATGCTGCATCATGCCAACCGCCACCAGTGCTACCAGCCAATAATGGCAGAACAGCAAGCATTGGAATTACCGCGATATCTTGAAAAAGTAAAACCGCGAAACCAGAGTCACCAGCTTCTTTTCCTGCTAAGCCTCTTTCTTCTATTACTCTTAATGCAATAGCCGTAGAAGAGAGTGCTAACCCCATACCAATTACAAGGCTGACTTGCCAAGTGTCTACAAACAAACTGGCCACGGCTGAGATAAACAATGTGGTCAAGGTGACCTGAGCGCCACCTAAACCTAAAATAGGTCCCCGCATTTGCCACAATTTTTTAGGGTTAAGTTCTAGCCCTATAAGGAACAGGAGTAATACAACGCCAAACTCGGAGAAATGCAGTATTGCTTCTACATCACTTATTAACCCAAGCCCCCATGGACCAATAGCCACACCTGCTAATAAATAACCGAGAACCGATCCCAGACCTGTTCGCTGAGCAATAGGAACTGCAATAACAGCAGCAGATAGGAAAATCACACTACTTTGGAGAAAGTCACTAGTCAGAGCCATCTTCTGCTCCTGTGTCTTGAGTCGAATCTTCCGGTGAAATGACTAACGGATTGCGTAACCAATTTCGATATTGGTCAGCATGTTGGTAGCGCTCTGCATCTGAAACGTTTCTCGCCCAGTGGAGCACTAAAGGCTCCATCCAGTTCATCTTGCAAAGCAAAGCCGTCAATTCGAACGGTTGCAAAATTTCTTGTAGAGGATATTTATTATAGCCGCTCTCACCGAATGCTTCTTCTTTGCCACCAGTAGTAATCACACTACGCCAGTATTTACCTTGTAGTGCCGTTTCTTCACCAAAAGCAAAACCTTTACACAAAACACGATCGAACCATTCTTTTAAGAGGGATGGGCATGAGTACATAAACAAAGGATGTTGGAACACAATGACATCATGTTCACTTAACAATTGATGCTCAAAAGGAACATCAATGAAAAAGTCAGGATAGGCGGCATACAAATCATGCACCTTAACGTGATGCAAAGACTCGATCTTTTTGATCATGACCTGATTGGCAATCGAGCTTTGCGGCTCAGGGTGAGCGTAGATAATCAGAACTTTAGGCACTGACTCATTAGCTAATGGTGTATTACTCATTCCTTCGAAACATTCCTTACAAAGCAAAGCGTTGAAACAGCGTCTATTTACCTAAAATAAAACAGTACGCATTCAAGTAAAGGTTATCAATATGTTATCTGCATCATAACCCAAATTGCATTGTGATCGACTTTTATCTGGTTTACCCCTACTATGCCTGTCGTCTGCCCACCTCTAATTTCAATTGCTATTTCTATGATTACTTTCTCTGATATTCAACTGCTTCGCGGCGGTAAACCATTACTTGAACAAGCTTCAGCAACTATCCAACCTGGCGATAAAGTCGGTCTAGTCGGTAAAAACGGCTGTGGTAAGTCCACATTATTCGCTCTTATTAAAGACGAACTTTCTATTGATGGCGGTACCTTTAGCCAACCTGCTCATTGGGAATTAGCGTGGGTTGCTCAAGAAACACCTGCATTAGAGCGCACGGCCATTGAATACGTAATTGATGGTGATAGAGAGTATCGAGGATTAGAAGATCAACTAGCAAAAGCCGAGCAAGATGATAACGGCACGTTAGTAGCGGAGATTCACGGTAAAATAGAAACGATTGGTGGCTACACAATTAAATCACGTGCGGCTGAACTGCTAGATGGTTTAGGCTTTAGCCAAGAGCAAATGTCATGGAACTTGCCACAATTCTCTGGTGGTTGGCGTATGCGTTTAAACCTAGCGCAAGCACTACTGTGCCGAAGTGATCTACTGCTACTTGATGAACCAACCAACCACTTAGATTTAGATGCAGTAATGTGGTTAGAGCGTTGGTTGCAAAACTACCCAGGCACACTGGTACTGATTTCTCACGATAGAGACTTCTTAGACCCAATCGTGAACCGTATTATTCATGTTGAAAACCAACTGCTGAACGAATATACCGGTAACTACTCGTCTTTCGAAACACAGCGTGCTCAGAAGCTAATCCTTCAACAAGCAATGTATCAAAAGCAGCAGAAACAAATGTCGCACATGCAAAGCTACATTGACCGTTTCCGTTACAAAGCATCGAAAGCTCGCCAAGCACAAAGCCGCATTAAAGCATTAGAAAAAATGGAACAGGTGTTACCTGCTCAATTTGATAACCCGTTTAACTTCCAATTCAAAGAACCAGACGCTTTACCAAATCCGATCATGATGATGGACGAAGTATCAGCAGGCTATGGTGATCACCTCATCCTCGAAAAGATTCGTTTGAATTTGGTTCCTGGTAGCCGAATTGGTTTACTGGGTCGTAATGGCGCAGGTAAATCAACACTGATCAAACTGCTTTCTGGTGAATTGAAACAACAAGGTGGTGAATTAAGTTATTCTCAAGGCGTTAAGATCGGCTACTTTGCTCAGCACCAATTGGAAACTTTGCACCCTGAAGAAACACCATTACAGCACATGATGCAAATTGCGCCAAAGCACACAGAACAGCAATTGCGTGATTACCTAGGTAGCTTTGGTTTCCAAGGCGAAAAAGCCATGGATAAGGTTGCGCCTTTCTCTGGTGGCGAAAAAGCACGCCTCGTGTTGGCATTAGTCGTTTGGCAAAAGCCGAACTTACTTCTACTTGATGAACCAACCAACCACCTTGATTTGGATATGCGTCAGGCTCTGACTTTTGCCCTACAAACATTTGAAGGCGCAATGGTCATTGTCAGCCACGATAGATACTTACTCCGCGCGACAACTGATGATCTATATTTAGTACATGACAAGCAAGTTGCTCCTTTTGATGGTGACCTAACAGACTATTACAAATGGTTATCAGAGCAACAAAAAGTCGAGCGTAAAGAAGCGCAAGCACTTGCTCCTGCAAAAGAAAGCACCAATAGTGCTGCCGCTAAAAAAGATCAAAAGCGTCGTGAGGCAGAATTCAGAAAACTGACTGCACCAATTCGTAAAAAGCTGACTCAATTTGAAAAGAAAATGGACTCGCTGACACTTTCTTTAGAAGAAGCAGAACAAGAATTGTCAGACACTTCTCTTTATGAAGCCGAAAATAAAGCTAGACTTAATAAAGTATTGGCACAACAAGCCACCAGTAAATCTCAATTAGAAGAAGTTGAAATGGATTGGATGGCAGCCCAAGAAGAACTAGAACAAATGGAACAGGATATAGATAGCCTATGAGCCTAGAGCACGTAACGATATCACTAACACTTGAACGACTCTGGCAGTTTAGCCTTCAGTATTACAGTGTGCGTGAAGTAAAAGATGCGTGCTTATCTCTCCAAAATAATTTCCATGGCAATGTTAACTTGCTGCTGCTACTTAAATGGCTAGATGAGCAGCAAGTTAGCTTTCACGAAGAAGACTGGCACAAAGTCCAGCAATGTTTAAGTCGCTCAGAGACTTTACTGCATAGCTATCGTGAATTCAGAAAACACCTAAAGCATCACGTTTCTGATTCTCTGTATCGAGAAGCTCTTCAGTTTGAGCTTCAGCTTGAAAAACAGCAGCAGTCGGATTTGGTGGACTGCATTAATACCCTTCCCCTTAATACGAATTACCAAGAGCCTCTTGTTTTACGCTACTGCCGTTTACTGGGTGGAGAGTCTCTTTATCGCGCATTTTCAGAACCTGCTCCTCATATCGCCAATCAATAAGCTCCAATTGATCAAATAAGCTCAATTGACTAAAGAAGCCTGACATCAGCACTCTTAAATATCAACCTAGTCTTATCCCTCTCCTATAAGGGACATCTATTACTTGGATACTTGGTTTATCGGCTAATGAGCTAATGAGCTAATGACTCACTGGCACTCCCCAATATGCCATCATTGCTTCCATTCATACGTACTCAACACTTGCACTCAACGCACTGATAGACCAAGCTCAAAGAGTAAAAGCCTAAATATTATTACTCATTAACAGATGGACTGAGTTTTTCTATGACCATATTTACCGCAGCTGCGGGCTTATCAAACCCTCATCTACAAACTCTAGTGCCGCGGTTTATTCGCAAGCAGACGTTGTTCAAACCCACTTGGCAAACCTTAGATACACCAGATGGTGACTTTCTCGATCTTGCTTGGAGCGAAGACCCGAAAAGTGAGCAGCTAAAGAAGAAGCCTATCTTCGTGTTATTTCACGGATTAGAAGGCAGCTTTGAAAGCCCTTATGCCAATGGGTTAATGAATGCTTTCGCGAAGGACGGTTGGCTATCTGTGATGATGCACTTTAGAGGATGCAGCGGAAAACCCAACAGATTAGCTAGAGCCTATCACTCAGGTGAAGTGGAAGATGCCCGCTTCTTTCTCGAATTTTTAAACGAGCAATTCCCAGACAATCCTAAAGTGGCTGTTGGCATTTCTTTGGGCGGTAACATGCTCGCTAATTACTTAGCCGATTACGCTGATGACCCTTTGCTATCAGCCGCAACCATAGTGTCAGCCCCTTTTGATCTTGCCAGCTGCTCAAGTCGCATTGAGCAAGGCTTCTCCAAGGTCTACAAAAAGTACTTATTAAACTCACTAAAAGATAATGCCTTGAAAAAAGGTCAGATTTTGCTTGATGAGCTAGGGATAAGCGCAGAATCAATCAAGAATATCCGTCGCTTATACGAATTTGATGAAAAGATTACCGCTCCATTGCATGGTTTCAAAAACGCTCAAGATTACTATGTGAAATGTTCAGCGCTTTCAAAGCTGCAAAAGATCAAACTGCCTACTCAGATCATTCACGCTAAAGATGATCCTTTTATGACTGATGCCGTGATCCCTAAATTTGTGCTTCCTGAAAATATTGATTACCGACTCTTTCAGCATGGTGGTCATGTCGGATTTATTACAGGGAATACTTTAAAACCTCGCTTTTGGTTAGAAGAAGCATTACCTGCCTACTATGAAAGTATCCAAGATTCGGCATAATAGCCGCCTTGTTTTCTTTCGTCATTTCAATTGAGCCAATTAAGGTTCAAACCAAAATCTGACCGTAAAATAGAGATGTATTTATGATCATTCCATGGCAAGACATTGCACCTGAAACCTTAGAAAACCTCATTAAAGAGTTTGTGCTTCGTGAAGGTACTGACTACGGTGATGTTGAAATTTCTCTACAAAACAAAATTGACCAAGTTAAAAATCAACTGAAAACAGGTGATGCCAATATCGTTTTTTCTGAGCTGCATGAGACCGTTGATATTCAGCTGCGACATACGATGTAATACAAGAGAAGTAGTACAAGAAAATAAGCGAGAAATGCGATATTGGTGAGCATACAGCTATGCTGCGTTAGCCAATGAGCCATGTTATAGTGAAAACGATTGCTAACAAGTAAGTTATTACAAAGACAAGGGTTGTCATGTCCGCTAAACATCCAATTATCGCAGTAACGGGTTCATCAGGAGCCGGTACGACTACAACTTCAGAAGCCTTTAGAAAAATGTTCAATATGATGGACGTAAAGGCTGCATGGGTAGAAGGCGATAGCTTTCACCGTTTCACTCGCCCAGAAATGGACGTAGAGATCCGTAAAGCCCGCGAGCAAGGAAAACACATCAGCTACTTTGGTCCGCAAGCGAACGACTTTGGGGCACTAGCTGAGTTTTTTCGTAAGTATGGCAATGAAGGGGCTGGTCAAGTACGCCGCTACCTACACACTTTTGATGAAGCCGTTCCATACAATCAAATGCCAGGCACTTTCACTCCTTGGCAAGAAATCCCTGAAAATTCAGATGTGATGTTCTATGAAGGACTGCACGGTGGTGTTGTTGATGGCGATATTAACGCCTCACAGCATGTCGATTTATTGATTGGCATGGTACCTATTGTGAACTTAGAGTGGATTCAAAAGTTCGTCCGAGATACTCGAGATCGAGGGCATTCTCGTGAAGCGGTAATGGACTCAATTGTTCGCTCAATGGACGACTATTTGAACTACATTACACCGCAATTTTCACGCACACATATTAATTTCCAGCGTGTTCCAACAGTAGATACATCGAATCCTTTGAACGCAAAAGGCATCCCTAGTTTAGACGAAAGTTTCGTAGTCATACGATTGCGCGGTATTAAAAATGTCGACTTTCCATATCTTCTAGCTATGATTGATGGCTCATTTATGTCCCGACATAATACGCTAGTCGTGCCTGGCGGGAAGATGAGCTTTGCTATGGAGCTCATCGTAAGACCTATCCTTCAACAGCTGATTGAAACGGGAAAAATCGGTTAACAGAACGATGTATTATCAGGTTACTTTTCATACCGTGATCATGTGCACAATTTTGCGTAAAAAATCGCAGCTTGGTCACGATTAAAATCAAGAAATAGTGACTGAAAAAGGATACTATTTTAGACCGAAACAAAAGATAGCTTGCAGCACTGAAAAAGTGCTCTTACCCTAAAGCCTAATTTAGGCTTAGCTAATTAATACGGAAAGCAGCAAGCATACCCTGCAGAGGAAGTGAGATATTATGGTTCTAGGTAAACCTCAAACCGATCCAACATTAGAATGGTTTCTGTCACATTGTCATATTCATAAGTACCCTTCTAAAAGCACGCTAATTCACGCTGGTGAAAAAGCGGAAACCTTGTACTACATCGTAAAAGGTTCTGTTGCAGTTTTAATCAAAGACGAAGAAGGTAAGGAAATGATTCTTTCTTACCTAAACCAAGGTGACTTTATTGGTGAACTTGGTCTATTTGAAGAAGACCAAGAGCGTACTGCTTGGGTTCGTGCTAAATCTCCTTGTGAAGTGGCTGAAATTTCATTTAAGAAATTCCGTCAACTTATCCAAGTGAACCCAGACATCTTAATGCGTCTATCATCTCAAATGGCTAATCGTCTACAAGTGACTAGCCAAAAAGTAGGTGATTTAGCTTTCCTTGACGTGACTGGTCGTATCGCTCAAACGCTACTAAACCTAGCTAAACAGCCAGATGCAATGACTCACCCAGACGGCATGCAAATCAAGATCACTCGTCAAGAGATCGGTCAGATTGTTGGCTGTTCACGTGAGACTGTTGGTCGTATCTTGAAAATGCTAGAAGAGCAGAACTTAATTTCAGCTCACGGTAAGACTATCGTTGTTTACGGTACTCGCTAATTTTTAATCGCTAGTATCTAGCCATTAAAAGCCGAGACAAATAATAAAGCCACTAACTGTAAAGTTGGTGGCTTTTTCTTTTAGTCGGTCGTTCTAGAGCTTAATCATGAAAAAGCCTAGGAAAACTTAGATAGATTAACTGTCTGTACTTTCAAAAATCTTATCGGCAGAAGCTGCGACAAAACCAGTATAAATTTCGCCATTTGCCATCACGTATCGCTTCGCAAATTCATAAAAGCCACCCGGAATCATTTCGACACCTTCAGTGAAAGTAACCGCAACTTTATCTGCCATCGTTGAAGATTGCTCAAGAAGCACTTCAGGTGACCCTTTTACTTCTCCACCAGCGCCATTAATAGTAAAGCCTTCAGCTCTCAAGTAGTCATTCACAGATTGTACTTCATCAAACTTATTCAGCTGATTCACACTTACTGTAAAGTGGTTTGCTCCATAACCATGCGCAGCAAGCCAAGAAGCGTACTCACTTTCTTTCGCTAGTGCTTGGAAATCAGTGAAGCTTAAATCCCATAGTCGCCCACCGAATAGGAACTCATGACCTTTTAGCTTGCTGGTGTCTAATTGCTCTACTAGCTTAGCGACTATCGATTGTAATTCACTTGAACACTCTTCAACCTTCAACTCACTGATGAACACTTTAGGTTGATTTGGATCTGGATGTTCAAAATGCTTCGCGACTAATTTTTTACTTTCGAAAAGGTAATCACCACATGCTTGATAGCCCAGATCTATAAATGGCTTCGCTAAGGTATCAATACCAAGAGGTGCTACGTTGAAAGTCCGCAGTGCAATATGGTCATTAATCAACGTTTCATCTTCTTTCAACAACTGTTGAACTTGTGCCGCTGAAGGACATAAGCGTTGAATATAATCGTTCCATAATGAGCTAAATAATAGATCGGGCGTCATGGTGACTCCTTGTCGAGGGTCTAGCAAGCTAGAGAGATTGGATTAAAAAGATACGCTACCGCTCTTAATGCCATAGCAATTTTACAATCGTTATACCGACTAAAAGCCTTCCATGAGCAAGCAATCGTCAGTAATTTTTTATTATTATGCCTAGCCTTACATCTAGGTAAGGCTAGTATTTAAGTTATATGTTTAGTGAGGTCTTTATCTAAAGTTCAATACCAGGGCTAAACGTCGCAGGCAGTAATGTTTCGCCACCTTCCATTGAAGCCATTGGGTAAGCACAGTAATCCGCTGCGTAGTAAGCACTTGGTCGTAAGTTACCAGACGCACCTGGGCCTCCAAACGGAGCATCACCACTTGCTCCCGTCAGCTGACGGTTACGGTTTACAATACCCGCACGGATATGATCAACGAAGTATTCCCATTCAGAGTCATCCGTTGAAACAAGCCCTGCCGATAAGCCAAAACGGGTATCGTTAGCTAAGTTAACGGCTTCTTCCAATGATTGGTAACGCACAACCTGTAGAAGTGGTCCAAAATATTCCTCATCAGGCAACTCAGCAATGTTTGTTGCATCGATAATACCAGGAGTCACAAATGCAGCTTCAAGACCTTTAGCTTCCACTAGGCTAACTCCGCCAAGAGACTGAAGATTTGCTTGAGCATCAAGAATGAACTTCGCTGCCGCTTCTGAAATTTGTGGGCCCATGAAAGGTGCTGGCTCAGCAAATGGTTGATCTACACGAATCTTCTGAGTCGCGGCTACCAATTTATTAATGAGTAGGTCGCCCTTCTCTCCCACCGGAACATACAAGCGACGTGCACAAGTACAACGTTGACCTGCGCTAATAAACGCAGATTGAATAATGGTATAAACCGTCGCGTCAACATCCCCATATTGGTCAGAAATAACCATAGGGTTGTTACCACCCATTTCGAGTGCCAGCATTTTGCCCGGCTGCCCTGCAAATTGACGATGTAAAATATGACCGGTATTTGCACTACCAGTAAATAGCACGCCATCTAAGCCTTTTGAGTCAGCTAATGCGATACCAGTTTCTTTAGCGCCTTGCACAAGGTTAATGACACCAGCAGGCAAACCCGCTTCTTGCCATAACTTCATTGCAAATTCTCCAGTCCAAGGAGTTTGCTCTGAAGGCTTGAATACCACAGTGTTACCCGATAGCAATGCAGGGACAATATGACCGTTTGGTAGGTGACCAGGGAAGTTGTAAGGACCAAAGACAGCCATTACACCCAATGGGCGATGACGAAGTACAATTTGGTTGCCAGCAGCTTCACGAGAGGCTTCACCCGTACGCTCATGGTATGCACGGATTGAAATAGCAATTTTACCTGCCATTGCACCCGCTTCAGTACGAGTTTCCCAAATTGGTTTACCCGTTTCTTTTGCAATAATTTGTGCAATTTCTTCGCTGTTTTCTTTCACTTTTTCAGCGAAAGCTAAAACAATAGCTTCACGCTCAGCAAAGCTTAGCTTCTTCCAACCCACAAATGCATTACGTGCAGCGCTAACCGCTGATTCTACTTGAGCGGGAGTCGCACTGTCGCCTTGCCAAACAACCTCATTATTAAATGGGCTGACTGATGTCATCGCTTCGCCTTGTCCGGCTACCCATTGCCCTGCAATCCACTGAGTCATACTACTGTCCTTACTTACAATTCTGCTAAAAAGCACTTAATGCACTTTCTTGAACACTTGATCACGTCAAACGCTGGTCACTTAAAACGTCATCACTTCAAACCTCGGTCAATTCACGGCTCCATTAAGAAGCCGAAATCGAACTTACTGAGCTAACATGCGAACAAAGTCGCCTTCTTTGACTTCCAAAGCTTTCGCCACTTCAGGGGATAAAATCACCTTATCGCTTGCTTGATCGTAAGCAGCTTTCGCAGCGGCCGCTCGGAAGTTTTCAAATGAAGTATTACCAATTAAATAATCTTGGGAGCTTGAATGTTCAGCGACCTTCACTTGCGCTCTGATCGAATGACGAACCGATTCAATATTTCGTAAATCACATTCAACGGTAGGACCTGCATCAAAAATGTCGACATAACCTCGGTTGGTGAAACCTTCTCGCTCTAAGAGTTTTAATGCAGGGCGAGTATTATCGTGAACCTGTCCGATTACCGCTTGAGCTTCTTGGCTAAGTAAATTCACGTATATCGGCAACTTAGGCATAAGGTCGGCAATGAAGCCTTTTTTACCTATACCAGTTAAGTAATCTGCCAGCGTGAAATCAATAGAGAAGAAGTGCTCTTGCAACCACTGCCAAAAAGGTGAATTACCATCAGCGTCAGATACGCCACGCATCTCTGCAAAAATCGTTTCGGAGAAACGCTCTGGATGCTCAGACATGATCAAGAAACGGCACTTTGACATCAAACGACCATTCAATCCCCCACGGAAAGATGGACGCAAAAACAAAGTACAAATTTCACTGCAGCCTGTGTAGTTATTACCAAAAGTCAGCAGCTTAACAACATTGTTCACACCCAACTTTTGCGAGGAGTGCACAACCTTACTGATATGGTAAGAATAAAATGGGACGTCCCAACCGATAGAAGCTTCGATACCTGTAGTACCGGCTACTTCTCCCGTTTCGCTATCAACGCCAACCATTAGGTAGCCTTCATCACCAGGTTCGGTGACATTCGCTTTGGAAAAACTGTATTCGGAGTGCGTAATTCGGTTAGTTAAGAGCTCTTCATTTACAGGAAGAGATGTGAATCCATGTCCTGATTCAACGGCGCAAGCATGCAGCGCGTCATAATCAGATAATTTAATAGGGCGAACAACTAGCATCAATATTCCCTCCAGATGCAAAACAGGCCCAAAACTAGACAGTCTGGGCCTTTAGCAAGTCATCATAGAACCGCTCTATGGCGAATATTCTTATGACGCGAGCTTTGAGGCTAAACTAACGTCGCAATTGCTTTGTCTAGTTTTGCTAAGCCTTCTTCAATTTCTTGTTTAGTGATGACAAGTGATGGTGTGAAACGAACGACATTTGCTCCCGCAACCAATACCATCAAGCCTTCTTTACCCGCAGCAACTAATACGTCACGAGCTCGACCTTGCCATTTCTCATTAAGTGCAGCACCTAGCAGTAAGCCTTTACCGCGGACTTCACTGAAAAGCTGGTACTTATCATTTATTTTAGTCAAACCTTCACGGAATAGCGCTTCACGCTCTTTAACACCCGCTAAAGTTTCAGGTTGGCTAACTACATCAACTACCGCTTCTGCTACTGCACAAGCCAACGGGTTACCACCGTAAGTTGAGCCATGAGTACCCACTTTAAGGTGAGGAGCTAAAGCGTCAGTAGTCAGCATTGCACCAATTGGGAAACCGCCACCAAGAGATTTTGCTGTACTAAGAATATCAGGTGTTACCCCTAAACCTTGGTAAGCATAGAAATCACCAGTTCGGCCATTACCTGTTTGTACTTCATCAAAAATAAGAAGTGCATTGTGTTTATCACACAGTTCACGAACAGCATTCATGAATTCAGATGTTGGCGAAATAATACCGCCCTCACCTTGCAGAGGTTCCATCATGATTGCACAAGTGCGCTCAGAGATATGCGCTTCTAAAGCGGCAATATCATTATAAGGTAGATGAGTAACATCGCCTGGTTTAGGACCAAAGCCATCAGAATAAGCTTCTTGACCACCAACCGTTACAGTGAAGAATGTACGACCGTGGAAACCTTGTTTGAATGCAATGATTTCTGATTTTTCAGGTCCATGTACATCAACAGCCCAACGGCGAGCTAATTTAAGTGCCGCTTCATTCGCTTCAGCGCCAGAGTTAGCAAAGAAAACTTTATCAGCAAAGCAAACGTCTGTGAGTTTCTTAGCAAGGCGTAATGCTGGCTCATTGGTCATAACATTACTTAGGTGCCAAATCTTATTTGCTTGCTCAGTCACTGCTTTAACCATTGCAGGATGACAGTGACCTAAACAACTAACTGCGATACCACCAGCAAAGTCGATATACTCTCGACCTTCTTGGTCCCAGACTCGTGCGCCTTCGCCTTTAACTGGAATCATTTCCATTGGGTTATAACAAGGCACCATCACCTCATTAAACAGACTACGTTCTACTTTATTTTCCACTGTCATCGCACATTCCTTTATCGATACCGCATGCTTCGCAAATAAGCGTAATGATTCATAAGTGAGACAAAATTATTTTGTTCCGCTTTTATCCCGCTGCAGCATTGTATTTACATTTAATTAACCATTTCAATAGTGATTTATTCTTTCACATCGGAAAACAACTGAATAAACGTCACTGCCTCTGACTATTTATGCATCAAGTAGTTTGTTTTATGAAGCTTTTTTTATCGAAGGAGGTATTTGGCCGTAACAATACATAGCAAAGACGGCGATATAGCGCTGTCCGCACTAAATACGGCGAATAAGTTTGCAAAGGAGGTATTACGAAATATAGATATAACAAATGTTATAAAAAGTGATCGATGCCCATTAGAGGTCAGGCGCAGAACAAGGAATAAAACACTTAGCGAGCGAGGAAGTTAGCCAGTAACTGGTGTCCCTGTTCTGTTTTAATTGATTCAGGGTGGAATTGAACCGCATCAATTGGCAATGTCTTATGCTGATAACCCATGATTTCATCCATGCTGCCATCTTCAAATTCAGTCCAAGCCGTTAGTTCGAAACAATCAGGTAATGTGCCATTTTTCACAACTAATGAATGATAGCGAGTTACCGTTAATGGATTATTTAAGCTTTGAAAAACACTTCGTCCATTGTGTCTAATTGGAGACGTTTTTCCATGCATAACTTGCCTAGCTCGTACGACTTCACCACCAAAAACTTGGGCAATCGCTTGATGACCTAAACAGACTCCCATTAAAGGCAGTTTACCGGCGAAATACTCTATGGCAGCTAATGAGATTCCAGCATCGTTTGGAGTACAAGGACCAGGAGATATCACTAAGTGAGTAGGTGCGAGGGCTTCAATTCCTGCTATATCAATCTCATCATTACGTACCACTTTCACCGTTGCACCTAACTCACAAAAGTATTGGTACAGGTTATAAGTAAAAGAGTCGTAGTTATCGATGATTAATAGCATGAGTAAATCGTTGACCGTATTGAAGGGAGGACAATAGGGTGTGTATTGTGCAGTAAGAGGCTAGAAAGGCAAGTATTTCTGTTCAAAGGTAAAATATCCAACTATGAAAAATTCCCTATTCCTTGAAGGCTAGAACTCTCTGATACTTGCATTAGCCAAGGAGTCACCAATAAAAAGAAAGGCGCACAAGGCACCTTTCTCTGTTATTGATTCTTTAGTTATTGGCTTCTTATTTAAAACCCGTCACCTAGTAACAAGCATAGCGATGATCTATTCGCTACTTACAATCTTTAGCAAAGATTGAGTCCACCCATTGTGGGTTATCAACGAATGGGTTTCGGTTACCTTGAATCTCTTGAATTTTAGTGTTTCTATTAAATTCAAATTCATCTACTGCATCTTGGGTATTCCAAGCCAGTAACGTACACACATTCCCTAGAGCAGTACCGTTATCTACCACTGTTGGTACTAATTCTAGATCTGGTGTCTTAGAGTCATTACCTTCATAACGTGTTGCCATGTAGAAGATCATACGAGCAACGTCGCCTTTCACTTGATCACGAGGCTCAAATGAGTCGCCATCACTGTAGTTTCCAGGCGCTTCAGTTAACTCACTTCCGCCGTTATCAAACTCTAAATTCCCACGCTTGCTGTTCACAGACTCATCTGTAGGACGAAGGTGATGGATATCGGTATAGCCGTAAGCACTCTTATCGTTGAATCCACCATTTGATTTCGGGTAAGTATGTTCACGGTTCCAGTTATCCTGACCTAAACTGCCTTGACCTGTCTTCTGCCCTTTCTCTTGCGAGCGACCGGTATACATTAGAATAACGTTGTTACTGTTATTCGGATCTTCATCCGTTTTATCTAATGCATCCCACACATCAAAGCTGCTAGATGAATACGATAATTTAGTAATACCAGTAGAAATAATACTATTCAGGGCAGCTTTCAATTCATCGCCTGATTTGTCTAACGCGCTATCGTAGTAACCATTTGGGTTATGTATCTCACCTGGTGGTACTGGCGGCTCTACAATTGTCATTTCACACGTTACCGATGGAATACCACCAACAACATGTGGATCATGAGCTTGTTCATAAGCTGCCGTTGCGACAGAGGCATACGCACATGGGATAAGTAATGTAAGTAATGTTTTTTTCATCATAATATTTCGATTAGGGGCGAATTCACCCCTCTCCTATCAGCAACGAGTTATTTGAACTTACGACGTAAGAAGCCAAGACCTAATAGGCTTAATAAGCCACCTAAGCCAAATGAACCACCGTCGCTATCGCTGCTACTTTTCGCAACTTGAACGGTTTTTGTCTCAAGTACACTGCCTGCAACACTCGTGGTTACTGTGTATTCACCTGCTCCCACTCCTGTAATTGGTACTTCCGTCCAACCGAAGGCAATTTCAAACTGATCAAGAACGTCTTTCTGCACATTAGAAGAAGTCGCCACAAATGCTTGAGTTGCATTGCTGAAGCTTACTGACACTTCATCACCTACTTTAAGGTAAGCAGAATCAGCGTATTGAGTCAGATCAACGAAGTAATCAAAACCACCGTCTGTCGGTGCTTCGAATCGAGGTTCATTCAATGGCTCAGATGGAAGCTCAATTGGTGTACCAGGCACAATTGGTTGATCCGGGTTACCAGGATAGATAGGGTCAACTGGCTCTAGTGGCTTGCCATCAAAATCAATGGAAAGAACAACAGGATCATGTGCCGCTGAACGGTACACATCAGTATATTTTTGTCCTGTTTCATGGTCTGCACCAAACACTTCAGACTCACCAGCGTTTATGTTCCACTGGGTTGCTCCGATAACTTTTGTTTTCAAACCCGCAGAGGTTAAAATGTAATCTAAGCTTCCGCTTTCATCCCCTTTAACTACGTTGTAGCTATTCGGTTCAACGATTTCTAAAACATTTTCATAACCATAGCTTTCAGTCACTACTGAACCATCTGCACCGTGTAAAGGTGTATCACCAATATAGGTATTTGCTGCGGTTTTGATTTCGTAGCCTTCTGGAGCATCAGTACGATCTGTTAATACAGTAATCGCATCTTCGTTATTGTAAGCATTCAAGCTACCTAGAATAACCTTCTCGCCCTCAAGGTTTGCTAACTGTTGACCTAAATAATCAGCAGCAGAGACTCGTAAACTTCCACACGCACCTTGGCTATCAGTTTCAGCACTATCTTCTGAACACGTTTGTTCTTTGGATGCAAAGTGGTTGAGCGCAACCACCAATTTCTCTTCACGGTCTTTAAATGAGAACACAGGAACAACAGCATCATGTTGTGCTGTCATCGTATCATCCGCATTTTTTTGAGAAGGCATTGGGATGACTTGCAATGAATCAAGACCAACCTTATTCGCACGGAAAATAACGTAGTTACTTGTCGCCAGCGTACCTACGTGAGTTAGCCCTTCACTACTTGCAACGTGGTACTGATCAATCTCATCTAATTCAGCGTTTAGTTGTGTCACTAGATAAGCAATCGCAGAACTTTCTTCAAAACCATTATTTTCAACTTCCATCAAACCAACAATGTCAGCATTTAATGACTTCAAAGCAGAAACGAGTTTAAGCGTTTGATGATCAAATTCCGTTGAACTTTGAGCTCCTGGGTGAGCATCCGCTTCTAAATATTGATTGGTTTCACCGCTGCCTTCTAAACTATTGATGTACTGGTTAGCGTTGAAAGTGGCAATACGAATATCGCCATTATCAAGAACAGGTTCGGCTTTACGCTTACTGTTATCAGCGGCGAAACTATCCTTAGTAACATTTTCGGTTACATAGAAACGATAATCTGAGTAAGAGTAACCCACGACGCCTTGAACGCTACTCGCAAGATCGCCAACGCGGATAAAGTCCTCAGTTGTGCCATCTTGGTCTACATCGGTTTGACCAAAGTCAGGGTACCAAGCAGGAGCCCCAACCGTATCTTTTGTAAATGATTCAACCACTAAGCGATTATCATCATTACAATCAGCAGCTTGTTTAGCTTCTTGCGTACCAGGGAAGAAAGATTGGTTCGGGTGAACATTAATTTCACCTTGGCTTAGAACCATGTTGAATCGCTGTGGCCCTTCATCAAAACTGTAGTTACGCGACACTTTCATATCAGAAGCAGAGGTCAGCTTAACTAGCATGCCTTCGTGACGTTCAAGGGTGAAGTCAAATTCAGGATCACTCGATGCGATAGATAATTCAGTTGCGGTAACAGTACCCGTTCCAACCGTTTCAATCGCTGTAGCAGGAATTTGTGTCCAGCCAAAGTTCTCTTCTACAGGACCAGTGACTTTGACTTTATCGCCCAGAGCTAAACCTGAAACATCACCCACAACAAAGATGCCGTCCGATGTTTTTGGATCGCTGTCAGGTGTTTCATCTTGCATATAGAAACCAACTGCAACATCACCATCTAAAGCTTCGCTTTGAATTGCAGTGATCACACCAACGACAGTGAACGCTTCATTTGAAATAAATTGTCCGTTTGCTGGGTCGGTATATGGCGAAGCCCAAGAATTACCCTGAAGCTCACTGATCAATGTATCTGGTGTTGGCTCCGGATCGGGATCAGGATCTGGGTCAGGGTCTGGATCTGGGTTGCCGCCACCTAGGTCAACATTACCAATATCGGTCCAATCATCTTGATCTAACGTTTCAAATTTAGCAGGGTCATAAGCTGTGCTAGCCGTCATCGTAGTACGCTTCAAAGTTACGTTTTTATTGTAATCCGTATCATTCACGTAACCCAAAATATCGACAATAGAACCATCTTTAAATAAGGCAATAGAGTCATCACCGTTAAAATAAGTGATGCTTCCTGTACCATCCGATTTATCTAACAAATCCGCTACAGCGCTAGAGTTAGCAACCACATAAGTCTCTCCAGCTTGAAGCGTGACTCCAGCTAGATCAAACTCATTTCCCCAGTCACCACTACCATTTGATTCCATCATCAAGCTGTAGCCATCCAGTGTTACAGCAGTAGAACCCACATTCGCTATCTCGATAGCTTTATTGCTGCCTGAACCCTCAACAACTTCAGTGATAAGAATATTTTCAGCCGGAGCACCTAGCTCGACGTTACCGAAATCGCTCCAATCATCTTTATCAACTACTTCAAATTTAGATGCATCGTATGACTCGCTTGGAGTTAGATCAGTTCGGCGTAATGTGACATCTTTATTGAAGTTTTCGCCATCGCCAGCACCCACAATATCAATAATTGTATCGCCTTGCTTGACCGCAACAGCATCATTTCCGTTGAAGTAAGTAACCGTCGATTCGACATTGCCTTTACCTTTTAACTCTGCATCGGCACTTGCGTTGACTATTACATAGGTTTCTCCAGAGGCTAAAGTTACACCATCTAGTGCCTCTTTATTTCCCCAGTCTCCCCCATTTGCTGCCAATTCAACAGTATAGCCATCTAGTGTCACAGAAGCAGAGCCAACATTGGCTACCTCGATAGCTTTATTACTACCAGAACCTTCTGTAATTTCAGAAATAATAATATTGGCGTTTGCCGTTGGAACAAGAACAGCCCCTACCGCAAGTGCTATTAAACTCTTTTTCATTATGATTCCTCTTATTGCACCAAGATTAAAATTTGGTGCTGAGTATTCTTAACTTAGACGTACAGCAATGCCTTCTATGATTGAGATAAGACTGAAGGGCAATACTGTACTTGATATAAATATGAATAAGGCTAGCAAATGCTAGCCTTATTATTGAGTGCGTAATTAGCTACGACGGCGGCGTAAGAAGCCAAGACCAATCAATGATAAAAGTGCACCAAAACCAAAACTACCACCTGAACCATCAGATGATGGGTAGATAGGTTTTACGTTGCTTGAATCACGCTTAGTCACTTCAACAGACATCGCCATTGAGTCGATCGTGCTTGATGCGGCAGTTGCTTGGCTCGCAACCGCGCGTTTTAGCGTCATGTTGATTGAGTAAGAACCCGCATCAAGACCTGCAACATCAAACATCACTGTTTGAGCACCATCTGAACCTAACGTTACTTTTGGTAGCGCTACGTTCTCAGGAAGTGGTGAAATTGTGATTTCAGCAATATCTCCTGCTTTTGCTTCAGCTGAAACTGGGAAACCAATATCAGCACGGCCGCTCTTAGTTGCAATAGTGATAGCCGACTCACCAGCTTCACCGTACTTATAACCAAGACTTACAATTGCAGAGTCATGGTCAGAAGAGCGGAACGGTGTTTCAGCGTAGAATGGGTTTGCTTCATTCTCATCGCCACCTTTGTACTTGCTGTTGTAATCAAACAGCGAAGACTCAGGTGCATTAATGTGCCAATCAACAGCATCAACTAAACGATCTTCAAGAGAGCTTGTAATAAGCATATGATCCAAAGAACCTACTTCATCGTTGTACGAGTAGCTCCAAGATGTTTTGCCTTCTTCAGTTTTCAGATCAACTGCATTTAGGAAACCAAATGTTTGAGTGACACGTTGTCCATCTACTGCCGATGGCTGCTTGCCAAGGAAAGTATATGAAGATGCGTAGATCTCTTTATTTGTTGGGTTACTGGTTAGAACAAGCATTGGATCTTCATTCGCGTATGAGTTCATATCACCCAATACAACTTGATCCCCACCGATTTTCGCCATTTCAGTACCTAATTGGTACGCAGCCGCTACTCGGAAGTTTTCACAAGAACCTTGGTAATCATCATTGCGAACATCATCTTTTGCAGGGTCAAAGTTGCTCCATGTTTCCCAACCAACCCAGTCTTCGTAACAAGTAGAACCTTTAGATTTCAAGTGGTTTACTGAAACCGTTAGCTGTTTACCGGTATTTAATACACTGAAGGTTGCGGCAACCGTATTACGTTGATAGTTGTCACCGCTTTCACGAATCTCACCTTTAGAATCAACAATCGCTGCGCCATTTTCATCCACAATCATTGGAGCATGCTGCTCTGGCATTGGGATTACAGTACCTGAAATAACCGATACTTTTGACGGACGGTAGATAATACCAGTAGTAATAGCATCGCTGCCTACCGTATCTTGCTCATCAAGAATCACATCGCCATTTTTATCGAAACCAACAAAAACATAGCGGTTATGAATCGAGTTTTGGTTTCCACGGTCACCATAATCTTCGTCGTAGTATTTTTCGTTTATTGCAGACAGTAATTCTGTAATCGCGCTGAAATCACCAAATCCGTTGTTCTCAATTTCCATCAAACCAAGAATATCTGCATCTAGGCCGTAGATTGCTGAAACAAGCTTCGCTTGCTGACGTTCAAACTCTTGCTGAGACTCTGCACCACGGTTGTCACCGAATGAGTTATCAGAACCACCATAAGGTGAGTTAAAGTAGTTAAGTACGTTTTGAGTCGCGACTTTAATGGTAAAGCCATCGTCACCGTAGCTTTCATCAATTACAGGCGCATTGGTACGGTCTGTATTATGAACAAAAGAAACAGAACTGTTATTTGAGCTTTCTAATGTTTTAGGTACTGTGATGTTGAAATCACCGTATGAATAGCCAATAACACCCGTTAAACCAACTACGCTGTCATTAATACGAACGTAATTGTTTTGTGGATCTGAAGCAAAATCAGAGTAGTAAGGGATCTGACCATTTGGAGCTTTACCATCTGATTCAAGGATCAAACGGAAATCATCATTTTCAGCAGCTTGACCCATAGAGTCAATTGAACCAGCAATATGATCTTGGTTTGGTTGAGCATTTGGACGCTTGTAAGCTAGTACCATGTTGTTACGGAAAGCATCGTAGTCGAAGCTAAAGCTACGAGATACACGCATATCTTGGTTGCCTTCTTCTGTTGCATCCATATCAGCAACAGTTTTAACCAACATACCTTCATAACGTTCTAGAGTAGATTCAAAAGTCGTATCACTTGCAATACGCTTCATTTCTACTGGCGTTACCGTAACAGGTGTCGCCTCTAGTACTTCCCACTTGTCGTCTTCAGCAACAAGCTGAGTCAAGCCATAGTTTTCTTTAACTTTTGCTACAACACACACTTTCTGACCGACCATGCTGTCAGAAGCCGTTGCTGTAGGTACAAAAATACCATCAGAACTTAATTCTTTTCCGTCAGCATTTTCGTCATATAGGTAGAAACCTTTTGATGGGTAGCTTGTTACAGCAGAAACAATACCAGTTACTTTAAACAGGTCTGTCGATTCATAGCTGCCAGATGGAATCAGTGGAGAGAATTTACCTTCACCTTGCACTTCACCAATAAGCTTGCTCTCAACACCTGTTGCATCTGTACATACTTGCTCTACAGGTACAACCACAGGATCATCATTAACATCCGTAGGGTGACCTAAACCACCAAACGCATCTTTTCCAAACTCTTCCCACTCTGATTCATTGTAAGTAGAAGATTGAGAGCTACCAGCTTTACGACGCATGGTCTTGTCAACCCAAAGCTTATCGCCTGAATGACCATATGTAGCAAAGATATCTTTAACATTCGCTTCTGAAGAATCCGTGCCTAACCAAACGGCATCATCGCCATTAAAGTTCATCGCATTATGGCTAACTTGATCAAAAGTTCCCGCCACAACTAATGCATCTTCACCACCAAGGCGTTCGATGTATAAACGAATATCAGCGCCAGCTTCACCATTCAGTACGACGATACTTTTACCTGGCTGAAGAGTGATACCTTGCAGTACGTTATCGCCATTTGGCGCTTTAATTTGGTTCTTATATGAAGAGTAGTAAAGCGACAATGTGCCATCGAAGGTATGAGCAGTTGTACCTGTGTTACTGATTTCAACCGCTTTATTGTTAGCAGACCCTTCGACGTACTCTGTAATTAATACGTCATTAACATCTGCCAGCGCTGCACCACTTAGTACACCACTAATCGCACCAGCAAGTAGAGTTATTTTCTTGTTCATTATTAGATTCTCTCTGATTGGATTAGAAGTAAACGCGAGCGTATGCGTATGCGTCTTGCGCTGCATCACCGGTATTCATTTCAAGTGCAATGATGCTTGAAGTCGTCGGTTTGTAGTTCACACCAATAGTGCCCCACGTACGATCATCACCCCAGCTCTTATGATCACTTACATCAGAGCTCGCATTATCAATTGACCACTGTTCATATTCTTCAAAGTTGTATGACGCAGTAAATTCCCATGTTTTAGAGAACTTATACTTAGCCGATGCTAGGTAACCTTTATTCTCTAAAGTTTGGTAATTGCTATTAATGTAAGTTTTTTCGCCTGTGATTGGGTCTGTCGATACCAGCGTTCTATCTTGAGCAATATCTTCTTCTTCAATATAAGCATTTACACCTAGGTGAATATCATCAGTGACTGCCAAACGAGCACCGAAACCTAATAATTGTTGCTCACCGTACTTAGATGCACCATCAGAGCCAGCACGACCTTCTAAGCCAACAACAGCAGATAAGCGATCACCGAAGTAACCAACATAACCATTCACAATATCGCCAAGTTCAGAACCAGAAGAAGATTCAGCGCGGTTAGTGTAAGAGACACCGACTTCAATCCCGCTAAAGTATTTACCTTCATATTTAACCGTCATATCTTGGTCGCCGGCTTCGCCAGTTTCAACCGTAGTGTCAAACGTAAAGTCACCCCATTTATCGTAATCATCAAAAGCAGTATCGGTTAAACCAACTTCTACGTAATGAGAGTAAACATCACTCTTATATAAGTCGTACCCAATAAATACTTTATCGATCGCCAGAACCATATCGCCAGTGCCGTAAGCCCAGTTTTCACGTTCGTAATCTAGCTCTAAACGGTAATGCATTTTATCGTTCTTACCCTTCACACCCATAGTTGCGAAAGAGTCGTCTACATAATTTTGGTCTGCATAAAATTCGCCGTATTCGTAGTTAGCACCAATGTGACCACCAACCCCTACTTCACCATATAGCTTAACGAAATCACCATTATCAGCTTCGTAAATAGTGACTGCATTCGCGCTAGCCGCTACAAATAAAGAAGACAAAGCCAATGCAATAGCATTCTTTGAAGTCATTTTAAAAATCCTTATCTAAGACATTATTCTATTTAACGGCTTGGTAAGTTTGGCGAAGGCATTCATTGCAATTTTGAATACAATAAAATAGAAGAATACAACGCAGACCACTCATACAAACCAGTAGATGCTGCGTAATATCCCCTTTTTATGTAACAGTAAGAAGTCATCCATGTTACAAATGAGACTCTTATCACTAGTAAAACTTTTTTTTTATGAGGGACCATTTTTTTTCAACAGATAACGTTATTAGTGCGATTAAATTGTAAGCAAATGCGTTTTATTTTGACGAACCCCTCAGAATTTAATAATCAGTAACAATTTTATGGAACTTTATTTTTTGTTCACGCACAAAAAAACCGCCTAAGTCGGCGGTTTATTTTAAGCAGAATCAAGTATCTAAGGGCGAGATACAAAACCCACAGCTTCATAAGCTTTTTTCAAAGTAACGGCTGCACGTTCTGATGCTTTCTCAGCACCCGCTTTCATTACTGCATCCATATAAGCACGGTCAGCACGGATACGATGATATTCAGATTGGATTGGCTCAAGCATTTCTACGATAGCTGCGCCGACATCTTTCTTGAATGGACCGTACATTTCAACACCTTGGTACTGCGCTTCAATCTCTTCAAACGTTTTCCCCGTCGCCGCCGAGTAAAGACCCATTAGGTTAGAGATACCCGCTTTGTTCTCCCAATCATGAGCAATACGTGGTGGTGTTTCTGCATCCGTTTGCGCTTTGTTGATCTTCTTGATGATCGACTTAGGCTCTTCTAGCAGAGTAATCACATTCTTACGGTTGTCATCTGACTTAGACATCTTCTTAGTCGCATCTTGCAAGCTCATTACACGTGCATTCACTGTTGGAATGTAAGGTTCTGGTACTTGGAAGATTGGCGCTTCAGGGCCGTAGATGTTGTTAAAGCGAGTTGCGATATCACGCGCTAGCTCTAAGTGTTGTTTCTGGTCGCTACCTACTGGCACTTGGTGAGCGCCGTAAAGTAGGATGTCTGCAGCCATCAACACTGGGTAATCGTATAGGCCTACGTTTACGTCATTTGAGTGACGTGCAGACTTATCTTTAAACTGAGTCATACGGCTCAGTTCACCCATTTGTGTGTAACAGTTAAGAAGCCAACCAAGTTGAGCATGCTCTGGTACGTGTGACTGAACAAATAGCGTGCTCTTCTTTGGATCAACACCGACAGCAAGACAGATTGCTAATGCGTCTAGAGTCGCTTCATGCAGTGCTTTCGGATCTTGGCGAACCGTAATTGCGTGAAGGTCTACAACACAGTATTGGCAATCGTAATCATCTTGCATCTGTTGCCATTGACGTAGAGCACCCAAGTAGTTACCGATACTTAGTTCACCAGATGGTTGAACACCACTCAATACGATGGGCTTGCTCATGGTTTTAATTCCTTTGCTTGTTCGCTAAGCTCGTTAACTTAGTTTCTTAACGTAGTATCTGAAAAACTTAGCTTCTTAACTTTAAAATAGAAAAGCCGCACAGCTCTTCTGTGCGGCTCATCCAGTGTACTCATTGACAAGTATTTTGCTAGTAGGTTCGCTAACTTTTGTCCGCTTTATGCTGAAACTAGAACGACATCTAGTAATTGCGCAATGTTGTCTGCGACATAGTCAGGGTTTGATGCTGAAATTGGTTCGCCATGGTTGTAACCATAAGTCAGACCAAACGAGTGACAGCCTGCATTCTTAGCTGCTTTGATGTCATTGCTTGAATCACCCACCATCAACATTTCTTCTGGTTTTACACCATGCTTTTCTAGTAACCAATTTAATGCGACTGGGTTCGGTTTTTTCTCTGGGAAAGAGTCGCCGCCCAAGACATCAACAAAGTACTTATCGATACCGTGCTGTGCCAAAACATCAGGCACGAATTTAGATGGCTTGTTGGTAACAAGTGCCATAGTGAAACCCGCTTTGTTCAACTCAGCTAGCGTTTCTTTTACTGATGGGTATAAATGACTCAACTTATGACCACTTCTTTCATAGAAGTCATCAAATAGAATACGGGCTTTTTTAAGCAATTCAGGTTCTAATTCAGAGCTTACCGTAATACTGCGGCTAAGTGAGCGCCCGATAAGAACATCAGCGCCGTTACCTACATAGTCACGAACTTCTTCTTCGCTTACGGCTGAAAAACCTAACTCTTGGCAGGCTTGGTCTGCTGCTACCGCTAAATCAGGTACGCTATCTAACAGGGTTCCATCCAAATCAAATGCGATTAATTTTATTGAGCTTAATGACATCTTACTTTCCTATTTATTATATTCGCCCCATGCGCTAAGCATGAGACGAAAAAAAGGGGCTAATTAGCCCCTTAATCTAAATTTATGATTTTAGGTCAACAGACCGTAGTTCTACTTTTATGCGTTAACTTTTGCAAGCTCTACACGCATTTGATCAACGACTTCTTTGTAATCAGGTTGATTGAAGATAGCGGAACCAGCAACGAACATATCAGCGCCTGCTTCTGCAATTTCACGGATGTTATCAACCTTCACACCACCATCAATCTCAAGGCGGATATCACGACCTGACTCATCAATAAGCTTACGAACAGCGCGCAACTTGTCTAGTGTATGTGGAATGAAAGATTGGCCGCCAAAACCTGGGTTAACAGACATCAGTAGAATCATGTCTACTTTGTCCATAATGTAATCTAGGCAAGAAAGAGGAGTTGCAGGGTTCAGTACAACACCTGCTTTACAACCGTGTTCTTTGATAAGTTGTAGAGTACGGTCAACGTGCTCAGACGCTTCAACGTGGAAAGTAATCATTGATGCGCCGGCTTTGGCAAACTCAGGAACAATGCTGTCCACTGGCTTAACCATTAGGTGAACATCGATAGGAGCAGTGATGCCGTAGTCGCGTAATGCTTTACAAATTGGAGCACCAAAAGTCAGGTTAGGTACGTAGTGGTTGTCCATCACATCAAAGTGCACAACGTCAGCACCAGCTGCGAGTACTCTTTCTACGTCTTCACCAAGACGAGCAAAATCTGCAGACAAAATAGATGGAGCGATGAGAAAATCTTTCATACCTGACCTCTTAAGAGTGAGTAAATTGCATTCGTAGCAGCATCATCAAGAATAAGAAAGACAATACTATCTAGGCGGCAATTCTACCTAAGCGATTAAGCAGATCCTAGCAGTTCAATAGATTTGTTTATCAAAGTGTCCGTGGAGACACTTTAATTGACCTGTCTAAAGGTGGTTCCATAACTTACATTCGAAAGCTTAAACATCTTTAGATGATGAAGAGTCTGTAGAAGTTCGCTCTTCACTCTCAAGGGAAGAATGCTGCTGATTCTTTTCGGCATGGAATAGTGCCAGTAGCTCATTCACTTTATTTCGTCCTGAGCCTTTACTGCTTATCGTGCGTTTTACTTTAACCACACTCAGGTCTGCACCGTGGTATAAACGGCGCGTGAGGGTTGTGTCATGGTTAGAGATTAAAACGGGAATATCACGTTCCATTGCCGCTTTTTCTGCAATATCGGCTAACGCCGCTTGGTCATCTAAAGAAAAACCATTGCCTGAATAAGAAGTGAAATTCGCAGTAGTCGATAGTGGCGCGTACGGCGGATCACAATAAACAACACACCCTTTGCGAGCTCGGCTAAAAGTCTCTGAATAGCCTTCACAAACGAATGTTGCTTTCTTCGATTTTTCAGAAAAAAATTCTAATTCAGCTTCAGGGAAATAAGGTTTTTTGTATGAACCAAAAGGGACGTTAAAACCACCTTTTTTGTTATAACGGCATAGGCCATTAAAACCGAAACGATTCATATAAAGGAATGCAAGAGAACGGTACATCACGTTATCAGTAGCGTTGAATTGAGCTCGTATATCTAAATACGCTTCTTTGCGGTTATTTTCAGCACAAAACCAACGCTTCGATTCCGCTATATAAGTGTCAGGATCGGTCTTTAACAGATTGTAAAGGTTGATTAAATCTGGGTTGATATCTGCAAGCAAGTACTGGTCATAATCTGTATTCAGAAACACAGAGCCAGCGCCAATAAAGGGCTCAACTAGCTTACGAGCAGGTGGCAGGTGGCGTTTGATATCTTCAACTAGGCCATATTTACCACCAGCCCATTTTAGAAAGGCACGCTGCTTTTTCATTTACTGCTCTGTCTATCAACCAAAAAATAAGGCTGCGGAATGTAACATATTTTCGACCTAAGCTCAGTTATTTATTACTGAGCTTAGCTATTTATTGTTGAGCCCAGTTATTTATTGCTGAGCTTGGCTCTTTCTTACCATGCTTCTTTATTTACTACTCACCGTCAGCTTATTTACTAAAGAACCATGAAACTTGATCCGTTATCTTTCGAGTAAATAGGCGTAAAGAGCCACTAACTATTTCACTCGATCAATTTCTCGGTGAACTTGGTTAAGTGACTTAGCCCAAGGACCTAAATTCTGTAGATCTTTAGGTAAGGTTTCTACTGAATCTCGAGCAACTTGTATGGTTGGGTAATCTTGGTAAACAATGATGAACCACTCTGCTCCATTTCTTACTGTAGGGTAAATACGAGCTTGATCTTGAATACTATATTGCTCAATGAATGACTGTACATCTTCTAAAGAAGTCATTGCACCAAGTTGCAATGTATAAGCTCTCGGTGACAATGCTTTCAGCTCTTCCCTAGCAAAAGAAAAAGTAATCGTTTTATTCGGTGCTGTTTCTTGCTCGTTTACACCTTCAGCTTGGACCACAGCATCACTACTAGAAGGACTTAGTGGCTGTTGAACATTGTCTTGATTAGTTATCTCCTGCTGAACGTTATTTTCAGGCACAAGCACGGATACCGTATTTTCTTCAACTGCAGCTTCTATGGTACTTGTGTCTACACTTTCTGGCTTATCATCTAATAAAGCGTCCACCACATCAGAAGTAATAACCACTCGCTGTTGATCTTGCGAAACAGTACCAACCCCTGTCATATCTTCAATAATTACCGGAGGTAAAGCTGATGAATCATCCGTTGCACCTTCATAGCTCGGGTCAAGTGATTGCTCACCCGACTGATTGTTAGCGGTATCAATTTGAACATCACTCGAGCCATCAGTAGCAACTTCTAGAGTGGGAATTGCCGTTTGCTCAGTAGGAGAAATCAAGGCTTGAGCTTTATCATCGGGTGATGGCTGGCTCAACATCCACCAGTAACCTCCTCCAATGATCACTAAAAGCAATATAACCAACAAAGCTATCGTGGTTGGTGACCCAATAATCGAACGAATAATAATCCTTTTTTCCACTTTCAACTCTCCTAGAGCCATAAGGTCGCCGGGGATAGGCTTGGTTTTCTTAAATGCTGAACGCACTCTTTTTTCAGAATCATCATCTACATAACGAATGACCAAAGATTCAAAAAACTGCTCTGCTTCCACTTGCGAAAGCACATCTATTTCCAGGTCAATCGGTTTATGGTCTTGCCCATAGCTTAAACGAGTTAGTAAAGCATCTAAATTACCGACTTCAGAAAACAGAACAATATTGATATTCCAAATAGGGTTCGCTTGGGCTTCAAGTACTAACATCCAAAGTTCTGAAACCAATACTTCTGTCAATTGATGAGCGTCATCGATAACAATGACCACATCGCACGACTCCCCATCCAATAACCGAGTCAGGCTATCTGATAATGAATCTTGCTGATTAAAGAGGGGATCTGAGACGATTTGACTAAGGAGTAAAGCACGACGTTGTTGATCATCTTGACTGGGGTGGCACAAGAGAAGGCATTGGTTCTGTTCACTCGCCCACGCTTCAAGGTAGCGTTGCGCTAACCAAGATTTACCAGAGCCAGGTTGACCAGCAACCGTCACCAAATTAGAACCAAAATTAGTAAGCAGCTGTAACCTCTCAAGCAATTCTACTTGAGATTCTAGTTCCAACACTCTTACTTCATGAGCCAAACTCATTGGATATCCTTACTGATAAAATTGATCAGTAAATAGAGTTAGCTGCTAGGTATTACCCTAACAGCTTAACAACCAAACTAAAGTGTACGGCAGAAATCTATTGCTTGCTCAATGATATCTTGAGGTACATCAGCAACAACTTCAGCTGTACCAATTCCTGTTGGTAAAACCAAACGTAACTGACCAGAGAGTACTTTTTTATCTCTCATCATATGCTTCATGAAATCATCAAAAGACATACTTTCTGGTGTATGGATTGGTAGCTTTGCATTCTTGAGTATAGAAATAATTCGTTCAAGTTGCTCCTGTGAAATCAAACCTTGTAATTGAGCTGTTTTAGCAGCCATTACAGTACCTGAAGACACAGCTTCACCATGTAACCAATTACCATAGCCTAGTTCAGCTTCAATCGCATGACCAAATGTATGACCTAGATTCAATAATGCTCTGATTCCTGACTCTTTTTCATCCAAAGCAACCACTTCAGCTTTAATAGCACAACAACGAGAAATTGCAGTGATCAAAGCTTGTTCATCAAGTTGATAAAGCTTTTCTAAGTTATCTTCTAACCAAGAGAAAAAAGTATCATCATAAATAATGCCGTACTTAATCACTTCTGCGATACCAGCTGCAAATTCACGCTCAGGCAGCGTAGACAAACACTCAATATCGATAACAACAGATTTAGGCTGGTAAAATGCCCCAATCATATTCTTACCAAGCGGATGATTTACTGCTGTTTTCCCGCCAACAGAAGAGTCAACTTGAGAAAGCAAAGTGGTTGGAATTTGAACGAAGTCGATCCCACGTTGATAACAAGCTGCAGCAAAACCGACTAAATCACCAATGACACCACCACCTAATGCAATTACGACCACATCACGGCTGTAATTCCCTTCAAGCATGTAACTCATTACTGAATTGAACGTTTCAAGCGTCTTGTACTGCTCACCGTCAGGCAACTCTAAAAGAGAAGCTTGGCAGCCAACTTGTTCAAGTAAAGATAGAATTTTATCTGCATACAGTGGAGCAACCGTTACATTACTGATAACAACTACTTTCTGCTTTTCAGATAAAAAAGAAAGGTACGCCGGGTCATTAAATAACCCGGCGCCGATAGAGATTGGGTAGCTACGCTCAGCTAGATTGACCGTAATCCGTTCCATGGTTTTGCTCTCCGAAAAATGAACTTAACGTTCTTCTAGCATTTTTACGATCTGGTTGGCTACCACTTTTGCACTTTGATCATCAGTACGAACGGTATAGTCCGCCACTTCTTCGTATAGTGCATTACGTGATACCGCTAAGTCTTCTAAGACGTCGCGTGGATTGTCTGTTTGAAGTAAAGGACGCTTCTTGTCGCGGTTAGTGCGAGCAAGTTGCTTTTCAATCGTTGTTTCTAAATAGACAACGATGCCTCGTGCAGATAGACGGTTACGGTTATCCTTGCTCATCACTGAACCACCACCTGTCGCCAGAACAATACCTTGTTCGTCCGTCAGATCGTTAATTACAGATTCTTCGCGTTTACGGAAACCTTCCTCTCCCTCAACATCAAATACCCAAGCGATATCAGCGCCAGTGCGCTCTTCGATTACAGTATCAGAGTCTAAAAACTCCATGTGAAGTTGGGAAGCTAGGTGTCTACCAATTGTACTTTTGCCGGCGCCCATTGGGCCAACAAGAAAAATATTGCGTTTCTCAGCCATGTTTTTAGCAGTAATTTACAACGTTAATTCAATGACATCGCCACAAGGCAGGTCAGCACTCGTGCTGAAATAAAAAGGCCTGTGGCACCGATTCCTCACAGATAATTCGTGATAAGACCCGAAATTATCAAGGTTAGGTGCCACTAATGCAACTTTATTTTTAATCTAATTGTTCATTACTGAATCACAACTTTAGGTGTAACGAAGATCAGCAGCTCACTTTTACCAACATTTTCATAGCTACGGCTAAATAATGCGCCAAGTAAAGGAAGGTCTCCGAGCAAAGGCACTTTATCAACGGTGTTGGTCACACTGTGTTGAAAAATACCACCAAGAACAACCGTTTCCCCATTATTAACAAGCACTTGAGTGCCAATACGTTGTGTATCAATCGCTATCGCTTCGCCAGTACCAGTCTTAACAACTGCACCCGGTCTATCCTGAGTAACACTTAAATCTAAGACTAATCGGTTGTCTGGCGTAATTTGAGGGGTGACTTTCAAGCTTAAGACCGCTTTCTTAAATGCGACGGATGTAGCACCACTCGATGAAGACTCTAAATAAGGAATTTCAGTACCTTGTTCAATATAAGCCGGTTTCTTATTGGTCGTAATTAATCGCGGGCTCGAAATAATCTCAGCTTTCGATTCTTGTTGAAGTGCTGATAGTTCTAAATCAAGTAAAGTATCAGACCCTAATTTAGCAACTTGGAAAGCAATACTTGATGCCTGGGGTGATGTAGCGCCTAAGTTAACATTTAAGAAATCATCAATAGGTAAACCGCCACCTTCTTCACCATCACCGCCGCCACCGTCATACAAACCAATAGTGGCTAAATTGCTCTCTATAGAGCCCCCTATAGTATTATTTCCATTTGTTGAAGAGATGCCCCATCGAACCCCTAATTCATCCAAGTTACCCTCTGTAACGGTCACTATACGAGCTTCAATTTGAACCTGTTTAACAGGTATATCTAACGATTCAACAATTTCACGAATAACGGCAATATTTTCAGGTAGTTCTCTTACCAATAGGGAGTTAGTTCTCTCATCTATCGTGATTGAGCCACGCTCTGAAAGCATACTTACTGTACTATCACCACCAATCATTTCTGCGATTTCAGAAGCTTTAGCAAAATTGATTTTTACAATTTCAGACTTCAACTCACCTAACTCTTCTTCAAGTCGAGATTTCTCTAAAGCTTGCTGCTCTCTCAGATCAAGTTCAGCTTTCGGAGCGACCAAGATAACGTTACCGTCCACTCGCTTATCAAGTCCCTTAACCTGTAAAATAATATCAAGCACTTGTTGCCAAGGAACGCCATCTAGCCTCAACGTTAAGTTTCCTGAGACAGAGTCTGATACCACCAAATTAAAGCTGTTGTAATCAGCAATCAACTGGAGCACGTTTCTGACTGGAATATCCTGGAAGTTAATTGAAATTAGTTTTCCTTCTTTCTCAAGAACACTCTGTTCAATAACAGGTGCATCTTCTTCTAATTTACTAATCACAACCTCAATGAAACGACCTTTAAGAGTATATTCATAATGATAATCTTGGTCGATGGATGCTAATAATCGCGTACTTGGTGATTCACGGAACACTTCGATAGTCTCCACAAGCGTAGAGAAATCTTTAACATCAAGCATGTACAGCTTATCATCCGCCACTTGAGTACTAAGCAACTCAATACTTAACCCCTCTTGCGCTCGCTGAACATCGACCACTGTTGAACTGCTTTCTAGTTCAATAATGATCACGGCATCTTTATCTTTGTTTAGTCTAAAATCGATACTCTTCAGTTCATTGGAAGACGTTTCAGCTTGCGTTACTAGCGCAAAGCTCAAGGCAACAAAGAGCAAAACACTCTGAAAAACCTTATTCATATTCACAGCTATTCCTTTAATCATAATTACATCTCATATCCACATCGTGTGAAATCGGGTTACTTCAAAGCGAGCTTGACGTTGCGCTTATGCCAACAACCTAGACCATCTGGAAGGGTTTCATTTATCAGAACATATTTGTTGGTCACTTTAATAACTCGACCATTATTCAATCCTATGAACTGACCTTTTTGAATTTTCACTACATTCCCAATAGGAGTTTGAACTAAGCCAGAAACAGAAGAACCGCTCCCCATCACCCCTTTTAAGCGCAGTTTATTCAACGGGAATTTTTCTAACTTTCCGTTTTTAGAGCGATAACTAGGTTGCCAGCAATCTTTTTTGGCAATCGGTTGGTCTTGTACAATCGCTTCTTTAGGCAGGACAAAAGGTCCTCTAGGGACTTGAGGATCATAGATTGCAGCAATAAATTCAGAAGCGGGCTTTAATTGAGCCACTTCTTTTCTTGCTTGCTCTTCCACTTTTGATACGAACTCTTCCAAAGAATCTTGATTCGCTTTGCACCCCGTCAGCATCACTAGCAGGATCAAATAAGCCAATTTATTGGGCTTCATCTCTCACCTCCGGTTTAAACTGATAGGTATAAGCTCTTACACGGAAGTGAAGCGTGCTACTTTCCTGGCTAACTCGTTGCCAATTCACATCATCAAAGCTGATAATCCTTGGTAACTTGGCAATCGCCGCAGAAAAATCACCAATCTCATGGTAATCGCCTGTTAGCTCGATATTGAGTGGCAAACGATAAAGAAACTCTTTGTTTTGCTTTTCACCCCAGTCAATACGAGTAAAAGTCAGTTTGTTGTCCAGACCCAGTTCGTTAACCGCAGCCAACATGCTTGCCAACTCTTTTTGAACAGGTAATTGCTGCAGTAAGTAGTCATAACGGCTAGTTAACTCATTCAGCTGCTTTTGCAGTTGAGGTAAGGTGGCAACTTTATTCGCTTTAATTCTCAACGTCGTTTTCAATGTTTGCTCTTGTTGCTTTAATCCTTCTAACTCATCATTTTGTGGCATCAAATAGAACCATGCACCAAAGCCTTGAATAATCAGCATCAGTAATAAAACCACGAGTATTTGAGGGAATAACGGCCATTCGGTGATCTCATCAATATCGAGTTCTTGTAAACTAACCATTCAACACCTCCTGGCTTGCAATGAGTTCCAACTGGCTAGTCACCTTCGAGATATATTGTTCTTGCCATATTGACTGCATTTCAGTCAAAGATTGCCGAACAGTAGTGGCGTCGCTTTCGATCGGATTTTGTAAAGATAAAGGAGTAAACATGAAAGAGACTTTGAAAGTCTGAAACTCTTTATTGAAGCGTTTCTTGTTATGCACGATGGAGTGCATTTCAACATCACTTAAAGAATCTGAACGTTCAAGATTATCGAGCATTGTCGCTAAACGTGCGGTGCTATCACTGATCCCTGACATTTCAATTTCTTGACCATTCATCTTAATTTTATCTACATAAACCCCTTCAGGAACTAGGTTTGGCATTAAGTTCATGAACTCTGTGGTTTTATTTCTGCCAGACTGAAGAGACTCAACCACATCTAAACGAGTCAGAATCGATTTATGCTCCTCTTCTGCCACTTTTAATGACTGTATTTGAGTGTCGAGTTGAGCGATATATTGCTGTAAATAATTCAAGCGAGCTTGCTGATGAGATTTTTGCTCATGGAAATAGTTACCCACCATCCACTGAGCAATCACAGCGACTAGAGTTCCTAAAACAACTAAATTGATGAAGCGTTTCTTATGCTGAGCACGAATCTCATCACGCCAAGGTAATAAGTTAACTTGATGCAACATGCTTCACCTCTCTCCACTTAAGTCCACTGATCGCCATTCCTGCGGCAATACCAAAACTCTGCCAATCGGTATGCATGCGTCGTCTCTTGGATAATTTATTCTCAAATAAAGAAAGAGGGTTCAGAAGCTCGCAGCTCAGCCCCAACTGCCTTTCCAGTTCCTCAATTAACATCGGGGTATTGGCACTTTCCCCCATCAGCCAAATTCCTGAAAGTGGTTGTGCAGAATTCACTGAAGAATAAAGCTGTAATTGCCGCTTTAATTTTTCAATAAAATCATTAATGTACTTTTGATTTTCTTCTGCGCTACCAAATGCACTCGTTGCGTGATTATCTGCGCCTACATTCATTGACCCATTACCAAAGGAAATGTCTTTATAAAAAGCAGGGCTGCTCTGAGGCATTGTCCCCAAAGACAACTGATTCAGCCCGACATCGACGAGTAACCAGTTTCTTTTATCTGGATTTAACCGAGATGCTAATTGCCAGATATTCAATAAGCCGTGTGCGTGAATATCCACAACCACAGGCTCTAACCCTGCTTTTTTTACGGCTAAGGAACGACTTTCTACGACTTCTTTTCGAGTAGCGTAAACCTGATAGCTTGTTGTTGAACTTTTACCAAAGCGTTTTTCTTCAACTTTGACAAAATCTAAACTGAGGTCTTCGATTGGAAAGGGAGATTGATGGGCGAAGGTTTGATAAATAGAAAACTCTTTTTCTCTATCTTCTAACTCGCTTTCAATTTGAAGTACTTTACTAATAACAGAATTGTCAGGGATGGAAATCGCGACCTTTCGACTAAACAAAGGTAACTCTTTTTTAAGTTCTTTGAGTTTCTTTACAATTTCCTGATACTCGAAGGTATGATTATCAGAGAAAATGTCGTCCGAAATAGGAAGCTCTTTATATCCAATTAATGCATATAACTCCCCTACGGGTTTGAGAACCACAGCTTTAATACTGTGGTTACTTATATCTATACCGATGACTGATGATGAACCCATTTTACCTAGCTCCTAAAGCCTCGACTTGAGACAATGGTCTAACATTATCTATGTCTTAACTTTTTATTGAGTTAGCTTATCGTTGGCTTAGTTCTAAGGGGTTGAGATTATTAGTTAAATAAGCGTTAATAAACGAAAGCTAATTTTTAGCCTAGAGTACAAGAGATTGCTGCCTATCAGCCTTAACAAATCAGGGATTATCCGGTGAAGTTCATAAAGCGATTATTCATATTTACATTGATTTGCATGATTCTTGGAGTCGGTACAATTTTTGGGTTCTATTATTATGTAAAACCTGAATTACCAGATGTTGCAACTTTGCGCGATGTCGAACTCCAAACACCTATGCAAGTGTTCAGTCAAGACGGTAAATTGATTTCACAATTTGGTGAAAAACGCCGTAACCCAGTGAAGTATGAAGATATTCCACAGCACTTAATTGAGGCTTTGATCGCAACCGAAGACAGCCGTTTTTACGACCACCCGGGAATCGACCCAATTGGTATTACTCGTGCCGCTCTAGTAGTTGCGATGTCAGGTTCAGCGAAACAAGGTGCAAGTACGATTACTCAGCAGCTTGCGCGTAACTTTTTCTTATCGAATGAGAAAAAGATCATGCGTAAGATTAAAGAGATCTTTATTGCGATCCACATTGAGCAACTTCTTAGTAAAGAAGAGATCTTAGAGCTATACGTAAATAAGATTTTCCTTGGCCACCGTTCATACGGGTTTGGTGCCGCTGGTCGTGTCTACTTCGGAAAAGATCTTTCTGAGCTTACTCTTAGTGAACTTGCGACTTTAGCGGGTATGCCTAAAGCCCCTTCAACAATGAACCCTATCTATTCTTTAGAGCGAGCAACCAATCGTCGTAATGTCGTTTTAATGCGTATGCTTGATGAACGCTACATTACTCAAGAAGAATACGATGAGGCGCGTGCTGAAGAACTAACCTCGAAATACCACGGTGCAGAGATCAAACTAAGCGCTCCTTATGTAGCAGAAGTTGCACGAGCTTGGATGGTAAAACAATACGGTGAAAATGCTTATACTTCAGGCATGAAGGTCTACACCACTATTGACTCTAAACTGCAAAAAGCCGCGAATAAAGCCGCGATTAATAACCTTTTAGCTTACGATGAGCGTCACGGTTATCGAGGTGCTGAAAAAATCCTTTGGCAAACCGAGCAATCCATTTGGGATCAAGAGCAGATCATCAAGCACCTGAAGTCACAACCAACTTATGGCTCTCTTTTGCCAGCAGTCGTGACTGGTGTTACCAATAAAACAGCCACAGCTTGGGTGAAGAACAAAGGCGAAGTGACCATTGAATGGTCAAACATGAACTGGGCGCGCAAGTTTTTGACGGATGAACGCCAAGGTTCAGCACCTAAACAAGCTCAAGATATTCTTGCTCTGGGTGAGCAGATTTGGGTACGCCGCGTTGATAACATGGCTGACCCCTCTTCTGAAGAAACTGAAACCGAAACAGACATCGCTATCGATGAAAATACTCCAGAAGCAGTTGAAGCAATCTGGCGTTTAAGCCAAGTTCCTAATGCCAATACTGCCTTTGTCGCGATGAACCCTGATAATGGCGCGGTGTTGTCTATGGTCGGTGGCTTTAACTTTGTTCATAACAAATTCAACCGTGCGACTCAGTCTATTCGACAAGTCGGCTCTGGTATCAAACCATTTATTTACTCGGCTGCTATTGATGAAGGCTTAACACTGGCCTCATTAATCAATGACGCGCCAATTAACAAGTGGGATAAAAGCCAAGGCACCGCGTGGAGACCTAAAAATTCACCACCTACTTATGTAGGTCCAACTCGCTTGCGTATTGGTTTAGCTCAATCGAAAAACGTGATGGCAGTGAGAGTACTGCGTGAAGTCGGCTTAGATGATACTCGTAACTACCTTACCCGCTTTGGTTTTGATATTGATGAAGTGCCACGCTCAGAAACTATCGCGCTGGGTGCGGGTAGCTTAACGCCAATGGAAGTGGCTCAAGGTTACTCAGTATTTGCGAATGGTGGTTACTATGTTGAACCATTCTACATTAGTCATATAGAAACACCGTTTGGTGAGATTGAATTCGAAGCTCAACCTAAAGTGGTTTGTCACCAAGATTGCCAACCACAAACGGATTTAGTCGATCTATCATCGCTAGAGCCTGCGAACCCCGGGAGCACAGTTCTAACAGAGACTGAACTTCCGACTGCCTCTATCGCCGATGAATTTAATGAGCACGATGTACTAGAAGAGCCACAATTTGCTCCTCAAGTTATTTCTGAACAAACGGCATTCCTAGTTCGCGAAATGATGTACAGCAATATTTGGGGTGGTGGTAATTGGCGTGAAGGTACTGGTTGGAATGGTACTGGCTGGCGCGCTCAACCACTCAAGCGTCGTGACATTGGTGGAAAAACAGGTACAACCAACGATTCAAAAGACACTTGGTACAGCGGTTATGGGCCAGGTCTTGTCGCAACGGTTTGGGTTGGCTTTGATAATCACAACCGTAAGTTAGGCAGAACAAAAACCAACAATAACCTTGGTAAAGGGCAAACAACAGGGGCAGAAGCTGGTGCTAAAACGGCGCAACCTGCATGGGTTGACTTCATGAGTATGGCTTTAGCTGATGTGCCTGCTCAAAGAAAATCATTACCTGAGAACATTGTAAGAGTAAGAATCGATCGTGAAACTGGTCTATTAACTAACAAGTCCGATGGTTCATCAATGTTTGAATATTTCTTAAAAGGCACTGAGCCAACAGAATTCATTAACGAAACATTTAGTAATGACATTTACTCAACATCCTCTGGTGAAACTGAAGAAGAGCTATTTTAACAAAGCCGTTCATTTGGTCTAGATAAAGGGCAGATATTGAAAATCAATATCTGCCCTTTTTTAATCTTAACTGTAGCAACTCACTCTAGTCATCAAGCCTAGTGTCATACCTAAAAACGAGAGCTGACTCGCTCAAGTTGCTGACTAATCACTTCAGCAAGTTGCTCAAAACGAGGTCTTAATGGTGAACCAGGGCGATACGCCACCACAATACGTCGTGATGGCGTAGGGTTTACTGCGGGTAAATAACACACCCCATCTTTTTTCTTTTCGCTTGGAATCGATAACTCTGGTAATAGAGTAATTCCAGCTCCAGCCGCCACCATATTGCGCAAGGTTTCTAAACTCGTGGCTTTGAACCTTTCATCATCTTTTGCGCCCGCTGCAAAACAAAAGCCCAATGCTTGATCGCGTAAGCAATGACCATCACCTAAAGCTAAAACGGTTTGACCATTAAGCTGCAACATATCAACGCTGTCTTGTTTTGCCCACTCATGGTCACACGGTACTGCGACGCTCAAAGGTTCATCATAAACATCAATCTCTTTGAAAGCCGCCGTTTCATCCACTGCGGCCAGTACCAAGCAATCCAATTTGCCATCTTCTAACTGACTCACCAGTTGATGGGTCTGAGCTTCATGCAAATAGAGCTCAAGATCTGGGAAGCTCTCTTTCAGATGAGGTATAATCTTAGGCAAGATATAAGGACCAACTGTTGGAATGAATCCAATATGCATAGGACCTGTCATAGACTCTCCATGCCCGCTAGCCATTTCTTTAAACGTCTTCACTTCCGCTAAGATACGCTTTGCTTGATCGACAAGCTGCAGCCCAGATTCTGTAAAAATCACTTTTCTTGGACTACGCTCTGTTAGCTGCAAACCGATTTCATCTTCCAGTTTACGGATTTGCCCACTAAGCGTTGGTTGGCTGACAAAGCACGCCTCGGCAGCTTTTCTAAAGTGTTTATGCTCAGCAAGAGCCACTAAGTATTCAAAGTCACGAATGTTCATGAGCTGTCTCTTACCTCTGGTTTTAATAAGAACATGGGTCTGAATGGAAATTTTTTAGGATAAATTACTTTTGATAGAATTTACCTATCAAAACCATAACATCAAACGATTAGAGCTATCAAAGAATTTATCTAATAATGGGCTCAACGAAACGAAACAGAGCAAAGAAAAACGTTAAGCTCTGATAGAACAAAATTAAAAATACTATTTAAGGAAATCAATATGTTTGCATCTAAAGAAGGTCAATCAATCCCTCAAGTAACATTCCCAACTCGCCAAGGCGATGCATGGGTTAACGTAACGACGGAAGAGCTATTCAAAGACAAGACAGTTATCGTATTCAGCCTACCAGGCGCGTTTACACCAACCTGTTCTTCAAGCCACCTACCTCGTTACAATGAACTGCACTCAGTGTTCAAAGAAAACGGCGTTGATGACATCCTTTGTGTTTCTGTAAACGACACGTTCGTAATGAACGCATGGAAAGCAGACCAAGAAGCTGAAAAAATCACATTCATCCCAGATGGCAACGGTGACTTCACAGACGGCATGGGTATGCTAGTTGAGAAAAACGACATCGGCTTCGGCAAACGTTCATGGCGTTACAGCATGCTGGTTAAAAACGGCGTGGTAGAAAAAATGTTCATCGAAGAAGACGTACCAGGCGACCCGTTCAAGGTTTCTGATGCTGATACTATGCTTAACTACCTTGCTCCTGAACACAAAGAGCAAGAGTCAATCACAGTATTCACTAAGCCAGGCTGTCCTTTCTGTATGAAAGCGAAACAAAACCTAATCGACAAAGGTCTAAACTACGAAGAAGTGGTTCTAGGTAAAGACGCAACAACAGTAAGCCTACGTGCAATCTCTGGTCGCACAACAGTTCCTCAAGTATTCATCGGTGGCAAACACATCGGTGGTAGCGAAGAACTAGAAGCTTTCCTAGCTTAATTGCTTAGTCGCTAATAATCGCTTAAACCTTTAAATAACTTAAGCGATACCAGCTAACCCACCCTCTTGTGGGTTAGCTACACCTAATAAACAAAATCACAAAACTGACCCGCAATCCTAACTCTCAAAAAGTCATCAGAGTTGGAGGGGTTCGTTCAAACTAAATTTAGCCATTGCGAGAAAATTATTATGAAACAAGTCAATGTAGATGTAGCAGTTATCGGGGGCGGTACAGCAGGTCTAGGTTCTTACCGCGCTGCAAAAGCACACACTGACAGTGTTGTGATGATTGAAGGCGGTCCTTACGGTACAACCTGTGCTCGTGTTGGTTGTATGCCATCTAAACTGCTTATTGCAGCCGCAGAAAGCGTACACCAAATAGAGAAAGCTCCGGCTTTTGGCGTTCACCCACAAGGTGATATCGTGATTAACGGTCGTGAAGTGATGGACCGAGTGAAGTTTGAGCGTGACCGTTTTGTTGGTTTTGTTTTAGAAGGTGTTGATGAAATCCCAGAGCAAGACAAGATCTCTGGTTACGCAAAATTTTTAGACGACAACACACTACAGATTGATGACCATACCGTTGTGACCGCTAAACGCATTGTTATTGCAACAGGTTCTCGCCCTGCATACCCTGCAGTTTGGAATGAACTGGGTGATCGTCTGATCATTAACGATGACGTATTCAGTTGGGATGACTTACCAGAATCGGTTGCGGTATTTGGCCCTGGTGTTATTGGTCTAGAGCTTGGTCAATCACTACACCGCTTAGGTGTGAAGACAAAGCTATTCGGTTTAGGTGGTCAAGTGGGTCCTGTAACCGACCCAGAGATCATGGCTTACGCAGACAAAGCCTTCAATGAAGAGTTCTATCTAGATGCTGATGTAAAAATCGAAAGTATGATACGTATTACTACTGAATCAGGTGAGCCACGTGTCGAAATCCAGTTCATCAATAAACAAGGTGAACTAGAAACTAACGTCGTTGAATACGTACTAGCAGCAACAGGTCGTCGTCCTAACACAGACAAACTGGGGCTAGAGAACACTTCTCTTGAGCTTGATGAACGTGGTGTACCAATCGCCGATCACTACACGCTACAAACATCACTACCATCTGTATTTATCGCAGGTGACGCAAGCAACCAACTGCCTCTTCTGCATGAAGCAGCAGACCAAGCACGTATTGCTGGTGACAACGCAGGTCGATTCCCTGAGATTCGTGCAGGTCTACGCCGCTCTAAAATCTCAGCGGTATTCTCTGACCCGCAAATCGCGATGGTTGGCGAAACGTACAAAGAGATCACTACTCGCTTAGGCACATGTGGTTGTTTCGCAACAGGTGAAGTGTCTTTCGAGAACCAAGGTCGTTCCCGAGTGATGCTACGCAACAAAGGTATTTTGCACGTATACGGTGAGCAAGGTACAGGGCGCTTCCTTGGTGCTGAAATGATGGGACCAAATGCAGAACACTTGGCTCACTTATTAGCATGGGCACACCAGAACAAGATGACGGTTTCTGAAATGCTAGATATGCCGTTCTACCACCCAGTAATTGAAGAAGGTGTACGAACAGCTCTACGTGATTTGAATGCGAAACTGCACCTTGGCCCTGAGATGGTGAAACACTGTCTAGATTGTGGTCCTGGCTGTTAATCTCAGTTCACTCGAAAAATAGCAGCTTGATCTGCGAGCAACGATTAGATACTAAAAAGGAAAGCCATGAGCTTTCCTTTTTGTATTTTTATCCGCTAGAAAAACTATTATTTCTCAGCGGCAACCACAGAGATTTCAACCAATAATGCTTCACGAGCCATATCTGCAGTAACACATGCACGTGCAGGTGCATGGCCTTCAGGAACCCATGCATCCCAGACAGCGTTCATTTCTTGGAAATCATCCATAGTTTTAATATAGATAGTCGCTGACAGCATATGCTCTTTGTCACTACCAGCTTGTTCAAGTAGAGCTTCCACTTTATCAAGCATGGTTTGAGTTTGCTCTTTAATGCCTTGAGTAGCATCGGCACACACTTGACCACATAAATAGATCGTCCCATTGTGCTTCACAATACGGCTCATACGTTGCTTCGTTTCTTGGCGCTCAATCATCAACTTTCTCTCTCTAAGCCACCGTAATTAAAAATCCGATGACGTGTTATTATCTAGGCAATAAGCATAACGCGAATTAAACCTAATATGACATGTGTTAGATGCAATAAAACTGAAAAAATCACACAGAAACTTGGCCGCTGCCAACGCTGTATGAATCAACTCACAGTGTTATCTATTCTTAGCTGGGGCGTATGGTGGTTATTTTTCAAAGAAGATCCAAAAACAATTAATGCCATTGCGTTGATGATGGCAGCTTGTGCGTTTAGCGGATTGTTAAGCATTCATTTAGTGATGAAATTTGTAATCCTTCCTCTTGGAAAAAGAAACGCTAAATAACTCGTCGATAAACACTAAAAAGATAAATAGACAGATTAACAAACGACAGATAGAAAAAAGCCCCAAAACCAATCGATTTTGGGGCTTTCTTAGATAAATCTAAGAAAAAGCAGTGGTACTTTAATAGACCGGACTTTTCTTAATTTGTTCCCAAAAAAGATCAGATTTTTGATCTTTTATTTAGGCATAATAAAATCAATACCTTATGCGACGTTAACTTTAGCGATAATCTGCTCAACTAAATTCACTTCCAATGCAACTTCATCACAAGCATGCTGGCGAGGGCATTGGTCACAATCTTTCAGAACTTTCTCAGGCAACAATGACTTAGATGTTGGTAAGAAGTCATGCTTCATAAAGAACTCAGGGGTACGAGTCAGTACAAACACTTTCTTAATCGCCATTTGGCGCGCTTTATCAACAAGGTGTTGAACTATCGCAGTACCCTGCCCTTGACCTTGCCACCCAGCTTCAACACCGAGTGAACGAATTTCAGCTAGGCCAGAATCATATACGTAGAGTGATGCACAACCTGTCACCTCGCCGTGATGTTCAGCGACCGCAAACGAACCGATATCGCGCACCAACTCATTACGGGAACGAGGGAGGTTTTCACCCATGTTAGCCCAGTAAGCCACCATGCCTTCCAGTGCTTCAATATCGGTTAGACGAGCTGGACGCACTTTCACAATTGAAGTATCACGCTGCGATAAACGCTTCTCAGCTTGGTCTACAGCATAAGCCACTTGTTTAGGAGAAACGCCGCCCAATGCGCTACGCTTTTCTAAACAAGATTCAATGGTTAAGATGTCGTAAACATCATCTTCTATCACCTCAGAGAACTCTTTCATCTCTGCGATGGTTAATTCTTCTAGTGCACAGCCTTTTGAAATTGCAGCGACAACCGTCACACCCACAATGTGGTGAGCTTCACGGAACGGAATGCCTTTCGCTACAAGGTAATCAGCCAATTCTGTAGAGTTTGCGTAACCTTGTTTCGCCGCTTCAAGTGTACGTTCGCCGTTCACTTTAATGCCGTCAAAACAAAGAGCCGCCATTTCCATACAATCATTCCAAGTGTCTAAAGCGTCAAACAGACCTTCTTTATCTTCTTGCATATCTTTGTTGTATGCCAAAGGCAATGCTTTCACTGTCATCATCATTGCTGCTAATGAACCGTATACACGGCCAGTTTTACCACGGATAAGTTCTAGCGCATCTGGGTTTTTCTTTTGTGGCATCAAAGATGAACCTGATGTCACTGTATCTGCTAACTCGATGAAGTTTGATTCACCTGAGTTGTAAAAAATCATATCTTCTGCAAGACGCGAAAGGTGAAGCATAGAGATAGAAGCTATCGACATCAGCTCCATCACATGATCACGGTCAGATACCGAATCTAGAGAGTTACGTGTTGCACGACGGAAACCTAAGTTGTGAGCTAACTCTTCACGGTCCATCGGGTAAGCGGTTCCGGCAAGGGCACCAGAACCCAGCGGACATGTATCTAAACGCTTAATTGCATCACTTAAACGAGAGTAATCACGCTCAAGCATTTCAACGTAAGCCAAGCACCAGTGAGCAAAAGTTACCGGCTGAGCACGTTGAAGGTGGGTATAACCAGGAAGCACGGTTTCTTGATGCTGAGAAGCAACGTTCACCATTTGGCTTTGCAGACGATCAAGCGCTAGCAATAGTTGATTACCTTGCTGACGACACCATAATTTAAGGTCTGTCGCCACTTGGTCATTACGAGAACGGCCAGTGTGAAGCTTTTTACCCAAATCACCGACTTTACCGATAAGTTGTTGCTCCACCCAACTGTGAATATCTTCTGCATCAGAACGTAGAATCTGTTCAGGATCCTCCATCACTTCAAGTTTTAGCTCGTTCAGTGCAAGCTCCAGTCTTTGCTGTTCTTCTTCTGTTAGAACATTGACTGAATGAAGAGCTTTAGACCAGGCAATTGAGCCCACAATGTCTTGCTCAGCGAGACGGTAATCAAAACGAAGAGAGTCGTTAAAATCTTTAAACCGTGTATCTGCTGCTTGGGTAAATCTACCGCCCCATAATGCCATTGTGTATCTCCTAATTGCACAGTGCTCACTGTTTTTGCAAATGATAATTCTGATTAAGATTCAGTATTTTTCTGATGGTTTAAACTTACGGCAATTCAAATTAAAAATAAAGTATTAATTCATTATTTTTACATATTTATTCATCAAAAAGATCATCCATTGATTCTTTACAGCGTGAGATGCGAATTATATGTCATTAGATACAAAAGGCCGATGCCCATTTACTAAGCAAATTGACCAAGAAAAAAACCCATTCACTAATCAAATAGCAAATGGGCTTAGATATCTCTATTTTCAAACTGTAGGCTTAAAGCGGTAAGCTAAGTCTTTATTCAGTTTTACTTTTGGCTATTCAGAGCACGAATACGGCTTGATAGCGAGTAAAGACGGATGAAACCTTCAGCATGGCTTTGGTCGTAAACTTCATCTTCACCAAAGGTTGCAAACTCTTCTGAATATAGGCTGTTATCAGAACGCTTCTGAGTCACCGTTGCATGACCTTTGTAAAGTTTGATAACCACTTCACCATTCACGTCTTGTGCTAGTTCTTCTGTCGCTGCAAGAATTGACTTACATAGCGGAGTGAACCAACGACCGTCGTATACAAGGTGAGAAGCTTTAACACCTAGCTCTTCACGGAATTCGAATGCCGCTTTATCAAGAACCAGTTGCTCGACTGCACGCAAAGCTTCCATCATAATTGTGCCACCTGGAGTTTCATAACAGCCACGAGACTTCATGCCAACAAGACGGTTTTCTACTATATCGATACGACCAACACCGTGCTTTGCACCTTTCTCATTTAGGTAAACCAGTGCGTTGTATGGCGTCATTGTTTCGCCATCAACCGCAACCACTTCGCCTTTTTCAACTTTAAGCGTCACTGTTTCAGATTCGTTTGGTGCTTGTTCAGGGTCTACAGTCCACGCCCAGCAATCTTCATCAGGTGCGTTCCATGTATTTTCTAGAACACCGCCTTCTGTAGAGATGTGCCATGCGTTTGCATCACGCGAGTAAATCTTAGTAAGAGAAGCCGTACAAGGAATGTTACGCTCTGCTAGGTAATCTAGGCACTCTTCGCGGCTCACTAGATCCCACTCACGCCAAGGTGCAATTACGTGTAGATCCGGTGCTAGTGCAGCAAATGCGCCTTCAAAACGAACTTGGTCATTACCCTTACCGGTACAGCCGTGACATAGAGCGTCAGCACCGACTTTACGTGCAACTTCAACCTGAGCTTTCGCAATGATTGGACGAGCCATTGAAGTACCTAGCAGGTATTTACCTTCGTAGTAAGCGCCAGTTTTTAGTGTTGGGTAGATGTAATCTGCCACCATCTCTTCTTTAAGGTCAGCGATGTAACACTCAGAAGCACCAGATGCGATCGCTTTCTCTTCAATGCCAATCAATTCTTCGTCGCCTTGGCCAACATCTGCGACAAACGCAACTACTTCACAGTCATAATTCTCTTTCAACCATGGAATGATTACTGATGTGTCTAGACCGCCAGAGTAGGCTACTACAACTTTCTTTACGTTAACTTTGCTCATTTTATTTCTCCTAATTTCCATACTGCACATGGCGGTCAGCGTTGGAAATGACTTTAATAGTTATATGCTTGTACTAAATATTTTGTCTAAAATTCTTTAAGTAGCGACTCACCATGAGACCTACTGAGGTAAAAACTGTGTTCCTATGCTCTTACCTGAAAAAAGTTGTGTTAGCTTTTCTGGGTATCGCCAAGTGGCAACTTCGATTGGTCGTCCTAGGTCGTTCGCGGCTTCTAATGCAGCTTGGACTTTAACGATCATGCCATCTGTAATCACTTTCCCTGTAATAAGGTCATCAGCTTGCTGTTGGTTGAGGCTTGGAATCAAATGACCTTTGCCATCCAATACACCGCTTACATCAGAAAGCAGCACCAATTCAGCATCCAAAGCACCTGCAACCGCAACGGCTGCTTGATCTGCATTTACATTCATTAATTGACCATCATTCGTTAAGCCAATTGAACTAATAATAGGTAGGGCACCTGCATTAAGAATGGCTTGCAGAACAGTTGAGTCACCCGGCTCAGCTTTACCTACAGCACCCAATTCAGGGTTTAACTCGCTAACTTTACACAAACCACCATCAGCGAGACTCAAACCAACAGCATTCAAACCATCTTTAATCGCTTGACCTTGAAGTAACTTGTTCGCTGTGCCTGCAAGTGCACCTGCGATCAATGGAATTTGATCATAAGGGGTCACACGTAGCCCCTCTTTTTTTACGGTTTCAAGGTTTAGCTTGTTCATCAAGTCATCAACAAGGTAACCGCCACCATGCACAATCACAATTGGACGCTGAGCTTGTTGTTGGTAAGTAGAAATAGCACCAAATACTTGAGTTAGCGTATCAGGAGAAGACAGTGCAGCTCCACCTAACTTTATGATTAATGGTTGTTTATTAAGGCTCATGACAAGATTCCTTACACTAGCGCAGTTAATGACTGAAAGCCATACCGTAAATTTAAACACTGCATCGCTTGGCTAGATGCACCTTTTAACAAGTTATCAATCGCAGACACCACGATGATATGCTGACCTTGAACCTTCCACCCTAAATCGCAAAATGGCGTGTTTTCAACGTCTTGAATTCTTGGTAGCTTATCTTCAAGAATTCTGACCGCAGGCTTACCTTGGTAAGCTTGCTCAAAAGCTTCTTGTATCTGTTGTTCTGTCACGCCTTCAGCCAGTTTCATGGTGATAGTCGCTAGAATGCCACGCTTAAAATTTCCAAGGTGCGGCGTGAAAATCACATCACACCCTAAGTGGGCAGCAATCTCTGGCTGGTGGCGGTGAGTAAAAACGCCATAAGGCTGTAAGCTCACTTCACAAAAGCTATTCACCATGCTCGCTTTACGACCGGCTCCCGTTACACCACTGGTCGCGTTAATCACTGGCCATTGGTTTTCATCAATCAAATTAGCTTCAACCAAGGGTTTAATTGCCAGTTGTGATGCTGTTGGATAACAACCTGCTACCGCGACCAATTGAGCTTCTTTGATTTCTTGCTCATTCCACTCAGCTAAACCGTAAGCAGCTTTATCAAGCCATTGATCATGTTGATGCTCGAAACCGTAGAATTCTTGATAAAAGTTTTCACCTTTCACTCTAAAAGCACCCGATAGGTCGAATACTTGGCAATCGTTCTCTAGAAAGATTGGCGCTAGGTCATGACTTACTTCATGCGCAGTCGCTAAGAAAATTACATCTGACTGCTTTGCCACTTCTTCAGGGTTGATTAACGGTTGCACTGGCATATCAATCAGCCCTGCTAACTTACCGTGAAGTGCCGCAATAGGTTTACCTGCGTCTACACTATTGGCTGAGACATATAAACCTGATAGCGTGAGCTCAGGGTGTCTATTTATCATTAGAGCCAGTTCTGCTCCTGTGTAGCCGCTTGCGCCAATGATCGTCGTTTTCAGCATCTCAACACATCCATTCTTGAGGTAAGTTACATTTCAAATTTGACTATTCATACTTAATTTTTAGCTTTATTTGATTTCTTATGCATTAAATATGATTTAATATGTGTTTTACCGACTTATGGTTTTCCTGTCAATAGTAGAAGTGAAGTTATTATGCAATTACCGAGTTTTCTTGAGGTCTATAAAGGCCTGATTTCCACCGACTCCATTAGCTCGACCGATCCAAGCTGGGATCATGGCAACGAAAAAGTGATCGAAAAAATGGCTCAATGGTTTAAAGATGTAGGCTTTAGCGTTGAGGTAATAGAGGTCGAACCCGGCAAGCATAATATGGTCGCAAAGATGGGTTCTGGCGAAGGAGGCTTATTGCTTGCAGGGCACAGCGACACGGTGCCGTTTGATGAAGGACGTTGGAACTTCGACCCTCATGCACTGACAGAGCACAACAATCGCTTCTACGGATTAGGCACAGCCGATATGAAAGGCTTTTTCGCTTTCATCTATGAAGCGGTAAAGAAAATGGATTGGAGCAACCAAACCAAACCACTTTATGTTTTAGCTACGTGTGATGAAGAAACTACCATGCTGGGCGCTCGACATTTTACTGAAAGTGCTCCTTTTAAACCGGATTACTGCATCATTGGTGAGCCAACAAGCCTAGTGCCAATCCGTGGGCATAAAGGTCATGTTGCCAATGCTGTGCGAGTAACCGGTAAATCAGGTCACTCTTCAGATCCAGCTTTAGGCGTAAACGCCATCGAAATCATGCATGAAGTGTTATTTGCTTTAATGCAGCTGCGTGACAAATTAGTCAAAGAATACCATCACCCAGGTTTTGCTATTCCAAGCCCTACCCTAAACCTTGGTCATATTCATGGTGGCGACAGCGCGAATCGCATCTGTGGCTGTTGTGAACTGCATTATGATGTTCGTCCTTTGCCGGGGATAAGCTTAGATGGCTTAGACAACATGCTGCGAGGCGCACTTAAAGAAGTAGAAGCTAAATGGCCAGGGCGAATTGAAATCACTCCATTACATGAACCTATTCCAGGATACGAATGCCAACACGACCACCCATTTATTGGTGGCATGGAGTCAGTTTGTGGTACAGCCTCTGAAACCGTTAATTACTGTACTGAAGCCCCCTTCCTTCAGGAACTCTGCCCAACACTAGTGTTAGGACCAGGTTCAATTGATCAGGCTCATCAACCTGATGAATTCTTAAGTTTTGACTTCATCGACCCAACTATTGATGTTCTGAGTAAATCGATACGTAAATATTGTTTCTAGTTATTACCAGTTTCTAAGTTAAGAACAAAAATGGATATCACTCGCATAAAAACGATCGATAAATAGGTCGCTTTTATGCTGTTTTTTCCTTACCTACATAGAAGTTGTAATTAAATTTCAATTTATTCCTACATCAAAACAAATTTATCACTTCTTCATTTTCCAAAACCAATAATTGCAAACTTAGAATGCTTTATTTGACTAGATACAGCACTTTTCGCTAGATTGTGTACTTAGCAAGGAACAATGGATGTAATTTTTTTACGAGGCAGGATGACAATGAACGAGAAATACGCCGCTCTCAAGAGTAACGTAAGCATGCTGGGACGCTTGCTCGGTAACACAATCCAAGACGCACATGGTGACGTAATCTTAGAGAAAGTGGAGACAATCCGTAAGCTTTCCAAGTCAGCCAGAGCAGGTAACCAAGCTGATCGTGACAGCCTGATTGAAGAAATAAAAAACCTTCCGAATGAACAGCTTACCCCTGTAGCTCGCGCATTTAACCAATTCTTAAATCTCACAAACATGGCAGAGCAGTACCATACTATTTCTCGCCATTGTGAAGAGCACGTTTGCGAACCAGACGCGCTACAATCTTTATTTTCAAAGCTTAGCCAAAACAACATCAGTAAGCTGGATGCGGCACAAGCAGTACGCGATTTAAATATCGAACTCGTATTGACTGCGCACCCAACCGAAATCACTCGTCGTACGATGATCAACAAACTCGTTAAAATTAACGAATGTTTATCGAAACTAGAGCTAAGTGACTTATCAAACAAAGAACGAGTTAAAACTGAACGTCGTCTAGAGCAGTTAATTGCTCAAGGTTGGCACTCAGATGTGATTCGTCAACAACGCCCAACACCACTTGATGAAGCTAAATGGGGCTTTGCTGTTGTTGAGAACTCACTATGGGAAGCGGTACCTGATTTTCTACGTGACATGGATGAGCGCGTTAAAGGCTATTTCGGCGAAGGTCTACCTATTGACGCTCGCCCTGTGCACTTTTCCTCTTGGATGGGTGGTGACCGTGACGGAAACCCATTTGTCACTCATACGATTACTAAAGAAGTACTTCGCTTATCTCGCTGGAAAGCCGCGGATCTTTACTTAGGTGATATCAATGAATTGATCACTGAGTTATCAATGACGAAATGCAATGACGCCGTTCGTGCATTAGCTGGCGATGAGCATGAAGCTTACCGCGCTATTCTAAAAGGTCTACGCACACTTCTTGGTGATACGCTTGAAGTACTAGATGCTGAGATTCATGACGCTGACGTTCCTAAAAAGCCGACATTACAAAACATTGATCAGCTTTGGGTTCCTCTTCACGCCTGCTACCAATCCCTGCATGAGTGCGGCATGGGTGTTATCGCGGATGGTTCACTACTTGATACCCTACGTCGAATTAAAGCATTTGGAGTACATCTAGTTCGCTTAGATGTTCGTCAAGAAAGTACGCGTCACTCTGATGTTCTTTCTGAACTGACTCGTTACCTTGGCATTGGTGATTATGACCAATGGAGTGAGCAAGACAAAATTGCTTTCTTAACCAATGAATTAAGTTCTAAACGCCCTCTTCTTCCACGAGAATGGGAACCATCAGAACAAGTTAAAGAGGTTTTAGACACCTGTAAGATTATTGCAGCTCAACCTCGTGAAGCTTTCGGTGCTTACGTTATTTCAATGGCTCGTACTGCGTCGGATGTACTGGCGGTTCACCTACTTCTTCAAGAGTCTGGCTGCCCTTATCGCATGGATGTATGTCCGTTGTTTGAAACTTTAGATGACTTAAATAACTCTGAAGCCGTTATCAAGCAACTAATGGGCATCGACTTATACCGAGGCTTTATCCAAAACCATCAAATGGTCATGATTGGTTACTCTGATTCTGCAAAAGACGCTGGTGTGATGTCTGCAGGCTGGGCTCAATATGACGCAATGGATAAGCTGGTTAAAGTCTGTGACGGCGAAGGCATTGAACTGACGTTATTCCACGGTCGTGGAGGAACAGTTGGTCGTGGTGGCGCTCCTGCGCATGCTGCCCTGCTTTCTCAGCCACCTCAAAGCTTAAAAGGTGGGTTACGCGTAACGGAACAAGGTGAAATGATCCGCTTTAAGCTGGGGTTACCTGAAGTAGCCGTTAACAGCTTTAATATATACGCTAGTGCTATTTTGGAAGCGAACCTTCTGCCGCCACCAGAGCCAAAACAAGAATGGCGCGATCTAATGAACGTGCTTTCTGAAGTGTCTTGTGAAGCTTACCGTAATGTTGTTCGTGGTGAAGAGAAGTTTGTTCCTTATTTCCGCCAAGCAACGCCTGAATTAGAGCTAGGCAAACTGCCTCTTGGTTCTCGACCAGCCAAACGTAACCCTAATGGTGGCGTTGAAAGCTTACGAGCGATCCCTTGGATATTCTCTTGGAGTCAAAACCGCTTAGTTTTACCCGCATGGCTAGGTGCTGGTGAAGCGATTCAGTATTCAATTGACCAAGGTCATCAAGCTCTTTTAGAAGAGATGTGTCGTGAATGGCCATTCTTTTCTACGCGTTTAGGTATGCTAGAAATGGTTTATTCTAAGTGTAATTTAGAGATTGCTAAGTACTACGATCAACGACTTGTTGATGAATCTCTACTTCCTCTTGGTGAATTACTTCGTGAGCAACTGCAAAAAGACATTAAAGCAGTGTTGAACGTAGAGAATAACGAAAACTTGATGCAAAGTGACCCATGGGGACTTGAATCAATACGCCTTCGTAATATCTACGTCGAGCCACTAAACATGCTCCAAGCTGAGCTGCTATACCGAACTAGAAAATGTGAAACTCCACCACCAGAGCTAGAAGAAGCCCTAATGGTGACGATTGCAGGTATTGCAGCGGGTATGCGAAACACTGGATAGCCAGTGATTAACACTAAAAAAAAGACAAAAGGTCGCCATGTGCGACCTTTTTATTTTGCAAAATAACCACTATTGAGTTTTCTATCAGTTTTTTGGGTTATTCTGTCCATGTATTCCACTTTATGCTTATTATTTAGATATAATACCGCTCCGCTGTGAAAACACTCCTATCAAAATATTCCACAGCACTAGGTAAGGAAACTTACCACGCTAGGTGACAAACGGCTTTATAAGGTGACATAACCAACGAAACACGTTGGTGTTGCTTAAACATATACCAACATATCGTGCCATTAGAAGCACACTTGATGTTTAAGCATTAGTTTACTGTTTATTGACCATTTGGATTAAAAACATGTCATTACCACACGTAATCTTAACTGTTTTAAGTACGCGCGATGCTACTGGTTACGATATAACAAAAGAGTTCTCATCAAGCATTGGTTACTTCTGGAAAGCAAGCCACCAGCAAGTTTATCGCGAGCTAAATAAAATGGCTCAAAATGAGCAAGTAACTTGTGTACTTGAGCCTCAAGAAGGCAAGCCTGATCGTAAAGTTTATTCTATCACCGACGCCGGTCGTGGCGCCTTAGGTGAATGGTTTGAACAACCAACTGCGCACCCAACTGTACGTGATGAGTTCTCGGCTAAGCTAATGGCTTGTGCTGTTCAACCATCAGATGCATACCGTATTCAACTGACTGAACTTGTAGAAGAGTCTCGTAAGCTAGTTTCTCACTACAAAGAGATTGAAGCAGCATACTACGCGACACCAGCGACATTAGATAAGCAAGCTCGCCTAGAGCGCTTAACACTGCGTCGTAACCTACTTATCCGTGAAGCATGGATTGTGTGGGCTGACGAGGTTTTACTTGAACTAGGTGCAATGGCATAACGCCATTCCCTATTCTGACTGTATCGCTGTTATCTAAATAGCGACTGACTAAATAGTAACTGTTTAAAGAATAACTGTTTAAATAGCAACGGTCTAAAAAGATAAAAGGCTTGAACTCTTAGAGTCCAAGCCTTTTTTGTATCTGGTGAAACTGTATTAAATAGCTGCCACTTGTGGTCGAACACCTAGTGTATGGCACAGTGCATAGGTCATTTCTGCGCGGTTCAGTGTATAGAAGTGGAAATCTTTCACACCTTCACGACTTAGCGTGCGAACCATATCAATCGCTTGGCTAGCACCTACAAGTTGACGAGTCGTTGGATCATCATCCAAGCCTTGGAACTGTTGTGCCATCCAGCCTGGTACTTTCACATTATTCATTGCTGCAAAACGTGAAGCTTGCTTAAAGTTAGACACTGGTAAAATACCCGGTACGATTTCAACATCAATTCCAGCAGCCACACAACGGTCACGAAAGCGCAGGTAGCTTTCAACATCAAAGAAGAATTGGGTAATAGCACGGTTAGCACCAGCATCAACTTTACGCTTCAAGTTGATAAGGTCAGACTGAGCACTTTTTGCTTCGGGGTGAACTTCAGGGAAAGCTGCTACAGAAATATCAAAGTCATGGCGAGACTTTAGTAAATTAACTAAGTCAGATGCGTACATATCAGGAGCGCCGCCACCTTCAGGAATATCACCACGTAATGCAACAATGCTTTGAATTCCATTCGCCCAATAATCATCAGCAATCTGAATCAGTTCATCACGGCTTGCATCAATACACGTTAAGTGTGGCGCTGCCACCAAACCAGTCTGGTTTTTGATTTCTTTAATAATAGAGTGGGTACGATCACGTTCGCCAGAGTTTGCTCCGTAAGTCACTGAAACAAATTTAGGTTGAAGAGTTTTCAAGCGGTGAACAGAGTTCCACAGCGTTTCTTCCATCTTTTCACTACTCGGTGGAAAAAACTCAAATGACACGTTTATATTGTCAGAAAGTTCAGCGATATTCTGATTCAAAGCGTCGATATGACCTGCGTGCGTGTATCCCATCTTACTCTCCCTGTGGCAAAAGCAACCACTAAAATATTTTCAAATCCTTAGCGACGTTTAGACGTCTATATGTCTCAAGAATGTATTGAATACGATTTAATGTCAACCGATCCATTATGAATTTTTTTCAAGTAGATCGTGAGTAAAGTTCAAGAAGAAAGTCAGAGCTTGAGAATAGATAATCATCGAAAATAAACAAAAAAGCTGAAAGTAAATGAATTCTACTTTCAGCCATATTTATGAGTTATTGCAGCTTGGTTAATCAGAACAATCAACCATTAAAGGCACTAAAATAAGCTAGACATACGATTCAAATCAGACTGAATTGCTCCTGCTGTCACCTCTCGACCAGCGCCCGGACCACGAATCACTAATGGATTATCTTTATACCATTTGCTCTCGATCGCAAAAATATTATCGCAAGGTAATAGGTTCGCTAGCGCATGTTCTTTAGATAAAGCTTCTACGCCTACCGTTGCTTTACCATTTTTTTCAAGACGAGCAACATAGCGCAGTACTTTCTGTTGTGACTGAGCTTTAGTTAAGCGTTCTGCTAGTTCATCACTAAGCAATGAGGCTTTATCGAAGAAGTCATCAACAGATAAATCTTGTAGCTCTTTCGGCACCAAAGATTCTACTTTCACGTTTTCAGGTTCAATATTCAGCCCTGATTCACGCGCTAAGATCACTAGTTTACGCATCACATCAGATCCATCTAAATCCGCACGAGGATCCGGTTCAGTCAAACCTTGTTGCCATGCGAGATCAACCAACTCACTAAATGGAACACTGCCATCAAATTGCTGGAACAGCCATGACAAAGTACCAGAGAAGATACCTGAAAGAGCAATGATGTCATCGCCACTTTCACGTAAATCACGAACCGTATGATTTATTGGTAATCCAGCCCCTACGGTTGCATTGTATAACCAATGGCGACTAATTTTAGAAAAAGCATCTTGGACTTGATGATAATATTCACTGGATGCTGAACCTGCCACTTTATTTGCAGAGATCAGGTGAACCCCTTGTTTAGCGATATCTAGATATTTATCAGCAAGTACTTTGCTGGCTGTTACATCCAATACAACCGCTTCATCATAACCCTGTATTTGACCTAAACGCTCCAGCCAATCACTGCCGTTATTTTCTACAGCTTCATCGGAGAAACAAGTGAGTACAGTGGTCGGGTCGATACCTTGCTCATCAAACCAATACGTTTGGCTATCAATCACAGCCACTAAATCAAAGCTCATACCGCGACGCTTTTCTAGTTCAGCTTTTTGTTCTGCGAACAAACTTAACCAACTCGATCCAATGTTTCCTTTTCCACACAACGCAATAGCAACGCGCTTTTGTGCTTGGAATAACTGAGTGTGCACACCTTTAACTAAAATAGAGGTCTCTGCTTTACGCATGACCGCCACTAAGCTTAAACCAGAAGAGGCTTCTGAGATAAATTCTACCGGAGAGTCTTTAAGCTGCTGATAAAAGCCATAGCAATGGTTCGGGTTTTTCGTCACACCAGCACCAACTGCTGCGATTAGAGAGAACCCTTCTTTCAGTTTGATCTCACCTTCGACCGCATGGTCTTGTAAGTATTCTAAAGCGCCACCTGCAATTTCTTCAGTGTAAGCTAAACGAATACAATATTGGTCTGGCTGTAATTCATACGCTAACGGCTCTAATTGAGCACGCTTCAACCCTTCTAGTACATCGGTAGTCAAACGCTCAAAATCATGCCCATGACCGAATGTAACTTGGATAAGTAAAACTTCATCCAGAGACGTAATAATTTTCGCGCCACGGCCTGAAGCCAATACACGCTCAATTTGGGTAGAACCCGCTTCTGGTTGATAGCTGCAACGTAAACTTAAATCCATCGCACTTTGAGCGACAGGTTGTAAGGTTCTGCTATGTAAAACAGGCGCAGCAAGACGAGCCAATTCACTCGCTTCATCCAAGCGAAGCAAAGGTAATAAACACGCATCCGATACTAGTCTAGGGTCGGCACTGTAAACGCCGGCTACATCGCTCCAAATAGTCACTCGGTCGACTTCAGCTAGTGCGCCAATAACCGTTGCAGAGTAATCCGAACCATTACGACCTAAAAGAACGGTTTCACCTTCACTGTTTTGTGCCATGAAGCCCGTAATCACAACTCTGCAATGTGTATGTTGCGCCAACACTTCTTTAATTAAGGCGTAAGAGCGCGAGCGATCCACTTCTGGCTGTGTGCCCGCTTCTGCTCGTAAGAATTCACGAGCGTCCTGCGCGATAGCTTGTAAGTCATTCTGAGAAAGAAGTTCAGCAAGTAATCTTGAAGACCAAACTTCACCATGTCCCAGTACTTGAGCTTTTTGTGCTTCACTCAGGGGAGCATTCAATTCGCCTAATGCCGTAAACTCTGCTTGAACCAACCCAATATGATGAGTGGCTTGTTCGCCTTCTAATAACTCTTCGATTAGATTCAGCTGAAATTGACGCAATGACTGAAGGCATTCATGTGCTAAGCGCCCGTCTTTGTCTAATGCTTCTAAGAATTCAATTAAGCGATTCGTCGTTTTACCAGCTGCTGATACAACGACTAAATCTGTCGCGCTTGAATATTCTTTTAAGATATTCACAACCCGTTGATAGCATTCAGGGTTCGCTAAACTACTTCCACCAAATTTATGCAGTTGGCGTAAAATACTCATTAGCTCGCTTCCCCATTCTCGATGAAGTTATGTGTCTTAACAAATGCTTGATTTAGATCTTCAATAAGATCGCCTGCGTCTTCTAAACCTACAGACAAACGCAGAAGTTGCTGAGAAACGCCCGCTTCAGCCAAAGCAGCTTCACCCATTGCACGGTGAGTCATAGAAGCAGGATGACAAATCAAACTTTCAACACCACCTAAAGATTCAGCCAGCGAGAACAGCTCTAGCTCACCAACAAAAAACTTCAACGCTTCAAACGACCCGGCAAACTCAAAGCTCAGCATAGAACCAAAGCCTAACTGCTGCTTTTTAGCAATTTCATGACCAGGGTGATCAGGTAAGCTTGGGTGGTAAATCGTTCCAACTAAATTTTGTTGCTGGAGTGCTGTTAAAATTTCACGTGAGCTTTCTTCATGTACACGCATACGAGCGCCTAAAGTACGAATGCCACGTAAAGTCATGTAGCTATCAAATGGAGTACCGGTCGCGCCAATACAGTTGCCCCACCATGCTAATTCTTCTGCATGATCTTCCGTTTTAGTGACCACTACGCCACCAATCACATCTGAATGACCGTTAATATATTTAGTTGTGGAGTGAATAACGAAATCAGCCCCTAGTTCAAGAGGCTTTTGGAACACGGGTGTCAAAAAGGTATTATCGACAGCAACTAATGCGCCCACTTCTTTTGCTTTACGGCACGTTTCTGCAATATCAACCACTCGCACTAGAGGGTTAGAAGGCGTTTCCAATAATATTAGTTTAGGTTTAAGAGCGATGGCTGCATCTAACGCTTCTTGATCAGATTGATCAACAAACAGAACTTTGAAGTCCCCTTTTTGAGAGCGAGTATTGAACAGTCGGTACGTTCCACCATAACAGTCGTGCGGAGCAACAATTAAATCGTCACCACCTAGGAATGCAGACACCCACAAGTTCAATGCTGATGTACCGCAGTTAGTCACAACGGCACCTTTTCCTGATTCTAGTTCGAACAGCGCGGTTTCTAATAACCCACGGTTCGGGTTACCCGATCTCGTATAGTCATACTTCGGCACTTCACCAAAAGCGGGAAAACCATAATTTGTCGAAAGATAAATTGGTGGAACAACGGCATGGTGTTGAGTGTCTGACTCAATACCGGTTCGAACGGCAATTGTGGCTGGCTTCCGGCTGCTCATAGGTGTTTCCTTACAAATTGGGTTCAGGATATAACAGCTGCTTGTCGGCGTTTTGCAGCTGTGTTAGATATATGTTATTCACTTTACTGCCATAAACATAAGACGTCAACACTTCTGGACGTCTATATGTCTTTGCTTATGGCGGTAAATCCCGCTAAAATCACCTTCTAAATTAATCTAACTACAAAAATGATGAAGGTACACAATGGCAGATTGGAATGGTGAGTACATAAGCCCATATGCTGAGCATGGAAAGAAAAGCGAACAAGTAAAGAAAATTACGGTTTCTATCCCTCTAAAAGTATTAAAGGTGCTAACTGATGAACGTACTCGTCGTCAGATAAACAACTTACGCCATGCCACAAACAGTGAATTGCTATGTGAAGCCTTTCTTCATGCCTACACAGGTCAACCGTTACCTACGGATGAAGACCTACGTAAAGACCGCCCAGACGATATCCCTGCTGAAGTAAAAAAACTAATGACAGAAATGGGTATCGAATTCGAAGCGTTTGACGAAGAATAAAAATAAATTACGTCTATACCCTTCATATTTTCATTTGCTTGTGACAATAGTTTGAACCTAACTTCTGAATTTCAAGCGTAAGCTTGTTATATCAAGATACAAAAAAGCCGAACCATGCTTCCATGATTCGGCTTTTTTACGAGTTCAATGCTAGAGACGTAACATTAAGCCATATAATTTTCAGGCATCTCGATACGAGCAACACCAGATTCAACTGCAGCTTCAGCTACTGCTTTCGCTACGCGAGGTAATAAACGTGGGTCCATTGGCTTCGGAATAATGTAATCCATACCAAATGCTAGTGCATCAACACCCGCCGCCTTTAATACTTCTGCTGGCACTTCTTCTTTTGCTAACTCACGAATCGCAGTTACTGCTGCCAGCTTCATCTCATCGTTGATTTCACTCGCTCGTACATCTAATGCACCACGGAAGATGAATGGGAAGCAAAGCACGTTATTCACTTGGTTCGGGTAATCACTGCGCCCTGTACCCATGATTAAGTCATTACGCACTTCATGAGCAAGCTCTGGCTTAATTTCTGGGTCTGGGTTTGAACATGCAAACACAACAGGCTTATCAGCCATCAGCTTCAAAGATTCCGCAGGCAATAAGTTAGGACCCGATACACCCAAGAATAAGTCAGCGCCTTCAATCACATCTTCAAGCGTTCGCTTGTCTGTGTTGTTAGCAAAAAGTTGTTTGTATTCGTTCAGGTCATCACGGCGAGTGTGGATCACACCCTTACGGTCTAGCATGTAGATTTTTTCACGCTGAGCGCCACACTTAATCAGTAGCTCCATACACGCTACTGCAGCCGCGCCTGCACCCAAACAAACGATCTTACATTCTTCTAGCTTCTTACCTTGAAGCTCGATGGCATTCAGCATGCCTGCAGCGGTTACGATTGCAGTGCCGTGTTGGTCATCATGGAATACAGGCACATCACAACGCTCGATAAGACGACGTTCAATCTCAAAACAGTCTGGTGCTTTAATATCTTCTAGATTGATGCCACCAAAAGTATCCGCGATATTCGCTACTGTATCGACGAACTCATCGATTGTGCGGTGTTTTACTTCAATATCGATAGAATCTAAACCGGCAAAACGTTTAAACAGAAGAGCTTTACCTTCCATCACTGGCTTAGAAGCGATAGGACCAAGGTTACCTAAACCTAAAATCGCAGTACCGTTAGAGATAACCGCAACCATGTTGCCTTTACCCGTGTACTTATAAACGTTATCAACATTTTGTGCGATTTCTCGAACGGGTTCAGCCACACCAGGGCTGTAAGCTAAAGCAAGATCTTCAGCAGAATTTGCTGGCTTAGTCAGCTCAACAGCAATTTTACCTGGAATAGGGAATTCATGATAATCAAGAGCTTGCTGGCGAAATTGTTCTTGAGCAGATAATTTATCTTCTGCTGATAATGGCTCTTTTGAAGATTGAGCCTGGCGAGTGTCGTCTGACATGAGCGTAGGTTTCCTAAGATATTATTATTTGGGGGAATCCTCTTCATGTTAATAGATGTACTTCAAAGTTCCTAGGTGGTTTACCTATCAGTCTCACTAAAAAACGAGATTTGACTACTAATAAGACCAGTGGATAGTTGAAATCTCTAAATAGCAGGCAACAAAAAAGGACACCGAAGTGTCCTTTTGGATGTCTAAATAGCGAGTATTACTACTTGCTAGAAAGAGCACCGAAACGCTTGTTGAAGCGATCAACACGGCCGCCAGTATCTACGATACGTTGCTTACCAGTGTAGAATGGGTGACATTTGTCACATACGTCTAGGTGAATACCAGCTTTACCTAGAGTAGAGTTGAATTCAAATGTGTTGCCGCAAGAGCAAGTAGCTGTAACAGCTTTGTATTCTGGGTGGATACCAGTCTTCATGGGATAACCTCAATTAGGCCGTGTCGCCATCCGATTCTAAGCCGGACACCACACGTAGTTAAAAAAATAATTAAAAGCACCGCTTCATAGCACAAGGATACAAAGCCATACCTTCAAGGCGCAGTATAGTAATGAATCTGAGAAGTAGGATCAACTGATTTGATACATTTTTCACCAACCTTTTTTCCCTTCTATATTAAAAGCCGATATCCGTTCTTCTCCAATATCGCTAAGCCATTAAAAAACACAGTCTTTCTGAAGCGATACCAAACTGTTTCTCGAATTTCCTAGCCTTATCCTTTAGACTGTTTCGTCACTTCCTATTCAAAATAAAGCTGTCACTTTATGCGCCCAACTATCGCCCGTGTTGCACTGCCGGTCCCTTTAGATAAACAGTTTGACTACAAAATACCTAGTCACCTGTTCCCTATTATTGGTGGTCGCGTATCTGTACCTTTTGGGCGTCAAACATTAACAGGCATAGTAACCGCGCTGGTCAATGAATCAGAATTTAGCTTAGACAAACTCAAGCCAATTAAAGCGCTGTTAGACAACCAACCCGTTTGGTCTGACTCTGTTTATTCTTTATTAGTTTGGTGCAGCCAGTTTTATCAGTACCCTCTTGGAGAAACGTTCGCTAATGCTTTACCTACCGCTTTACGTAAAGGTAAAGATGCAGATTTTGCCACCTTGGTTGAATGGCAACTGACATCTCAAGGTAAAGACCAGTTAATGCAAGGGTTTGGGCGCGCAGTCAAGCAAGCAAAAGTCATGAGAATGCTGGAAAACGGATCCGTGCCTCATCAAGAATTTATTGATGAGGAAGTAGGAAGCGCGGTTTTAAAAACACTACAAGAGAAAGGCTGGATTGAGTCTCTTGAAAAGAAACCTATGCGTATTGCTTGGTCTAATGAATTAGAAAACGACCACGACAAGCCAAAGCTCAACGAAGAACAAGCTATTGCAATCGCGACCGTCAATAGCCAAACCGATTTTGGCTGTTTCCTTCTTGAAGGTGTTACAGGTTCAGGAAAAACTGAAGTTTACTTGAACATGATTAAACCTATTTTAGAGCAAGGTAAACAAGCTCTGGTTCTGGTTCCTGAAATAGGCTTAACGCCACAAACCATTAATCGTTTCAAAAGACGTTTTAATGTGCCTGTTGAGGTAATCCACTCAGGACTCAATGATACTGAACGCCTTAATGCTTGGCTTTCCGCTAGAGATAAAATAGCAGGAATTGTAATAGGCACTCGTTCAGCGCTGTTCACTCCTTTTGCTGATCTGGGTATCATCATTGTTGATGAAGAACATGACGCATCCTACAAGCAACAAGACAGCCTTCGTTATCATGCTAGAGATGTAGCGATCATGCGCGCACACAAAGCACAGATTCCCGTTGTACTCGGCTCTGCCACACCAGCATTTGAAACCCTTCACAACGCCCAAATTGGTAAATATCACTACTTAAGATTAACCAGCCGAGCGGGGGTTGCGTTACCTACGACCAATAAAGTTTTGGATGTGAAGGGGGAATATTTAGAAAGTGGATTATCAGCTTCATTGATTGCAGAAATGCAGCGACATTTGCAGTCTGGGAACCAAGTAATGCTCTTTTTAAACCGCCGCGGTTTTTCTCCTGCGTTAATGTGCCATGAATGCGGTTGGACGGCAGAGTGTAAACGTTGTGACGCTTATTACACCTATCATCAAAACAGTAATGAAATGCGCTGCCACCATTGTGGTTCGCAGCAGCATGTTGTGCACCATTGCCAAGGTTGCGGTTCAACCCAGTTAGTGACACATGGCGTGGGTACCGAACAGTTAGAAACCCAGTTGGGGCACCTATTTCCTGACTATAAAACAATACGAATCGATAGAGACAGCACACGTCGTAAAGGCAGCTTAGAGGCGGCATTAGAATCCATACGTAAAGGTGAGTATCAAATACTTATCGGCACGCAAATGCTCGCTAAAGGGCATCACTTTCCGGATGTCACTTTAGTTGCCCTCCTCGATGTAGATGGCTCACTTTACAGCAGTGATTTTCGAGCATCAGAGCGGCTTGCTCAATTATTTATTCAAGTCGCGGGGCGAGCGGGGCGAGCAAGTAAGCCAGGAGAGGTGATCTTACAAACTCACCATCCTGAGCATGGCTTGCTGCAAGCTTTACTGCACAAAGACTATAACCACTTTGCACAAACGGCATTAGCCGAACGTAAACAGGCGATGTTGCCTCCGTATACATTCATGACGTTATTTAGAGCCGAAGCCAATGACCCATATTTGGTAGAAGATTTTTTACGCCAGGTTCGTCATACCCTCGAAGCACATCCACTTTATGATGGATTTTGTATGGTACTAGGGCCAACGCCAGCACCTTTGGCAAAGCGTGCGGGAAAATCACGCTGGCAATTAGTTTTACAAACTCAGACTCGTTCATTAATGCAAAAGTTATTAATAAGTGCAAAACCAGCTATCAATATGTTACCCACCGCTAAAAAAGTACGCTGGTCGATCGACATAGAGCCTCAAGATCTCAGTTAAAAGTATGCGGTGCTTCAGAGATTTCAGTTTTCTCGTGAGCTACTTCACACGAGTCGTGTAATTTTTGTTAATCTACCCGTAACTTTATGTGCTCTAAATGAATAATATATTTCAAGCACATAAGTGTAAGCATTGCTTTCATGGAAGTTAATCAATTAGAAGAAGAATGATTGTCAATTTCAGTGGCATACAAAGGAATTTAAAGAGGGTTTAATTTATGGCGACAATGAAGGATGTTGCCCAGCTTGCAGGGGTTTCTACAGCGACAGTATCAAGAGCGCTTATGAACCCAGAAAAAGTATCATCTTCAACTCGTAAACGCGTTGAAAATGCTGTACTTGAAGCTGGATACTCACCTAACTCGTTAGCTAGAAACTTACGTCGCAACGAATCTAAAACCATAGTAACTATTGTCCCAGACATCTGTGACCCTTACTTTACGGAAATTATCCGTGGGATTGAAGATGCTGCGGTTGAACACGGATACCTTGTGTTACTTGGCGATAGTGGACAACAAAAGAAGCGTGAGACCTCTTTTGTAAATTTAGTGTTCACCAAACAAGCTGATGGCATGTTATTGCTAGGTACGGACCATCCATTTGATTTAAGTAAACCTGAGCAAAAGAATTTACCACCCATGGTAATGGCTTGTGAGTTCGCACCTGATCTTGAGCTTCCTACCGTTCATATTGATAACTTAACGTCTGCATTTGAAGCCGTTAATTACCTCACTCAACTTGGTCATAAACGCATTGGGCAAATTTCTGGTCCAACGTCCGCGACACTCTGCCAATTTCGTCAACAAGGTTACCAGCAAGCACTACGCCGAGCAGGCATCACAATGAACTCTGCTCATAGCACCGTTGGCGACTTTACTTTTGAAGCCGGCGCGCAATCGATTCGCCAACTGCTCGCACTGCCAGAACCACCAACGGCGATCTTCTGTCACAACGATGCAATGGCTATCGGTGCGATTCAAGAAGCGAAAAAGTTAGGTCTACGAGTGCCACAAGATCTTTCAGTGGTGGGCTTCGATGACATTAAATTCGCACAATACTGCGATCCACCGCTCACCACCATCTCCCAGCCTCGCTACGAGATTGGCCGTCAAGCAATGCTTATGATGCTAGACGTATTGAAAGGTAATGACGTTCAAGCCGGCTCTCGTTTACTTGAAACTGAGCTGATTGTTCGCGGAAGTACTGCTCCACCACGCATTCAATAGAAAAGCGCTTCTTTGCGGCACATTTTGATGTGCCGCTTCCATTTCTACACTGTTATCCACTTGCGATCTGGATTACCATGAAAGTTGAATCATCAACTGTTGAAATGCTCAGTGGCCAATAAAGATTATGCAAGACGCGGTCGTGGAACAAAAAAACCGACCAAAAAGACAGCCCCTCGCCGCAAGCCTTGGCGTAGTGGTCTTTTAGCGATCCTACTCGCCAGTGGATTCGGCTATGGATTATATCTGCTTAGCACAGACCCAGAGCCACCAGCTCCCACTGCAGTGGTAACAAAACCAAAGCCGCAACCTAAAGCCGCGAAACCTATTCCCCCTCCTCCAGAGGAAAAGTGGGATTACGTTGAAACGCTGCCAAGCCGCCAAGTTGAAGTAAAAGCAAAAGAGCAGAAGAAATCTGACATTCCATACATAATGCAGTGTGGTGCGTACAAAACGTTGAAGCAAGCGGAAGCTCGTAAGTTAGATATCGCCTTTCAAGGCATCAACAGTAAAGTACGCAAAAAAGAAAACAGCAGTTGGTATCGAGTAGTGCTTGGACCTTACGATTTAAAACGCGATGCTGAACGCGACCGACATAAGCTACAACGAGCTAAAATTGAGCCATGTGCTATTTGGAAAGAAACCCAATAGCTTGGAAAGAAACTAGTAGTGGTATTCCAATTGTCGGATTCCAGTAAAAGCGTTATGAATTCGCAACTTACTTAAGTATTCCTCCCTTAAAAGCCTTCTTTGTGAAGGCTTTTATCTTCTAAGCACCTAAGCACCTAAGCACCATCAAGTATTATCCCCCAGCACTTTACTGATTATTTTATCTTAAAGATCTCTCCTAACTTTATTCTTACGTTCATTTACACATCTATTTGATTTCTGAGTTGTTCGATTCCTTGAATTATCGGCTCTTTATCCTCATATAACCTGTATACCCAAAAGACAAAAAACAAGAGGCCCTACTCGTGACTACCATTGTATCTGTACGTCGTAATAATAAAGTCGTCATCGCGGGTGATGGACAAGTATCTTTAGGCAATACAGTGATGAAGGGCAATGCCCGTAAAGTTCGCCGCCTATACAACAACCAAGTACTGGCAGGCTTCGCTGGCGGTACCGCTGATGCTTTCACGCTATTCGAAAAATTTGAAAGCAAACTGCAAATGCACCAAGGTCATTTAACAAAAGCTGCCGTTGAGCTTGCTAAAGACTGGCGCAGTGATCGCGCACTTCGCAAACTTGAAGCTTTACTGGCTGTAGCGGACGAAACCGCTTCATTGATCATCACTGGTAATGGTGATGTTGTGCAGCCTGAAAATGACTTAATTGCCATTGGTTCTGGTGGTAACTTTGCACAAGCAGCAGCAACCGCTCTGCTTGAAAATACCGATTTAGACGCTCGTGAGATTGCAGAAAAGTCACTCTCCATTGCTGGTGACATCTGCGTATTTACGAACCATCACCACACTATTGAAGAGCTTGAAAGCACTGTTGAACTGCCTAAGCCAGAGTAGCGACCGCTTCCATCAATAACGTTGTATTCAACAGTGATTAAAAGAATTAAGGAAACACCATGTCTGAGATGACTCCTCGTGAAATCGTTCACGAACTTAACCGCCACATCATTGGTCAAGACAACGCAAAGCGTTCAGTTGCGATCGCACTACGCAACCGCTGGCGTCGTATGCAGCTTGAAGAAAGCTTGCGCGTTGAAGTTTCTCCAAAAAACATTTTAATGATTGGTCCAACAGGTGTTGGTAAAACTGAAATTGCGCGTCGCTTAGCAAAACTGGCGAACGCACCATTCATTAAAGTAGAAGCAACGAAATTCACTGAAGTTGGTTATGTTGGTAAAGAAGTTGAAACCATCATTCGTGACTTAACAGACGTTGCAATCAAAATGACTCACCAGCAAGCGATGGAAAAAGTACAATTCCGCGCTGAAGAGCAAGCTGAAGAACGTGTATTGGACGCCCTGCTACCACCAGCGCGTGACGCTTGGGGTCAGAATGAGCAATCAGAAGACACAAGCTCATCAAACACTCGTCAAATCTTCCGCAAGAAATTACGTGAAGGTAAATTAGACGACAAAGAAATTGAAATTGATGTTGCCGCTCCGCAAATGGGCGTTGAAATCATGGCTCCTCCTGGTATGGAAGAAATGACAAACCAGCTACAAGGCATGTTCCAAAACCTTGCAGGCGACACCAAGAAAAAACGTAAGCTGAAAATCAAAGATGCTTTAAAAGCGTTGACCGAAGAAGAAGCTGCGAAATTAGTGAATCAAGAAGAGCTGAAAGAAAGCGCGATTTATAACGTTGAAAACAATGGCATTGTCTTCATTGATGAAATCGACAAAATTTGTAAGCGTGGCGATAGCTCTGGCCCAGATGTTTCTCGTGAAGGTGTTCAACGTGATCTACTGCCATTAATTGAAGGCAGTACCGTTTCAACAAAACATGGCATGGTGAAAACAGACCATATCTTGTTTGTTACATCTGGTGCATTCCAAGTAGCGAAACCGTCTGACCTTATTCCTGAACTGCAAGGTCGTTTACCGATTCGTGTCGAACTAGAAGCACTTTCAAGTAACGACTTCAAACGCATTTTGACTGAGCCAAAAGCATCTCTGACTGAACAGTACATTGCTCTAATGAAAACAGAAGATGTTGATGTGGATTTCACAGAAGATGGCATCACACAAATTGCAGATGCGGCATGGCAAGTCAATGAGACAACAGAGAACATTGGTGCTCGTCGTCTTCATACCGTTATGGAGCGTCTAATGGATGAAATTTCATTCGAAGCAACAGACAAGCCAGGTACAAAACTGACTATCGATGCTGAATACGTGAAAACGAAATTAGGTGGTTTTGTTGAAGATGAAGATTTAAGTCGCTTCATCCTGTAGCACAAAAAAGTCGAACATTTGCGTTATCGCAAAGAAATGACGGCTAATGACATGAATAAGAGCCCACTTCCGAGTGGGCTTTTTAATACCCAAAAAATGAGCGTATACTGAAATCACTGTATGACACCATATACTTACCACTAAAGCTCGCCGCTAATGAAGGTGAACTGACAAAGAAATGTATCTACGATGAAACAATCTCTACTGATTTGGCTTGATGCCGCACGACCAAAAACGCTGCCATTGGCACTTGTCTCTATTCTTACCGGGAGTAGCTTGGCATTTTCCTCGGATCAGTTCTCGCTTTCGATCGCTTTATTGGCTTTTCTTACCGCCACCCTTTTACAAATCTTATCCAACCTCGCCAATGACTATGGCGATGCAGTAAAAGGTACTGACAACGATAATCGCTTAGGTCCAGTAAGAGCCATGCAATCTGGCGCGGTCAACGCAAAAACTATGAAACAAGCCATCGTTTTGAACATCATTTTTACCATGGTGGCGGGATTGGCTTTAATTTTCCATGCGCTTAGCTCATTGGAAAGTATTTTATCGTTTATCGCATTAGGCGTTCTCGCCATTGTCGCGGCTATTGCTTACACAGTAGGAAACAAACCTTATGGCTACATTGGGTTAGGTGACTTATCTGTCTTTATATTCTTTGGTTTACTTGGCGTATCTGGAACCTACTTCTTACACACTGGGAATGTTGAGCCGAGTTTATTTCTGCCTGCTTTAGGCTGCGGGCTAATGGCGGTGGCGGTGCTGAATATCAATAACATGCGTGATATTGAAAATGACAGCGAATGCGGAAAACGCACCATGGCGGTTCGTCTTGGTCAAACAAAGGCTAAACACTATCATTTCTTATTACTAGGCAGTGCCATTGTTGCCTTCTCTGCTTATTTAGTTATCCAAGAAAAGCCTCTTTGGATAAGCTTGCCATTTTTACTGAGCATTATTGCCGTCTATAAACACGGTAAAGCCGTTTGGAATACGCAAAAACCAGCCCAAATTGCACCTATGATGCCGGTCATTGTGAAGTGTTCATTAATCACCAACCTATTATTTGCAGGAGTTGTTGTAGCTCAAACTCTGCTCAGTTAATTATGGGGAATGATTGCAAAGGGTTAATGCACCGATATACTCAAGATAAGCTCATTGTTCAAAAGGTAAACTATGGAATACAACACTTCTGCGCTGTGTGATATTTATTTAGACCAAGTTGATGTACTCGAACCTATGTTCAGCAACTTTGGAGGTCGTTCCTCGTTCTCCGGTAAAATCACCACGTTAAAATGTTTTGAAGATAATGCTTTAATTCGTTCCGTCCTAGAACAAGATGGTCTTGGTCGAGTGTTGTTAATTGATGGTGGAGGCTCTCTACGTAAAGCTTTAATTGATGCAGAGATTGCTCTACTAGCTGAAGAAAATGAGTGGGAAGGTCTTGTCGTATACGGCTGTGTACGTGAAGTCGATGAACTAGAAGATATGAATCTAGGCATCCAAGCCCTAGCCTCTATTCCGGTTGGTGCAACTCAACAGCACAATGGCGAGACAGACGTACCAGTTAATTTTGGTGGCGTGACTTTCCTTCCTGAAGATCACCTGTATGCCGACAACACTGGCGTTATATTGTCTCAAGAGCCGCTTGATGTCGATTTGGTTCTAGATGACGATGACATGGATGATGATCTTGAAGTCGATGAGCAAGATAACGACTCACCAGATAACGAAACATACGATCCAGTTCGCTAGAGTTCGTATCCAGTAAGCTCAAAGCCAACGAGCTAAGGCTCTAGCAAATGAATCCAACACAAACAAAAACGCCCGCTATAAAAATAGCGGGCGTTTTCTAATTCAGAGAGTAAATTACTCTACATCATCCATTTTACCTAAAAGGTTACGGATGCGGTCTTGCCAAGCTTCATGCTCTTTCTGCATTTCTTGAGATTTAAGCTCTAATGCTTCACGGCTTACTTTAAGCTCGTTAGCTTCAGATGTTAGCTGCTCTTTCTCTTCTTTAAGCTCTTCAACTTCCATTTGAAGAAGTGCGATTGTATCTACTGCAGTTTGAATTTTTGCTTCTAGTTTTTCTAATACATCAAAAGACATGTCGGCCTACCTTTAAATTATCTATTCGAGTTGAAGGTTCACTCCACTTATCGCCCATTCTACTCAGCAGTGCCCCGATAAACACTCTCTATATTCGATATTTTGCACTATTCGGCTAAAAAACAATCGTAATTCACCGAATATTGACGTGAGCAATAGCAAGCCACTGCGGTAACTCATCATTTTATTGAATATTTAAAATTTCGAGCCTCATATTGATCAAAGGCAAACCATCAAAAGTAAAAAAGCAAACGTTCTCTTTGAGGTATGATAAAATTCGCCGCAAATTTCTATTCCCCCCTTTGAAAGTTTTGGAGTCAGCATGAAACGCGATTTAGCAATGTCATTCTCTCGTGTCACAGAAGGTGCCGCACTAGCCGGTTATAAGTGGCTTGGTCGTGGCGATAAAAACGCTGCCGATGGCGCTGCTGTAGAAGTAATGCGTAGCTTACTTAATAAAACAGAAATCATCGGTGAAATTGTTATCGGTGAAGGCGAGATCGATGATGCTCCAATGCTCTACATTGGTGAAGAAGTGGGTATTGGTGGTGATGCGGTTGATATCGCAGTAGACCCAATTGAAGGAACTCGCATGACGGCGATGGGGCAATCTAATGCCTTGGCTGTACTTGCAGCTGGTGAAAAAGGTAGCTTTTTAAAAGCGCCCGACATGTATATGGAAAAGCTAGTGGTAGGTCCTGGAGCTAAAGGCGCTATCGACCTTGAAATTCCACTGGAAGAAAACCTAAAGAACATCGCAAAAGCATTAGGCAAGACTCTTGATACTTTAGTTGTCACCACGTTAGCAAAACCTCGCCATGATGAAGTGATTGCACAAATGCAATCAATGGGCATTCGCGTGTTTGCTGTGCCTGATGGTGATGTTGCCGCTTCAATTTTAACATGTATGCCTGACAGTGAAGTAGACGTAATGTACTGCATTGGTGGCGCTCCTGAGGGTGTCGTTTCTGCTGCTGTTATTCGCGCACTCGACGGCGACATGCATGCCCGCCTTCTTCCTCGTCATGAAGTAAAAGGCGATACTGAAGAGAACCGTAAACACGGCGAACTTGAACTAGAGCGTTGTGTTGAAATGGGTGTAACCGCTGGTATCGTTCTAAAAATGGAAGATATGGCTCGCAGCGACAACGTTGTGTTCTCAGCAACAGGTATTACTAAGGGTGACCTTCTAGAAGGCATTACTCGTACAGGCAACATCGCAACCACAGAAACACTGCTTATTCGTGGTCGCTGCCGCACAATCCGTCGCATCAAGTCAATCCATTACCTAGAGCGTAAAGACCCAGAAGTAATTGGTCATATCCTTTAAAGGTAAGCACCATATTGAATACGGGTAGTAGTTATTACCTGGGTTAGTAAGATAAAAGAAGGCTGGTACTTAGGTATCGGTCTTTTTATTATCTCTACATCTCTAAAATCGCTTCGGGCTTCCCCGCAAGTTCTTCAATTAGATGACATAAAAAACCGCAAGAGATAGTAAGAGGTTTTCTTTATAAACACCTTGCCCCATAATAGTAGGGTTCATAAGGTAGGAATAACATGAAAACGAGCGACAAGATCTTACAAACTATCAAACGCCAAGGTGCTGTTACTGCTAAACAACTTTCTGAAAAGTTTGGCATGACGACTATGGGTGCGAGACAACACCTACAAAGTTTGGAAGATGACGGCATTCTCGCTTTTCATGATGTAAAAGTAAAAGTTGGACGTCCGACACGCCACTGGTCACTCACTCAGAAAGGTCATGGGCAATTTTCAGATCGTCACGGTGAATTAACCATTCAATTTATTGATGCTGTTGAACACTTATTTGGCAAAGAAGGACTAGAAAAAGTCACCGCTGAACGTGAAGCTCACACTTTTAAGCAATACCAAGAAATTCTATCTCATTGCTCAGATCTGCCAAGTAAATTGCAAACACTTGCTGATTTACGAGAAAACGAAGGTTATATGGCAGAGCTTATCGATAAAGCTGATCACTACATTTTGATTGAAAATCACTGCCCAATTTGTAAAGCAGCCATGCGTTGCCCTAGCCTATGCCAATCAGAATTGAATATATTCAAAGAGTTATTGAGTGGTGAATGTGAAGTCACTCGCTCAGAACACATTATTGAAGGTAAGCGCCGCTGCACTTACACCTTAACGCCTGTGCTTTAGTCTGTTCTCATTTTTGAGAAAAGGTTAAACAGATAAAATATCTCCCGTAATCTTTCTTATGCTTACTGTACTGATGAAATTGTTATTACAGTACAAAGGAAGTACCTATGGGATACCCACAGTTAGAACAACCTCTCCCATCATTTGATGAACTTGTCGACCTTGCACAAAAAGATCCCGACGCTTTTAATCAATTTAAACACGAGATGTGTGAAGACATGATCTGCTCAGCATCTGAAGCCATGCAAGGTAGACTAAGAGCACAGCAGTCACATATCGATCTTGTCGTCAGCCGCTGTAAAAACCCCGACCATACCAATGTTGTGTTAATGCAAGAGCTTTGCTGCCAGATGGGTAAATTCCAAGACATGTTGGAAGGTGAAGTGCACATTGACTCCCCACAAGCTGTGATTATTCCTTTTAAGCCCCTGCCCTATAATAAGAAAACATCTCATGACGCTGACTAAATTCCAATAAAAAAGGAGACCTTTCAGTCTCCTTTTTTGAACATGTACTTTATTCGCTTTTAATCTACATGCACTTATTTAGCATGCAACTATTTAGGCTCAGGTCCGTATTGGTTTTCTCCATCAGTACCTTTCATGAAGCCACATTCAACCAGAATCCATAGCCCGCAAGCTAAAGCAGCGGTAGTCGCTACCATTTGCAGTGGTGATGCACCGTCGGCGCTCTGCGTTGCTGCAGGTGTTGCTAAACGCCCTAACACCAAAGGAATATTAAGCAGCAACCAAAGGTTAGATTTCCCTCTATCGTGCCATCTCTTTGAGGTAATCGCTAAATCTGGTACAAGCAGGAACAATAAGAATACAGGTAGCAAGATATAAGCATACGCGGGGAATAACACCGAAATTCCGGTCGCAAAACCCGCAATTAAAACATAATAAATAACATTCCAAGTCCAGAAAGCCTTACGGCCGATTCTACCCTTGAAAGAAAACAACAGTTCTTTCATCGACATCTTAAATACTCAAAAAATTAGCCATCACAGCTTTGATAGCAAAAATAAAAATTGGTTAGATCAGCTAACTATTTTAACTAATTAATTATTACAACAAGTTAATCATGACTGCTAGTTAATCACTTTTTGAAAGCAAGTCTTATCCATGTCTCGGATATTCACAGTAAGGCTACGAACATGGCTGGCTTGCTCCTGTAAAGTTTGCATTAATTGGCGAGATAAATCTCGCTTTTGCTCTTCTGTACGTCCTGATAATAATTCAAAACTAATATGGATAAAATCGACATTATCGCCTTCCTCACCCACCAGCCAGTTATGACAACGTAGTGAGCGAGACTTCACAGAAGCCGCATCAAATAACCCACATACAAGCGCCACTTGATGAAGATCTTCTAACAAACCTTGAATATTAACTCGCTCATCCACTGAATTTGAGTACTCAAGAACTAGATTCGGCATTGTTACTTCCTATTGTTAACGCAATCGTTTGTCCTTTAATACCAACTAACGATGAAAAATCCGAGAAGTTAGCTATTATTCTGTCTGCCGGATCACTGATATATGCTCAAAATCTACTCTGACCATTGAGTAAGATCCAAGAAAGTAATGACCACAGTCATGATCTGTTGATATTAATCTGTTATATTATTTCGTAATAAAGTTTACTTTTTTACATTCGATTTATTTAAATACTTTTGGAGATATTCCTATGCGTCATCCTGTAGTTATGGGTAACTGGAAACTAAACGGCAGCAAAGAAATGGTTGTTGATCTACTAAACGGTCTTAACGCTGAACTTGAAGGCGTTACAGGCGTAGACGTAGCAGTTGCTCCTCCTGCACTTTTCGTTGATCTTGCTGAGCGTACGCTTACTGAAGCAGGCAGCGCTATCATCCTAGGTGCTCAAAACTCTGATCTAAACAACAGCGGTGCATTCACTGGCGACATGTCTCCAGCAATGCTTAAAGAGTTTGGTGCATCTCACATCATCATCGGTCACTCTGAGCGTCGTGAATACCACGCTGAGTCTGACGAATTTGTTGCTAAGAAATTCGCATTCCTAAAAGAGAACGGTCTAACTCCAGTTCTTTGTATCGGTGAATCTGAAGCACAAAACGAAGCTGGCGAAACTGTTGCTGTATGTGCTCGTCAACTTGACGCTGTTATCAACACTCAAGGTGTTGAAGCTCTTGAAGGCGCTATCATCGCTTACGAACCAATCTGGGCTATCGGTACTGGTAAAGCAGCTACAGCTGACGATGCACAACGCATCCACGCTCAAATCCGTGCTCACATCGCAGAGAAATCTGAAGAAGTTGCTAAGAACGTTGTTATCCAATACGGCGGTTCTGTTAAGCCTGAAAACGCTGCAGCTTACTTCGCACAACCAGACATCGATGGTGCTCTAGTTGGCGGTGCAGCGCTTGACGCGAAAAGCTTTGCAGCTATCGCTAAAGCAGCAGCTGAAGCAAAAGCTTAATTTAAACTACACCGTTTAGATTAGATGGAAGGTCAACTTAGGTTGGCCTTTTTTATTGCCTGTCGCTTAGGATTCAAGCTTCAAACTCAAACGACAGGCACAAAAAAACCGCTGATAGATCAGCGGTTTTTAAATTCTTTAAGCGAACGCTAAGCGTGGCTTAGAACAACTCTTCTGCAACGCGGAACAACTCAGAACGGTCTGGGTTCTGCATGTTCTCGATACAGTCGATGATGTCGTGGTGAACAAGCTCTTCTTTCTCGATACCAACACAACGACCTCCGTGACCTTCTTGAAGAAGGTGAACAGCGTAGTTACCCATGCGAGAAGCCAGTACACGGTCAAATGCAGTAGGACGACCACCACGTTGGATGTGACCAAGAACCGTTGCACGAGTTTCACGACCTGTTGAAGATTCGATCTCTTTAGCCAGTTCGTTCGCATCCATCATTAGCTCAGTTAGAGCGATGATTGCGTGCTTCTTACCCTTCGCAATTCCATCTTGAATATTGCTGATTAGCTGCTCTTTATCTAGACCAGTTTCAGGAGTAATGATGTACTCACAACCGCCTGCGATTGCTGACATAAGCGTAAGATCACCACAGTGACGGCCCATAATTTCAACAATAGAAATACGTTGGTGAGAAGAAGACGTGTCACGTAGACGGTCGATTGAGTCAATAACTGTGTTAAGCGCAGTTAGGTAACCGATTGTGTAGTCAGTACCTGCGATATCGTTATCGATAGTGCCTGGAAGACCGATACATGGGTAACCCATTTCTGTCAGTTTCTTAGCGCCCATGTAAGAACCGTCGCCACCGATAACAACAAGTGCTTCGATACCGTGCTTCTTAAGATTCTCGATGCCTTTCTCGCGAACTTTAACATCTTTGAATTCAGGGAAACGTGCAGAACCTAAAAAAGTACCACCACGGTTGATGACGTCAGATACGCTTGAACGGTCAAGCTTTTCAATACGGTCTTCAACAAGGCCTTGGTAGCCATCGTAAATGCCGTAAACTTCAATGCCAACTGATAGTGCGGTACGAACTACGCCGCGTACTGCTGCGTTCATGCCTGGAGCGTCACCACCACTGGTCAAAACACCGATCTTCTTAATCATGCTCACCCTCGATTTTTGGGAATTTATTATTCAATTCTTATTGTTGCTGATGTTATATCAACAATATTTAAACTCTATAATTGTGCGCTATGTTACATTTCTTCAACAGGAATACCACTTTAATCGCACTAAATTATGTAACTTTTCTACTTATGTAAGAGTATTACAGTTTTACTCAAATACTTTGTTGATTCATATCAGAATCAACAACAATTGTTATTAAGACGCTCACTACTCAGTAGAGAAAACCAACCACTGACGCTTTGGTTTTACTCACTGTAGTCCAAAATCCAATCACTTACCATTTCACTCAATTAAGACCAATCTTGGAACTTTTGTTCTTTTTCAGGACCAAAAACAACGGAGTACGGGTCTTGATGAATTAATACATCAGCAGATGGGAAAACTGAAATAAGTTTTGCTTCTACTTCATCAGAAATACGGTGCGCTTCAATAAGTGGAATTTGGTCTTCTAGCTCTAAATGCAGTTGAATAAATCGAATAGGACCTGAACGACGAGTTCGTAACTGGTGAACACCGAGCACTCCTTCCACGCTTAACGAAGCATCTTTGATTTTCTGAAGTTCATCATCAGGCAACTTTCTATCAAGAAGAGATTGAATGGCTTCCATTGCCATTTGGTAGGCGCTATAAAGAATGTAAAGACCGATTGCGACAGCGAAAACAGGATCGGCTTGCCCAAAGCCAAACCAGCTCAACGCTAGCGCCAACATAATTGCGGCATTCATATAAAGGTCAGATTGATAATGTAAAGAATCCGCTGCAATCGCTTGGCTGCCCGTTTGGCGAACCACATGTTTTTGGAAACGTACCAACCCAAAAGTCATCAACATCGCAAATAAGCTAACATATATACCAATTTCAGGAGAGTTGAGTTCATGGGGTCTGAAGAATCGCTCGACACCATTTAGAATTAGGAAACACGCAGAACCAGAAATAAACATGGCTTGAGCTAAAGCCGCCAAAGACTCCGCCTTACCATGACCAAATGTATGTTCTTTATCTGCAGGTTGTAATGCATAACGCACAACAAGTAAGTTGACGACAGAAGCCGCAATATCAAGGAGAGAATCAACCACGGAAGCCAGCAGACTAACAGAGCCAGTGACCCACCAAGCCGCGACTTTCACAATCAGTAGAATCGAAGCAATGATGGTTGCCGCCCAAGCGGCCAAGGTAACTAAACGAGCGTATTCTTGTTTCATAATCTGGCTATATAGTGACTAAGTTAACAAAGTATAACGTGCAATCTAAAGCTTGAATATGACAGGTTAAAAGATGTTCTATCTTAAAATTGAGAATACCTAAACGACAATAAGCGACACAAGGTCGCTTATTTAGTCAGATAGTTACGCATTGAGGTGCTACAAAACACCATAATAACGGCAGGAGACTTAGTCTTCCTTGTTCATGCGTTTTTCCATTTTTGCAGAACATTTTTGCATACGCTCTTGCTGAATTTCTTGGAATTCAGCTTTTTGCTCATCAGTTAAAATGCTCATCACTTGATGCTGCTTCTTAAGCATTTCAACACGACGCTCAGCTTGCTTCTCTACCATTTGCGTCGCAAGCTCTGTTGCTGCTGCTTCATCAAATGTATCAGCTAGTACTAGCGATTGAACTTTTTCGTGGTGCTGTTGCATGTTCGCCATTTTATCAGCACGCTTGCCTTTCATTTCTTCACGACCCGCTTCACGCATTTCTTTCAGTTGGTCTTTTTGTGCGTCAGTTAGGTCTAGTTTACGCATAATTTTTTTATCAAAACCGCCGCACTTACCTTTGAAGCCTTCATGATGGCCTTTATCGCCACCGCCAAACGCATACGCACTTGCTGTGCCTAACATTAGTGGAAGTGCAGTTGCAGCTAGAACAAGTTTTTTAGTCATTTTCATAATCATTGCCTCAATTCGATGTCACGGTTCGGTTGTTTGTGGGCTGTTTCTCAGCGCTTGAGTATAGAATAGTGGCTAGCTTGTAAAGCAACGTTTAGAAAGCGTAAAGAATCGTAAAGACTATAAATAGACCACCAATTAGCAGTAATATTAAAGCGTACACAACAATAACAAGGTTCCTACCATGGCAAACATTCTTCTCATTGATGACGATACTGAGCTAACCAGCTTACTGAAAGATATTCTGAGCTTCGAAGGCTTTTCTGTATCAGAAGCCAATGACGGATACGCAGGATTAGAAGCCGTGACAGATGACATCGACCTTATTTTATTAGATGTCATGATGCCAAAGCTTAATGGTATGGAAACCTTAAAGAAACTGAGAGAAACAAGGCAGACACCTGTGCTCATGCTCACCGCAAAAGGTGAAGAAATTGATCGTGTAATTGGATTAGAGCTTGGGGCTGATGACTACTTACCCAAGCCTTTTAGTGACCGAGAGTTACTCGCTCGTATTAGAGCAATCTTAAGACGCACCCAAACGGAAGCCGTGGCTCCAAAGCCTGCTAACGATGGTATCGAATATAACGGGATTAAGATTTATCCGGGCAAACAAGAAGCCTACTACAAAGGTGACCTTCTTGATTTAACGAGCACTGAATTCGCTTTATTGAGTCATTTAATTAAAAACCCAGGGAAAATTATCACTAAAGAATCTTTAAGTTTGGATGTGCTGGGTAAACGATTAGCCGCTTTTGACCGTGCCATTGATATGCACATTTCCAATTTACGAAAAAAACTACCTGAACGTAGCGACGGTAAACCACGTATTAAAACCCTACGAGGTCGTGGCTACTTATTGATTGAGGAAGATTAATGCGCTTACCAAAAATCACCAGCTTATATGGCCGTATCTTTGCTATCTTTTGGTTCACCATGTTACTGGTGCTTTTGGCTGTCTTATCCCTACCGCATTTAGATCCAAGGAAAGCACGCGACATTCCAGCCGATCATTACCAACGAATTCTAAAGATAAAAGACAATACGGAAAAACGCTTTGCCAAAGAAAACAATTTAGGTAAGATTTTATTCAAACTAGAAGAGCCCCGAAGTAAGAGGGATAAAAGCGCTCGCAAATTTTTAACTGACTTAGATGGCAACGTGTTAACCACAAAAAGGCACCCAGACTTTAAACTTAAAGCCATTAAAAATTTTGTGACAACCATCGATGCACCAACACAACCCAAGCAGAGATTGTATGGACATTACATGGTAGCAGGTCCACTGCCGGTTCATTTAGCCAACCAAGATCTTTTTATGTACGTTGGCGTTAAATGGGACCAAACCCCACCATTTATCCTCCGTTTATTCGATAAACCATTACAGCTTTTACTTGCGGTCATGTTTGTAAGTACCCCCTTACTACTTTGGTTAGCATGGGCGCTCAGCCAACCTGCACGAAAACTAGAGCAAGCTGCAAAACGAGTCGCTCAAGGAGAGTTCATCGTAGACCCAGAGCTTGAAAAAGGGACGTCAGAATTCAGGCAAGCAGGAGCAAGCTTTAACCAAATGGTGGAAGCAGTAAATCAGATGATTTCAGGGCAGCAGCGCTTGTTATCTGATATTTCCCATGAGCTGCGCTCGCCATTAACTCGCCTGCGAATGGCAAATGCTCTAGCTACACGTAAACAAGGGGAAAGCTCAGAGCATGGTCGAGTAGAAACGGAATCTCAGCGTTTAGAGCAAATGATTGGTGAACTACTCACCCTATCTAGAATGCAAGTAGACAGCCATTTAAACCGCGAAGTGCAGCCCTTATCCAGCTTATGGGAAGAAATATTGAAAGATGCCCAATTTGAAGCGGAGCAAATGGACAAACAACTGACTTTCTCAGACATTCCGGATAGGAAGATTTCTGGTAACCCCAAACTACTAATGAGCGCAGTAGAAAACATTACTCGCAATGCCATTTACTATGGAAAAGACCAGGTTGATGTCCAGCTATTCGTAGAAAGCGACATACTCACCATTCAGGTTTGCGATAATGGCGAAGGCGTTCCAGACGATGAATTAGAAGCCATTTTCCGCCCATTTTACCGAGTTTCTACCGCTAGAGATCGGCATTCAGGAGGAGCAGGTTTAGGACTCGCTATTACAGAAAGTGCAATTCGCCAACACAGCGGTACTATTACTGGTAGCCGAAGCCAACTAGGAGGGCTTCAGGTCGAAGTTACCCTACCTCTTTTACCCATCAAATAGTGTAATACTCAGCATACGCCGTTTTAAAAATAGGCGGCTTATTCTGACACGCGCTATAACCTTACAAAATCACAGTTGATAATGATATTTATTATCATTATGGTAAATCCTCTAATTACGGAGGATTTACCATGTCACATACTTTCCCTGAGCTACCCTACGCATACAACTCTTTAGAACCTTACATTGATGCGAAAACAATGGAAGTCCATTACGGAAAGCACCATAGAACTTATTACGACAAGTTTATGGCTGCGATCAACGGTAGTGATCTTGAAACCGCAACCCTGAGAGACATCTTCGCTAAAATCTCAACGCACGCGCCAGCGATCCGCAATAATGGCGGTGGTTACTATAATCATGTTCTGTATTGGTACTGCATGTCACCAGAAGGGGGAGGCGAACCACAAGGCGCGCTGGGTGAAGCCATTCAATCTACATTTGGTAGTTTTGAAGCATTCCAAGAAGCCTTTACTCAAGCAGCAATCAATACCTTCGGCTCTGGCTTCGTATGGTTGATTTTGAAAGATAAAAAGCTTCAAATTACCTCTACCCCGAACCAAGACAACCCACTAATGGACGCGGCCGAAAACCAAGGTGAGCCAATTTTAGCTCTCGATGTATGGGAACACGCTTACTACATCAGTTACCAAAACCGCCGCCCAGATTACATTGCAGCATGGTGGAACGTTGTGAACTGGAATGCGGTTGCTGAAAACTATGAAGTTGCTCTATTTCCAAAATCATAATTTCCAAAGTCATAGTGCCCACAAGTCATAACGGCTAGATGAATCTCATCATGTTCTAAATCGCTTTCAATATAAAGATATGCGAAAGATACAAGTCAGAAGAACATCAGAATGAACTCTGACGTAAAGTGAAACAATAAGGTGGCTTGTATTAAAACAAGAAGCCGCCTTATACTTCAGCCTCTTTTCTTCTATTGATAGTGAATTTATATGTTTGATATTGCACTTTATGAACCTGAAATCGCCCCTAATACTGGCAACATTATTAGACTTAGCGCTAACTGCGGTGCGAACTTACATTTGATTGAACCATTAGGTTTTGATTTAGAAGAGAAGAAAGTCCGCCGTGCGGGTTTGGACTACCATGACCTAGCCCGAGTAAAGCGACATAAGAATTTAGAAGCGTTTATTGAATATTTAGAAAATGAACGTGAAGGCGACTACCGAATTTTTGCCTGCACCACAAAAACAACAGGTCATCATGTTGATGCTAAATTTCAACAAGGTGATGTCTTAATGTTTGGTCCTGAAACTCGCGGTTTACCAGCAGAGTTTATTGAAAGCATGCCAATGGATCAGCGAATTCGTATTCCTATGATGCCAGACGCACGCAGCTTAAATTTATCTAATGCCGTTGCCATTATCGCTTTTGAAGCTTGGCGTCAAATGGGGTTTGAAGGCGCACTTTAAATCGCTTTTCATTTTAAAATTACAGTCACATGAGTCATTACCGTTTAGCTGGACTCATGTAACCAAAACACCTCAGGCTTCAATATCAAAAGAGCCAACATTGAAGTAAACCAAGCTTCAGTAGATTAGAGACCAAATACAAAAATGCCCCAGCAATTTGCTAGGGCATTTTTATTTAATCTGAATCGCGACGCTCAAAACGTGGATTTCATCAACTCACTAAGGTTTGTTCAGTTTATTAATATCATCATCATTTTTTTTCTCAAACTCACCTTCAAAGGTATTGCTATCATTTGAGTTATTGAATGGGTCACGGTGGAATGGGTCTTTCTCAAATGGGCTATGACCAAAACCTGCCGAACCACCAGCATGAAAGCCGCCAGACATGTTCTTCACAACCATTTTTTCCATTAACTTCTTCGCCATGATTGCTCTTGGCGCAGGAAGTAGAACCAGCATACCGAAAGCATCCGTCATGAAACCCGGAGTCAATAACAAAACGCCAGCCACAGCCAGCATTACGCCTTCTAGAATCTGCTGAGCAGGCATTTCACCCTGCTGCAAGCGACCTTGTACCGACATTAATGTCTGGATACCTTGGCTGCGAACCAGTGAAGCCCCAACAAATGCAGTCACTAGTACTAACGCAATCGTTGGCCACAATCCTAGAAAGCCACCAACCTGAATAAATAGACCAATCTCAATGATAGGTACGAAAATAAAGAGTAAAAGTAAGATAGGAAACACACGCCCTCCTTTGTTACTTCCAGTGTACGCTTAAAGCCCCACTAACCACAAATTTATCCTGTAAAGAACCGTGTTTTTTGACCCAAAATAACTTTACAGAATATTGACGAGACAAAAGTAAAAAAGGTGATCAACTTACTATTTTTATGCGCTAAGTACAGTATCATGTGCCACATAAGTCAGGACGGATTTATCAGCCCAATATTCTAGCGAACGGAGTATTTGCATACAGAATAGGCTAATAATTAACTACATTATCAGAATTATTCTCTAAGGATCCTGTTATGGCTACTCTATCTAAAGCTCCTATCGAAGCTAATCAAGCCACTCGTCTAGAAGAAGATCTATTAGGTCAACGTCATGTTCCCGCTGATGCTTACTACGGCATTCATACTCTTCGTGCTATTGAAAACTTTAACATCTCAAATGTAACTATTTCTGACGTACCAGAATTTGTTCGTGGCATGGTGATGACCAAGAAAGCTGCGGCTTTAGCAAACAAAGAGTTAGGTGTTATTCCAAGCGAAGTTGCTAAATACATCATCGAAGCTTGTGACCTAATTCTAGACACCGGCAAGTGCATGGATCAGTTCCCATCGGACGTTTTCCAAGGTGGCGCTGGTACTTCTGTCAACATGAACGCGAACGAAGTAGTTGCGAACGTGGCTCTTGAACTGATGGGCAAAGAAAAAGGCCAATATGAGTTCATCAACCCGAATGACCATGTAAACCGCAGCCAATCTACAAACTGTGCTTACCCAACTGGTTTCCGTATCTCTGTTTACAACAGTGTTCGTAAACTGATCGACGCTATTGAATACTTAAAAGGTGCGTTCGAGCTTAAGAGCCAAGAATTCAACACAATTTTGAAGATGGGACGTACTCAACTTCAGGACGCAGTACCAATGACGGTTGGTCAAGAATTCCATGCTTGGGCAGTAACCATCAATGAAGAAATCAAAAACCTAGAATACACTTCAAAACTACTGCTTGAAGTAAACCTAGGCGCAACAGCTATCGGTACTGGTCTAAACGCAGCACCTGGCTACCAAGGTCTTGCGGTTAAACACCTAGCAGAAGTAACAGGGCTAGAATGTGTAGCGGCTGAAGATTTAATCGAAGCAACGTCTGACTGTGGCGCATACGTAATGACGCACGGTGCACTTAAACGTCTAGCGGTTAAATTGTCTAAGATTTGTAACGATTTGCGTCTGCTTTCTTCAGGTCCTCGCACTGGCTTTAACGAGCTAAACCTACCTGAACTTCAAGCAGGTTCTTCAATCATGCCTGCTAAAGTAAACCCAGTTGTACCTGAAGTAGTAAATCAAGTTTGCTTTAAAGTTCTAGGTAACGACAACACGGTTTCTTTCGCTGCTGAAGGTGGTCAACTGCAACTGAACGTAATGGAACCGGTTATTGCACAAAGTATGTTTGAGTCTCTAGATATTCTAACAAACGCGTGTGTGAACCTTCGTGACAAGTGTGTAGACGGCATTACGGTGAACAAAGAAGTATGTGAATCTCACGTATTTAACTCTATCGGTATCGTCACTTACCTCAACCCGTACATTGGACACCACGAGGGTGACATCGTCGGTAAGATTTGTGCGGAAACAGGAAAAAGCGTTCGAGAAGTGGTATTAGAACGTGGATTACTGACTGAAGAAGAGCTAGATGACATTTTCTCTGTTGAAAACCTCATGCATCCTCAGTATAAAGCTAAACGCTACGAGTAAGTAGAAGATAGGGGCTCCAAGTGGAGCCCTTTTTTAGGCTTCAATACGGTTAACCACAAAATAAAAGTGGTTATATAAACTGGATGCATAAGATTTATTATTTGAGGGTTTATTCATATGAACCTTCACATAATAAAATCTAAAAATGAGGTGTAACCATGATTGCAGTAGAACTTTTTGTTGTCCTACTCTTTATATTCTTAGGGGCCAGAATTGGTGGTATTGGAATCGGCTTTGCCGGTGGTGCGGGTGTTATCGCACTTTCTCTAATACTTGGAGTTCCAACCAGCCAAGCATTTATCCCTGTTGACGTAATTTTGATCATCATGTCGGTCATTACCGCGATTGCTGCTATGCAAGTAGCTGGCGGTATGGACTGGTTAGTGCAAATTGCAGAAAACTTTTTACGAAAACATCCTGAACGTATTACCTTTTACGCGCCAATTGTAACTTTTGTCATGACTCTTATGGCGGGTACAGGTCATACAGCCTTCTCTACTCTACCTGTTATTGCCGAAGTAGCGAAAGGACAAGGGGTTCGTCCATCTCGTCCACTTTCGATTGCCGTTGTCGCATCACAAATTGCGATCACAGCATCTCCTATTTCAGCGGCAGTGGTTGCCTTTGCGGCAATGCTGGCACCATTCGGTGTTGATTACCTAACATTGCTAGCCGTGTGTATCCCAACGACTTTCATCGCTTGTATGGCCGGTGCATTGGTTGCTAACTACATGGGCAGCGAGTTGAAAGACGATCCTATCTACCAAGACCGTCTTGAAAAAGGTTTAGTAAAACTGGCGACACAAGAGAAACGCGAAATTCTGCCAACAGCGAAGAAAGCGACATTTATCTTCCTTGGTGCGATTGGTTTTGTCGTTTGCTATGCAGCTGCCATTTCAAGCTCAGTTGGTCTTATTGAAAACCCAGCACTTGGCCGTAACGAAGCGATCATGAGTGTTATGCTTGCAGCCGCAGCTGCGATTGTTCTATTCACTAAAGTGGATGCTGCTAAAATTTCATCTGCGCCAACATTCCGCTCTGGTATGACTGCGTGTGTATGTGTGCTTGGTGTAGCTTGGTTAGGCTCAACGTTTGTAAACGCACACGTTGCTGAAATCAAAGACGTAGCAGGTGCTCTACTTGCTGACTACCCTTGGATGCTAGCACTCGTTCTGTTCTTTGCTTCTATGCTGCTTTACTCACAAGGCGCAACAACGGTTGCACTAATGCCTGCTGCTCTTGCAATTGGTGTTGCACCGCTAACCGCTGTAGCATCATTTGCAGCGGTAAGTGCACTGTTCGTACTTCCAACTTACCCAACATTATTGGCAGCAGTTGAGATGGATGACACAGGTTCTACACGTATCGGTAGCTACGTATTCAACCACCCATTCTTTATTCCGGGTGTTGTGACTATTGCGACTTCTGTAGCGCTAGGTTTTGCATTCGGCGGTCTACTTATCTAGTTTCCGACTGACTCACTGAGTCCCGATATTGAAAATACAAAAGGAAGCTTCGGCTTCCTTTTTCTTTATCTGTACCTTTATCCAAGAGCTTGATTCAGTATAAATATGACTCAAGGTGAAACTTATTCATCAATAATCCTGTCTGAGTAAGTTAAGATACTTTAACTTCTCACTGACGAATTTTTTTATGCGCGCTTTCATTTCTTTGCTGGTTATCGGGTTACTTACCCTTTCTAACCCTGCTTTCGCTTTATTTGGAAAAAGTGAACCAAGCTTAAACCTCACATCGAGCAATACATTTGTTCCTGTAGACCAAGCTTTTCCTTTAAATCACTTTCAGCAAGGCAATCAAATATTACTTGATTGGCAAGTGAAGGATGAATACTACCTCTACCAACATCGCATCGCTTTCAGTGGTGAAAACTTATTGATTGGTGATGAAACGATGGAGGATGGTCAGCCTTACCAGGATGAATTTTTTGGTGAAGTGAGCATTTATACAGAGCCTCTTTTTGTTCAAATACCGCTTCTTGAATATCAAGAAGGCGCGAAGCTCATTGTTCAATACCAAGGCTGTGCTAAAGCTGGCTTCTGCTACCCTCCTGAAACTCGTGTTATTGATATCGAGCCTTTTACAGCGGACTCATCCACTGGAAGTTCATTACCAACAGACACGAAAGCTAATACAGCGAAGAATACTCAACAGACCCCAGAGTTAACTGGCTCAAATAACCAAACTTCTTCGATTTCAGAATCGTCGAAAGACTCAAGCCTTGCAGACAAGCTTGGCGATGCATGGTGGACACCTTTCTTGTTCCTAGCACTAGGTGTTGGTTTAGCGTTCACTCCCTGTGTTTTACCTATGTACCCAATTCTGACGGGCATCGTACTTGGTGGCGGTAAACTGAGCCAAGGTCGCGCCTTAATGCTGTCGTTTATTTATGTGCAAGGTATGGCGCTCACCTACACATTGCTGGGGCTAGTTGTCGCTTCAGCTGGCATGCAATTTCAAGCGGCAATGCAGCACCCTTATGTACTGATTGGTTTAAGCTTATTATTTGTCACTTTGGCAATGTCGATGTTTGGCGTGTACAACCTGCAATTGCCAAGCAGCATCCAAACTTGGTTAAACAATCAAAGTAACAAGCAACAAGGTGGCAATACTTTAGGTGTCTTCGCAATGGGGGCAATCTCTGGTTTGGTATGCTCACCTTGCACCACGGCCCCACTTTCTGGCGCACTTCTGTATGTAGCGCAAAGCGGTGATTTGTTTACTGGTGCGATTGCGCTTTATGCACTTGCAATCGGAATGGGCATTCCACTGATATTGGTGGCGGTATTTGGAAATAAACTTCTGCCAAAAGCAGGGAATTGGATGGATAAAGTAAAAGTCGTATTTGGCTTCATTTTACTTGCTGCCCCTATTTTCTTATTAGAGCGTATCATTCCTGAATTTTGGGCAACCGTGCTTTGGTCTACTTTAGGCTTTATCGCATTTGGTTGGCTTTATCACAGCAAAAACTCTCTGCCATTTGGAGAGTGGAAACAAAGTGCTGTGGGAATTATTGCCATACTTGGGTTATTTGTTTCAGCACAGCCTGCGCTCAACTACTGGTTTTCAGAAAAATCAGTCCAAGTAGAACAAACACAAGTGCAATTTATTCAAATCGGTAACGTTGCTGAATTAGAGCAGCAACTTGTAAAAGCGAAAAACCAAGGTAAGCCGGTAATGCTCGACTTCTATGCGGATTGGTGTGTGGCATGTAAAGAGTTTGAGAAGTACACCTTCCACCAGCAAGATGTCGAAAAGAAGTTGGGTGATTTTATTTTACTTCAAGCTGATGTCACCAAAAGCCAACCTCAAGACATTGAGTTATTAGGGCAATTACAGGTACTTGGACTACCGACTATCGAGTTCTGGGACAGTAAGGGTAACCATGTTCCTAATGCTCGTGTGACTGGTTTTATGAACGCTGAAAAATTCCTAACACACATGAATAGCTACCCGCTAGAAGTGAGCCAGTAAGCTGCCAGCAAGCGGAAATATAAGCTCAGATTGAAAAGAACCGCATTTCTATAAGTACTTAATAATACTCTTAGAATTGCGGTTTTCTTTATCCAACTTTGAATTACCGATTCATAATCAAGCCAGTTCACTTTAAAAGTCGATATGGTTCAGACTTTTAGTGTATAAATATTGTCCGCATATCCAATCAAGATAATAATAAAAGTTAACTAAATTGTTAAAAGTGTAAAATGTCATGGACTCGACCTACACCATTATCATTGCTGATGACCACCCTCTATTTCGCAACGCTCTATTTCAGTCGGTTCATATGGCGATAAGCGGCGCTAATTTACTTGAGGCTGATTCACTCGATGCCCTGCTGACGCTTCTAAAAAAAGAAGACGAACCCGATCTATTATTGCTTGATCTCAAGATGCCTGGTGCAAACGGCATGTCAGGGCTCATTCAACTGCGAGCAGAATATCCAGATTTACCTATTGTTGTTATTTCTGCCAGTGAAGACGCCAGTGTTGTCACCCAAGTAAAAAGCCATGGAGCTTTTGGGTTTATTCCGAAATCGAGTGACATGCGAGAGTTAGTTAGTGCGTTAAATCAAGTATTGAACGGCGACCCTTTCTACCCAGAAGGTCTGATTACCAATAACGCCGCATGTAATGATCTGGCTAAGAAAATATCCACTCTTACTCCTCAACAATATAAAGTCCTCGGTATGCTTTCCGACGGCTTACTCAACAAGCAAATCGCTTATGAGCTGAATGTTTCAGAAGCGACCATCAAAGCTCATATGACGGCAATCTTCCGCAAGCTTGATGTTAAAAACCGAACACAAGCCGTGATCCTTTTACAGCAGATGGAAACTGAGCAATAAAGAGCATCATTTCATGAGCTGAATTGAATGTATTTTTCAGCTCTCACATTGCGATGACTTAAAAGGAATAGTAGCCGTTATAATAAAGGCGATTGCTACCCCAGCAATCTTTATCCCTCTGTCCTTAACTCTGGGAGCTTTACTTTGCTTACTAGCATTATCATTACTCAATTTGTTGTTCTCTGGGCCGTTATCGACCCAATCGGCTCTGTACCTGTTTATTTATCTCAAACTCAACGATTAACTCCAGCACAAAGACGCAAAGTCGCTTTGAAAGCCGTGGCGATATCTGCGGGTGTTTTATTGTTTTTCCTTATCGCTGGGCAACTTCTTCTTGAAGCAATGCAAATTCCACTCCCTGCATTTCAGGCAGCTGGCGGGCTTGTTTTATTGCTGTTTGCACTATCGATGATTTTTGGGGAAAGCAAACCCGAGCAAGAACAAAAAATTTCAGAGGAAGTCAGCCATTCTCAACTGGCTGATTTAGCAGTCTACCCATTAGCAATCCCATCTATTGCTTCTCCCGGGGCAATGATGGCGATTGTTATGCTGACAGATAACCATCGCTTTTCTTTGATTGATCAAAGTATTACTGCAGGTGTGATGCTCAGTGTCTTAGTGATTACGTTACTGCTTTTATTGGCAGCAAACAGTATTCAAAAAGTCATTGGTAACGCAGGAGCAGCTATTATCAGCCGTGTGATGGGGCTTATTCTTGCGGCAGTCGCTGTGAATAATTTATTGCTCGGCATTAAAGACTTTTACATGTAACCCTTAAACCCATTTAAGAATATTACCCTCAATGACTAAGCTAGTGAGTTGAGGGTAACTTTCATTTAATTCCCCACACATATTCCACTCTAGACTGCACTCTTTCCAAGTCGTGCTCATCGTTTATTTGCAAAATTTTCATTTAATTGCTCAAAAGATCCCTTCAAAGCACTCTCAACCTTAGACCTTTGGCTAATTTAACAACAAATTAACATCACACTTTCATTGCCGATCTCTCCTAAAGCCCTGTTAAGTGGTGATTCTACGTTTTTACTCGCCCGACTAAAGTTGCACAGAGTTATTGACTTATCCTTGTTATCTTTTAAATCGTAACATTACGTTAACATGGTAATTTTCTACAGAAACAGTTTTTACTGAAACGGAATTAAGGAGAAGGCAATGGCGTTCGAATCGACAGAACATGCTCAAGCCTACTGGAAGGAAAACTTGGGAATTATGGGAACACTACTCGCGGTATGGTTTGTAGTGTCTTACGGCGCAGGCATCTTATTTGTTGATGCCCTTAACACCATTCAATTTGGCGGTTTCAAGCTAGGTTTTTGGTTCGCTCAACAAGGCTCCATTTATACCTTCGTGGCGCTGATATTTATTTACGTTGTTCGCATGAATGCGCTCGACAAAAAATATAACGTACAGGAAGACTAGAGGCTAGAACATGGATATTCAAACTTGGACGTTTATTCTCGTCGGTATTACTTTCGCAGTCTATATCGGCATTGCAATCTGGGCTCGCGCAGGATCAACCAGTGAGTTCTACGTAGCTGGCGGTGGTGTACACCCAGTGGCGAATGGTATGGCAACCGCCGCTGACTGGATGTCGGCAGCATCGTTCATCTCAATGGCAGGTATCATCTCATTTGTTGGTTACGACGGTGCGGTTTACCTGATGGGTTGGACAGGTGGTTATGTACTACTTGCTCTATGTTTAGCCCCTTACCTACGTAAGTTTGGTCAGTTTACGGTTCCTGATTTTATCGGCGAACGTTACTACTCAAGAACCGCGCGCATGGTTGCTGTATTTTGTGCAATCTTCGTATCGTTTACCTACGTGGCAGGTCAAATGCGTGGTGTGGGCGTAGTATTCTCCCGTTTCTTAGAAGTCGACATTAACCTAGGTATCATCATTGGTATGGGTATTGTTTTCTTCTACGCTGTACTTGGCGGCATGAAAGGCATCACTTATACGCAGGTAGCTCAATTCTGTGTCCTCATTTTCGCTTTCCTTGTCCCAGCAATCTTCACATCAATCATGATGACAGGTAACCCGCTTCCACAAGTTGGTATGGGTTCAACACTTTCAGGTACCGATGTTTATCTACTCGATAAACTGGATGGGCTAACCGAAGAACTCGGATTTACCGCCTATACCGAAGGTAACAAGAGCATGGTGGATGTATTCTTCATCTGTGCGGCTCTAATGGTGGGTACTGCCGGTCTTCCACACGTAATCATTCGTTTCTTCACAGTGCCACGTGTACGTGATGCTCGTATCTCAGCAGGTTGGGCACTACTGTTCATCTCTTTGCTATACACAACAGCACCAGGTGTTGCAGCATTCGCTCGTGTAAACATGATCGAAACGATTAATGGTCCTGACATGCAAGGTGTTCCAGCAGCAGAAGCACCAAGCTGGTACCAAAACTGGGAAAGCACAGGTCTAGTAGGTTGGGAAGATAAGAACGGCGATGGCAAAATGTTCTACTCGGGCGATGAACGCAACGAGATGAAGATTAACCGTGACATCATCGTACTGGCTTCACCAGAACTTGCGAAACTGCCAAACTGGGTTGTTGCACTATTGGCTGCCGGTGGCTTAGCTGCTGCACTATCAACCGCTGCAGGTCTACTACTGGTTATCTCAACGTCTATCTCTCATGATTTACTGAAGAAAGGCTTCAGACCAAACATGACCGACAAGCAGGAGCTATTAGCCGCTCGTTTGGCCGCTATGGTCGCGATTGTAGGTGCTGGTTACTTAGGTATTAATCCACCAGGCTTCGTAGCTCAGGTAGTAGCGTTTGCCTTCGGCTTAGCCGCAGCATCCTTCTTCCCTGCCATCATCCTAGGTATCTTCTATAAGAAGATGAACAAGGAAGGCGCAATTGCAGGTATGTTGTCGGGTATTGCCTTCACAGCAAGCTACATCATCTACTTCAAGTTCATTAACCCAGCAGCAAGCACACCGGAAAACTGGTGGTTTGGTATCAGCCCAGAAGGCATCGGTACGCTAGGTATGTGTCTAAACTTCGTAGTATCAATTGCTGTGAATAAAGTAACTGCTGAAGTTCCACAAGACGTACAAGAGATGGTTGAATCTATCCGTTACCCTAAAGGGGCTGGTGAAGCTCACGACCACTAAGACCTAGTGAAAGAACAAGATCTATTGAAGAACTAAGATCTAGTGGAAAATATAAGATTCAAATTGGATTGTAGGGATTCAAATTGAAACGACTCAAAGCCGGTGCTTATAGCATCGGCTTTTCTTTTATAAAGAGGTTGTGTTTAAAAACTCAAACGATAATAATTATCATTACATTATCGAGAGATTTTTATGGAATAACTTTTTATGGAAGAGCAACAAATCCTCTACTCAATGTTTTACAAAGCTCAGGATCGATTCCTCGAACCTTATGCTTCACCAGGTTTTGAACCAGATGTCATTCAAGAATATATTCATTGTGGGATTACTCTCGCCTCTTACTATGAGCACCACGCTGAAAATGAAAACCTTCTTTTATGCGAGCTCTACCTACGACAAGTGTTCTTCCACCTCATCGATGCCATTGAGTCGCCAAAACGCAGCTTCCTGTTTCGCAGGCTATGTTTAGATTCAATACACTCCCCTTTATTTAATCTTAAACGCCACTACTACCAACAGCTTAATGGTCGGGAAAGATTTTTAAACGTGCAACAAACATTACAACAAGTCCAAGCCCCACTTGGATAAATAGGATAGAACATGACTCAAGAATTCAGAATCGAAACGGACAGCATGGGTGAAGTCCATGTACCTAAAAACGCGCTATACCAAGCACAAACTCAGCGAGCAGTAGATAACTTCTCTTTCAGCTCACACACTATGCCAGTTCGCTTCATTCAAGCCCTCGCCTACATAAAGCAATCAGCGGCGAGTACCAATGCTCAACTAGGCTTATTGGAAGGTGATATTGCTGCTGCAATTATCGATGCCAGCCAAGAAATTATAGATGGCGACCATCTTGAGCACTTTCCTATCGATGTGTATCAAACGGGCTCCGGCACGAGCTCAAACATGAATGCCAATGAAGTAATCGCCACTCTCGCCTCTACCCAACTTGGTGGCAACGTCAACCCGAATGATCACGTAAATATGGGACAAAGCAGTAATGATGTCGTGCCAACCGCTATCCAAGTGAGCGTAGTCATGGCAGTTCAAAAACAACTATTGCCCGCTTTAAATCACCTAGCCTCAGTGCTAGAAACCAAACAGTCTGAATTATCTAGCGTGGTAAAAACGGGGCGCACGCACCTAATGGATGCCATGCCGATCACTTTTGCTCAAGAACTGGGTGGGTGGAAATATCAAATTGAACATGCCCAGCAAGGAATTGAACATAGCCTCGCTTCTGTATCCGCTCTAGCGCAAGGCGGAACAGCTGTTGGAACAGGGATCAATGCCGATCCACGTTTCGCCAGTAAGTTTGCAGATAACCTATCTCAAGCGACAAGACTTAAACTAACAGCAAGCGACAACTTCTTTTTCAACCTAAGTAGCCAAGATGCGATCGTCGCATTGTCTGGTCAGCTAAAAACAGCGGCAGTGGCGATCATGAAGATCTCAAACGATCTTCGCTGGATGAACTCCGGACCTCTTGCTGGGCTTGGTGAAATTGAGTTGCAAGCTTTACAGCCTGGCTCTTCTATCATGCCTGGCAAAGTGAACCCTGTGATCCCCGAAGCAGCGGCTATGGCTTCAGCTCAAGTCATTGGCAATGACACTACCATCACCATTGCTGGGCAATCAGGCAACTTCCAACTCAATGTGATGCTGCCTGTGATTGCACACAATATTTTGGAAAGCATTGGACTGCTATCCAATAGTTCCGTTTCATTAGCAGACAAAGCCATCGCTACATTTACAGTGAGACAAGACAACTTAGATTCAGCACTGTCTAAGAATCCAATATTAGTCACCGCTCTTAACCCTGTGATTGGTTATTTAAAAGCGGCCGAGATTGCTAAGAAGGCTTATAAAGAAGGGCGACCAATTTTAGATGTCGCGGAACAAGAAACAGAGTTAAGCCGAGAAGAATTGGCTCGCTTACTTGATCCAACCAAGCTGACCCAAGGTGGTATCGCAGGTTAAGCTGTCCGTGCTTTGAGTTAATCACGATTCATAAAAAAGAAGGTCTCAAGTGAGACCTTCTTTCTGTTTGTACTCTTAACTCTTAACTCTTAACTCTTAACTCTTAAAAAGCCTAAGCAAGTCGATTCAAAATGGCTCTTAGTTTTAATGGTTTAACAGGCTTAGCTATAAACCCAAAACCGTTTCCTTTGATCGCAGACATCATGTCATCTGTTCTATCCGCGCTAATGATGACCCCTTCAAAGTTGTTTCCTAGACGCAATCGACATTGTTGCAGCACCTCTAATCCCGTTCGCCCATTGTCTAACCTATAGTCAGAGAAAATCACATCTGGAATCCAATCATCATCCAAAGCTTTTAGGCTTTGAACCAAATCTGTTGCCGTTTTAATTTCACAGCCCCACCTACCAATTAGGTTTTCCATTCCAACCAAAATTTCAGCTTCGTTATCCACACATAACACTTTCAAATGACCTAAATCGCTGGTTGGTGTTGCCGCTTGAACAATCTGAGGAGTAATCACTTTTTCAGCTCGGTTAAGAGTGATAGAAAATACGCTTCCTTCATCTGGCCACGATCGCATTGAGATATGGTGATCCAATACATGCGCGATACCTTTTGAAATAGCCAACCCTAGCCCTAGCCCTTGATCAGCCCGGACTTGGCTGCCACGAGTAAACTCTTCAAAAATTTCTTGCTGCTTATCTTCATCGATACCCGTTCCGTTATCCCAAACATCAATACGAACTTGCCCCTTCACACGACGAGCACCCAATACCACTTTTCCTCTCGGATTGTAGCGGAAGGCATTCGTTAAAAAGTTCTGAATCACCCGCCTCAGCAGCTTAGGATCTGACTCAATGAATAATGATGACGGAATCATCTCAAACTGTATGTTTTGCTGCTTTGCTAACGCGCTGAATTCAGCATTAAGATTGGATAGCACATCATTAATTGAAAACGCATGAACGTGAGTTTCTAATTTTCCTGACTCCAAACGTGAAATATCCAGCAGATCGCCAATCAAATCTTCAGCAGCGCCAAGTGCACTTTCAATATGGGAAGACAACTGCTTCACCTCAGAATCTTTAGCCACTTCAGATAAAGAAGAAGCAAACAAGCGAGCCGCATTCAGTGGCTGCATAAGATCATGGCTCACCGCGGCTAAAAACCTCGTTTTTGACTGGGATTCCAATTCAGATTTTTTGGTTGCTTTTACTAAGCGATGGTTAAGTTTCTCAAGTTCTTGAGTTCGCTCATGAACCCTAAATTCCAAACTTTCATTGGCTTCTTTAAGTGCTTGCTCGGCTTGCCTAAATACTGTGATATCGGTAAAGCTCATCACAAACCCTCCGCCAGGCATTGGGTTACCTTGAACCTCAATCACTCGGCCGTCAGCACGAATACGTGAGGAGGTATGTCGAGTACCTTGCTCTAGGTGATACACACGGCGACGTACATGACCTTCTGGATCACCAGGACCACACAAACCTTGTTCGGCATTATGACGAATGACATCTGAAATCGGCCGACCGACTTGTATCAAACCTGCAGGAAATTCAAATAATTCGAGGTAACGCTGGTTCCACGCCACCAAGCGCATTTGCTTGTCAATCACAGCAATACCTTGCCCAATGTGCTCGATTGCCCCTTGCAGTAAGCCTCGGCTAAAGTCATAAAGCTCTGAAGCTTCATCCACAATAGTCGCGACTTCTTCCAACTGCATGTTTCTGCCTTGTAAGGCTGAAGTAAGTACTAACTTGGCAGACGAAGCACCAAACACACCAGCGAGCACCCTTTCCGCATGACGAATCAAACTTTCAGGCGCTTGCTGATTAGGTAACAAAGGCGGACCTTGCTGCTGCCAGTAACTTTGGAAAGCAGACTTTGCTCGTGGTCGCCCAACAAAGCGGGACGCTAGCATCTCTAATTCAGCAACGGTTACTCGACCTTGGTACAAGCTGATGTTTTCATTTTCAGGTAACGGCGTACCAATGAAGGATGCCGATTGTAAGCGTTCACTTAGGCTTGGGCGCGTAAGTAACGACACCGCGATATAACACAGTGTATTCACACTCACACTGAGGACGATTCCCCAATCTGAGCTATTGATTTCCCAACCACTCAATATTTGTGGTGGGGTAATCAACCATAGTAATAAGTTAGTTTCTCCATCTCCGGCGAGCATGCTGGTTTGGCTCATCAAAGTAATAAGCCAAATTAGGAATCCAAACATTAAACCGACATATACGCCTTTGCGGTTACCCAAACGCCAATACATTCCGCCGATCAGCGCTGGAGCAAATTGGGCAATGGCTGCAAACGATAAGAAGCCGATGGCAGAAAGTGAGTGGATACTATCTAAAGCCTGATAGAACCCCCACGCCCCGAGCAACAACAGTAAAATCAGCGCCCGACGAATAATTAAAAGTAAGCCGGAAAAGTGTCGATGAGTTCGTTGCGATAAACGCATACGGCGCAGTAATAACGGCATCACCAAATCATTTGAAACCATTATCGCGAGTGCAATAGTCGATACGATAACCATGCCACTGGCGGCTGACGTGCCTCCAAGAAATGCCAACAGGGCTATGTGATTCGCTCCAACTTCCATCGGAACACTGATGACATAAGTGTCTGCTGGCATGGTGGTGAGCAGCCCTTGCCCTGCCCAAGCAATAGGCAAAACAAACAACCCCATTAAAATTAGGTAGAGAGGAAATAACCAACGAGCAGTATGCAGATCTTGTGGTCTCTCATTTTCCACTACCATGGTATGGAACTGACGAGGCAAACAGACTATCGCCAGCATAGTGAGCACAGTATGAATGGCTAGTGTAGGAATATTAGGCGGTTTATAAGTGGAAGAAGCCACATCCAGTAAGTTGATTTCATTGCTGCTTAACGCCAGGTAAATGATGAACAAACCAACGATAAGAAAAGCCACCAACTTAACAATGGATTCAAATGCCACCGCCATCATCATGCCGCGGTGATGTTCCGTGTTATCAATATGCCTAGTACCAAATAACATGGTAAAAATGGCTAATGCCCCAACCACAAACCAAGAGACATGGTAGTCCTGATAACCAAAATCATGAGCAAGGTTTGGGGCAACAATATCGAGCCCCATGGTAATACCACGCAGCTGCAAAGCGATATAAGGCAGAATGCCTACAACCGCAATTAAGGTGACAGCTACTGCTAACCCTTGCGACTTGCCGTAACGAGCCGCGATAAAATCAGCAATTGAGGTGATGTGTTCCCTTTTCGCGATCAAAATCAAACGCGCTAACACTCGCCAACCCAAAGTAAAGACAAGGATGGGCGCGAGATAAATGGGTAAGAAAGACCAAGGGTTATTGCTCGCCTGACCAACCGTTCCGTAGAAGGTCCATGAGGTACAATACACCGCAATTGAAAGGCTGTAGATCCACGGTCTCCAGCGAGATAACCAGCGAGTCTGTCTATCTCCGTACCAAGCAATCAGAAATAATACGCCTAAGTACGCGAGTGATACTGGAACGACTATCCAACCTTGCATATAAGCCTACCTTGCATTCATTCATATCCTTATGAAAAAGCCTGCAGTGTGCAGGCTTTAATTCGGCAAAGTTTATTAAACTAAGGATAGAGGGCAAACACAATCTGAACGCTCTAATTCTGTGCTTCAGGCTCCGCTTTCGTTTTACTGCTTACATCTGTTACTGAGCGTTTCTCATCAACCTTGATAAACAGAGCAAGAACACCCATTGCCGCCATAAACCAGAAAATATCAGCACCCCATAATTCATAACCCCAACCACTCAAAGTGGTCATCAGCGCAATGAATGCACCCAGTGGAATTGCGTTGTACAAAGCCTGCAATGCAACCATTCTGCTTGGTTTTTCTGATTGGATGTATTGGATAGCAGCGATATGCGCTATTGCGAAAGTCACACCGTGTAATAACTGCACCATGACTAATGCAAAGATCGCCGTGGTCGAAGCGGTGATTCCCCAACGAGCCATCACACCAATAGCTGCGATGACAAACAAAGTACGTAACGTCCAGCCTGAGAATAATCGCTTACTGAAGGCAAATACTGCCACTTCCGCGACAACACCTAGACTCCAAAGGTAACCAATAATAGCTTCCGAATGCCCAGCTTCTTTCCAGTAAATCGCACTAAAGCTGTAGTAAGCCGCATGACTACCTTGGATCAACGCCATTAGAGTTAAAAACTTCACTACCGAGGGTTCGCGCAGCAATTGCATCAACTTAGGTCTGGTCGTCTCTTCTTCTTGCTGTGTCACCGGCATAATGCTTGGGTTTCGCATACAAAGCACTAAAGAGAAAAGCACACCAGCCAATGCCGTATACAAAATCATTTCCGTGCCAAACTCAGCGACTAAGAAACCCACAACAGTCGAACCCGCAATAAAAGCAATGGAACCCCATAAACGAGTGCGCCCATAATCCAGCAGTTTAATTCGGCTGTAATAGTTCGCCATTGCATCCGATAGAGGAACGATAGGACCACAACATAAATTAAACAGAACCGTCGCCAGCAGCATTAGTGCAAAACTGCCACCTGTAAAAAAGTGAAAACCAATGAATATTAATGCCGCGAGGCTCAACCACCGTAAAGCTGGGATTAAGTGCTCCACCTTATGAATGCGTGGTGTAATAACAAAGTTAGCAACACAACGAGTCGCAAAACCAGCACCAATTAAAATACCAATGTCGCTTGGCGCAACACCTTGGTCTTCAAACCAAAGTGCCCAAAATGGCAGATAAACGCCATATGCAAAGAAAAAACCAAGAAAATACTGGGATATCCAGCCATAAGGAGAAGGGTTTTGCATCGCGAAGACCTATAAAAAGACAAAAAAGAGCATTGATGAATTATGCCTAGCTTATTGTTACCAAAAAAGGGAATAAAACGACGTTGCCAATTTCCGTATTAGAAATAAGGGAGTTAATATCGCAATTTGAAATCAGCGCCTATCATTATCTATGGCTAAACTTCATCTCTATCTAGACTAAAGTCGTCTAGCGCTTCACCCAATTTTTGGCAAACTGAGATCATCATTCCTTTATTGTGTGACGATGATGCCTGATAAATTTAATATGCAGTCTCCACCTTTTGACCGCTTATCTGAAAGCGAACAATTGACCTTACGCTCTTCATTGGATGTCGCGTACTACCGAGAGCAAGAAGTCATCGTTGAAGCGAATAAGCCGAGCCATCACCTGCATATACTCATTAAAGGCGCCGTTGAAGAACGCTCTTCTGACAATAGAGAAATTTACGCGCACTACGCCAATGACGATCTGTTTGATGTAAGAAGTCAGTTCAGTGGGCAAGTTAAACATCAATATATCGCTCTTGAAGACACCTTAAGTTACCTACTCCCTTCTCATGTTTTTTTAGACCTCTACCACGAGAACGGGCAATTTGCCGCTTACTTTGATAACAATCTTGCGAAACGAAAACAGCTTATTAAAGAAGCTCAAGAGCAACAAAATTTGGCAGAGTTCATTCTCACCAAAGTAGACAGTTCTATTTATCATCCGCCGCTGATCCTCACTCCTGATCAGCCGATCAACCAAGTCACTCAAACATTAAAAGAGAACGGATTAGATTCAGCACTGGTGCATTTGGCCTACGATGATCCTAGAACTATAGGAACCCCAAAACCCTACCCCTATGCCATTGTTACCCGCACCAACATGCTGCATGCAGTAATGATAGATAACCTCCCACTTGATACTCCCGTAGGTAATATTGCAACTTTCCCAGTGTTCCATGTGGATGAAGGTGACTTTCTTTTTAATGCCATGATTACGATGACAAGAAACCGCATGAAACGAGTCATGGTCTGTGATGCTGGCGAAGCAATTGGCATGCTCGATATGACTCAAATATTAAGTGCCTTCTCCACACACTCACATGTCCTGACTCTGCGTATAGCAAGAGCAACCAGTATTGAAGAGCTGGCTCTAGCTTCAAATAAACAACGTCAACTTGTGGAAAGCCTTTTAAGTAACGGCATTCGCACCCGATTTATCATGGAATTAATCTCAGCCGTTAATGAACAAATCATCGAAAAAGCTTTTGAGCTAGTCGTACCTCCCGCTTTGCATAACCATTGCTGTTTCATTGTTTTAGGCTCTGAGGGGCGTGGCGAACAAATTTTAAAAACCGATCAAGATAACGCACTTATTATTCAAGACGGGCTGCATTGGCACCAATGCGAAAGGATAATGGAAAACCTGACCCACACTCTACAACAACTGGGTTACCCTCTTTGCCCTGGAAAAGTCATGGTTAACAACCCTAAATGGGTGAACACTCAACTAGAGTGGAAGAAAACACTCTCCAATTGGGTACATTCGGCGACACCCGAAAAAGTCATGGATATTGCCATTATGGCTGATGCGCATGCTGTCGCGGGCAATAAAGAATTACTGGAACCGATCCAAAAGCATCTCAGTGAATTAATGGCCGGGCAAGAGCTGGTCCTCACTGAATTTTGTCGACCTGCACTGAATTTCTCTGTCCCTTTAACACTCTTTGGTAATGTGAAAAAATCTAAGTCTGGTTTGGATATCAAACAAGGCGGTATCTTTCCCATCGTGCACGGCATTCGTGCATTAAGTTTGGAATACAAGCTTCCTCATAAAAATACCTTTGATCGCATCAATGCTTTAGTTGAAAGAAAGGTGCTTGAGCAAAGTACCGCAGATAATTTAAGCGAAGCACTTAAACAATTTTTCAAATGGAGGTTGGCACAAAGACTTACCCAGCAGCACAGCAGTAATAAGCTGGATATTAAACTGATGGACAGATCAGACAGGGACTTACTCCGTCATAGTTTGCATGTGGTCAAAAAATTCAAACAATGGCTTGGTTACCACTACCAAGTTCGTGATTAGGCGATGCTAATGTATATCTGTTTATCTATGGCGAGCCCAAGGTTATCTATGATTAGCCAAAAACTATCTGTGATAAAACAAAGACATTTCACGAGCCTCTTTCTATGAATGGGCTAACTCGACGGTTCTGGCATTACAAACTAAAGGGTTCGCCTTATAGAGGGCTTTTTACTGCTCCACATCAAAGTGAATATGTCTCACTTGATTGCGAAACCACCAGCCTGGATCCAAACCGAGCAGAACTTGTCACGATTGCGGCAACAAAAATCATCGGTAACCGCATTATTACCAGCCAACCCTTTGAAGTACGTCTTCGAGCCCCTCAATCTTTAGATTCTGGCTCAATCAAAATACATAAAATTCGCCATGAAGATCTTAAAAACGGCATAGAAGAAAAACAGGCTCTGATTGAACTTCTAAACTTCATCGGCAACCGCCCGCTTGTGGGCTATCACATACGATACGACAAAAAAATATTGGACAGAGCGTGCATCAAACAACTCGGGTTTCCAATGCCAAACAAACTCATTGAAGTCAGTTTGCTCTATCAAGACAAACTCGAAAAACATTTACCCAATTCCTACTTCGACTTAAGTCTTGATGCCATTTGCAAACAACTTGGGCTTCCGCAGCAGAGCAACAAACACGATGCTCTACAAGATGCTATCTCTGCCGCTTTAGTCTTCGTCCGTTTAAAACACGGCGACTTGCCTCGTTTCAACTCTTCCCATTGAATCCTAACGCGTAATAATCCGCATTAGATCAATCTCGCAAATTTCAACTTAAGTCGCTACTTTATAAACTTAATTCCCCTTTTTCCCAGTAGAAAGCGACGTCTCATCCTAAAGTCTAATTGTGGAAATCGCTCACCTAGCCGAGAGTGATAGCACGACAGGCAGTCAATAAAAGACTATCCAAATAAATGCCATGTTTAAAAACCAGCTAGCGGAATTAGCGCATAACGGAAATTGCCCAGTTCACATGGAATGAAGGCACAAGGAGAGAAGCAATGAGTGAAGCCCACGTTTATCCAGTACAAGACAATATTAAAGCAACGACGCACGCGGATAATGACACTTACCTAGCCATGTACCAGCAATCTGTATCTGACCCAGAAGGATTCTGGGGTGAGCACGGAAAAATCGTAGATTGGATTAAACCCTTCACCCAAGTCAAAAACACCTCATTTGACCCAGGTCACGTCGACATTCGTTGGTTTGAAGACGGGACACTCAATGTTTCAGCAAACTGTATTGACCGCCACCTTGCCGATCGTGGTGACGAAGTCGCGATCATTTGGGAAGGCGATGACCCTACCGATGATAAAACGCTGACATTCAATGAATTACACAAAGAAGTGTGCCTGTTTTCAAATGCTCTAAAAGAGCAAGGCGTACGCAAAGGTGATGTGGTGTGTTTGTACATGCCAATGGTTCCAGAAGCGGCGGTAGCAATGCTGGCTTGTACTCGAATTGGTGCCGTGCACACCGTCGTGTTCGGCGGTTTTTCTCCAGAAGCATTATCAGGTCGAATCATCGACTCAGATTCAAAAATCGTCATTACAGCTGATGAAGGTGTGCGTGGCGGAAGAGCAGTTCCACTGAAGAAAAACGTTGATGAAGCACTGACCAACCCAGAAGTGAAAAACATTGAGAAAGTCATTGTTATGAAACGTACGGGTGGCGATGTGGAATGGCATGAACATCGTGATGTTTGGTGGCATGAAGCAACCGCGACAGTTTCAGAAGTCTGTGAACCAGAAGAAATGAAAGCCGAAGATCCACTATTCATTCTTTACACTTCAGGCTCAACAGGCAAACCTAAAGGCGTATTACATACTACAGGTGGTTACCTCGTTTATGCGGCAATGACGTTTAAGTATGTCTTTGATTACCAAGAAGGCGAAACCTTCTGGTGTACAGCCGATGTAGGTTGGATCACAGGTCACACCTACCTTGTTTACGGACCACTTGCGAATGGTGCAAAAACAATCTTGTTTGAAGGTGTTCCAAATTATCCAAATACCAGTCGCATGAGCGAAGTAGTCGATAAGCACCAAGTGAATATCCTCTACACAGCCCCAACAGCGATTCGTGCATTGATGGCAAAAGGTAATGAAGCCGTTGAAGGCACTTCTCGTGATAGCTTACGCATTATGGGTTCAGTAGGTGAACCAATTAACCCAGAAGCTTGGGAGTGGTACTACAAAACAATTGGTAATGAGCAGTCCCCGATTGTCGATACATGGTGGCAAACTGAAACTGGCGGTATTTTGATTGCCCCTCTTCCAGGAGCAACCGACCTAAAACCGGGTTCTGCAACTCGCCCATTCTTTGGTGTTCAACCAGCCCTTGTTGATAACATGGGGAATATCATCGAAGGCGCGACTGACGGTAACCTCGTTATTCTTGATTCATGGCCAGGACAAATGCGTACGGTCTATGGTGACCATGAACGTTTTGAACAAACCTATTTCTCTACATTTAAAGGCATGTATTTTACAAGTGACGGTGCTCGACGTGATGAAGATGACTACTACTGGATCACTGGTCGTGTTGATGACGTGCTCAATGTATCAGGTCACCGTATGGGCACGGCTGAGATTGAATCGGCGCTAGTGGCATTCGATAAAATTGCAGAGGCAGCGATTGTGGGCATTCCTCACGATATTAAAGGCCAAGCAATTTACGCTTACATCACATTGAATGACGGTGAGTTCCCTACAGCTGAACTTCATAAAGAAGTGAAGGACTGGGTAAGAAAAGAGATTGGACCGATAGCTACGCCAGATGTACTGCACTGGACTGACTCTTTACCGAAAACACGCTCAGGTAAAATCATGCGTCGTATCCTACGTAAAATTGCAACGGGTGATACCAGCAACCTTGGTGATACATCGACTCTTGCCGATCCAAGTGTGGTTGAAAAACTGATTGCTGAAAAAGCAGAAATTGCATAACAAGCTTCACACTATGCTTTTACAAGCTGTTTAAAACAGAAACATTTTCAAACCGTCACCTATGTGGCGGTTTTTTTGTGCCTGATCTTGATCTCAATTATCCGCACTAAAATTAAGGCAGTGGACCTTTTTTGATAAGTTAGTAACAACTCCCGACCTGAACTATAGGTGATTAGACCAGTAATTTGCTGCGATTTTCGCTGAATTAGCTATAATCTGGGTCTAATTTGAAAAATTGGATGTTTCGCCTCTGGTAAATACGTCCAATTTGTAAATAAAATGGGAACATTCGCACTCGTTGTCACGATATAGGAAGATACCCTCACGATGTCTACAAAGTTACGCATTCTAGTTTTAAATGGTCCAAACCTTAACCTTTTAGGACTAAGAGAGCCTGCGCACTATGGTTCTCAAACACTCGAGCAGATTATTGAATCTTTAACCGAGCAAGCAAACGCACAAGACGTCGAGTTGTCGCACCTACAATCTAACCGTGAGTATGAACTGATAGAAGCCATACACAGTGCTTATCAGTCCATTGATTTTATTATAATAAATCCAGCAGCTTTCACTCATACCAGTGTTGCGTTGCGAGATGCATTATTAGGAGTCGCGATACCATTTATTGAAGTACACCTATCAAATGTTCACGCACGTGAAGCATTTCGTCATCATTCTTACCTTTCTGATAAAGCAGAAGGTGTGATTTGTGGCTTAGGTGCTCAAGGTTATCAATTTGCTTTGATGGCAGCGATTAACAAGCTGACGTCAAAATAACTGTCTAAAGACAGAACTAATACTTACCTACTCAGTCATAGAGTCAGGTCAATCAACAGATAAAGAGAAAGAAACAATGGATATTCGCAAAATCAAAAAGCTAATCGAATTGGTTGAAGAATCTGGTATTTCTGAGCTAGAAATCTCTGAAGGTGAAGAGTCAGTACGAATCAGTCGTAACAGCCCTGTATCTGCAGCACCTATTCAATACGCAGCAGCTCCTGTAGCAGCGGCTCCGGTTGCAGCTCCTGTTGCGGCGGCTCCTGTCGCTGAAGTTGCACCTGCAGTTCCTGCTGGTCACCAAGTTCTTTCTCCAATGGTTGGTACTTTTTACGGCGCACCAAGCCCAGATGCAAAACCATTCGTTAAAGTTGGTCAATCTGTAACGGCTGGCGAAACTCTATGTATCGTTGAAGCAATGAAAATGATGAACCAAATCGAAGCTGATAAATCTGGTGTTGTTACAGCAATCCTAGTTGAAGACGGTCAACCAGTTGAGTTCGACCAAGCTCTAGTAATTATCGAATAATAGAGAACACTCATTATGTTAGATAAATTAGTAATTGCGAACCGTGGTGAAATTGCACTGCGTATTTTGCGTGCCTGTAAAGAGCTTGGCATTAAGACCGTTGCTGTTCACTCAACAGCTGACCGCGATCTTAAACACGTACTTCTTGCAGACGAAACCATTTGTATTGGTCCTGCTCGCGGTATCGACAGCTACCTAAACATCCCTCGCATTATTAGCGCAGCGGAAGTAACAGGTGCAGTTGCGGTACACCCAGGCTACGGTTTCCTATCTGAAAACGCTGATTTTGCTGAACAAGTAGAACGTAGCGGCTTCATTTTTGTTGGTCCTAAAGCGGAAACTATCCGTATGATGGGTGACAAAGTATCCGCTATCACTTCAATGAAGAAAGCTGGTGTACCTTGTGTTCCGGGTTCAGATGGTCCACTAGATGATGATGAAACGAAAAACAAAGCACACGCTAAGCGTATTGGTTTTCCAGTAATCATCAAAGCTTCTGGCGGCGGTGGCGGTCGTGGTATGCGTGTTGTTCGTTCTGAAGCTGAGCTAACAGAAGCTATCGCAATGACTCGTGCTGAAGCAAAAGCTTGCTTCAATAACGATATGGTTTACATGGAAAAATTCCTAGAAAACCCTCGTCATATTGAAGTTCAAATTCTTGCTGATGGTCAAGGTAATGCTATCCACCTTGGTGAACGTGACTGCTCAATGCAGCGTCGTCACCAGAAAGTTGTGGAAGAAGCGCCAGCACCAGGTATCACTGAAGAAATGCGTAAGTATATCGGTGACCGTTGTACTCGTGCATGTCTTGAAATTGGCTACCGCGGCGCAGGTACATTTGAGTTCTTATACGAAAACGGCGAGTTCTACTTCATCGAAATGAACACTCGTATTCAGGTTGAGCACACGATTACTGAAATGGTAACGGGTATCGACCTAGTGAAAGAGCAACTTCGCATTGCTGCTGGTCAGCCCCTATCATTCACACAAGATGATATTAAACTGCGTGGTCACTCAATCGAATGTCGTATCAACGCGGAAGATCCAGTTCGTTTCCTACCGTCTCCAGGTAAGATCACGCGTTTCCATGCCCCTGGCGGCATGGGTGTCCGTTGGGAATCTCATATCTACACGGGTTACACAGTGCCACCACACTATGATTCGATGATTGGTAAGCTAATCACTTACGGTGAGAACCGTGATGTCGCTATCGCTCGTATGAAGAACGCATTGGGTGAGATGATTGTTGAAGGTATTAACGTTAATACTGAACTTCAACAGGCTATTATGAACGACGAAAACTTCCAACACGGTGGTGCAAACATCCACTACCTTGAGAAGAAGCTTGGTCTGCAATAGAAACTAGCCTTCAGTAATATGTTCTCTATGGAACACTAAAAAATGCTCACTTCGGTGAGCATTTTTGTTTTTATTACCCTGAAAAATTCAATCAATATTCCCCTATTTAATCGTTGGGGTTTTCGTGAACTTGCTCATAATTTCTGCTAGACTCGCCATCCAAATTTTATCACATAGAAGATGCAGCCATGCCTTGGATTCAAATCAAGCTCAATGCAACCAATGAAAATGCCGAAACAATTGGCGATATGTTAATGGAGGAGACTGGCGCTCTTTCTGTAACTTTCCTTGATGCTAAAGATAATCCTGTATTTGAACCTCTGCCGGGTGAGACTCGACTTTGGGGTGACTGTGACATCCTCGCTTTGTATGACGCTGAGGTTGATACTGGGCTTGTTATCCAGCAAATAAAAGCCAGTGGTATGTTCCCAGTTGACTTCGCTTATAAAGTTGAACAGCTAGAAGATAAAGATTGGGAACGAGAGTGGATGGATAACTTCCACCCAATGCAGTTTGGCGAACGACTATGGATTTGCCCAAGCTGGCGTGACGTTCCAGATCCAACAGCTGTCAATGTGTTACTAGACCCAGGTCTTGCATTTGGCACTGGTACACATGCTACTACCGCACTTTGCCTTGAGTGGTTAGAGAGCATCGACTTAACCGGTAAAACGGTTATCGATTTTGGATGTGGGTCTGGCATTTTAGCGATCGCTGCGATCAAACTTGGTGCGGAAAAAGTGGTTGGGATCGACATTGATCCTCAAGCTTTAGTCGCTTCTAAAGACAACGCAGAGCGAAATGGCGTCGTTGATCAACTTGAAGTTTACATGCCCCAAGATCAGCCTGAAGGTTTGATTGCAGATGTGGTTGTGGCAAACATTTTGGCTGCACCTCTTCGTGAGCTATCAGGCATCATCAAAGGTCTAGTTAAACCGAACGGGCAACTGGCAATGTCGGGTGTTTTGGATACGCAAGCGGAAGATGTTGCGAACTATTATCGTGATGAGCTTCACATTGATCCAATCGCTTCTCAAACAGAGTGGTGCCGAATCTCTGGTCGCAAGCAAGGCTAGACAAGACTTTACAGTCTAATTGATTGAATTTTATACAAATTACAAAAACAAATTGTAAATGCTCAAATATTAGTCTTTTCACACAGCAAAAAAATGCGTAAAATGCGCGCCCTTGCTAGTACAGAACTGTGATGACGTTTTGAAAATTGGAAACTATCAACTAAAGAACAATCTAATCGTTGCTCCTATGGCTGGCGTAACGGATAGACCATTCCGAGAGTTGTGTCTTCGCTACGGTGCGGGGATGGCAGTCAGTGAAATGATGTCCTCCAATCCTAAAGTTTGGAAAACGTCGAAGTCTCAACAGCGAATGGTACATGAGGGCGAATCGGGCATTCGCTCAGTACAAATCGCTGGTGCAGATCCACAGCTGATGGCTGAAGCTGCGCAATTTAATGTAGGTAACGGTGCGCAAATCATCGATATCAACATGGGTTGTCCAGCTAAAAAAGTAAACAAAAAGCTCGCGGGCTCTGCTTTACTCCAATATCCAGATCTCATTGAAGATATCTTGAAAGCGGTAGTGAATGCAGTCGATGTTCCAGTAACACTGAAAACTCGCACGGGCTGGGACACAAGTAACAGAAATTGTGTCCACATAGCAAAAATAGCCGAAGACTGCGGCATACAAGCTCTTGCTCTCCATGGGAGAACTCGCGCATGTATGTACAAAGGAGAGGCAGAATACAAACACATTAAAGCGGCAAAACAAGCTGTCTCGATACCGGTTATTGCTAATGGTGATATCGATAGCCCAGAGAAAGCTAAGTTTGTGCTGGAGTACACCGGTGCTGACGCTTTGATGATTGGTCGCCCTGCCCAAGGTCGCCCATGGATTTTTAACGAAATCCAACACTATTTGGAAAACGGTACCACGATGCCAGAGCTTCCGACTGAGGAAGTAAAAAACATCATGCTTGGTCACGTTCACGCTCTACATGAATTTTATGGAGAGTTTTTAGGCCCTCGCATTGCTCGTAAGCATGTGGGTTGGTATTTAAAAGAACATGAACAAGCGAGTGAGTTTCGCCGTACCTTCAACGCTCTCGAAGCAGCTGAGCTGCAACTTGAGGCGTTAGACGGTTATTTTGATCACGTTGCACTATAATTACGAGAAGAGCTAGACCGAATATGTTCGAACAAAATCTGACTTCAGAAGCATTGACAGTAACGACAGTTACATCACAAGACCAAATCACGCAGAAGCCTCTACGTGACTCAGTTAAAGCATCATTGAAAAATTACCTTGCTCAATTAAACGGTCAAGAAGTCAGCGAGTTATACGAGCTAGTATTAGCTGAAGTTGAACAGCCGCTACTAGACACTATCATGCAGTACACTCGCGGTAACCAAACTCGCGCAGCAACTATGATGGGTATTAACCGCGGAACTCTTCGCAAGAAGCTTAAAAAATACGGCATGAACTAATCGTTCTTTCGTAATTTTCGATTTCAAACCGAGTTCACTTTGTGAATTCGGTTTTTTTATACCTAAAACGAATTGAATGGACAAACATTAGCCAATCTGTGATCCATTAGGATTGATAACCCCCGATTGACCGATATAATGGTTGATTATTCTTATATTCGGGATGCTACATGGTTGATATGCAAAGGGAAGAGTGGCTCAGCACCTTGCTAAGCGAACTTCCTGATCGTCATCTGCTGATCGATAAGAATGGATTAATCATTGAAAGCTTTGGGCATTTACCCCTTGCTACCGAGACATCTGACACTCGCACTGTCCATTCGCTACTCCCACCAGATCTTGCCGAACAGCTAATGCAGCATGCATTACACGCTCTAACCTCAGGTGAAATCAAACAGTACCGTTATTCCATTTCGCCATGCCAACATTTACAACTTTCTATTGAAGAGTTGGAAGCCCTAGGCAATGACGACGAAAAATGGTTTGAATCGACCCTAAAGCCACTGACGCTTGCGAATCGTGAACCTTATATACTCTGGCAGCAAAAAGACATTACCGAAGCCTACCAGCAAGAAGCGGAGCTAAGAAGGCTCTCTGAAACGGATGAGTTAACTGGTATCTTGAATCGACGCGCATTCTTACTCGGTCTCGAAAATGAAATGAACCAATCACAAAAGCAAAACGTAGCCTGCTTAATGATTGATATTGACCATTTCAAAGAAATTAATGACCGTGTGGGTCATTTATCTGGAGATGAAGTAATTACTCAAGTTGCGCATATTTGTCAGCAATCTATTCGTTCGAACGACTATATCGGTCGCTTAGGAGGAGAAGAGTTTGGGATCGTGTTACCGAATACCAGTGCAATTGAAGCTTACAGTACCGCAGAAGAGATCAGAACGCGTATAGAATCTACTCCATGCACTGTTGATGGGCATACCATCTACCCTACAGTAAGCATTGGACTGGCTGAGTTAAACCCAACGGTTACGTCTGTTCGAGAGCTATTGGTTCAAGCAGATAAAGCCATGTACTACTCAAAGCAAACAGGTCGTAATCAAGTCACTATCTATTATGATAATTTACCGAGTATCAAAATAGATTCGCCTTTAACTGCCAAAATCCTTCAAGCTTCTTAAACTCGTTATGTGTGATCGTGTTGGCAGCATGAATCTTCGGTTTCCTCGCTTGCAAACGCTCCTAATATCGAACAGTGGCTCGCATCATCATCCACATGCCCGCAACAAGCGTCATTAATTTTCTTCAATGCCGTTCTAATTCTTCCCAATTCTTTAATTTTTTCATCTATCACGACTAACTTCGCAGTCGTAATCGCTTTTACTTCAGCACAGCTATGCTCAGTTGCCTCTAGTTTTATTTCCAGTAACTCTCTGATTTCATCCAGGCTTAGACCTAGCTCTTTTGCCTTAAGAATGAAGCTAACTTGTTTTTGGTTTTCTTCACTATAAATGCGATAACCAGAGTCACTTCTACCCGCAGGTGCAATCAGTTTGTTTTTTTCATAAAAGCGCAATGTATCGGTCGTAACACCACATCGTTTTGCTAATTCACCAATCTGAAACATAACTTCCACTCTTTACTCTATCTTCGTCTATTAACCATCTCGTTACTTTTAAAGTTGAAATGGCATTTTTTCTAATTAATTTTGAGATGCCAAACGATTGCGCGAGCTTTTTTGTAATAAATTAGTTAGAATCTGCGCCATCAAATTTGGAGTTGGTTATCTTATAGATGGATTATAAGAACACCCCAAAGGTCTTTACCAAAACTGACCAATATTTTATCTCTTACTGATACCAAGAATAACCTAAGGTAGGAAGATAAAAACAAGTTCTTTTTTGGCAAATATCTTTATTTTAACCCCATGAATTTGAGGAAATGGAAGCATGAATAACGCTCGTCCAATTCGCCGCGCTCTAATCAGCGTATCAGACAAAACTGGTATCGTTGAATTTGCACAAGCTCTTGCTAACCGTGGTGTAGATATTCTATCTACCGGTGGCACTGCTCGCCTGCTTGCTGAAAAAGGCATCTCTGTTACAGAAGTATCTGACTACACTGGTTTCCCAGAAATGATGGATGGCCGTGTTAAGACTCTGCACCCAAAAGTTCATGGTGGTGTTCTAGGCCGTCGTGGCCAAGATGATGACGTGATGAAAAATCACGGTATCAACCCTATCGATATGGTTGTTGTAAACCTATACCCATTCGCAGAAACCGTTGCTAAAGAAGGTTGTACCCTTGCTGACGCTGTTGAAAACATCGATATCGGTGGTCCAACAATGGTTCGCTCTGCAGCTAAAAACCACAAAGACGTAACTATCGTGGTTAACGCACACGACTACGAGCGTGTTGTGGCTGAAATGGACGCGAACGAGAAGTCGCTAACACTAGAGACTCGCTTCGACCTCGCTATCGCAGCATTCGAACACACGGCTTCTTACGACGGCATGATCGCAAACTACTTCGGCACTATGGTTCCTAGCTACGGCGCGAACAAGGAAGGCGATGAAGAGTCTAAATTCCCTCGTACATTCAACCAACAGTTCGAGAAAAAACAAGACATGCGCTACGGTGAGAACAGCCACCAAGCAGCAGCATTCTACGTTGAAGCAAACCCTGAAGAAGCGTCAGTGTCTACTGCTCGCCAAATCCAAGGTAAAGCACTTTCTTACAACAACATCGCTGATACTGACGCAGCACTTGAGTGTGTGAAAGAGTTCGACCAACCAGCATGTGTGATTGTTAAGCACGCGAACCCATGTGGTGTAGCACTAGGTGAAGACATCCTAGAAGCTTACGACCGTGCATTCAAAACAGACCCAACGTCTGCATTTGGCGGCATCATTGCATTCAACCGCGAACTAGACGCTGCAACAGCAACGGCTATCACTGAGCGCCAATTCGTTGAAGTTATCATTGCACCTTCTGTTTCTGCTGAAGCAGTAGCAATCGTAGCGGCTAAGAAAAACCTTCGCTTGCTTGAGTGTGGTGAGTGGACAACGAAGACGACTGGCTTTGACGTGAAACGCGTTAACGGTGGCTTGCTAGTACAAGATCGCGACCAAGGTATGGTGTCTGAAGGTGACCTTAAAGTGGTTTCTAAGCGTCAACCTACGGCTGAAGAGCTGAAAGATGCACTATTCTGCTGGAAAGTAGCGAAGTACGTTAAATCTAACGCGATTGTTTACTCGAAAGGCGACATGACAGTTGGTGTTGGCGCTGGCCAAATGAGCCGCGTTTACTCTGCAAAAATCGCAGGCATTAAAGCGGCAGATGAAGGTCTACAGGTTGAAGGTTGTGTAATGGCATCAGATGCATTCTTCCCATTCCGTGACGGTATCGACGCGGCAGCAGAAGCTGGCATCAAGTGTGTTATCCAACCGGGCGGTTCTATGCGTGATGACGAAGTTATCGCAGCAGCAGACGAACATGGCATGGCGATGATCTTTACTGGCATGCGTCACTTCCGCCACTAATCGAACAGGTTTATCCCAACGATTAAACAATTATCAAGCCTCTCTATTTTGAGGGGCTTTTAAGAATTTAGAACTTTAGGATTGAAACATGAATGTATTGATTATCGGTGCCGGCGGTCGTGAGCACGCACTAGGTTGGAAGGCAGCACAAAACCCAAACGTTGAAACGGTATTCATTGCCCCAGGTAACGCAGGAACCGCGCTTGAGCCTAAACTTGAAAACGTAAACATCGGCGTTGAAGACATCGCGGGTTTAGTCGCGTTTGCTCAAGAGAAAAAAATCGAACTGACTATCGTTGGCCCTGAAGCACCATTAGTTATTGGTGTGGTTGATGCATTCCGCGAAGTCGACCTTCCAATCTTTGGTCCAACTCAAGCAGCAGCACAACTTGAAGGCTCTAAAGCATTCACCAAAGACTTTTTAGCTCGTCATGAGATCCCAACAGGCTACTACTCAAACTTCACTGAGATTGAACCAGCACTCGCTTACGTACGCGAGCAAGGCGCTCCAATCGTAGTAAAAGCTGACGGCCTTGCCGCAGGTAAAGGTGTTATCGTTGCGATGACTCTTGAAGAAGCTGAAGACGCAATCAAAGACATGCTAGCGGGTAACGCATTTGGCGAAGCAGGCAGCCGCGTAGTGATCGAAGAGTTCCTTGAAGGCGAAGAAGCAAGCTTCATTGTAATGGTTGACGGTTCTAGCGTACTTCCTATGGCCACCAGCCAAGACCACAAACGTGTTGGCGACAAAGATACAGGTCCTAACACGGGCGGCATGGGTGCTTACTCCCCAGCTCCTGTGGTTACTCCAGAAATCCACAACCGTATCCTTGAAGAAGTTATCTACCCAACGGTACGTGGTATGGATGCAGAAGGCGCACCTTACACAGGTTTCCTTTACGCGGGTCTAATGATCGATGCTGATGGCACACCAAAAGTTATCGAATACAACTGCCGCTTCGGTGACCCGGAAACGCAACCAATTATGATGCGTATGGAATCAGACCTTGTTGAGCTATGTCTAATGGCTGTTAACGAGAAGCTAGACGAAGCAGAATCTAAATGGGATCCTCGCGCTTCTATCGGTGTTGTTCTTGCCGCTGGCGGTTACCCTGCTGATTACGCAAAAGGTGACGTAATTTCATTACCAACAAGCGACGTTGAAGGTCAAAAAATCTTCCACGCGGGTACTACTAATAACGAAGCTGGCGACGTTGTGACAAACGGCGGTCGTGTACTTTGTGCAACAGCATTAGGTAATACGGTTTCTGAAGCTCAGGAGCGCGCCTACGCCTTAACTAAGCAAGTTAGCTGGAATGGTATGTTTCATCGTAATGACATTGGTTACCGTGCGATTGCTCGCGAGCAAGAGTCATAGAGATAAGAGAATACTCTCTAAAATAAAAAAGGTGCAGACATGCACCTTTTTTTTATTGCCAAAATCGAGTCAAACGGTTTGCTTAATTATTGCGACAAAAGTTCTGGTCGGGAAATACAATCTTGGCTGTCTTCCGATAGCATGAGTAATTCTTCAACTGACACTTTGTTTAAATATTTACGCCCCAGAAAAGCAGCATAACTATCCACACTTGCTAAACGGTCAATAACAAAGCTAGGCAACGTTTGGTTGAATTCTAAATTCTCAAATTCTGTTCCTGAACACGTCTCGAATGTTTTTCCATCCCAATAACCTTGCATCAGCTCTAAACCATCGTCATTTTGCTTTGTGGTGTTATCAATGACAGATTGCGCTTCTTTTTGATAACGCTGTAATTGAACAGGTTGGATTGGTAGAACTCGGCCATCAATACGATATTGCTGGTAAACCGCCTCACCCGTTTTATTGAAACGGATATGGACTCGATAAGGTACTAAAGTATTTGAAGTGTCTCGTTGCTTTCCTTCGCGGACTAGTTCTCTGAGCTCACCCTCTTTCCAACTGTAATCACTTTTGTACCAACCATAGTCACCCACAACAACATAATCAGAAGCAGTGTGAGGGTTAGTTAATTTATTGGTGATCCAGTAGAAACTGGTTGCATCGCCCATCACTTGTCCACCGGTGAAGGTTTCAAATTGTTCAAGGTTTTGACGAGGATTGGATGAAGAGCACCCAAGAAGAAATGTCGATAATAGTGAAGCTAAGAGAAATGCTTTTTTCATAAAACCTGTACCGAGGTGAGAAATAGACTACCTCGGTACAGTTTAGATTATTTCACTGAATCTTTCAGTGCTTTACCAGCAACAAATGCAGGAACATTTGCAGCAGCGATTTGGATCTCATCGCCAGTTTTTGGATTACGGCCTGTACGAGCTGCACGGTGGTTTACTTTGAAAGTACCAAAACCAATTAGCTGAACTTGCTCGCCATCTTTAAGTGTATCAGTCACACCACCAAGGGTCGCTTCTAGAGCTGCTTTAGCTTGAGCTTTAGAAAGGTCCGCTTTTTCAGCAATAAAGTCGATTAATTGAGTCTTGTTCATTTAGGTTTCCCTTCTCTGTATTTTTAAATTCAATTCACTCTAAAACAAAAATGCCCTGTCTGGCAAAGGTTTGTCACCAATCTTTAGCTCTAATGCCGTAGTTTTAGCCATAATATGAGTAATAACTCACAATTTGTTACCTATTTCTTCCCGCCAGCCCTTATCTAAAGGGGCTTTAAGCGAAAATAATTGATGTCCGAAAAACAATTTGTTCTCTATAATCCAGGGTGAATCGCTGTTAAAGCGTACAATCTAATTAAGGGCAAACATGCTGCTGCTAACTATCTACATTTCCGTTGCTATCGGGATTTCTTTTATCTGTTCTGTTTTAGAAGCAGTACTACTTAGTATTAGTCCGAGCTACATTGCTCAGCTAAAACAAAAAGAGCACCCTGCAGCAGAATCTTTAGGTAAGCTTAAAACTGATATCGACCGTCCACTTGCATCTATCCTAACTCTCAACACCATCGCCCATACTATTGGCGCGGCAACCGCAGGTGCACAAGCTGCTGTGGTATTTGGTAGCCAATGGCTAGGCGTTTTCTCAGCCGTGCTGACTTTAGCTATTTTGGTTCTATCTGAAATTGTACCTAAAACCATTGGTGCAACGTACTGGCGCCAGCTAGCTCCAATGTCAGCGACTGTTTTACGCTGGATGGTCTTTTTCTTAACACCGTTTGTTTGGTTCTCTGAGCAAATCACTAAGCGCCTTGCTAGAGGTCATCAACAGCCAAAAATGCGTGATGAACTTTCTGCGATGGCGATTTTGGCAAGAGAAAGTGGTGAGTTCGCTGAAGGTGAATCTAAAATCCTAAGTAACTTACTTGGTATTCAAGATGTGGCTGTGACGCACGTGATGACACCAAGACCGGTTGTATTTCGCGTTGATGCAGAGATGACTATTGATGCGTTCTTAGAGCAACACAAAGACACACCGTTCTCTCGACCTCTTGTGTTTGATGAGCAAAGTGACAATATCATTGGCTTTGTTCACCGCTTAGAGCTATTTCGCTTACAACAAGCGGGCTGCGGTCAGAAGAAGCTAGGCGAAGTGATGCGTCCTATTCACGTCCTTCTCAACAACTTAGGTCTAGTTAAAGCATTTGACCAGATGATGGCTAACCGCTTGCAACTTGCTCTTGTCGTTGACGAATATGGCACGGTCCAAGGCATTATTACGCTGGAGGATATCTTTGAACATCTGCTAGGTGAAGAGATCGTCGATGAAGCTGATAAGAATACCGACATGCAAGAGCTTGCTTTCCAACGCTGGGAAAACTGGAAAGAAACACACGGAGTGATTGAGAGCCGTGATGATGACGAAGATGAAGTCATTAAAGAGAAATCCACAGAAGTGAAAGACTCTCCTGAGACATCAAAATAAGAATACAAAAAAGGCTCCCATCGGAGCCTTTTTTATTAGTAAGAACAGCCTGACTTATAATGTCACACCGATATTACTAACAGGGTCTTCACGTAACTCTAAACGTAAATCTTTAATCAAATCGATATCACGTTCTGTCGTTTCACGTAATGGGCGGAAAATAGCCCACTGGACATCCCACTCTTCACAAACGGCTTCATTCTCTTTCTGATTCTCATTTGTGATTTCATCAGAGCCTTGAGCAAATTCTAAATCAGCGACTGTTTTAACTGACTGCTGGCTCAATTTAATCATTGATTCAAACAAAAAATCTCTGTCTAACAGACCATGAAGTAAGGTCGATAAGCCTTGGCAAGCATCCATAGCTGGATAGACTCCATAGAAATCAAAATCATCGGAGCTAGGGAACAACTCTTCCACTTTCTCCAATTGGCGTTCAAAATTTACTTTCGCCGTTTTAACAGTCAAGATTTCCCAAACACTGTCTAATACATCACGATAAATGCGCGCTTCAGCAAATTTTGTATTCTCACAAAACATGGCATAGTTAGGGTACATACGCTCACATAAGCACGCCATGAAGGTGATTTGTTGCCAAGGTTCTAACTTTTCAAGACGAACCTGCAGTGGATTCTGTAGCATAGTCACTCAATAATTGCAGAAAAAGACAGCGGAAGTGTACTTGATAAACTCTAGGGAAAAAAGGTAGGTCTATGAACAATTTCACGAATAAGCTCTATATTGCTACGGAACATGATGAGACCTATACACAGCTCATTCAAAACCAAGATTTACCGGACCTTGAGATCTGTTCATTACCCGAAGAAGCACAAATAGTGTTGGCTTCTCCTCCACTTGTTACCTCTATCTTAGACGACTTTTCGCAACTCGACTGGCTACAAAGTACTTATGCTGGAATTAATGCGCTCACTGAGCCAACTCTTCGTCAGGATTACACACTAACGAATGTTCGGGGAATATTTGGCCCTGCTATTGCCGAGTATGTTCTCGGTTATAGCATTCATCATTACCGCCACTTCCAGATTTACCACCAGCAGCAAGAAGAACGTCAGTGGCAACCTCATTTATATACCTCATTAACAGGTAAGGTGATGGTTATCTTAGGCACCGGGTCCATCGGTAGTCATTTAGCTCAGGCTGCCTCTGCTTTAGGCATTCATACTATTGGCATTAATCGTACTGGTATCCCCTCTAAGAGCTTAAGCTTTAAAGATACGTTCCATATTAATGAGATTAAAGCGGCTTTAGAACAAGCTGACATCGTGGTAAACACTTTACCTGCCACTCCAGATACTCAATATCTACTTAATGAACAAACATTGGGCTTCTGTAGAAGTTGTTTGCTCTTTAACGTAGGTAGAGGAAGCTCTCTGGATAATAAAGCCTTGTTATTAGCGTTAAAAAATCGCTGGGTAGATCATGCTTTCCTAGATGTATTCGAGCAAGAACCCCTTTCTGCCGAGCACCCTTTTTGGGGGATACCAAAAATCACAATCACACCACATATTGCTGCACTCAGCGAACCACGTCAGGTTATCAATATTTTCGCTAAAAACTACCAATTATGGCGAGATGGTTTTCAGCTCAATAACCTTATCGATTTTGATAAAGGCTATTAACGTTTAAGAAGCGCTATGACTAATTCGACGATGAAGGCTTATGTTTGACGATCTTATTACAGAAATTCGCTCGTGCCAGGCTTGTGAACCAGAGTTGCAACTTGGAGCTAATCCAATCATTCAAGCACACCCTGACGCGACTCTACTCATCATAGGGCAAGCTCCAGGGGTGAAAGTGCATGAATCATCAATCCCATGGAATGATGCCAGCGGTGAGCGATTGAGAGCGTGGTTAAAAATAGATAAAGCGACTTTTTACGATTCACATAAAGTCGCAATCGTTCCTATGGGACTTTGCTATCCAGGTAAAGGAAAGAGCGGCGACCTTCCTCCAAGAAAAGAATGTGCGCCCTTATGGCACAAGCGGGTACTTGAGTGTTTGCCAAATATAAAAATGACATTGCTTATTGGTCAATATGCGCAGCAACATTATTTGGATGAAAAGCCAAACACACTGACAGATACCGTAAAACAATGGCACAAATGGGCGCCAAATTATGTCCCTCTCCCCCACCCTTCGCCACGTAATAATATCTGGCTTAAAAAAAACCCATGGTTTGAGAGTGACATCATTCCTTATATCAAAAAGCACATCTCAGAGCATTTGGCCTACCATGATCCAAATACCTAGCAGCTAAATAGCTAAATTATACAAATACTAAATGCCGATAATAGGTAATAAAAAAGCGCTGCGGGTTGCCCGGCAGCGCTTTCAATAATCTTACTCAGAATTACTTGTGGTAAGGCTTAGATAACTCGTGAACAGCGTCAACGAATACACCAGCATTCTCTGGCGGCACATCTAGGTGAATACCATGACCAAGGTTAAATACATGACCTGTACCACCATCACCAAAGCCTTCTAGGATAGTACCTACTTCTTCACGAATACGCTCAGGTTGAGCATAAAGGATCGATGGGTCCATATTGCCTTGTAGAGCAACTTTATCTCCGATGCGAGCTTTCGCGTCTTGAATATTGATTGTCCAATCTAGACCCACAGCATCACAGCCTGTTGCTGCGATAGACTCAAGCCACATGCCGCCGTTCTTAGTAAACAGAGTCACTGGCACACGACGACCTTCGTTTTCACGAATAAGACCATCAACGATTTTATGCATGTACTGAAGTGAGAACAGGTTGTAGTCACGAGGAGTAAGCACGCCACCCCATGTATCAAATACCATTACAGACTGTGCACCCGCTTTAATCTGCGCGTTTAGGTATTCAATAACCGTATCTGCTAACTTATCTAGAAGTAGGTGCAGAGTCTGTGGTTCTGCATACATCATTTTCTTAATCTTAGTGAACGCTTTAGAGCTACTGCCTTCAACCATGTAAGTTGCAAGTGTCCATGGGCTGCCAGAGAAACCAATCAGTGGAACTTCACCTTTCAGATCTTTACGGATCTGACGAACAGCATTCATTACGTATTGCAGCTCGCCTTCAGGATCAGGTAGGCCGATCTTCTCTACGTCAGCTTTACATGTAATAGGGCGTTCAAATTTAGGACCTTCACCCGTTTCAAAGTAAAGACCCAGACCCATCGCATCAGGGATCGTTAAAATATCTGAGAACAAGATTGCAGCATCAAGTGGGAAACGGCGTAAAGGTTGAAGTGTTACTTCAGACGCCAATTCTGCGTTTTTACACAGTGACATAAAGTCGCCAGCTTCAGCACGAGTCGCTTTGTATTCAGGAAGATAGCGGCCTGCTTGACGCATCATCCATACAGGAGTGCAATCAACAGGTTGCTTTAACAGTGCGCGTAAATAGCGGTCATTCTTTAGTTCAGTCATTCCGTTAAATTCCAATTCAATCTTGTCTATTTTTGAAGTTAAGCATTCTAACACCGATTGGGTCGCAAAAGCTGTGTGCTTTGCAACCTAGATCAAGTTATTAACTTTTAAATCAATGGTTAATTTGCACCCTATATAGGCGCATGTTAAATATTTGTTCGCTAGCAAAAATTACAATAATAAACTGAGTATTTTGTACTCAGCATCTCATAACGACATCTTACTTACCCCCTCCACTTGTGGAGGGTTTTTTTTGCCTTTTTCACATCAACTTCAGCAGTAACAAAACCTAATACCACTACCGATAAATGATGAGATCTAATAGCCAATCATATAGCCGTGTAAGCCATCATCAAGAAGCTGCATCTTCTACCGTTTGGTCTATCAGCTGACGAGCAATAGTACCATGCGGTGCAACTTCAGGAAGGTCAGTTACTTCAAACCAACGAGCATCAGAAAGCTCACTATAATCAGGCTTTACTACTCCACCAGCATAATCAGCTAAAAAGCCCATCATCATACTTGAAGGGAACGCCCAAGGTTGGCTACCAAAATATCGAATATTATCGACATCAATGCCAGTCTCTTCTTTCACTTCACGAGCAACACACTGCTCTAATGTTTCACCGACTTCTAAAAAGCCAGCAATAACGGTATACATTCCCGTTTTATGACGTGGGTGCTGAGCTAATAATATTTTACTTTGATGACGAACGGCAACGATGATGCATGGAAAAATCCTAGGGTAATGCAAAGTTCGGCATTCTCCACACTGCATTGCGATTTGATTGTGATTTAAAAAATTTCGCCCCCCACACAGCGGGCAAAAACGCATACTTTGGGACATATGTCCGTACTGAATTGCTTTACTTACTAATAGAAATAAGGCTTCAGACCAATGCAGTAATTCTCGCAATGAAGTCAATTCGAGTGATTGCTTTAATTCTGCATCATTCACCCAATACACCGCTTTACCTTGATACTGACCAATACGAATAGCCAATTCATGAGACAAGCCTAAGCTCTGTGCAGATCCAAAAGGGAGCTCATCATTCACAACCCAAATATCACTTCCGGATACAACACACCAATACGCTAACTCAGACTTATCAATGTCACTTTTTTTTAACATCCCACCCCCTCATTGCTTGCAGTTCATTCATTTTACTGGCAATCTAATTTCATACTAGGGTTGTGGCATAGAATAATTCAAGCTATTACTTTTAGTAATTGAGTAATGAAACGGACCCCTGTTGCGGCAATTCATACGATCACAAGGCTGTGATCAGATCATGAGGACATGGTCATGCTAAATAAATTCAAACAAGTACAAGAACAATGGGGTGGCTCAAATGAGGTCATCGATCATTGGTTAGAAACTCGTCAATCTCTAATTGTTGAGTATTGTAAGCTTGCTGCTCTTCAGCCGAGCTCAGCAAAAACAAATGCACTTTCTGAACTCCCTTCTCCAGCAGATCTACAAAAATTTTGCCAACACCTTGTCGACTATATTTCTGAGGGTCACTTTAAGATCTACGATATGGTCATGAACAAATGGCAGTCTACGGGCTTTGAAGCCACTGACGAGATAAACCAGAGCTATGGGCATATTGTATTAACTACGGAGCCCCTGCTTAACTTCACTGACAAGTATGCTGCAATTACAGCCACAGATGAACTCGCCGATTTCGACAGTGATTTATCTCTCATAGGGGAAATCATTGAAGCTAGATTCGAAGTTGAAGATCAGCTCATACAGCAAATCGCTGATAGCTTGGCAGTGCCGCCAGGTGCTTAATGCTTAATGCTTAATGCTTAATGGGCATGATTGTAAAGCTTGTGATTGTCACAAGCTTTTTTATTGCCTGTTAGCTTCCTAATTACTAGTACTCTATTTAAACCCAAACACCCAAACACCCAAATTACAGAACACCAGAAACAAAAAAGGCACCCTAAGGTGCCTTTTTATCTCTTAACGATTACTCGTAAGAAGGGTTTGCTTCTAAAGAATTACTCTTCTGAAGAAAAACCAGCATTTAGAAGTGCTGCAAGATTATCTGTTGCTTGTTCAGCTGACGGACCTTCTTGTTGCTCTTCACGTTGCTTCTGACGATCTTGGTGGTATGCGAAACCAGTACCAGCTGGAATCAGACGACCAACAATAACGTTCTCTTTCAGACCACGAAGGTCATCACGCTTACCAGAAACCGCAGCTTCTGTTAGTACGCGAGTCGTTTCTTGGAAAGATGCTGCTGAGATGAATGACTCAGTTGCAAGCGATGCTTTAGTAATACCTAGCAGGTCACGTTCGTAACGTACTAGTTCTTTACCTTCAGCTTCTAGCTTACGGTTAGCAATCTTAACGTTGTGGTACTCAACCTGTTCACCAGGTAAGAACTCAGAATCACCAGAGTGAGTGATCGTACACTTACGTAGCATTTGACGAACGATAGTCTCAATGTGCTTATCGTTAATCTTTACGCCTTGTAAGCGGTAAACTTCTTGAACTTCGTTCGCGATGTACTGAGTCACAGCGTGGATACCACGTAGACGCAGGATATCGTGTGGAGTTTCAGGACCGTCGGCGATTACATCACCACGTTCAATCTTCTCACCTTCGAACACGTTCAATTGACGGTGCTTAGGAATCATCTCTTCGTAAGCGTCACCGCCTTCACGAGTGATTACTAGACGACGCTTACCTTTCGTTTCTTTACCAAACGACACAGTACCGGTGTGCTCAGCAAGGATCGCAGGCTCTTTAGGCTTACGAGCTTCGAATAGGTCAGCTACGCGTGGTAGACCACCGGTGATATCTTTGTTTCCACTCGATTTTTGAGGGATACGAGATAGTGTGTCACCAATGCCAACTTCAGCGCCATCTTCGATGTTTACAATCGCTTTGCCAGGTAAGAAGTAGTGAGCTGGCATATCAGTACCAGGGATCATTACATCGTTACCTTGCTCATCAACAAGTTTGATAGCTGGACGCATATCTTTACCTGCTGCTGGGCGAGCTGCTGCATCTGTTACTTCACTTGAAGAAAGACCAGTTAGATCGTCAGTGTTACGAGAAACTGTAATACCATCGATCATATCTACGAATTGGATACGACCTGCCACTTCAGTGATGATTGGCATTGTATGCGCTTCCCAGTTAGCTACAACTTCACCAGCAGTTACTGCTGCGTTGTCGCCTTTGGTTAGCATCGAACCGTAAGGAAGTTTGTGCTTCTCTTTAGTACGACCAAATTCATCAACAATCGTCATCTCAGATGCACGAGAAGTGATAACCAGTTTCTTGTCTTTGTTTACTACGAACTTAGCGTTGTGAAGTTTCACAGTACCAGTTGTCTTAGCTTGGATGCTGTTCTCTGCTGCTGCAGTAGATGCCGCACCACCGATGTGGAACGTACGCATCGTTAGCTGTGTACCCGGTTCACCGATAGATTGTGCAGCGATAACACCAACTGCTTCACCTTGATTCACTAGGTGACCACGTGCTAGGTCACGACCGTAACATTGTGCACAACAACCGAAGTCTGCATCACAGGTAACAACAGAACGCACTTTCATGCTATCTACTGAGTTGTCTTCCATGATCTGACACCACTTCTCATCAATCAGAGTATTACGTGGAATCAGTACGTCTTCAGTACCAGGCTTAAGAACGTCTTCAGCAACTACACGACCAAGAGCAAGCTCAGAAAGTGCAACTTTAACGTCACCACCTTCGATGTGAGGCATCATGTCGATACCTTCATGCGTGCCACAGTCATGTTCGTGAACTACAACGTCTTGTGCTACGTCTACTAGACGACGAGTTAGGTAACCCGAGTTAGCTGTTTTCAGTGCTGTATCCGCAAGACCCTTACGAGCACCGTGCGTTGAGATAAAGTACTGAAGGACGTTTAGACCTTCTTTAAAGTTCGCAGTGATCGGCGTTTCGATGATAGAACCATCTGGACGCGCCATCAGACCACGCATACCTGCTAGCTGACGAATCTGAGCTGCAGAACCACGTGCGCCCGAGTCGGCCATCATGTAGATACTGTTGAACGATTCTTGCTGTTCTTCTTCACCGTCACGGTTGATAACTGTTTCAGAAGATAGGTTATCCATCATTGCTTTCGCAACACGGTCGTTCGTAGACGCCCAGATATCGATAACTTTGTTGTAACGCTCACCCGCAGTAACAAGACCAGATTGGAATTGTTCTTGGATTTCACGAACTTCTTCTTCAGCAGATTCAATTTCATCGTATTTCGCTTGAGGTACAACCATATCGTTGATACCTACAGAAACACCAGAAAGTGCTGCGTATGCAAAACCTGCGTACATGATTTGGTCAGCAAATACTACTGTATCTTTTAGACCAAGCTTACGGTAACACTCGTTAAGCAGGTTAGAAATTTGCTTCTTACCTAGCTTTTGGTTAACGATACTAAACGGTAGACCTGATGGAACGATCTGCCATAGCATTGCACGACCTACAGTCGTATCAACTAGACCAGTGTTCGTTGTGCTATTGCCGTCTTCATCTACTACAGTTTCAGTGATACGTACTTTAACGCGAGCATGAAGCTCAGCAGTCTTAGTACGGTATGCCTTTTCAGCCTCAGCAGGGCCAGCAAGGTACATACCTTCACCTTTCACGTTGATCTTGTCACGTGTCATGTAGTAAAGACCCAATACAACATCCTGAGAAGGAACGATGATCGGATCACCTGATGCTGGCGACAGAATGTTATTCGTCGACATCATTAGGGTACGAGCTTCTAGCTGTGCTTCTAAAGTTAGAGGCACGTGTACAGCCATTTGGTCACCATCGAAGTCGGCGTTGTATGCCGCACACACTAGTGGGTGAAGCTGAATCGCTTTACCTTCGATTAGTACTGGTTCAAACGCTTGAATACCTAGACGGTGAAGTGTAGGTGCACGGTTAAGCAGTACTGGGTGTTCACGGATAACTTCGTCTAGGATATCCCAAACGATCGCTTCTTCGCGCTCTACCATTTTCTTAGCAGCTTTGATTGTCGTAGCCATGCCACGAGTTTCTAGCTTGCTGTAGATGAACGGCTTAAATAGCTCAAGTGCCATCTTCTTAGGAAGACCACACTGATGTAGACGAAGGTATGGACCAACTGTGATTACAGAACGGCCAGAGTAGTCTACACGTTTACCTAGAAGGTTCTGACGGAAACGACCTTGTTTACCCTTGATCATATCAGCAAGAGATTTCAGAGGACGTTTGTTAGAACCTGTGATCGCGCGACCGCGACGACCGTTATCTAGAAGTGCATCAACAGACTCTTGCAGCATACGCTTTTCGTTACGTACGATGATGTCCGGAGCAGCTAGCTCTAGAAGGCGCTTCAAACGGTTGTTACGGTTGATCACACGACGGTAAAGGTCGTTCAGATCTGAAGTCGCAAAACGACCGCCATCTAGTGGAACTAGAGGACGTAGATCTGGCGGTAGCACTGGAAGTACAGTTAAGATCATCCACTCAGGCTTGTTGCCCGAAGAGATGAATGCTTCAACTAGCTTCAAACGCTTAGTAACTTTCTTACGCTTAGTTTCTGAGTTAGTTGTTTCTAACTCTTCGCGCATTTCTTCCACTTCTTGATGAAGGTCCATTGTTGAAAGCAGATCTTTGATCGCTTCAGCACCCATCTTAGCAGTGAATTCGTCACCCCACTCTTCTAGACGATCCAGATACTCTTCTTCAGTAAGCATCTGAGATTTTTCTAGATCAGTCATACCCGGTTCAGTTACTACGTACATTTCGAAGTAAAGAACACGTTCGATATCACGCAGAGGGATATCCATTAGTAGACCGATACGAGACGGTAGTGATTTTAGGAACCAGATGTGAGCAACTGGTGAAGCTAGCTCGATGTGACCCATACGGTCACGACGAACTTTAGTCTGTGTAACTTCAACGCCACACTTCTCACAGATAACACCACGGTGCTTCAGGCGCTTGTATTTGCCACAAAGACATTCGTAATCTTTAACTGGACCAAAAATACGTGCACAGAACAGACCATCACGTTCAGGTTTGAACGTACGATAGTTAATTGTTTCTGGCTTTTTAACTTCACCAAAAGACCACGAACGGATCGTGTCTGGTGAAGATAGACCGATTTTGATTGCATCAAATTCTTCGGTCTTATGCTGTGCTTTTAGAAAGTTTAATAAGTCTTTCACGTTCAGCTCCTGTAAGGAGTTAAAGGAGTTCACCGACTAAAGTGAACCCCCTTTACCAAGTAATCCAATCTTCTTTTAAAAAAGAGGGATTACTCTTCGTCTTCTAGCTCGATGTTGATACCTAGCGAGCGAATCTCTTTCAACAGTACGTTGAACGACTCTGGCATGCCAGGTTCCATGCTATGGTTACCATCTACGATGTTCTTATACATCTTAGTACGGCCGTTAACGTCATCCGACTTAACTGTTAGCATTTCTTGTAGAGTATATGCAGCACCGTATGCTTCTAGTGCCCATACTTCCATCTCACCGAAACGCTGACCACCGAACTGAGCTTTACCACCAAGTGGTTGCTGAGTTACTAGGCTGTAAGAACCAGTTGAACGAGCATGCATCTTGTCATCAACCAAGTGGTTCAGTTTCAGCATGTACATGTAACCAACAGTTACAGGACGCTCAAACGAATCACCAGTACGACCATCAAACAGTTTAAGCTGACCAGATTCTGGCAGGTCACCCAGTTTAAGTAGTTCTTTGATTAAAGACTCAGAAGCACCGTCGAACACAGGAGTAGCAATCGGCAGACCACCACGTAGGTTCTTAATCAGTGTACGAACTTGATCATCAGACAGTTCAGCAATATCAACTTTCTGACGAGTATCACCAAGATCATAAACCTTCTGTAGGAACTCACGGAACTTATGAAGTTCTTGCTGTTCCTTAACCATTTGGTTGATCTTGTCACCGATACCTTTCGCAGCCAAACCTAAGTGAACTTCTAGGATCTGACCGATGTTCATACGCGATGGTACACCCAGCGGGTTAAGTACGATGTCTACAGGCTGACCTTTCTCATCGTATGGCATGTCTTCAACAGGGTTAATCTTAGAGATTACACCTTTGTTACCATGACGACCGGCCATCTTATCACCAGGCTGGATACGACGTTTAACCGCTAGGTAAACTTTAACAATCTTAAGAACGCCAGGCGCTAGATCATCACCTTGAGTGATTTTACGACGCTTAGTTTCAAACTTCTTATCGAAGTCTGCTTTTAGCTCATCCCACTGCTCAGCAAGTTGCTCAAGCTGTGTTTGTAGCGCATCGTCTTCTAGAACTTGCTCTAGCCATTGCTTACGACCGATAGTATCAAGCTTAGCTTCAGAGTAACCACCAGACAGAAGTACAGCTTTAACACGGTTAAGAAGACCACCTTCAAGAATTTGGAACTCTTCAGTTAGATCTTTCTTAGCTTCTTTAAGCTGCATCTGTTCGATTTCAAGTGCACGTTTGTCTTTCTCTACGCCATCGCGAGTGAAGACTTGTACATCAATGATAGTACCCGAAACAGAGTTTGGTACACGTAGAGAAGTATCTTTAACATCAGATGCTTTCTCACCGAAGATAGCACGCAGTAGCTTCTCTTCAGGAGTCAGTTGAGTTTCACCTTTAGGTGTCACTTTACCAACTAGGATGTCGCCACCCTTAACTTCAGCACCAATGTAAACGATACCTGACTCGTCTAGTTTAGACAGAGCAGACTCACCTACGTTTGGAATATCAGCTGTGATCTCTTCAGAGCCCAGCTTAGTATCACGAGCCACACAAGATAGTTCTTGGATGTGGATTGTCGTGAAACGGTCTTCTTGAACTACGCGCTCAGATACTAAGATCGAGTCTTCGAAGTTGTAACCGTTCCAAGGCATGAACGCGATACGCATGTTTTGGCCAAGAGCAAGTTCACCAAGGTCAGTTGAAGGACCATCAGCAAGAACATCGCCGCGTGCAACTGGTTCACCAGGAAGTACAGTTGGACGTTGGTTAATACATGTGTTTTGGTTCGAACGCGTGTACTTAGTTAGGTTGTAGATATCGATACCAGCTTCGCCAGGTACCAATTCATCTTCGTTAACCTTAACTACGATACGAGAAGCGTCAACAGACTGAACTTGACCACCACGTTTAGCAACCGCTGTAACACCAGAGTCAACTGCGATGTTACGTTCAATACCAGTACCTACTAGAGGCTTATCAGCTCTAAGTGTTGGTACAGCTTGACGTTGCATGTTCGCACCCATCAATGCACGGTTCGCATCATCGTGTTCTAGGAACGGGATAAGCGAAGCAGCGATAGATACTACTTGGTTTGTCGCAACGTCCATGTAGTCAACGTGATCGCGTGGGTGAAGACCAGATTCACCTTTTTGACGAGCAGTGATTAGCTCATCAGCAAACGTCGCTTCTTCAGTAAGAACCGTGTTTGCCTGTGCGATAACGAATTGACCTTCCTGGATTGCAGACAGGTAATCAACTTCTTCTGTTACTACACCATCTACAACGCGACGGTACGGAGTTTCTAGGAAACCGTAATCGTTACAACGCGCAAACGCAGATAGCGAGTTAATCAGACCGATGTTTGGACCTTCAGGCGTTTCGATCGGACATAGACGACCGTAGTGAGTTACGTGAACGTCACGTACTTCAAAGCCTGCGCGTTCACGAGTTAGACCGCCTGGACCTAAAGCAGAAATACGACGTTTGTGCGTAACTTCTGACAATGGGTTGTTTTGGTCCATAAACTGTGAAAGCTGTGAAGAGCCAAAGAATTCTTTAACTGCAGCAGAGATCGGCTTAGCGTTGATAAGGTCTTGAGGCATGATTGCATCAAGGTCACCAAGGCTTAGACGTTCTTTAACGGCACGTTCTACACGAACTAGACCAACACGGAATTGGTTTTCTGCCATTTCACCTACAGAACGGATACGACGGTTGCCAAGGTGGTCGATATCGTCCACTTCGCCTTTACCGTTACGGATGCCAATCAGTTTCTTCATCACTTCAATGATGTCTGATTCATCCAGAGTACCGCGCTCTTCTTCTTCTTCACGCTCGATAGAGCTGTTGAATTTCATACGGCCTACAGTTGATAGGTCGTAACGATCTTCAGAGAAGAATAGGCTTTCGAATAATGATTCTGCAGCTTCTTTTGTTGGTGGCTCGCCAGGACGCATCATGCGGTAGATTTCTACCAATGCAGAGATGCGATCTACTGTGCTATCTGCACGTAGAGTGTCTGACATGAATGGACCATGGTCTAGGTCATTCGTGAACAGAACTTCTAGAGATTTGTGACCTGCTTGAGATAAGTTAGCAAGTGCCTCTAGTGTAATTTCTTGGTTTGCGCCAACGATGATCTCGCCAGTTGCTTCATTGATGTAATCTTTAGCAGCAACTTTTTCAACGATGTACTCTACTGGTACTTCGATGTGCTCAACGCCATCTTTTTCAAGCTGACGGATATGACGAGCAGTAACTCGACGACCAGTCTCAACGTAAGTCTTACCGTTCGCTTCAATGTCGAATGACGCAGTTTCACCACGTAGACGATCAGGAACCAACTCCATTAATAGAGTTTGCTCTTTCACTTCGAAGTTCACTTTATCAAAGAACAGATCTAGGATCTCTTCCGTCGATTTACCAAGTGCACGAAGGATGATTGAAGCAGGTAGCTTACGACGACGGTCGATACGTACGAATAAGTTATCCTTAGGATCGAACTCAAAGTCTAACCATGAGCCGCGGTAAGGAATTACACGTGCGTTATAAAGAACTTTACCCGATGAGTGGGTTTTACCCTTATCGCTGTCGAAGAACACGCCTGGGCTTCGGTGCAGCTGGGATACGATAACCCTCTCGGTACCATTGATTACAAAAGTACCATTGTCTGTCATAAGCGGAATTTCGCCCATGTAGACTTCTTGTTCTTTAATGTCTTTTACGGTGCCTGCTGGTGCATCTCTATCAAAGATTACTAAGCGTAATTTTACGCGTAGAGGTTTTGAATAAGTTACACCACGAATTTGACATTCTTTAACATCAAAAACTGGCTCACCAAGACGGTAGCTAACGTATTGCAGCTCGGAATTGCCGTTGTAGCTCTGAATTGGAAAAACAGAACGAAAAGCAGCCTCAAGACCGTATTGCCCCTCAGGATCCTGTTCGATAAATTTGTCGAACGAATCGAGCTGGATCGATAACAGGTATGGAATGTCCAAAACTTGTGGACGAGTACCAAAATCCTTACGGATGCGCTTTTTCTCGGTATAAGAGTAAACCATGGGGTTCCTCAGCTCGCTGATAAGTGACCCAAACTACCCAAAACACTCAGCAGAGGGGGTAGTGACTAACAGCTGTTTACTGTAGTTACCAATCATTTCGAAAATATGAATTGGTTTTTTGCTCAGACTATGATGGTTAAACAGCGGGAAAATTCATCAAAGCCCTACAGCGCAAAAAGGCCGGTGGTTAATAAACCACCAGCCATTAGCCTTACGGCTAAGAAATCAAGTAATAATTACTTAACTTCAACAGTCGCGCCAGCTTCTTCTAGAGTCGCTTTTAGAGCTTCAGCTTCAGCTTTATCAACGCCTTCTTTAAGTGCAGCAGGAGCTGAGTCTACTAGACCCTTAGCTTCTTTAAGGCCTAGACCTGTAGCGCCACGTACTGCTTTGATTACAGAAACTTTGTTTCCGCCAACAGCAGTTAGGATTACGTCAAATTCAGTTTGCTCTTCAGCAGCTTCAGCAGAAGCACCACCAGCAACAACTGCTGCAGCAGCAGATACGCCGAATTTCTCTTCCATAGCTTCGATAAGCTCAACAACTTGCATTACAGACATTTCTGCAACTGCGTCTAGGATTTGCTCGTTAGTAATAGACATAACAATTCTCTTTTAAGTCAACAATAATTTATTTTGTAATCAAATAAAATTGGGCTTATGCCGCAACTTCTTCTTTTTGATCACGAACAGCAGCGATAGTACGTACCAGTTTACCAGCAGAAGCTTCTTTCATGCACATCATTAGGCGTGCGATAGCTTCGTCGTAAGTTGGTAGTGTCGCTAGTACATCAGCATCAGTAACTGCGCCTTCAAATGCAGCAGCTTTGATCTCGAAGTCTTTATTCTCTTTAGCGAAGTCTTTGAAAAGACGCGCTGCAGCACCTGGGTGCTCGTTAGAGAATGCAAGTAGAGATGGACCAGTAAATGTGTCTTGTAGACACTCGTACTGAGTACCTTCTACTGCACGACGTGCTAAAGTGTTACGAACAACTCTCATGTAAACACCCGCTTCACGCGCTTGTTTACGTAGAGAAGTCATCGCGCCAACAGTAACGCCACGAGAATCAGCTACAACTGCAGAAAGTGCACCACTGGCTGCTTCGTTGACTTCAGCAACAATTGCTTTTTTGTCTTGAAGATTTAAAGCCATTTGGATTAACCTCTGGTTGTGATTACAGCACTCATTACGTTGTGTAATGAGCGTTTACGGTGTTATAAGGTATCTATAACATCGCCTACGTAGGTTTTATTAAGCTATCAATATTCTCTCGAACATTAGCAGCGCCTACGGTCTTGGGATAGATGATTATGAATTGCTTCAAAAACCACCCAACCACAAATATTAGGCGCAGAAGTATACACTAAATCTGCGCCTAAGCAAATTAGTTTGCTTGAGTATCAAGACTAGCTTGATCAACAGCAACACCAGCACCCATCGTAGTAGAGATGCTTACTTTCTTCAGGAAAGTACCTTTCGCTGAAGAAGGCTTAGCTTTCTTAAGAGCCACTAGAAGTGCTTCTAGGTTCTCTTGAAGCTCTTTAGCTTCGAAAGATGCTTTACCGATAGTAGTGTGGATGATGCCGTTCTTGTCGTTACGGTAACGAACCTGACCAGCTTTAGCATTTTTAACAGCTTCAGCAACGTTAGGAGTTACAGTACCAACTTTAGGGTTTGGCATTAGACCGCGTGGACCTAGGATAGTACCTAGTTGACCAACAACGCGCATTGCATCTGGAGAAGCAACAACAACGTCAAAGTCCATTACGCCTTTTTTAACTTGCTCAGCAAGATCTTCCATACCAACGATATCTGCGCCAGCAGCTTTAGCAGCTTCTGCGTTTGCACCTTGAGTGAAAACAGCAACGCGGATTTCACGGCCAGTACCGTGAGGTAGCACTGTTGCGCCACGTACGTTTTGGTCAGATTTACGAGCATCAATGCCAAGGTTAACAGCAACGTCAACACTTTCATTGAATTTAGCAGTAGCTAGTTCTTTAAGAAGAGCTACAGCTTCGTTGATTTCGTACTCTTTAGTAACTTCAACTTTGTCGCGGATTACGCGCATACGCTTAGTAAGTTTTGCCATGATCTTATCCCTCTACCACTAGGCCCATTGAACGAGCAGTACCAGCAATAGAACGCTTCATTGCTTCGATGTCAGCACCAGTCATATCAGCAGCTTTAGTTTCTGCGATTTCTTGGATTTGAGCGTCAGTTACAGTACCAACTTTTTCAGTGTTTGGACGACCTGAACCAGACTTAACGCCAGCAGCTTTCTTAAGAAGAACAGCAGCAGGTGGAGTCTTAGTTACGAACGTGAAAGAACGGTCGTTGTAAACAGTAATAACTACTGGAGTAGGTAGACCTTTCTCAACTGATTCTGTTTTTGCGTTGAACGCTTTACAGAATTCCATGATGTTCACGCCGTGTTGACCTAGAGCAGGACCAACCGGTGGACTTGGGTTTGCCATACCAGCTGCAACTTGCAGTTTGATATAAGCTTCAACTTTCTTAGCCATGATATTTCCTATTAGTGGGTACATGCGCTTGCAAAACAAGCTCCCCAGTTTTTCAATAAATTCTTTTCACTTCCATAGAAGTAAAAGGCGCGAAATTATAATCATAATTCGCGCCTATAACAACCCTAAAAAGGTGTTTTTTTAATCAAGTTTTTCAACTTGACCAAATTCAAGCTCAACAGGTGTTGCACGACCAAAGATCGATACAGAAACCTTAATGCGGCTCTTCTCGTAATCTACTTCTTCAACTGTACCGTTAAAGTCAGCAAACGGACCATCATTAACACGAACCACTTCACCTGCTTCAAACATTGTCTTAGGACGCGGAGATTCACTCGCCTTCTCTAGACGGTTTAAGATAGCATCGGCTTCTTTGTCTGTGATTGGTGCCGGACGATCAGAGGTACCACCAATGAAGCCCATAACACGAGGGATACTACGTACTAAGTGCCATGATTCGTCTTCCATAATCATTTGAACTAAGACATAGCCAGGAAAGAACTTACGTTCACTTTTACGACGTTGGCCTGCACGCATTTCCACTACTTCTTCAGTAGGTACTAGCACATCGCCAAACAGTTCTTCCATGTTGTGCATTTTAATATGCTCGCGTAGCGATTGTGCAACACGACCTTCAAAACCGGAAAAGGCTTGAACTACATACCAACGTTTTTTTGGAGCTTCACTCATGAATCAGAACCCTCACACACCAGTTGCGAATGCAACAAGACGGACCATAATGCCGTCAATGCCCCATAGCACTAGTGACATAACAATACATACAGCTAACACGATCAACGTAGTCTGCATAGTTTCTTGGCGAGTAGGCCAAACCACTTTGCGAATTTCAACTCGAGACTCTTGAGCGAACGAGATCGCAGCTTTACCTTTAGTTGTTGTTGCTGCAACGCCTAGTGCGGCAGCAATCAGCACAACTACACCTGCAGCGCGAATTACAACAGACAATTCACCATACAGGTAATTACCCACAACAGCAGCAGCTAACAGAACAAAAGCGGCTACCCACTTCATTGTATCTGCTGCATTTGAGCTATCAGGAGTTTCAGCATTTGCTTTCATAAAACCAACCTGTGATAAGTCTTAAATATAGACGACAATAACCCCGCTGTTGCAGGGCACATTCCTTTGCGTTGCAAAACAACACATTTAATAGCCATTTCTAACAAAATAACCATAGAATTCTTTGCTAAGAGTTAAAATTGACGTTAAATCAAGCAACTCTTTTTTTAGCGCAGAAAAAGGGCATCAAATGATGCCCTTTTTACTAGTGGTTCGTCAAATCTTATGCAAAGATTTTAGCTACAACACCAGCACCAACTGTACGGCCACCTTCGCGGATTGCGAAACGTAGACCTTCGTCCATTGCGATTGGAGCGATTAGCTCAAAAGTACTTGACCACGTTCAACATCATCACGCTTAGTACCACGTAAAAGTGCACCAACGTTCTCACCTGCACGACCTTCGTCAAGCAGTTTACGGAACATTTCAACACCAGTACAAGTAGAAAGAGTAGTCTCTTTGATACCAACGATTTCTACTTCGTCACCTACGCGTAGGATACCGCGCTCGATACGACCAGTAACAACAGTACCACGACCTTGAATTGAGAATACATCTTCAATAGGAAGTAGGAACGGTAGGTCAACAGCACGCTCTGGAAGTGGAATGTAAGAATCTAGTGCTTCTGCAAGCTCAACGATTTTGTCTTCCCACTGCTTTTCGCCGTTTAGAGCGCCAAGTGCAGAACCTTGAATTACTGGAAGGTCATCTCCTGGGTATTCGTACTCAGAAAGAAGCTCACGAACTTCCATTTCTACTAGCTCAAGTAGCTCTTCGTCATCAACCATGTCACATTTGTTCATGAATACGATGATGTAAGGGATACCAACTTGACGACCAAGTAGGATGTGCTCACGAGTTTGTGGCATAGGGCCATCTGTAGCAGCAACAACTAGGATACCGCCGTCCATTTGAGCAGCACCAGTGATCATGTTTTTAACATAATCGGCGTGTCCAGGACAGTCTACGTGTGCGTAGTGACGTTCAGGAGTATCGTACTCAACGTGAGAAGTTGCGATTGTGATACCGCGCTCGCGCTCTTCTGGAGCGTTATCGATAGATGCGAAATCTTTAGCAACACCGCCGTACACTTTTGCAAGTGTAGTACAGATAGCAGCAGTTAGAGTTGTTTTACCGTGGTCAACGTGGCCGATAGTACCAACGTTTACGTGCGGTTTCGTACGTTCAAATTTTTCTTTAGACA
>NZ_VTXD01000061.1 GCF_013114625.1 Vibrio sp. 99-70-13A1
TTCGCGAAAGAAACGACTCAGATGACTAAGTCTCAGATCCTTTCTCAAGCATCAAGTTCGATTCTTGCACAAGCGAAACAAGCGCCTAACTCAGCGCTAAGCTTACTAGGTTAAAAACTTAAAAATATTCATAAAGCCAGGTGTTCTCACCTGGCTTTATTTTTTTGTGCGGAATATACCAAATAGAATTTTGAATAATTCTGTTTGGGTCGGATATGAATTAATTCAATTCATACCTTTGAAAGGGCTGAAGAAGAGGAGAGGGATTTATAGTACATGGTGTCATTGAAGACAAACATGTCTGCCATGATCGCCCAAAAGTATATGGGTGATGCTCAAGCGGATGTTGTCGACGCCCAAAGTAAACTAAGTTCTGGTTCTCGAATTGTTAAAGCTAGTGATGATGCGGCAGGTTTGCAGATAGCGAATCGGTTATATGCGCAAACTCGTGGGATAGATACTGCTCAAAGCAATGCAAACAATGCATATTCAATAGCTCAGACTGCTGAAGGCGCGTTGCATGAAAGTACGAATATGCTGCAAAAGCTACGTGAACTCGCGCTGCAATCAGCTAACGGTGCGAATACACAAGATGATAGAGAGAGTATTCATCTAGAAGCTGAAATGTTGATTGATGACTTAGATAGAATTGCTTTAACAACCACTTTTGCTGGTGAAGAGCTATTCGATGGGTATTTTGGGAAAAAAAGTTTTTACCTTGGTCCAGATGCTAATGGAGTCACGCTGAATTTGAAAAATATGCGAACAGATCACTTCGAAATGGGAGGGAACTTTGTTCGTGCATCGGATTCTACTGATGAAAATTGGTCTGTTACTGAGAGTGAAAATGAGCTGAAATTTGACTATAACGATAGACAAGGTAAATCAGAGCAAATAGATATTAGGCTTAAAACTGGTGACGATGTTCATCAGGTTGCAAGCTACATCAATGGTCAGCAAGAAGTGATGAAAGCCTCGGTAACCGAGGATTTTGAATTGCAGTTTTTTGCTTCTACTAAGTTTGCGCCTGATGGCTTTGAAGTTTCCGGAAGTTTTGTTGATAGTCTAGACATTGGAAATGCAGAGCCAATTGGGTTAGATGACTTGGATTTATCGAGTGTAGGAGATGCTCAGCTAGGGATCGCGGTTGTGGATGCATCCCTAAAGTATGTCGATGGTCACCGAAGTGAAATTGGTGGATTTCAAAATGGTGTAAGTAGAACAATAGATAACTTGATCAGCATGGACAGTAATATATCGGTAGCAGAAGGGAATATCCGAGATACTGATTATGCAAGAGCATCAACTCGGTTAGTGAAGTCGCAAATTTTAGGGCAAGCAACCTCTGCGCTTTACGCCCAAGCGAATCAAAATCCGACAGCCGCTCTAAGCTTATTAGGTTAAGTGATTTTAGTTTGTTCTAGAAACAAAAAACGCTGCTCTAGGGCAGCGTTTTACTTTTAAAGAAACTACGTTTACTTAGTAACTTTAAGAACCGGAGTTTCACCAACAGTTACAGAACCAGAAAGTTTGTTCAACTCTTTGATTTCGTCCATGTTAGAGATAACAACAGGAGTAAGAGTTGATTTAGCTTTCTCTTCTAGAAGCGCTAGGTCGAAAGTGATGATAGTGTCACCAGCTTTAACAGATTGACCTTCTTCAGCTACGCGAGTGAAGCCTTCGCCTTTAAGTTCAACAGTATCAATACCGAAGTGAACGAAAAGCTCAACGCCATCGTCAGACTCAATAGAGAATGCGTGGTTAGTTTCGAAGATCTTACCGATAGTACCGTTTACAGGAGCTACCATTTTGTCGCCAGCTGGTTTGATTGCGATGCCGTCACCAACAATTTTTTCAGCGAAAACTACATCTGGCACATCTTCGATGTTTACGATTTCGCCAGAAAGAGGTGCGATGATTTCGATTGCACCAGCATCAGCGCTGTCATCAGATACAAGCTTTTTCAGTTTGTCAAACAGACCCATTGTGTCATGCTCCTAACGTTTAGTTTTATTCTGTAGATTATAGTATACCAATCTATCAAATTAGACGACTATTTTTAGCCGTCTAACCGATTAAGTCTTTGGCGACTACTTAGTTTTATCCGCGATGAATTTATCTACGCAAGCTTGGATTTCAGACGCTGTTGGAAGAGCAAGAGCTTCTTCTGCCATCGCTTTAACTTCTGCGAAGTTAGAGTTACGGATTACTTTCTTAACTTTAGGAATAGAAATACCGCTCATAGAGAACTCATCTAGACCCATACCAAGAAGAAGTAGAGTTGCACGCTCATCGCCTGCTAGCTCGCCACACATACCTGTCCATTTTCCTTCTTTATGAGAAGCATCGATTACTTGCTTGATTACAAGCAGAACCGCTGGAGATAGTGGGTTGTAAAGGTGAGAAATCATCTCGTTACCACGGTCAACTGCAAGAGTGTATTGCGTTAGATCGTTAGTACCGATAGAGAAGAATGCGACTTCTTTTGCAAGGTGGTGTGCGATTGCAGCAGCAGCTGGAGTCTCAACCATTACGCCAATTTCGATGTCTTCATCGAATGCGTGACCTTCAGCGCGAAGTTCAACTTTGTACTCTTCGATTGCTTTTTTCAGTTCACGGATCTCTTCAATAGAAATGATCATTGGGAACATGATACGTAGCTTACCGTGTGCAGATGCACGAAGAATGCCGCGTAGTTGGTCACGTAAGATTTCACGACGATCCAAGCTGATACGTACTGCACGCCAGCCTAGGAACGGGTTCATCTCTTCTGGAAGATCCATGTATGGTAGATCTTTATCGCCACCGATATCCATAGTACGGATAATCACTGACTCACCGTGCATTGCTTCAGCTACTTCTTTGTAAGCAACGTATTGCTCTTCTTCAGTAGGAAGTGCTGTACGGTCCATGAATAGGAATTCAGTACGGTACAGACCAACACCTTCGCCACCGTTGCGCAGGATACCGTCACAGTCTTTAACTGTACCGATGTTGCCGCAAACTTCTACTTGATGGTTATCAAGCGTGATAGCTGGTAGGTCTTTAAGTTTTGCTAGTTCAGCCGCTTCTGCTTCAAAATCAGATTTGATTTTCTTAGCTTCTGCTAATTCAGCGTCAGAAGGGTTGATGATGATCTTGTTGTTCATCGCGTCTAGCACAAGCATGTCGCCGTTCTTAACTTGCTTAGTGATATCGTTAGTACCAACGATAGCTGGAAGCTCAAGTGAACGTGCCATGATTGAAGTATGAGATGTACGACCGCCGATGTCACAAGCGAAACCAAGAACGTAGTCTAGGTTGATTTGTGCAGTTTCAGATGGTGTTAGGTCGTAAGCAACTAGGATAACTTGTTCATTGATATCTGCTAGAGAAACAATGTTGATGCCTAGTGCATTTTTAACGAAGCGTGTACCGATATCACGGATATCAGTCGCACGTTCTTTTAGGTACTCATCATCAAGTGACTCAAGTGCAACAGCTTGCTCTTCGATCACTGTGTAGATCGCGTTGTCTGCGTGCATTTTGTCTTTCTTGATGAGTGCTAAAATCTCTTCTTCTAGCTCTTCATCTTCAAGCAACATGATGTGGCCTTCAAAGATTGCTTCTTTTTCTTCGCCAAAAGTTTCAAGTGCTTTTTGCTTAACAACTTCAAGTTGCTGAGAAGATTTGTTACGAGCGTCAAAAAAACGCTGAACTTCTGCTTCAACTTGATCGTCGGAGATAGATTGAGTGTTTAGGACAATTTCATCTTCTTGAAGTAGCAGTGCTTTACCGAAAGCAATACCTGGAGATGCTAGGATGCCTGAAATCATAGCCTTACCTTAGTTGTTCAACTGTAAACGGGAGAATGTGTGACTTTAAGCTTCGGACAATAAGTCGTGCTTATTCGTCTCTATTTCGAACAAAGCCACTTTGCTATGCAAAATGGCTTTGAAAAGAGGAGACCGGATTAGTGTAGTTGATCCATAAGAGCAACTAGGTGGTCTACAGCTTGCTGAGCTTGAGGACCTTCAGCAGAAATAGTTACGTTAGTACCTTTTACTAGGCCTAAAGTTTGTAGCTTGAAAAGGCTTTTTGCGCTAGCGCTTTTGCCGTTCGAAGTCACAGTGATGTCTGCGTCGAAAGATTTTGCTTCTTTAACGAACTGTGCAGCAGGACGAGTGTGAAGACCATTTTCTGCTGTGATTTCTACTTGCTTCTCGTACATTTTATATACCCCAATTAATTTATTTTTTGTAAGTTTGTAACCAATTCAGCTTAACTGCTTTAGCTTAATTCTGCTAGAGCGTATGAACTTTGTTCGTGTCAGAAATGAAACTGGTCAAAAGTTTTCCAGCCATGGTGGTCTTTTTTGAACACTCACAACCTTCGAGAATCTGTTTATTGCTTCTTTTATTTTGAAGCGAAAAATAAAACAGATGTGATATTACCAAAGGTGGGGCAGGGATCAACAAAAAAGCCCCTAATAGGGGCTTTTTTGGAGTAAAAATTGATTTGACCACATATTACTGTTGGTTCTCTTTCTCCGTAAAAATGCCTGCAAATAGAGCCGTACTTAGGTAACGCTCACCAGAGCTTGGTAATACTGTTACAATAGTTTTCCCTGCAAATTCAGGTAGTTCCGCCAGTCTGTTCGCGGCTACAACTGCTGCGCCTGAAGAAATGCCAGCTAGAATTCCTTCTTCTTCCATTAGGCGACGAGCCATTTCAATTGCTTCATCAGATGTTACAGATTCAACACGGTCAATAATCTCTAAATCAAGGTTTCCTGGAATAAAGCCAGCGCCTATACCTTGAATCTTGTGAGGAGCCGGTTTAATTTCTTCACCCGCTAAAGCTTGTGCAATCACTGGAGATTCTGCTGGTTCAACTGCAACTGAAGTAATCGCTTTGCCTTTTTCACCTTTAATGAATCGGCTTGTACCTGTGATTGTACCGCCAGTACCAACACCTGCTACGAACACATCGATTTCGCCATCTGTAGCTTCCCAAATTTCAGGGCCAGTTGTCTGTTCGTGAATTTGTGGGTTTGCTGGGTTATTGAATTGTTGTAGTAATAGGTACTTGTCTGGATCCGCTGCAACAATTTCTTCTGCTTTAGCGATTGCACCGTTCATACCTTTTGGTGCTTCAGTCAGCACAAGGTTAGCACCTAAAGCTTTTAGTAGTTTACGACGTTCTAAGCTCATAGACTCAGGCATTGTTAGCGTTAGCTTGTAACCACGAGCAGCAGCAACGAAAGCCAGAGCAACACCAGTATTACCACTTGTCGGCTCAACAAGCTCGATACCCTCTTTTAAAGTACCCGCTTTTTCTGCTTCCCAAATCATGTTTGCGCCGATGCGGCACTTAACACTGAAGCTAGGGTTACGAGCTTCAATTTTTGCTAATACTTTGCCTTTACTTACTTTGTTTAAGCGAACTAGGGGAGTATTACCAATTGTTTGAGTGTTGTCTTCGTAGATTTTGCTCATCTGATATTCCTTCATTTAATGATAGAACTAAACGTAGTATATCAATCAGCATACCGTCTAGTGTCTCTTAATGTTTTTTGAACTTGAAAAGAGATTAGAATAGATGAAAAAAAGGTAAAAGGATTAAAAAGTTATATCATATAGAGATGTGATGCTAAGAAGCAGAATTATCCCTAGATGTCGGGCATCTAGGGAAGGGGTATTAACGCTTGATTTGGTCTTTGAATTCACCCACCCACATGGCAGTTGCACCACAAACAGCAACAGGCATAACAATTAGATTAAGAATTGGGATAGTTGTAAATAATGAAACCAACATACCAAAGCTATAGGCTTTTCCTTGTTTTTGTTTCAAATTGTTTCTCATGTCATCAAAGCTAATTTTATGGTTATCAAATGGATAATCAGCATACTGAATTGCTAAGATCCATGCAGTGAAAATAAACCATAGAAACGGCGCGACAGTTTGACCTAATGCTGGAATCAGTAATAGAAGGAAGAGACCAATGGCTTTAGGTAAGACATAGACCAGTTTTCTCCACTCACGCGCTAGGATTCTTGGTGTATCTTTTAGGACGTCGAGCAGACCATCATCATTTACTTTTTTCCCGCTAAGCATCTCTTCTACTTTTTCTGCAAGAAGCCCATTGAATGGAGCAGCGACAAAATTAGCGAGGGTGCTAAAGAAGTAAGAGAAAGTAGCTAAGATAGTTAAAGTCAGTAATGGCCATAATATATAAGATAACCATGAAAGAAATTCAGGTAGCCCACCAATCCAACTTTCTATCCAGATATTCAAGTTGGAAAATATATAAAATAGAGCACCACCTACAAGTAAGACGTTAGCAAGTAGCGGCATGAGCACAAACTTACGAATGCTTGGGGATAACGCTATTTTAAGACCATATATAAAGTAGCCGAAGCCAGAATGTCGTTTAGATTCAGTATGCATATTCAATGTATTGGTTAATTTGCGGACAGATATAGTGTACTCGACCAGAATTAAGAAAAAAAGCGTGGTGAAAATCACATCATCTGATGAACTTCTTGCATTAAATTGTTCTAAAACCGCTACTACATTTGGTAGAGTAGTGAGATTAGCCAAATTAACTTAACTCAGTAACAGCGATTAAAAAGCTAGTTGACTGAGGCAGCTGAGAGCGAAAAATGCAGGAATTGCGATTTGTACTCATTATTGTAGGCGCTTTAGCTATCGCCGCATTATTGTTCCATGGCTTATGGACGAGTAAGAAAGAAGGGAAAGCAAAGTTTGGTGATAAACCGTTAGGTAAGCTTGATAACGGTGAACTTGATAGCCAAGATGACTTACCTAGCCGTTCATTTGCTCCTGAAGATGATTTTGAAATAATCAGAAAAGAGCGTAAAGAGCCTGATTTTGCCACGCCTGAATTTACTGCAGATCCTCTTATTGATTCAGATGTATTAATGAGCGCTCAAAGTGTTGATGCTAAGAAATCATTTGAACCTGATGAAGTGCCTTCTTTTAGTGTTACAGATACTTCTGAAACCCTCGAGGACAATATATCTGAGAGCATTTATGATGAAGCACAACCTGAGTCGGTTCTCAGATCCTCACCTGAAGTCGTAGAGAGTGGAATTAAACAAGCAGAGCCCGCTCAAGCGTTTGAATCAGAGTCTTCTCAAATAGTGAGAACTTCACCGGTAAATGAAAACCAAGTGAGTGATTTTGAAGAAAGTGCAATACAAGAAAGCGTGACTAAAGATGAAGAGCCGGAATTAGAAGTCATTGTTTTAAATGTTCATTGCGCAGGTGAAGCTCCATTTATTGGAACTGAATTGTTCCGTAGTATGGAAAATAATGGTCTGACTTATGGTGAGATGGCTATCTACCATTGTTATGCAGGAAATAGTGATTCACCAAAAGTGATTTTTAGTGTGGCGAATATGATGCAGCCAGGTACTTTAGAGCATGACAATCGAGCCGATTTTTCTACAAAAGGTATCTCATTCTTTATGACTTTACCTTGCTTCGGAGAGGCGGATCAAAATTTCAACGTAATGTTACGTGCAGCTCAAAAAATTGCCGATGATATGGGCGGGAATGTGCTTGATGAATCTCGTAACTTGATGACACCAAATCGTTTATCAGATTATAGAAAACAGATTCGAGACTTTATGACTAAGTAGTCCCGTGTTGTTAAGCCGTGTACCTCTACTATAAGCACATAGTGACTATACTGGTACGCAGTATAGAAAATAATTGCTGTAAAATTCATAAAGAGAAAAGGGTTCCTCAGGGAGCCCTTTTTGATGTTTAGATATAGGCCGAGAATATTATGAAAGAATCGATTCAAGCTACCTTAGAACAGCTTAAAGAAACACTGCACTACCACGCTGTCCGTTATTACGTGGAAGATAGCCCTGAAATACCTGATGCAGAGTATGATCGGCTAATGCAGCAGTTATTAGAAATCGAAAAGCAGAATCCGCAGCTCATCAGCATTGACTCTCCTAGCCAGCGTGTTGGCGGGCAGCCACTTGATGGTTTTAGTCAGGTAAGCCATGAAATTCCAATGCTGTCACTGGATAATGCGTTTGATGATAGTGATTTAGATTCATTCTATAAGCGAATGTCTGACCGTGCGCCTAACTCGGACTTGAGTACATTCTGCTGTGAACCCAAACTGGATGGTTTGGCGGTTAGCCTTTTATATGAAAATGGTACATTGGTTCAAGCCGCGACACGTGGCGATGGAGCAACAGGCGAGAATATTACTGAGAATGTGCGAACAATAAGCGCAATTCCTTTAAAACTCCAAGGCGAAGGTTGGCCCGAGCGAATCGAAGTTAGGGGTGAAGTCTTCATGCCTAAGGCGGGGTTCGATAAGTTAAATGAGCTTGCAATCAAAAAAGGTGATAAAGCGTTTGTCAATCCAAGAAATGCTGCCGCTGGTAGCTTAAGACAACTTGATTCAAGAATTACTGCTACCCGACCTTTAAGTTTTTATGCTTACAGTGTAGGAGTGGTAGAAGGTGCTGAGCTATCAGGAAGCCACTATAATCGCTTCCTACAACTTAAAAGCTGGGGGCTACCAATGTGCCCAGAAACTAAGCAGCTAAGCTCTCTCAATGATGTGAAGGCTTACTATCAAGATATTATGGCCCGCCGTGATGGATTGGCTTATGAAATTGATGGTGTTGTGATTAAAATTGACAATATTACCGCGCAAGAAACTCTAGGGTTCGTAGCAAGAGCACCTCGATGGGCTATTGCTTACAAATTTCCCGCACAAGAAGAAATCACACTGCTAAATGATGTGGAGTTTCAGGTTGGTCGAACCGGCGCGATTACCCCTGTCGCGAAGCTAGAACCTGTTTTTGTCGGCGGCGTAACTGTGAGTAACGCAACACTACATAATGCTGATGAAATTGAACGGCTTGGCGTGAAAATTGGTGATAGCGTTATTATTCGAAGAGCTGGCGACGTTATCCCGCAAATTGTCTCGGTTAATGTAGAACGTAGGCCTGACAATGCTCAAGAGATTGTTTTTCCAAATGTATGCCCTGTGTGTTCTTCTTCAGTAGAAAGAGTGGAAGGGGAAGCAGTTGCCCGTTGTACTGGCGGATTAGTGTGCCAAGCTCAACGTAAGGAAGCACTTAAGCACTTTGTTTCTCGAAAAGCTCTAGATGTGGATGGTCTAGGAGTTAAAGTGATAGAGCAGCTTGTTGATCGAGAAATGGTTGAGACCCCTGCAGATTTATTCAAATTAAGTGCTGGTCTGTTAACTGTACTGGATCGTATGGGACCTAAATCTGCTCAAAATGTTGTCAATGCGCTGAACGCTGCTAAAGAAACTACATTGGCAAGGTTTATCTATTCACTCGGCATTCGCGAAGTCGGGGAAGCAACTGCGATGAATTTAGCTCAACATTATAAGTCTTTGGATGCTGTTTCATCGGCGACACACGATTCATTACTCGAAGTTTCAGATATTGGTGGCATTGTTGCGAAGCATATCACAGCTTTCTTCTCGCAAGAAAAAAAACAAAATGTCGTAAATGAACTGATTGAGCTTGGTGTTCACTGGCCTGAAATCGTATCGCTTGATGAAGGTGTTGAACTACCACTAGAAGGTAAAGTGGTGGTACTTACTGGGTCATTATCCCAACTCGGTCGCTCAGAAGCTAAAGCGGCATTGCAGAGTTTGGGTGCCAAAGTAACGGGCAGCGTTTCAAAGAAAACCGATATTTTATTTGCTGGTGAAGCAGCTGGTTCGAAATTAGCAAAAGCTCAGGAGTTAGGAATAGACATTAAAACTGAGCAAGATTTGCTCGACATGATTAATTAATACGTTAATTTTTATTATTTAAAGGCACCACATTGTGGTGCCTTTTTTATTTCTCGCTTCGAAATAAAAGTTCAAATTTCACTCAGTAAATTAAGCCATATAATACACGCGATTTTTATTACGTGATCGCTATCTATGTTAGGA
>NZ_VTXD01000062.1 GCF_013114625.1 Vibrio sp. 99-70-13A1
CTAATTATGAACTCGATCCACATAGTCACTTTATGACAAAGGAATTGGTGGAAAAATTCGTATAACAAGCAATTTAAGCAGACTGTCAACGCTTGGCATTTTCAACTCGGTTTAGCTTCAGTGATTAAGGTGGTAAGTTTGAGTGTATTGGTAGCGTTGTCAGCTACTTAATTGGGCGTTAAGTTTTTTTGGAGTTTAGATGACATCTATAGTTTGCTGGAGAAACGTAGAACAAGAAAAAAGTCCTGCTTGGGTTATGTGGGATGGCTTGTGGGCTGTTAGTGATACAAGGGTATCGGATAGCGGCTCAGTCATGACTGATAATTGTCCAAAAGTAACCTCGATATCAGCGTTTACTTATAAAAATTCAGATATTCATCGAAGCAATCCTAAGTGTTTATTTAGGTTCGGCTTCGGTTTTGCTGGAAGCACATTGATTGGAAGTAATGTTAGAGAAATACTAAGCACTTTTGTTGGTAATCTATCTGAAGTGCATTATTACGATCAGCCTGATTATCCTTATGAAGATAAGCTACCTTCACTTATGGAAATTTCCGAGCTGTGCAAAAAGCTTGGTGAAAAGTATATATCTAGTTTAGGTTTCAGTTTTCCAAGGAGAGTTGGATGTGAGTTTTTAATATTTGGTTGTTGTCCTAAAACAAAAGAGCACCGAACCATAATGCTACGAAATTCACCCGATAATCCCACAGTACTTAATATTATTGAAAAATCATTGAATGACACAGAGTATCTTGTACTTGGTGATCAAAAAGAACGTGTAGCGACTAAAATTGAAGCCATAAAACATCAACTCGTATCGAAAGGTAAGCAAGTACGTAATGCTCCAATATATGCACTTGAGTCTATTTTGGAAGAGGACAATGGAACTATTGGCGGCTTCCTTCAATTATGCATATCGACCGTTGTTGATACTAAACAGTTTTTTATATCGACAGATAAAAATGACAAAAATAACTACCAAGTTGCGGGGTTTAGTTTAATGAGCGAGCTTTCTACACTTGGTGGTTTTTCGGTATTTATGCCCGGTGGTCTATCAATCCCAAGGTTAGTCGAATAAAAACTTAACAAGCAATTTAAGAGTGATTCCCCACGCTTGGCATTTTCAGTTTGGGGCAATTTTAGTGATTACGGTGTTCCAGTTGAGTGTCGTGGTAGCGTGGCTCACACCTTAATTGGGCGTTATAAAGCTAGCTAAGCGTAAGCTGTTTATGTATTCATATGGTATAGTGTATTTATTGATTTTAGATCTATAGATATATATGAAATACTTAAAATTGTTAGCACTTACTAGCTCTTTATTTGTGATTGGTTGTTCAACGACCCCTACTGAGACTTCTGCTCAAGTAACGGAGTATGAATCAATAGAACAAATGAATAAATTTGCGAATTGCACCGCTATTGACGCTGTGAATGACACATACGATGTAACTTTGCATTCGCCTTGGGGGCGAAAAAGAGCTGCTCATATACGCCTTAAAGAAGCTGCATACTTGAAAGGTGCAAATGCAGTAATAATGACGTCTAACAACTATGGTGTCGTTACTGATCAGGTGCAAGGTGTAGCTTATAAATGTAGCTATGGTCAAAAATAGCTTTATAACAAGCAATTCAAGCTGACAGCCAACGCGCGGCATTTTCAGTTCCAAATTGTTTGGGTGTAATCGGCGCGTTGCTTTGAGTTCAGGTTTGCGTTGGTCTGCAACTTAATTGGGCGTTATATGCCCGATTGGGTTCAAATTTAATATTAAGGATAATAAAATGAAACAAGGGTTAGTTGTAATTGATGTTCAAAATGATTATTTTTCTGGCGGCTCAATGGAGTTAGTTGGGATAGATGAAGCAGCTTTAAATTGTAACCAGTTGCTCAATGCTTTTCGTCAAAAGAACGCACCAGTTTTTCATATTCAGCATGTTGCAACAAGAGAGGGAGCAACGTTTTTTGTACCAAATACTGTTGGCTGTGAAATACATGAAAGTGTAAGACCTCTTGATAATGAAATAGTAGTTATCAAACACTATCCAAGTTCATTCCGTGAAACTGAGCTAAATGAAACCCTAAAAAATGCAGGCGTCGATGAACTCACTATTTGTGGAGCTATGACTCATATGTGCATTGATACCACAACGCGTGCTGCGTTTGATTTAGGTTATAAATGCAATGTAATTTCAGATGCTTGCGCTACGCGAGATTTAGAATTTAATGGTCAGTCTGTAAAAGCTGCAGAGGTTCAGGCTGCGTTTATGGCTGCATTAAGTGTTCCGTTCGCTGATATTTCATCAACAGAGAAATATTTGAGTATAGTGAAATAGCATATAACAAGGCGTTTAAGACAGATTCCCAACGCTCGGCATTTTCATTTTAAGTCGAGTTTTGCGTTTACGGTGCAATGGTTTTGGTTAGGTGGTAGGCGTTGCTCACTACTTAACGCGGCGTTAGGTGTTTCGAGGAAATATTTCGTGAGAGAGTGTATTAAGTTTTGGTGGTGGATAGCAAAAAGCGTCTGGATCTGCCTTTTTATTGGTTGGTCTGCTGTAGTCGTATCTTATGTTATCAATTGGGAATTCGAGTCATCTGGTGGGGTGTTGATCTGTTTCGTTATTATAGCAGAGCTGTTTTTTAACCAACGGGAGCTATATGTTGGTTTGGAGCGTTCAACGGATCGTGATAATGAACATGGTTTGTATTTACCCCGTTTTTTTCGTCGCAAGATTCGAGAACAGGCAAATAAACAAAACAAACAGCCGTGGGAAATTGCCACTAACGTAAGAAATAAAGTCCATATCATCATGGCTATTTCGCTGATTATAGGTACGTTAGTTTCAGGTTATGGAGAGTATTTGCAATAGCTGATATTACACACCTAACAATCTGTTTAAGAGTGATTCGCAACGCGTGGCATTTTTACTATGCGTTGGTTTTAGTGTTTAAGGTGGTATGCGGTAGCATCGGTATTGCGTTGCTCACACCTTAACAGGGCGTTATGCTCTATTCTGAAAATTGTAAATTTTAGCGCTTTATCAATGGTTTGATAGACTTGTGACTTGATGGTAAAGGAGGGTTGTACATGGGAACAATAATAGGATTAGCCGTTTTAGCTGCGATAGATTGGTATATTGTTCGTAAAACAGGACTTCATATACATCAGCTAATTGCTAAAAAGTATGCAGTGTATTTAGATGGTAAAGAAAATCGCAAATAAAGTTTTTTGGGCAACAGCCAACTCGATATTGCGTGTAATTTTTACTCTGTGGGCATGAATGACAAATTGGTATTACTTCATAGTGGAACAACGTGGGGTTTTGAAAATCTGGCTACTGCGCCTGCTGATAGCACAAGCATAACAAAGCGTTCAAGACGGACTCCCAACGCATGGCGTTTTCGGGTCAATTTAGTTTAAGTGTTTATGTCACAATGGTTTAGGTAAGGTGGTTAGCGTTGCTCGCCACTTAACGCGGCGTTATGTGCAAGGAGGCAATATGACTAAAATCTACCTGTTTGATTGGGGTAATACTCTCATGGTCGATTTCCCTGACCAAAAGGGGAAAATGTGCGATTGGGTAAAAGTTCAAGCTGTGGACGGAGCATTACGAACACTTCAAGAGTTATCAAAAAGCCACCGGGTTTATATTGCAACAAATGCAGCCGACTCGTCCGAAACTGATATTAAGTTGTCATTTGACAGGGTGGGTTTGTCTCCTTATATATCGGGTTACTTTTGCAAAGCGAACCTTGGTATCGGTAAAGGTACCTCAGAATTCTTCCACAAAATCATCAATGTTTTAAATGTTGAACCGGAGTCAATAATCATGGTTGGGGATACATATGAAAAAGATATTGAGCCTGCAATTTCAGCCGGTATTAAAGCCATTTGGTTTAACTCTAAGTGTATGAATAATTCAGTTTCTAAAGATGTAAAACAAATCAATCACCTGTTGGAACTTTGCACATAACAAGCAATTTAAGCAGACTGTCAACGCTTGGCATTTTCAACTCGGTTTGGTTTCAGTGATTTAGGTGGTAAATTTGAGTATATTGGTAGCGTTGTCAGCTACTTAATTGGGCGTTATGCGTCCGTGAGCCCGTTCATATAATCGATTTGAACGGACTTCATTTTACTTATTTTGTTTGAAATGCTTCTAAGGTGTGCATAGCAGAATAAACCATTGCTCGTTCGTGTTCACTAATGAGCTCTAGATTTACTCGTTCAACCCTATTTATGAGGCAAAGGCAAACCGCAGCCTCAACTTCATTATTCGGATTGATGCTCCCTTTCATTACCTCAGCAAGGTAAGCAGCCAGAGAAATTAAAGCACTGTAGAATATTTTCACTTCTTGTTTTTTTGCTACTTCAAAATTTTCAGCAGGGATGGAGGCAACAACAGCATTGATAAAAGTTTGTTTGCGTACTGATCTATTTAAAAAACTATCGACCTCTTGGTCAAACTGAGCACCAATATCAGCCTGGACTTTAGCTGTGTATAACCTATTACCTATTGCGTTAAACATCGAATGTTTCCTTAATATTAGCACTTTAATTGGAACGATATGTCATTAAATAAAATTTAAAAATCAAGTCGTTGTGTGTGTTAGTGTGGCTAGTGTTGGAAATATTGAAGCCTGACGAACAGTCGCATAACAAAGCGTTTAAGAGTGACTCCAAACGCGTGCCGGTTTCGCTTCGCTCAAGCATGGCACACTTGTTTGTCGCACCTTAACGCGGCGTTATGTGCTTATCAGAAAATAGGTGTAACTCATTGGATAAAATTACTTTTTTCTCGCGAATGGAACGTCAGATATTGGCAGGTCGGAAGGTTGCGACTATTCGTGATAAATCAGAAAGCCTTTACTCTATTGGACAGGTTGTTGAGGCTTATACGTACGAAGACAATCGAAAAATCTGTAACCTAGAAATTCTAGGTAATGAACCAGTAGCTTTCGAACAACTTAATCAAATGCATGCCAAAGCTGAGAATCTACCATTTGTTTTTATTCTCAAATGGATCCTTCGCAAAATCTATCCAAACGAAAATGGCTTGTATTTCATAACATTCAAAGTATTAAAGTAAATGGTGAGCTTTCTACTTATCGCAACTACGCACATAACAAGCAATTCAAGCAGACTGTCAACGCGTGGCATTTTCAACTCGATTAGCTTCAGTGATTACGGTGGTGAATTTGAGTGTATTTGGTAGCGTTGTCAGCTACTTAATTGGGCGTTATGTGTTAGGAGGAAACTATGGGAAGACGCTATAGGCGTAGATCACACGGTTCTGCGATAGTTAGTGATTCGGTGTATATAGCGGCTAGATTGCCTTGGTGGGCTGCAATTTGTTTCGGGTTTATATCTTTCCTAATTTTCTATTTCGGCTTTCCTGCATTTCTTGAAAGTAAGGCATCAGAATTGAATGGTAGTGCTGTTTCACAAGCATTTGAGTCAATCTTTATGCGTCGGATTCACTGGTTTGAGTGGCTTGGAATAGCTTGTGGTTTAATCGGTGTGTTTTTTGGTTTCCGTAATTATTTAGCGTCATCTTATGCAGGGTATGAAGAGCGCGGATTGGTTGCGTTTATCGCCAAAATTATCAGTAGAAACATCAACTAACACACATAACAAGCAATTTAAGCAGACTGGCAACGCTTGGCATTTTTAACTCAGTTTAGCTTCAGTAATTTCGGTGGTAAATTTGAGAGTATCAGTAGCGTTGTCAGCTACTTAATTGGGCGTTATGTGATTGATTGTAAGGTAGTTATGACTATTAATATTTTAAGCGACAGTATTGACTTCTCAAAGAATCGTATTGTTAAAATTGATCTACTAAGAAACAATAAATACCATGCTTATTCCGCTGCTATTTATTGTTCGCTGATTGAATTAGCTCAGTCTTTTGAGCTGCTTTCATCTAAAGGTTTAGAAACGGGTGCACTAGCGATTTATCGTTCATTTCTGGAACATTATGTTGACTTGGTTAATTTGAGAGGTGATGAAAAATACATCAATGTCATGGAGCTTGATGATGCGAAATCCCGCCTTAAGCATCTTCAGCAAGCTGAAGCTGGAAACCTATATATGTCATCTCTACTTCCACTCGTTGATGAAAAAATTCCGTTGATAGAGAAAGAGATTAAGTATCTCCAAGATCTGTTAGGGAAAAAACACGTAACTATTTTGGAAAAGTTCCAATTGGCGACCATGGAAAGTGAGTACAAGGGGCTATATTCATATTTGTGTGGTGATGTGCATAGCTCAATAAGTTCTTTGTTCCATCGTCACTTTAGAGAAACTGAAGACAAAACGACTTATTCACTAGTTCTTAATGGCAGTGAAACTTCTGATAGTGACATTTTTTATTATGGGAATATGGCACAATATCTGACTCATGCTGGTTTAATGCTCTGTCAGATAACTGATAATGCATTACAAAGTGAGTTTGAAATCTTTATGCAGGAAATTTGGGAAAGTGCGGTGTAAAAATCACATAACAAACAATTTAAGCTGACAGCCAACGCGTGGCATTTTCAGCTCCAATTGGTTTGGGTGTAATCGGTGCGTTGCTTTAGGTTCAGGTTTGCGTTGGTCTGCAACTTAATTGGGCGTTATGTGAATAGGAGTTTTCAATGGACAAGGTAGTTAAGAATCGTTTCGAAGAATATCCCGAAAACGTCCGACTAAGACTGGAGGAATTACGAACTTTAATCCTCAAGCTTGCATCCGATTTGGAACTAGGTGAAGTCGAAGAGTCACTGAAATGGGGTGAGCCGAGTTATAGTGTCAAAAAAGGCAGCCCAATTCGAATTGATTGGAAAATGAAATCGCCAAACCAATACTTTTTGTTCTTCAACTGCCAAACTAAGTTAATCGATACATTTAGAGAACTGCACAAGGGCACGCTGGAATTTCAAGGCAATAGAGCAATTGTCTTAAGTTTATCTAATCCGTTGCCTGAGTCGGCAATCAATAACTGCTTAGAGCTTGCCTTAACCTATCAGCAGCGAAAACATTTGCCACTTCTAGGCGCGTGATAGGAATTCACATAACAAACAATTTAAGCAGACAGCCAACGCGTGGCATTTTCAGTTCCAATTGGTTTGGGTGAAATCGGTGCGTTGCTTTAGGTTCAGGCTTGCGTTGGTCTGCAACTTAATTGGGCGTTAAGTTACAAGGATAGTATCGTGGAAATAAAGGAAGTAAAAACGACTTTTGGTTTGGTTGAACAACTAAATTTATTGCTAGTCGACTGTATAGAAAGTGGAGCTTCTGTTGGCTTTTTAACTCCAGTTGATGAGCTCGAAGTTGAATCATATTGGTCGTCTGTAGGACTAGAGCTTGAGTTAGGTGAAAGAAAATTATTTATTGCATGTGAAGGCGAAAATATAATAGGCGCAGTTCAATTATCACTTTGCTCTAAACCAAATGGCTCGCATCGAGGCGAAGTTGAAAAACTGATGGTTCATACTGGTGCTCGAGGTAAAGGTGTGAGTAAAGCGCTAATGTCAGCAATGGAAGGGGTAGCATGTGAAACTGGTTTGTCATTACTTGTACTTGATACACGTTTAGGCGATGTTGCATCTTCTCTGTATCGTGCAATTGGTTACACAGAGGCAGGTCAAATTCCTCAGTTTGCGCGTAGCTCGACAGGTGAGCTTGAAGGTACCGTTTACTTCTTCAAAATATTGTAACTTAACAAGCAATTTAAGCAGACTGTCAACGCTTGGCATTTTCAGCTCGGTTTAGCTTCAGTGATTTAGGTGGTAAATTTGAGTGTATTGGTAGCGTTGTCAGCTACTTAATTGGGCGTTATGTGCAAGGAGGCACAATGAATTTAGGTGGTTGCCTTTGTGGGCAGATAAAATACAGTGTTGACGGCGAAATAGGGGACGTAGTCCATTGCCACTGCAAGACCTGTCAGAAGGCTCACTCTGCTGCTTTTTCAAGTGTAGCGGCTGTAGCAGATTCGAATTTTAATCTCGTATCGGGTACTTTAAAAAATTACGAGTCGTCCAAAGGTAAGTTTCGATATTTTTGTGGTAACTGTGGCTCTCAGATCTATGCTAAACGAAATGGCACACAGCATATAGTGCTCAGAATGGGGTCATTGGATAGTGTTCCAAATGTGAAAGAGTCGAGTCATATTTGGCTGTCTCAAAAGGCAAGTTGGTACGAGGTTACAAGTGATTTGCCTCAGCACCAAGAGTTTGAGTAAGCACATAACAAGCAATTTAAGCAGACTGTCAACGCTCGGCATTTTCAACTTGGTTTAGTTTCAGTGATTTAGGTGGTAGATTTGAGCGTATTAGTCGCGTTGTCAGCTACTTAATTGGGCGTTATATTTGTTTTAATTTCAGAGGTTTAATCGGGAAATCTGATTTTAAAATAATGTTTGTTCAGTCAGGTTCTTTGCTTTGAAAAATCAGTTTCTTTCTTTAAATATCTATTCTTCAACCCGATTTATTCGTTGTTCTTTTAGCGGTTGCCAAATCGCTGGGATCGTATTTGAATCAGCGTGTCTTCCATCGGTTTAATGTCCGCACCTTTGAAAGTATCGGCTTTGAAACTTGGTTTTATGTTGACGGTTAACGGGGTCATTTACGGTGAGCTTTTCTGTATGAAATGGTTTTTCAAATACGTTTACACCTCAATCCTTTCCCAATTGCATCGCGTGAGAATCTAAAAATATAACAAGCAATTCAAGCAGACAGCCAACGCGCGGCAGTTTTACTTTCAATTTGGTTTCAGTGATTTAGGTGTTATGGTTGAGCG
>NZ_VTXD01000063.1 GCF_013114625.1 Vibrio sp. 99-70-13A1
TAAAGGCGCCTTGGCAGAGTGGCTATGCAGCGGATTGCAAATCCGTGGACCTCGGTTCGACTCCGGGAGGCGCCTCCAAATTAGAAAGCCCTAGCAGAAATGCTGGGGCTTTTTAGTATTTACTTGTTAGATATCTGCTCAATTAAATATTCGAGCAATGTGTAGCCTAGCCACTCACAATTTACAGCTTATTTTTGTATCTCTGCTATCAGTCTTTTCTTCATCTTCGTGGTGCTCTGCTTCTAAACTGGTGACTTCGAGTTCTACAACGGCGACACCATCTTTGCCATTCTTCTTCACTTGATACATTGCCGCGTCGGCTTTTTCATAAATATCTTCAAATTGATGAGTTTTGCCAGTAAATAAACACGCTCCAATGCTGAACCCTATCTGTATGTTCTTTTCTGATGTCAGTAACGTCGATGAAATAAAAGAAAGGATCATGTCACATAATCTCATTATTTCGTGTCGTTCAGAGTAACGACAAAGTAATACAAACTCATCGCCCCCCAGTCTACCTATCTGGCTTTCATTTAATGCTACTTCGCTTAGCCAGTTTGCTATTTCGACTAATAAATTATCACCTGTTTGGTGCCCAAGCCCATCATTTACGGATTTGAAATTATCTACATCAATGAAAATAAGCGCAGAGGTCTCATTACTATAATTGGATAAGTGTTCATTGAAGCTATTCTGAATAGCAGAACGGTTTAATAAGCGGGTGAGAGGGTCTTTATTTGCTAAATCAGCCAGTTTTAACTCATATCGTTTTTCTTGAGTAATATCGATGTGAGTGCCCATCATACGTATTGGGGCACCGTTTTCGTCAAACTCGACGACTCGCCCTCTATCTGATACCCAACTATCACTACCATCTTTATGAACCATGCGGTGTACGACTTGATAAAGATCGGTTTTTCCTGCCAAGTGGTCTTCAAATGCTCCTACCGCGAGATCGTAGTCGTCAGGGTGTAAGTTTTGCTTCCACATCTCAACAGTGGCACTGAGTTCGTTAGGTTGGAAGCCAAGCATTTTCCCCCATTCCATATTGAAAATAGTTAAAGAGCCACTAGGGACATGTTGCTCCCACAAGCACAAACCTGTGCCATCTAAAGCCAGGTTTAATTTTTCTTGTAAACGAGCGTTATCTGATTTTAGACGCTCATTTTCTTTCTCAAGCTGTTCAATTCTTTTTAAGTAATCATCCATATACTTACCTAAAATCACCGTGTAGAACGAGGGACCATTTGTAAAATTAGTTTTTAACAAAAGTCCTTTATCTTGTCCGATAACCTTGGTGTATGCCGTTAGTTCTTTAGGTTGCTCGACCAGAATGAAAGACGAAACCACGTTATGCTAGTCGTGTCGATTTTCAATATGATAGAAAGGTCAATATGTCATGCGACACTATGCAATATTTATAAAGCATGAAGCTAATATTGATTTCATAAATGCAATGTAAGTGGAATAAATCATGCTTTTAGAGTAATAATCAGGCTAAATCAGTAAACTTTTCGTGGTATTCGGTCAGGTAAAGTGAACCTTACTCATTCATAGGTTTTTAAGAGAACTAGAAAGAAAAATTGATGGGTAGGGTTAAACTTAGTCGGTTACCTGTAACTGAACTTGGTGGTTTAATGAGCGGTTGCGCTCGGTATACGAGATCAATCGCCTCCTTATCTAACGAAGAAGTACCAGAACTTTGGATCAGAGATACATTGATAACGTGACCATTTCTGTCCATAGTAAAACGTATCACAGGTGTGCCTCTTTTCTTCATACGTTTTGCTTTCCTTGGATATTTCTTCTTCTTTTCTAAATGAGCATGTAACGCCTGTTGCCAACTTATTTTTGCTATCCGACCATTCTCAGAAAGTTGCCCCTGACGCAGTGCTGCCGTGGTATTTGCTACATTACTTGTTGTTATGTTTTTCTTTGATTGTGCTTGCTGTGATATGGCTTGAGACTCTGTTTTTAGTGGCTCATTTTTTTTGACGGGATCCACTGGTTTCAATTTGGCTTGTGGCTTAATTGATGTCTCCATGACTTTTTTCTTTGATTGCTCTGGCTTTACAGGCTTGCGTGTAGGCTTATCAATTTTACTTTCGGTCGTCTGGTTCTGAGGTGGGGATTTTTTTACTACCTCTTTATTGTTCTTTTTAGGAGCTAAGAATGTTGAAGGTTTTTCTGCTTCTATAATAGGAACAATTGAAGGTGAAGCTTGTGCAATAAAAACCTCTTCTTTCGGTGGCGTTTTCAATATCTCTTGTTGAATGATCTCTTTTTGAGGATCACCTAATACAGTGTCTTCAATTTTTTGTTTGTTTGAAGCGAGAGGCGCAACAATAGTGACAACTATAGGGGCAGCTTGTATGGGAGGTGTAAAATCATATTGTGGCGTCCACATGTAAGCCACAATAAACGTTAAATGAAGAAGAATACTCGCAGTTAGCCCAATCAGCAGGAAGCGTTTCTTAGGCTCTTTAATTTTCACTGAAGGATCAGCAAGCAGACTCATTATTGGCTCCCCGCCGGTAATTCAATTCCCACTAATGCTATTTGCCCGTAACCCGCTTTAACTAAGGCATTCATTACTTTCATTAAATCTTGGTAATTAAGATCTTTATCTGCACGTAAATAGATGCGTTTATCTTTTCCTTGTAACGCAGAGTCAAGTGCTGGCTTTAATGCGTTTAGTGTCACAACGCCACTTTCACCAAGAGTGAGCGACATATCCTTTTGAACGGTTAGGTAGAAAGGTTCATTTGGCTGCGGTTGTGGGGTAGCAGACGATGAGGGCAAATCTACAGGCACATTAACCGTCGCCAGTGGCGAGGCGACCATTACTATAATCAGCAGTACAAGCATCACATCCACTAAAGGCGTGACATTGATTTCATGATTCTCAGTCATTTCATCACTGTCAGAAGAGGTTTTAAACGCCATGATTAACCCGCCTTTTTTATATCTGAATCAAGGTTGGTTTGATTGTGGCTTTTTCTATCAAGCTCTCTGCTGACTAACACCATGCTTGCTGCTGAGACATCCGTGACTAATGCTCTGTATTTTCCAATAAATCGAGTGAAGTAGTTATACATAATCACAGCGGGTATGGCGGCTATCAGCCCAATTGCAGTTGCCAGTAGGGCTTCCGCTATTCCCGGAGCCACAACCACTAAGGTCGTACTTTTGGATTTTGCTATGCCAATGAAGGCATTCATGATCCCCCAGACAGTACCAAATAATCCAACGAACGGACTAATTGAACCAACAGTCGCGAGAATGCCGGTCAGAGATGTCATTTTACGTGAAAGCTCGGTTTGTACCCGTTCAAGACGTAATTGGACTCTTTCTTTTATTCCATCTGGCGTTGCATGCCCCAGTGATGACAAATGAAGTTCATGCTGAACAGCGGTGAAAAGTATCAACTCACTCGCTTTCTGGTTGCTTAAATTTACTTCGGCGTCTTGAATGCTTTCACTCTGTACTAAAGTGCTAAGTAGTTTGGTTGTGCGTTTGCTTGCTCGTACTAATTGTATTTGTTTAGTAAGGAAGATAGTCCAGCTGATTATTGAGGCGATGAAAAGAGAGATCATGACGGATTTTACGACCCAATCCGCGGCGTGGTACATGCCCATCGCTGATAGGTCATGAGTAATTAACGGATTTGAAGGCGGAATGATTTGGTGCTCTATCACTTCAGGTAGCGTTGCGGGTGGTGAACTTGAGAGAGAACTTGCAGAAGGTACTGTATTTACAGGAGATACAGTATTTACTAAAGGAACAGTATTAACAGTGTCTTGAGTTGCGCTAACCAGTGGGCTAAGTGTCAACACCGAAAGGGCTGACATGAGGCGAAAAAAAAGCGTATTCATTATATTGGCTCATTTGATAAGTAGTAATAGCAAAAGGTTTGCTGAGTGATATGGAAGGTATACCGAATGAGAATCAGAAATCCGTAATGAAATTTGTGAAAAATAACGGATGATAAGAAGCCGTAGAGAAAACAGGTACAACTAGCTGGTGGTTCAGTAGTGTACCTGTTTGAATCGTGTACCTGCTTAAGTTAGGCAATAGTTTTTCTTATGCGTTGGTTTAGCTTATGCGTTGATTTGGCTTAAGCGCTGGTTTGACTTATGTACCAATTAGATTTGCGCAACAATTGGATTCGCGTAGCCATCTGAATTAATAATCAATGTGAATAAATTACTAGTTAAAATCGCTTAGTGAGTTTTAGGCTAACTTCATTCTGTTGGTAGGTGTAAAGCCAGTCAATGTTGCTTTTCACTCGTTTATGAGTCCAGCTAAGGGTGGGAGACACGCCTAAATACTGAATACTTGGCGAGTGAATGACTAAGGTGTAATTTTGTTCTCTGTCATTCCGCTTATCTCCAAGTAAAGCGCTGAAATCTTGATATCGGCGATCTCTCAAAGAAGCAAACAGACTGACGTCTAACCATGTGCTGACGTTTTTGTTAACCCCAAGTCGAACGCCAGACAAAGTATAAGCATGAACTTGTTGATCATTTCGTTTATCTGTCCAGTCCACACCTCCAAATAACAACCATTTATCAGGTAATTGATACCAATAAGTGAACAAGGTCGAGAATTGCCAATCAGACTGATAATCCAGTTTTCCTGGTTGATAGTTTTGATAATCAGCTTTGGTTTCGAATTTAAATGCACTTTGCTTGTTTACGGTTTTGAACCAATCCAGTTTGATTCCAGAACTTAAATACAGGCTTTTTCCAGCAAACGTATTGAATTCAAATTGTGGAGCAAAGGACACGCGATCTCTTTGGCTCTGATAACTGTACCCAAAGCTCGCTTTGACGGTTTGCTCATCATATTCGTCATGACCTGAATAACGAGTGCCGTAGGTGAGCCCACTAAAAGAAACGCCATGATGACCAGTGAGTGAGGTTCGTTTATTTAAGCTCGCTTCATAATCGATACCAAAAGCCTGTTGTTTTTTTGGGGTGACTCTATCGATGATGCATTGCCCAATATCGCTATGAACTAAACATGTGTAGCTTTCGGAAGAGCTGTTTAGATTGTCATTAAACGATGGCCCGAAACTAATGGAGCCGCCCCAGTCATCTCGGGCTTTGAGTGCACTAGAAAATACATCTATGGTTCGTTGAACACCTTGAGTTCGAGGGTTGTTAGATGGGAGTGAAGCTTCAATTTGTTCGAATAACTCTAATGACTCTGAGTTGTTGTGGTTTTCGAATAGAACGCGTGCCAGCTCTAATTGCGCTGGCATGAAATTGGGTTGTAACGTGATTAACTGAGTGTATTCCTCTTGTGCACGTTTTAGCTCACCTCGTGAACGATAAATACCACCACGCACATAATGAATAAGCAGCGGGTCTGCGTTATCGAATAGCTGATAATGGCTGAGTAGTTGCTGAGCTAAGCCCCAATTATGCTGCTGAGCAGAAAGGTGCAAGGCTTGGGCGACTTGGTTTGAATCCGAAAGATCTATGCTGGACGTTGACTCAGGGTCCGCTATTGAAGGGTCAATTAAATTAGAAGATGATTGCTGCGCGTTTTGACGCTGTTCTTCATCTTGCAGCTCTTCAGCTAAAATGGCGTTTTCTTTTTCGACTGCCGATAGAGCATCTTGTTGTTCAATTCGAAGGCTAGTATCTGGGTTAGATGCCACGCTCGGCAAACTGACTAATGCGCTTGGAATGGCAACAAAAGAAATAAGCGGTAGGAATAATCGTTGTGAAAGGTTGAGCTTCATGGGTGTCTTAATGCGCGAGTGCTTATAAGTAAAGCACAGATGAAAAAGAAAGAAGCAGTGTGTGCTGCTTCTTTGTTTTAGGCTAAAGTTTTACTGCTTTTCACCACCAAAGGCAGTATCAAGATCACTATTGTTAGTGAATGTCGCGATACCAGCCAGAGATGCGGCATCCGCACCGAAGAAGTGACCTTGAGATGAACCTTGGGTTACAGAACCAGCTTGTGTCGCGGTTGCACTTCCGTTGAACGACGCCGTTGCAGAGTCAATAGCGCTGTTCACACCAACAGTTAGGGTTGCATTCGAGATACTACCCTCTAAAGTTTGGTTATTGAAATCGGCTTTGAATGTACCAGACAATTTATTGCTGCCACTAAACTTATTAATGCCGGTGATGTTGTAAGTTGCAGTCCCGCTAGTTGGTACAGTTGTGTCAGCATCGTTCCCTACGTAGTAAACCGTTCGGTTATTGAAGCCTGAGTCTTGATCGCCTTGATACCATTCACCAAACCAAATGTCTTGGTTCGCAACTTGTACAAAATTGTAGTGAGAAGTATCGAAGTGCTTACTGCCAACAGTATGAACATTGTCTCGTTCTTTGCTTTTGAAAATATTTCCAGCTAAGCCGTCGAAGTCGACACGCTTACCAGTAGCGCTGCCGATCCCTGCTTTGCCTTTTGAGTGGAAAAATGGCACATAAACTTCTGATTCACCAACTTGGCGAAGTGAATTGTCGCTGATAGCACCGTCAAAACCGGCTTGAACGACAGGGCTTAGACCAAGAAATGCTGCTGCGATCCATGAAAGTTGAACTGGTTTCATTTTCTATTCCTTTTAAATGTATTTTAAATGATTGAAATCAAGCCAGTTGCCCGGTGCGCGCGACAGACATCTCACTTGCTTTCATCAAATACACCGAAGTAAAAGTCCAAACCCGTAAACAAATATAAAATAAAAAAAGCGCCTAAGTTCATAAGCGCTTTGTTGAATGGATAAATCTAAGTAAATATATTGGCTATCGACTGGTGAATATGTAATTCCCACCCGCTCTTCGGATTGGACTGTAATCACCCAAGCCATAGAGGCTCCATGCAAAACCAAGGCCTATATCCGTGGTTTGACCTGAAGTCGGAGGGGAAAGGATTGTAATGACTTCTTTTGTGCCAGCTGGAATAACGTATATTTGTCTTTCCTTTAATTCACCAAAGGGGGTTCGAGCTATTGGTTGTACTGTATTCGATCGATCTCGGAGGGTACTAACCGTTAGAGTGATGTCATTGGTTACGGCTTCAAATGTATAAGTGCCCAGTTCATAATAGTCTGGGAGGTCACCGCTATCTTGTGTCTTATCAATGGTCCATGTATTGCGATACGGTAATAGAACAGGGTTGGGGTCATCATCAATCATTACCTTTGCATGGGGGCCCGTCAGCGAAGCCACGCGCACATAGGCAGCTTTTGATGGAAATGATGACAACTCTCCATCACTGACTTCGACAGTAATGCCATAGTCACCAGCTACGTCTGCTAAAAAATGAGGTTTTGGTGAGCTTGGGTTAACAATGACAGTGTTTGATGCTTGAGGTTTTGAGATGAATGACCATTGGAAAGTGATCGGGTCACCATTTGGATCTTCGCTTGTACTTGCGTCTAATGGAATGGTCATGCCTTCAATGGCCCCTATAGGGCTTCCTGTCCCTCTAACAATTGGTGGGACGTTCTCATAGTAGAAAGAAACAGTGGCTGTATCACTGGCGGATGCTAAACCATCGGATACAGTAAGCTCCACAATGTAATCGCCGATAGTATCTGTCGTTAACCTTGGATATTTAGAAGAAGTATTATCCAGACTTGGGTTACTGTTTTCTGGTTGTTGTATGATTTTCCAGCGATATATTAACTCGTCATCGTCAGCATCGCTTGCGTTGTCAAAAATCGTAACAAAATCAATTAGATTAGCACGATAATGGTCCCGAGATATCGAAACCGTCGGTGGTGAGTTTTCTCCATCAGAAACCGCAACAACTTTTACTTGGTTGGTTCGGCTGCTGGTGGTTCCATCATGAACGACAAGATCAACAACATAGGTTCCTAACTTGTCTGCTATAAATGTGGGCTTGATTGCATCGACCTGAGACAGTTCCGCTAGGCTTTGAAGCGGGGTTGAACTCAAAGACCATTGATAGGTAATTTCGTCTTTATCATAATCAATGCTTGAGGTTCCATCGAGTTGTACCCGATCGCCTTCTTTCACTTGCTGATTTATGCCTGC
>NZ_VTXD01000064.1 GCF_013114625.1 Vibrio sp. 99-70-13A1
ATATCTAATTTATTTACACAGTAGTAAAAAAGATATGACAGAATTGATTTTATTAAAACACGAACTATTAATCCAAAGTGACGACTGCCAAAAAATTACTGATTCAGCTACATAGTCATAAGTTTGGGATATTAACAAGATTAAAAAAAATAATCCTATTAATTTTCTCATAAATCACCTTGTGAAATTTTTATAAATTTAATCTTATTGAACTATCTACTTGTGGTGTAAACAAAATAATTTTCATATTTTTATTAGAACAATAAGGTATTAGAACACTATAGTTTCCATTATGGATTTTCACAGCTTTAATTGTTCCAAATCGATTATCATCCGATGTTATCAATAATTCATTGACCGTGTCATTTCCTATAATTTTAAATTCAGTACTTTCTAAAGGCTTAAAACTCCCAGAAAGTAAGTGTATATTAAATAAGCTAGAACTACATTTTGATTGAATAAATAAACAATCCTCAATGGTTTTAGGTGCAGTTAAGTTTGAAAATTTAATTTTTTTCGGAAGTAATCCAGTACTTAAATACCCAAGATAAAAAACAGCAATAAATGTTATAACTTTAAGAATCAGTTTCATTCAAACACCAGTTTATCTGTAGAATTTCTAAGCCCCCCCATTTCTTTTTGCAATGCATTAATGGAGTTTCTTTGCGAAATCATACGCTGGGTTACACTTTGAGATGAACTATTAAGGACTGACATATTATTATTTATCTGATTCAGTGCAGAATTCTGCTGTGTTATCGCTGATGAAACTTGGTACATCTCATCATTCACGGCTGTAACATTAGAAGAAATCTCTTTATACCCAACAATTAATTTATCAAGAGAAGAAGTTACTTTATCAGCAGAACCTAACATACTAGATACGTGTATATTAGACTTACCGACACTCTCTGATAGTTGAGTCAATGAGCTTTTTATATGGTCTAAACTTGTATCAGTTCTGTTTGCTAATTGTCGAACTTCATCAGCAACGACGGAAAAACCACGGCCGGCCTCACCGGCTCTTGCTGCCTCAATGGTGGCATTTAAAGCTAACAAGTTAGTTTGATCTGAAAGCGTCGCTATAGTGCTTAAAACAGATGAAATTTTATCTGTATCACTTGCAACATCATCAATAATAACCTGAGTTTCGTTTGCAATTTCCTTTAAGCTAATTAAACCGTGTCGGCAATCTTCTGCTTCTTGAATACTTTGTTGGCTTAGTTGATTTGCTCTAGCTGTATTTTCATTACACTCTTCAGTCGAAGCTGTAATGGTATTAAAAGAAGTACCTAGCTCTTCTATCGCTGTAGCAACCATTTCAGTATTCAAAGCATGAGATGATAACTCTTCATTAATACTTTGCACATCATGCTCTAATGAATCGGAAACGGATGAGACAGAGTTAAGAGTGACAGTTTGAGATTTAGATAGCTCTCTTAAACGATAAATAACTTGATTGAATTTTTTTTCAAACTCACTTTCATCTTGGATATTTGTATTTAGAACGAGTTTATCATCTCTTACCATGTGTTCTATGGTCTTTTCAACATAATCAAGCTTCTTTAGGTTATCACTTAGGGAAAAGCTTCCATAAATAGACACAGAGGCTTGCAAAATAGCATACAAACAATGAGCTATAACCATGGAAAATTCACTCCCAGGTGGAAAGAGAAAAACACCGATTGAAAAATTAACTTGAAGATAATAAAACAGGATATGATGAATTGCTGCTGCAACAAGGCAATGAAATACAATTTTCCAGTCATTGTATATAGTAGTACATGCCAATAGAATAAATACTTCAAAGTGAAGCATTATGTCACCATAAGCTTGATGAATATGTAGCGCAACAAAACCGTAAAGACAGTAAGGTATAAGTTGGCCGAACTTATCATGGTTAATAATAAGAGTAGTGAAAACAAGAGTCATCACTACAATTAAATCCATAGATGAAAATCCATATTGGAACATGTATATAAATGATAGGGCTGTAAGAGGCGCCAGTATCAATTGGGTTTTATTTTGGAAATTTAGTGACTTCATAAACGAACTTCTTAAAGTTTAATTCACTATATATAACCAAAAAAAAGAAACATCTATAAGACAAGTTTTAAGCAAAAAGAGACATCCTTATGCAAATGCAAAGCTAAACTCCTACTAACTCTTTTCTGACAGTATTTGGCGTTTTATCCAGAAATTTCATAAAAGCTCTCTTCATATTTTCTTCACGTTTATATCCACATCTTGTCGCAATATAAGACAAAGTAAACGTAGTTTCTTGAAGTAAAGACAATGCGGTATCGAACCTTATTTTTTCTACTAATTTCTTCGGAGTAAGTCCAAACTCTTTGCCGCAATGGCGAGTAAAATTTCTAGGGCTCATAGCCATATGATCTGCAATATTTTCAATACTCAAATCATCCGCAATATGTTCTTGTATCCAATGCAACAAATTTTCCCACTTAGTGCTGCTACATTCAAATTGGAGTAATAAGTGAAAACTAATTTGTAAATCATTCTGTCTACGTCTACTGGGTAACACCATAGCCATCGCAACTTGCTGAGCTATCTTTTTTCCATAAGCGTTTTCAAGCAATGATAGTGACATGTCTATAGCTGTTGATATGCCGGCAGAAGACCAAATTTTACCATCGTTAACGAAAGGGGCTGTGTGATCTAGTGATATATTAGGGTGTTGATCCTTTAGATCATCAAAGTACCGCCAATGAGTAGTAGCGTTGAAGTAAGTATTTGGCAAAGCTTTAGCTAATACAAATAAACCCGTACATATAGAACAAACAGACTCAACCTTCTCGTATGCGTTTCTGATGAAATCATCAACTTTCTGTGATTGGTCTGGGTTTGAATCTAAGCCATTAACAATAAAAAGCGTATCATTTTTATCTAAAGCCAGCTCCTCAAACGAATGTGTTTCTATAGAAACCCCAGAATTTGAAACGACAGAACCACCAAATTGGCTAACATACACCAATTCGAATAGCTGCTGTTCTGATAAAATATTTGCAATTGTAAAAACATCAGCAGGTCCAGACAAATCCATAAGCTGAAAGTTGTCTGTACAATAAAATAATAATCTCATTTTAATCTTCTTTGTTCGACTTTCTATTTAAGAATAGCCTATTTATTCATACCTTAACAAAAAAGAAAACGATTCATTTCCGTAAGAATCATAACAACATAAAAAATCAACTTACATGATTGAACTGATTGGATTTAATTAATCCTGCCATCCAAATAAACCAAATTATTTGAGCTAGACCGAACCCCCCACCTAAAAAAAGTAGACAATGTATGCTTGACAGAACACCCAAAACTGATGCAAGTAAACCCATGATTACAATCTTTTTCGACCACAAAGAGTACTTGAAACCGATGTAAGTAATCGAGAAGCACCACAAACCACCAATAAGCTCTTGACCGCCACCAAAAGAATTCTGTATTACAGATATTACACTCCAAACTAATGAACGACCGCTATTTTCTGTCATCTGAACGATTTCAGTTATTCCTATGGTTGTAACCAAACCAGACAACAACAAGAGAACAGACCAAATATTCCCTATTGAAAAAATGAAAGAAGCCCCTTGTACTGAAAATTTTGAGATTGCACGACTTAAGAAATGGCTAACTAAAAAAATGCAAATAGCACTGACAATATAAATAACAAAATACCAATAATATAAAAATACATGATTATCAACAACAAACTCAACATTTTTTATAGGGTCAACTGACATGTAGTCCGTACTCCCCAAAAAAAATATCATAGTTAAGATAGCTAAAATGTAGATCATACTAAGAAATATTAGCGGTAGATATCCAAGGAAAAACCTTTCTTTATTATTCATAAGATCTCATGTGCATGAAATTTTTTCCATTGATTAATGTCTAATGGGTAGCCGAACGCATACCCTTGTAAATGGGTAACTCCCATACCGGTAATCAGATTAGATTTACTGTAGTCTTCAATGCCTTCAGCTACAATCTCGACATTATTTGAAGATCCAAACTCGGATAGAAACCGAACAAAGTTTTTACAAGAGTCATTAACTGTTGCTTCTTTAATTAATATTTTATCAATTTTTATTTGTCCAAAAGGTAGCTGAAACAAAGAAAAAACAGAACTATTTCCTGAACCAAAATCATCTAAAGACAATTTAAAGCCTAATTTTTTTAAATAGTTTAAACGTTCAAAGATACTAACATTGCAATCAAGTAATACTGATTCCGTAATTTCTAAAATAAACCTTTCTGGTTTAAGATTGAATTGACTAATTATGCTAACTGCATTATCTGCAAAGTCATGCCGGAAAATTTGTAAAGCAGAAACATTTACATTAACTTTGATTTTATCTGAGTACACACGATCATATTGGTTTAGGAATTCTGAAGCTTGCCGCAAAACGTCGTAACCTAATGAATGAATTAGACCCTGTTCTTCTGCTAAAGGAATAAATTCATCAGGTGGAACATTACCAAGATAAGCGTGCTTCCACCGTACAAGTACCTCATAGCTAAGAGTTTTGTGAGTCGATGCACAAACAATAGGTTGTATAGCAATAGACATTTTTCCAGCATCTATATCATTTTTTAGATTCTCTTGAATACTTGAGAAACGTTCAATATGTGTATTAACTTTATCATCATAGATTGCGTACCTGGATTCGCATTGACGTTCAGCAAAATCGCATGTTTTAGCAAGGACATCTAGTACCACATCATACTCAATTGAATCACTATTATACGAACCTCCAACAGAGAGCTCGTCACCAGTAAATACTTTACTAAATTTACAATAATCATTAAAAGAAGGTTGTACAGATCTAACAAGGTTTAGCAAGTCCAAAGTACCAATAACTTTCCCAAACACTATGATATAGGAATCAGGGCTAATACGGTACAAACGTGTCCAGTCCGCATTTTGTTTAGAGGAAAAATCTTGAAGGAATCCAATAATCTCATCGACTACTAAGTCTCCGTGCTTTCTAGAATACATTCTTGAACGGCGAAGGTTAACTTGAACAATAGGCCGACTATTCATGTCTAAGTTAGATTTTAAATCTTTTATCAGTTTACTGCGATTCATTTGACCAGATACAGGATCGAAAAATGCAGTTTGATACATATAATCTTGCATTAATTTTTTGTCTGAAATATCTCTATGAGAACCAACAAGAAATTTTCCATCATTATCACAAACTAGAGTTCCAGACTCTTCTATCCAAACGTAATGACCTCTTGTGTTCATAACACGATATTCAGAGACTATACGACTATTAGAATTAGTTTGCATATTGTATATATTTCTCTTAAAAATCTGTCTATCAAGTGGATGAATTATTGATATCCAAGACTCAATAGAGCAATTTGCTTTCTCCAAATCAAACTGTTCATAAAAGGTACTATTATAATAAAATGGTTGACCATCTTGTTCCATCAACCAATGCCCTTCACTACCTGTATCAAATATTTTAAGAAGTTTATTTTTGTAATCAACATCCAATGTTCTATAACTCATTTGATTTTGTATTTCCTCTATTACTAACCTAACATTTCAAGTTACTAATACTTAGTAATCTGATAACAATAAATTAAGTTACCATCCAATCATAAAGTTTTGTCTTACTACTAATCTATATAATACTGGTTAATCTTACATTCGTATTTTATATATTTATAGGCAGATGGTCTTATCTTTTATTTAACAATGCCATAAGAAAACACAATGCATTATAGATAGATACATTCATAAATCCGGACAAAAACAGAGCATTTCATGCAAAGTTTTTTACAAAAAAATCCTTGATTTGAAAATCACTCTACTCAAACTGTTAATCATTCAATATCTGAAGACAAACTATAATCACAACCATTAACCTTACAATAATACATAGCTTTATCCGCAAGTTGAACGCCTTCATCAATATCACTGGTCTCATATGGACATGCTGCTAATCCTATACTCATCTTAAGTTCTATATAAGTGTCTATTGATTGTAAATAGATAGGTGAATGAGTAATTCCAGTTAATAATTCACCAAATAATAGAAGATCTTTTTTATAATCAAAATAATTTGAAATATTAAAAACTATTAAAAACTCATCTCCTCCAACTCTTATAGCTGTATCACTATTTCGAAGAGAGCTCATTAATCTCGCAGAAAACTCTATCAATACTTGATCACCAAAGTCATGACCAAAAGTATCATTTATACTCTTGAAGTTTGCTAGGTCACAATAAGCTATACCAACATTATTAGGCTCAAGTTTAGACCTGATCATTTTATTAAAATATCGTTTATTGAAAAGTCCCGTTAGATTATCCGTTAATGATTCCTTGTTAAGCTTATTGATAAGACTGTAAACGCTTGAATAATCATGGATAATGGCAATACCATACCTGATACTATCAATTTCTATAACTGATACAGAAATTCTAGATTTAAATTTTTTTCCATCTGACTTTATGCATGATAAAGCCTCACGAACTAGTATCGATTTCGTACTATATTTGATGGTAGTAGATTCAGAATTACTTCTAATGTACCGCTTTAACTTTTTATTATGTGTAGGTCTTATATGACTAGAAGCAATTAATGATTCAATCGTCATATTAAGCATGTCACTTTTTGAATAATTGAATAGCGTTTGACATGCTTTATTTGTGAATACAATATTAGAATTTTCGTCGGAGATTACTACGGAATCACCCAAATAGTCTAAGAAAGCTTCAATGTTACTTAAATCTCTCACAGAATCCTACTCTCTTTAACGAATGTGAATGTTTGCTTTTATCATGACTGCGCACCTGTTCATCTATTAAAGTTAGGTAATAATCGAAAACCAAGTGTCACTCTTGAATTATGAGAATCATAATTTATTAATGACTCGCCATAACCTTCGTTAACCTGAACGTATAAGGCAATTTCTTTTGTCAAAGGATGACTTAACTCAAGCGTTATGTTCCCTTTTTTTTTATCCCAATTATACCCGCCACTTACAGAAACCTCAGAATCATAGTAATTTACTCCTAGTTCTAAATTCCAATATGGTAAATAATTGTTTATATCAGGGTTATCAGACATGCCAAATGAATACCACGTTTCCGCATTCCAAAAATATAAACTATTTTGATGACCAATAGATGAAAATATTCTCTCCCAACTTCGAGAATCCTTGCCACTTAGACCATTTGACTGGTGCCTGTAACCAAACTTTGCAACGACACTATTAGTTAATCTACTTTCTAAAAAAACTTCAGGCTGATAATTACTTTCATGCACTGGTGATGAGGCTTTGGTATTTCCTAATTGCCAAAAAGACTTCTGAGAAAAAGCAACAAATAATAATGAATTCTTCTCATGAATAATTGGAACTTTAAGGCTATATTGGAATGAAGCCTCATAATTATTGAACCCATTTGTATGATCAATATCTTTTACATAGCCATAACCAATATAATTGGTTTTATGGAGGTCAATTCCCTTCGCCTCTGAAATTTTGGGAAATAATATAATGCAAAACAGCATAAATAACATCTTTCTATTATTCACTCATTTACCCTACATTTAATGTGATGTTATCAACATTAATGATAAAAAATACATTAAACCCTATATTTATCTATATCTACTAAATATGGTTCAGATGGAAAGCTTTCATAAAGAATACTAAGTATCTGTCTCTTATACACATC
>NZ_VTXD01000065.1 GCF_013114625.1 Vibrio sp. 99-70-13A1
ACTTAGTGAGTTGACCACTGCGGAGTGGTAGTTCAGTTGGTTAGAATACCGGCCTGTCACGCCGGGGGTCGCGGGTTCGAGTCCCGTCCACTCCGCCACTATTTGAAAAGCCCTAGTCTAACGACTAGGGCTTTTCACGTTTAAGCATGTCCCATTCTGAAATGTATTTATACCAATTCCGTTAATTAACTTATCAACTTTAGCCAATCTCTAAAGCAGAGTGAGATGACTCTGCTTTTATCTTCACAAAAACGATTCCATCCTCCACATAATGTTTCGACGATATCGTCATAGTTTTCGAAGCACCTATTTGCTACTTCATTTTGACGGAGCCAACTCCATACCTGTTCTATAGGGTTAAGCTCGGGAGAATAAGGTGGGATATGAATTATGGTGAGGTTCTTAAACTCATCAGAAAGATAGCTCTGGTGCCAACTCGCTTGATCCATGATCACAACAGCATGCTTGCCAGCTGGTGTGGCTTGAGAAATTAATCTGAGTTGCTCTTTCATTGCTTCCATATTGCTAAGGGGAACCACTATAGCTTCAGCTTCTCCTGTCGTGACACATACAGCTCCAAAAAGGTATGCATACTCAAATTGCTGTTGTTGTACTGCTCTAGGGCGCGTACCTTTCTCTGCCCTTATTCTCGTTGTTGTATTGCGCTGACCAAATCTAGCCTCATCTTGAAACCATATTTGAACATCTTTTAAGGGGACGTGACCAGGGATCTTAAGGATCGTTTCGATTGAAAATTTTTTTAAAAGATTCTTGAGCTTCAACTGACTGCTTAGGGTGTTTAGAGCGAGTCGTAACCCAACTCAAGCCTATGTCATGTAATAACTGATAGAGCGCCGACTTTTTATATGATGTATTGAAGTTGCTTTCTATATAGAGCCCAATGTCTCTAGCTTGAAGACGACCGCCACTCTCATTTACGGCATGTTCGATAACATATTCTTTGAGCTGTGATTTTTGCTCGTCTGTTAGGCGGTGGGGTCTACCAGAATGTGGTTTCTCTTGAAGTCCTTCAAAGCCATTATCGAGATATGCTTTGACCCATTTATTGACGCTTACTCTGCTAACTTTAAAGTATTTAGCTATTTCAGTGCGACTTTTACCGTCAATAAAATGAGAAACGGATAAATAACGCATTCTAAGTCGAGCATTGGATGTGGAATTAATCAAACTAGGAAAATCATGCTTCATAAGGACTCCTTTAAGAACCTTTATTAGATCATGAAATTATCGGAATTGGTATTATCTGCTTTTCTATTTTTGTTTGTGTACGATGGTTATCTTCACAAAAGCTGTTCCAAGCATTGCACACTGAGTTCATAGTTTTCAAAATATCTATTCGCTAGTTTGTATTGACGAAGCAATTGCCAAACTTGCTCTATCAGGTTTAATTCTGGTAAAAATGGCGGGATATGGATTATCGTGATGTACTTAAAGTGATTGGCTAAGTGTGTTTGATGCCAGCTCGCTTGATCCATCATAACCACTGAATGTTTACCAGCAGGTGTTACCGTTGAGAGCAATTCAAGGCGCTTCGTCATGCTTAGCGGAGAAACCATCGCTTCAGCTTCGCCCGTATTGATGCACACGGATCCAAACAAATAAGCGAACCCCAATTGTGATTGTTGAATAGTTCTAGACCGACTTCCTTTTTTAGCCCAAATCTTCATTGTGGTATTGCGTTGACCAAATCTCGCTTCGTCTTGAAACTAAATAAGCACTTCTTGTAAGTGTATATGCCCAGGGCTGTGGAATTTTTTAAAAGATTCTTGGGTTTCTTCTGATTGTTTGGGGGCTTTGATGAATGGAAGAAGGTGCTTTAGGTATTTATGGCTAGATATTAAAGGGGAGACGCAGAGTAAACTTTAATATCAGGCAACTTCTATTATGTGGTTAGTAAGCTATAAAAATAAGCCCAGCATACGAAATACTGGGCTTGCGCTTATAAAATTTGTTTTAAAACTCGATCAGCTTTAACTCTGGTGATTTTCCGAATGAGCTTTTGAACCTGATCTGGGTAAGTTTCAATTTTTTCTAATTGCTTATAGGTGCAGATGAGCTGAGTGTGCTGAAGAATGTTATCGACTTCACCTTGAAACTTACTTGAGAGGTGGTTGTAGTGATCTTGAATAAAAATCCCATTTTCTAAATCTAACTTCCAAGCTCTTGGGTTTAAATTATTCCCAGTCAACAGCATATAGCGTTTATCGACCCAAATCCCCTTCAGATGGAAACTATTATTGTCATGCTTCCATAGGTGGATAGAAAGATTACGACTTGCAATATGTGACTCATTGGCTTTTGCAAAGCGTCGTAGGTTTACCTCATATAGGTAAGGTAAACCACCAATGGTTTTGAATTCTTCTTCTGGTGAAATAAAGAAATCATTTGCGGTTTTATCGCCGACCACTATACGTATTTTGACGCCACGCTTAAGTGCCTTTTTTACTTCTTTAGCAAGGCTAGGTGGGAAGTTAAAATAAGGGGTACAAATGAATACTTCGTCTCTTGCCTGTGCAATCAGTTGGTTGATACCTTGATTTAATCTATTACGTCTCTTACCTATACCTACCAGCGGAGTTATTGCTACTTGCTCTGAAGATATCTCTTGAGAGTTAAATTGGTATTGAGATCGTGCTAGAGCTGATCTGAGCTGTCTAATCGCAGGCTTAATTTCTTTTGTAGTTGGTTTATTCGATTTTGCTAAGTCATTGACAGCACTATCTGCGATCATCTCATCTTCTATATACGCATACATCGAATCTGCTAGAGCTGCGTTTTTCATGACATGGTAGCGATCAAATCGGTAGCGGTCATGGTAGTTCAGATAGATATTGTTGAGACTTGCTCCGCTATAGATAACCGAATCATCGATTATAAAACCTTTGAGGTGAAGAACCCCAAAAACTTCACGACCACGAACAGGGACACCATAAACTGGGATGGAATGTTTATATTGTTCTGCAAATGCTCGATACATTGCAGCATTACCTTCAGAAGACTCTGCACCAATTAAGCCTCTTTGAGCTCGGTGCCAATCAACACAAATACTGATGTCTAATTCTGGTTTTACTTGCTTTGCTTCATATAAAGCGGTCATGATTTCACGACCTGCATCATCATCTTCTAGATACAATGCAACGAGACAAATTCGCTCAGTTGCTGTCGATATTTCTTTAAGTAAACGTGTTCTGAACTCTTGCGCTGAGAGTAGTACATCAAACTGATCTGGATCTTGTGCCAAAGTTGGCAGCTGTACTAATGGATTCCTACTGGCAATCATATCGACTGTTTTACCTTAAAAGTATGCAAAATTGCGGACCACTAATTTTATCAAAGTCATACCCATAATGACTAGACAATCGAGTCATTCTTTAACAATTTGCTTGGAAGTGCATCGGAATGAGATCTTTACCGCTATTTGTATAACGTAAAAATAATGTTTTTAAGCTATTCGGTAGATCTACTGCATCTATTTTCTTGAAATCATGGTTTGAGTAAAAGCTTTCAAGGTGGCGATAAGCAAAGCAGAAATCTTGGTTAGTGAGGATGTTTGAGACGCAATAATTCATTAACAGGCTACCATGACCTTGTCCACGCAACTCGGTTGAAATTACCATGCCCGTTAATAGGCGATATTCTTCAATAGCTCTAAAGCGAACAATACCGATAATTGAATGGTTTTTTGTTAATGAGTAAATCAACTCGCTCTTGTTTACTTTACCTGCTGGGTAATGTTCTTTATAAAACTTTTTAACCAGTGGGACTTTTATTGGCTCTAGTTGAGTTATTTCGACATTGTTCATTCTGTCACTGCGCTGTTTAATTATCTGCTGTAGAATACACTGAGTGTAATTTAACTAAATAGCGCCATGCAATCTTATCTAAACGCCAACCTTAAACCTTTTCATACATTTTCGATTGATCAAACCTGTGATGTTTTAGTAGAAGTTCATACCATTGCAGAACTTATTTCCGTTTATAAATCAGAACAGTGGAAAAACTTGCCTAAATTAATATTAGGTAAAGGCAGTAATATGCTGTTTACAAAGCATTTTTCTGGCGTAGTTATAATCAATAGGATTTTAGGGAAAAAGGTCTCTGATGAATCTAATGGTTTCAAGTTACATATTTCCGGTGGAGAGGATTGGCCAGATTTAGTTGAATGGAGTGTAGAAAAGAATATGGCAGGTTTAGAAAACTTAGCCATGATTCCTGGTTGTGCGGGGTCTGCCCCTATTCAGAATATTGGTGCTTATGGTGTTGAATTTAAAGATATTTGTGAATATGTCGATATCCTTTGCCTTGATACTTTTAAAGTTAAACGACTATCGCGTGGTGACTGTTTATTTGACTATCGCGATTCAATTTTTAAACACGATTTATATGAAAAAGCAGTCGTCATTGCAATCGGACTATTTTTAGAAAAGCCTTGGAAGGCACGTAACCACTACGGGCCATTAAAAGAACTTGGCACTGATAACTTAACTGCTCAATCTATCTTTAATGAAGTCTGCAAAATACGAACTGAAAAACTTCCCGATCCGATGCAACAAGGTAATGCAGGAAGTTTCTTTAAAAACCCAGTGATCTCCAAGGATCTTTTTGATCGTGTTCAAGCTAACTTTCCCGACATTGTTGGTTACCCCTGTGGTGAAACAGTAAAAGTTGCTGCTGGATGGCTCATTGATCAATGCGGATTTAAAGGCATGACCGAAGGGGGGGCGCAAATTCACGCTAAACAAGCGCTCGTTATTATTAACGTAGGTCCGGCTACTTCTGATGATGTCATCACTCTGGCAAAGAAAGTTCGTCAGGCGGTATTTGAGCGTTTTGAGATTGATTTGGAACATGAAGTCCGCTTCATTGGCAGTAAATGCGAAACCAACTTGGCTGAAATTATGGACAATCAATGATGAGAGAACATACTACTAAGCTTACATTACTTAAGTGCCTGTCTGATGGACAATTCCATTCAGGGGAAAAACTTGGTGAACTACTCGGTATTTCACGAGCCGCTGTAAGTAAACATATTAAAGGTATACAGGAGTGGGGCATTGATATTTTCCGAGTACAAGGTCGTGGATATCAATTAGCTAACCCTCTTGAAATGCTTGAGCACGATTCGTTAATTGCAACTTCCTGTGAAGCATCTGTCGATGTGATACCTATCATTGATTCTACAAACCAATATCTGCTTGATAGAACACATGAACTCGCCTCTGGCTCAGTTTGCCTTGCTGAATATCAAGCAGCTGGTCGTGGACGACGTGGGCGTGAATGGGTGTCCCCTTTTGGCGCAAACTTATACCTCTCAATGTATTGGAAACTTGATGCTGGTATGGCTGCTGCTATGGGTTTAAGCCTTGTGGTCGGTGTTGCCGTTGTTGAAGCCTTAGAAAAAATAGGGGTTCAAGGCGTGAAATTAAAATGGCCGAATGACCTTTATTATAATGATAAGAAACTTGCAGGGATATTGGTTGAGCTATCGGGCCAAGCCGGCGGGGCAGCTAACATTGTCATTGGCTTAGGTTTAAATATGTCGATGAAATCGGAAGTGAAGGGGATTGATCAGCCATGGACATCACTTACAGAAGTTTGTGACGGGGATATTCCCAATAGAACGGAACTTGCTCAAGCATTGATTTCAGCGTGGCATACCGCTTTAACTGATTATGAATTAAATGGGATGTCAGGGTTTGTCCCTAGGTGGAATCGCTTAGATAATTTCTTAGGTCGCAATGTGCGGTTATTAATTGGTCCAAGAGAAGTGGAGGGAGAAGTCATGGGAATTAATGAACAGGGCGCTGTGTTACTTAAGACGATTAATGGCATCGAGAGCTACATAGGAGGAGAAATATCTCTTAGAAAAAATGATTAGTTACCATTGCTCACTTTCTTAAAAGCACTTCTTCTACCGTATGGTTTTGTCCTTTTCGTAGGATCAGATGAGCACGTTCTCGAGTCGGTAAAATATTTTGTTCTAGGTTAAGCCCATTAATTGATTGCCAAATATTCTCTGCTTTCTCAAAAGCTAGTTGATTTGACAGTTTTGTATAATGACTAAAGTAAGACCCGGGCTTAGTAAAAGCCCCTTCTCTGAATTTCATAAAACGATTGATATACCACTCTTTTATAAGCGAACTGTCAGCGTCGACATAAAGAGAAAAGTCTAAAAAGTCTGAAATAAAAACTCTATGTGGTTCATGTGGGTAATTCATCCCACTTTGAAGTACATTCAACCCTTCAATGATCAAAACATCAGGTAGATCTACGGTTTTTTCCTCATCTGTAATGTTATAAGTCAAATGTGAGTATACAGGGGCTGTCACATTGCGCTTACATGCTTTTACGTCTGAAACGAACTGTACTAAACGCTTAATATCATAAGACTCAGGGAAGCCTTTTTTGGTCATTAAACCTCGCGCTTGCAATTCTTCGTTGGGGTATAAGAAACCATCAGTCGTGATGAGTTCAACTTTAGGATGATTTTCCCAACGAGATAGTAAAGCTTTTAGTAACCTTGCTGTCGTACTTTTCCCTACCGCCACACTGCCAGCGATACCAATAATGAATGGTGGCGCAGTTTCTTTCTTATCCAAAAATTGATGAAGCACTGAATTTCTATTCTGTCGAGCTGCCACATAGAGGTTTAACAGGCGCGATAAAGGAAGATAAATGTCGACGGCTTCTTCTATTGTCAGCTTTTCATTAATGCCCTGAAGCTCTTTTAGGTCGCTTTCTGATAGCGTCATTGGCACGGAATTTCTTAGATCAGACCAATGTGCGCGATCAAATGACATAAATGGGCTCATACAACACTCTATAGAAAGAAAATCAGTTGAATGGAAAATACAGCAAGCGGTTCATAAATCAAATATCTAAAATGATCAGCATGAATATAATCTCCGAAAATTTGAGATAAACAGTACTCTAAAGTGTCTATATTGAAGATTTTTTTATTTTTTTCAATTTTCCTATTGCAAGGTGGAAAATCATTCAATAAAATGCGCCCCACTTGTGCCGACTTAGCTCAGTAGGTAGAGCAACTGACTTGTAATCAGTAGGTCACCAGTTCGATTCCGGTAGTCGGCACCACTTTCTCCTTCTGTTATTCAGGCCATGAGAGAAAGCTAAAAAATTTGGAGGGGTTCCCGAGTGGCCAAAGGGAGCAGACTGTAAATCTGCCGGCACTGCCTTCGATGGTTCGAATCCGTCTCCCTCCACCATATTCTAAAGGTTAAATAGCTCAAAAGAGTTACGTGTTGCGTGCATCGTATAATGGCTATTACCTCAGCCTTCCAAGCTGATGATGCGGGTTCGATTCCCGCTGCACGCTCCAACTCATTTTTGTGTGCTGATATAGCTCAGTCGGTAGAGCGCACCCTTGGTAAGGGTGAGGTCCCCAGTTCGACTCTGGGTATTAGCACCAGTCTAAAGCATACTTTTCCTTTTTATATCTTAACGCCATTTTTAAGGTTGCGTGGCTTAATGCCACCTAATACCCGTACCTAGAGGGACACCCCATGTCTAAAGAAAAATTTGAACGTACGAAACCGCACGTAAACGTTGGTACTATCGGCCACGTTGACCACGGTAAAACAACTCTAACTGCTGCTATCTGTACTACA
>NZ_VTXD01000066.1 GCF_013114625.1 Vibrio sp. 99-70-13A1
CAGACTGTCAACGCTTGGCATTTTCAACTCGGTTTAGCTTCAGTGATTTTGGTGGTAAATTTGAGTACATTGGTAGCGTTGTCAGCTACTTAATTGGGCGTTATGTGATTTATTGGATGGTCGGTATAAATGAACGAGAATATAGTAGAAATCATAAAGCCAGGAATTCATCTGGATTTGAACGCCTATTGGGCTATGCATTACTGTTCCATACTTGAAGCGCTATATGAACAAAAAACATTGACTCATAGCTTTAACCGCCCTTATATGGATAATGTCGAACCTACATTGGGGAACTTGGCTTCAAAAGCAGGCTTTGCTTTCTTCAACGATATTAAGCAATCTCTGCAAAACTTTGGTCTTCAAGCATTACTGTGTCACTATTTAACTAGTGAAGAGGGTAGACCGATATTTAATGATATTGTGTCAAAATTGTCTGATCTCCATAGCTTCGATTTTATGTCTAGTACTCAAGAATACGGAGTTCATATTAGTTGTAAGGACTTCAATAGCGGTTTGCGCTTTGCACAAACTTTTAATCCATTTCTCTTGGGCTATGGAAAGTTACAGCATCAAGATGTTGCTAAGAAAGTTGCTTACGCTGATCTATGTGTTCTGCTAAAACGAGAAGATGAAAATTATGGAATTTTGGGAGAGGTCGAAGGCAATCACGGGCATGAATTGTTATTAGATTCCTTTTGGAAAAGAAAAAAAGGTGAGTACTATTCTTTTGGGTTTGGGGTTAAACAACGGACGTTCAAAACACCTAATATATTCACAGGAAAAATTGAACCGGAGCCTGCTCGTATAACTGGTAGGTGGGTTAGTACTGAATTTGGCTGGAAGTACGTGGTCATAGTTGATAGTGATCATTCCATTGTTCAAGATTTTCATAATGCAATAGGAACGATTCAAATGTTTATGGCACTTGGACCCCAGCAAAGAGCAAATTATGACTCTTCGTTGCTTCCTATTTTGAATTTGATCAAACAAAACTGGGATTCTCATGTTCTTGATTTAATTTCAAAACTTCGGGAACTGCTTGTATCCAATAAGCTTGCCACGCTAGGGGTAAATCCATTGCCAACGAAAACGATCCCGAGCATCATCACATAACAAAGCGTTTAAGACGGATTCTCAACGCTTGGCATTTTCGGCTTACTTTAGGTTAAGTGTCTATGTCACAATGGTTTAGGTCGGGTGGTAGGCGTTGCTCACCACTTAACGCGGCGTTATACGCTCTCAAGGAAATAGTCCTACATGAACAAAGTAGTATTCAGAAACTGCGGTGAAAATAGTCAGTATTGGGCAGTTTTAGAAAGGTTGTTTCAAAGTGAATGGTCTGATTTTTTGTTCGTAGACACTTATAAGCAAGATGCCCAACTTCCTCCAGTTATCGTTGCTCTCAGAGATAATCAAGTTATTGGTGGTTTAGCTTATTCACGTTATCAAGAGCCTCATGGAAATTGTGAGGTTATTTGGTTAAATGCGGTCTTTGTTTCACCAGAATGGCGTGGTCAAGGGGTCGCAAGCGAATTGATTAACTTGGGTGTTGAACAAGCGTTGGAAAGCATTCAAAGCCACCTTTATGCGTATACCCATGTTGCGTCACTTTATGAGTCTTTGGGTTGGTCTGTTGTTGATATTGAAAGTGAGCCGAATCATAGTGTAATGAGTATCTCGCTCGAGCCTCAACCACGCGTATAACAAGCAATTTAAGCAGACTGTCAACGCTTGGCATTTTCAACTCGGTTTAGCTTCAGTGATTTCGGTGGTAAATTTAGTGTATTGGTAGCGTTGTCAGCTACTTAATTGGGCGTTATATTGCTTAAGATTCAAAGGGTTAAATTATCCGTTTATCTTTGTTCTGCGTCGAGCTGCACACCTGTTCCTTTCGTGAAAAATGCCATCAAAATGACCATCGCACGTAGAAAGTTTGTCGGTTAATTAGCTGCAACGTCACGCAAGTCTCCTCGTTAGTAAGTTTTGCTGGCTCAAGTTCATTTTGCGCGGCTTCTTTTTCGTGGGAGCTTCATTGAAAGTTGCGGCTTCAGCGTACTTTGCTGTCAGGTTTCTCGCCTGAATTCTTTGCCATTTTAGCCAATCGAATTACTCCAATTTCAGCTCATTTCGCTTCTTAGCCAAGTGCGTTTTGTTGTCTATGATTGAGTTTCAAACTATCCGTTTTACTTCTGAGTTCAAAGCCAGTAGATTTGTAACCAATTCAGCACCTTGGCGCTAAACTTGGTTTCATCGTGCGGGCAATCTAACAAACAATTCAAGCTGACAGCCAACGCGCGGCATTTTCAGTTCCAAACGGTTTGGGTGTAATCGGTGCGTTGCTTTGGGTTCAGGTTTTCGTTGGTCTGCAACTTAATTGGGCGTTAGGTTTATTAATAAAATCATGGCTATAAAAGGAAGTTGAAATGTCATTTGAGAAGCAGTTAGATGCTGCCCATAACGAGTTGGAAGAAAAAGGTGTTTGGAAATCAAATTTTAATCCTCCAATAATTAAGTTGCTAAGGCTACTTGGTTTTAAATTCCCACCTCCGTATTATCAAAAATTTTTAATAAACCTGTTTTTTACCAGTATGTTTTTCGGAGTCGGCTTTGGCGTGATCTCATGGCTAATGACGGGACAGTTTCTAGATAAGACAGTAGTTCAGACGTTAATAGAAGCTGGTATTGGTGGTTTGGTATTTGGTTTTCTGATGTCTACTTTTTATTATGTGAGAAGAAAGCAACTAGGTCTGACAGTTTGGGAGTAATCGGTGCGTTACTTTGGGTTCTGGTTTGCGTTGGTCTGCAACTTAATTGGGCGTTAGGTTTTATTATAAATCAGCGCCTTAACATCAATGTGAAGTAGGTGATTTGTCAATTTCTCAACCTGTTTATTTCAGCTATTTTCAGCAGTTGAATATCGAGGTTTCAAGATTAAAACTCTCTTCAACCGTAAACATGCCAAGGTTCGCGGGTGCTTCATTTTGGTTCAGAGAAGCAATGATTGGAAGTGTAACTGGCTTAAAGTCGCTTTGAGTGTTTTTGCCTCTTCGGTTTGAAGTTGTGGATAGAAATACTCGTCCTGATTTTCTCTTTTTCTACTTATTTGATCGTGAGTATTGGTTTCAGTTCATGAGACTGTTTCATTTTTTGAAGTGTCATTTTCAGTACTTGCGTGTGACTTGAGTATTAAAATCAAATTGGTATCGCAATTCTTTATCAATTAAATCAGTCGATTGTGGTAAAACCTAACAAACAATTCAACCTGACTTGCAACGCGTGGCATTTTTACTTCTAATCAGGTTTAGTGATTAAGGTGCAATGCAGAGTCTCTGTATTGCGTTGCTGCGCAAGTTAATTGGGCGTTATGTGCTATTATCGATTTTCCCCGAAATTCAGAGTGAATTATGCAACTTATCCCTTTGTTAAAGCAGCCTCGGATCCACTGACGAGCGTAATGTTATTTCAATAATTCTTATTATTTAACATTAGCTTGAGGTCAAGTATGCAAAAGAAACACTGGTCAAAATTTCAGTTACTACATGAGGTAGTAACCAATCCGAATATTATTATAAAGGGCACCCACAGCTATTACAGTGATTGTTGGGACAATGGTTTCGAAGAGTCGGCTGTCAGATACTTACATGGTGACGAAATCAGTCGAAATTGGGAGCCAAGGTGGGAAATAGATAAACTTCACATTGGTGACTATGTTTGTGTCGGTGCTGAAGTCGTTATTTTGATGGGAGGTAACCATACTCATCGAGGTGACTGGTTCTGTTTATACCCATTTATGGACTACATTGACGAAGCTTATATTGGCAAAGGTGACACTTACATTGGCGATGGTTCATGGCTCGGAATGAGAGCCATGATTATGCCAGGCGTAACTATTGGAGAGGGTGCCATAGTTGCAGCGAATAGCGTCGTGACTAAAGATGTAGCACCATACAGTGTCGTTGGTGGTACACCCGCTAAATTGGTCAAATATCGCTTTGAGCCATTAGTGATTGACGAATTATTGCAGCTTAAAATTTATGACTGGCCGATTGAAAAGTTTGATTCATTAAAAAGGTATTTATGCGCATCAGACATTCAAGGTCTCAAAAGTGCAGTTTTAGCTTATGACGGATAAAATTAGCACATAACAAACAATTTAACCTGACTTACAACGCGTGGCAGTTTTACTTCTAATAGGTTTCAGTGATTATGGCGCAGTGCAGAGCCTCTGTATTGCGTTGCTGCGCAAGTTAATTGGGCGTTAACTTACAGGAGTAAAGATTGACTATTTATGAATATCTCTCGACGGTAGAGCAAGAAGCATTTGATGCTTACAAAAGAAGTGACGGTGCGGGTGGTGGTTTTGCGTATACGGTGAATCATAACCTCCGTAATGCAATAGCCTTAACAGCTGAGGACGAAGTTCACAAGAACAGCCTTGATATAGCTATCAACTCCCAGTCGTTACTAGCCGATACTTGCCTTTATCGTGCAGTTTACGGTGACTGTGTTGAGCGATTTATAAAAAGTCAGGATTTTCAAGATCCTGCTTACTTATCTACATCTGCACAAGATGACAACTTGCGTCAACATTATAATCGTCATCCAAACTCTGATGGTTATGATCCATACTTGCTTATCATCGATGCAAAACAATCTGCAAAAGCTATGTATATGGAAAAGTCTGACAATACAGCAGAAGAGAAAGAATATTTGCTCCCTAGAAATGCAAAGCTAACGATTGTTAAACGAGAAGAAATCACCGATAAGGCTGAAATTAAAAGAATTACTGGTGATTTTAAAAACGAAATTGATGTTCTTAAAGTTATTTACTTAGAATACAGCTAGTAAGTTAACAAACAATTTAAGAGTGATTCTCCACGCTTGGCATTTTTGGTTTGGGTCAAGTTCAGTGTTTACGGCGCTCAAATTGAGTGTGGTGGTAGCGTGGCTCACACCTTAATTGGGCGTTAGGCGAATAGGCAAAGTTTTAGCTAAGGAGTGTAAATGTACAAAGGAAGTTGTTTGTGTGGCTCAATCCAGTTGTCATTGAATGGTGGAGTTACCGATATTATTCATTGCCATTGTTCTTTGTGCCGTAAGGCTAGCGGAAGTGCCTATGCCACCAATGGTTTCATTGACGCTGAAGACTTAAAGTTAATTGATAACGATAAGACTCTTACTTTTTATGAAAGCAGTGAGGGTAAACGTAAGTACTTTTGTAAAAGTTGCGGAAGTCCAATCTATAGTTCCAATTCTCAATCTCCGAAAAGGTTTCGCCTTCGTTTAGGTATTTTGGATACCGATATATCGGAACGACCTATTTCTCATAACTTTGTTACATCAAGGGCTAATTGGGATGACTTAGATGCTGAATTACCACGTAGTGAAAAGCACGAAGTTGGACGAAAGTAGGCGCTGTAAAAATCGCCTAACAAGCAATTAAAGCAGACTGTCAACGCTTGGCATTTCAACTCGGTTTAGCTTCAGTGATTTAGGTGGTAAATTTGAGTGTGTTGGTAGCGTTGTCAGCTACTTAATTGGGCGTTATGAAACTTTCAGTCAGGTTAGGTCGATAATTATAAAGAGGTAGAAAACATGGACATAGCTTTTTGTTCTATTGATGAGAAAGAATGGTATGCAGATGATTTTTGGGCGTTGGGTGAAAAAGCAATCGTAACTATGCGCCGAAATCTGCAATGCACTTCCTGCAATGGAGATGCTTGGTTCAGAAAATCGAGCTACGGGAATAAAGTCCCGCACTTTTGTGCTCACCATACCGAAGATTGCAACTACGCAACTAACTATGAGGTCGTTGATGACGGAGATGGTGGTGATGGTCAGCCTGCGGCTAATCCAGACTCTGGTATAGTTTTAGACCTTGGCTTAGACAAAAATTATGAAGTTGATGTTCAAAGCCCAACCCCTAAACCGGATGTTTCAGTTGGAGAGCGAAGATCAGGTATTGAGGTCAAAAACAGTGGTGGTAAAGATTACCCAGCGCACCTCACGCTTAAAAATACCTTATATAAGCTAGTACGTTCCGACAAGCTCTATACATCAGATTCAAAAGTATCTATCCCTAATGCTCCAATTCTGGGGCTACCAGAAAAAGCGAATGAACTGTTCGTAAATTTCAAAGATATCCACGATGGCTATAATGGGTTAAATCGGGTGTATTGGGGATTTATCAGTGATGCTGGTTTTACTGCTGATGGTCGACTTTGGTTAAATGCTGGTAACCGCAGTGATGGTTTAAGTGTTTCTATCAATCCTGAAATAACGGAAGAGTTCCGCAAATATTTCAAGGTAGACAAATCATTAGACCAATTAGAAGGCTGTCATGCTCTCATCATTGGTGATTGTTATTATGCAACAACAGGCAAGCCTGTTATCTGGTGTGGTAGTTTGGATTATGTCGTGTTGCGCCGGTATAACTTTGACACAGTTTCATAACAAAGCATTTATGAGTGATTCCCAACGCTTGGCATTTTTCATTCCATTGTTGGGTTTCGTGTTTACGGTGGTATGGTTAGGTTTCGTGGTCGCGTTGCTCACACCTTAATGCGGCGTTATACGAATGGAGTAAATAATGTACAAGGAAACAGATTTTAGACTAAGCCAAGAAGAGTTTAGCTTTAAAAAAGATTCATATCCTTTATCAAAAATTAATACTTTAACGATTGTAGGGCTTATATTTGGTCTACTTCGTTGTTCAAAATATGCATTACAAATTGAGTTTCGCCATATTGATGAAACCGGAGTTCAATGGGTAAATGTAGCTAAGTCTTACTCCGAATCTGACAATGTGTTATTTGAACAACAAGCTGCGGCACTGAAGGCAACACTCGTATAACAAGCAATTTAAGCAGACTGCCAACGCTTGGCATTTTCAACTTGGTTTAGCTTCAGTGATTAAGGTGGTAGATTTTAGTGTATTGGTAGCGTTGTCAGCTACTTAATTGGGCGTTATGT
>NZ_VTXD01000067.1 GCF_013114625.1 Vibrio sp. 99-70-13A1
CTAACGCCCAATTAAGGTGTGAGCCACGCAACTACAACACTCAACTTGGACGCCGTAAACACTAAACTAAACCCAAACCAAAAATGCCAAGCGTGGGGAATCACTCTTGAATTGTTTGTTAGCTTACTCACCCACCGTTAAATACATGAACCCTTTCAAGCGATATTCCATTCTCTTGCTCTTTCGTTAGCAAATGTCCCTTTTCCATTACTTGGAATGTCGGTCTTTGAGTGCCATCACCTAGTCTAACCTGAACTTTCATACCTCTTGTTTCTGGGTAGTTTGGTAAACTATTAGCTACTGCCCCCGAAAAGGGTGATTCATTGCTATTATCGAAGTCGAATTTTTCAAAATAATTGAAAAAATCACCTTGCGAAACTTCAACCCAAATTCCCCAACCAAAACTTTTTTTACCAGCATGGACAGGCAAATACAAAACTCCTCGAATAAAGTATCTTGAATCCAAACGACATAAATCTGAATGTGTTTGTGCTCGTTCATCTCGTACTTCATCACTGAGTTCCCAAATTTCATCAGGCATTTGATATGACTTATCAAAAACAAAGTCGCCGATTTCTTTTCCACAGCACCCACATTTCATTTGTAACTCCTTTTAAGCTAACGCCAGATTGGCTAGCGTTTAGTTCTCCACATTGGCAAAAAGCACTACTATAAAATTAGTTCATTGCTTTTATTACTGCTTGCCAATACATCGTGGGACTAGATAAACCAATAGAAGGCAGGACTACTTCACCTATTCTCTTGTGTTAGCCTTACCATTTTCTGTTTTTAAATGAATAAGTAAATCACTAAGAGTTCTCGATTTTGGCTTATGCAAGCCGTATCTATACAGAACATGTTCAGCTTTATCTAATCTATCAATTTTTGCCAAGTAAGTGATGTAACTTTGTGTTAGCTCATGATTATACCGAGTCAAAACAAATAACTTTTCATACAGAGTGATTACGAATTTCTTTGATTTAGAGTTTTTTTGAGAAATACAATCAACATATCCGGTCCCAAGCAAGTAAAACTCTCTTGATTCTGCATCATCTAAGTTAAAACCCATCTTTGATGCAATCGGTAAGGATTCATCACAATATCCATTCTGCAAAAGCATCACACTCATTGAAAATGAATAATTTGCTATTTTATCTTCAGGTGACTTTAAAAATGCCGTATCAAGAACAGATAATATATCGGAGCTTTCGCCATCCAAATTCATCAAAGCTATAGCTTTAACATAGTAACCAAAATCATCTTCTTCATTTTCTGTAATGTAAACATCCACAAGATCCATTAAAGGTTCGAATTGTTTACTTTGTATAAGTTTCTCAAGCTCACTTCTTTCTACTACTTTAGTGCATGATGATATTAAAAAGATTGAAGCCAAAACAACAGCGATTGCATACTTATTTTTAAACACTTACTAAGCCCTACGGTTGAAGTTAATAATATCTATAGTTTTGTCTATCTAGAGCCAAATACGTCAAGTGAAATATGAGCCAGCCGCATCTAACGCCCAATTAAGTAGCTGACAACGCGACCAATACACTCAAATTTACCACCTTAATCACAGAAGCTAAAACAAGCTGAAAATGCCAAGCGTTGACAGTCTGCTTAAATTGCTTGTTATATTCATTTGAACAAACTATCCATATATTGCTTATCGTAATCGAGTAACAACTGGTTTTTCGTTCTATACAGGTCTTCTAGAGCCCATTTACTGCTGGCGGCAACATCTAGACCGCGGTCATCATAGAGGTGGAGCATCAGTTCTTTGTCACAATTAATTATAAACAGTTGCCCTGCTAGGGTTGATCCACGATCACCAAAGTCATAGTCAATACAAGCCTGAATGATCGGTTTTATATTTAAATCTGATACTGATACACCGGAGATGGTAACTCTTTTCCAGCAATGTTTTTTGTAATCTAGATCTTCGGTATAGATATCTCGATGTTCCGAAAACTTTAAAGCTTTACCACACAGAGGCTCGAACAGTTTAAAGAAGTAGTCACTTTTTCTAATTTTCTTCCGTCCATCGGAGAAAATTTGATAACAGATTTTGATCTTATCCGAAGGTTTAAATGCTGCTTCATAGATGCTAAGTGCTCTACTCATCGCAATTTCAAAATACTCTTCATTATAATTTTTTCGGTCATCATCCAACCATATGCCGACGTCATCAGAACCTAACTCAAACCTCAAAGCAAATTTATTACAATAGAAGACTGGTTTTTCTAGTTGTATGTTCATCATTATTTATCTCCAGTTTTCCGGATGAATATAACGCCCAATTAAGTAGCTGACAACGCTACCAACACACTAAAATTTACCACCTAAATCACTGAAGCTAAACCGAGTTGAAAATGCCAAACGTTGGCAGTCTGCTTAAATTGCTTGTTATGTGTAATTTTCTATGTGCTTCCTTAAGGACTCTTTCGGTTCAAACAAAGGGCTAACTGGAAGTTTAAGATTCAGTTTTTCTATTTCTACTGCCGAAAAACCAAGGGTATTTTCAAACTCACGCCAATTACTTTTGCTAACTTTTTTTATGATTCGAGAGTCCAGCAACAACTGGGAAAACTCTTCAGGGCTATACCCCTTAGTCTCGGCAATAAAATGTTGTGCTGAGGAGATTCGACCTTGCACCAACGATAAATAAAACCTTGCGATGTCATTGACGTGGATATATTGGTTATGACCTTGCGATGGTATAGCTACTTGAATCGTTTGGTCAGATAAAGAGTCGACAATTCGCTTTAGCTGACAGTTTTCACCGCCATAAACCAAACTAGGACAATAAACTACATGCCACTTCTTTTTAATAGCGCTACCTATTGTAACGGCGTCCAGTTTCACCACATCTAGAGGCTTCAACCTAAACATTTTGAGGTCATTGTGAGAAGCATTACCGAATAGCCAAACGCCTGAAGTGTGAATTTTGGTCGCACCTTCAACCGCTAGCCTATCCAACTGCGTTAGCAACTTGGACTCTATATCAACTATTTCCTCTGGCGAAAATTCTGACCAATGTGGACGAGCACAATTTACAACAACATCAAAGTAACCAGAGAAATCTGCGGGCACTTTAGTGAGATTTCTAGCATCAGGTAGGACACCGCTAGCCCTGCTGTATGTCGAAACTTCAAAGCCACTTTCAACAAACATCTTCGTCACGTGGCTACCAATATATCCATTGGCTCCTGCTATAAGTACTTTCATTCTTTCCCTGAACTCTGGATTACACATAACGCCGCGTTAAGTGGTGAGCAACGCAGAGCACCCTGCCTAAACCATTGTGCCCTAAACACAAAATTCAAAGCAAACCGAAAATGCCAAGCGTTGGGAATCCGTCTTAAACGCTTTGTTAGGGCTGCAACTACACGGTGAAACCACACTTTAAACAGCGTTCACCACCATAATTTTCATTGTAACTAAGTCCTAGACTACTACCGCACCCAGGACAATAGTCTGAATTATCGAGTGTTCCCCATTCCCACGTATCTTCATATTCGGGAATCCCATGCCTGTCATAACCGATTAATTCACCTGCGTTAGTTTGTTTTTTGATATAACTGCAGTGACTATGCGCTTTTAATAAATCGAGTACAATTTCATGGTTTATTTCGAACCATTCCCCAATTACACGTTGCTCTTTGTACTTCTTGTGTAGTTGTGTTTCAAGCTCACGATCAGTACCACTGTCAATCCAACCCATTAAGGCAAGTTTTCTCGAATTCCCCGTTTGCAAAGCTTTTAGACGTTTAACTGGATCTTTACTGATTCCGATTTTAATTCGCTGATTAATTAGGTCTTCGTTTTCGATAATAAAATAAAGTGCCATAATTTCCTTGTAGCCCTAACGCCGCATTAAGGTGTGAGCGGCGCTTGGCTATACTTGAGCGAAGCGAAACTGCCAAGCGTTGCGAATCACTCTTAAATGCTTTGTTATGTAAGTATTGAGCCTATAATCACTTGTCGTTTCTCACTTCCCATTTAAAAATGATGTCGTTATCAAAAATTTCAACCACTTGAATAAGAACATAAAAAGTTGAATTTGATGGCTTAACTATAGCGATATCGCCTTTGTGCATTCTTGCGTAATGGCTTGGGAAACGGAATACTGTTGGATCACTAATGTCGCCGAAGTTTCTTGCACCGGCGGCAACTAACACAGAACCGTTACTGCCCTGAAGGTCAACACACCCATGTGTAGACTGCAATGTAGCCCACTTTATATCAATTGTTCTTTCATCTGCCTCACTAAACTGGACTTCAATTTCGTTCCCACTGTGTACGACAGGGACTCTTCTTTTACCACAACCATAAATTTTATGTATGTTACCGCAGTCAAAAGACTCCTCTTCGACAGCAACTCTAAGCTTTCGATTGAAGAAGCTGACATTAATATTGTTTTCCAATAGTTTTCTGTAACCTTGAGAATAAATCGTTCCATTAGGGTCTAAAACACCAATTACAACCTCGTTTACACCAGAGTCGATTAATAACTGAGCACAAGATGAAATCTTCTGGTCTTTATGTAATTCAACACAAGGTTCTAACGTCGTATAAATGGTTGCACCTTTAATCTGTTCATCGGTTAGTTTTCTTATAGCTACGCGCTCAGCATGAACGCTGTTAGTTTCACCACGGTAGCCTGTAGCTAATAATTTTCCACTTTTCGCTACAGCAACCCCAACTCGTGGAAACTCAGTGCTCTTCAAATGCTCTTCTATAGCGATCTTCATTAAGTCAGATCTTGAGTAATTATTCGACATACTATCCTACTTACATAACGCCCAATTAAGGTGCGACAACGCTATAACACCTAAGCTAAACCATTGCGCCGTAAACACAAGTTTCAAATCGAAGTGAACTCGCCAAGCGTTAGGAGTCACTCTTAAATTGTTTGTTAGGGCTTTAATCCCAACAAACTTAAAACATAAACGCTACAAACACTCGTAATAACAGCAACTACAATAGTTGCTAGGTGTTTTTGTGTTGAGGCAATCCACCTTTGGATACGGCTCTGTTTTATTCCCAATTCAACTAAATCAGCTTCCGTAAATGCCGAATAAAATACTTTAGCTTTTTCAGGGTCAAGATAGAATAAGTACTGCCTTAAAGTTTTTTTCACCGACCTTTCGTGTACTTTCAACATTTTTTCATGTTGCTTTGAAACTTCTAGCGAATTGCCCTCTTTAATACCTTTTTCGGAAACAAGTTGGTGCAGTTTTTTACAACTATCTTCAGCTGATTTTGTTGACTCATAAAAAGCAATGAACAACATTAGCTGGCATGCGCATTTTTGTTTAGCGCTCATAAGTTGAGTATTACTTTGTTGTAGGTCATGACCTAGCTTCGCAGCTAAATATCCCCAATGCGACTGTTTACTCAATAAACCGCTTGGATCTAGTTCTTTCTTGAGTTCGAATGTACCAAGCTCTTGTTCGAAATAACCTTTAGGTATTATATCTTTGAGCTCAAATGTCACTTCAGCTTTTAGTTGATTTACTAGCATCCAGTCCATAATGTCCTCTGTAGAGCCCTAACGCCCAATTAAGTTGCAGACCAACGCAAACCTGAACCTAAAGCAACGCACCGATTACACCCAAACCAATTGGAGATAAAAATGCAGCGCGTTGGCTGTCAGCTTAAATTGTTTGTTATGTTCGTAACTTTACCGCTGTTCCGAAAGCCATTATTTCTGAAGAGCCATCCATTATCGCACTAGTAGAAAACCGTATTCCTACTACCGCATCAGCACCCAAATCAGTCGCTTCATAAACTAGACGCTGAATAGCTGTATCCCTAGCCTCTGAAAGCATTTCTGTATAACCTTTTAGTTCACCACCAACGAGACTTTTAAAACCAGCCATAATGTCTCGACCAACATGCTTGGTTTGAACAACGTTTCCAGTTACAACACCTAAAATCTCCACAATCTCACGATTTGGGATATTTTCTGTAGTAGTAAAAATCATAGTTTTCCCTCTAGAACATAACGCCCAATTAAGTAGCAGACAACGCTACTAATACGCTCAACCATAACACCTAAATCACTGAAACCAAATTGGAAGTAAAACTGCCACGCGTTGACTGTCTGCTTGAATTGCTTGTTATATTTTTAGATTCTCACGCTATTCAATTGAGAAAGAATTGAGGGCTAAAAGTATTTGAAAGCCCATTCACACAGAAAAACTCGCCGCAAATGACCCCGTTAACCTTCAACATTAAGCCAAGTTTCAACTCAGATAATTTTAAAGGGGCTGACTTTCAACCGATGAGAAACACACTTTTTCAAATACGACCCCAGCGATTTGACACCCGCGAAAAGTACAACAAATATATCGGGTTGAAGAATAGATATTTGAAGAAAGAAACTGGCTTTTTATAACAAAGAATCTAACTAGACAAAGACTATTTTTAAATCAGAATTCCCGATTAAACCTCTGAAATCAAAACAAATATAACGCCCAATTAAGTAGCTGACAACACTACCAATACCCTCAAACTTACCACTGAAATCACTGAAGCCAAACCGAGTTGAAAATGCCAAGCGTTGACAGTCTGCTTGAATTGCTTGTTATGTACGATGTTCCGAAATTAACTTCCAATCAGTAGCGTTCAATACACTTTTAGGAAGGTAAATATTACGTTTCTGCATAACACCCACTGAATATGAAACCTTTAATACCGACCCTATTTCATAAGGAAGAAAACTACGCCATAAAGTGATGTCACAACC
>NZ_VTXD01000068.1 GCF_013114625.1 Vibrio sp. 99-70-13A1
AAAACCATTGTTGTCGATTTTCTAACGAAAATGGGGACTCTTCAAAACGTGCATTTGTATGTTCAATATAGAAATTAAAAATATCAGTGATACCCGCTACATCCTTCAATTTTCCGGTTCTAATGTTCACGTAAAATCCTTTTCTATGCGTGCTTTATAACGCCCAATTAAGTAGCTGACAACGCTACCAACAAACTCAAATTTACCACCTAAATCACTGAAGCTAAACGAGTTGAAAATGCCAAGCGTTGGCAGTCTGCTTAAATTGCTTGTTAGGGCACTTTCGTTTCAAGAGCCGCTAATATTTCTTCGTAACCATTTTCTCTTGCTATAGAAGAAGCTGATAAACCATTCTCATTAACAAAATCAGTGTTTGCCCCATGTGCTATTAAGATTTCGACCGTACTCATATTTTCATTAAACACAGCAATCATTAAAGGACTAAACGCAGTTTCTCCAACAACTAAATTAGGAGTTGCACCTGCTTGTAATAACTTAACTAGTATATCGTCTTCAGCCCATTGAGCAGCCATATAAACTGGTGATTCACCCTGCCAATTTAAAACATTAGGGGTTGCAGATTTTGATAATAACAACGTAACCAATGGCTCATTACCCACAATCGTGGATATATGTAACAAACTTGCACCACAGTTGTTTTGATAATTTACATCTAATCCGTTTTGAATGAGCTGGAGTGAAAGCGACTCATCTCCACCCTTAATTAAGCTTTCAAGAGCCAAATTAAACTCTGTAGTTGGATCTGATTGGCAAACATTATCACTACATCCACTCATCATAGCCAAAACCAACAAACAACTCGGTAGTTTTATATCCACTTGACCTCCTTTGCCCTAACGCCCAATTAAGTAGCTGACAACGCTACCAATACACTCAAATTTACCACCGTAATCACTGAAGCTAAACCGAGTTGAAAATGCCAAGCGTTGACAGTCTGCTTGAATTGCTTGTTATAAGCGCGTTTTAGAATAAATCATCGTACTATCGAGCTCACCTGACGGCAGTCGCCTAGAGTTAATTAATGTTGCTTCAACCTGATAACCACAACGTATTGCAACAGCCTGACTCTTAAGGTTTGACGCTGCCATTTTAATTTCCACTCGTCGTGCTGATAAGTCATGAAAAGCATATTGTTCAACCAAACCAACAGATTCAGTTATGTAGCCAAAACCAGTTTTTGAAGTTTGTAACCAATAGCCAATTTCAAAATATGGCACTGATTTATCTCTGACAATAAAACCTACTACACCTATAAACAACCCTGTTTTCTTTTCAATGATATTAAACCAAAACTCCCCAGTACAACGGGAGAAGTTCACCATTGCTTCTTTAGTGTTATCTTCAAGAACTTGTTTAGATAAAGAGCCTGAAACCCAAGGCAAAAACTGAGAGAGATCTTGCTTAGATTCTTCAATGACCCCATGCATAACATCAATATAATTTAAGGACGGAGGTACCAGTTTAAGTCTTTCACTTTCCATCTAAACTCCGATATTAGGAAGTGCTTATAACGCCCAATTAAGTAGCTGACAACGCTACCAATACACTCAATTTTACCACCTAAATCACTGAAGCTAAACCAAGTTGAAAATGCCAAGCGTTGGCAGTCTGCTTAAATTGCTTGTTATAAGACTTTTTACTAACGAATTAACCCCAAAATTTTCTTGAATACTGGCTCTCGACAGTCCTTTACGAGTTCATACAAACACATTTCCAAACCTGTAATTTCTGCACCGATACTTTGTAAACGATTAACGCCGAGCTGTTTATTTAAATAAGTTCGAGATGAAACGCAATCACTGACAAGCTCCACTTTGCAACCTAGTTCGAGCAAACCTTTTGCTGTTTGGTAAACACAAATATGCGCTTCTATTCCGCAAATTAGCCAGGTATCTACTTTTTGGCTTTTAATTGAACTTAAGAATTCTGAAGATTCACATCCGTTAAAAGAAAACTTAGTTATAGGCTCGTGATTAAGGACTGTATTGAGTTCTTCGACTGTAGAGCCTGAGCACCTTTAATTAGTTTCTGACAATTAGAAATTAAAGCTTCACTTTCATAAACTAAACGAGCGAGTTTACCTTGAATATCAACGACGATAAGTCCAGTATTTTCTCTATTCAACATACCAACCCTCCCAAGTTTAAATAAGCCTTATAACGCCCAATTAAGGTGTGAGCCACGCTACCACGGCACTCAATTTGAACACCGTAAACACTAAACTTAACCCAAACCAAAAATGCCAAGCGTGGGGAATCACTCTTAAATTGTTTGTTAGGTTTTCAGAACATTTTCGACTGAACTTGAACAGCTCGTTTCTGGTTCTCATAATGTGAACGAGTAAATTCAAGGAAGGATTCGGGATTTTTTAAGTCCTGTTGAGGGATACCATTGCTTATTAAGCTAATGAATAGTGCGACAGCGTGAGCTTGGCAGTTAATTGATTTTTCTGGATTAAACTCAATATCGCTAAATCCATTAAATAGCATAACCTGCTCAGCTAACTTCGGATGTTGCATTAGGGCATTAATATATAGCCAGTCGTAAAAATATGTACGAGGCAAAATTGGAAACTTTTGATTAAAAAAGAGGAAGCACTCTAAGTTACCCGATGACTTAATTCTTGGATCTTTTTTTGCGGTTTTTGAGTCTACCGCGAATAGATCCAAATATGGTCCACCTTGATCGAATACTTTACTACCTTGAAAAGCTGATTCTACTGAGAAACTTTGATTCTTTTTTTGTGTGGTAATTAACAAATTAAAAGCACTAAGGTTAACACCTAGAGTGTCTGGAGATTTACTTGAAATCTCTAGTATATTACTAAAGCCCAACCCACAAGCTCTTTCATGTAGCTCATGGATCGTCTTTTGTTTTTGCACCAAAGCAAAGCCACTATGCCATTTGAAGTTTATATTAACTTCTTTCACTCCAACTTCATCTACTTTGGGTATAAAGATGGGTCTGTCAGCCATTAAAATTACCTTCGTACATACTCTCGAGCACCAAATAGACCTTTATTTCTTGAGTGTAACACTACTTTCCGTTTCCCAGCGAGTTCTTCAAATCGTTCTTTTGAAGGTTTGTCCTGAAATGCTATACCCACAATATATTTTGCAGGTATATGGTCTCGAACTAACACCTCAGCTTGAACATCTGTTGCATCATAGCTTCGAAGGTTTTGTTCACCCCTGCTAGGTAGCCCCGCTACCTCATCATACATACCAGCAAGACTCTCAGGTTTAGCTAACTCTTCATCAGCCACACCAGAAATACGAGCATCTGCTGCGTTATGCTTGCAAAACATACAATCCAATTCCGTCAGGACATGTTTGCTTATAGCTACAACACACCAACGTCCACCCTTTTGATTTCTATATTTATAGAACATCTTACTATTTGGAAAGCCTACTGAGGTCGATATAGTATTTTTACGCCCGTCCAAACGCTTTTCGTCGTTAATTTCCACGGAGTCATCAACTCTATCTCTTGAGTAAAGACCATTTTCAAGGATGCTCTCAAGATTCGATAAAGATGTAAAATGGGTTAATGCTGGAATTTTCTGTTCTTCGATAATTTGTTTAAGCTTTTCTTTTCTTGACATGCTCACACCTATAATTGGACAACAATGCTTAATAAAGTAAGCACATCAAATATATGAGGATTAGCTTAACGACATTCAATACGGAAAGTGTGGAATAATAACGTTTTGTGATCGGAGTGGAAAACCTAACGCCCAATTAAGGTGTGAGGCACGCAATACCGATTCTCCGCATACCACCTTAATCACTAAAACTAACGCATAGTAAAAATGCCACGCGTGCCGAATCACTCTTAAATTGTTTGTTATATTTACGATTTCTCATATGCTGAACTTAGGTCTTCAAAGAAAATTCTACGATTATCTAAGATATCTTCACGCCATAATTTGACTTCTTCTAATGGTTTTCCATGTTCACCGATATACACTTCAGCATAGAAACTAGAAACAGCCTCGCCAAAAGCCCTCAGTGATTGCTGGCTGTCAGATAATCCAAGTAATAACAATTTTGATTCAGCACTATTGAGGTTTTTGTATGAGCTGTAAAGGTTCGTTCTAGCTTCATTCAACTCTTTCAGAAAGTCATCACTAAGTTTTGAACCGCTGCTTTTTCTACGAGTAAAATCTACAATTCTTGCCCAATAAACCATTGAGTGATGAGAAAAAACCTCTACCTGTTCGGCTACAGACTCTAAACTCTCTAATTTTCGGGTTCTACGTTGCTTTTCATCGTCGTTCTTGTGTTGAAGCTGGGTGATTTTCCAAGTCGTGACTCCGCTAATCAAAGCACCAAGTCCAATTTTGACTGCTGTATCAAGAATTTCCATATATGTAATTGCCACTGAACCTCCTGTAAATATAACGCCACGTTAAGGTGTGAGCGACGCAGCCACTAAACTTAAGTCATTGTGCCATAAACACCTAAGCTAAACTTTGAGCTGAAGCCGCCGAGCGTTGGGAATCACTCTTAAACGTTTTGTTAGGCATTTTTTCGAGCGTCCCTGATGTATATTTGAGTTGCGCCGGAATCCGTAGATTTCTTATGTATTTCGAACAATTCAGTAGCTTCTACTAATTGACTCAGAGTACTAAAACCATAATTTTTTGAATTGAAATCTGGATACTGACGCTTTATCAAACTGCCACAGTGAGCTAAAAACGACCAGCCCTCTTCATCTTGGTATTCGCTAGCTGCACCACGCAATATATTCAAAAGCTTCGTATCTTGACGAAGCTTATTACGAACTTCACGAGATTCGTTTTTCTTGGGCTTTTCAGCTGCCGATACAAGAGAAGGAGTTTCATCTTTTGGGGTGTATCTCTCTTTCAGAACTTCGGTATACATGAAATCATCACACGCATTGCGAAAAGCAACAGGTGTCATTTTTTTACCCACACCAAAAACATAAATCTCAGATTCTTTTAACCGTGAAGCTAGCTTAGTAAAATCACTATCACTGCTCACCAATGCAAACGCATCATATTTTTTAGAATATAACAGATCCATGGCATCAATTATCATTGCTGCATCTGACGAGTTTTTGCCTTGGGTATAAGAAAACTGCTGAACTGGATTTATGGCTAATTCATTTAATGGTTGCTTCCAGTTTTTCAAACATTCAGAACTCCAGTCCCCATAAGCTTTCTTGGTCAGAATATGTCCATGTTTAGAAAGTTCCTTTAAAACAGAGTCCAATACAGAATATTGTGCATTTTCTGCGTCAATTAGCACTGCTATTTTCTTTTCCGCATCAATATCTATCAAGTTCATCTTCCTTTGAAATGCCTAACGCCCAATTAAGTAGCTGACAACGCTACCAATACACCCAAAATTACCACCTTAATCACAAAAGCTAAACCGAATTGAAAATGCCAAGCGTTGGCAGTCTGCTTAAATTGCTTGTTATGAGCGTGCTAAACGGTAGCGCCTTACCGTACCTTCACTATCATCGATATAGTTATCAAGGTATTCACCACCACAATTTTCGATAACCTTTTGTGATGCTGAATTGTCTATTGAGCAAGTAACAATAACTGAGTTAGACACCACATTGTCACGAACCCATGCGAGCAGGAATGAGGCAACACCTTTACCACGAGCTGCTGGTCTAGTTTCATAGCCAATATGCCCTATGACATTTTCAATGTAATCATTTGTTCCGTGGCGAACTCTGATTGAACCGAGGATGACACCTGACTCCATACAAAAATAAGTTGTTATTGGAGCCCAACCGTCAGGTAACTCTAGTCCATTGGAGTATGCGATTCTCTTCTTTAGGTACGCACTACTATCAAATTTTGCTTCGTCATAAAGATCTAAGCCATCTGCAATACAGGACTCAACGTAGTCTTTAAACTGGTCTTGATGACTGAACTTCGCCTTCGTAATTTCCATTTTACTCCTAAGCTCATAACGCCCAATTAAGTAGCTGACAACGCTACTAATGCATTCAAACTTACCACCTAAATCACTTAAGCTAAACCGAACTGAAAATGCCAAGCGTTGACAGTCTGCTTAAATTGCTTGTTATACGAATTTTTCCACCAATTCCTTTGTCATAAAGTGACTATGTGGATCGAGTTCATAATTAG
>NZ_VTXD01000069.1 GCF_013114625.1 Vibrio sp. 99-70-13A1
TTGGTTTTTACTGCTACAGTTTCGGCTGAAGATGTAGCTTTCGATTGCAACAATGCTGTGAATACCCTTCAAATTAATGAGTGCGCATCAATTGAACTAGACTCTGCAAAGGAAGAACTGTCAAAGTACTTGGATGCAAGCTTTGAGCATAACTCTTATGACCCTGAGTTAGTTAAAGCTATCAAGGTTGCTCAAAACGACTGGCAAGCTTATATGTCTTCCCATTGTGACTCTATTTATACGCAATGGCGTGAAGGTACAATTCGCGGTGTAATGTATATTTCGTGTGAAACTAAGCTGACGAAGCAGAGAACTCATGAGGTTTGGGCAAACTTCTTAACCTATATGGACAGTACTCCACCAGTTTTACCTGAACCTAAGCAGTAACTAATCAGCTACGCACATAACAAGCAATTTAAGCAGACTGTCAACGCTTGGCATTTTCAACTCGGTTTGGCTTCAGTGATTTAGGTGGTAAGTTTGAGTATATTGGTAGCGTTGTCAGCTACTTAATTGGGCGTTATGTGCTTACTTCGGTTCCTTTTTTAAAAAGCGAGGTGAGTTAGAAGCTTTGAGGTTGGAACAAAAGGAAATTTTGAAACAACTGAAACTAAATGCTAGAGCTACTGAGCAGATTAAAAACGATATAGAGCATGAAGTGTGGAAAAAGAAAGAAGCAATTTCATTGAAAACCGAAAAACTTGAAGCTTTCCTAGAAACGATTATTAAATTACAAACAGCACATGTAGAAATGCAGACCGATTTTGTTAAGGGTAAGCCTGTTCACTCAGGAAATTACCCTGATTTATCAATACTTGATACAGTTTCTATGCGACAGAAGTTATATTTTCCAGAGTTGTTAGAGCCCACTACAGCACTTCTGGAGTCGTTTGGATCCATTCACCCTATAGTTTTTAAAAATGATGGTAGCCATAATAACTCTGAAGTAGTAAGAGAGCTGAGAGAATTGGATAGGGATATTATAGGTAAATATCATGATCTACTGCATGCATGCCGAAAAGTAATCGAAAGTGCATTAAACTGATAACTCAAAAACGTCCACATAACAAAGCATTTAAGAGTGATTCCCAACGCATGGCATTTTTCATTCCATCGTTGGGTTTTGTGTTTACGGTGGTATGGTGAGGTTTCGTGGTAGCGTTGCTCACACCTTAATGCGGCGTTAAGCTGCAAGTTTAGTAAAGAGGATAATTTGAGTTGAAACTTTATAAATACCTTCCGTTTACCGAGGGCTCAAAATGTATTCTGACCCAAGGAACAATGAAGTTTAGTCATCATACCGAATTCAACGATCCTTTTGACTGTAAAACCACGTATGAAATCGAAGCGTCTATGGCATATGTACAATCTCGTCCTGACTTGTTCAAAGAAGCTGGTCGGCAGCTGAATCTATCTCCTGCTCAAAGAGTCGGTAAAAAGAAACAGATGCTCAACGGAATAAAGCGCTCGCTTGAAAACGGAAGTTTCCATAATGGGGTAATTAATGAGGTAGGAATTTGTTGTTTAACGAAAAAACCAGACAATATTCTCATGTGGTCTCATTATGCTGACAATCATAAAGGCTTTGTTGTTGAGTTTACTGTTGATCACGCAACTGAAAACATGAACATGGAAAAGGTGGAAGAAAAGCTTTTTGGTTGGGACGTAGAGTATTCTAAAAATATGCCTGTTATTACTGCTGGCGGAAATGACTTCAATGCGGTCAAAGATGTTTTTCTTATTAAGTCCGCAGATTGGGCTTATGAATCAGAATATCGTGTACTGTCTATGTATAAAGGACCGGGAATTCATAACTTTGACCAGAAACTTATTTCAAGAGTAATTGCTGGCGTAAATATGCCCGATTCTGATTTCAAAGAGTTGAAGAGGTTAGTGGAACAACTGTCCAGCTCTGTTGGTACTAACCCTGAAGTAGTGCAGGCAAAAATGTCCCAAACAGAGTACCGAATTATTGCAGCTTAACAAAGCGTTTAAGACGGATTCCCAACGCTTCGCATTTTTGGTTTGTTTTAAGTTTAGTGTTTACGGCACAATGCTTTAGGTCCGGTGGTAGCGTTGCTCACCACTTAACGCGGCGTTAGGCATTAAGGAGGTTGTTGTCATGGAAGAATCAGTTAAATTTGGTAGGTTAGCTGAAGCTCATTTTGAAAGTGGGCTTTTGTGTGCAGAAAGTGTTGTTTCTGCTATCGCTGAGTATCAAGGTGTAGATGACCATTTAGCTTCAAAAATGGCGACTGGATTTTGTAGTGGCATGGCTAGAACGTGTGGCCCATGTGGCGCTCTATCAGGAGCGGTTATGGGCATTAGTTTAGTTTTAGGTCGTGAATCTCTAAGTGATACGGTCTCTACTACGTACGAAGCAACGCAGGAATTAGTTGAAAAATTTGAAAGTGAGTTCGGTGCAAAAGACTGCCATAAACTTTTAGGCTGTGACATTGGAACTGAAGAGGGTATGGAGCATTTCCGTTCTCATAACCTTCGATCTAATTGTAGTAACTACACCAGAAAAGCCGCTCAAATTGCAGTGCAAATATTAAGCAAAAATGCCTAACAAACAATTTAAGCAGACTGTCAACGCTTGGCATTTTCAACTCAGTTTAGCTTCAGTGATTTCGGTGGTAAATTTGAGTGTATTGGTGGCGTTGTCAGCTACTTAATTGGGCGTTATACGCTTCGATGTCAATGGAATGAAAATCGATGGAAATATCAAAGAAAGTTATTGTAATCGTTACCCTTACTATTTTGCCTTTAGTATTTTTAGGTTCAAAATTACTCACGGACACGAAACAACGATTGGCAGATGAAGAACTTAATCTTGTCCGTCCAATATTAGAGGGAATTGCTGAAAATTTAAAAGAGTCATATAGATTTCCTCTGGATTCACGTTCAGAATTACAGGGTTTTGCCTCATTTAATACTGCTTCTCGATTTCCTCATTTATATCACGCTGCTATAGACTATTTTGCTGAAGTAGGAGAGCCGGTATACGCTATTGCTGATGGTGTTGTAAGTTATTCTGGCTATATGAACGGTTATCCTGGCGTTGTGATTATTGATCACCCAAAAGAAAACCTTTATTCATTGTACGGTCACCTTTCATTAAAAAGCTGGTTAGTATCAAAAGGGGCAATTAAAAAAGGGGATTTGCTTGGTTATATAGCTGACCCTTCAGAGGACTTTGGTATTGGTGTTAACGCCCATATACATTTTTCAATAAGAATGGGGTCACGTATGGAATACCCAGAAACTGGTCCCGATCGTTGGATGGGGGGGTACACAACAGAATCTCCAATATTTAAAGGGTATATAGACCCTGAACAATTCATATTACTAACCAAGTCTAAATTATCACGAAACTAATCCAATACGCGTATAACAAACAATTTAAGCAGACTGCCAACGCTTGGCATTTTCAGTTCGGTTTTGCTTTAGTGATTTAGGTGTTAAATTTGAGTGTATTGGTAGCGTTGTCAGCTACTTAATTGGGCGTTATACGAATAAGGAAAGTTCGGAATATGGAAATTAAAATAGATGATTTATCGGGTGGTGAAGTCATTGAATTGCTTGAAGAGCACTTGGCTGATATGTATGCAACTTCACCTCCAGAAAGTGTTCATGCTCTAGATGTTGATGCACTTAAATCACCAGATATTACATTCTTCAGTGGTTGGATTAACGGTGAATTACAAGGTTGTCTAGCTATCAAACAACTCAATTCCAATCATGTTGAGTTGAAATCAATGAGAACTTCTAATTCATCACGAAAGTCCGGTGTTGCAACTAAGTTGTTAACTCATGCTTTGAATACTGCTATCGATAAGGGATGCAGTAAAGTTAGCCTTGAAACCGGTACTCAACAATTCTTCCAACCAGCTCGAAACTTGTATGAGAAATTCGGGTTTACTTACTGCGAACCATTCGCCAACTATGAACTTGATCCACATAGTCACTTTATGACAAAGGAATTGGTGGGAAAATTCGTATAACAAGCAATTTAAGCAGACTGTCAACGCTTGGCATTTTTAGCTCGGTTTAGCTTCAGTGATTTCGGTGTTAAATTTGAGTGTATTGGTAGCGTTGTCAGCTACTTAATTGGGCGTTATGCCTAAGGAGGTTTACGTTGGTTGAATTGATTTTAGTGTTTTTAGTTCCTGTAGGTGTAGTGGTCTCTTTTTTGCTTTCTCCCGTTTGGATTACTCATTTAACAATAAAAGAAAATAAATATTTTAGGTTTGATCGTTTACATAGACTCAAAAGTATAAAAAATAGAGATGATGGTAAACAGTTATTTTGGGCAATTAAGCGCAGTGGTGGGCTTTATTTTGGACCGATACTATTTTCAGTTTTTTTATTTTCTTACGTAGATACTCAAGAAGTAATATATTTGGTCGTAGGTCTACTTGAATTAATACTTATAACATACATTTGTTTTCATGAAACCTATCTGATTTATAAGAGGTTTAAAGGTTATCGTAAAATAACCCATTTGTTTTGGGGGCTAAATTCATTACTAGTAGTAATGAATTTTTTTGCAGGTGTTAGTCTAATTATAATGATTATTAACTTAGTATTGATGTTGGTATGGATGAAAAAAACAGAAAGAGCTTTACTGTACAGCAAGAAATTAGACCTAACAAAGTGATGGTTGAGGAGACTAAATTACACCTCAAAATTTAGGCTTCTGGCGAACTTGCGTGAAATATGCATAACAAGCAATTTAAGCAGACTGTCAACGTTTGGCATTTTCAGTTCAATTTAGCTTCAGTGATTAAGGTAGTAGGTTTAAGTGTATTGGTAGCGTTGTCAGCTACTTAATTGGGCGTTATGTTCTCGGGAGGGATTTCATGATTAGAGAAATCACAAAATTAGATTTTGAGTCATTTTGGTCAACATTTTCTATGGTGATCCAAGCTCAAGAAACTTACGCGTTTGAACCAAATATGACATTGGAAGATGCTTATTCCTTGTGGTGTGAAATGCCATTAAAAGCTTATGTGTTTGTTGAAAATGACGTTGTTCTCGGTACTTATTACATTAAGCCAAATGCTATGGGTCCAAGTAGTCATATTTGTAACTGTGGCTATATGGTATCAAGTGAAGCTAGAGGCAAAGGAATTGCTCGCCTTATGTGTGAGCACTCACAAAAGAAAGCAGTTGAATTTGGCTTTGATGCTATGCAATTTAATAGCGTAGTGTCGACTAATAAAGTAGCGGTTATGCTTTGGGAAAAGCTCGGTTTCTCAATTATTGGCACAATACCCAAGGCATACAATCATGGTCAGCTAGGATTGGTTGATAGCTATATCATGTACAAATGGCTACGAACATAACAAGCAATTTAAGCAGACTGTCAACGCTTGGCATTTTTAGCTCGGTTTAGCTTCAGTGATTTAGGTGGTAAGTTTGAGTGTATTGGTAGCGTTGTCAGCTACTTAATTGGGCGTTATGCCTTTTGGGAAATAATATGAAGTTTTATAGTACTGACCAATATCAGGCATCCTGTGAAGGTCTGTATCGAAAATATCAACTTGAAATACAAGCTTTACTTCCAGATGCTGTGGTTGAGCATATAGGTGCTTCCTCAATTCCAAATGCTGTCTCTAAAGGTGATTTAGATATATTTGTCGGAGTTAATGGCAACGACCTTGAGGAGTCAGTGGGGGCTCTTACAACTTTAGGTTTCAACGAGAAGCCTGATACATTAAGGACTCCCGAATTATGTATGTTAGAAAGCTCCTCATGTGATGATGTTGCATTTCAAGTAGTCGCTAATGGCTCAGAATTTGAGTGTTTTTTAAGGTTCAGGGATAAGCTCCGTAGAAATCCGTCTTTAGTTCATCAATACAATGAACTCAAAATGTCTTGTGTAGGTTGGTCTCAAGATGAATATCGTCTTAAAAAGTCAGCTTTTGTAGAGCGCGTTTTAGCACAGGCATAACAAGCAATTTAAGCAGACTGTCAACGCTTGGCATT
>NZ_VTXD01000070.1 GCF_013114625.1 Vibrio sp. 99-70-13A1
GTTTGTATTTACATTCACTGCCATGGTGATTTCTCCAATTGATTTTTCGATATTGCGGTTTCCGACGTCTCGAAAAACCAAGTAGTTCTCTCAAAGTTACTTTTAATAACGGCTCGAAAACTCAGACCTTTAGAAAAATTTTAATAAAAATCAGAAAAATTATTTAATCATTAAAAATCAACAACTTAAAAAGGTGTTATTTTTAATTTAAATATGTGGATTTAGGCAGAAGAAATTTTCAGGCTAATTTTCAAACAAAAACAGAAGAAGTAATAGAGTAAATATAGAGTTGTTTTAGAGTCAGCAGGGGGAGAAAATTTGGAAATGGCATGTAACAGAAAGGAAAAAGCCCCTTTTCCTTTGAGAGAACCGGGGCTAGTTGGTCATCAGATCCTATGTGGAGATCATCGAGAAATGAACATATTCTCGTCAGACCGTGTGCATATTTACCATTAAAATGACAAGCGGTGAGAGATGAGAGAGCTAATCATCCAAGTAAATATGCTTGCCAGTTTCCCTTGTTGTATCGCTCACGTCTGTGCATTAACAACAAGTTCAACCAATAACTATTGCAATAGTGACATTGCAGAGTTAGGCAACTGTTTTGCTTGAGCAAGTATTGATGTACCTGCCTGTTGCAGTATTTGTGCTTTCGTCATTTGCGTTGTTTCTTTCGCAAAATCGGTATCTTTAATACGGCTGTTTGACGCTTCAACATTCTCTTGAACGTTAGCCAAGTTATTAATACTGTGGCTTAAACGGTTCTGTTTCGCACCAAGGTCAGCTCGTTGTGAGTCAACATAAGTCAATGCCGAATCTAAAATACTTATCGCATTTTGAGAACCAGCAACGCTAGTTAAATCAATATCTTGAACAGATGTTTGACGACCATCGCTCTTAATACCTAATTCAGAAGCTAAACCACCAGAGATCGACATAGAGCCTTCTAAATCAGGTTCTGCTACGAACATCTGTAAACGACCATCATCAGTAACTGAAGCGTTAACAAGATGAGATTGACCATTGATGTAAGTCGCTAGTTCTTCAATATCATCACCAGCTTTAGTGTTGATATCGAGAATAACCTCTTCGCCAGCTTTAGTTTTAAACTCAAGCTTTAAATCTTGAGCATTCGCTGGAACTTGCCAGTCTTTACCTTTGCCGTTTTCAGAATCAAACGTAGTGCCACCCATACGGAAATCATCCGCACGCACACTCGTTAGACCCATAATCATTGCTTCACCAGAATTTGAACCAATCTGGAAAGAGGCTTCACCAAACGTACCATTTAGCAGTCGACGACCACCGAACGATGTTGTTTCTGCGATACGGTTTAGCTCATCTTGAAGTGCCATAGACTCTTCATTCAATGCTTCACGTTCTGCCGGTGAGTTAGTACCGTTTGAAGATTGAATCGCCAAATCACGCATACGCTGCATTACATTGGTTGACTCATTCATCGCACCTTCAGCTGTTTGAGCAATAGAAATACCATCATTAGCATTTCGCATTGCCACATCCAAACCTCTGGATTGAGCCGTCAGTCGATTCGATATTTGCAGACCTGCTGCATCATCTTTAGCACTGTTAATTTTATGCCCTGATGACAAACGCTCCATAGAAGTATTTAGGTCATTAGAGGCTTTATTTAAGTAACGTTGCGCTGTCATAGCCGACACGTTGGTACTTACATTGATAGCCATTTTGCTCTCCTTATGAGTTCGCAAGCTTTCTGCGAAGCGGCCAGCTTTACTCTCATATGGATAAGCACTGACCGTAAATTACTTGCTAAACCCCCAAATGAGGATTTATGAACTGTTTTAATCATTTCTGATTATATAGATACAAGTTGTATGCCAAGTTTACAATCAAATACCAATTAAAATATTAGACTTAATTTTCAACAACTTGCCAAAATATAAACAGATAACATCTAACTATCACCTGATAAACCAATATGTATTTGTATAAAAGATTGCCGCTTTTTTTGCCACTTTCACTTTAAACAAATACCCAATCTACTTTTTATTCGTTACTTTCAATTCAAATTCTAGAGTTTCGTATTCTCACTAGAAGCACTTACGGCATAGCACATAAGGCAACACTAGATGGCTAAACGAATTCTGATAGAACCATTAAATATAATTAAATAAAGTGAGATCTTTCGTTTTCCCAAACGCTTGCTGAGAAGCCTGCAGCGCTCGAGAATTTTCATTAAATTCAATAATGGCTTTTGAGTAATCTAAATCTTCAAAATTACTCTTAGCTTTCGCTAAAGACAGATTGAAATCTTCATGTTGCTGTTGTTGGATATCTAGCGTACTTAATCTTGCACCCACATCAGTACGAGCTTTGGTGATATGAATGAAAGCGGCATGAAATTCTTCAGTGACCTGGTGAAGCTTTGCCGTAGCTGAAGTATCTGACACAGATGACTCCGCTAAACGAGACGCTTCTTTAAACGTATCGAAAATACTAAAGCTACTTCTTGGTTCTAAAGAAATTGAATCACCTTTGGTAATCTGACCTTTAATTTGGATCTTGATATTTTCATATTCAATTCCAGTTTGAGGGTCAAACTCTTTCGCATCCACAACACTGCCATCTTGTTCTAATTGGTAGCCAAATTTACCGTTTTGCATATCTACAAACGTAACTTTATAACTTGATGGATCTTGAAACGTACTGTTTGTTGCTTTCTCTAACAGTAAATCTGAACCTGTTTGTAATTCATACTGAGGTTCAAAATCACCAAACGGGTTATCTATTTCCATAAACAACTTACTACCAGGATCGTTCATCGCCATTTCGAAGCTACTAGCGATTCGCATTTTCCTTTGGTAATCATCACCAGCATAAGTGACGTTACCTGCATTATCTCGAAAGAAAGGTTGGCTCTTAGGCTTAGTACCAGCAAAGGTATAGTTACCCGACTCATCCTGGGTATTCGCCAAGTTAAGGAAATTATTTGATAACTCTTGTATCTCACGCTGCTTCGCTAATCGATCTTCCGGCGATAAAGAACCATTAATCATTTCCATAACGGTTCGTTTCGCTTCATCAGCAAAGTTTTCCGAATTAGAAATAATAACTTCATGATGCTCTAAGCGGTTTCTTACTAGAGTAATGGCATCGCCATACTGCTTTAACTGTTCTGACTGTTGACCAATGTTCTGCAAATAATGCGTTGCCAATGGGTCATCACTCGGTGACATCAGTTTCTTACCTGATGCTAATTGCGCTTGGTTGTGATGCACCTTATTTTCTTGACGACGCAAATCGTTTTGTACTGATTGATAGTTATGGAAACTAGAAATACGATTTAACATTTATCTATCTCCCTATCTCAGAGCCAAAATGGTATTGAATGTGTCGTTCGCCGCTTGCATAACACGTGATGAAGCCATGTAGGCTTGCTGGAATTTCATCATGTTTGCCGCTTCTTCATCTAAGTTAACCCCGGAGATGGAAGCAATTCGTTCTTGGGCGGATTCTTTTTCTAATGTCGCAATGTCACTGAGCCTGATCGCAGTTGAAGCTTTCAAACCCGTACTGGTGTTCAAGTTATGATAGATATCAAGAACGGTCGATTCACCGCTATCCAAATTCTTATCTGTCTGAATATTTTGTAATTTTCTTAAGTTACCGTTATCACCCTCGGAAGGAACTAAGTTAGCGGTAAACTTATCGTTCGCAATCGCACCATTCGTCAGTTCAAAAGTCGTGCCTTGAACCGTAATCGGCTCTGTCGGCGGATACGGAAGAGGCTGCATTAATACATTGCCCTTGGTATCTGTTACTGCAAATTGATCACCTTTAGGAGACACAATCACTTCAAATTCTCTAAGAGCACCCGCTGTTAAAATTTTAAATTCAGCAGTACCTTGCGCGAATGTGGTTGATGCTTCATAGCTTTGAGCCGCAATGTTTTTTGGGTCAACGGTATTCATTTGCATTTGAGCAGCTGAATTTCGAGTGGGACGTAAAAGGACTTTTTCGCCAAGCTCTGGTGGGTTTCTTATTTCTACCCGCATACCATCAAGATAAAAGGCATTACCACTTGAGTCAGTACTGACCTTAATAGTTTCTCCACTTGGCTTTGTTACTACATAGTCACTGCCGTCATAACGTAAACCATATTCGCCACCCTTCAATGTTGAAGGATCATCGATGAACACGGCAACCTCGGCATTAGATTGCCCACTTGTGATAGCTCTAGACTTTGCTGATATTTCTGAATTGACGTCAGAAAAAATATTACCGCCAACTTGTCCACGTAAGTCCAAGCCCTGTGATTGGTAGGTATTCACTTCATGTGAAAAAGAAACCGCTAAACGCCCCAATTCATCCATCACTTCCGGGATTAAGTTGTCACGCATATCTAGCATGGCACCAATTTTCCCATCAATATCTTGGCTAGTAATCGGCTTAACCACTTGCCCTTCAACTATTGCCAGTCGGCGTTGATGGGTATCTGGGATGCCGTTCACCAAACGTAGTTGGCTGGCTTCGGTTCCTGACACTAATGTATGACCGTTACCAATATGGACATTAAAACCTTCAGAGTTTGAACGTGGAGTCACAGTCACTTTGGTGTAGCCCGATAATTCATTGATCAGCTTTTCATGCTCATCTCGTAAATCATTATGTGGACCTGGTGTTCTCATCATTAAGCGTTGAACATCACGAATCTCAACCGCAAGTTGATTCACACGCTCGATACCCATATCTAATTTTTTATTCGACACATCAGATTGCTTACGAATCGTTTCGTGGAATTCATTTAATGTTTGAGTAATCAAGCCTGCTTTTTCTAGTACTACTTTACGGGCACCTACATCATTTGGAGTGTCCGCAAGGGTTTTTACTGCATCGAACCACTCATTTAAGTGTTCTGGGATTTTTTGAGATGCAACGGAAGACAACATGCTAGAAAGCATATCGATATTAGATTCAGCATCACTTTTATTGGCGGCATTGGTTGTCGATAGGTTCAGTTCGTTAACGGCAAACTGATCCCACGAGCGGCGAACATTTTCCACGTGAACGCCCATACCATAAGTTTGTCCACCAAACTGACGCGGGTCATTAACGCCCTGAATAACAGATTGACGGCTATAGCCCTCTGTATTCGCGTTCGAAATGTTATGACCTGTGGTGTTTAACTGTCTCTGAGCGGTAAGAACACTTTGTGTACCTACATTCAGAAGATCCGACGCCATAATGCCCCCCCAAAAACTTAATATAATCAGAATTAACTGATTCAACTAACAATAGAAAAGCAAAATACATGCCACTATTTTAATCAAGATATTAAAAGGTAAGTAT
>NZ_VTXD01000008.1 GCF_013114625.1 Vibrio sp. 99-70-13A1
CCATCAATACTGGACACTGAGTTAAGGGAGTTGAGCAACCCATACTTGCTTGAAGTGATTTGTTAATTTCTAATTTAGCAAAGTTGTTGACACATTATTGTCCAAAAATTTGTTACACACGTCCACAATGTATGTGATCACCAAGCGATTCTGTCGTACCTTAATTACTAGGTTCTGCTTATAGCAAATTGTGGTCGCTTCTGGTGTTATGTAACTTTCTTACACTTAACTCTAGTATTTTTGTTGAAGCTGATTGAAAGGACATCTTATGGTTTCAAGTTTGGACGTGTTATTGTTTTAGGTAGTATGTAACTTGTTGAAATTCAATTAGGTGGTTGGACGCCTTATGGTTTCAGCGACATTAAAAACGCCGCTTTTATTAGCGGCGTTTTGCTATCTAAATGTTATTAAATCAAAACTTTATCTCTATCAATAACGTAATTTCCTGCTTGGTACTAAAAGTTTGTACTAAAATACGTCATCTCTCATTAAAAACGGAAACTGGTATTTTCGTTATCAAATTCCCCAACAGTTCAGATATCTTTTTGCAATCACTTGCCAGCCTTTTGGTTTCCATTATCAATTTAATAATCGTAAGTGCCGAGATACCTCCCGACTTTAAGCGATAGGTCACAATGAACAGTCAACATTCTTCGAGATTAAATACTCCAGTCAGATCATCAAAACCGACTTCAGATAGCGATTCCAATAAAAACAGAGAGTGACATTTAATGAGCTCAACAGGCGCTTAGTTTTGGTTACTGAAAACAAATGAGCTTAAAGCTTTAGTATTACTTTTCTCCGTTCAGGTTCTCCAACACCACCACTTTTTCCTCATCACTGACCTTATCAATTGCACACGCTAACTCAGCGCTCAATTCACTCCTACAAAAAAAAGTAGTTTAGTGGCACATCTAACTCTTCAGCCATACGCTCAAGCGTACCAATATCAGGTACATGCCTGCCTTTCTCGTAATGATTCATGCGAGCGCTAGCAGAACTTTGCTCCATACCAATTTTCACCCCTAAATCTTTTTGGGTTATCTTGGCTTTTTTACGCGCAGCTTTGAGCCTCGCTGGGATTGGATTGTTTTTTTGCACTTACACATCTCTTTTCAATTTTTAGATAGCTTAGATTGTCTAAGTTTTACTGATGCCTTTACACTTAGCAATCCTAAGTTGGATTTAGATTATCTGATTTGGAGGTAATCATGATACGGCTAAGTTCTTTGGGTGATTAGTGGGAGCAGGGGAACCAACAAACTCATTATTATCAAGCTGGTAGTATGACGAGCTCCATGCACTTTCTAATCCGAGGCGTTTATCTACGTAGAACTGACTTAGAGCCAGATGATTTTTAACTGGAAAAATTAAAATCTGATTTTGATGGTGATATTTATTTAAGCATCAGAGGCTTATTCCGTTGTCCTCATTAGTTTCACCTTTAAGTTGGCTTGTACAAATTTAAAATAGCGCAGTGTTTACCTGCGCTATTTTATTATTTGATTAGCGACATCGGCTAAAGATTAGTGCTGATGTTCACTTTCTGTTGTACCCGCCCAAGTAATTAAGCCAGGAGCAAAACTCAGTTGATGAGTTTTCACTGTTGGTTGTTCGCCTAACTCAACTTCTACAACAACATTGTTAGTTGGATCGGTTACGTAGACATGCTTACTACGCTTATCGTAACTGATACTAAATTTTTGACCTTCAGCTAGGGTTGGTACGGTTTCCCATACTTGAACTTCAGCGCTCTGGGTGAAGTTAGTTGATGGGTCAAATACTTTCAATTTACCCGTTGTAGACAGTACTAAGAATGCAGACTCTGTACTTGCGTAAGTTAAGTATCCTTCCTCATTCGCCTCTTTCCACGAGATTTCTTCCAATGCGCCTTGGTTAAGCTGGAATGCTTGCAGTGTGCGGCTTACGAAAAGTAACTTATCAGCATTTTTGAAGCCTAAAACCTTACCAAAGCGTGAACCTGCCTCAAGAGATGCTGGATTAACAATTTTGGTGTACTGCGGTGCAACACCAGGATCATTGATCACTACGATGCCGTCATCACAAGCGAATGCCACTTGAGTTTCAGATTGTGCACTGCCATGCAATGAAGGGCAGGTGACATTCGCAACGGTTGGTCCGTGAAAGTGATCGCCATGCAGCTCAAGTGCAGCGACCTGATTCGGCAGCCCGGCTACCACAGGATCTTCTTTAATACCTGTAAAAACATGTTCACCAAAGATCTGTGCGGTACTGTGCATTGCGTAAGTGAATGAGTAGCTTGCGATTTGGCTCGCATTTGCGATGGTCGCGTCATCCAAAATCTTCAATTCTGCGTTTAAGCCCGCTTCAGCATTACCATCGAAAAATAGTGCGGTTTGATGGTCTGCCATATCGTAGTGTGTTGGTGCAGGGCTTGTGTATGTATCGGTGAGTAGCACTGGTTCATCAGCGTGTAAGTGGAAGTGATCCCCATGTGCTTCCGCATAAACACCACTGTCTATGATTTCTACTGTGTTTTGGCTGCGTTGAAGTGCTAAAGCGTAACGACCATCCGGGCTGGTTTTTAACCCTGAAGGTGCATTAAGTAAAGCAAACTGACCAATAGTTTCAAAGTTACTGGCATTTAAAACATACACATTATTGCTGCCAGATTCGCTAATGACTATTCGGCTGACATTCTCTTCCTGGTGATCCGGTTGGGTGTCTTGTGCCCCAGCCGCATCGTTTTCGCCATCTGAACAACCACTGACAAACGCAGCAATTGATAATGTTAGTAGTGTTTTTTTTCCTACTGAATTTGAAGCAAAGTGCATATAACTTCCTTTTATAAATCTATTAAAAGTTGAATGAGAAGTATTCATTCTATGATTGACTTTGTGAGATGTTATAACATAACATTATTTGTATTCAATATTTTTGTTAGTAATAATCATTTACAATTCAGAGGTCTAGGTGAAAAAATTCTCTTTAAATGCGTTTTATGGCGCTTCTCTCCTTAGTTTAATTTCGCCATTAGCGGTAGGTGCACCTGATATTGATTTAGGTGTTGTGCTAGATGGGGCTTACCAAAGTGAAGCTCGCCAGTGGGGAATGCGTGACAAAGGTTTTGGTCTTGGGCATTCAGAAATATTGCTGAGTAGTAACATTGACCAAAACTTTCGAGGTCAATTAATCACCGTCTTAGCCACTCATGGTGGTGCGACTGAATTTGAATTAGAAGAGGCATTTATTGAAACGCTAAGTATGCCTTTAGGTTTCAAAGTGAAAGCTGGTCGATTGCTGTCAAACGTCGGCTATCTCAATAGTAAACACCTGCACGAAGATGCCTTCAGTGACCGGCCAGCTGTCTATCGCGCTGTATTTGGCAGTCATTATTTTGATGATGGTGTGCAGGTTTCTTGGTTGGCACCAACCGAAACTTTTATAGCTGCTAGTTATGAAATGTTTAGCGGTAAAGGTTGGGATGTTGGCTACAGTGATCCGGCAACGGTTGGTGTGTATACCGCAAACCTTCAAATTGGTGATGATGTTGATGAATCGAATAGTTGGCGTGTTGGGTTGAGTACTATGTACAACGCTAATGGTGAAGGATTTGTTGCCCAAGAAACGTCTGGCGGCTCACACGATCATTCATCTCATGATCACGGCGACCATAGCCACTCTCATGGACCAAGCGTAACGGGTAAATGGATCCATGGTGTGGACATGACCTGGAAGTGGGCACCTCAAGGAAACTACAAGCAAGAGAATCTTCGAGCTACGGCTGAAGCATGGCTGATTGATGACCGCTACGATGAACAAATGGAATCGATCCCGAACGCTGATGACCAAGCTTATGGTTGGTACACTGAATTAGCTTATCAGTTCTCGCCAAATTGGACCGTGAGTGGTCGATATGGAGAAATGAATGCAGTGACGGGAGATGTCCATTGGCATGTTGATCATTACCATGGTGAATTGTCACAATCAGACATTCAAGAGACAGATATTGCACTAGATTGGCACGGCTCTCATTTTGGTCGAGTACGTACTCAGATTACTCACGAGCAGTTAACCGAAAAATCTCAAACCATTTTTACTGTTCAATACATCATGTCATTCGGAGCGCACCCAGCTCATGCTTTCTAAATTCGTTATCGCAAGTGGTTTGCTCGCGACCTCATTTTTTACAAATGCAAGCTTGAACGTATTTACGTGTCAGCCCGACTGGGCGGCTTTAGTTACGGAACATGCACCAAATGCAGAAGTGTTTTCGGCCACTACCGCAATGCAAGACCCCCATTATGTTCAAGCAAGACCATCTCTGATTTCAAAGATGCGAAAAGCTGATCTAGTGGTTTGTTCAGGGGCAGAGCTTGAGATTGGTTGGCTACCAGAATTGCAACGTCAGAGTCGTAATAGCAAAGTTCAAAATGGCAAAGATGGTCTATTTTGGACAACGGATTATGTGAATATGTTAGATACTCATGATCACGTAGATCGCTCTATGGGCGATGTGCATAGCCATGGAAATCCACATGTTCAGTTTGCAGTGGCAGATATACCGAATATCTCTAAGGCGCTGGTGGAGCGTTTGGCGAAAATAGATCCAGACAACCAAGCTTTATACAAAGGAAATGGGGTTAAGTTTCGTGCAGATTGGCGCAAGCATACAGCTCGATGGCAATCTCTAGGTGATAATCTGAAGGGAATGCAGCTTGTGGGATACCACGAAACACACCGTTACTTGTTCGCATGGCTCGGCGTTGAGCAAGTGGCAGATTTAGAGCCTAAACCGGGTTTGCCACCAACAGTTGCGCATTTGAATTCATTAAGTTCAATCAGCTCCGAAGATGCTGATGGTATTGTGTATTCCAGTCACCAACCAACAGACGCCGCGAAATGGTTATCAGAGCGAACAGCCTTACCTGTAGCAGAACTAGCACAAAGCGTAGGTGGTAGGCCAAATACAGAAACACTAGCCGCATTAATCGACGATAGCATTACGCAGCTACTCAACCTTCAAAGGAAATAAATGTGGCGTATTCTTGGATGGTTGCTCCTATTTTTGTTGGCTTATTTGCTCTTTTTGCGAACATTATTCTTGGTCGACAAGTGCTAAAGCGAGGTGTGATATTTATCGACTTAGCGATGGCGCAAATTGCTGCTCTTGGGGTCTTGATCATTCAGCTATCTGTTGGGCATGCTGATGTGGCGTTCAGCTCGAAATTGTTGGCTTCTTGGGTATTAACTGTGCCTGCTGCGATTCTCTTAGGCTGCCTTGAACGTAAAGTTGACCAGCATTTAGAAGCCTTAATTGGGTTACTTTATGTGTTAGCTGCGTGCTTGGCGGTAATATTGGTCAGTCACAATCCACATGGTAAAGAGATGATATCTTCTTTACTTAATGGTCGCTTACTTTGGAGTAGCCCAAGTGACGTGCTGCCAGTTTTTTGTGTAGCTGCTGCTTTATTTGCTATTCAAGTATGGCGTGGTAGCTGGTTAACAGGTAGGGGATTTTACATACTATTTGCCATCGCCATTCCACCTTTAGTGATGAGTCTTGGTGTGTATCTAGAGTTTGCTTGCTTGATCATTCCAGCTTTGTCAGTCGCTGCCATGAAGAATCGTGTTATGTGGTTAGGTGCTATTGGAGTTGGTGTAGCAGGGGGCGTTGGCGGTTTTTATACGTCTTTGATATGGGATTTTCCCGTAGGTCCTTGTGTGGTGTTAAGTATGGCTACGGCTGGTTTGGTTTACAGTGTGGCTTTATCAGCAGCGTCTAACATGTCTCATCAGAAGTCAGTCCCCTGATTCGTTCACTTAATATTTTAATGAAAGCCGCTTTTAAAAGCGGCTTTTTGTATCTGTAACTAATCCAAGTTTATCAGAGTGAGAATCATCACACCTTGTTAAACCATTGCGTTAATCGTAAATGCTGTATGAAAAGTATTTACTTGCAATCTTTTGGTGTTGACCATTATCGATAAGTCTCTGTATTCCATCATCAATTAGGTCTTTTAATTCGTTGTCTTGTTTTCTTACAGCCACTCCGATACCGCGACCAAACCACTTTTCTTCTGTGAATTTAGGGCCTGTAAAGTGATAGCCCTTACCTTGTTCGGTTTCAAGGAAGCCTGAGTTTAGCCCCATTGAGCCACCGAAAACGGTATCAAGACGCCCGTTGAGTAGATCTGTAAATGCTTCATCGAAAGTACCATAGCGGCGAATATCGACATTCGGGTAAATTTCAGAAAGGTATTTATCACCGATTGTTGCTCTTTGAACCCCAATAGTCAGGTCATTTAAGCTGTCGTCTTTCATATCGATCTCTCTATCATTTTTCATGACAAAGCGCGTCGGAACTTTTGCGTACGGGATAGTGAAGTTAACCTTTTTCTCTCGTTCATCAGTAATCGTCATTGCTGCAATGATCGCATCATTTTTACGACTTAAAAGAGAAGGGATAATACCGTCCCAATCTGTTTTTGAAATGATGCATTTTACTCCGAGTTCGACGCACAGCGCGTTTGCTAAATCGACCTCAAACCCTTCCAATTGACCATCTTGTGTTGTCCAGCTGAATGGTGGGTAAGCCCCTTCAACAGTAAAGCGAATCTGTTTCCAATCTTTTGCGTATGTGAATACAGAAAAAATACTGACGAATGCAACTAATATCCATTTCATTTGTTATTTCCTTATTTTAATAATGGATATCGATAATTAACTATTTGTTAACATTTATCAATGAGAATGCACATTGATGTGAACTTAGGCATAGATGGGTTTGGATTCAGATGAAAGAAGTTTGCAACTTTTCTTAAAGCAGAACTGGAATATAAAAAGGAAAGATAGCTGATTGGTTGGTACTAGCTAAACGAAAGCTAGTACCAATTAACTTTTTAATTAAATAGCAGGAACTACAACGGGCGACTCTTCTTCTGAGTCTTGGTTGTCATCTATTTTATCAGAGACCCAATCAACGGCTTTTGTAAAATAGAGCTTGTTTGTTTCGCGGTCACACCAACGTTTTGAGAGTCCTCTTCTATTAAACTCACTTCCAATTGCAGCCAGTGTTTGATTGCTTGAACGTCCGTAATACAAGGTATCGCACAATTGTAAGTTTGACATAGATTGAGGGTAGACATTGACTGCTGAACTGTTCGCACTCAAAGCTTTAGATTGGTTATGAGTGCACCCAGTGAGAATTAAGAAAAAGAACAGGCTTAAGATTATTTTCATTATATTTTGGTCTGTTACCGATGAGTTGAGATAAAGGAGACTGGATAGAGATTATGGGCATGAATACGGTAGTGTTTGTCAATTTCTTGCTAAGAGGATTAATAGCAGGACTTTAGTCTCATAAAGGGAGGCTATCTAGCTTGTCTTGTAAGAACGTTTAAAGCCTTTAATCCTCGAATCATTAAAACCGAATCATTAAAACCGAATCATTAAAACCGAATCATTAAAACCGAATCATTAAAACCGAACCCTAAATAAATAGTGATGGGTACTCAATTTAAATCTGAAATGAGCAATTTTGTACAAAAGTCATGGGAGTCTATAAAGTAGACTGATAGGTCGTTTGATAATTAACAGGCTTGGGGGGATAGTTATGGACAGCAAAAAACGCTCTAAAGAAAAGGCTGAATATAAGATCACTGAAGAGCTTGGCGGTCTTGAAATCCTCAATGCGGAATACGAAAAGCAGAACTTCTCTCGCCATAGTCATGAAGGCTACACAATAGGTGTGATTGAACAAGGTGCTCAGCGCTTTTATCGAACTGGCGGTCACCATATTGCACCGCAAGATACCATTATTTTAGTGAATGCGGATGAGGTTCATAGTGGGCACTCGGCATCGGAAGGTGGTTGGGCGTATAGAGCTATGTACCCAGTGCCAGAGCAGCTAGCTAAAATATCTAAAGACCTTAATTTACCAAGCTATGGGGCGCCTTATTTCCCGAATGCCGTGGTGGAAGACCCTGAATTAGCAAATCAAATTCGCCTTGTTTTCAATACTATTGACGCTTCTGACAACCGCTTACTCAGAGAAACTCTGATGTACGAAATGTTTGTTAAGTTAATCAGTAAGCATGGTAAGTCTACTCTTACTCCAAAATTAGAAGGTAAAGTTCAGAGACAACTTTTACTGGTTAAGGAGTTTCTAGATGACTTTCCACAAGCTGATGTGTCATTAGAAGAATTATCTAACCTTGCTGCATTAAGTCCTTATCATTTGGTGCGATCTTTTCAAAAAGAGTTTGGTTTACCGCCACACGCTTACCAAATTCAAGCTCGATTACGGTTTGCACGCCAATTATTAAAGCAAGGTCATACGATTTCTGAAACAGCGCAAGAGTGCGGTTTTCACGACCAAAGCCATTTTCATCGACACTTTAAAAGAGCCAATGGATACACGCCGGGTCAGTATATAAAGATGCTTGCTTAGCTTCAGTAGAGAAAGCCAGTTAAAAAAGAAACCAGAATAGAGCAAGTTTGTACAATCGCGGCAGTAGATGCTCTCTTACATTAAAGCATGTGATGAATAATAAGAATATATGGGTTACGCAAGAATGAACAAACGCACAGAGTTACGAAAAGGGTTTATTGCGGGAATGCCTTTAAGCATCGCAGTAATACCGTGGGGGATATTAGCGGGTTCCTATGCGATTGATGCCGGGCTCAATGTATACCAAGCTCAGGCAATGTCTGGAATCTTGTTTGCAGGCTCGGCCCAATTAGTCGCAGCTGGCATGTTTAAGGCCGGTATTGGGCTTGGCACTATGCTGTTAACCACTCTATTTATCACATCAAGGCATTTCCTCTACAGTATTTCAATGCGAGATAAGATCAGCCATTTACCTGCCCGTTGGCGCTTGTTATTGGGTTTTTGGTTAACGGACGAGTTATTCGCTATTTGTAATGGGCAGTCTCAGCAAGAATTCAATCGTTGGTATGCAGCCGGGGTTGGTGGCGGTTTTTATCTTATTTGGAACATTGCCAGTTTTGTTGGAATTATAGCTGGCAGCCAAATCCCTTCATTAAATGAAATTGGTCTAGATTTCGCCGTAGCGTCAACGTTTATCGCGCTGGTGTTCCCTCTAATTAAAACGCTACCTGTGGTGGTGTGCGTGGTAGTTTCTTTGGTTTTCTCGGTATTTCTAACGGTTAATCAAGTAGAAGGAGCGTTAATGATCGCTTCCATTTCGGGAATGGTAGCTGGGTTTATTAGTGAATCTTATGTCCAACGTGGGCATTCCAAAAGCATGACTGCCGAAGGAGAACAATTATGATTTGGTTATCCATCTTACTAATGACCGCTATTGTGTTTGCTAGCCGCTACATTTTTTTGGAACCTGCAATTCCACTAAGGCTTAATAATACTACGCGCCGTTTCCTTCGTTATTCAAGCCCTGCGGTATTAACCGCAATTTGGGGACCTATTGTATTTGCACCGGAACAAGAATTTTTCCCAAGTTTGGAGAACCCGTATTTGATTGGTGCCTTGGTCACGGGGTTACTAATTTGGAAGACGGGTAATGTATTACTGACGATAGGAGTTGGGATGGGAGTTTTTCTGTTTTACAACTTAGTTGCTATTGACCTCTTATTTAAGTAAGCCAATGTCTTGCCTGCGCATATAAATAATCCCTCATACGAGGGATTATTTACAGAATTTTACTTATAAAGTTTACACCTGCTCTAGCTTAAGCCTTACAGTAAACACGAGCCTCACGAGGTGTGTAGATACCGAAAGTAACCGTAGCAAGTAAACCATTAACGAATGTTTCTTGAACTTCTACTTTCGCTACTTTATCGATGCCACCACATACTTTCGCTGCGTCGATTTGTTTCTTTTGAGCAAGACCATTAATAAAGAAGTGGTGAGATTGCTCCGTCGTTACTTCAGTTTCTTGCGGTGCCATTACGAACGTTTGTTGTGCACAACCAGTAGCAACTAATGATAGGGCAGTAATAAGAATTAACTTTTTCATGGTATCTCCAAATAATATTCAATGATTTGGTCAGGAGTAACAAAGGTGTGCATCATGAAAAATGTTCTCGTGCATCTCCTAACCGATGTCGCATATTATTCCAGAGCTTTCATTCGGTTACTGTATAGGTTTGTCAGGCTATTCATTACATAACGGTAAAGTCATAATAAAAAGCGCACCATGCAATTTGGTACTACGTTCGATATTTATGGAGCCATTGTGCTGTTCGCAAATCTTTTTAACGATAGATAGCCCTAAGCCATGCCCACTTTTTGCCTTGTTTCGTGCTTTATTGCCGACATAGAAGGGTTCAAATAGATGAGCTTGATGTTCATCTTCAACACCGGGACCATCATCATGAATAGCAATCTGAAATTGATCATCGTGAGTGGTTAGTTCAATAAGAATTTGTGTTTCAGCATACTTAAAAGCGTTTCGCACTAAGTTATCTAGTGCGCGGCTTAGCAGCTTTTTGTCAGCTTCAAAAAATAGTGTTGAAGTACCGAGGTTTTGGGGAGGAGCAAAATGTATATCAAGCTTGGTTTCTTTGCTCCAGCGTTTGATTGCTTTATCAAAGAAGTCTGTGGGCTCTAGTTTCTCATACATTAACTCAAGGCAACTATTGTCGAGTTTTGCGTAATATAAAAGCTCATCGACCATTTGCTCCATTTCTTCTGTGTCTTCCACAATGCTTGCAATGGTGGCAAGTTGCTCATTCGACAGTGGGGTATCTTTTAATAATTCAGCTTGCCATTGGATGCGAAAAACAGGAGTGCGAAGCTCATGGGCGACGGCGTTAGTTAAAGAACGGTTACTTTCAATAAGATGAAAAATTCTGTCTGCCATAATGTTGAATGATTTGTTCAACGTACCAATTGAGCTTCCTCCTGAAGTATCAGCACGGGAAGATAAATCGCCTTCGGCAAAGCGTAAGGTTGCCTGTTCTAACTTATTGACTCGTCGGAAAATAATCAATAAATGACCTAAGCTGTACACAATAAAACTAGAGATGAAGAAAACCCAAAGTAACTTATCTTCGAGTTCAATTTTTTCACGAACTAAAGACTGATCATCAGGGTAGTAATGATAAATATGGTCGCTACCAGATAATCGAAACCATAGATCTCTATTGTCATCATGGAAGGTGTGTAAAGTAGGATTCTTTGCAAAAAAATCAGTCGCTAAATCAGGGATAGTATCACTTGGCTCGAAAACGGTTAGAACAAGCCTAGTGGTATTCGCGAACTCATTTATGGCTTTCTGAGCTGCATCTAACCCCTGATTTTTGGCAATATTATCTAATAGTTGTTGATGAGCGACCGCTTCATAATCTTGCAGTACGTATTCATAATCAGTATTGAGTTGGTAAACGCAGATTTCATAAGTGACCACCCCCGTTAAAAAACAAGCGATTAAGCCAAGTATGGATTCCAGATAAATACGTCGCATTAGCGTTCTCTTTTTATACGCTCAATTTGAGCGTCGTTAATTCCAAGCCGTTGAAACAAACAAGTAGCCTTTTCCTCTGATTGTTTGCACTTTTTCTGCTGAAGCATTGTCGTCACCAAGCAGTTTTCTTAATTTGACCACTTTGTTATCGATAGTTCGGTCTATGCCATCGTACTCGATACCTCGTAATGCTTGGGTAAGGTAATCACGGGATAAAGGTTCATCTGGGTTGCTTGCCAGTAACCAAAGCAAGTCGAATTCACTATCAGTTAGTGGCAGTAATTCACCAGCAAACTCACATTTCTTGTACTTGTTTTTAAGGACAAGCTTTCCAAAGTTAATGTGGTCTGAGTCTTCAATCGAAGTTGCAGAATTGTCTTGGCGACGAAGCAAAGACCGAACTCGGGCAAGCAAAACACGAGGCTTAATCGGTTTAGTGACATAGTCGTCTGCACCTGTTTCAAGCCCAGCAACGTGGTCAAAGTCATCGTCGCTTGCCGTTAGCATTAAAATCTTACCTTGATAGAGAGAACGTGTCTGTCGGCAGATTGTCAGCCCATCGGTTACAGGAAGCATCAAATCAAGTAGAACAATATCTGGTTGCTCATTGATGATCGTTTGTGCAGCGTTACTGCCATCATCTAAGGCTGTAACATTGAAGTTTTGCGTAATGAAGTAATCTTTCAGCATCTGCTGAAGCTTTAAGTCGTCTTCAATGATAAGCATCGTTGGGTGAGTCATTCAGTATCTGCCTTGTAGTACTTATACTTCGTAGTTCTTTAGTTAAGAACGCCTTTAATGGTTTGTATTCTAACGGGGTAAACGACATTTCCATACATAACCAAGACAGTAAATTACACTTTTAACTCATAAAATCCTCCCATAATCAAAACTGGGACAAACATATGAAATCTTATCGTACTCTTTTACTGGCTACTCCTCTTATTATCCTGGTTGGATGTAATTCAGGCTCACCAAGTAGTGCATCAAAAACGAAGCCAGCGGTTGTAGATAAACCTTTAGCTAATTACAAATTCACTGAAGAAGCTAAAAGAGAGGCTGTGGAAGAGCGCCAAGAAATCCTTGAAGCAATGCGTTTGTCTTATAATGGAACAATGTATTCAAACATGAAATTCGCTGAAGCGCTAGGTGGAGCGACACTCATTAAACTGTCGGACAATAAAGGTAAAAGTGTCGACCTTTACCTACAAAGTGCAGAGGATTCTGAGCCTTGTGTTATTTATCAAAACGCAGATGACTTTGATACCTTCCCCTGCAGTCAGTCTGTTCGTTCTGTTTCAAATGAAACCACAGTGGTCAGCACTACATCGGCAATGAAGCGACCGGTTCAGGTGGAGTTCTATACTGAAGCTGAAGAACATATCGGTAGCATAGGTTCAACTATACTGACCCCACAAATGAAAGATAACCAAGTCAATATCCAAACTTCATTTGCGTTCAATGATTTTTACAAAGATATTCTTGGAGATGATGGTAAAGGCGACAGAATTAACTCAACCTTGGGTTATACAACTTACTTGCAGCTTGATGAAATTGTAAAAGCGAACCAAGGAACCAATATGGAAGTGCGATTTAATAATCATATTGGAGGAAGTGCTGACGATGACATTAATATGTATACCGGACTTTTGATCAAAGATAACGATATGGATACGGTTGTCACAGCAACGGGTTCTGTTTTCTCTGGTGGTACCGACTTATTTGCAGCAGGTAAACAGCGTACTTTGATCCGTTCAAATACAGCAACAGCGATTGAGAAAAATGAACAAATAGGGGTTCATAGTTGGGGGCAGGGAGATAAGACGGCGAAAGACTTCCCATATACCGATGAAAGCCACCGCAAACAGGCGACCTATTTCAAAAAAATGATGGGTGATAAAGGTATCGACTTTTACTTGTTTACTTTGGATTCTGCACCTGCAAGCGGAGCACATTGGGTAACTAAGGCTGATTCTGATAAATATGGCTTTATTACCCAAATAAAATAACAACGCCCATTTAGCCAATTATTTTACTCGAAGTACGTACAAAAACACACTTAATAACGGCAGGTTGTTGCGAATTTTTCCGTAATAATCTGCCTATCCTCATTTGTAAAATCCCCCTCTCAATGTCTACAAAAACGCCTAAATTGGTTTGCTGTTTTTGCCAGTTTATACGTCATTTTTTTGCCTTACTATTTGCACAATTACTTGATGCGTTTCACTCAAAATTAGGAGTGTATACATCGACTCAAATTTTTCTTTTTTGAATGTTTTTTCGTGATTTTTTATAAACGAAAATCAGTGAAATAAGATTTTTTAAGTGCTCATTCAATAAAAAGATTAGAGATCTAATTAAATTATTTAGGTCCGAATTGCTATATTTTTGTGATTTAAGTCTCAATTTTAAGCTTAATTTACAGGTATTTTTGATTTTAGAGAGAGGTTCTGTGCCTAATAACGGCGAAATTTGCTTAGAGTACAAAGGAAATGTATTTACACATGATCACATCAGTACCTTGGATGATGTATCCCGATATAGAGCAAGATCCTGAAGAAAGTTGGATCTTTTCTGAGCCATCAGCAGAAGATGGTGATGACGTTTTCAGCCTCATTGCAGCATGCCCCCCTCTTGATGTTAATTCATCATATTGCAACTTCCTCCAGTCATCACATTTTAGCCGAACTTGTATCATCGCGAGATCGAACGGTGAAATCGCCGGTTTTATTTCTGGTTACCGAAAGCCAGACGATCCAAATACTTTATTCGTATGGCAAGTTGCAGTTTCTCCCCGTTTTCGAGGCAAAGGCTTAGCTTTTAAAATGCTCAGTGAATTACTCAATCGAGATCTTCTTAATACTGTTACGGCTGTTGAAACGACAATAACGGAAGACAATGCTGCCTCTTGGGCACTCTTCAAAAAGTTGGATGCACAGAATGATCAGCAGGGTGTAGTCAGTACATTTCTAGACGAAAAAACACATTTTAAAGGGAAGCACGATACGGAATATTTGTATCGCATCCCGTTAAACAATTCTAAAAAATAGGATACCAAACGGTCTCATCATGGATATTTTTAACAAGCAAGAATCAAAAGTACGTTCTTACTCAAATAGCTTCCCTGTCATTTTTACAAAAGCGAAAGGTTGCTGGCTAGAAACAGACAAAGGCGAACGTTACCTAGATTTTCTTGCTGGTGCAGGATCACTGAATTACGGACACAATAACCCTGAGTTGAAGCAGTCACTGCTGGACTACATTGAGATGGATGGCATTACTCACGGTCTAGACATGCATTCATCGGCGAAGGCTGGTTTCTTAACCGCGCTTCAACGTGACATTCTTCAGCCTAGAGGCTTGGACTATAAGGTTCAATTCACTGGTCCTACGGGAACCAACGCCGTAGAAGCAGCACTTAAGCTTGCTCGAAAAGTAAAAGGCCGCAGTTCAATTGTGGCGTTTACCAATGGTTTCCATGGTTGTACTGCTGGAGCATTAGCGGCTACTGGTAACCAACACCATCGTCAAGGCGCTGGTATGAGCTTAAACCAAGTGACGCGCATTCCATTTGAAGGTTATGCCGACATTGATGGTCTGAAATTATTTGAAACTATGCTTTCAGATAACTCAGCAGGAATGGATAAGCCAGCTGCTGTTCTACTTGAAACAGTGCAAGGTGAGGGCGGGCTGAACGTTGCGTCTAATGAGTGGTTACAGCGCCTAGATAAAATCTGTAAAGCGCATGATATTTTAATGATTGTCGATGACATTCAAGCTGGATGTGGTCGTACAGGCACATTCTTCAGTTTTGAACCATCAGGTATCAAACCCGATATGGTGACTTTGTCTAAGTCTATCGGTGGTTATGGCCTACCTATGGCCGTCGTTTTACTTGCCCCTGAACTGGATATTTGGAAAGCCGGTGAGCATAACGGTACTTTTCGTGGAAATAACCATGCATTCGTTACCGCTGCTAAAGCGATTGAACTGTACTGGTCTGATAATAAATTTGAAGCGCATATTGCTGCATGTTCATCGAAAATATCTGAAGTTATTCAGCGCAATGTAAAACGTCATCCTGATCTTTTTGCACAGCAGAAAGGTCGTGGAATGATGATCGGAATTGAATGTAATGACAGCGAGTATGCAAGTGCAATCGCGAAGACGTGTTTTGAAAATGGCATGATTATCGAAACGGCTGGGCCAAATGATGAAGTCGTGAAGTTTTTCTGCCCACTGACTATTACAGAATCTGAGCTAGAGCAAGGCTTGAGTATTTTTGAAAACGCAGTAGAGCTAGTAGTAGCGAAGCACTTTAAAAAAGCATCTTAAGAAGGATTAAAAAGATGATCGTAAGAACACTGGATGAGTGCCGCGATAGCGAGCGTAGAGTAGCGTCGGAAACATGGGAAAGTGTCCGTATGCTACTTAAAGATGACAATATGGGTTTTTCTTTTCACATAACAACGATTTATGAAAATACAGAAACGCATATTCATTACAAAAACCACTTAGAGTCTGTGTACTGCATGAGTGGGGAAGGTGAAATTGAAGTGGTGGGTGGTGAGACGTATCCAATTAAACCAGGAACGCTATACATTCTTGATAAACACGATGAGCATTTTCTTCGAGCGTTTAAAGACAAAGAAATGGTCATGGCATGTGTCTTTAACCCGCCAATTACGGGTAAAGAAACTCATGATGAAAATGGTGTTTACCCGTTAGTTGATTAGCTCTAGTTATTTCATCGTGAATTTACTAATAGCTCGTGGTAAGTAAGCCGTTATTAAACGGAACTCCACAATTTCAGTGAGGCGCAATGCCTCACTGAGTTTTTAAAAGCTATCGGTATTCAAAGCTATTGCACTAATTAGAGCGATTACAAGTAACTAACGTTTTTACAGTAATCAAAGCTATTAAAGCCATCAAAATTACCAACCTCATATACAAAGGTTCCCCTATGACTTATACCGTAGAGAAAATCGGCGGTACATCCATGACAGCATTTGATGCTGTTTTAGAAAATATAATGTTACGCCCAACCAACCGCTACAATCGCGTATTCGTGGTTTCAGCTTATAGCGGTATGACCGACGCGCTGCTTGAGTGCAAAAAAACCAGTAAGCCTGGTGTTTATCAGCTCATCGCGAAGCGTGATGATAACTGGGAAGAAGCCCTCAGTTATGTTGAACAGCGAATGCTTTTGACTAATGAACATATTTTTGCAGATCCAATGAGCCGCCTTCGCGCGGACAAATTCATTGGTTCTCGTATTTCAGAAGCTAAGCATTGTATCTCGAATATCTTGGAAACTTGCCAATATGGTCAATTTTCGTTGCGTCATTACTTGCCGCAAGTTCGTGAATTCTTATCTTCGATCGGTGAAGCGCATAGTGCATTTAATACAGCACTTAAGCTGAAAAATTTAGGTGTTAACGCTAAGTTTGTTGATTTGTGTGGCTGGAACTCTGAAAAGCCTAAAAGTCTTGATGACAATATTCGTGACGTATTCGCGGATATTGATGTCACGACAGAGCTTCCTATTGTTACTGGTTACGCTTCGTGTTCAGAAGGTTTGATGTCGACTTATGATCGCGGATACAGCGAGATGACTTTTAGTCGAATAGCATCTATTACTAAAGCTGATTTAGCGATCATTCATAAAGAATATCACTTGAGTTCAGCAGACCCGCGAGTCGTGGGTTCAGATAAAGTACTGCCAATTGGTCGTACGAATTATGATGTGGCGGATCAACTTGCAAACTTAGGTATGGAAGCTATCCACCCTAATGCAGCAGCAGGCTTGCGTGAAAGTAATATTGAGCTGCAAATTAAAAACACTTTTGAGCCAGAGCACGCAGGTACATTGATTTCGAGTGATCATCAACCCACGGCAAATAAAGTTGAAATTATTGCTGGAAAAGAAAAGGTTTTTGCTTTGCATTTATTCGATCAAACCATGGTTGGTCAGGTTGATAATGTGAGCTATGAATTGATGGAAATTATCGCGGACGCTCATGTTTGCCTTGTAGGTAAAGAGATGAATGCAAACTCGATTACCTATTATTTAGGCGGCAGTACTGAAAGCTTAAATAAAGTACTTTATAAAGCTGAAAAGCGATATCCAAAAGCGGAGATAAAAGGTCGAATGGTCGCTCTTATTTCTGTGATTGGATCTCAAATCGATACCAACAAAGCACTTACTCAGGGTGTTTTAGCCTTGATGAAGGAAGGGGTGACGCCTGTAGCATTACACTCTTCAATGCGTAATGTGAATGTTCAATTTGTAGTGGGTCATGAAGAATATGGCTCGGCAATTTGTGCGTTACATGGTGAATTTTTTAACTCTTCAGATAAAGACAACCTTTCAAGTAAAGTTGCTTAGTTATGAGTAGATTGATTTACTGAGTGGACTGAGTTACTTGGCTGTTTAGTCGAAATACTTTGTAGAATAAAAATGGCACATTCGATTGAATGTGCCATTTTTTTAGCTTCTTTAAACGGAACTCATTACTAAACCGTTAGAAGATAAACTGGTATAGGAAGCCTGCACTCATTGCCATGCTTAAGATTACGAATAAGAAAGCGGCAATCATTTGGTTTTTGAAGATAGATTTAAGCAAAATTACTTCTGTTAAACTTGCCCCTGCGCTACCAATAATCAGTGCCATTACTGCTCCAAGACCCATTCCTTTTGCAGCTAAAGCGGCGCTTAGTGGAATGACTGCTTCAGCTCTAATGTACAGTGGGATACCAATAACAGCGGCAACTGGAATAGCAAATGGGTTATCTTCACTTGCTACGCTCGCCACTAACTCTGTTGGCATGAAACCATAAATCATTGAACCTAAGGCAATACCACCAACCAAGTAAGGAAGAACTTTCTTAAAATCAGACCATGTGCTGTTCCAAATTTTAACCCATTTGTTCACAGGTGCTTTCTTCGAACCACATGATGAACCACAACCTTTCGATTCAGGTTCAATATAAGCCGATTCTTTTACGTATTTCTCAAAGCCTAGCTTTTCTAGTGTGTAACCAGCAATGACGGATACACCCATTGCAATAGCAAAGTAGAACGCAGTCACTTTAAGACCAAAGGTTACGGCAAATAAGCCAATAATAATTGGGTTTAAAAGTGGGCTAGCAAACAAAAATACCATCATAGTACCGAAGCCAGCTTTTGCTCGTAGTAAACCTTTTAAGAAAGGAATTGTTGAGCATGAGCAGAACGGAGTAATTGCTCCTAATAGCCCTGCAATAAAGTAACCCTTACCATTTTTTCCGCTAAGAATACTCTGAATTTTTGCTGGTGGAATGTATACCTGCAGCACACCAACAATGTAACTAATTAGTAAGAATAGAATAGTCAGTTCAACTGCTAGAAAGGCAAACATGCCCAAAGTGTCCATTACCATTTCTTGTGTAATATTAAACATAATCTCAATCGCTATATTTCTGGAATAGTCGAAATATACGCTCATCAAATTATGAGTTCAACCTTTATTTCGATAAAAATCGAAATGAAGTGCTCATTTTTAAAGTTAAATGATAATTTTTTTTTAAGAGTTTGATTCTTATTGATTTGTTGGTCGTGACTAGTTGGTGGGTATGTGTGGATTATTTCTGAGGATAAGAAAAGGTAAAGAACTAGAAGGGAAAAATAAAAAAGGCAGCGAATAGGCTGCCTTTGTTAATGTCAGTAGTGATTAAGCTAGCAACGAATTATGCTTTCTTAAGATCTTGAGCTGGGTAAGTCAGAGTCATACCATCAACCGTTACATGAATGTAGAAACCACCAGCGCTGATGCCAGTTACAGTCATTTCACCAAGATCGACACCTTTTGTCGCTACTACTACGTCATCAATTGAAAACATTTAAATACCCTAATAATAAAAAATAGAACAGGACAATTGTCTGAGCGCGATTAAAGCAGATAGTCTTGAGCTGACCTAATCAGGTTATTTATCGTCAGGATTAGCGTTATTTGTTTGTCGTGTGAGGGAAAGGTATCGCTGATTTAAGGAAAGGGCGCGATATGCCTAGTAATATAGAACGGTATCACTTGTAGCTAAATCGTTAAATTCATGAATAAATGCGTGTCTTATTGATAGGGATGCCGTTAGTATGAAATTTCAACTCGGTTACATGGACTGTTCGTTATGACATCTGCTATCTCAACCTCAATGAGCACTCGCTTGTGGGTAATGCTGGTACTACTTTCAATGCTTTGGGGTGGGTCTTTTTTCTTTGTTGGAATAGCCGTCAATGAATTACCGCCATTGACCATCGTTGCGTTAAGGGTTGGAATTGCAGCGATAACATTATGGTGTATCGCCTTGCTTCTTGGCTTGAAGCCACCGAAAGAGTTAAGCGTTTGGGGCGCATTTTTCAAAGTTGGCTTATTGAACAATGTCATCCCATTTGTGTTAATCGTTTGGGGGCAGACTCAAATTGCTTCTGGTTTAGCGTCTATCTTGAATGCGGCAACACCTATTTCTGCTGTGATTGTAGCGGGTTTATTGCTACCAGATGAACGACCAACACCTCTAAAAATTATGGGCGTAGGAATCGGCTTCATTGGTGTGGTGGTTATGATCGGTTTACCAGCCTTGAGTGGCGGTGGGAGTTTACTTGCACAGCTTGCAGTAATCACAGCAACTATCTGTTATGCGTTTGCTGGCGTGTATAGCCGCCGTTTTAAAACCATGGGTATTAGCCCTATTATTGTTGCCGCTGGTCAAGTGACGGCATCAACAATGATTCTATTGCCAATTTCATTATTGGTTGATGGTCCTTTAAATATCTCAAGTGTCAGCTCACATACTTGGTTTGCCATTATTGGCTTAGCTGTAGTATCTACGGCTCTTGCCTATGTTATGTATTTCAAAATAATTGAGTTAGCTGGTGCCACCAATGTGCTGCTTGTGACCTTATTGGTTCCTGTATCTGCAATACTACTTGGGTACATCTTTTTAAATGAAACCCTAGAACCTATACATTTTGTTGGCATGTCTTTAATTGCTTTAGGGCTTTCAGCTATTGATGGTCGTTTATGGAAAGGTATAGCGAATATTAAGCAGGTCAGTAAATAGCCTTATTCTGTTCTAGAAGATAAGATAAATGAAGCAGTGATCACTCACTGCTTTTTCATTTGTCTAAAGCTTAAAATAAACAGTAGTGAAAAATGTAGATCGCTAATTATTAGAACGATTACCGTTAATAAATAGAGCAACGCATTCTTTGATGTAATTTAGTCTATCTTCATCACTTTCTTGACTGTCTTGCCCGAAGAATCCCCAATAAGCTGACTTTCCGTGGAACATGAGCAACAACTGCATGGCTGCAATTCTCGGTGAACTCGAAACTGACAAGCTAAAGTCACTTGAATTGACTTTGTCTTTTAGATACTCAGCCAATAAGTTAGTCGTTTTTTGTGGACCAGACTGCAAGTAAACCGCGGCTATTTCAGGGTGAGTATTGGCTTGGCTGACGGCATTTTGAAAGGTTTGCCTTGCTTGCTCATCAAGCAGTAAATTTTGAAACTTCACTCCAAATTTAACCAGTTCTTCAGCAACAGGAGCATTCATATCAAATGCACTTGGGCTTAACTCTCTCTCGACACACTTAGTTTGCATGCAAGTTTCAAACAACTCATCTTTGTTTTTGAAATGAGAATAGACCGTTTGCTTAGAAACGTTGGCAGCTTTCGCTATTTGATCCATATTGATCTTGTAGCCATATTCTGAGAAAAGTTCACTGGCTGCGGTTAAGATCTGAGATCTTTTCTGTTCACTCTTGATGATTTTTGTCACGTGTTTGGTTCTCGTTACGCTGCTACTACTGGTTTGTGTTGAACTTTAATTTATACGCTCAAAGGCAGGGTAAGCATTATGCTTTCTGTGATAGTTTTATCAATCATTAAAGATGAAACTTATTTTTAACATAATCAAACTAGACAGTCTAGTTTGATTTAGTTAGTCTAAAAATAGAATATAAATGTGTACTGCATAGGAACAGTAATATGTATAAATTGATCAAGAGAAGTGCGGTTGCATTAGCGCTATCGACTTTTCTTATTGGGTGTGGCGAAACAACGCAAGCTGAAGCATCTGCTGATTCAGCACCTTCGACCGTATTAACTGTTGAAACGATCGCGCTGGAATTATCACCTTCTTATGCGGTACAGCGCGAATATGTTGGAATAGTGAAAGCAGGGCAGCAAGCCAATTTGGGCTTTGAATTAGCCGGAAAGGTGCAAGAAATCTATGTCGATGTGGGGGATGTCGTTACAAAAGGGCAACCACTTATTCGTTTAGATACCCAACTTCTAAAAACGGAATCCAGCCAGTTAAAAGCTCAAGCAGAAGAAGTGAAAGCTCAGTTAAGTTTAGTGGCAGCCAACCTGAAACGTCAGCGTTCGCTCAAAGCGAAAGGCTTCAGTGCTGAAGCTGAAATTGACACTCTCACCAGTGAGCAACGCGTACTGCAAGCCAACCTTTTGCGCATTGATGCTTCAGTGCAAGGGAATGATTTGAAATTGGTTAAGTCTACCGTTCTTGCGCCGTACTCAGGCACGATAGCAACACGTTTCGTTTCATTGGGTGATGTGGTGAATGTGGGTAATCCAACATTGACTCTACTTGCAACGGAAGGAAAAGAAGCGTTCATTGGTATTCCAGCTCATCAAATGCAAAAGGTCACTTCACTTGAAGCGCCGATGATACGCGTCGCCAATTCAAATTATTCCGTGAGTTTACTTAACCCAGGAGCCATGGTTGATACTCAATCTCGTAGTGTGGCATTGCGCTATTTGTTCCCAGAAAAGTCGCCGGTTTTGGAAGGGCAGCTTACCTACCTTCAATTTGATGAAACGATTGATGAACAAGGCTATTGGATTCCTTTAACAGGGCTAATCGATGGTCTACGTGGTGTGTGGAATATTTTCGTGATTGGCGAAGACAACAAGGTTGAGCGAAGAAGCGTTCAGGTTCTATTTGCTAACAATCAACAAGCTTATGTGACCGGTGCTTTGGCTGATGGCGAACAAGTTATTTCTAGTGGCTTGCATCGCCTTGTCCCTGGTCAAACAGTGAAGCCTGCAGAAGCGGCTGAGTAGGGAATAGCATGAAAATCATAGAGACTATTTCTAATACTCGATTGCTGATCTTAATGACGGCTTTACTGCTTGTGAGTGGTATTTCAGCTTTCATGACCTTGCCACGGGCTGAAGATCCAGTAATAGAAAACCGTTATGCAAACATTACCACGAGCTTTCCCGGAGCCAGTGCAGAGCGTGTTGAAACGCTGGTGACAGAAGTCATAGAGAATAAACTGCGAGAGCTAAGTGAAGTAAAATTAGTGACCTCGACTTCAAGACCGGGCGTGTCAATTGTGACGCTGGAATTGAATGATGACATTACCGAGCCTGAACCTGTTTGGTCGCAGGCTCGTGACAAGTTATCTGATGTTGAGGCGCTCTTGCCGTCTGGTACTCATTCCCCAGATCTAGATAGCGACCATACCTATGCATTCACTACTATTACTGCGCTTACATGGTCTGGAGTCGGTGAACCCGATAGGCTAACCCTTGGGCGCTATGCGAAAGAATTGGCTAAACGGTTAAGAACCTTATCAGGCACTGAGTTCGTTGATGAATACGGGATGCCTCAAGAAGAGATTCAAATCAGTTTGCGAACTGCAGATGCTGCGGCATTAGGGCGTTCAAGCGCGAATATTGCGGAATCACTTGAAGGGGCTGATGCCAAAAACTCTGCGGGTGAGTTAGTTAGTGCACATTCGCGTTTTGGGTTAGAAATTGAATCAGAGTTGGACTCGATTGAGCGTATTAAACAAGTGCCTATTGCGACCGATAGCAATGGGCATATCATCCGAATGGAAGATATTGCTTCTGTTCGCCGAGGGGAAAAAACGCCACAAAATCAAATCGCCATTATTGATGGTGAGCCAGGAGTGATTGTTGCTGCGCGAATGCATCCTGACTTGCGAGTGGACAATTGGACGACTAGAGCCAATGCCGTTATCGACAAGTTTGAGCAAGAGCTGCCGAGCAATGTTCAAGTAACAGTATTGTTTAATCAGCAAGGTTACACCGAGACCCGATTAGATGATTTAGGCAAAAGTTTAATGATTGGCTTTGTGCTGATCTTAATTGTCCTGTTCGTGACTTTAGGTGTTCGAGCTGCAATCTTAGTTGCTATTTCTCTGCCATTAACCTCATTACTCACACTTTCCATCATGAAGATGACAGGAGTGCCAATCAACCAGATGTCGGTGACGGGCTTGATAGTGGCACTCGGCATAATGGTGGACAATGCGGTCGTGATGGTGGATACAATTCAAGCTTATCGTTTGAAAGGTCAACAGCGTGCCGAAGCGACCATGAACGCACTCAAGCATTTGTGGGTACCGCTATTAGGTTCAACACTTACAACCGTTCTTGCTTTTGCACCAATCATCTTAATGCCAGGGGCTTCAGGTGAATTTGTGGGCGGCATTGCGATAACCGTTTCTTTCTCTCTGCTAGGTTCTTACTTAATCTCGCATACGCTGATAGCAGGTTTAGCAACTAAGCTGCTTCCTAAAAAGCTCAGTGATGTTGATAAAAAAGGTCAGCACCATTGGTACATCACAGGGCTTAGAATCCCTGCATTGACTCGCTGGTTTTCGTCATCAGTCCGCTTTGGTGTGACTCACCCAATAATTACGATTGCCCTAGTGTTGTTAGTGCCGTTTACTGGTTACTGGAGCATGTCTCAATTAACAGAGCAGTTCTTCCCACCTTCGGACAGAGATATGTTTGAGATTCAGGTTTACATGCCGCCTCAAGCAAGTATCTATGCGACCAAAGCCACTTCAGAAAAGATCGATGACATTATTCATCGATACCAAGAAGTGGAACGCATTGATTGGTTGGTAGGGGCGAACTTCCCGTCTTTCTATTACAACCTACAAGCAAGGCAAAATAACGCGCCTTATTTCTCACAAGCGATGGTGAAAACAGAGAACTTCGCACAAGCCAATGCTCTGATTCCAATGCTACAAGAAGTACTGGATGAAGAAGTACCAGAAGCGCAAATTCTGGTACGAAAGCTTAATCAGGGACCTCCATTTACTGCGCCTGTAGAATTACGTGTTTATGGCGAAAACTTAGATACCTTAAAAGCGATTGGTGAAGATGTACGTTTAATTCTTGCCAATATTCCCAATGTTACTCATACCCGAGAAACCTTGCAGCCAGGGACACCTAAAGTATGGCTTAAGGTCGATGAGGATACAGCCAAGCTTAATGGTATTTCACTCAATCAATTTGCAGGCATGCTACAAACCACATTAACGGGTCGTGAAAGCGGTTCAGTGATTGAGGGGAGTGAGTCAGTACCGATCAGAGTTCGTGTGGCGGATGATGCCCGCGAGAATTTATCGCACCTAAGTAATATCCGTTTACCGATAAGCTCTGAGGTGTACTCGACTGGAATCAATGTTTCAACGTTAGCGGAGTTAGAGCTTACGACCAGTCGCGGTTCGATTACACGACGTAACGGACAGCGAGTGAATACCATTGAGGGATACATCAAAGCTGGTGTATTACCTCAGACGGTACTGAATGAGTTCCAAAAGCGCTTAGAAAGTTATGAGATTCCATCGGGCTACACTATTGGGTTTGGTGGCGAATCGGCGGAACGAGATAACTCTGTAAATAGCTTAATCTCTAACGTAGCGGTTGTTGTCGTTTTGATGGTACTAGTAGTGGTGATGTCGTTTAACTCATTCAGAATGAGTAGCATCATCTTCATGGTGGCAGCGCTTGCGGGCGGTCTTGGTTTGTTGTCAGTGTGGATATTTGGCTACCCATTTGGCTTCACTGTAATCATCGCTATGTTGGGAATCGCTGGTTTAGCTATCAATGCTGCCATTGTGATATTGACTGAGCTTAAACTGGATGAGAGGGCTTCATCTGGCAATGTAGATGCTGTCGTGGAAGCGGTGATGTCGTGTACTCGCCATATTAGCTCAACAACCATTACAACGGTTGGCGGTTTTATGCCTTTGATTATCGCAGGCGGTGGCTTTTGGCCACCATTTGCGGTTGCCATAGTAGGCGGTACTGTATTAACCACATTGATTTCATTCTACTTTGTGCCTGTTGTGTTTCATTTGATGACACGTAGAAAAGGGCTGCACTCTCAGCGATTAGTCTCTGATTAAATGTAAGAGTGCAATGAATAGCTTAATAAGAAGCGCAGCTAAGGTTGTGCTTTTTTATGTCTGTCTCTGTGTTTATGAGAATAGAGAATAGAGAATAGAAAAACCGAAAGTCTGGTCTTCATTCTATATGAAAGACCGGGGGAAACTTATTTGGCCGAATGTCTCATTTTTATTTTTAGAACATATGATTCGATAATGAGTTAGTTACTATGAGGCTTCATAAGGATAACTAAATCAATAAGGAAATTTCAGTGGATATTTTGTCTCACTTGCATTCTCATCGTTCAATTCGTCAGTATAAATCTCAAGAAATCCCGCAAGAAGTGTTAGATGAAGTGCTACAAGCCGGTATTCGAGCTTCTTCATCGGGCAACATGCAGTCATATTCGATTATTGTCACGAAAGATCCTGCTATTCGTGAAAAACTTTATCAGCCACACATGGAACAGAATATGGTGGTTGATGCACCAGTATTAGTCACATTTTGTGCTGATTTTCGTCGAATGAAAAAGTGGTTAGAACTCAATGAAGCTAAGCCTAATTTCGACAACTTTATGAGTTTCATGATCGCGACAATTGATGCCACTTTAGTCTCGCAAAACGTTGCGACAGCTGCAGAAGCTAAAGGTTTAGGGCTATGTTATATGGGTTCAACGTTAGCTAACTGCGACCAGATCGGTGAGATACTTAATCTGCCTGAAGGTGTTGTGCCCGTGGTTGGCTATTCGCTTGGGTATGCTGATGAAGATCCAGAAGTGAGAGATCGTTTACCTGTAGAAGGGTTGGTTCATTATGAAACATATCAAGACCAAACGGATGAGCAGATTAACGCTATTTATAAGCAGCGAGAAACAGACGGTTGGAACCGTTATATGTCGTTCCCAGAGCTTAAAGCTAAGATTGAAGCATCTGATGTAAAGAACTTGGCTCAGCTATATACAACTCTTAAATATACGCGTGAGTCACACGTCGAGTTTTCACAAAGTGTTCTTCATTACATTGAAAAACAAGGCTTTATGAATCACAGTTTATAGTTGGAAAAGCTATACCTAGAGTAAACTATGCGTAGAGTAAAACATAGTTAGAACCTGCTATAGATAGAATCAGCGAGAGATCGGAGAAAGCCTTTGTCTCTCTAGTTAATCGAGCTAAAAAATGTGCCAGTCATGCTTTAGTTACAGTGTGATTGGCATTTTTGTATTGGGGAGGCACTTAGGGTTTATCGCTGGAAGCTGAATAATCAATTCAGGTTTCATTCACATTCAACATGTCATTCTAAAACTATCCCAGAATCTTCTTCGGTTTTATTATGACATTCAAACATTTCCCCTTAATTATCATTGGCTCCTTATTGTCGGTAGGCGTATGGTTTTTGCTTCCTGTTGATTTGGAACTAGCTCGAAAAATTCCGGCTTTCTTTGCCACTATCTCAATGATCAGTATGGCGTTAGCTATGGTGATCAGCTGCCGCCCTAAATGGATAGAGCCTTTAGTAGGGGGTATGGATAAAGCGTACATTTGGCATAAATGGCTGGGCATTTTCGGTTTACTCGGCGCAAGCTTTCACTGGATGTTAGTACCGGGACCCGCTGGCAATGCGCTTGACCCTCAGTTTGCTGAAATGGGGGAAGAAATCGGGCAATGGGCGATGTATGGATTGTTGTTGCTAGGCGGCGTGAGTATGGTTAAACAAATCCCATATCGAATCTGGTTTTATACTCATAAATTGATGGGACCTATCTTTCTTATCTCTATTTACCATACGTTTTTTTCTGATGTACCGTTTGAGTTATTCAGTTTAACCGGGGCAGCTTTGGTTGTGGTTTCACTTATTGGTTCAGTGAGTTGGGTTTACAAAACATTCATGAAGCCTAAGCAGTATTGTGCTTATCAAGTGACAGATGTGAACCCTATGGATGATGCTGTTGAAGTCGTCATGAAAGCGGAAGGTGAAGGCATTCAATATCATGCTGGTCAGTTTGCTTATCTCGACTTTGGCTTTGATCGTGTTGAACATTTTCACCCGTTCACCATTACATCAGCTCCTGAAATTTCTTCGACCTCTAATGTGGCGAGTGCTAAAAGCAAAGGCACTGGTCAAGAACTAAGCTTCGTCATTAGAGGGTTAGGTCGTCACACCAAAGAATTGCAAAGTAGACTTAACGTTGGTTTGAATGTCACGGTGGACGGCGGTTACGGTAGGCTACATGCGAAGAAGAAAGCCAATAAGCCTCAAGTTTGGATTGCTGGTGGCATAGGCATTACACCATTCCTTGCGTGGATTCGTAGCTGGAAAGAAAACGATCAACCCGTGCATTTGTTTTATGTGGGAAGAGGGTCGCTCTATTCGTTAATGCTTGAGAAAGTAGGGCAATTGATTGGTTCTAAACGAATCATACTGCATAAGCAAAGTGCTGAAAGTGAGCGATTAACGGCAGAAATTATGTGCTCAAAGTTAGATTTGGATATTAAACAGTATCAGTGGTTTGCTTGTGGACCAACCCCAATGCTGATGTCATTGAAATCTCAGCTAGTTGAGAAGGGGATGAAAACCAATCAGTGGCACAATGAAAACTTTAGCATGCGATAATCGCGTTAGTTTTCAGTAACTCATTTATTCGAATCCCATTTAAAGGCAGCGGCATCAAAAGATGTCGCTGAACCAAGCGTTTAACTGTTCACGTTTATCATCGGGTCCATTGATGACTACTAATCCCTGAAGGCTGGCTTGATCCCAAGAAATAGTACCTGTTGCCAATGCGTCGAATACATCGAGTTCAGTAATTAGTAATAGATCCTCTTTTGTTGGTAGGGTTTCTCGCCCAGAAACGTTCACCTCTTTTCCAATATTAATCTCACTATAATGACCTTTAATGGCTTCGAATAAGTTGAAGTCTGTTCTCAGCGAGTGTTCTTTAGCAAGCGCTGCTTTTATAGCAAACAATCGGAAGTGGTCTGGTTTATTAAGGTTGTTAAATTCATCGTCTTGACGGGCATTAATGATATTGCCAAAAACTTCCAGTGAACCTGGCTCTGTCACCAGGCTAAAGCCAGTTTCTTGGTGTAACCCACACGCAAAAACAAGCGAAGAACTTAATGAAAGAAGTAGAGCAATTCGTCTTAACATGGTGACCTCTCACTTTAAGTGGTAATTATGCCGGATGGCGCACTTTACCAGTAAATCAAACCTAAAGATAAAGGGACCACGAAGGTCCCTTTGGTTTATTGTTTTCTATCCTTTGAATCTATCAGCTATCGAACGATTAGCATGATTTCTTCAGGAGTCATTGGTTTATCGAAGTAGCTCATGAATTGACCGAAGCCTTTGATGTCGCCATTCGAGAATTTGAATGCGCCAGACTGTAGGTTTGTACCAATCACTTGTTGAGCGTTTGGACCTGCAATCAAGATTTGGTTCAGTACTTCACGAGTAGTGTCGATTTGTACATCAGCGCCTTTCACTGCTTGTTCGTGTAACTGAGCAATACCGTTACGAACTTCAATAGTGAATGATTCGTTAGTATCAGCAAAGTTGTACGTCAGCATCATGTTCACATCTAGCGTGTTTTCTGCAATGAGGGTAGAAGTCATCATGTCGAAGATTTGCTTACTTGGTAGGGCTGTTAGTACGTCCACAGAAGCAAAGCTAATCATGTTAGAGAAATCACGAGTGCCTTCTAGTTCAGCAGCAGCATTCAATGCCCAGTTGCGCCAGTTGATGTTCACTTGATCTGCAGACCATGCTTTGTAAGCTCTTGCTTTCAGTAAGCGAGCTTCCATGTCATCTTTGTTTACCGTGATTGGGTAAGAAAGAATCTCTGCTGCAAAGGTGTAGTTCTCTGCTTTCATCGCCGCTTTTGCCGTGTCGATGATGTTGTCGCGACCGCCCATGATCTCTACGAATGCTTTAGCACGTTGCTCGTAAGCCATTGGTTCTAACTGCCATGGATCCGCTTCGAAGAAACCGTTGTAACCAACGTAAATTTGACGAACCGCGTGTGCAACGGTGCCGTAGTGCTCACCTAACCAAGGGTGCTCTGCAAGGTGCTTAGGAAGTTTTACCACTTCAACTAGCTCATCTGGCGTCATACCTTTGTTCATGTAACGAATTGTTTGGTCATGCGTGTATTGAATCGCATCACGGTAAGCAGTAAGTACGTTAGCTACTGCTTCTTTACCTTCAACTGGACGACCATGAGAGTTAATCATGATTTCAGTGTCGAACTTACGCATTACGTCGATACCTTTGAACCACATTGATGGGTCACGGAATTTCGTACCACGAATAGTGTGAAGGTTCGGGAAGTTTTCACCTTGAAGTACTTCTGCTGCGTGCAGAATTTTCTGTTCTGGAAGGTAAACAACTAGCTCATCTTTAGTTTCAGAAGGTACGTTTTCGATGTGCATTTTAACACCCGAAATTTCAATCTCTAGGTGACCTTTGCTTGGCACAAGCACGTTTGGTTCAATGAACGAGATCGCGCCCTGCATGAAACGCGGACCTAGACCATCGTTTACTGTGCCATGCTCACCTTCTTCTACGTGCTTAGCACCTGTGTAAGAAGTTCGGTGACCAAATAGTGTGCCTAGGTTTGAAGACCAGTTAGCAACGGCTGCTGTTAGACCTTCTTCAGCGATGATTTTAACGTCGCCTGACGCCACTTCTTCGTCGGTCACCCACGCACGAACACCCGAAATGTGGTCGATATGATTATGAGAATAGATGATTGCTTTTACTGGTTTATCCGTGATTTGACGGAACTGCGCTTTAACAGATTCAGCCATTTCTACTGATTCACCTGGGTCAACGATGATAATGCCATCGTCACCTTCAATCATTACCGGAGTATCAAGACCGAAACCGTAACCAAGATAAACATTGTCATCTACCTTGATGATCGCTTGGTCCATTTTACGACCATGCTTGGTTAGAGTAGGATGAACATGGTCAGACTCAGCAGTGTAAGCTAGAGAATCGCCTGTTTTAGAAACAACTTGAATACGTTCGCCTTTACCCCAGAATAGGTTAGATTTATGTTCGAATAGAACCTCGCTCTTGTAACGTGAATCAAGATCGATGTTTTGGTATTGAGCTGCATTTGCAGTTTGAAGCTCTTGACCTATTTTCGATGTTGCTTCAACAACCGGAGTTGCAGAGGCAAAGCCAGAAGTAAAAAGAACACTTGCAATCGCAACGGGTAAAGCCATTTTCTTAAACGTATTAGTCATAATGTGACCTTTATTTTTAAAACAGGAATAGGATTTGATGGGGTAATCATAAAGAGGTAAGTAAGTGGTATCTACGAGGTAATTCGATTTCAATATATCGTTATTGCGATGGTTTGGTTTTAGTTGAATCGTTTAATCGATTTTATTGAGCTGGGTCAAACAAAGATTCGCGGCATGAATAGATATAAAAAAACACCTCAAGGTTGAGGTGTTTTTATCCAATAATGGAGCATAGAATCTTTCTATGAAGCTATGAAGCTATGAAGCTATGAAGCTATGAAGCTATGCGAATGAGAATATTACCAAGCACCCAGATAAGATTTGTAAGATTGAAGGCGAACTGTTGCAGCACCAATTACATCAATGAAGCCCCAAAATGGATGCGGTTTCTCTGCGGAAATCCAAGCTGAACCTGCTGCGCCTATTGGAATGTTGTAGCCTTCAGGTTCAAATATTTCGAGTACGATCGTTCGCCCTAAGCCATTACCGTTACGAACAACGTGTTGACCAACGCTTTGCGGTCCTTGAAGAGGTGAAATGCTCGATTCACCAGTACCAGCCGTAAAGCTGTGAACTTTTGCGCGGAACACGTGACCAGGGTAAGCGTCAACGAAGAACTCAGCAAAGTCGCCTACTTTTACATAACCGTAAGTTTGGTCTGAAATACGCATTTCAAGGAATTTTTTACTGGTGTTGTATAGGTGCATGTTACCCATCACCGAACCTTCAGCAATATTCACTATCGACACTTGACCATCAAACTCGGCGGTTATGGTTTTCTTTTCTTGTGCCCAGTTTACCTTCTGTAAATCGGCTTTTAGCGACGCTAATGCGGCATTCATAACACGAAGATCTGAATTGAATTTTTCTACGTCACGAGTATTGAAGATTTGAGGCGATGTTTCAGCGCGATCCAAATCGCGAGTCATCTGCTTAATCTCTTCTTCTTTTTGTACAATCGAAGATTCAATTTTTGCTTTATCTGCCGCCGAATTAATGTCGACTAATGTATAGATCACATCGCCTTTCTTAATTATTTGGTTGTGATCAACGAATACTTGGTCGATCTGTTGGCCGAAAACAGGAGACATTACAGCGTGTGGTGCTTTTACCGTTGTTGAATTAGTCATATCTACTGGCGCCCAAAGGCGAGATACGATAGCTAACAAACCTAAAATAACCGCACCTCCAATAGCTGCCCATGTGTAGTTTTTAAAGCTCTTTTTTAATGCGCCAGTCGCAAACAGAGACCATACAATCAGAATATATGGGATCATCATTTCTTTCATTATGCTGCCTCGTTTCCGGTTGCTGTCTGTTTAGTATTCGCTTGGTTGGTAAGCTCTTGGTCGTTTGAATTTTGGTTTTTTGAAGCAATTTCGTTTGAAGCAATTTCGCTCGAAGATCGGTCGCCTGAAATTTGATTATGTAAGGTTTGATCGCTCGTTGCTGCATCTTTAGGTTGAACACCACGGCGAATGACATCACTGATGGATTGACCTATATGTTTCCAGTTTGCTAGTGCGATAACCAGAGCGATAACCCAGAAGGTTTTGCTAATGAATAAGCCACAAAGGGAAAGAGCGAATACAATTTGAACATGCGCACTTTTGTGCTCTTTTGCTTTATGTACGCCGAGTTCATGGACTTGCCACATGCCGTATATAGCAGCAAACACCACAGCCATAGTTACGGAAAACAGATAACCTGAGAAATACTCTGTTTGAAAAAACGTCATCATCATTTCGTTTGGGTGGTTATTGAATTGGCTAAGGTCGATGTCTTTTGAATGTATTTTACCCATTGGTGCCAGCACCCAAGCGCCAGCAAACATCAGCACCATAAAAAGGATGAACTTAATAAAGACTAAGGCGACAACCCAAATCTTTTGGAAAACAATTTTAAGAAATTTCATATCTCTACCTACGTAAAATAAGAAGAGAGAACTTGTAGCCTAGAATACTTTTTAGCATCACCTGAGAAGTTAATGTCTACCGCGTTTTAGTCATACTACGCATAGACAAAAGGTGTCGATGAACTCTAAAAATAATGGCGCTATATCCAGACAACGGATTCTCTGTATTAGGCACAAATTGGCCCCTTAGTGAATCAACTTCATTGTCTCGTTCCACAAAATTACGAGTATTGGTCTTATCCGGTGTAACTCACCTAATATAAGGGGCTCTTCCATGATGCTTTACACTGACTTTGATAAAACATTCGTCATTCTGTTAGTTCGAGTGAACATTGATTTACTAGCAGGATAATAGGAAGAGAATTGGGTGGTATCTACCGTGTAATACGATTTCAATATATCGAATTTACGATGTATTTATCTAACACTAAATTGGTATCCCGATTATTTGAAAAGGCTCATATACATATCGAAAACTTTGTTCACTAACTTGGTCTGGATCATAGAAGTGGATGAAAAAAGATAGAAAGACCGGTCTAAAATCTTTGAGAACTTAGACTGGTCTGGAGGGATTTGAATCGTTTATTTGAATGGGTTCAATGTAACCGGAGCAATGAAGAATTTCAGGTTCCAATCTGGCGCATACGGAACATATTCTGATGGGTTAGTTGCGCCAACATTAGCATCTGGTTTCATTACATAATATTGAAGCTCAACACCCCAGCGAACGGGCATCGGTCCAATTTTAAACATATCGATATAGCCTAAGCCTACTGGAACCGTAAATTGGTCTGAGCCATCTTTTGTCCAATCAACTTGTATATTCGGTGTCATACCAATTAGGGCAGTGCTATTTAAGCGGTAGTTTAAAAAATACTGGATATCCGCTTGGCTTGTTGAGTCTGTGACGCTATCACTTCCTCCTACATCCCACCATTGTTGAGCTAAAAAACCAACGTTCCAGCTTTCAATACTTGTTGGGTTACCTGTTTCTTTACCAAGGCGAGCCACCATTGCAGCAGGACCTACCTGCCATTTATCTTGTGTTAAACCGTCAGTACCTGTGGGCATGATAACGGTTGGACCAACACCCCAAATCCAACCGTCGTCACGGTTAGGTGCTGCCATTGATAGAAAAACAGTATCGCCCATACCATTTGTACGACCTTCAAAGAAGTCACCGTCTTCACGATCTCCTGGAGCGCTATAATGGTTCGCCACCAGACGGTTAACTAGGTTCCACTCACCATCCATAATAGGGACTGGCATTACTGGTTGAAAGCTGAAGCGGTTTTGCATTTCATGGTGACCATCGTCCTTTTCTAGGACTGTGTAATCATTTTGAGTGATCAGCATCCAAACATCTGAAACAGGGTTTGCAGACTTTTTAGCGGCTTCTTGAACTGATAATTTTTCTTGTGCACTCACTGATGTAGAGAGTAATGCTGCTGCGGTGATTGCAACAGAAAGAAGATTCTTTTTAAGCATATCTATATCCTTAACCATAATTTTTAGGGAATTTTTCCAATTTCAATTTCAACTTCATAGTCATGAAGCGTTTATCCGTTGAAGGGGAATATAGAGGAAGTAAATAATATGAATCTACGTGATATTTCGCTTTGTAATTATCGTAAATCCGATAGTTACAGTTCTTTACTCTGAAAAAATACAGTTTAATGAAAATAATTGAGCGTCATTTGAGCAAGTGTAAATTTGTTTTCCAGGAAAATAGCGTGTAGATAAAGTGAGCGAAAAGTTTGCCACGCTAAGTACAGTAAGGGTTGGAGCTTATAACGCACGAAGATAAATAGGCTTATCTGAAAAGCGTATGTTGAGAAATGTGCAATGTTCAACGTGTACGGCAAAAAGATACAACGAGCTTTACTAAGTAATATAAAGTGAGGTATGAAACAGTGTCACAAAAAACGAGACAATAACCCCTTGTTTATCGCAGTTATTAGTTTAAAATTCAATACAAATCAAAACGGCATAGCAATGATTTGCGGATAAACGATCTGAAAGCGAAGGATTGAAAATCTAAAAATGTATATGAACAACATAAATAGAAAAAGCTTAACCAAGGCTAAGCTTAATATTCCGATAAGCGCAGGAAATAAGTACCAAATATTTGAGCTGAACTGATTATTATCCTAGTTGATTGCTACCAGAGCTGATCGTTACTTGAAGCGATAGTTAACTTGGAGACCGACATAATGAGCATGGCTTTCATAGGATCCTTTCATGTTACCAAGGTTAGGAAGTACATCGAGCGTATAATCGATCTCAGGTTTGCTTAAGTCGATGTAGTCGTAATAGCCTCGCATCTCCCAATTACGGTTGATTTTATACGTTGCACCTAGACCAAATCGCCAAATTTCACCTAAAGGCACATCCATGTAAATATTATTTGGATTGTCTTGAGGAGATGTTTCGTAACTTATTCCTGTTTCTAAACGTACTTTTCGGCTTAATTGGTAGTGAGTACCTATTGCGAAGTTCCAGACATCATCAAAGTTTCGAGTAACAATAGGGATAGGGCTATCATTGATATCCAGCGTTAAGTCAGTCCAAGTTGATAAATCGTACCAAGTGACGCTCCACAGCAGATCCCATTGATGAGCCACTGTGTGTACACCACTTGCCTGTAGGTGTGCTGGCATAATGAAATCTAAGCCGACATCTGCAGAACGGGCTGTGTCTAAAAATCCGGTATGGCTGGCTGTCACATCACCTTTACCATAGTGTGCAATTTCAGAACGGTAAATTAAGCCAAATCTATGGTCATTGTTTGGTTTATAAAACGCGCTTAAGGTATAGCCAATGTTAAAGTCGTCCGCTTCCGCTTCAAGCACACCAGCCCCAATGGTAGGAAGTGAACCGGGAAGTACATCAAGCTCGCCATTTGCCGTAAAGTATTCAAAGTTAGCAGACATACCAAGCGCGAATTCTTCATTAACTTTATAAGACAGAGCTGGCGCAACCTGCACGGTAACAAACTCGGCATTTTCTAATAAGCTTTGCCCGTGAAAGTTTTTCCCATAATCAACCCCTGATCCTCCTTGTGATGCAAGCGCAATTCCGCCGTGAAACTTGTCATTAATCGGAGTAGCGAAATAAAAACTGGCTGCGGGGGTTAGCGTCCCACCATCTGCATTTTCACCATTAGCGAATGCACCCGTTGAGCCTGCATCTGTATAATCAAATGTGGTATCAAGTAATGCAGCATTCATTGTTACATTCATTTCCTCTAACTGCGACATACCTGCTGGGTTTGTCCATGCTGTTAAAGCACTTTCTGCTAATGCTGCACTTCCAGCTCCAACTGTACTGACATTTAAAGAGCCTAATTCTGGAAGAAGTGGACCCGCTGCATATGCTTGGCTTACTACTGAAGTAATTGCCAAAGCTAAAAAGTGTTTTTTCATTTAACCAACCTATTGTGATGACTACCATAAACAGGCGGATACTAGATGGACTTCACAATGAGAAACATAAGCAAAATAATTATTTAATTATCGCTTTCACGATGATTCACTTTAGGTTGAGTGTAAAAGTAGGCTATATAAATGTGCTGCGCAGTAAAGGTATGAAACTGAGTAAATAAATCGTGAAGTGTGTGAATCAGTAATCACTGATACTCATGGCATTCTTATTCGGTCTAGTAGTAATGCTCAGAGTAATTGATTGTGGATAGTTAAGTTTCAGCTCACATATAGAAAGCAAGTAAATGGTAAACATTGAACCTATTACAAAAAACAAGTAAAAGATAAGCAAATTATCGTATTAACGATTGATAGGGGAAATGAATGAGTAATGACATTCCGAACTTTAACTTATTGGCTGTATTCTCTGCTGTGATGGAGCAGGGGAGTTTAAGCAAGGCGGCTGAGCATCTAAATACCAATCAGTCGACAATCAGTACCGCCCTGGGACGATTGAAAAATGATGTTGGTCAGGAGTTGTTTGTACGCAGTGGGCGAGGTGTAGTACCTACCGCATTTTCGCAGAGTTTGTATGAACAAGTGAAAGCACCAATACAAGAGCTTAATGGTGTATTCCAGGGAATGACATCATTCGATGAGGTTACATCCGAGCGTAAATTTGTAGTATCAGCCCCTGAGCATTTGCAATGGTTACTTCTCAACCGCTTTGCTCAGTTACCTAACCAAGGGATCACGTTGGAAGTGTATGATCAACCTGATACTGATGATCAAGTTCATGAAAATCTATTGACTCAAAAATTTGATGCCATGATTGATATTGTTTTGCCTGAACACCCAAACACAATGAATGAAAAGCTTTACGATGGTGAATTCGTGATTGCTTGTCGTGCCGGTCACCCAAGAATTAAAGGTGAGATCACTGAGGCGCAGTTTATGGATGAAAAACATGCAGTTTTGGATAGAACACGTCGGCAAGTAAGAAGCTTGAGCCATTACACGTCATTGGATTTAACACAACGTAAGATTGTTTTCCACGGCAGCTCTTTGTTCAGTAATCTACTGTTATGTAGCCAATCTGATTACATCACAGTTGTGCCACTTTCAATGGCTATGCAATTTCAAGAACGTTTAGATTTACAGCTATTCAAACCACCTTTTGATTACCTTCCTATCTCCCATTATTTGATTTGGCTAAAAAAACAAAATAACGATCCTGCTCACAGGTGGTTCCGCCAAGAGATTCTCAAGACTTCAGATGAAATGTCTAAGTCATTAAGCAATAGGCGAACGGTTTTCTAAATTGCACCGTTATGATTACAACTGATTAGATAATTTAAAGATAAAGATAAAGATAAAGATAAAGATAAAGATAAAGATAAAGATAAAGGGAGGCTTCGGTCTCCCTTTTTATGTCTATAAACTTATTATTAATGCGGGACTTTAATAACAAAATATTATCATAATGAGAATTTTTGATAATTTCATTAAATTGGACGGTTCTACTACTATACCCAACAACAGAGAAGCCAATCGCTTCCATTACAGACAAGTTAGCTTCATATATATGAAGTAAATAAGGGTGAAAATATGAAATTCTTGCATACGATGATTCGAGTGACTGACCTAGATAAATCCATTGAGTTTTATACGAAAGTACTGGGCATGAAGGAACTTGAGCGTCATGACAATGCAGAATATCGTTACACGCTGGTATTTGTTGGTTATGAGCAAGGTGGAACAACGATTGAGCTGACATACAACTGGGACACAAACGAATATGAGATGGGTAGCGCATTTGGTCACTTAGCTTTAGGTGTAGAAGATATCTACGCGTCATGTGAAAAGATTAAAGCATTAGGCGGAAATGTGACTCGAGAAGCAGGACCTGTAAAAGGGGGGACTACTCATATCGCATTCATCACAGACCCAGATGGCTACCAAATCGAACTGATTCAATTAGGTTAATTTTTTAGAGGATAACAGAATGACTAACGCACTATTTCAACCGATCCAACTTGGTAATATTACTCTAAAAAATCGCATTGTAATGCCGCCAATGACTCGCTCTCGCGCTACTCAACCAAGTAATGCTGCTAATGAAATAATGGCTGAATATTATGCACAACGTGCAACCGCAGGGCTTATCATTGCAGAAGGCACGCAAATTTCAGCTATGGGTCAGGGCTATGCTTGGACTCCAGGTATCTACTCTGAAGAACAAATCGCAGGTTGGAAAAAAGTTACTGATGCCGTGCATGAAAAAGACGGTGTAATCTTTGCGCAGCTTTGGCATGTGGGCCGTGTAACACACCCAGATAATATTGGTGGTGAGCAGCCAATTTCATCATCAGCAATGAAAGCTGAAAATGTAAAAGTATTTATTGATAACGGCACTGATGAACCGGGTTTTGTCGATGTTGTTGAACCACGTGAAATGACAAAAGATGATATCGCGATGGTCATTGAACAATATCGTCAAGCAGCTTTAAATGCTGTGGAAGCAGGGTTTGATGGCATTGAATTGCATGCAGCAAATGGATACTTGATAAACCAATTTATTGATTCAGAAGCGAACAATCGTACTGATGAATACGGCGGTTCAGTTGAAAACCGCTTACGTTTCTTAGGTGAAGTGGTAGAAGCAATGGTTGGTGCTATTGGCGCTGACAAAGTTGGTGTTCGTCTTGCTCCGTTTACATCACTCAATGGCACTGTAGATGCAACTCCTGTTGAAACTTACACAGCGGCAGCGGCACTGCTTAACCTATACAAAATCGTTTATTTACATATTGCAGAAGTGGATTGGGACGATGCGCCTGAAACACCAAAAGTATTTAAAGATGATGTGCGTAAGGCTTACGATGGCGTGCTGATTTATGCTGGTAAATACGACAGTGTTCGTGGCGAGCAAGCTCTGCAAGAAGGAGTGACAGATATGGTTGGTTTTGGTCGCCCATTTGTGGCAAACCCAGATCTACCATCACGCATTAAAAATGGTTACCCTCTTGCGCCTCACGATCCAAACACTCTATTTGGTGGTGCTGAAAAAGGTCTGACTGATTACCCTGTTTATGCTGGTTAGTCGTGCTGTATTTTGCTGTAAATAATTCAACTTATGCAGGTTAATAAACCTATTAAGTAAAAGAAGAATTACTTACCAAAAGCAACCATACACATGTATGGTTGCTTTTTTATTTTGCGAGCGAATAAACCCAATGAATGTAAAAACAATGAAAGGGGAGCTGTGTCTCTTATTCGCAACCATTTTAGCGGGCGTCGGTTGGATAGCCTCTAAACTAGTGGTATTAGAAATGCCAGGTCCTGTGTTTATTGGTGTGCGTTTTGTAGTGGCAAGCCTGATCCTATTGCCATTTTGTATTCACCACATACGCCAGCTGTCTTTTAAACAAATCCTGTCATTATGCGGCGTTGGCTTGCTGTTATCTGTCTCATTACAAGTATGGGTTTACGCAGTTTCTATCACTCAAACCCTATCTGAAGGGGCATTCATCATGAGTTTAGCGATGATTATTGCTCCCTTTGTTTCTTGGGTGATATTTCGAGTTAAGCCAAATCGTGCCTTCTGGATGTCATTTCCTATAGCAATTATAGGCATGTTACTGCTCACTCTAACTAATGGCTGGCATGTAGAACCGAGTCAGATATATTTCCTATTAGCGTCGATGCTACTTTCGATTCATTTTGTCATGAACAAGCGTGTAATCACGAACATTAAGCCTATAGCTTCTATTTGTGTTCAGCTTTTTGTGGTGGGGATTAGCGGGTTAGCGTTTGCTTCTTCAACGACTCAGCCTGATTTTGAAATAACGCAAAGTTTAATCTTTTGGTTCATTGTGTCTGCTGTGGTCGCAACGTCAATTCGTTATCTATTACAAACGCTTGGTCAGCACTCTGTGAATATGGAAGTGGCTGCTTTGATCATGATTTTAGAACCAGTATGGACATTATTACTTAGCGTGAGTGTATTGGATGAGAGTGTAGAATTGCAGAAGTTGCTCGGTGGAGCGGTGATTATTGCTTCACTGTTTTGTTATATCAAATGGTCGAGAAAAAAATAAAGCCTTCGAATGGGTCGAAGGCTTCGTTTTATTCTGCCGTTTTAGAGCTTAGAGCTTAGAGCTTAGAGCTTAGAGCTTAGAGCTTAGAGCTTAGAGTTTAGAGCTTAGAGCCAATTAGATATCAGCAACCATCTTCTTCAACAACTTGAGCATTTGCTGCTGCTCTTTTGAGTCTAAAGCACTCAGCAAATCCTCATTCAGTTTTACAGGAATAGGGATCAGCTCTGCTTCAAGCTCTTTGCCTTTTTCTGTTAGATATATACGAAAAGAGCGGCGGCTATTTGGATCTGGTCTGCGTTCAACGAGTGCCAGTTTTTCTAATTTATCTAACGTTCGGGTGGTTGTTGAATTCTCTACTTTTGATTTAGCGGCAATGTCACGCTGAGTGATGCCTTCTTCTTCCCATAGGCACATTAACGTTGGCCATAATGCAATGGTTAGGCCGTGTTTCTTCAATTCTATATCAAAGTCTTTACTTGCTTTGTTAGCAACGACATTGATCATCCAACCAAAGCTATTTTGTCTATCAAACTCTTCTGGCATTTGATTACACCTAGTTCTTACAATGATATTACAACTGTTGTTATCGTAACTAATGCCGGTGCAATAAGCACTATAAATACTTTTCGATTTAATGAAAAAATTAACTGCATAGCATTTTATAAGCCATGCTGACGGCGTTTGATACCACCTTCAATCAATAGTGAAATGGACTGGTATCAATACCATTAAGAGTGAGTGAAAAATATTTTTTGTCTTAGCTGTTACTCAGCGACTGTGACTTTTGTAATCACAATATCTTCACAAGGAACGTCTTCATGTCCCCAGCGAGTGGTAGTCGGAGCAGCTTCAATTTTTCTCACTACATCCATACCTGCGGATACCTTTCCAAACACAGCGTAACCCCAACCAGCATTGGTTGTTGAGGTGTGGTCAAGAAAGTCATTGTCATCTAAGTTAATGAAAAATTGAGCAGTAGCCGAATGAGGGGCATCTGTTCTAGCCATAGCAACAGAACCAATCACGTTTTTTAAACCTCGATTAGCTTCATTAACGATAGGCGCTCTTGTCGGTTTTTCTGTCATATCGATAGTATGACCGCCACCTTGGATCATGAAACCTTCAATCACTCTATGGAATGTTGTTCCCTCATAGAAGCCATCTTGGCAATATTTTAAGAAATTTTTAGCACTCACCGGAGCTTTGTCCAGGTTCAACTCAATTTCAATATCACCAAAGTTTGTCGTCAAAATAATCATAGTATTTACTGCCTTGAAAATAGTAGGGGGAGTATAAGGAAATTATCTTAAGAAGAGTAGAAGAGTAGAAGAGTAGAAGAGTAGAAGAGTAGAAGAGTAGAAGAGTAGAGCTAAGACAATGAATGAGCAGCTTAGTCTGAAAAGGCACATTACAAAAGAAAAAGGCTTAGCGATTAACTAAGCCTTTGAATGCTGATTCATTGAATCGTTGATTAGATTGACGACTATAGAGTCAGAAGGAAATTAACCAGTTGATTATATTCTTCATAGCTTTTGATGCTGCCTGGTTTCACGATGTACTTGTCATTGACTAATACACCCGGAACACCAGTTAATGTGCTTGCTTTGAACTGCTTGTCGAAACGCTTTTGCATCGAGTTAACTGCAAAACTGTTATAAGCCGCATCAAACTTTTTAGCGTCAATACCAGTATCTAAGAAGATTTGGCGTAGAGCTTCATCATTTCTTGGCGCTTGTTTTAGGTCATGTATTTGCTTAAACATTTCAGGAACCATTGTTTCCTCAGCGTCCAGCGCAATCATCGCAGCGTAAGATTTTGCCATCGGGACAGCCATGTTGCCTCCCATGAATGCTACGTGCACTTTTTCAAAACTTGCGTCTGTAGGTAAACTTTTCTTCATGTTTTCAACAACACCTTCGAACTGATAACAGTGCGGGCAGTAAAATGAGAAAAACTCAGTTACGGTCGAAGTCTTAGCTTTTTCTACATCCAGTACAGAGTAATGTGTGCCTTCTTCGAATTGAGCCGCTTGTGCTGATAGGCTGAGCATTAATGCACTAAAAAGAGTAAATAATTTTTTCATGATGATGTTATTTCCAATAATTAAATCGTCAGTTCTCACGCCATAAGTAGTGGCGTAAATATTTTATGTTGTAGTTGTATTGCTGAGACAAAAATTAGGAAATAGGAGGGCGCAGTAAAGTTTGGCTATTTAAAACAGGTTTTAGCTTAGGTTCACGCTCGATAAGCGCTAAAGATTGAGGCTGGTAGTTGATTGCGTTTGATGCCTTAAATGGTGGCATCTTTAGCTGGCAAACAGAACTACAATTTGTATGTTCGGCTTGCGTAATTTCAGTTTCAGAGTGGGAATCAGGGCAATCTAAGTGAAGTGATTCTGTGCTTGCTAGAGAAGTAACTTGCTGCTGACCATCAAAGAAGTGTGGGCTATCAATAGTGCTTGTGCTTTCAAACGAAACTTCAGGTACAAGCATGTTTTCAGTGCTATTTGATGCAGCAAAAGAGCTATTTGCTAACAACATAGCAAACAACATAAAAGCATGTATCCAAATTTTATTAAGCAATTTAGGCATGAATTTTCGCAATTTAATTAAACAACCACTCTATCTGTTTGCATCATACATCACCAAGGGCGACACGCCAATTGAGTTTATCTATTCAGCTAACTAAGCGTTACTCACCGTTTTCGTTAAACATATGTATGCTTCCACGTTCCATATTTTTTGCATAGAAAAGTGCTTTATCCGCAATAGCGATGAATTGCTCAATAGTGACGTTGCTGTGGATTATATTACGGTGCATGAGCCCAATGGTTATCGATAAAACATCACTAACCGTTGAATCAATATTAGGGATTTGTAGGGATTGAATTTTTGACAGTAAATCTTGAGCGTATGCTTGTGCTTCTTCTTTGCTTAGTTCAGGCATGAAAACGAGAAATTCATCGCCGCCAAAACGGAAGCATTCGCCTTTTCTGTTTTGTCCCCAGTTCTGAATGGCACTTGCGATGTTTTTTAAGGCTTGATCGCCTTGTAAATGTCCATACCGATCATTGAGATTTTTAAAACAATCGATATCTATCATGAACAAAGCCGCGCTTTTTTTGTTTTTAATGGTGGTATTAAGTGCGGTAGGAAGAAGTTTTTCAAGCGCAAATCGATTGTAGACTTGGGTTAAATGATCCGTATAGGTTTGTTTTTCTAAAGCCAGTTGCTGCTCGGCTAGTTGACATTGAGCCACTTTGTATTCAGTGATATTTCGAACTGTCCACAAGACATGATTTTGTGCAAGAGGGACTACAAACGCATTGAAGTACTGTAGACCAGAGGGACCATCCATGCCTTTGAAACATGGTAATTGTATAGGGTCTAATTCATATTCTAATTCGTAAGCTTGCTGAGTTCGTAGGACTTGCTGAACAATATCCTCAAACCAACAAGCTTTATCCAAAGGCAAAATTTCTCGAATGTGCATACCTATCACCAAGTTTGGACTATGGTGACGTGTGTGATCTGTTCCACCCCATGCTTCTACATAAAAGCCATCTTTGTTTATTAAAAAAGTTGGCTCTGGCAAAGCATCGAATACTTTGGGTATGACTTCTGGGTGGTTAGTTACGGCCCGGTAAAATACAGAGTTCAAGTTTTCGGGTTCCTGATAAATCCATTAATTAATATAGATATAGCTCATTTCCTCAATTTTAACCGGATATAGCCTGCATATTGATAATGAAGTCCAACTTTTAGGACAGTATTCGGTTATTAGAAAAAGAGTGGTATGAAGGAACAGCATTCTTTTTTGAGGCGTTTTAATTACGCCGTTTAATTCGGGTGGCTAATAGGGTAGATAAAGACTATTGCTTTGAATCGTGACCTACGTGTCATAGAATCAATACACCTATGGTTTATGTCGGTTCTCATATTCACCAGACTTGGATGGTCAGTGTGAATAGTTAGGAACGACATGTATTCATGATTGGTTAAGTGGCTTTGTTTAAAGCAAATCGATGATGTAGCCGAAGATTATATTGAAGAGTAGTGAGAATTAATGAGCAGTATTATAGAGTGTATTCGTACTGTTGGACGTGGAGAAAGAGGGCGTAAGCCTTTATCGTTCGACCAAGCTTATCGAGTCATGGATGAGTATTTAAGCGGGCAAGTTGGTGATGACCAAATGGCGATGCTACTCATGCTGATTCGCGTACAAAATGAAACTAATGAAGAAATTGCTGGGTTTGTTAAAGCCTTCCAATCACGAGTTCCAGATCTTGGTGCTGATATCGATTGGCCGTGTTACGCAGGTAAGCGAAATGACAAAAGTAGCGGTAAGCCATGGAATTTATTAGCGGCTAAAATCTTGTCTGAACAGGGCTATAAAATTCTAATGCACGGTTATATGGATAAGCCAAGCGGGCGAGAGCACGTTGAAACTTACCTTAAATCACTCAATGTACGAAGCGCTGAAAGCCCAGAAGATGCAAAAGCGATAATGGAAGCTGATAGCATTGCTTATCTACCCTTGGCTAACTTTGCACCTGAAGCAAGGACGATGATCAGCTGGAAAAATCGCTATGGTCTTCGTACTCCCATTAATACTGTAGTTCGAGCACTAAACCCTGGTGGCGGTCGTTTAGGGTTAAGAGGTAGCTTTCACCCTGGTTTTCCGCAATTACACGCTGAAGTGGAGCATGTGATTGGAAATAAATCGCACTCGGTTATCTCATTCAAAGGGCAATCAGGCGAGTCTGAATACAACCCTAAAGTGAGCCAAACAGTGTGGATGAGTACGCCTGAAAAAGTGGAATCATTCTATTGGGAAGGCTCAATGAATGTTGAGTTACCAACGCCTAAAGAATGTGTATTAGGCACGCCTGATGATGAAATAGAACTCATGGCAAACAGCGTTGTGGACACCATGACTGCGATTCTATTTGCAGAAAAGCATAATAAAGAAGAAGCCTATGCTTTGGCTCTACAGTACTGGAAGCAATACTGCGCAGCTTGATAGCTTGATAGCTTGATAGCTTGATAGCTTGATAGCTTGATAGCTTGATAGCTTGATAGCTTGATAGCTTGATAGCATGAGTTTGAAAATAGAATGCTCAGAGCTCTATATCCTGTATTTTGAATATGCACTAAAAAGGTCAGCAATTTTGCTGACCTTTTGTATTCTATAGCGAAACTATTTGCGCCAATATTTTTAGCTCGGCTTTGTCATACATACAAATCTTACCCCGCTAACTAATTATCGGTGACCTAAAAAATTATCGACGGTAGTAAAGAGAGATTCGGTTTCCGTCTATCTCCTGTACTTTGAATGGAATCTCATAGATTTCATTCAATACATCTTCTTGAATCACTTCCGCTACCGTGCCGCTTTTTATTACTTCACCAAACTTCATCGCAACAATATTATCTGAATAGCTAGAAGCAAAGTTAATGTCATGGATAACGATTACGACGGCTTTGTTGTGTTTATCAGCCAGCTTCTTCAATGTCGCCATAATATCGACAGAGTGCTTAATATCGAGGTTATTTAGCGGCTCATCTAGGAAAATGTAGTCAGTATCTTGCGCGACAACCATCGCGATAAATGCCATTTGTCTTTGACCACCAGAAAGTTGGTCAATGTAGCTGTCTTGTAATTCCGAGATGTCGAGATGGAAAAGAGCTCGGTCAATAATGCTGTTATCTTCGTTTGTGAGCCGCCCCTGAGAATAAGGGAAACGACCGAAAGCAACCAGTTCACGCACAGTAAACCGCATGTTGATGTTGTTTGACTGCCTCAACACCGACAAGCGTTTTGCCAGATCTGCACTGCTCCATTGCTCTAATGGTTTATTACCGATGATAACTTGCCCTGCATCACTTTCAGTTAACTGGCTTGCCATAGAAAGTAAGGTGCTTTTTCCGGCACCATTCGGGCCAATGATACTCGTTACTTTTCCTTGAGGAAAAAGCGCATCTGCGTTTTTAACCACATATTTATCATTGTATTTTTTGCTTAGTCCGCTAATTTCAATCACGAGAGTAGACCTTAATCAAATTTGTATTTCATCAGTAAAAATAGGAAGTAACCGCCACCAAGGAAGTTGATAATCACGCTGATAGTGGTATCGAAATCAAAAAGGTTCTCTACTATCCATTGTCCGCCTGCAAGCAAAACAATGGAAAGAATGGCACTCGCAAGAATTAAGAATCGATGATGGAAGTTGCTGAATAACTGGCGTGTTAGAGCCACAACAATAAGACCGAAGAACAAAACGGGTCCGATTAAAGCGGTGGATATGGAGATCATCACAGTGATAACGAACATGACTTGCATAGTTAATTTATGAGTATCAACGCCTAAGCTTTTTGCGTTATCAACCCCTAGCCACATCACATCAAGCTTATTGGCTAGTGTGAATAAGTAAGCACAGCAAGCAAGCAGCGGAATCGTACACCAGTAAACAAGCTCAGCATTGATATTATTGAAGCTGGCGAACATTGAACCTTGAATGTAAGTGAATTCATCTGGGTCAATGACCATAGTAAAGAAGCTAGTTACGCTGCTAAATAAACTGCTCAAAACCACTCCGATTAACAACAAGGTGAAGATATTTCGCTGTTTGCCTTTGAAGTAAAAGTGGAAGAGGGTCATAGCACATACGATCATGACGCTCGTTGCTAGCAGGAAGTTTACTTTCGTATCAATAATGATTGCGCTAAAGCCCCCGAACGCGGCGACTAATAGCACTTGGATCATCACATAAAGCGAGTCAAAACCTAATATCGAAGGGGTAAGAATTCGGTTTGTTGTAATCGTCTGGAAAATCAAAGACGACGATGCGATAGCCATGGCTGAGAGCACGATAGCCAAAACTTTAGGGATACGACGAGATAAGAAAAATTGGTAATTATCCGCAGTGAGCCCCTGACCTAGAAAGACCGCACAAATTACGAAAGCAACAATGCCTAGACAAATAAGTTTGTTTGAATCACGCATTCGACTTATCTCTCATGATTAAGTAAATGAACACGGCACCGCCTAAGATACTGATGATCATAGAAATAGGGATTTCGTAAGGGAAGATAATAATTCGACCTAATATATCGCAGGCTAAAACTAAAATGACGCCAGTGTAGGCGGTCCAAGGCAGGTTTCTACGCATATTGTCACCAATAAATAGGGAGACAATATTTGGCACAATTAAGCCTAAAAATGGAATCATACCCACAATCATCACAACCGATGAGGATAATACGGCGACTAAAATTACACCAATAAGCACGATGCGTTGATAATTCAAGCCAATGTTTTTAGCAAAACTTTCACCGACGCTAGCAGCGCTGAAGCGATTTGCGTAAGCGTAAGCCAACACTGAAGCGGGAAGGGCAATATAAAGAAACTCATAGTTACCGCGCAAAACAGAGGCAAAGTTTGCAACCGTCCAAGAACCTAGGGTTTGTACTAAATCGTACTTATAGGCGATGAATGTCGTCATTGAGGAAACAACGTTGCCATACATGATGCCAATTAGCGGCACCATAACGGTGCTTTTGAATTTTAAGCGTTGCAAAAAGCGTACGAATACAACAGTACCGAAAACGGAAAATGCAAATATGGTCAGTAAGTGAACCCAACTGCTCATTCCAGAGAAGGCAATTAAAGCAACGATGTAGCCCAACATAGCCCAATCAATGGTGCCTGTTGTTGAAGGTGCGGCAAATCGGTTTTGAACGATCTGCTGCATTATCAACCCAGCAATACTTAAACCTGCACCAGCAAGAATGATTGCCAGTAAACGAGGTAAACGGCTGGTGAATAAAATATTGATTGAGTGACTATCGCCAGAAAGGATTCCAGACAAAGAAACGTTGGCCGCGCCCACTAAAAGTGATCCGCAAGCGAGGACAAGCAAAGCTAAAAAAGCAAATAGGTGTGATAATTTCATGTGTTCTTAAATAACGGCAGCTTCCGCTTAGTGGTAGTTGTACGGTTTATAATGAAAAACTTGGCGACTGAGTAAGCTTCAATCGCCAAGTGTTTTGAATATTTGGAACTTTGAAAATAGTGTGTGGTTAAATCTCTATTTAATAGAGTTATTTAAATCATCCATCATCACTTTTAGAGATTGGTAGCCACCAGCCGCTAAGTACCAAGCTGCAGGGTCAAGGTAGGTAATACGCTCGTTTTTCGCAGCTGGCGTTGATGAAACAAGAGAATTATCAAACAATTGCTTAGCTTGACCACTTGCTTTACCAATCGCTTGGTCGCGGTCTAGGATAAATAGAACATCAGGCTTTGCATCGGCAATGTATTCAAAAGAAATTAGGTTACCGTGTGTGCGAGTTTCGCTTGCAACATTATCTGAACTTGATGTTTGCATGCCAGCTTCATTGTAAATGAAAGAGAAGCGGCTAATCGGACCAAACATAGTAATGTTGCTACCATTGCTCATTACCGTTAGTGCTTTAGGCTGATCTTCTTTTGTGCGTGCTGCTAGTGCATCAATCTCAGTTTGAATTTCAGAAATTAGAACTTCAGCGCGTTCTTCTTTATCAAAAATCTCACCTAATGTACGCCAGTGTTGTTCTGTCGTATCCCAGTAATTTTTTGAATCGATTTGGAACATATAAGTGGGAGCGATATCGGCAAGGTCTGGATAGAGTTTAGCCATGCGCCCTTCAGCAATGATCAAATCAGGTTTTAGTGTAAATAGTGTCTCGTAGTTGGCTTCTTGTAAGCTACCAGTATTGATGTACTTATCTGATTTGTATTTGCTTAACGTTTCAGGAAGTAAGTTCTTAGGCATAGCAATTGGGTCAACACCCAGAGCGTCTACAAAATCTAAGCTACCAAAACCTAATACCACTACACGTTGTGGCACATTATTGATTTCGATGGTTCCCATGCTGTGCTCGTAGGTTTTTGCAAATACAGAAGCAGAAGAAAGGGCGATTAAAGACGCAGTAAACGCCAATTTGTTAAAAATTTTAGTAAGCATTCAAGAACCTAAGCAGATGAAATTGATCTATATCAAATAAGAATAGTTATTAATTGCGTTTACGTTATCATAGGTTCACTATGCGTCAATTGCATTTCTGTAATAGTGGGTATTCTAAAAATGAATCCATCTCAGGTTGACTTAAATCTTTTAGTTATTCTTAAACATCTTCTGGAAGAGAAGCATGTATCCAACACAGCATTGGCACTTGATATTAGCCAGCCAACGGTTAGTCGAACATTGCAAAAATTACGCGGTGTATTCCGAGATGATTTATTAGTTAGAACAGCTTATGGCTATGAACTGACACCTAAAGCAGAATCGATAAAACAAGACTTAAATTCCGTGTTAGCGAGCCTTGAAAAGCTAGTCCATGGAGATAATTTCGAACCTTTAGAAAGCCAAAATACGGTTCGATTTTTTGGATTAGTGCCTCAGATTACTCATCTTATGCCTAAGATAGTGGAAAAGATAAGACATCAAGCACCAGGCATGATTGTGGATATTGACTCAATCCCTAAAAGACCTTTCGAAACATTGTTATCTGGTGATGCTCATTTTGTGCTCTCTACCCATGAACCACTTAGCTCTGAACAAAACTTATATAGGATGTTTGTGGTCAGCCGAGATTACCGTTTATTGATGAGTAAAGACCATCCTCTTGCGGATAAAGAAATCACGGTGAACGATTTATTAGTCAGCCCATTTGGTCAAATCTCTTTGCAGGGCGACAAAAAACTCTCAATAGAAGGGCGCTTTAAAAAGCTTGGGCTAATCGATAAAAACCAAACTTTGTCTGTGCCTATTCAGCTTTCGAATTTTAATGTTGCTCCTGCAATCGCTGAAACGACCAATGTTATTTTTCACCTTCCTACACCATTTGCAGAACAAGCCGCCGAACATAGAAATCTTGTATGTAAAAGAGTGCCGAAAGCGTTGCGTCACCCGTCTGAAGATGTATACCTTTATTGGCATAAACGATTTCATAATGATCCTATGTGCCAGTGGATCCGCACGTTGTTCAAAGAAACGTATTCATAATGTGAATAACAGTGAGTGAATATTAACAATAAAAATTATTCAAAAAGTGAATAGTGGTAATTACTTTTTGATATGAACATTTTATTGATATGACGGTTGGTTAAATATTTAATGCAAACCATTATCATTACCAACCTCATTAAGATTAAATTATGCCAAGGAATTCACAGTTCAACCGCAGCCCACTTTCTGTAGCTGTTGCAGTTATTTGCTCTACATTATCCTTTAGCGCTTTAGCTGAACAAAGTGAAGTTGTGACCGACGAGCAAATGGTCGTAACGGCAACGCGTACAGAAATGGCGCTTAAGCAAGCACCTACATCAATGTCTGTCATCACAGCGGAAGACATTGAAAATAGCCCAGGTATTACTCTGGCGGATATTGTTGGTGAAGCGACCAGTGTTGAATCTGATTTCGATAGCACTCGTGCTGGTCGTCAGATGATTTCTATCCGTGGTATGGATTCCGACTACACCTTGATTATGGTGAATGGTCGACGTTTGAGTTCGGCAAGTGCGATCATTCGAGGCAATGACTTTGATCTTTCTACCATCCCCGCTGAGTCTATTGAGCGTGTTGAGATCATTCGTGGTCCAATGTCAGCCCTTTACGGTTCAGATGGTATGGGCGGTACAATAAACATCATCACTAAAGCACCATCAAACGAGTGGCGTTCAACACTCAGCATGGACAACTCTACACCAGGTGATGGCAATGGTGGTCAAGAGTATTCAGTGGGCTTAACGTCTTCAGGCTCATTAATTGAAGATGAGCTTTTTGCACGCTTTTCTGTGAACCAAACAACGCGTGATGCATGGCAGCCATATACTGGTCAGCATAGTAATGGTTATGACCGTGAAGATGTAACGGCGCTAGAAGGGCGAGATACAATCAGCCTGTTCGGTACTTTATCTTGGAACGTAACTGACGACCAAACTATCGATTTGGACTTAGGGTACAGTGATGACCAACGTGATAGCGTGGCAGAACATGCAACGGGCGTTAATATCACCAACTCGAATGTTAAGCGTAATAGCCAAGCATTAACTCATAATGGCTTTTGGTCGTGGGGTGACACGCAAGTACGTTATTCTCGTGAAAATGTTGTCGACAAAAATGCGGCAGACGTAGGTAGCTCTACTCGTGACGTTGAAGAGTTAACTCAAATATTTGAAGCCTCAGCAACGGCTGATCTTGGTTCTTATCACACTCTGACGTTTGGTATGGACTACCAATTAAGTGAACTAACGAATGAAGAAAATATTCAAGGTGCACCAGCAGAAGCTTACCAAGGTGCGTTGTTCATTCAAGATCAATGGCTTATGACCGAGCAACTAACAGCAACATTGGGTGGTCGTTTAGACAAGCATGAGAAGTATGGTGAAGAGTTTAGCCCGCGAGTATACCTAGTACACCAAACGACGGATGACCTAATTATTAAAGGTGGTGTGGGCAAAGCATTTAAAGCCCCAACTTTGACTCAAAACCATGCTGATTACACCGTGTCTAGTTGTAAAGGCTGGTGTGACATTGTTGGTAATGAAGACTTAAACCCTGAAACAAGCTGGAACTATGAGTTAGCAGCCGCTTACAGCCAACAACGTTGGAATGTGGAAGGTGCAATCTTCAGAAACGAAGTTGAAAACTTAATTGACCGTGGTGACACTACGTGTGAGCTAGGCGGTACTTGGGGCGGCAATGGTGTAGGTTGTGTTGATAACAACGGCAACTTCATTAGTAACGGTAGCCGTACTTATGTGAATGTGGCTGAAGCTGTTATTCAAGGTGCTGAAATTGCTGGTCAAATCAGTATTACAGAACAATGGGACTTATCTGCAAACTACACGTACTTAGATACTGAAGATAAATCAACAGGTGAAGAGCTACTTGAAAGATACAAGCACTCTGGTCTAGTTAAAGTGAACTGGAATCCAACATATGAACTAAGCACATTCTTGAGCGCTCGATACCGTGGTGAACGTAAGATAGAAGATAATTTATATCAAGATGCTTACACGACTCTGGATTTCGGTACGGTTTATTACGTGAATGATTCAGTAAGATTACGTGCTGGTATCACCAACCTTACCGATGAAGCCGTTTCGCAAGAATTAGAAAATCTTGGTTATGTAGAAGCGCCACGTACTTACTATGTCGGTATGACTGCTGACTTCTAAGTCATAGAGTCTGTATTCTTCAATGTATGAATAGTCATTAACTGAATGTCTATGTCGTAAGTTGATATCTAAATCACTAAATAGCTAAATCGCCCATACGCTTGCAAAGTTATACTTTGGATTGTGTGGGCTTTTTTATGCTTGCTCGTAAATTTACAAGTTGGTTTAGCCAACAAATGCCGCAAAATCAATTTCTTGAATCTTCTGATATTTAGCGAGCTTAATCTTCTTATTATCATTAGCAGCGCAGTTTATGGCGATACTCGTCATACTCTCAATATCCGCAATGTTGTCAGACATTAAAGCCTTCTCTTCCCCATTGATATTAGCAGTCACGATACTGTCGACGCCGTTCTCACGTTCATAGATAAAAGCGTAAGTGATGTTGTGGTGTGGCATAAAAACCTAAAACATAAGCTAAATAATAATTGGCAGTAGGGTACCAAAATGAAGTTAGCCCGCTAGGGTTCGAAAGTAAGGCTATGTAAGAGCTTGCTATTAGAGCAACTCACTCAATTATTTACAAAGCTACAAAGCTACAAAGCTACAAAGCTACAAAGCTACAAAGAACGCAATTACCTGCAGGATGTCGAATTCTAGTGAGTGAAAGGCTTATCAAATGGTGTTGATGAACTGAATTTTGGCTTTTACCCGGTTTTTTGAAAGAGTTAGAGCGTACGTTTTTATTGATTAGTGAAGTGAAAATATGGCTCAAGACCTTTATTGCTCTAGCTTGTCGTGCTTGGAAGGTTTTACCTATTAATAAAATTGTTTAAATCCATTTAGTAAAATCAAGATTTTAGACAACAATTAACCTATAGGAAAAATTAAATTCAAAGAAAGTTTAGGGAGTAAGTTATGGAATCATTAAAAGTTAAAGACTATATGACTCAACAAGCCGTGACATTTAAAGCCAATATGCCATTAAGCTTAGCTTTGGACAAAGTGATGAAAAGTGCTCATATGGGTGGACCTGTTATCAATGAGAATGAAGAAGTCATCGGATTTTTGTCTGAGCAGGATCTGTTAGATAAGCTAGTAAAAGTGAGTTACTTTTGTCAAGACACGCACCTAGTTGGTGACTGTATGCACCCTGATGTGCTGTCGGTGTCACCAGACCTACCTATTATCGAACTCGCTGATCTAATGAAAGTCGGTAAACCTAAAGCTTATCCAGTTATTGATAATAAAAAGCTGGTGGGGATAATTACCCGAACAGACGTATTACGCGCAATTGGCAAAACACTAGATGATTGTTTTAAGCACCCAGTATAATACATTGTAACAAGTTGTGATTTTGACTATATTTCTCTGACGATAAAGGCGCATTAGCGCCTTTTTTATTTGATTTTTATAAATAAGTGTAAGTAAGGGGTACAAATGACGAATCAAACCGCCAAGTTTGTTGAAGGCTCGACAATGCGTCATATCTTAGTGATGTCGGGTGCTGGCTCTGTTGGTTTAATGGCGTTATTTGTAGTCGATCTATTAGACATGCTGTTTATCAGTATGTTGGGGCAAGTTGAATTAGCTGCAGCCGTCGGGTTCGCCGGTACCCTTACTTTCTTTTCTACTTCGGTATCCATCGGTACTTCAATTGCGATGGGAGCCTTGGTTTCTAAGGCTATTGGTGCTAAAGACCGTGAACACGCTCGGCACTTGAGCAGCAGCATATTGGTGACGGCTTTTGCCATTAGTGCAATGATCACTGCGGTTATGTATGCCCATATTCCTGAATTGCTTGCTGCGATTGGAGCTAAAGGCTTAGCGGCAGAACGGGCAGCAGCATATTTACAGATCTTATTACCGAGTGGCCCTTTTCTTGCTCTTGGTATGGCAGCTGGTGCTGGTTTAAGAGCAGCGGGTGACGCTAAGCGTTCAATGTGGGCAACTTTATCTGGCGGGATAGTCAACGCCATTCTTGATCCTTTATTCATTTTTGGTTTCGGCTGGAATATTGAAGGGGCGGCAATTGCATCCGTTATTGCTCGGTTTGCGGTTTTATTCTTTTCTATTTACCCATTAATTCGTGACCATGATCTGGTCGCTTCACCGACTTACCAAGCGTGGCGTAGCAACCTAAGAGTTATTTTAGCCATTGCTTTACCTGCCATTATTACTAATGCTGCGACTCCAATTGGCAATGCGATAGTGACTACCGGTATTGCTCAATATGGTGAAGATTTCGTCGCTGGTTTTGCGGTTATTGGGCGTCTAACGCCTGTTTGTTTTGCGGTTATTTTTGCCTTGTCTGGCGCCGTAGGACCGATCATTGGGCAAAATTTTGGAGCGGGCAGAACCGATAGGGTTAAAGAAACATTAAACAACTCATTATTGGTGACCACTGTCTATACGATCATCGTATGTACCATTCTATATTTCGTTCAAGACTACATTATTTTAGGTTTCAGCCTAGAAGGGGACGCAGCCATAATTGTTGGCGCATTTTGTACTTATATTGCGATTACCTTTATTTTCAACGGAGCGCTATTCGTTGCAAACACCTCTTTCAATAACTTAGGTAAACCTCTTTACTCGACGGCATTAAACTTAAGTAAGGCGACCTTAGGGACTTTGCCTTTTGTTTACTTTGGATCTGAGTGGTACGGGGCATTGGGTGTGGTATATGGACAAGCGATAGGGAATATTTTATTCGGTCTGATTGCTATCGTTGTATTACGACTCCACATTGCTGAACTGACAGCGGGCTCTAAAGTGGAGATAGAAGAAGAGGATGTTTCTATTGTGAGTTTAAACACACAACCTTTTTGTTCTCATGATGCGGTTTTAATTGATGATGTTTCAACAAACAGAGATGAAACCGCAGTAACCAAATAATTTTCATCATTTATCTATTGACCTTGGAGTTACCTCCAAGGTTTATACTTTCTGTATTCTTGTAAAGCTGTCGAATTGTTAAAAAACGACAGTCAGGGTATTTAATGTATTAAGGATAAATTTTATGTGCACAAAACATACAGCATGCCGCTCATCCAAAGTGAATGTTCAATCCGTTAGCCATAATCAATGTGCTAACCCTAAAATTCTTAGCATCAGTGCCGAAGGTGGACTTACTGGTAATTCTGAAGAGAGTTGTTGTGCAAGTTCATCATCTGGAGATTCTTGTTGTAGCTCCGACAGTGGAGAAGAAGACAGTCAGCTTTCAAGCCAATCAGTTGCCTCTAAATTTACTCAAAGCTGGAAAGTCAGCGGGATGGATTGCCCCGCTTGTGCTAAAAAAATTGAAACCGCAATTAATAAAATAAGCGGTGTAGCGCATGCAAAAGTTCTCTTTGCAACCGAAAAGTTAGTCGTTCAGTTTAACGATCAAGCCGTTTCAGAAATCATCGAACAAACCGCTTTAAAAACAGGCTTCCCACTAAGTGCTGTTGGTTCGAATTCATCCAATAAAGCGCCTGAGACTTTCTGGGCTGCTTATATTCAACCAAATTTTCAAATCATAGCGATAGCATTTTCCATGCTGGTTGCGGCTGTGATTAAAGGTTCGCTACCTGTCATTAGTGAAGGTCTATTTATATTAACTTGCCTCCTTGGCCTATACCCTGTTGCGAAAAAAGCCGTTCAATTAGCCCGTTCGGGTACTCCGTTTGCTATTGAAACCCTCATGAGCGTTGCAGCTTTAGGTGCGCTTTACCTTGGAGAAACGGTAGAAGCGGCAATGGTGCTGTTGCTGTTTTTGATTGGTGAGAGGCTAGAAGCTTTTGCGTCATCGAGAGCGCGTAGCGGTGTGCAGGCATTAATGGCTTTGGTCCCAGAAAATACTACCAAGATAGTGAATGGTGAACGTATTGATATTGCGGTAAGTGAGTTGGCTCCTGGTGATGTTATTGAAGTTGCTCCTGGCTCTCGTTTACCTGCAGATGGCGCACTAATCACGGATTCTGCTAGCTTTGATGAAAGTGCATTAACAGGTGAATCAGTCCCTGTTGAGCATCTTCAGGGAAATAGCGTGATGGCTGGCGCCGTGGTTGTAGACCAAGTGGTACGCTTAACTATCACTTCAAAACAAGGCGAAAATGCCATTGATCGAATTCTTCATTTGATTGAGGAAGCCGAGTCTCGTAAAGCACCTTTAGAGCGCTTCCTCGATAAGTTCAGCCGCTGGTATACACCGTTAATGATGTTTGTAGCGGTGCTTGTGATAACTATCCCTCCAATGCTTTTTGCTCAACCGTGGGAAACCTGGGTGTACCGAGGCTTAGCGTTACTGTTGATTGCATGCCCTTGTGCTCTTGTGATTTCAACGCCTGCTGCAATTACTTCAGGTTTGGCTGCAGCAGCAAGACGTGGAGCGCTTATTAAAGGTGGAGCCGCTCTAGAGCAGCTTGGAAAAATTGAAACCATTGCATTTGATAAAACAGGCACGCTAACTCAAGGTAAACCTCAAGTAACGAATGTCTATGCCTTTTCTAATTGGGAAGCAGCGGCAATGCTGCGCGTAGTTGGTGCTATTGAAATGGGGTCAACTCATCCACTGGCACAATCTTTAGTTAAAAAAGTTGAAGCCGACGGCATTATTATTCCTGAAGCAGAAGATAAAAAAGCGTTAATCGGAAGTGGCGTTGAAGGTTATGTAGAGGGCGTTAAATACCGTGTTATCTCACCTTCAAAAGTAGAATCAGATCTACCGGATAAAGTTGCTCATCTAGTTGACCAACTCGAGGGAGAAGGGAAAACGGTTGTCGTAGCCTTAGAAGGCGAAGCAAGTTTACTTAATACGATTGGTTTGATCGCATGGCAAGATACTTTAAGAACTGATGCAAAAGAGGCGATTGATAAACTCACAGCGTTAGGCATTGATTCGATAATGCTGACAGGGGATAACCCACGGAGTGCTGCAGCCATCAGTGAGAAAATTGGGATTCAGTTTAAAGCGAGTTTACTCCCTAGTGATAAAGTTTCTTATGTAGAAACGATATCGAAGCAATCACATGTTGCGATGGTAGGTGATGGAATCAATGATGCTCCTGCTATGAAGACGGCTAATGTTGGGATAGCAATGGGCGGAGGTACTGATGTTGCGCTTGAAACCGCCGATTCAGCATTAACGCATAATAGACTTACAGAGTTACCTGTGATGATAGAGCTGTCACGAGCGACGATGAATAACATTCGTCAAAACGTAGCATTGGCTCTTGGCTTAAAAGGTGTGTTCTTGGTGACGAGTTTATTTGGGATTACTGGTCTTTGGGTGGCGGTTTTAGCGGACAGCGGTGCAACGGCACTTGTGACGTTAAATGCACTTCGCTTGCTTCGCTTTAAGCCTAAATCTGAATAGTGGTGATAACGATTGGTCATCGTTAACCGTGACTTTGTTTGCTGACTTGAGTATGTGGTTTCATTTGTTCGATAGCTTCGTTATTTAAATTTTATAGTTATTTGAGCTTGTTAGTTATTTGGATTACACAGTTACTCAGATAATGTGAACTGCATCTTATAAACGCCTTTCGTTGATCATTGCGAAAGGCGTTTTTTGTCTCATTAATATGCAACTTCAATGTCTAAATTGCTGTTTTTTGTGATGCCAACCGATTTTTCTTGAAATGCGATGATACATTACAACGTTCACTGTGATGTTCGTCACTTCATTTGATGTTTGCCTTCGTTAAAGTACACCTGTACCCCATGAATTTATTATGAGCTTAAATAAGGACGAACAACGTCTATAAGCCAAAAGGAGCAAACTATGTCTCAAGCTGTTTTCCACTTAGGTGTTACTGAAGCTGATCTTAACGGTGCTACTCTTGCTATCATCCCTGGTGATCCTGCTCGCGTACAAAAAATTGCAGAAGAAATGGAAAATCCAGTTTTCCTTGCTAGCCACCGTGAGTACACGCTTTACCGCGCTGAACTAGATGGCAAACCTGTTGTTGTATGTTCAACTGGTATCGGCGGTCCATCAACATCTATCGCAGTGGAAGAGTTAGCACAGCTAGGTGTTCGTACTTTCCTTCGAGTTGGTACTACTGGCGCTATTCAACCGCATGTAAATGTGGGTGACATGATTGTTTCGACTGGCTCTGTTCGTCTTGACGGTGCAAGCTTGCACTTTGCTCCAATGGAATTCCCAGCGGTTGCTGACTTTGAAGTTGCGACAGCAATGAAAGCTGCTGTTGATGAGTCTGGCGCGACGGTTCATATGGGTGTTACAGCATCAAGTGATACTTTCTACCCAGGTCAAGAGCGTTACGATACGTTCTCTGGTCGCGTTGTTAAGCGTTTCCAAGGTTCTATGCAAGAATGGCAAGACATGGGTGTTCTAAACTTTGAAATGGAATCTGCAACACTTCTTACAATGTGTGCAAGTTCTGGTCTTAAAGCGGGCTGTGTTGCAGGTGTTATTATCAACCGTACTCAGAAAGAAACGCCTGATCACGAAACACTAAAAGTAACAGAAGCTCGTTCAATCAAAGTGGTTGTAGAAGCTGCTCGTAAAATGCTTTAAGAGTTTAAAATTCTACGGTAGTAAACCCTTGGGTCGAATAACGTAGAATTTTGCTAAAGCGCTAAGTTGATAGATTTTAAAACGCCCGCATGCAATTGCGGGCGTTTTTGTATGCGTTAGGTTTTTCACTAAAGCGTAGCCATAAAAAAGCTAGGTCATTAACCTAGCTTTTTAATTTGTAAATACTTTATCTTAAAATAGCCAGAGAATGAAATTATAACTCTTCGTGCCCACCAGCTGCTGTAAACCAAGCGGCTAAATGCGTTTTAAGGTCTTTCAACTCATCAGGTCCAATTAAGGCTAAGCCTAAGTCTTCCGCACGAGTGATGTCATTGTGACGCAGCGGTCGGAAGCTCACTAGCATTGCACGTGCTTGTAAGCCACCAAGTAAATCGCGAAGTGATTCAAGCTTGTAGAGCGTGTCATCGCCATCATCACGCATGCCTTTCGTCTTACATTCGATAATGTGTAGTTTGTTGTTCACAACAGAAGCTACATCAAGCTCATTTCGAACTTCTCGTTCACCAAGTTGGCGGTAAACTTGAACATTCAAAGAGCGATCTTGAATGGTAGGCAGATCATCTTGAATCTGTTTTACCGTGCTGTGCACTAAGGTTTCAAGCCATTCACCATTAGAGAATCGGCGTGCATCTTCATTTGCGAAGGTCAAAATGCCGTTTTCGTAAGTCGCGATTTCAGCTTCAACAAGATCACTGAGCAACATGTTCAGCTCACGGTAGCCTTGTTGCTTCTCTGAAAGCCCTACATCTAGTCTTTGTTCTTTACGGCAAGTCGTCGCTAAGTAATTCAGTGTTGCTAGCCCAGGACCTAACTCAAGTGCATTACCTGCCCAACGTTCACCAAGCTCATACAACTTTTGGTCTAGTTGCGGGGATAACTCAACATCGCTGAATTCACCACGAGCACCAAAAATGGTTAGGTAGTCATCAATGGTGATGCGGTCTTGTACTTGTGCATCTTCTTTACCATTAGGGTACAACCAGCATAATTTATCGCTGTTTGGTTCAACGACAAAAATCGGCCAGTGGTAGGTACGGAAAACTTCATAGACAGAAAGTAGACGATGACGTAAGCCACAACTAGCATTGAGTTTGACTTCTTCCCCTCTGGCTTTTAAATCTTCAGCGAGTACTTGTACAGACTCTTTGATCGCAGAAGTATTAACCGCAGTTGGGAGTTCAAAAAATTCGCTTGTGATATCACGTTTTGTGAGTACTGAGTGAAGTCTCAAGTACATGTGTTCTTGGGTCTTATCCCCGATAAAGACAATGTGGGTACTGATGGTTCGGTTATCTAAGAGTGGGGTGATCAAGCGAACGGGGTCTTGATCAATAATGCCAACATGCACAGCCATATATATTCCTTAGTGTTGGCTCACTCAAAAGAAAAGAAAACTGGAATAACAGTAAGCCATACTAATCATATAATGACACTTGACCCAAAAAACAAGGGTAACTTCCGATAAAAGTTACCCTTGTTCAATTAGTTATTAACTTTAGCAGTCATTAATAAAGCTGAATTTCAGTGTTTACTGCCCAGTTATTTGTTTCTTAAAGTTTAAATTGGTGGACTAGGTCACCTTGTTGATTCGCCAGTTTTGTCAGGTTTTGGCTTGCTTCAGCAATGGTCGACATCGCTTGATAGCTTTCATCAGCAATCAAATTGATATCTTCAATATTACGTGCAATATCACCTGATGTTTCACTTTGCTCAGCGGCAGCTTGTGAAATGTGAGTACTCATATGGCTAATCTCTAGGATTAAGGCCTGAATCTCTTCCATTGCACTGTTTGCGCTTGAAGCTTGTTGAACTGACATGTCCATATCACTTACGCAACTTTCAATAACCGCACTTGCTGTCTTAGAACTAGATTGTAAGTTGCTAATCATGGTTTCAATTTCAGACGTTGATTTGGTCGTTTTCTGCGCAAGCACTCTAACTTCATCCGCAACTACTGCGAATCCACGTCCTTGCTCCCCTGCACGTGCGGCTTCAATTGCGGCGTTCAATGCAAGTAGGTTAGTTTGCTCTGCAATACCACGGATAACATCAAGAATAGAGCCTATTTGGCTGCTCATCTTTTGAAGTTCATCAACGGCGATAACCGATTCATTTAAACGTGTTTCTAATTGGTTAATCGTACTGATGTTGTTGCTCATTATTTGGCGACCAGAATCTGAAGCTGACTCCACTTGCTGAACCATTGAAAGTGAGCTTTGTGCACTTTGTGCCACTTCTTGCACAGAGTGTGACATTTCAGTCATTGCCGTAGCAACGTTCGCGGTTTGCTCTCGCTGGCTACTCAATTGCGTTTGTGCTTTTGAAGACGTTCTTTGGTTGTTGCTTGCAGTTTCTGTTAAGTCATCTGAAGCATCATTTAGCCTAACCAAAATGTTGCGAAGGTTATCTGCCAAGGTATTGATATGACCGCTTACACGGCTAAATTCGTTGTTATAACGGATATCAATACGTTGAGTCATATCACCTTCAGTTAGCCCCTCTAACGCACTTAGAATGCGCGTTAATGGCTCACGAACACTATGAGCGATGTGGTAACCAATAGCAGCAGCAAAGACAGTAACAATCACACCTATAGTGATCGCTTTAATTAAACCTTGGTCATATACCTCACTTGCTTCGGTAAGAGACTGGCCAAGTTGCTCACTCGCGACGGTATTGAATGAATCTAGCACTGTCATCGCGTTGTCAACTTCAGTCGCTAGGTTACCAATGTTGATGTAAAGCGCTTTTTTCGCTTGAAGGTAATTATTGTGTTTATCGAGTACACCACCTTTCTTACCTACATCTACAGTAAACTGCTCAACAGGTTTATCGAAAACCGTTTTAATCGCAGGAACTTGTGTTGCTAACCCACGGTACGCGTAATTAAGGTGTGCAACTGCCTTTCTATTTTGTTTCACAGCTTTACTTACAAACTCAGTATCTGAACTTGCTAGAGCATCCGAAGTGGTTACTTCCGCATCTTGTAGCTTGATGAAGTAACTTTTCGCCATCACTTTTACAGTAATACTTGATTGATCAGCGACGTACTCCTTCATACCTACGGTTAGTTCAGAATGGAGCCTTTGGAAATCACGAGCAGCTTTCTGTACCAGTGCTTGAGCGGCAAACATAGCCTCATAGTTATTCATTGCTTCAGCGGCTTCAGCGAAGTAACGCTTTTCCATTTCTTTAAGTTGGGTAATGCGTTCAACAAGTTCACTGTTGTTCATGCCCGCCGCTTCAAGTTGGCTGAGAACTTGAGAAAATTCAGCTTTTGATGCAATAAATTCGCTGCGCATGGCAGCCATACGCTCTGCGTTTTGCGTGGTTAAAAAGTCTTTAAATGACTTATCTGCTGAGAGCAATTGAACACTGGTTTGATTAGAAAGCGAAACGAGAGGTAAAGAGGTGGATGAAACACTTTCAAAGTTGGTGTGAATTTGATTCATGCTGCTCATCATGATGGAAATCGTGACTGCAAACATAATGATGATCAGTGTAAAACCCGCGTACATTCGCTTGATCACTGAGCCTTTCATGGCATTCTCCCTAAAATTAACCTACAGGTATGTAGGTGGAAACTTACAAAATTATCAGCATTGTATTGAGCTTGGGCTGCACATTTTATGACGGAGTCTTCAAAAATAGATAAGTGAATTAGACAGAATGCCATACATGAGAACTGAACAGTGTTTTTTATTGAGCTTTAAGCTGCCATCGCGCATACTCAAAGCATAAATTGAGATAAGAAAATCGAATGGAGAACAAGATGGCTGAAGAAACAATCTTTACAAAAATTATCAATAAAGAGATACCTGCTGATTTATTGTACCAAGATGATTTGGTCACTGCATTTCGTGATATTAACCCGCGCGCTCCAAGCCATATTTTGATTATCCCGAATAAGCTCATTCCAACAACCAATGATGTTGAAGTTGAAGATGAAGCAATGATGGGGCGTATGTTTACCGTTGCTAAAAAGCTAGCTAAAGAAGAAGGCATTGATGAAAACGGCTACCGCCTGATTGTGAATTGCAATTCTCATGGTGGGCAAGAGGTTTACCATATTCATATGCATTTAGTTGGGGGTCGTCCTTTAGGTCCTCTTTTAATGAGTTAAGCCACTTCTTCAAAAAGCTTAACGACACCTCTCAAAGAGCTTAATTACAGACTTCAACGAGCATGATTACATCGCTCAATGAACTACGCTTATTTACGGTGTTCAATATTTTTTGAGACTTATGTCAACTTTTTGTCTAGATAGCTGTCTGAGTTCTACATAGCTGTCTGAGTTCTACATAGCTATAAGAGTTCTACATAGCTATAAGAGTTCTACATAACTGTAAGAATTTTACATAACTGTCAGAACTCTACATAGCTACAAGTTACGAGATGTAAAAGTTGGCATTTTTAATGTTCAGCATGACTGAAGATAGAGTATGGAGAATAACTTTGAAGCGACACGTTAAATTAGCTTCTATTTCTTTGCTATCCGCACTTATAACAGGGTGTTCGAGTCTGTCGGCAGGCAATTTATTTAGTCATTATAGCGCACAAAATAACGAAGTTTATCAAGCTGTGAAGTCAGGAGAGTACTCACAAGCTCAGCAAGAATTACCGGAATATAGAGCTGGCGATATTCTTGATAACTTTGAAAAAGGCAGAGTTAACTTTCTTGATCAACTTTATCCTGAAAGTAAAACCTCATTTGAACTTGCTGATAAAGCCGTGACTACGCAACAAGATAAAGCGGTAATTTCTGTTGGAGATAGTGCCGCAAGCGTTGGGGCATTGGCCGTCAACGACAACCTTACCGAGTATTCCCCTGCTGATTATGAGCTCGGCTTTCTTCATTTATACCTAGGTTTAAATTACCTAAAGCAAAATGATCTTGAAGGCGCCGTCATTGAAATGCGCCGAGCGAATCAAGTTCAAGAACGTGCGAAGAAGCAACGTGAGGATGAACTAAATTCAGCGGCAAAAGAGGCGAAGTCTAAAGGTCTTTCAGCAAATGTTGGCAGTATCTTGTCAAACTACCCAGATGCCGGTGATAAGCTGCAAGCTGTTCAAAATGCGTATTTAATGTTTTTGTCGGGCTTGTTATATGAAGCATCGAATGACTTAAACAGTGCTTATGTTGATTATCGTCGTGCACTAGCAGTAATGCCTGAAAACCAACAGATCGTAGAAAGAACTCTAGCGGTTGCAACGCGTTTAGGGATGTCAGAAGACTTAAATATCCTAAGTAAGCGTTATGGAAAAGCGGAGCCATTACCAGCAGGTTATGGGCGAATCATTGTTTTACAAGAGCAAAGTGCTGTTCAAGCAATGGATAGCTGGCGTTTAGACTTACCCGTTTATGATAGCCGAGATCAAGGTGCGATTTATTCGTTAGCTCTTCCTTACTATCCGAATCAAAGCGTAGATAAATTTTCGCAGATCAAACTGGATGGAAAGGTATTACCAACTAGTTTATTAGCCGATGTAAACGCTATGGCTCAAAACGATCTTTCAGAAAGGTTGCCGAGTATTGTTATTCGCCAAGCGTTACGTGTGGTCGCAAAAGATAGAATACGTAAAGAAACAGCGAAAGGTGATGATGTAGGGAACCTGCTTTTCAATGTGTGGAATACATTAACAGAGCAACCTGATACTCGTAGTTGGCAGTCACTTCCAGCGGAAGTTCGTAGCAGCAGTTATACGATACTAAGTGGATCACATACACTTGATGTTGGTAGCCAGCAATATGAGTTTAATACTGTAGAAGGTCAAACCACATTAATTTGGGTTTCTAGACAAGGAAGCCATGCAACAATGTGGCATAAACAGCTAGGGAGGCTGAGATGAAAAAATGGTTGATGAGTATAGCTGCGGTTATTGCACTGGCTGGCTGTGCAAACAATACGGCAGGGGTAAGAGTTGATAGCCTTACTCAAAAAGTAATTTTTGGAGACAAAGTTCTAGGAAGTCGCTTGCTTGTTGAGGATGTACGTACTGATCAAGTAGATGGTCACACTCGAGGAATTGTGCGCCTAACTAGCCAATATAAAGGTGAACAAAACATCATCTATCGTTTTTATTGGTATGACGATGCGGGGTTAGAAGTGAACGCGAAAGAAGGTCCATGGAGACAAGCAATTGTGCATGGCTTTGAAAGTATTTCGATTTCTGAAGTGTCGGTGAACCCTAAAGGCACACAGTTTCGAGTTCAGTTTCGTGAGCCATAAATATTCCGAAAGAAAGAAATAGAAGATTAAATGCATCGATTCAGGTTCTGCTTGGATGGGTGGTCATAGATTAAAGTGCAAGCCCAGTGAGGTTTGTCTGTTTGTAGATTGAGGTATTAAGATGAAAAAGAGTGTAATTGCGCTACTAGGTTTAGCGGTGATTTTAGGTGGTTGTTCTAACAAAGTGAGCTACGGTGACGCTCAAGCCGTTGAAACCACAACAATCGACTTTGGTTCGACGGATCTACAAACTATCGCTGGTCAAATGGTTGATAGCATGATGACTTCTGGCTCGGTTGCGTACATTACGCGTGAGCAACGTCCAATCGTATTTGTAGAGCGCATTAAGAACAAAACGAGTGAACATATTGATACGGAATCAATCACGGATACTATCAGCACCAAAATGCTTAATTCTGGTAAATTCCGTTTCGTAGATATGGATCGTGTTGAATCTGTTCGCGATCAGTTGAACTTCCAAAACAATGATGAACTGGTTAACCAAAGCTCAGCAATTCAATTTGGTAAAATGGTCGGCGCTCAGTACATGTTGTATGGCAACCTATCTAGCATCGTGAAGAGCGATGGCAGTGACCAAGACGTATACTACAAAATGACAATGCGTTTAATGGACCTCGAAAGTGGTTTGATTGAATGGGCAGACGAAACTGAAATTCGTAAGCAGAAATCGAAAAGTTTACTTGGCTTATAATCACTGATTAAGTTGCCAAGCCAAGCCAAGCCAAGCTCAGTTATTAGATCCAAGCTACAGGGTTCTGATGAGTATGCTTCGAATCATATAGTTGGAATGTTCTAGCTTAAGATAAATAGCAAAGCCCGCAGATAAATTTCTGCGGGCTTTTTGTTTTAGTCAGTTTCTATCAATTGGTTTGTTTACTACTTGGTTAGGTTTTATCGATTAACCGATAACAATCTGTCCTAAAACATAACCTAGGATACAAGCTGATATTACCCCTATTAAACCGACAGACATGAAGGAATGGTTGAAATACCATTTGCCGATTTTAGTTGTACCTGAACTATCAAAGTTCACAGTCGCAATATCAGATGGATAATTTGGAATAAAGAAATATCCATATACCGCAGGCATTAAACCGATCACGAGCGCGGGTTCTAAACCTAAAGCTAAACCTACTGGTAGCATCATTCGTGCGGTCGCAGCTTGTGAGTTAACCACAACAGAGACAATGAAAAGTGAAAGGGCAAATGTCCACGGGTGTAGCGTCACCATATCGACAATACCTGCTCTGAATTGAGGCATCGCATATTGGAAATAAGTATCAGACATCCAAGCGATACCAAAAATAGCAATGGCAGCAACCATACCGGATTTAAACACTACTCCGTTTGGCACATCTCGCGGGTCTGTTTTGGTCGAAAGTAAAATAACGCCACCAAACGCCAACATCATCATTTGAATGACCACAGACATTTTGATTGGTTTGTCGCCATCAACGATGGTTCGAATCTCTGGGAACATTGCAATGACGACAATAGCGACTATTGCACCTAAGAATATCAAAACAGCATTGCGAGCTTTAGCGGGTAACTCTTCATCTAGAGAAGTTGATGTCGTATTGAGTATCTTTTCACGCCACACTGGATCTTTTAAACGGGCTTGGTATTCCTCGTCATCCTCTAGTTCTTTACCTCTGCGTAGGCTGTAGAGAGATAGCATCAAAGTGCCGAACAAAGTAGAAGGAACAGTGACCATTAAAATAGACATTAATGTAATAGATGCATCAATATCGACTAACTGAGCTAAATAGTAGACCACTGCTGCCGATAAAGGAGAAGCGGTAATAGCAATTTGAGAAGCTACTGAGGCTGCTGCCATTGGTCGTTCAGGACGGATACCATTTTTTAAAGCTACATCACCAATGATTGGCATAATAGAATAAACGGCATGACCTGTGCCGAGTAAAAAGGTCATCGAGTAGGTAACAAAAGGTGCAATCAGCGTGACGCGTTTTGGGTTTTTTCTTAAAATACGCTCAGCGACTTGAAGCATGTATTTTAGGCCGCCAGCTGCTTCAAGAATGGAAGCACAAGTCACCACTGCTAAAATAATGAGCATCACGGTAACAGGCGGTGAAGTAGGTGGCATCTTGAAGATAAAAACTTCAATAACCAAACCTATACCTGATACGACACCAAGACCGATACCACCGAATCGAGACCCGATATACAGAACTAACAATAGAAAGATAAATTCAAAATAGAGCATAAGGCACCTATAAAAAGAAGAACAATATAAATAAGAGAACTGGCACTATTAATACCTGTTATCTGGGTAACATTTGTTGAAGGTATTCTCATTTGAATTGTTGTCACTTTTATCAATAGTGTATTGGTTGATCTGCATTAAAAGAGAAGTGTTTTTTTGTTTATTAGTAGAAAACTGTGCTCTATCTATCAGATAAATATAGTTTTAGTAAATATATAAGTTTTAATAAGTGGAACGATACACCGTTTTTCACTGTCTATAAGTTATGCGTATTAACAATGAAATTTATCGCTACTAGGCTGAGCGTGTTTTGAAATGGAAAATACAGTTTTTACCAGTGATGCATGAAGAATTTTAGAAGGAATTAAGTATGGCGATTTTTGCTTGGTCAGAAGCGAAGCAGTTAGATGATAGCTTGAGCTCGTTAGATGATTTTTTTTCTTTTCCTCCTAAATCAGTTCAAACATTAACGGGCGGGCTTACAAATCGATGTTGGAAAATTGTCGACGCAGAAGGAGTGGCTTATGTGTGGCGCCCGACAACTGCAATTACGAAAGCTTTTTCTATTACTCGCCACCAAGAGAATCAAGTTCTTTCCGCTATAGAGTTATTAAAAATTGCACCCAAACCTATTCTGCTAAATGATAAAGGCTTACTCGTTGAGTGGTTGGAAGGCGAAACACTCTCTGATGGTCTGGAGCTTGACCGACTATTAAGAACAGCTATATCCGTTCATCAAGTGAATACCTCAAGAATCCCGCTCACTCCTTTTTGTTTTACAGCCCGTGTTGATCATTATTGGTTCCAGCTAAATGAGCAACATCGAGTAGAGCCGTATAAAAGTATTTACCAGGAGTGGCGTTCAGCACCGAATGTTAAGGGTGTAGATAACGCACTGTGCCATTTTGATTTAGGCGGCTATAACTTAGTGAAAAACCAGCGAGGTATTCAAATTATAGATTGGGAATATGCATCACTGGCGGATCCACGTTTGGATTTAACGTTAAGTATTGCAGTGGCTCAGCAACCATTATTACAGTCCGTTTATCGCTATTGCCAATTACGCGGGATAGAAGATGTAGACACTTGGGTTGAGGGTGTCCAAGCGTGGTTACCACGAAGTCAAATGATGGCAATGTTATGGTACTTATTAGCTCACCAATTATGGGGAGATGCGTCGTATTTAGAAGAGGCTGAAGCACTGAGTCACACTTTCTGTAGGTAGGATCACGTTTATTGTGTGAAATGTGTAATTTCACTGTTCACTCCTTTAAAACCTTAATTTTCGTGTTAGATTTACTAGACGAGTACCAGCATTCAACGGGGGAGGTACAATGATTATTTATCTACACGGCTTTGATTCTACAAGCCCTGGTAACCATGAAAAGATACTGCAGTTGCAATTCATTGATGATGACATTCGTTTCATTAACTACAGTACTTTGCATCCAAAACACGATATGCAGCATCTATTGAAAGAAGTGCATAAAGTCATAGAGCAATCAGATGACCCACATCCAATTATTTGTGGTGTCGGGCTAGGCGCATTTTGGTCTGAACGCATTGGCTTCTTGTGTGGTATTAAACAAGTTATCTTTAACCCTAACTTGCACCCAGAGAATAATATGGTGGGCAGGATAGACAGACCGGAAGAATACGAAGACATTGCGACTAAGTGTGTTGAACTGTATCGAATGAAAAATAAAGGTCGTTGTTTGGTTTTTCTATCTCGTAATGATGAGATACATGACAATAGCAAAACCGCCGAAGAGCTAGAGGATTATTACGATTTGATTTGGGATGAAAAAGAACCCCATAAATTTAAGAAGATCTCTCAGCACCTTCAAGCTATGAAAGCATTTAAAGATACGTAAGCTCAAAGATATGTAAACTAGAGATGAAGATAAAAAGCAGCTCCTATTTTGGTGCTGCTTTTTTATGCATGTAGGAAAGAGAGAATTGCTATAGGGTAACTGCTTCTACTTATTGTTGAGTTAAATTTAATCGAAACCTCATTGAAGGTAAGGATTTTAGTTGCGGACATTGTTTTGCGCTATATAATGTTTGATATCTAAATATGTTGATATTTATCAAATAAAATTGAGAGTAAGTGAAAAACTTACCCAAAATATGTGTGACAATTCTCATATTGCGCACCTTTAATCAATGTGAACAGAACCTTGGAGCCCGCTTTCCTTGGTTTAGCCCCTCTAAATTCTCAATGAATGTGCACAGCCTGCATTGAGTAACAGCGAAAGAATTTATCGGTTGGACTTGTCGAGCCGAACACTAATTTATTCATTTTTGTAGAGGATTGTCATTGTGACAAATATTATCGTAGTTGGTGGTGGTGCTGGTGGTTTAGAACTAGCAACAAAACTAGGTCGCACCTTAGGGCGTAAGAACCGCGCAAAAATCACTCTTGTTGATCGTAAAGCTAGCCACTTATGGAAGCCTTTATTGCATGAAGTTGCAACCGGCTCTCTTGATGAAGGGGTCGATGCTTTAAGTTATCGTGCTCATGCAAAAAACCATCAGTTTGATTTTCAAATGGGTAGCCTGAGCGATATCGACCGTGAACGTAAAGTTATTGTATTGAGCGAGCTAACAGATGACAACGGCGAGCTTTTAATGCCAGTACGCGAACTGGAATATGATATTTTGGTTATGGCGATTGGCTCTACTTCGAACGATTTCAATACTCCAGGTGTTCGTGACAACTGTATTTTCCTAGACAGCCCAGAACAAGCTCACCGTTTCCGCACTGAAATGAATAATGAGTTCTTAAAGCTGCATGCGAAAAATGGTCAAGGTACCGTTGATATTGCCATTGTTGGTGCTGGTGCTACGGGTGTTGAACTTTCAGCTGAGCTTCATAATGCAGTGAAAGAATTGCGTACTTACGGTTTTGGTGACCTAGATTCTAGCAAACTGAACGTTAGCCTAGTTGAAGCCGGCGAGCGCATTCTTCCTGCTCTTCCTCCTCGTATCTCAAGTGCTGCTCATTCTGAGTTAACTAAGCTTGGGGTAAATGTTCGAACTACGACAATGGTTACACAAGCTGATAAAGATGGCCTGACGACCAAAGAGGGTGAGAAAATCCCGGCACAAATCATGGTTTGGGCTGCTGGCATCAAAGCACCTGATTTCATTAAAGACATTGCTGGGCTAGAAACTAATCGCATCAATCAGTTGGTAGTTAAAGATACGCTGCAAACGACTCGTGATGACGACATTTTTGTTATCGGTGATTTAGCTCAATGTACACAAGCTGATGGAACATTTGTTCCGCCACGAGCGCAAGCTGCGCACCAGATGGCAAGCTGTGCATTTAGTAACATCATTGCTAAGTTAAACGGGCGAGAGCCAAAAGCTTATGAATATAAAGATAAAGGTTCATTAGTATCTCTAAGCCGTTTCTCTACTGTAGGTAGCTTAATGGGCAACTTAACTAAAGGTTCGATGATGGTAGAAGGGCGTATTGCTCGTATCGTATACATCTCGCTTTACAGAATGCACCAAATGGCTTTGCACGGTATTATTAAAACATCATTAATGATGCTAGTGGGTCGTATTAACCGTGTGTTACGACCAAACTTGAAGCTTCACTAATAAACCTTGCTGGACAATTTTTTTCTATATCTTTAGTCAATTGTTTCAGGCAATAAAAAGAGCTCTTAGGAGCTCTTTTTTTGTCTAATCATCTAGCCTTAGGGGATGATAGAAAACACAACCCCATCTTTTGGCTTACCATTAAACACAAATCGATTTCTGGCGATGGCTTCTTTTTCTGCGCCACAGCGTTCAATCAATCTTTGGCTAGGTAAGTTATCAGGGTCACAAACAATCTCTAGGCGAGTGAGCTTTAGCTGCTCGAAGCAAAAGTTAATAAGCGCTTTAAGAGCCTCTGTTGCTACTCCTTTGTTTTGGTATTTGTCACCAATCCAATAACCGAGACTTGCCATATTGAAGGTATGGTAAAGCTCATTAATTGCTACCATTCCTACTAAGTCCCCACTGAGATTATCGAAAATACCAAAGCCAAAAGCGTCAGCTTTAACCCAGTTTAATCGTGTTGCTAGAATGAACTTTTCAGCTTCTGTTTCGCTGTAGTCAGGAGTACACCAATCAATCCATTCAAATAAGCTACTAGACTGGCGAATGAGTTGAGAGAACTCACGAGCATCGGATGCTTCTATTATTTTTAGGGTGATGTGGTTTGAAGATATTCGATAATCTGGGCTCATGCTCTTTACCTAATAATACGCCCTCAGAAGAGGGCGTATAGTTGCAAATTAAACTGTTGGTTTCCCGATGAGTGAATTTTATTCCACTCGTCTTACTTGGATGATCATACCAAGAAGAGGATTATCTAAGTAATGAGTTTCTGTGCTGCGCATACGACGTTTTTGATCCATACGATAGCTCTTCAAAAACTCCTCAACTTCAACTGTAGGGGATATCTCTTTTAAATTTCCGACCTGAACTGTACTGTCAGCACCACTTAAAGGGGTTTCTAATTCAATGGTTTGGTCTTGTAGAGTAATTTCTCTTACACTCGGTGCTTTTAAGTCTAATGTTGTTTCTGCATACAGATAATGTTGTACATAGATCTGAAGCTTACCGTCTAATTCATATAAGGGTTTATCAATAGTTTCTTCTTTAAAAGAAGCATCATTGCTACCAACAGATGATGCGGATTTTTCAGAGCCATCAGCATTAAATCGTGCTGAGTAATCTCTTCCGGCTTTTATTCTGAAGATGGGCGCAGACCCTTTACCTTCATCACCTTGTCGCCATGCTGTATGTAAAAGAACATTAAAGCCTGCATGCTTACGTAATGATTCTTTTTGTTTGTTTAAGTAGTATTCAGATTTAGGCAACATCTGAACGTTCTTTTTTGCTCTGTATTGGGCATCCTGAAATGACCCCACTCGTGCCATTGAAATTTCAGGAAGCTTATTTGGCCATGATTCATTAATCTTTTCGGCATCAACTGCACGTTTGAAAATGATCACTTCTATATCAAATTGTCTTTGTGCCAAACTTGGCAAAGAAACGAATAAGAGTAGTAGCGGGATCAGTCTTTTCATTTTTACTCCATCTTCCAACTGCACATTTCGTTGGATTCATATTGTTATACTGTGGCGAAATTGATTAAGCCGAAGGCAATAGATTCTGACGGAATTCGCCAAGTAAATCGCTTACAAACTGTATGCGCTTGCGTCTATCAACTAATGGTACCGTAAACTTAAACTTAGTTGGTCCTTCCATTGAAAACTTTTGAGGCTGAGATTGCAATAGTTTAACCAGATAGGTCGGGTTAATGTCAGCATCAGGATAGAACTCAATGAAGCCACCTTTATCATGCGCTTCAATTTTTTTCGTTTTGATTGCAGCAGCAGCCAGTTTTAATTCAGAAACAGAAAGTAGATTTTTTGTGGCATCTGGTAATGTACCAAATCGATCTATCAGCTCAACTTTTAGCTCGGCTAATTCGTCAGTATCATGAACACTGGCAATTCGTTTGTAGGTAGATAAACGGGTGTTGATGTCTGGAATATAGTCGTCAGGCAGAAGAGCGGGTAAGCGCATTTCAATTTCAGTTTGTTCGCGAAGAAGGTCATCCAAAGACGGCTCTTTCCCTTCTTTGAGTGCTTCAACCGCTTGCTCTAACATTTCCATATATAGGGTAAAACCGACAGACTGGATTTGACCGCTCTGCTCGTCACCCAATAGCTCACCAGCACCACGAATTTCTAAATCGTGTGTGGCAAGAGTAAAGCCTGCGCCTAAATCTTCTAGTGAGGCTATGGCATCAAGGCGTTTAACTGCATCTTTGGTCATGGCTTTAGGGTGTGGAGTGAGTAGGTAAGCGTATGCTTGATGGTGTGAACGACCTACACGACCACGTAGTTGGTGAAGCTGAGCTAGACCTAGGTTGTCCGCTCGATCCATTAGAATCGTGTTAGCCGTTGGAACGTCAATACCTGTCTCAATGATCGTGGTACATACCAACACATTAAATCTCTGGTGGTAGAAGTCATTCATAATACGCTCTAGCTCACGCTCGCGCATTTGACCATGGGCAACGGTAATTCTTGCTTCCGGGACCAGAGCTTGAAGCGATTCAGCGGTTTTCTCGATAGTGTCTACTTGGTTGTGCAAGAAATACACTTGACCACCACGCATAATTTCACGCAATACGGCTTCACGTACAGTCGCGTCATCGCTCTGGCGAACAAACGTTTTAATGGCAAGTCGACGAGCTGGTGGAGTTGCAATGATCGACAGATCTCGCATGCCGCTCATTGCCATGTTGAGTGTTCTTGGAATTGGTGTTGCGGTCAGTGTGAGGATATCAACATCAGCACGCATTGCTTTGACTTTTTCTTTCTGACGAACACCAAACCTGTGCTCTTCATCAACCACAAGAAGTCCAAGATCTTTGAATTTAATATCACTTGAAAGTAATTTGTGCGTGCCGACGACAATATCAACTTTGCCTTCAGCGACATCTTGCATAATGACTTTTTGTTCTTTTGCCGATTTAAAGCGAGATAACACTTCAACTCGGATTGGGAGGTTCGCGAAACGGTCACGGAAATTTTCAAAATGCTGCTGAGCTAATAACGTGGTAGGGACAAGAATAGCAACTTGTTTACTGTTATCTGTACACACAAAAGCCGCTCGCATGGCAACTTCTGTTTTGCCGAAGCCTACATCACCACAAACAAGGCGATCCATTGCTTTAGCCTGACACATGTCCGACATGACAGCATTGATTGCCATGGACTGGTCATCGGTTTCTTCAAATGGGAAACCCGCTTTAAACGTTGCGTATTGCCCTCTATCAAGTGCAAATTTGTAACCTGGTTTTAACTCTCGTTTCGCATAGACATCAAGCAGCTCTGCTGCCACGTCTCTCACTTTTTCAGCGGCTCGCTTACGAGCTTTTTGCCAAGCTTCACCACCCAGTTTATGTAGTGGGGCTGAATCTTCGGCTCCTCCAGAGTAACGGCCGATCAGGTTAAGTGAAGCAACCGGAACGTACAGCTTTGCATCGTTTTGATATTCAAGCGTCACGTATTCTGTGATTAAACCACCGGCTTCGAGTGTTTGAAGCCCAATATAGCGACCTATACCATGGTCAATATGCACGACTGGCTGACCTGGTTTAAGTTCTGCGAGGTGACGAATAACCGTATCACTATTGACACTTTTCTTATCTTTTTTACGTCGCTGAACGACTCTGTCGCCCAGTAAATCACTCTCACAAATAAAGGCTAAGTCTTGGTCTTTAAAGATGAAGCCGTGTTCCGCTGAACCTAAAACAAGCGAGAACTTATTTCCTGACTGAGTAGCATTTTGCAGGCTATCCATTTCTGCAGGGCGAATCTTTATCCCTTGTAGCAGTTCACCTAGCGCCTCTCTTCTACCTTCTGATTCAACTGAAAATACGATACTTCCCTGAAAGGATTCAGTAAATTTTCTAAGGTTGGCTAATGGTTCTTTGTTTTTGTGCTGGACACTTAGATCAGGCAAGTTAGAAAGAGGTAAGTTCACTCTTCCTGCTTTTTCTTCAATGCTGTCTAGGTTCAGTAGAACTTGTGACTTTTGTTTGAAATGAGCGAATAATTCGTCTTTCTTCAGCCAAAGTTGCTCTGGGGATAAAAGAGGGCGCAAAGGATCAACTTTACGCTGCTCATACCTATGTTCTACATCCGATAAAAATGTGTCAACTGCTGTTTCAACGTCACCTAAGATAAGAAGTTGGGCTTCATCGGCAACATAGTCAAAAAGAGTTTCGGTATGATCAAAGAAAAGAGGCTGCCAATATTCGATACCTGATGGCCAAGTTCCTTTGGAGACTTGCATGTATACCGATTCAGGCTCTCGTCTTGCTTCAAACTGTTGACGCCAGCGAATACGAAAATCTTCAATTGCGGTTTCAGAGGTTGGGAATTCGTGAGCGGGTAAGAGTCGTATTTCGGAAACGTCCTCTATAGAACGTTGATTTTCTGGGTCAAAAGTTCGAATGGTATCGACTTCGTCATCAAAAAAATCAATTCGGTATGGATCTCGGCTGCCCATAGGGAATAGATCGAGGATAGACCCGCGGTTTGCGTATTCACCAGGACCAAATACTTGATCAACATAGCGGTACCCTGACTTCTCTAGCTGTAACCTTAGTTTTTCGAGCGAGAACAAGTCACCTGTTTTCACCATTAAGGTGTGCTGCAATAAGTAGTCGCGTGGAGATTGGCGTTGTAAAAGCGTGCTTATTGGCACAATAGTGATACCGCTATTCAGAGTCGGTAATGCATAGAGGCGTGCAATACGGTCTGAAATAATTTCTTGATGCGGAGAAAAGCTATCATATGGCAATGTTTCCCAATCAGGAAATAAGGCAACTTCTTGCTGTGTAAACTGCTCTATCTCATTTTGCAGCTTAAGCGCTATTTGAGGATCAGGAACGGCAAGCAGTGTATGGCTGTTGTGCTGCTCGGCAAGTTCAGCGATTGAAAGCGCAAGCGATGAACCAATTAAATTACCAATGTGTTTTTTGTCACCAGAACCTGTTGGTTTTGGCAAAGAGAAAATAGGTGTTGTTTTCATGTGTGATTACTTGTTATCTCGGTCTAGAGAGCGCTGGCGTAAAAGTTTTTGCTGCTGGTGCAATGCGGCTTTAATAAGCAGGTCTTGGTCGGTATCTCGAAGAAGCTCGTACTTGAAATTGATTTCAAAACCTGAGTCTTTTTCTTGGCTCGCTAGAACTTGTGCGTAGCAATAGATAGCCGCTGCTGGATATTCCAAAAACAGTTTAGCTTTCACTATTTCTCCAGCTTGTAGTGGTTGGGCTGAGTAACAAGAGAACAAACTCGCCCCAAAAGTATAAGTATGTGTTCGAAATTGCTCGTCATCTTGCTGAGCAAGCATAAAACTGAGTAAAAGGTTTAATTTTGAATTTTGAGTATCAAGTAAGCTGATGACATTTTTGAGATCACTGTTCTTGAGTTCAATTCGAGCATTATCAGCAAGCAGGTCAAGCTGGCTAAATTCACTCGCGACTACAAAAGGAGCGGGAATTTCTGCTTCGAATTGTATTTGAGAGGGTAAAACGAACTCGCTTCCCATAGGCTCTATATTAGCGGTAAGACTATGGTGAACGGTGAAATACTCTTGTTCTGTCATGTGCGTGTTCCTTGAATAGTTATATTGATTATCGTCATGTAGGCGGAGTAATCAAGGCTCGCGGTTGGAAAGTAAGAAATAGTTAGTTGATTCTTACTTTATCGCTAAGTAATTGACTTATTTAACTCAATAATTTCATTTACCCCCTACACAGTAACGGCAATTCCCGTTACATTAACTCGCATCTCTTTTCGATGGTTCAAAGTATGTTTCATCCTATTTCTATATACATAGGTCTGCGTTATTTAAAAGGTCGTTCAGGTGATCGCTTTAGCCGTTTTGTGTCTTATATTTCGACAGCCGGAATCACAATTGGCGTGTTGTCTTTAGTTACAGTTTTATCTGTAATGAATGGATTCGAAGCGCAGTTAAAAGAACGAATTTTGGGTGTGTTACCACAAGCAGTAATCTATGAAGATGGTGGAAAAACGGTTCACCAAGAACAGGCTCCGGGGTTTATCCGTGATATGTCTCTAGATGGTCGCGTAGAGCCGATAGTTCGAAGTGAAGCGGTTATTCAAAGTTCAGCGCAACTTTCGGCAGGCTTGTTAATTGGTGTGGAGCCTACAGATAATGACCCACTACAAAACCACTTAATTGCTGGTCGTCTTTCATCATTAAAGCAAGGTCAATATCACGTCTTTTTAGGGCACACACTAGCCAGAAATTTGAAGGTTTCTATTGGTGATAAAGTGCGGCTTATGGTGACAAGTGCCAGCCAATACACCCCTTTAGGTCGTATTCCTAGCCAGCGTAATTTTACTGTTGCCGGTATTTTCAATACAGGCTCAGATATTGATGGGCAACTTATGGTTACTCATCTTGAAGACTCAGCTCGCTTAATGCGCTTTAAAACAGGCACTATCTCGGGGTGGCGCTTATTTTTTGATGACCCATTTGTTGTGAGCAGCTTATCGAACCAAGAATTGCCCGATGACTGGTTATGGAGTGATTGGCGCGAGCAAAGAGGTGAACTTTTCCAAGCGGTTCGTATGGAAAAGAATATGATGGGTTTGATGCTTGGTCTGATTATTGGTGTAGCGGCTTTTAATATTATATCTGCATTAATCATGGTGGTTATGGAGAAGCAGTCAGAGGTCGCAATTTTAAAAACCCAAGGAATGAGTAACTGGCAGGTCATGAGTGTCTTCATGGTTCAAGGCGCTAGCAGTGGGGTAGTTGGAGCCGTCTCTGGTGGAATACTAGGTGTCGTTCTTGCCACAAACTTAAATAGCGTTCTTGGGGCGATGGGCGTGGCTTTGTTTTCATTCGGTGGTCAATTACCTATTCTAGTTGACCCCATTCAAATTTGTATTGTTGTTATTTTGGCTATTGCACTGAGCCTGATCGCTACGATTTTTCCTTCTTATCGTGCATCTTCAGTGAAACCAGCAGAGGCCCTTCGTTATGAGTAATTTTTTGCAATGTCACGATATCCGTAAAACATACCGTGAAGGCTCACTCGACACGGAAGTGTTAAAAGGTGTGAGTTTCTCTATTGAGCAAGGTGAGCTGGTTTCTATCATTGGTACATCTGGTTCTGGTAAAAGTACGCTGTTACATATTTTAGGCGCGTTAGATGACGCCACTGCGGGAAGTGTCAGCTTCTTAGATCAAGACCTCGCTTCTTTAAGCTCAAACAAACAGGCTAAATTGCGAAATAAGCACCTGGGTTTTGTGTATCAATTCCACCATTTATTAGCGGACTTCTCTGCACTAGAAAATGTTGCAATGCCATTGCTTATTGGTGGAGATAAACCACAAGTTGCGAAAGAAGCTGCCCGAAAGTTATTGGATAAAGTTGGATTGTCACACCGAGTTGATCACCGTCCATCTGAGTTATCTGGTGGTGAAAGGCAGCGTGTCGCTATTGCAAGAGCTTTGGTCAATAAACCAGCTTTGGTTCTAGCGGATGAACCGACGGGTAACCTCGACCACAGTACCGCACTTTCTATTTACGATTTGATGAGAGAGCTTAATCGCGAATCTGGTACCGCGTTTTTAGTTGTGACCCATGATGGTGAGTTGGCTTCTAAAATGGATCGCCAATTACACATGCAAGACGGTTTGCTTGTGAATGTAAACAAAGAGGTGAGTTAAGTGTTTTCATCATTATCTCTTTTAATTGGGAGTCGGTTTAGTCGGGCCAAACAGCGCGATAAAATGGTGTCATTCATTTCTTTGTCCTCGACGATCGGGATAGCTGTGGGTGTTGCGGTGATCATTATTGGTTTGTCTGCAATGAATGGTTTCGAAAGAGAGCTGGAATCGCGAGTGTTATCAGTTATTCCACATGGAGAATTTGAGGGGGTGAATGCTCCCATTACCCGTTGGCAGGAAGTGATTGATAAAGCAGAGCAACATGAAAAGGTTATTGCAGCTGCCCCATATGTTCGAATTACTGCATTAGCTGAAAAAGGAACAGAACTAAAAGCGATTGAAGTTCGTGGGATCGATCCTGAACAAGAAAGCAAAGTGTCTAGCTTACCTCGTTTTATTGACCAAGATTCATGGAGCAACTTTGCTCCTAATCAGCAGCAAATTATTTTGGGGTCTGGTGTAGCAAAAACACTAGATGTGGGAGTTGGGGAATATTTAACGCTTATGATCCCTTCCGTTACCAATTCAACTAAAGTTCAGGCTCCTAAGCGTGTAAGAGTTAAAGTGGTGGGGCTACTTTCGTTAAGTGGACAGATTGATCATAGCCTTGCATTAGTACCAATAGAAGATGCCAAGAAATACGCTAATATAGGTAAAGGAGTAACTGGTGTTTCTTTAAAGGTTACTGAGGTTCTTGATGCTGCTGCAATTGTTCGCGAGCTAGGTAATACGCTGGATGTCTATGTGTATATCAGAAGTTGGCAACAAAAGTTTGGCTTTTTATACCGCGATATCCAACTGGTAAGAACCATCATGTATTTAGTCATGGTACTTGTTATTGGTGTTGCCTGTTTCAACATTGTTTCTACGCTGATGATGGCCGTAAAAGACCGCGCAGCAGAAATTGCTATCTTAAGAACAATGGGTGCAACAGATAGCTTAGTAAAACGTATTTTTGTTTGGCAAGGTGTGTTTTCTGGTGTACTAGGCAGTTTAGTCGGAAGTGCTATTGGTGTATTAGTTGCTCTCAACCTAACTAGAATCATTAAACTTATTGAATCAATTGTCGGTCACCAGTTCTTATCTGGGGATATCTATTTTGTCGACTTCTTACCTTCACAGCTTAACTTGACAGATGTGGTGACAGTTTCAGGCACTGCGATTGTTTTAAGCCTGCTTGCAACTTGGTACCCATCCTCAAGAGCAGCGAAGCTTAATCCGGCGTCAGTGTTAAGTTCGAAATAAATGCTGCTTCTAAACGGATTAAAGATTCACAAATAAAAAGGACCGCATGCGGTCCTTTTTATTTTGAGATGGAAATTGGACTTATTGAGCTTGTGTTACATCTTCATACTTCCAATTAAGTCTATTGCTCAAATATTTGAAAGTGCTGGCTGCACGGTCAAATAGTTATTGTTTATCTTGTTCTACGTTTCTGCCAGCTTCTTACCACTGAATAACGCCATAGTCCCCTGATACCAAAATAGCCCAACATAGCGGATAGCACACCACAAATGAGGCAACCGAGTAAGAATGGCGGGCCGATAGTTGTCATTTGGGCTAGGATGAAATCCCACTCAAGCTGAAAATGAAAAGGCTGGGGGGGAACTTGCATGACAAATGCACCGACCTTATAAGCGAAATAAAACAGCACTGGCATAGTCACGGGGTTACTTATCCACACTAGCGCTACCGCTAAAGGTAAATTTACACCACACATTACAGCCAGACCTGCTGACATAATCATCTGACTGGGAAGGGGAACAAAAGCCATAAATAAGCCAACCGCAAATGCGCCAGCAGCAGAGCGACGATTAAGACACCATAAATTTGGGTTATATAAAACGTTGCCAAAAACTTTTAATGCTTTCTGACGCTTGATTAGCTCATGGTCAGGCATAAATCGTTTAATAAACTTTCTTGGCATAGTAGGAAGTAACTCTCTTGTTTAACAATTATTTTCTAATGTCATTCGCTTTAACAATAATTTCAGCGAGTTTTTGGCCCATTATCCCCTCAATAGTTTGGATAGTGCCGATCTTTTGTATTTTATGCGCATCAATTAAGTATAGAGCGTTCTCTTATTTGGGCGGGGTCATTTTAGCTGTTTTGCTTATTATTTATCAGGGCAACCTGATGAAAACCCAAACGAGTGCGCTGTTTCAATTAGGTCAGAATACTATCATAAAAGCGTCCGTTACTAGCCTTTTTAAGAAAAATACTCACGGTTATAAAAGTGTTTTAGTGGTTAGATCAATCGACGATGAAAAAACAATCAAACCGCAAGTCGTTAAGGTACAACTTTTTACGCCTTTTAAGTTAAATCAAGGTGATTTGGTTACACTTTCGGTGTCAATCAAACCAATCTACGGGCTTTTAAACGAAGCTGGGTATGACAAAGAACGCTACTTATTCAGCAAAGGAATTGTTGCTAATGCCACTTTTATCAAAGGAACACCATATAGAATACATTCCAACCAAAACTTCAGAGCGGTTTGGTTCGAAGATATAAAGTCTTATACAGAGGTGCTGAATAACCAAGCGTTAATTTTGGCATTAAGTTTTGGTTATCGAGAATTAATTCAAAACGATATTTGGGAACTATTGAAAAGCAGTGGATTACTTCACTTAATTGCCATTTCAGGATTACACATTGGAATAGCCTATGGTATTGGATTTAAGTTAGGTCTAGCAATTAGGTGGTTTGTACCTAAAGCTATTTGGCTACCTCTAATTACAGGTTTGAGTTTAGCCATTTTTTATAGCTGGTTTGCAGGGTTTACCTTGCCGACTCAGCGAGCGCTTGTTATGTGCTGCATTGCTAGCTTTATGATTTTTTCTGGGGTCAAAATAGGATTGGTGCAATACCTTTTATTGAGTTTGTGCATCGTCCTGATCTTCGATCCATTCTCAACACTATCAAGCAGCTTTTGGATGTCTTTTGGTGCACTTACGGCGGTTTTATATTGTGTTCAATTCATCGCTAAGGAGAGAGGGAAACCCAGTTTGATCCGTAGGTTGGGTATATTATTAAAGGTTCAGTGCATGTTGTCATTAATGTTATTGCCGTTGACCATGCTTTTCTTTGGAGGCTTTAGTCTCGTCTCAGTTTTTTACAATGTGTTCTTCATTCCCTGGTTTACTTTAGTTGTGATTCCCTTACTTTTCTTATCTATTTTCATTACAATTTTTTTGGATGTTGATGCTACTCTTTGGTGGGTATTGGTCGATAAATCTTTGTCAGTTATTGAACTTTCGACCCCATACTCTCAAACCTATTGGATGAATAGCAACTCTGAAGAAGTTGTATTTGGGGCAGTTACAATATTCATCCTGTGCATCTTGTACCGATATTTATCTAAAAGTACGCTTTTTGTTATTGGTTGTATTTATTCGCTGGCGTTACTCGATAAGGTAAGTGATAGCAGTACATTGAAGGTTGATTTTCTTGATGTGGGACATGGATTGGCTGTTCTAATTGAGAAGAACAAACAAGTGATTGTTTACGATACAGGAAAGGCTTGGGAAGGGGGCAGTATTGTTGAATCAGTTGTTACACCAATACTTCAAAGTCGGGGAATAGAGAAAATTGAAGGGGTTATCATTAGCCATTTTGACTCGGATCACTCTGGGGAATATAAGACATTAATTGATAACTTTTCACCTGAATGGGTACGCACAAGTCAAAGATCCACAGAATTATATAAGCCATGCATTAAAGGTGAATCATGGTTATGGAATAACGTTAGCTTTAAAGTGCTTTGGCCACCTAGATTGGTGGGGCGAGCTTATAATCCTCAATCATGTGTTGTTCGTTTAAAAGATCATGACAGCGGGAAATCTCTTCTTTTGACCGGAGATATTGAAGCTTTAAGCGAGTGGATACTATCTCGGAATCCATCCTTACTCAAAAGTGATGTGATGCTAGTTCCTCATCACGGTAGTTTCACCTCTTCAATTGATGTTTTTGTTCAGTCTGTTGAACCGGATTTTGCTATTGCTTCTTTAGCAAAAGGCAATCAATGGGGGATGCCAAACATTCGAGTCATGGACCGATATGCTCAGATAGGCAGTCACTGGTTGGATACTGGTTCGAGTGGTCAAATATCATTCGAAATCGTTGAGGGTAAATGGAAATTTCATACGATTCGAGGAGATAGCGCTTTCCCTTGGTATAGGCAGATGCTTCGTAAGGGAGTAGAATAGATAGATTATTGTAAGAAAAATAAGCGATTCTATGTCAACAGAAACTGATGAAACAACATGGGTTACCTTTAAGCGATTATGGACTTATATTCGCCTTTATAAATCGGGTTTAGGTGTTGCTGTCATTGCTCTTGTGATTAATGCGGTGTCTGATACTTATATGATCTCTTTGCTGAAGCCTCTACTTGATGAGGGCTTTGGTAATGCAGAATCGGATTTCTTACGTACTTTGCCTATTATTGTATTCGCGATGATGTTTATTCGTGGTATCAGTGGCTTCGTTTCAACCTATTGTTTAAGTTGGGTTTCTGGCAATGTTGTCATGGAAATCCGTAGAAAGATTTTTAGCCAATTCATGCACATGCCTGTTTCGTTTTTTGATAAAGAACAGACAGGGGCATTGTTGTCTCGAATTACTTATGACTCAGAGCAAGTATCATCAGCTACAAGTAAAGCGTTGGTGAGTATTGTGCGTGAAGGTGCCAGCATTATTGGTCTGTTAGTCTTAATGTTCTGGAATAGTTGGCAGCTTTCCCTTGTTTTATTTGCTGTTGCCCCTGTCGTTGCATTTGGTATTAGTGTTGTATCTAAGCGTTTTAGAAAAATTTCTAAAAACATGCAGACCACCATGGGTAAAGTTGCATCATCTGCAGAGCAAATGCTTAAAGGCCATAAGGTTGTTTTGAGTTATGGAGGGCAGGATGTTGAAAAGAAACGCTTCGATGATGTAAGTAACCAAATGCGTCAGCAAAGTATGAAGCTAGTCACTGCTCAAGCGGCTGCTAATCCAATCATTCAAATGATCGCGTCAGTTGCGATTGTTGTTGTTCTATTTCTTGCTAGCGTCGATTCCATTAAAGCAGAACTAACTCCTGGTACGTTTACTGTTGTTTTCTCTGCAATGTTTGGTTTACTACGTCCGCTAAAAGCATTAACTAATGTTACTTCTGAATTTCAACGCGGTATGGCTGCCAGTCAAACATTGTTTGGCTTGATGGATCTAGATGTTGAATCTGATAAAGGCAGCCTAAAAGTAGAACATGCTAATGGTGATGTAGCAGTTAAAAACGTAACCTTTACATATGAAGGAAGCGATAAGCCAGCACTAGATAATGTGAGTTTTACTATTCCAAAGGGGAAAACCGTCGCGTTGGTTGGGCGCTCAGGTTCAGGGAAAAGTACTATAGCGAATTTGTTTACACGTTTTTATGATGTGGATTCGGGCGTAATTAGCTTAGATAACCATGACATTCGAGATTACAAATTGAGAAATTTAAGGGAACATTTCGCTTTAGTTTCTCAGAGTGTTCATTTATTTAATGACACAGTGGCTAATAACATCGCATATGCAGCTGAAGAAAAATATACCCGCGAGCAGATAGAATATGCCGCTAAGCTTGCTCATGTGACAGAGTTTATTGATGGTATGGAGTTTGGTCTAGACACAATCATTGGTGAAAATGGGTCAAGCTTGTCCGGTGGTCAAAGACAGCGTATTGCGATTGCTAGAGCACTATTACGTGATGCTTCAGTGCTGATTCTTGATGAAGCGACATCAGCTCTTGACACTGAATCAGAAAGAGCAATTCAGTTAGCTCTAGATGAGTTGCAGAAAGATAAAACAGTTTTGGTTATCGCTCATCGCTTATCTACTATTGAAGAGGCCGATGAAATCTTAGTTGTGGATGAAGGTAAAATTATTGAACGTGGCCCGCATTCAGAACTTATCGCTATTGATGGAGCATATGCTCAGCTTCATCGAATCCAGTTTGGTGAATAGTCGTTTTCTGATATGAAGGTAATAGTTTGATTGAGAAAATTTGGTTCAATAACCACATTTTGAAATATTTACTTTGGCCGCTACTGTGGCCATTAAGTTTGATATTTCAAGTTATTAGCAATAAACGACGCAACGCTTATCAGTCAGGAAGTAAATCTGTATATAGACCACCACTACCTGTTGTGGTGGTTGGGAATATCACTGCTGGTGGTAATGGCAAAACTCCCGTTGTTATATGGTTAGTCGAAACGCTGTTACAGGAAGGCTTTAAACCTGGAGTTGTTTCTCGTGGTTATGGGGCAAAAGCACCAAGTTATCCATTAGTTTTGAATAACTCAACACCTGCTGAATTTTCAGGGGATGAACCAAGGTTAATCTATAAAAGAACTGGAGTACCAGTTGCCGTCGACCCGATCAGAGCGAATGCGGTAAAGGCTCTATTAGAGCAAGATGTAGATATCATAATTACTGATGATGGTTTGCAGCATTATGCTTTAGCAAGAGATATTGAATTTGTTGTTGTAGATGGGGCTAGACGTTTTGGTAGTGAACGCTTAATCCCGCTAGGTCCTTTAAGAGAGCCTATTTCTCGATTAAATGATGTCGATTTTATTATCAACAACGGGGGGAAACCCCAGAGTAATGAAATTAAAATGTCTTTGGCGCCTAGTGAAGCAATTAATCTAAAAACTGGTAAAAAAAGCACTGTTTGCGACTTAAAGAGTTTAGTGGCATTTGCTGGTATTGGTCACCCTCCTAGATTCTTCCAAACGCTAGAAAACCTAGGTGCAGATTTGATTGATACTAAAGGTTTTGCTGATCATAAAAGTTTTAATAAAAGTGAACTACATACTTTTGCTAGACAAGGCAAGAATGTGATTATGACAGAGAAAGATGCGGTAAAATGTGAAGAGTTTGCTGAAAGTAATTGGTGGTATTTACCTGTTACTGCTGATATAGACACCGACGCACAATACAAAATTATGCAAAGAATTAATGAGGTTATGGAATACTATGGATCATCGTCTACTTGAAATTGTTGCTTGCCCTGTGTGCAAAGGTAAATTAACTTTTGATAAAGATAAACAAGAGTTGATATGTAAGGTTGATCGTTTGGCATACACAATCAAAGAAGGCATTCCTGTTCTGTTAGAAACAGAAGCCCGTACTATGACTATGGATGAGGGTAAGTAATGTCCTATACGGTTGTCATACCTGCAAGATACCAATCAAGTCGATTACCAGGAAAGCCATTAGCTGATATTGGTGGAAAACCAATGATCCAATGGGTTTACGAACAATCAATGAAGTCGGGTGCTGATAAAGTGATCATTGCAACCGATGACAGCCGTGTAGAAAAAGTTGCAAAAACTTTTGGCGCAATGGTCTGTATGACATCTCCTAATCATGAGTCTGGCACTGAGCGTCTTGCTGAGGTAATTGAATTAATGAACATCCCTGATGACCATATCATTGTGAATGTTCAAGGTGATGAACCTTTAATTCCCCCTACGATTATTAATCAGGTTGCAAATAACCTGGCGAATAGCTCAGCACCAATGGCAACGCTAGGCGTAGAAATTACTCACGTTGATGAAGTATTTAATCCTAATGCTGTGAAAGTCGTAACGGATAAAGACGGGTACGCACTGTATTTCAGCCGAGCAACGATTCCTTGGGATCGCGATGCCTACGCAAACAATGGCACCGCTGCGGAATCGCCTTTACTGCGTCATATTGGTATCTACGCTTATCGTGCGGGTTTTATCAATACTTACATCAATTGGGCACCAAGTACCCTTGAGCGTATTGAGTGCCTAGAGCAATTACGAGTGCTGTGGTACGGAGAAAAAATTCATGTCGACGTTGCTGTTGAAGCGCCTGCTGCGGGTGTTGATACGCTAGAAGACTTAGAAGCCGTTCGCGCTATTATTGGCTAAGCTTCTTTGAGTTATTACTTCTTTGCTCTACAAAAATGCAAAATCACAGAGCCTCGCGTATTGCGGGGCTTTTTTACATCTACAGAAAGTGTATGTGTTTTATATTGACCTAAGCTAGTGGATATTGAGTCGGTTGCATTCGTTTAAGCATTATTAGCTCTGAATTATCTGAGAATTACCTCGCTCGACTTTCAATTTTTCTTTATAATATGCCGCCTATAAAGTAGTGGCAATCTGCTAGTACAGAATACAACTTACGACAAAACGTGGAGTAAAAGATGCCTTCTCAAAGCCCAGTTATTACGGTTGATGGACCAAGTGGTGCAGGTAAAGGTACCCTGTGTATGTTACTAGCAGACAAGCTAGGTTTTCATCTTCTAGATTCAGGTGCGATATATCGCGTACTGGCTTTAGCGGCGATTCACCACGGTGTGGATACTGAATCGGAAGATGCTTTGGTCCCGCTTGCTACTCACCTCGATGTACAGTTTCTTGCTGAAGGTGACTTAGTTAAGGTTATCTTGGAAGGCGAAGATGTGTCTGGTGAACTTCGTAAAGAAGAGACTGGAATGGCTGCTTCAAAAATAGCCGCTCTACCTCGTGTCCGTGAAGCATTACTGCGTCGGCAGCGTGCTTTTAGCGCTGCTCCTGGTTTAGTCGCAGATGGTCGTGACATGGGAACCGTTGTATTTACTGAAGCTGAAGCGAAAATATTTTTAGATGCAAGTGCTGAAGAGCGTGCGAACCGCCGCCTTAAACAGTTGCAAGAGAAGGGGTTAGATGTTAAATTTGACGACCTTTTGAGCGAGATCCAAGAGCGAGACGATCGAGATCGTAATCGCCCAGTGGCGCCACTTCGCCCTGCAGAGGATGCTCTAGTGCTTGATTCCACCTCAATGAATATTGAGCAGGTAGTAGAAAAAGCACTACACTATATTGAATCGAAACTGGCTGGGTAATTTTTCCGAGCTAGTACGAACGTTGGTCGCAAGGATGATGACCGGCGAATTTATCAACCCCATGCGGTAGGATACCCATGGACGTTTAATTATTGAAGATTAAATAATGACTGAATCTTTTGCTCAACTCTTTGAAGAGTTTCTATCTGAAACTGAATTCCAACAAGGCAGCATCGTTAAAGGTACTGTAGTAGCTATCGAGAACGGTTACGTTCTTGTTGACGCTGGTCTTAAGTCTGAATCTGCTATCCCGGCTGAACAATTCAAGAACGCTGCTGGCGAACTTGAAGTTGAAGTTGGTGCTGAAGTAGACGTAGCTCTAGACGCTGTTGAAGATGGTTTCGGTGAAACTCAACTTTCTCGTGAGAAAGCGAAGCGTCACGAAGCTTGGATCGTTCTTGAGAAAGCTTGTGAAGAAGCTGAAACTGTTGTTGGTATCATCAACGGTAAAGTTAAAGGCGGTTTCACTGTTGAATTAAATGGTATCCGTGCTTTCCTTCCAGGTTCTCTAGTAGACGTACGTCCTATCCGTGACACTGCTCACCTAGAAAACAAAGAGCTAGAGTTCAAAGTAATCAAGCTAGACCAGAAGCGTAACAACGTTGTTGTTTCTCGTCGTGCTGTTATCGAATCTGAAAACAGTGTTGAGCGTGACGAACTTCTTGAAACTCTACAAGAAGGTACTGAAGTTAAAGGTATCGTTAAGAACCTTACTGACTACGGTGCATTCGTTGATCTTGGCGGTGTTGACGGTCTTCTACATATCACAGATATGGCTTGGAAACGCGTTAAGCACCCATCAGAAATCGTTAACGTTGGTGACGAAATCCTAGTTAAAGTTCTTAAGTTCGATCGTGAGCGCACTCGTGTTTCTCTAGGTCTTAAGCAACTTGGCGAAGATCCATGGGTAGCAATCGCTAAGCGTTACCCAGAAGGTCACAAACTTTCTGGTCGTGTTACTAACCTAACTGACTACGGCTGCTTCGTTGAAATCGAAGAAGGCGTTGAAGGTCTAGTACACGTTTCTGAAATGGATTGGACTAACAAGAACATCCACCCTTCTAAAGTTGTTAATGTTGGCGACGAAGTTGAGGTTATGGTTCTTGATATCGACGAAGAACGTCGTCGTATCTCTCTAGGTCTGAAACAGTGTAAAGCTAACCCATGGCAGTCATTTGCAGAAATGCAAGCTAAGGGCGACAAAGTTACTGGTAAGATCAAATCTATCACTGACTTTGGTATCTTTATCGGTCTTGAAGGCGGCATCGACGGTCTTGTACACCTATCTGATATTTCTTGGAATGCAACTGGTGAAGATGCAGTTCGTGAATACAAGAAAGGCGATGAGATCTCTGCAGTTGTTCTAGCAGTAGATGCAGAGCGTGAGCGTATTTCTCTTGGCGTTAAGCAAATGGAAAACGACCCGTTCAACGCATACGTTGCTGATACTAAGAAAGGTACTCTAGTAAACGGTACTGTAACTGCAGTTGACGCTAAAGGCGCTACTATCGAGCTAATCGAAGGCGTTGAAGGCTACATCCGTGCTTCTGAAGTATCTCGTGACCGTATCGAAGATGCATCTCTAATCCTAAGCGCTGGTGACAGTGTTGAAGCTAAGTTCACCGGTGTAGACCGTAAGAACCGCGTAATCAACCTATCTATCAAAGCTAAAGATGAAGCTGATGAGCAAGAAGCAATGGCTACACTGAATAAGTCTGACGAAGGCGGATTCGGTAACGCAATGGCAGACGCATTCAAAGCTGCTAAAGGCGAATAATAGCTTCTCGTTAAGAGAATTATAGCTATCTAGCCAAGAAAGGAGCCGTAAGGCTCCTTTTTTTTTGCTTATTTTTCCGATAGGTCTATAATTTCTAAAAAGAAACCAATGAGGTAACTATGACTAAGTCTGAATTGATTGAAAGACTGTGTGCTGAGCAAACACATCTTTCTGCGAAAGAAATTGAAGATGCTGTAAAAGACATTTTAGAGCACATGGCTACAACACTAGAAAGCGGTGACCGAATTGAAATCCGTGGTTTTGGTAGCTTCTCATTACACTATCGCGAGCCTCGATTAGGTCGTAATCCAAAAACAGGTGATAAAGTAGAACTAGAGGGTAAATATGTCCCTCACTTTAAGCCTGGTAAAGAATTACGTGAACGAGTAAACGCTGGAATATAGTGCAACTTATCGGAATTATAAAGCGGCATACTATAATGTATGCCGCTTTTTTATGTCCAGAATATTGGTAATATCCGTGGTCTGAATAGTAATTTTCCTGCATAATTGTCTAAGTAAACTAACTCATGAGTGATGAACTATGAAAATAATAAAAATACTCGCGGTAATAGCCCTTTTCCTAATTGCATTAGCTTTGGGTTCTCAAAACCAGAGTGTAGTTACGTTTAACTACCTACTCGCACAAGGTGAGTTCCACTTATCTACATTACTAGGTGTTGTATTTGTATCAGGCTTTGCTCTCTCGTGGGTTGTTTTCGGTAGTATGCATCTTAAATCACAGTTGCAGGTTGTTCGTTTAAAGAAAAAGCTTAGTAAACAGTCAAAAGCGATTGTTGTTGAGTCAAAAGCTTAATGTAACTAAAGGCTAAGACTTAATGTTAGAGTTACTGTTCTTATTATTACCAATTGCCGCCGCTTATGGGTGGTACATGGGTAATCGTAATGCTCAGCAAGAAAAGCAAAAACATTCCCACCAAATATCTCGTCAGTACGTTATGGGCTTGAACTTATTGTTATCTGATCAATCAGATAAAGCGGTAGATCATTTTATTGAATTACTTCAAGTTGATAATGAAACCATTGATACGCATTTAGCTCTTGGTAACTTATTTCGGTCCAGAGGTGAGGTTGATAGAGCCATACGTATTCACCAAAACTTAATCTCTCGTTCAGGTCTTACTTTAGACCAAAAGAATTTAGCGCTTCAACAGTTGGCTAAAGATTATATGGTTTCAGGTTTCCTAGACCGTGCAGAAAAGATTTTCGAGCAACTTGTAGAAGAACCAGATCATAGAGAAGGGGCTTTACAACAGCTTGTATCTATCTATCAGCAAACTCGTGAGTGGGATAAAGCCATTCATTATGCCAATTTACTGGTTAAATTAGGCAAGAAAAAAATGCATTCTACAGTTGCACACTTTTGGTGTGAACTTGCTATGAATGAACAAGCTGACGGTAACCAAGCTAAGGCTATTCAATATTTTAAAAAAGCTTTAACGGAACATCCTAAATGTGCCCGTGCAAGTATTTCATTAGGTAAATTATATCTAGAAAATGAGCAATACAAGAAGACGATTACTCATATGGAGCAAGTACTTGATCAAGATATCGATTTGATTAGTGAAGTACTCCCAACTCTTGCTGATTGTTATCATCATTTAGATCAGGAAGAGTTGCTAGTTGAATTTTTGCGTAAATGTATAGCTAAAAAAGCAGGAGTGTCTGCTGAGTTGATGTTGGCTCAACTGGTTGCACATCATGAAAACATTGGTTCGGCACAAGAGTTATTGACTAAGCAGCTCGTAAAAAATCCAACAATGAAAGGTTTTTATCGCTTAATAGATTATCACTTAGCAGAAGCTGAAGATGGGCGAGCAAAAGATAGTTTAACTACATTGCAATCTATGGTTGGTGAACAGCTAAAAACTAAACCACATTACCGTTGTAGGAAATGTGGCTTTTCCACCCATTCCATGTATTGGCATTGTCCATCGTGTAAAGGGTGGGGAACGATTAAGCCTATTCGTGGGCTTGATGGTGAATAAATTTGTGGTCATTACTAGACCAAATTAATAATTGCAGCTTTCGAGCTGCATTTTTTTGAGTGTAACTTATACAAAGTTAATTACGTTAGGAGATGAAATGAACGATCAAAAGATCATCGTAGCACTGGATTATGATAACCAAGCGAGCGCATTAGCTTTTGTTGATAAAATTGATCCTGCATCTTGCCGACTAAAAGTAGGCAAAGAGATGTTCACACTATTTGGACCAGAGTTTGTTCGTGAATTACATAAACGTGGTTTCTCTGTATTTCTGGATTTAAAATTCCACGATATTCCAAATACTTGCTCTAAAGCTGTGAGGGCAGCCGCGGAGCTTGGAGTGTGGATGGTAAATGTTCATGCGAGTGGTGGCGAAAAAATGATGCAAGCCTCACGTGAGATTTTGGAGCCATACGGAAAAGATCGACCTTTGCTTATTGGAGTAACAGTACTAACAAGTATGGAACAAAACGACCTAGCAGGTATTGGGTTAGATTTAGAGCCTCAGCAGCAAGTGATGCGTTTAGCTAAGCTGACACAAAATTCAGGCTTAGATGGTGTAGTGTGCTCTGCTCAAGAAGCATCGTTACTGAAATCAACGTTAGGGAAGGAGTTTAAGCTAGTTACTCCAGGCATCCGCCCTGTAGGCGCCGATGTCGGAGACCAAAAACGAATTATGACTCCGAGCAAAGCGATAGAGTCGGGTTCAGACTATTTAGTAATAGGTAGACCAATCACTCAGGCTGCGAATCCATCTGAAGTTTTGATGTCTATAAATAATACTCTGTTACAAATCAGCAACAAGTAATAATTCTAATAATAGCGCCTAATACATGTCAATCAGATGACGCAATCGTTTAGGCGCGCTCCTAGCCAGAATAAATCACTAATTACCTTCAATATATAACTAATATTTCTAATCTATAGTCATATATCCCTATCATAAACACCTGCTGGACGAATATTATTGCATTAAGTTAACTGAAAATGTTTTTTTTGCGGTTGCTGTGTTTTATAAAACCCAAAAGAATGTCATAAATATGACATAACTCGATTATCTTATAAGTTGTTAAAATTAACCGTTTCATATGAATAATTTATAGATTAGAGTTTTCCATCAGTTTACAACTTTGCAATAGAACGTTTTTACATCACCTTAATAATTTACAGGATGTAAGTTACATTTAGTAATTGGTACGGAGTATTTCCAATTGTTAGCATATATTATCAGGCGATTATTATTAGTTGTCCCTACCTTTATAGGTATTACAATATTAATCTTTGCAATAACCAGATTTGTTCCGGGCGGACCAGTAGAAAGAATGTTATCCAGTATGCATTCAGGATCCGATAGTGCCTCGGTTAGCGTCGCTGGTAATAGTTCCGCTTTATCAGAAGATCAAATTGCAGATTTAAATGCATTTTATGGCTTGGATAAACCTGTTTTCGAGTCTTACATTGATTGGCTTTCTAAAATAATTGTTTTGGATTTTGGCGAGTCCACTCGATATTACGAACCCGTAAGTGACATGATCGCTGAGAGGTTACCTGTCTCCTTATTTTATGGTGGCATGACTTTCTTTATAAGTTATTTCATCTCTATTCCACTTGGTTATTTTAAAGCGATTAAACATGGATCAGTATTTGATTCATTTTCATCAGTCTTAATATTTGTTGGATATGCCCTTCCTGGTTACGTCGTCGGTGTCTTTTTAATCACAGTATTTGCTTATAACTTAGACTGGTTCCCTATGGGAGGCTTTGTTGGCGATGACTTTGATGATTATGAAACCGGATTTGAGCAAATCAAAGATATTATGTGGCACGCAGTACTGCCGTTAATTTGTTATTTGATTGGTGATTTTGCAACACTGACAATGACGATGAAAAATAACTTAATGGAAAATATTTCCGCGGATTACATTCGTACCGCTATAGCAAAAGGTCTCCCTTTTAAAACTGCTGTTAAAAAGCATGCTTTACAAAATAGTTTAATACCAATCGCGAGCCACTTTGGGAACTCATTATTATTCTTCATGACGGGCTCATTTTTAATTGAAGTAATCTTTAATATCGATGGTATTGGTCTACTTGGATATGAATCTATTATGGAAAGGGATTACCCTGTAGTCATGGGAATAGTCGCAATTAATGCAGTGATGCTGATGATAGGAAATATTCTTTCTGATCTTTGTGTCGCAATTGCGGACCCAAGAGTGAGGTTTGGATCATGATATTTCAGCTAACCCCTTTAACTCTGAAAAAGATTAAGCATTTTAAAGAAATTAAACGAGGATATTGGTCGTTAATTATACTTACGATTCTTCTTGTACTTTCTTTATTCGCAGAGGTTTTGGTAAATAGTAAAGCATTGGTCGTGAAGCAAGATAACCAATGGTTTTTCCCAGTATTCAGCGATGTTAAGTTAGGTACAGATTTTGGCTTAGATTATTCAAGCGAAGCCGACTACCGTGACCTTCAATTAAAATTTAAGCAGGATAATGATGGCGATTTTGTTTTAATGCCAATAGTTCCATGGAATCCATATGAGCAAGACTTTTCTGGAGATTTTCCTCCTTTGGCTCCAAGCCTGGAAAGTAAACATTATCTAGGCACTGATGTCATTGGTCGAGATATTCTTGCAAGGTTAGTTTATGGCTTTCGAATTGCTATGGGTTTTGCGTTGATGACGATGGCAATTTCATACGTAATAGGAACAATTGTCGGTTGTTCAATGGGTTACTTTGGTGGGAAGTTCGACTTATTTGTACAAAGGATGATTGAAGTTTGGTCAATGGTGCCATTTTTATATGTCATCATGATATTGGTATCGATTACCCAGCCAACTTTCACATTATTTGTCGCCATTAACGTGTTGTTTGGCTGGATGGGCATCACATGGTATATGCGAACAATGACTTACAAAGAGTCTGCTCGTGAATATGTGATGGCTGCTAGAGCTCTCGGTGCTTCGACTTCTCGAATTTTATTACATCATATTTTGCCTAACACTATGGTTATGATTGTAACGCTAGCACCATTTACAATAGCTGCAAATATTACCGCACTAACCGCTTTAGATTATTTAGGGCTTGGTTTAATGCCACCTACACCTAGTTGGGGCGAGCTTCTACAGCAAGGAAAATCAAACCTAGATGCTCCTTGGATTGTAGTCTCTGTGGTTACGTCAATTGTTGCCGTACTGGTAATGGTGACCTTCATCGGTGAAGCGATCCGTTCAGCTTTTGATCCTAAAAAATTCACACGTTACATTTAGACGTTATTTTTACGCTAAATTTACAGGATGTACCTGATTCACAGGAAGTAATGATTATGAAAAATAAAGTAGCACTATCTGTCATAGCGGTATTGTCGAGTATAAGTCTATATTCAAATGCTGATGTTTTACCGCAAGAGGTTACTTGGCTTTCAAATAACGCTGAGCCTGTTTTTGCTTCAGAAGAGGCAAAAAGAGGGGGAACATTAAGAACATTTATACAAAGTTTTCCTCAAACTCTGAGAAGTGTAGGTCCTGATGCTAATTCAGGGTTAAGACATTACTTTATGGATGGGGCTCCTAAACTTGTCCAACGCCACCCTAATACCGGTAAGTGGATTCCACAACTTGCAACTGAGTGGGCATTTGACAGCGATAATAGAACGGTTTATTTCAAACTCGATCCAAATGCAAAGTGGTCTGATGGTGAACAAATAACAGCTGATGATTATTTGTTCATGCTTAAATACTATCGTTCAAAAGATATTGTTGACCCTTGGTATAACGAGTTCTTTTCAAACTCAATTGTTAATGTCACTAAAATAGATGATTTCACAATATCGGTTGAAACTGAAGTAGAACAAAGCTCAGACGCATTGATGGTGCTTATCAATATGCCTAGTAATGGTTTTCAACCAAGACCAGAGCACTTCTTCAAAGATGGTAAAGATGAAAATGGCGATGGAATGGTTGACCGTTTTGTTCGTCAATACAACTTCAAAAGTGAACCTACCGCAGGACCTTACTATTTAGAAAAAGTAAAAAAAGGCAAAAGTGTAACCTTCAAGCACGTTGGTGATGATTGGTGGGGTTACTCAAATCGCTATTATCAGAATCGTTATAATGTCGACAAAATCAGAATTACTGTAATTCGAGATTTTGATATCGCATTAAAGCATTTTGAAAAAGGAAAGCTTGATTACTTTGACTTAGTACTACCTGAATATTGGCATGGAAAGTCGGACTCCGAAGGCTTTGAAAATGGTTATATTCACAAATTTTGGGGATTTAACCAGACTCCGCAAGGTGCTGGCGGTTTGTGGATGAATACTTCCCAACCTTTACTTAATGATATTAATGTACGTAAAGGCATCATGCATGCTACTGATTATGACGGTATGATCGCTAATATTATGCGTGGTGATTATTCTCGTAAACCACATGGCCTAGGCTTTGGTCATGGTGAATATGATAAAGCGGATAATAAAGCCCCCGACTTTAACCCTAAAGTTGCTGTCCAGCATTTCATTAAGGCAGGCTTTGATAAGGTCGGTTCAGATGGCATCCGTATCAACAGTAAAGGTGAGAAGTTAACTTTTGCTATTACTTACGGGTATAACACTTGGACTCCACGTATTGCTTACCTTAAAGAGCAGGCTAAATTAGCGGGTGTCGAGTTTTCTCTTAACCTTGTAGATGGATCCTCAGCATTCAAATACATCTTAGAAAAAAAGCATGAGCTTGCTTTCCTTAACATGGGCTCAGGTGAAATACCTTCATATTGGGAGTATTTGCATTCAGATAATGCAAATAAACCTCAAACTAATGCTCATACCAATTACAGCAGTCCTGAACTAGATGCATTGATAGAAAAATATGACGCAGAATTTGATCAGCAAACACGTTATGACTTGTCACACCAAATTCAAGATTATGTCTCTGATGCCAACATTATTGTACCTGGTTATATGGTGCCATACTCAAGAGCTGTCCATTGGCGCTGGGTACAATATGCAGATAATGCAATGACTAAGCAAACCCAGTCATTCTTTCATCCGATGGATATAGGTAACTTCTGGATTGATAAATCGCTTAAAACTGACACCCAAAAGGCGATGAAGAAAGATAAGAAATATCAACCAGTAACGGTTATAGATGATCAGTATAAGCTGTAAGCTCGAGTTAGAACCTATGAATAATGAAACAGTGTTAGAAGTCAAACAGTTAGAAGTCGAGTTTAAAACTGATGACGGAATCGTAAAAGTACTGCATGGCGTTGACTTTGAGGTATTAAAGGGCCGGACGCTAGGTTTAGTCGGCGAATCGGGTTGTGGGAAAAGTGTTACGTCTATGTCCATCATGGGGCTACTTCCTAAACCCTATGGAAATATAGTTTCAGGGAGTATTGCTTACAAAGGTACAGAGCTAACCTCTTTACCGGCTGAAGAAATGTATTCAATGCGAGGGGATGCAATTTCTATTATTTTTCAGGATCCAATGACAGCTCTAAATCCTGTGCATACTGTTGGCAAGCAGATAATGGAAGTTCTGGAGCTACATCGACCTGAATTACAAAAGGCAGAGCGAAGAGAGTATGCAATCGCAATGCTCGAAAAAGTAAAAATCCCAATGCCAGATAAGCGTATTGATGAGTATCCGCATAATTTATCCGGGGGGATGAGGCAGCGAGTAATGATCGCAATGGCATTGGCATGCAAACCAGATTTACTGATTTGTGATGAGCCAACCACAGCTTTGGATGTAACCGTTCAGGCTTCAATTCTTTCTTTAATGAAGGAGTTGCAGAATGAAACAGGTATGGCAATGCTTTTCATTACTCACGATTTAGGGGTTGTTGCCCAAATTTGTGATGATGTTGCAGTTATGTACGCTGGTAAAGTTGTTGAAAAAGCCGATGTTTTCGAGTTATTTGATAACCCTCAACACCCATATACCAAGCGTCTATTGGGATTAATGCCGAATTTGGATCATAAGCCTAAGACCATTATTGATATTGAACCGATTAATGCTAGTGATTTTCCAGAGTTCAGAGGGTAATGGAATGAAAGAAGTACTAAGAATTGAAGGCTTAAAGCAGCACTTTGTATCTGGCAAACGCTTATTTTCTAAAGGCTATAAGATTAAAGCGGTTGATGGTGTCTCTTTTTCACTTGAAGAAGGTAAGACGTTAGGTTTAGTTGGAGAGTCTGGTTGTGGGAAAAGTACTTTAGGAAGAACGATTCTCAAGTTATTTGAACCAACAGCTGGCAAGATTTTTTTTGAAGGCAAAGATATTACTACACTGTCAGCAAAGGAAATGCGCCCGTTACGTAAAGATATGCAAATAGTATTTCAAGACCCTATGGAGTCACTTAATCAGCGGCATACTATAGGAATGATATTAGAAGAACCTTATATCATTCATAGTGTTGGTACAGCGAGTGAAAGAAAGGAATGGATCTTAGAGTTACTGGATAAAGTAGGGTTGCCTCGCGAGTCAATTAATCGCTATCCACATGAGTTCTCTGGAGGTCAAAGACAAAGAATTGGTATAGCACGTGCTATTGCTTTAAAACCAAAATTACTTATTTGTGATGAGTCTGTTTCAGCACTAGATGTATCTGTTCAGGCACAAATTATTAATTTGCTTCTAGTACTTCAAAAAGAAATGAACTTAGCAATTATATTTATTTCTCATGACTTATCTGTCGTTAAGAAAATGTCAGATGATGTCGCCGTTATGTACTTTGGTAAAGTTGTAGAATTTGGTGATGCTCTTAAGGTATATAATGAACCTGAGCACGACTATACAAAATCATTATTATCAGCGATTCCTATTACGCACCCGAGTCAAAGAATTTAATAAAATGTAACAAATAAAAATAAAAATAAAAAACATTTAGCAAATAACAATCTCATTTCGCTTGTAAAGAATATTAGAGTTAGGCCAAAGCCTGATTCTAGTAGTTATTGTCATACCTAAAATATAGAGAATTGATTGCTCAATATTAATGACAATACATGGATGACTCGAAAGGGTTTAATATTTCATGGACGTAAAATATGCAATATACACAACAGTGGAAAAAAAGCGCTCTTGCTTTGCTTCTATCTCCTTTATTAATGACATCTGCTTTTGCTGATGAAAATAAAAGTGAGGAAGTTCAAGAGGAGGAACAGGTCGAGTCTAAATTGGGCGGCTCTGTATCCTTAGCTTACGATACAAATATATATAATAAAGATGACCATCGAGCAGTTCGTAACATTTCATGGAGTGGTTCGTTAACATATAGATTTAATCAAGATTATAGTTCTTATTTATCTACAGGTGGGTATCGAGCTCTAGAAAATGAAACCGGTACATTCGCTACTGATACTGTAATAGGTCTAAGTCGTTCTGACCTTTTTACATTTGGTGAAACTGGGTCTATTGGAATGAGTGGTCAATTTACTATTCCAACCTCGGAAACATCGAAAAATGATGAATTAAATACTGCTTTCAGATTAGCTATTCCAGTTAGTTTTAAAGCATTAGGCATTGATTTTTCGATAGCACCTCGTTTGAGAAAAAACTTCCATGAGTATAAAACTGCTGGCGGTAAATCTTTAACTGAGTGGACATATTCGTTGTCTACAGGTGCAAGTTATAAGTTTGAAAAGCTAGTTATTGGTATTTCTGCACTAGGTGGAAACTCTCAGAGTTACCAAGGAACGCGTAGAGATGACTTTAATTATGGCGGCTCTATATATGGTTCTTATCAAGCAACTGACAGTATCGGTATTAGTTTGACAGGAGCAACATCTGGATTTTATTCAGATGCTGAGCAGGGTACATTGGGAAATATCGATTTATTTGATGCAGACCGTGCTTCGTATATAGCAGAAATAACTTATTCCTTTTAAGGAAAAATAAAATAATAAAGAAGGATCACAAGATGATGTTTAAAAAAATTGCACTAGCAGCAGCAGTTTCTGCTGTACTGGCTGGTTGTGGGGCTGATGATCAAGCCTATGAATACGAAAAAAGAGATGCAAAAGAAGTAGCCGTTAAAGATCTTAAAGAAGGTCGATGGTTCTATGTACCTACAACTGGTGCTGCACCACGTTTTGCTTTAAACCAATTCCCGTTTTTACAGGGTATGGGTCGATACGTTGAGTTATGCTACACAAAAAATGGTCTTGAAGTTCGTAGTTTTGACAAAAACTACCCTGACGCATCACTAAATATTGATGAGAACAACTACTGTGCTGAGTCTGGTATTGTTGGTGATGATGATTCCGTAAACTTCCCGCACGTTCTAACTATTCCTGGTGACTATGCTGCATATCGTTGTAACGAAGATAGCTATGGTGACTGTACCAATGAAGAAGAAATTAATACAGATAAAAACTTACCATATACTGCTCAAACGCACTTCACGCCGACTCCAGAAGACTTAGAAGTTTCTGAATTCAACTATGAAGATTTGTTTGGCCTAACCGATGGTGTAACTGAAACTGATGGCGCGAAGTTGATCTCTTGGGAGTTCGATGACAAGTCTGGTGTTCTTAACTTCGAGTTAGAGCGCACTTTCCGTATTGATATGGATAAGCTATCTGATTACATCAACTTTAGCACTAAGAAAGGCTTAGAAGAAGCTTTGGTGGATGGCGCTTTCAAATCCCGTTTTTACTACTCTCTAGTTCATGAAAGTGTTGTTGCAACAGAAGGTTACCAACCTGCTCTTTACCCTGTTGGTGACGAAAATGATATTGGCTTCTTCACAACTGAAACGAAAAAAATCAACCCGATCACAAATAAATACGATCGCGATGTTGTATATCTAAACCGTTTTAACCCAGATCAAGACTCAATTAAGTATTACTTAACGGATAACTTCTTTGAAGAAAAGAACAAGTTATTCTTAGATTCGACGATTCAAACTGTGAATAAAATGAACCAAGCATTGAATATGTTTGGGGCTGATTCGGCAATGCCTGTTCTTGAAATTGTTAATGCGGCAGCACCTGCTGGGATTCACCCTGGTGACCTACGTTACAATATTATTAACCTTGTAGATGAGCCTTTGGCAAATGGTCTTTTAGGCTATGGTCCTTCAGTAGCAAACCCAATGACAGGCGAAATCATCAAAGCGCATGTTAACCAATACTCAGGAGTTGCACGAACGGGTGTTCCTTTCTACTGGGATAACCTAGCACGGTTCTATAACCGCAATCAGCTAGACTTAGATGGACTAGATCCGCTACCAAGTGACGCTGCAGCTTCTTCAGAAGTTCAGTCTCGAATCCAGCAATTATCTACTCTAAGTGCGTTAGCAAAAATTGAAGGGACATTGAACCCTGAGTCTGCACCAAACGTCAGCCGTGATGAAGCGGTTAAGAATGAAGCTCACCGTGTTGCACCAACAGTTTTATTAGATAATTTCAATGATGAAATGGACTTTAAAGATGTGGTAGCAGCAGAAGAAAACCGCTTAGCTTTCTGGTCTGAAAACAACGCTTATCCAATCGAAGCTTCATGGGTATCTTCAACAAACAAAGCGATGTTAGATAATCTGAGCCTTGACGATGCACGTTACTTCAACATAAAGCTTGATGCTGATGGTAATGAAGTTTCTCGTGAACTGAAGCGTTGGAAATATCTACCGACTGAATTACAACAGCTGGCAGCTGATGCAATTACTGTTGCAACTTACAGCAATACTTTAGTGCATGAAATTGGTCATAACGTAGGTTTACGCCATAACTTCAAAGGTTCTAATGATAAAGATAACTACTATTCATTAGAACAAGCTCATCAACTTGGCTTACACAACGTCCCTGCATACAGTTCAACAATGGATTATGCACCTAGTATGTTAGATGAAACGCCAACTTGGGGTCTGTACGATATAGCGGCATTCAAATTTGCATACGGTCGTATTGTTGAAACCATTCAAGACTCTCCAGGTCAAGCTCCAACTCCGGTTGCAGAACCTGCGGCAGATGCATCGGATGAATTGAAAGCAGCTTATACAGCCTATCTTGCAGAGTTAGAATCATATAACACTAGCTTCGCGATGAGATTTGGTAATTCAGCAAACAATGACTCATTAATGGTATGTCTACCAGTAGCTGAATTAACTGATGCAGCTAACGCAGGCAAGTCTATTTACAACTGTGATTTCTCTAAGTTTGATACTGCAGCTTTATCTGGAAATGAAGATGACTATCAAGCAACCCGCTACGGTGTTCTTCATTACCTAGATGAAGTTCAAGAAATTCAAAGAAAAGACTATGCATTCTGTACTGATGGCAATGTTTCATTAAATAGTGATTGTAACCGTTTTGATGAAGGTACGAGCCTAGAAGAAATTGCTACTTATGAATGGCAGAGCTACCTAGATAGTTATGACAGACGAAATGCCGCAGAATATAGCGTAAATGGTCTATATAGTTCTGACTACCCAAGCTACATGATTAGACGCTTCCGTGAAATGTCATCTATCCGTGACAAGATCGAAGATCTAGAGCGTATTGATAACTTATATACTAACTTGGGTTATACGAGTTCAACAGATAAGCCGGGTGATTTCTTATCTCGCTTAGCTGCTAACCCGACTTACTGTACAGAAGGTGGAGATCAGAATAGCTGGTTCTGTGATTACTCATACGGTGCAACGAAAGCTGCTGAGTTCTTCTTAGATGTATTACGTACACCTGAGCATCAGTGTGTTATTCAGAATGCTACTGGTCAGCAAAAAGTCGTTGCATTAGGTTCTCTACTGAATAATAACTCTCATCAGTTACCTGCGAGCTACGATCTTTTAGATGCGAGCTGTTTCGATGAGCAAGCTACAGCATTTATTGCTGATGCTGAAACTGGATATTCAGCTGTCGCTGAAACCAAAAATGGTCGATTCCTAACATCTATCGGTAGCTTTGACCCAGATTACCCTTGGTCAAACGCGGTATCTGTACTAGGTAGCTGGCCTGATAAAGCGCTAGCAAGTTACTTCTTAGCGCGTCGTTATTCAAACCGTTACACCGACGAAGTGAGCTTTGCTTCATTATTAGATTTGTCTGGTGTTAAGGCTGAATATGATGACATTATGGCGAATATTATTGCGAAAGATCCATTAACAACGCCATTAGAGCTAGTTGATGTAAACGGTGATGCATTTACAAGCTTAACAGGTGTAACTGTAGATCTTCATACTACAGAGCAAATGGAGTCACTTTCTCCAATGCCTCGTGGTATCAATAACTTCTTTGGTTTATCAAGCATTAGTCGTGAGCGTGTAGGTGATGTCATCCTGAATATGGGTGTCCGTCAAATGCAATCGAATGATTACCAAGTGAAATCTCGTGGTAAAGCACAATTTGATTCATTAACTAAGCAACAAGACCGCTACGGACTTATCGCTGGTGATAAAGTTGAATTCGTAATTGATGGTGAGAAGTTTGTTGCAACGAAAGCCAATAAGTTAGCTTATGAATACGCAAATCAGCTAGTAAGTTCAGATGGTTATGATCTAAAAGTGTTTTTAGATAGTTATGATCCTGCTGCTCTATCAACAATAGTGACAAATATTGATACTGCGTGGGGTGGCTTCAGAACATCACTTCCTGAGTCATATCATGATGCAGTATTACTGTTCGATGCACCTATGGTCAATGCAATGAAGGTAACGATTGATACCGATATTGCTGCTGGTATCCTTAACTTTAATACATCGTTCAATAACTTCCGAGACGCGAATATTGCGTCTGGTGATTTAGTTTATGATGCTGGGGCTGATACTTTAGTTTACCAAGGTGGTGCAGTACATAGTGTTGCTGATGCTTATGCAGCGTACACAGATGCAATGCTACTTATCTTTAATAACTACACGACTTCTATGATGTTCGCAGTAGATAATGTTTACGCAAGCTACACTGCTTCTTCTGATGCAGATAAAGAGCTATGGTTGAAAGATTTCAACATGCTCCAGGCTTACGTTGCTGGTGATATTGGCGCAGTAGCTGGTAAGTACTACGAGTTACTAGACCGCTTACCAAATGCCGGAGACTTTTAAGTCACATTAGGCATATAGTAAGAAATGAAAAATAATAAGGCTCGCATTTGCGAGCCTTTTTTCATTCAACAGACAGTATAGGCAGTGACTAAGTCAGTGCTGGTTTTCCGCTGTGGAATTTAAAATCAGAGTCATCAGAAGTAATTAGATCAGCCTCAACTCGTCCAAAATGAGCAACACGCTCAGAAATATCATCTTTAGAAATTTGTTGAGCAAGTGCTAAGTAATCTTGGTAGTGCCTAGCTTCTGAACGTAAAAGAGAAATATAAAACTTTTCGATATCTTCATCTAAATGAGGGGCAAGTTTAGCAAAGCGTTCACACGAACGAGCTTCAATATAAGCCCCCACAATCAGCTTATCGACTAGTGTTTGAGGCTCATGTGTTTTCACATGTGAAAGCATTCCTTTAGCATAACGGCTCGCAGGGATGCTCTCGTAAGGAATATCTCTTGCCGTCATTATTTCAAGAACTTGGTAGAAGTGATGCAATTCTTCTTTGATGAGTAGAACCATTTTATCGATTAAATCTTGGCTATATGGCGCGCCAGATTTAGCCATAATTGCTTTCGAAATATTACTTTTACCTTTTAATGTTTCAAGGCTACCTATTTTTCGATAAGCAAATTCTTCGTAGGGCTTGAACCACTCTAACAGTGTTGCTGCGCTGTCTTTATCAACTGCATATTTACGAATCAAGTACATAGCAGACTGACCTGCTTTTAATTCGCACAGAAGATGATCCAGAAGGATTACCTTCAAATTCACGGGCTTTTTAGCCTCATCGACCCATTCATCAGGAGTTTCACATTGAAGGAAAGATTTAATAGGTTCTAGGAGTTTTTGAGTCGCGTCATTAGTCATAGTTAATACTTACACTGAGATATTTCACTGCGTGGAGTGAATAAAAAAGGCCACCACAGGTGACCTTAATAAAGGGGGGGGAGACTTAGCCGAAATTTACCACTTTTTCTTCTGGCCAAAAAGAGCATCCATATCTTCATCTCGCTCTTTTGATTCAATTTGTTGAAGTTGTTCAGCATTCTTATCAACACGTTTTTGGTCAAGATCGTTGAGCATGTTTTGCAGCTTCTCACGAGCTTGATTTGAATACGTATCATTTTTTGAGTTTAGAGCGTCAATACCCTTACGAAGCAATTGTAAAGCCGTGCCGGGCTGACCTCGAGCAATCGAGTCGTTTGCTCGCTTGATTACATTTTCAATGTTGATACGTATTTGTATGGTCTCAAGTCGTGCATTTTCTGTTACATAGGCTTGGGTATCAAAACGACCTTTATTATGTTCATTACGAACTGTATCACGAAGCCTCTTGACCAGTTTTAGCATCATGATTGCTTGCTTATCGCTACTTGGCACCTTAAAAGTTGTGCTTTCGCCGCCTTGGTAGTTTTCTTTAAGCTGTGTAATTTGTTGTTTTACACTTTCAATTCGCTGAGCTAGCTGCTTATTTTTTGGGTCTAACTGATACATGTTTTCCAGAGCATCAAGAATCCGCGTATTTAAACATACGAGAAGGTCTTGGCTAAAAGGCATGTGATGAGCATTACCAATGAGCTCTTCGGTTCCATCAATAATGGTTAGATAGCGAGAAGATTCCTGCTTCTTAGCTGTTTCAACCTTCACTTTGTATTGAAGCATGATGTTATAGCCTAATACTAAGACCAAAAGAATGGCTACTAAGGCGATAATTAAACCAATATTCATATATTTGTGTCTGCTTATTGTTTTTATAGCTAGTCGTAAAGGATACACGATCCTGTTGTGTATCTGCACTGAGAAATTGCAATTATTGATTATTCCTTCTAACAAGGCATTTGATAATCAAAAAATGCAACTATTAGTTAATAATGAGCTATAGCCTGCAAATTGTCAGTTATCCTTTGTTTATTAATTTATCAACAGTCGTATAAAAGTGCTTTTTCCCTATCATTTTATGGGATTAGGCGTTATAACTAATAATTATATTAGACGTGCTTAAATAGCTCTATTTTTAGATAAGCTAGCACTAAATAGTAAAGGATTACGAGGTTAAAAATGAAGTTACAGCAGCTGAAGTACATTGTTGAAGTCGTTAATCATAACTTGAATGTTTCTGCCACCGCGGAAAGTTTATACACATCTCAACCTGGTATTAGTAAGCAGGTTAGGCTTTTAGAGGACGAACTTGGAATTCAAATCTTCGAGCGAAGTGGTAAACACCTAACTCAAGTTACTCCTGCTGGTATTGATATTATTAGAATCTCTCAAGAGATTCTGGCTCGTGTTGAAAGCATTAAAGCGGTAGCCGGCGAACATACTCACCCAGAGATGGGGACCTTGAATATTTCGACGACTCATACTCAAGCTCGTTATGCGCTTCCTGACGTAATCAAAGGTTTTACAGCTCGTTACCCGAAAGTGTCCCTGCATATGCATCAAGGCACACCAAGCCAAATGTCTGAGGCGGTGGCTAAAGGTACTGCAAACTTTGCTATTGCGACAGAAGCATTACATTTATATCAAGATGCAATCATGTTGCCTTGTTATCACTGGAATCGCTCTATAGTCGTAACTAAAGATCACCCACTTGCGCAGAAGAAATTGGTGACAATCGAAGATTTGGCTGCTTATTCTTTAGTGACTTACGTATTTGGCTTCACTGGTCGCTCAGAACTTGATACCGCGTTTAATAAAGTAGGCTTAACGCCGAGAGTGGTATTTACAGCGACAGACGCCGATGTCATAAAAACCTATGTTCGTATGGGAGTTGGAGTTGGTGTGATTGCCAGTATGGCGATTGACCAAGAACAAGATACCGATTTGGTGGCAATTGATGCTAGCCATTTGTTTGGTGCGAGCACTACAAGCATTGGTTTCAGGCGTGGTACTTTCTTACGCTCTTATATGTTTGACTTCATGGAACGCTTTGCGCCTCATTTAACTCGCCCTGTGGTAGAGCAAGCTATTTCATTAAAATCTAATGATGAAATTGAAGAGATGTTTAAAGATATTGATTTACCAATCAGATAAGTTCCAAACGAAGTAAACATGTATTAACTCTTCCTATTTAAACTTCTTCCCCCTACAATCTCGCGATATTAGGGGGAAGCATGCAATCAAAATTCACATCACTTGACACCTTTTTATCCAGTTACCAAGCATATTGGCGGCTTGATCCATTTCATTTATGTCAGGTGAACAGTCTTCCTTGGAGTAGCGCTAACCCAAGTCTAAATGGGTGGTTAAACTCGCTAGATGCTTCATCAGTCCAATCATTAAAAAGTAATCCTAATCATCTTATTGAAGAAATTGAATGTTTCATTCCTATGCTTGAGGTGATTAAACATTTATGTGTTTTACCCGAACTTCAATTGAATGGTTTAGAACTTCCAAAGGGCGCCGATGCTGGAATACCAGGAAGAAAGCTGACTCAGATCTTAGCAATGGGTGAAGCGGCTTTGCATGCTCATGAAGGGTCTGAATGGTTAGAGTGGTGTGCGGGAAAAGGCTTTTTAGGTCGAATTTTGTCTTCTCAATCTCAACAAAAAGTAACCAGCTTTGAGTGGCAGAATAGTTTATGCATAAGTGGGCAAGCTGAAGCGGACAAACAAGGGCTAAATATGCAGTTTGTTCAAGGTGATGCGTTTTCTCATACTTCAGATCATGTATTTAATTCATGTCAACATGCTGTGGCATTGCATGCGTGTGGGGATCTACATGTAGGGCTACTAAAGAAGGTTACTCAGCATGCTTTACCAGCAGTGAGTATTTCACCATGCTGCTATCATCTTATTCAGTCAGAACATTATATTCCTCTCTCAGAGCGAGCAAAACAATCTGAGCTCGAATTATCTAAAAGTGATCTAAGGATCCCTTTACAAGAGACAGTGACTGGTGGAGAAAGAGTGAAGCGCCACCGTCAACTTGAAATGACGTTTAGGCTTGGGTTATGCCAATTGTTGAAAACAGAGGTTGGCATCAAACAATATATTCCCATTCCGAGTATTAAAAAGTCACAATTGGCTGAAGGTTTTAAAGCTTTTTGCCAATGGGCGGCTGCTGAGAAAGAAATCACATTACCAACGCACATTAATTTTGGACATTACCAACAGCTAGGGGAAGCCTTGTTTTGGGAAATGGAAAAATTGAGCTTAGTTCAGCAAGTGTTTAGAAGACCTCTTGAATTATGGTTAGCCTTGGATCGAGGAATGTATTTACAAGAACAAGGCTACCAAGTATCTATTAGCCAGTTTTGTAATAAAACGGTGACGCCAAGAAATATTTTGATTCACGCTCGTAAGTAACCGAGTTGAAAACCTGCAAAAAGAAAGAGCCAGTAGGATAACCTTACTGGCTCTTTTGTAACATTCATCGCATTATCAGCTAAAATTCCACGCCAATAATGAATGTTGTTTGTGTTGTACTATTAGCTGAACATTGCAATTGCTTCAGCTGGATCAACGTATTCTAAATCGAAGCTTTCAGCTACTTCTTTGCACGTTACTTTACCGTGAATAACGTTTAGACCTTCTAGGAAACCTTTATCAGCGAGTAGCGCTTCGCGGTAGCCTTTATTCGCTAACTTAACAATGTAAGGAAGTGTTGCATTATTAAGAGCAAAAGTAGAGGTACGAGCAACAGCACCAGGCATGTTTGCTACACAGTAGTGAACTACGTCATCAACGATGTAAGTTGGATCTGCGTGAGTCGTTGCGTGTGAAGTTTCGAAACAACCACCTTGGTCGATAGCAACGTCAACCACAGCTGAACCTGGCTTCATCTTAGCGATGTGATCTTTTGTAACAAGTTTAGGAGCGGCTGCACCTGGGATTAGTACTGCACCAATCACTAGGTCTGCTTCTAGAACATGCTTCTCAATAGCATCTTCTGTAGAATAAACCACTTTTGCGCGACCTTGGAATTCTTCATCTAAACGACGAAGAGTATCAAGGTTACGATCGAGGATTGTAACGTCAGCACGAAGGCCAACCGCCATGCGCGCTGCATTAGCACCCACAACACCGCCACCAACAACTACCACTTTTGCAGGGGCAACACCAGGGACGCCGCCTAGCAGTAAGCCACAGCCACCGTTAGATTTTTCTAAAGTTTGCGCACCTGCTTGAATAGACATGCGACCAGCAACTTCAGACATTGGCGCTAATAGTGGCAAGCGACCCATATTATCTGTTACAGTCTCATATGCTACGCAGACAGCTTTGCTCTTGATCAGCTCTTCCGTTTGTGGAAAATCTGGTGCAAGGTGTAAATAAGTAAATAATATTTGCCCTTCGCGAAGCATAGCTCGCTCGACAGCTTGAGGTTCTTTAACCTTTACAATCATCTCTGCTTTCGCAAAAACGTCAGCAGCAGTAGGAAGAATGGATGCGCCTACAGCGATGTAATCATCGTCTGAAAAACCGATTCCTGAACCGGCATTGGTTTCGACAAACACTTGGTGGCCTTGTGAGATTAGTTCTCTCACACTAGCTGGAATCATACCGACACGATATTCGTGGTTCTTGATTTCTTTAGGTACGCCAATGATCATCCTGAATCCTCTTTTAATTATGGTTGTATTATCTATGTGTAGGGTAATTCTGTCGAATTAATATCTAGTATAGATATGTTTAGATAAAATTTTGTACTGAATATTAAAAAGTTGTAGTATATTTTTTTGCAAGGAAGTAATAAGGTGGAATAAAAAATGGCAGACAATTATAAGAAGCCGTCCAAGGAACTAGATCGTATTGACCGCAACATTCTTAATGAGTTGCAAAAAGACGGTCGCATTTCAAACGTTGAACTTTCAAAACGTGTAGGTCTATCTCCTACACCATGTCTTGAACGTGTTCGTCGTTTGGAGCGTCAAGGGTACATTACGGGCTATACAGCATTGCTGAATCCGCAATACCTTGATGCATCACTTTTAGTGTTTGTAGAGATCACATTAAACCGTGGTGCTCCAGATGTATTTGAACAATTTAACACTGCAGTACAAAAACTGGATGACATCCAAGAGTGTCATTTAGTGTCGGGTGACTTCGATTACCTTCTGAAAACGCGCGTATCAGACATGGGTGCCTATCGTAAACTACTAGGGGATACGCTATTGCGTCTTCCTGGTGTAAACGACACTCGCACTTACGTTGTGATGGAAGAAGTGAAGCAAACGAACCAGCTGGTGATTAAAACTCGTTAGTCCCAATTGAAGAAGTGAAAGAAAGCGGACTTAGTTTCCGCTTTCTTGCTTTCTGCAATTGGGTTTTTTTGTATGATATGGTTAAATAAACAGTGTTTTAGTTGAGTGGAAAGGTTCGTTTCATTTATAGAGTAGATGTAAGTTTTCTGTATCAATGCTGACTATCTGTACATATGTGATTATCAGTCAGTAAACCAGAGCCTTTTTCAAGATCGATTATTCAAAGCTTGTTAATGAAAGCAAGTGGATTACATTCAATATTTAATTCTCAGTCAGAAGTTGGTTTATGTTCAAAGAGAGTAACAATAAAGTCGAAACCATCATTAAAACGAGTGAAGAGCCTCAGTCTCCTCGGTTAGATGGTACTCAGCGTTTAAAAGAGTGCAGCTTTATTATAGGTGTGCTTTTTTCTATTTTATTGGCTGTATCATTATTCACGTTTAATCCTGCCGATCCTTCTTGGTCACAAACCGCATGGGGTGGTGACATTCAAAATGCTGGTGGGTATGTTGGCGCTTGGCTGGCGGATACTCTTTTCTTTACTTTCGGCTCTCTCGCTTACCCTTTGCCTATTTTAGTGACAATCGCAGCTTGGGTTTTATTCCGTAATCGAAATGAAGATGAACCTCTAGACTTTATGCTTTGGGGCACAAGGTTACTTGGTCTCACTATACTCATTTTAACCAGTTGTGGGCTGGCAGATATTAATTTTGATGATATCTGGTACTTCTCATCTGGCGGGGTCGTCGGGGATGTGCTTTCCAGCTTAGCTTTACCCACGCTTAACGTGTTAGGTAGCACATTAGTGTTACTATTTTTGTGGGGCGCGGGTTTCACGTTATTAACAGGTATCTCGTGGCTGAGTATTGTTGAGTGCTTAGGCGAAGGCGTCATTAACTTGTTCTCAATGATAGCGAATAAAATTCGAGGCAATAGCGAAGAAGTGCTAGAACCTCAATTGCGCGAAGCAGAAGCTGAGGTACCTCATGAAGATAGACAAAATGAATTAAAAGAAAACATGGCAGAGCCAATGTTCATCGACCCTGATACTTCATATAGCAAGGATGAGCTTGGTGATCAGAGCTTTAAGGCTGAAGAACCGGCTGATGATAGCTTCTATCACGAAGAGCCTGTATCTGAGAAGCGCCAATATAATATACATATGCCATCTGAAGCATCAGAGCCTATTGTGCGTCCTAAAGCTAGTCAATCTCAACCTAAAGCAGAGCAATCTCAAGCCATTCAATCAATTTATTCAGCTTCGCCAGAAGCGCATACGGTTCAAGAGTTTGTTGCGGATACAGAATCACTTCAACAAGATCGATCAAAGCAGTTGAATGCAACAATAGAAGAATTAGAACATGCTGCGATATATGAAGACGATTTAGCCGAACAAAGCCACCTTGAAGCTCAAGCCTCACAAGATGCCTACCAAGAATACGTACAAGACGTTGCTATAGGTGGGAGTGCTGGAACTGAATTCAGCACAGAAGATAATACCGACCATTTCAGTTCAAACGGTAATGGCCTCTCAGATCCGGATCTCCAGCAAGGTATTGAACAGGAAGAGTATGTATCTCCGTTTGAGCCTGCTATTTCTGAACAAGGATTAGAACAAGTAACTAATCAAATAGAGCCAGGGCAACAGTACGTAGAACCAACTATTTCCACTCTTGAGCCCGTTGAAAGTGACGCTATTGATCAGGTCCAATATACAAAAGAAGCCACTATGGCTTCTGAATCATTCAGTTATGATGATGAGCTTTTAGCTGATGATGTTAAGGAACAAGGTGATCATGCTGAAGTGCCACCTTCTAATAGTTTAGAAGGGGTAGACTTACCATGGGAAGAGGTCACTGCGGATGATCAGCAAGTAAGCAATTTAGATCAGAATGTAGATGTAGATGTAGATGAAGATGTGGCTGCATTTCAAAATATTGTGTCAGAAGCACAAGCAAACATGGCAGCAACGCAAAACCCATTTTTAGTACAAAAAGATGTGAACCTACCTAAGCCTGCTGAGCCGCTTCCGACATTAGAACTTTTGTTCCATCCAGAAAAGCGAGAAACCTTTATAGACCGAGATGCATTGGAAGCTATCGCTCGTTTAGTGGAATCAAAATTAGCAGATTATAAAATCAAAGCCGATGTGGTTGATATTTTCCCTGGACCAGTGATTACGCGTTTTGAACTCGATTTAGCGCCTGGTGTAAAAGTTAGCCGAATTTCAGGTCTTTCAATGGACTTAGCCCGTTCGTTGTCAGCTTTGGCTGTTCGTGTTGTAGAAGTGATCCCAGGGAAGCCTTATGTAGGTCTGGAATTACCGAATATGAGTCGTCAAACGGTCTTCTTTTCAGACGTTGTAGGCAGCCCAGCCTTCCAAGAAGCCACATCTCCAACAACCGTTGTTTTAGGGCAAGATATTGCTGGTGAAGCGGTTATTGCGGATCTTTCAAAAATGCCACATGTCCTTGTGGCAGGTACAACGGGTTCTGGTAAGTCTGTTGGCGTTAATGTCATGATTCTCAGCATGTTATATAAAGCTTCACCTGAAGAAGTTCGCTTTATAATGATCGACCCAAAAATGCTAGAGCTTTCGATTTATGAGGGTATTCCGCACTTACTATCTGAAGTTGTAACGGATATGAAAGATGCATCAAACGCTTTACGTTGGTGTGTAGGCGAAATGGAACGTCGCTATAAGCTCATGTCTGCTCTTGGCGTACGTAATATAAAAGGCTACAACGATAAACTAAAAATGGCCGCAGAAGCTGGGCATCCAATACATGATCCTCTTTGGAAAGAAGGGGATAGCATGGATACTGAAGCGCCATTACTAGAAAAACTACCTTATATAGTCGTTGTCGTTGATGAGTTTGCGGACTTAATCATGGTGGTGGGTAAAAAGGTTGAAGAGTTGATTGCTCGATTAGCACAGAAAGCTCGTGCTGCTGGTGTGCACCTTATTCTTGCAACTCAACGTCCATCGGTTGACGTTATTACCGGTCTAATTAAAGCAAATATTCCTACTCGTGTTGCTTTCACAGTATCAACTAAAACGGACTCACGAACCATTCTTGACCAAGGTGGCGCAGAGTCGCTACTTGGCATGGGTGATATGTTGTACTTACCGCCGGGTTCAAGCCATACCACTCGTGTACACGGTGCGTTTGCGTCTGATGATGATGTACATGCCGTAGTAAATAATTGGAAAGCAAGAGGTAAACCAAATTATATTGATGAAATTACCAATGGCGACCAAACTCCAGAAACATTACTTCCAGGTGAAAAAATGGAAAGTGATGAAGATGTTGATCCATTGTTTGACCAAGTGGTAGAGCATGTCGTGCATTCACGCCGAGGCTCAGTATCAGGCGTTCAGCGCAGATTTAAAATCGGTTACAACAGAGCGGCTCGAATTGTTGAGCAGCTAGAAGCACAGGGAATAGTGAGTACTCCAGGGCATAATGGTAACCGTGAAGTATTGGCTCCGGTTCCCCCTAAAGATTAATAATTTGACAGAAAAATAATAAGTTAACGAGGAACTCGTGTTATCAAGGTCGGTCAAAATCCAAGTGGTAGTGACCTATCATCATTAACTTATTGTCTATAGGAACATTAATGAAAAAAATATTCGCACTTTTATTTATGAGCTTTTCAGTTTTCGCCTCTCCAAAAGAAGAGCTCAATAGCCGACTTGCATTAAATGATGGTTTCAGTGCCGATTTTAAACAAACAGTAACCAGCCCTGACGGGGATATTGTCATGGAAGGGGAAGGGACGGTTGAGATTGCAAGACCAAGCTTATTCCGCTGGGAAACCACGCTCCCTGATGAAAATCTTTTAGTTTCTGATGGTCAAAGCCTATGGTATTACAGCCCGTTCATTGAGCAGGTCAGTATTTATTGGCAAGAACAAGCAACGGCTCAAACTCCTTTTGTTTTGTTAACGCGTAATAAGCCAAGTGATTGGGATAACTATAACGTTGTACAGAAAAATGACGTGTTTACATTAACGCCAACTGCCGTTGACTCTAATCAGGGTGATTTTCTTATTCACATTACCGATCAAGGTATTGTGAAAGGTTTTGATGTTATAGAACAAGATGGTCAAAAAGGTCAGTTTGTTTTTAATAATGTCACTTTAGATACACCAAAAACAGACCGTTTTACCTTCGAAGCACCTGACGGCGTCGAAATCGATGACCAACGAAACTAATAGTTGGGGTTGTTGAGAACATTCACTATTTAAGAGACTACCAGTGAGTAATTACAGCTTAGATTTTGCAGGGGACGAAGATTTTCGTCCCCTTGCTGCTCGTATGAGACCAGAAACCGTCGAGCAATACATTGGTCAACAACACATATTAGGTGTGGGTAAACCATTACGCCGTGCATTAGAGGCGGGGAATCTTCACTCGATGATCCTTTGGGGACCGCCGGGAACTGGTAAAACGACCCTTGCTGAAGTTGCTGCTAATTATGCAAATGCAGAAGTTGAGCGAGTGTCTGCCGTTACATCTGGTGTGAAAGATATCCGTATTGCGATAGAAAAAGCGCGAGAAAATAAACAGGCAGGCAGAAGAACAATTCTGTTCGTAGATGAAGTCCATCGTTTTAATAAAAGCCAGCAAGATGCTTTTCTTCCTCATATTGAAGATGGCACAGTGACATTTATCGGAGCGACCACAGAAAACCCTTCTTTTGAGTTAAACAACGCTTTGTTGTCGCGCGCGCGTGTCTACAAACTGACTTCTCTTAATACAGATGATATCTCCCTCGTCATTCGCCAAGCTATCGAAGATAAACAGCGTGGACTTGGTGATGTGTCGGCTGATTTTGCTGATAACGTCTTAGATCGCCTTGCTGAATTGGTCAACGGTGATGCTCGTATGGCGCTCAACTATCTTGAGTTGCTTTATGACATGGCTGAAGACAACGATAAAGGTGAGAAAGCGATAACGCTACAGTTATTGGCAGAAGTCGCTGGCGAAAAGGTTGCTCGCTTCGATAACAAAGGTGACATTTGGTACGATTTGATTTCAGCCGTCCATAAATCAATCCGCGGATCTAACCCTGATGCTGCTCTTTACTGGTCTGCTCGAATGATAGCTGCTGGCTGTGACCCTCTTTATATCGTAAGACGTTTGCTTGCCATTGCATCTGAAGATATTGGCAACGCTGATCCAAGAGCTATGCAAGTCGCCATGTCTGCGTGGGATTGTTTTACTCGTATCGGTCCTGCAGAAGGGGAAAGAGCGATTGCCCAGGCTGTCGTGTATTTAGCGTGCGCACCGAAAAGTAATGCAGTGTATACCGCTTGGAAACAAGCACTTTCCGACGCTCATAATCTACCTGAATATGAAGTTCCTCATCATTTGCGTAATGCACCAACAAGTTTGATGAAGGACATGGGATATGGGCAAGAATATCGTTATGCTCACGATGAGCCTGGGGCTTATGCCGCTGGAGAAAAGTACTTACCGCCTGAGATGGGGTCAACGCAGTACTATTTTCCAACAAAACGGGGCTTAGAAGGGAAAATCGGCGAGAAGTTAGATTACCTTTCGGATTTAGACGTAAAAAGCCAACAAAAGCGCTATGAAAACTAGGCTTTTTTGGATATCGTTACATCTACATTATCTTCAGATTAAATTGCCATAAATTGATTGTTTTACAACCATTTTAGGCGGTTTAGTAGTAATTCAGTGGTTAACTCGCTGAATATTCAAATAACTAAAGCATGGGATTAGCAATGCTGGACTCTAAATTACTTCGAACTGAGCTGGATGAAACAGCCGCAAAATTAGCACGTCGTGGTTACACTCTTGACGTAGAGACTATTCGTGAACTTGAAGAAAAGCGTAAATCGCTTCAAGTAAAAACTGAAGAGCTGCAAGCTTTACGTAACTCCCGTTCGAAGTCCATTGGTCAAGCGAAAGCGAAAGGCGAACATGAAGAAGCTGCGCGTATCCTTGCTGAGGTCGGTAACTTAGGTGCAGAGCTTGATGAAGCAAAAGTTTCTTTAGCTGAACTTCAAACTAAGCTTGATGAAATCACATCAGCAGTACCTAACTTACCTGATGATTCAGTACCTAACGGTGCAAATGAAGATGAGAACGTTGAAATTTCTCGTTGGGGTGAGCCAAAAGCTTACGACTTCGAAGTTAAAGATCACGTTGATCTAGGTGAAATGTCTGGTGGTCTGGATTTCGCAAGTGCTGTGAAAATTTCAGGCTCACGCTTCATCGTAATGAAAGGTAAGTTCGCTCGCCTGCACCGTGCCATTGCACAATTCATGCTTGATCTTCATACGGATGAGCACGGTTACACAGAGATGTATGTTCCTTACCTTGTAAACTCTGATAGCTTATTTGGTACAGGTCAATTACCGAAATTTGGTGAAGACTTATTCCACACTAGCCCTCTGACTGAGCAAGTGAGCGACGTTCCTCTAAAAACATTGTCACTTATTCCTACGGCTGAAGTGCCTGTAACGAATATGCTGCGTGATACTATTAGCGAAGAAACTGATCTTCCTATTAAGATGACTGCTCATACTCCGTGTTTCCGCTCTGAAGCGGGTTCTTACGGTCGTGATACTCGTGGTCTTATCCGTATGCACCAGTTCGATAAAGTGGAACTAGTACAAATTACTAAGCCAGAAGATTCAATGGCTGCACTTGAAGAACTAACAGGTCACGCTGAGAAAGTTCTTCAACTTCTAGAGCTACCTTACCGTAAAGTGATTTTATGTACTGGTGACATGGGCTTCGGTTCTGCGAAAACTTACGATTTAGAAGTATGGGTTCCAGCACAAGAGACTTACCGTGAAATTTCTTCTTGCTCAAACATGTGGGATTTCCAAGCGCGTCGTATGCAAGCTCGTTTCCGTCGTAAAGGCGAGAAGAAACCTGAACTTGTACACACACTAAACGGTTCTGGTCTTGCTGTTGGTCGTACAATGGTAGCTATTCTTGAAAACAACCAAGAAGCTGACGGTCGTATCGCGGTACCAGCTGTTCTTCAGAAATACATGGGCGGTGAAACGCACATCGGTTAATTCTCACGTCCTACGTGTAAATTGACTTAAAAGCCCGGCTAAATGCTGGGCTTTTTTATATCTATTGACTGTCCCGTCCTGAAATATGTTTATACATTGAGGACTAATGATGACCTTAATAAGTTAGCATGTCTGACTGATATACTGGCTTTAGTTTGATGTATTAAAGCTTAACTACTCGCATCATATATTTTGAAAACACTCTGGTGCTTGAAGCGCTGTATCGATGGCATTAACGAGAGCTTGGATGTCTTCTGCTTTAGAGATGAAAGGAGGCATCATATAGATCAACTTGCCAAATGGGCGTATCCACACACCTTGTTCAACAAAATGAGCTTGGATGGTTTCCATATCAACAGGCTTGTGGGTTTCAACAACACCGATAGCGCCCAACCAGCGAACGTCTTTGACAAGATCGTGTTTTCTCAAAGTCGGTAATAGCTCAGAAAAAATTTTCTCGATTTGTTTAGTTTGATCTTGCCAATGACCATCTTCGATTATGGATAAACTTGCAGCACCTACCGCGCATGCTAGTGGGTTACCCATAAAGGTTGGTCCGTGCATAAAGCATCCTGCTTCACCTCCACACACTGTGTCAGCGACTTCTTTGCTAGCAAGCGTGGCAGAAAGGGTCATGTAGCCGCCAGTGAGTGCTTTACCTAAACATAGAATATCAGGTTGAATTTCAGCATGTTCACAAGCGAACAGTTTGCCTGTGCGACCAAACCCAGTCGCAATTTCATCCAGAATAAGCAACACGTCAAATTCATCACACAATAAGCGGACTTGTTTTAGAAATTCAGGATGATAAATACGCATACCGCCAGCACCTTGAACGATAGGCTCTAAGATTACTGCTGCAATTTCCCCATGGTGTGATGTCAGTTTTTCTCGAAAGCTATCAATGTCATTAGGGTTCCATTCATCCCAAAAGCCAGTTTTTGGCGAATCAGCGAAGATATGCTCAGGCAAGAAGCCTTTATACAGGCTGTGCATTGAATTATCAGGATCTGTTACCGACATCGCAGCAAAAGTGTCGCCGTGGTAGCCGTCACGCAAGGTCAAAAACTTAGATCTTGGCGTTCCTTTCGCATGCCAATACTGAAGTGCCATTTTTAAGCTCACTTCAACGGCAACAGAACCAGAGTCTGCAAGAAAGACGTGCTCTAAGTTATCAGGAGCTAACGAAAGTAGCTTTTTGCATAAATCAATAGCTGGTTGGTGGGTGATACCTCCAAACATAACATGAGACATCTTATCAATTTGGCTATGAGCAGCTTCATTCAATACTGGGTGATTGTATCCATGAATGGTTGACCACCAAGACGACATGCCATCAATTATTCGTTTTCCCCCCTCTAATTCTAGGTAAACCCCATCAGCATTGGTGATTGGATAGCAGGTCAGAGGTGTGAGAGTCGATGTGTACGGATGCCAGATATGCTGGCGATCAAAGGCGAGATCCATAGTGTCTTCCATAATTTATATGGTTAATATATAACCATATGTAAACTTTTAATATTCTCATTATGTTGACAGTCTAATGGTTGTAGGTAGACTAGCCAAGTATAAATGCAGGCCACAAGTATGAGAGCTTGTAATACTAAATAAAGATAAGGATCGACACGTGGAAGTTCGTCATAACTGGACAGTATCTGAAGTAACAGCTCTTTTAGATAAACCGTTCATGGATTTAATGTTTGAAGCTCAATTAGTACACCGAAAGTACCAAGAGCTTAACCACGTGCAAGTCAGTACCTTGCTATCGATTAAAACAGGTGCTTGCCCTGAAGATTGTAAATACTGCCCGCAAAGTGCGCACTATCGTACTGATGTGGATAAAGAACGTTTAATGGAAGTTGAGCGTGTTTTGGATGCGGCGCAAAAAGCTAAAAAAGCTGGTTCAACTCGCTTCTGTATGGGCGCAGCTTGGAAAAACCCGAAAGAACGTGATATGCCACACCTAACTGACATGATCAAAGGTGTGAAAGACATGGGTTTAGAAACTTGTATGACGCTAGGTATGTTGACACCAGAGCAAGCCGGTGAATTATCTAATGCTGGTCTGGATTACTACAACCATAACCTTGATACGTCTCCTGAGTTTTACGGCAGCATTATTACTACTCGCACTTACCAAGACCGTTTAGATACGCTTTCTCACGTACGTGATGCGGGTATGAAGATTTGTTCTGGCGGTATTATCGGTATGGGCGAAAGTACCAATGACCGTGCAGGGCTACTTGTTGAACTGGCAAACTTACCAGTACACCCTGAAAGTGTGCCAATCAATATGTTAGTGAAAGTAAAAGGCACGCCAATGGAAAACGTTGATGATGTTGAATCTTTCGATTTCGTTAAACTTATTGCTATTGCTCGTATCATGATGCCTATGTCTGCGGTTCGTTTATCTGCAGGTCGTGAAAACATGAATGAACAGATGCAAGCAATGTGCTTCATGGCTGGTGCGAACTCAATCTTCTATGGCTGCAAGCTACTGACTACTCCAAACCCAGATGAAGATACAGATATGCAGTTGTTCAAAAAACTGGGTATCAACAGCCAAGAAGTGGCTCAAAAGCCAGATGAAATTCAAGAAAATGAACTGTTAGATCAAGTGGTGGAGCGCGTAGCTGCTCGTCCAGCAAAAGATGACATGTTCTACGATGCCACTGTTTAAATCTCGCATTAAAGAAGCCCTTGTTCGTCGTCGTGAGCAAGGGTTAAGTCGTCAACTTAAAGTACTCGAAAATAGTAATGGTCCTTTGCTTCGTAGCGAAGGCTCAGATTTTATTAATTTTTCGAGCAATGATTATTTGGGTTTAGCGAATGACCCAGAATTGGTTGATGCATGGCAAACAGGGTTATCTCAGTATGGCGCTGGCAGTGCTGCATCACCACTAGTTTCTGGTTTTAGTCCTGCTCATCTAAATTTGGAAGCTCAGCTCTGCGAGTGGCTCGGCTTTGAGCGTGCCATTCTATTTAGCTCTGGTTTCAGTGCTAACCAAGCTTTGTTGTTCTCTCTTCTCGAGAAAGACGATTTTCTGCTGCAAGACAAACTCAACCATGCTTCTTTGATGGAAGCGGGTATGCTTTCCCCTGCAACAATGAAACGCTTTAAGCACAATGATACACAGCATCTAGAGTCGCTGTTGAACCGAACTCCTCAATCGCTAGTTGTGACTGAAGGTGTGTTTAGCATGGATGGGGATCAAGCATCTCTTAGCCAGATATCTAACCTTACTAATCGATACGACAGTTGGCTCGCCATTGATGATGCCCATGGCATCGGTGTGCTGGGTGAAAAAGGGGCGGGGAGCTGTAACGTAGCACAAATAACGCCCGACATTCTGGTCGTGACTTTTGGCAAGGCGTTCGGTCTTTCTGGTGCCGCTATTCTGTGTTCGGCAGAGTTGGGTGATTACTTAACTCAGTTTGCTCGACACCATGTTTATTCAACAGCAATGCCGCCTTCGCAAGCTGTGGCTCTGTCTTACGCTTGCCAAATGATTCAAACGCAAGAGTGGCGTCGTGAGAAACTCTTGGAGCTTGGTGCTATTTATTCAGAACAGATGAATGGTGTTGAAGGGTTTATCGATACTCAGACCCCCATTAAACCTTTTTTGGTTGGCGAAGCCAAAACGGCGTTATCTATTGCAGAAGAGTTAAAGCGTGATCAAGTGTGGGTCACCGCGATAAGACCACCAACGGTGCCGGCTGAAACTGCTCGTTTACGTATTACGCTAACGGCAAGCCATACTCAAAAACAAGTTCTTCAGTTAACAAGCTCGTTGCTTCAAGCTATCGAACGAAACATCGAATCAAGCTTTGAATCAAAGATCGAAACAAACAATAAGGCTCAGTAAATGTCACAAGAAGCAGTAGTGAATGATTACATAGGCCAAGATAAGAGTGCGATTGCTGAAGCTTTTGGCAAAGCAGCAACCACTTATGATAAACATGCTGAGTTTCAGCGCGATGTCGGTCATCGACTACTAGACAAATTACCTAATGATTTGTCTGGGCTTAAAGTACTCGATCTAGGTTGTGGTACTGGATACTTTTCTGCTCAATTATTATCGAGGGGAGCGGATGTAGTATGTGCAGACCTTTCTCAAGAGATGCTAAACCAGTCGAAGCTAAGGTGTGGTGGCCAGGTTTCACTTTATCAGAAAGCAGATGCTGAACAACTTCCTTTCGAAAACCATAGTTTTGATATTGTCTTTTCAAGCTTAGCATTACAGTGGTGTGATGATTTATCTGTGCCTTTACGCGAGATAAAACGAGTGACGAAGCGTGGAGGAAGCGTTTTATTTTCCACTTTGCTAGATGGCTCACTGTTTGAGTTGCAAAAATCGTGGAATAAAATTGACACACATCAACACGTTAATAACTTTATTTCTGAGAATCAGGTAAAAATTGCGTTAGCGCAATCTAGGTGTGGGGCTCATCAACTAGACTTGCCCTCTATCACAGTTTGGTACGACACTGCATTAGAGTTGATGCGAGACCTTAAGGGAATCGGGGCTACTCATGTAAGTGGTCGCTCACACGGTTTAACAAGTCGCAGAATGTTGCAACTTGTCGAGAAAGAATATCGAGAGTTTCAAAGCCATCAAGGTTTCTTACCAGCAACATATCAAGTTTGTTTAGGGGTTATTAAATTATGATTGATGCATTATTTATTGCAGGTACGGATACCGAAGTGGGAAAAACAGTTGTATCTAAAGCAATTCTTCAAGCTTTAGCTGCAAAAGAATTATCAACAATTGGCTATAAGCCAGTTGCAGCAGGATGTGAAGAATATCCTGAGGGTTTACGTAATAGTGATGCTTTGCATTTACAAGAAGCGGCTACACAAGATATTGCCTATGAAGATGTAAATCCTTATGCGTTACTTCTGCCTTCTTCTCCTCACATTGCTGCGAAGCACGATGGTGTGGTAATCGAAGAAAGTGTGTTAAGTGATAAATTGGCTGAGCATAAGGAAAACTCCGACATCGTATTAGTTGAAGGTGCTGGTGGATGGCGCGTGCCAATTTCAGATGACGAGTATTTGTCTAAATGGGTCAAAGCAGAAAAACTACCAGTGGTTCTAACGGTTGGGATTAAACTTGGCTGTCTTAGCCATGCTTTATTAACCGCAGAAGCTATTCGTGCTGATGGGCTGCAATTAGTTGGTTGGGTAGCAAACCGAATCAATCCAGGGACAGAGCATTATGCGGATATTATTGCGATGCTTGAAGACAAGCTAGGTGCGCCGAAATTAGGTGAAATCCCTTACGTACCAAAAGCGAAGTCAAAGAACATCGGTAAGTATATTGACGTTTCACCATTACTAGCTTTGTAGGCTAATGCTGAAAACATAAATAACAAAAGGGCTGCGATTGCAGCCCTTTTGTTGTTTTATATATGTGACTATCTGTCTTGCGTTAAACCCATTAGTGCTTGTTGAGTTTCAGAAATCTGTATTTGGATATCCTGTGTAGGTTGAACGCCAATCTGCTTTTTTGCTTCTTCTTCAGATATACCTAAATGGCAGCACAATAAATCTATTGCCATTTGGAAGCTATTCCCTTCAGCCATGATCTTTCCTTTTATTACATGGACAAGCCAATCATTAACATGGCTGCTACTCTAGACTGATTGTTTTATCATCGCCATACTACTTAGGTCTAATAGACAAAAGTTAATGGAATGTAGTCTCGTAATCAAATGTTGCAATTTAATGCTTAACCTTGTTTTCTAAATCTTAGACTATATGTATAAGTAATAAATATTCGAGAGTGTTACCAATTGGTAGTCTTCTTGTTATAACGATAAGTTTTAATAAAAAACAGCTTTCATGCGGAGAAAAGTAATGAAGCGAGTAATGTTGTTCCTTGCAACCAACCTAGCGGTTGTATTGGTACTAAGTATTGTATTGAATATTGTTTATGCTGTAACGGGGATGCAGCCAGGTAGCCTATCTGGGCTATTGGTGATGGCTGCTGTATTTGGTTTTGGTGGTTCGTTCATTTCATTGTTAATGTCAAAGAAAATGGCGTTACGTTCAGTTGGAGGCTCGGTTATTGAGAGCCCTCGAAATGAAACAGAACATTGGCTGATGGAAACGGTAAGTCGTCAAGCAGGGCAAGTTGGTATTGGTATGCCGACAGTCGCGATTTATGACTCTCCAGACATTAATGCATTCGCAACAGGTGCTAAACGTGATGATTCACTTGTCGCAGTATCTACGGGGCTACTGCATAACATGACTCGTGATGAAGCTGAAGCTGTTCTAGCGCATGAAGTTAGTCATATCGCTAACGGCGACATGATTACGATGACATTGATGCAAGGTGTTGTGAATACATTCGTTATTTTCTTGTCTCGCTTTATTGCGAATATTGTAGCGTCGAATGATGACGAGGAAGAAGGTGGCAGTAACATGATGGTCTACTTTGGTGTGTCTATCGCTCTTGAACTAGTATTTGGCTTCCTAGCGAGCTTTATCACTATGTGGTACAGCCGTCATCGTGAATTTTACGCAGATGCTGGCGCAGCTCAATTAGTGGGTAAAGAGAAAATGATTGCTGCGTTAGAGCGTTTAAAGGTCAGCCATGAACCACAACTAGAAGGCTCTATGATGGCGTTTGGTATCAACGGTAAGAAATCTCTTAGTGAGCTACTAATGAGCCACCCACCGCTAGATAAGCGTATTGAGTCTCTACGTAACATGTAATTGCTATGTAACATGTGATTACTAAGTAATTCGCAGTCGCTAGGCGACAATATCTAACTGAAAGGCTTCCTTCTGGAGGCCTTTTTTGATCTAGGCGTCAAAAAACAATTATTTAAGGGGTGCGTGTTTTGGTTACAGCGAGCTACGCAATTAAATAGATTGAGGAGAATAGGTAAATTAGGAAAAAGCACCTTGTCTTCTGTAATCAGAGAGTGCTTTTTATACGGTTTGTTCAGTGCAACAAAAAGGCTTCCATATAGGAAGCCTTTGTAAAAATATTATTCGTAAATCGAATCTTACAGCTTGTCAGTTAGCTCGATTGCTTGACCGATGTAGTTAGCTGGTGTCATCTCTTTTAAACGAACTTTCTCGTCTTCAGGGATCTCTAGACCATCGATAAATGCACGCATGCCTTCGCCATCTACACGTTTACCACGAGTTAGCTCTTTTAGCTTCTCGTATGGCTTCTCGATGCCGTAACGACGCATTACTGTTTGTACTGGTTCAGCCAATACTTCCCAGTTCTTATCTAGCTCAGCAAGTAGCGCAGCACGGTTAACTTCAAGCTTGCTAATACCTTTCAGAGTCGAAGTATATGCAATGATTGCGTAGCCAACACCCACACCTAGGTTACGAAGAACCGTAGAGTCAGTAAGGTCACGCTGCCAGCGAGAAACTGGAAGTTTTTGTGCAAGGTGGCTGAACATAGCATTCGCTAGACCAAGGTTGCCTTCAGAGTTTTCGAAGTCAATTGGGTTAACTTTATGCGGCATGGTAGAAGAGCCGATTTCGCCAGCAATAGTCTTCTGCTTGAAGTGACCAAGAGCGATGTAGCCCCAAACGTCACGGTCGAAGTCAAGAAGGATAGTGTTGAAACGTGCAATTGCGTCAAAAAGCTCAGCGATGTAATCGTGAGGTTCGATTTGAGTTGTGTATGGGTTCCAAGTTACGCCAAGAGATTCAGTGATGAACTCTTCGCTAAATTGGTGCCAATCAACTTCAGGATAAGCCGATAGGTGAGCATTGTAGTTACCTACTGCACCGTTGATTTTCGCTAGAATCTCAACGCTTTCGATTTGCTTGTATTGACGCTCCATACGGTACGCAACGTTCGCCATTTCTTTACCCATAGTAGATGGAGAAGCTGGCTGACCGTGTGTACGAGAAAGAAGAGGAATATCTCGGTATTCTGAAGCAAGTGCTTTAATCGCATCAATAACGTTGCGAATCTCAGGAAGAATAACAGTATCGCGAGCTTCTTTAAGCATAAGAGCGTGCGAAGTGTTGTTGATATCTTCTGAAGTACAAGCGAAGTGAATGAATTCATTGATCGCGTGAAGTTCAGGAACGTCTGCTACTTTCTCTTTTAGAAAGTATTCCACTGCTTTTACATCGTGGTTTGTTGTGCGTTCAATTTCCTTGATACGCATTGCGTCTTCTTCGCTGAAGTTAGCAGCGATGTTATCTAAGAATTGGTTCGCTTCTGCGCTTAGAGTAGCCACTTCCGCAATCGATTGCGTTTCGGCTAATTTTTGAAGCCAGCGAACTTCAACAACAGTACGGTACTTTAGTAAGCCGTACTCACTAAAAATACTGCGTAGAGAAATTGTTTTACTTCCGTAGCGACCGTCTACAGGTGACACAGCAGTTAATGCTGACAATTCCATGTGAATCTCCTAGATATTTAAATAAGTTAGGGGGAAATAAAGAAGCTCGCAATAAAGCGAGCTAAAATTAAATTCTTGCTAAAAGGATCTGAGCTTGCTCGATCATTTTCTTACGACCAAAAATAAGATGGCGACGTTTTCCGCCAACTTGGCGCCAAAGTACCGCACTTCGGATACCCGAAAGGAGCAAAGCTCTTACCTTGTGTTGGCTAGCAGTCTGTTGTAACACTGAAGGTGTTCCAGAAACTTGAATTCGAGGACCAATAGGGCTGACAACGTCTAAATAGATACTTGCAAGGTTGCTTAGCATTTGGTCATCAAATAAGTCAAAATGCTCAACTTGGCGCTCAACCATTTGAATGCGATCACCCAGTTGAGACATTGCATCATTCCGGCCTGCAAGTTTACGCTCTAGCGCCATTAAACTAATAATATAACGAGTAATGTCACTACCAGCAGGAGTACTATCAATCCCTTTTACTAGGCATTCTAAGCCTAGTTTTAGGTTCGCTTCACGACCAAATACACCCACAGTGTTTACTGGGTTGATATTTAAAATCGCATTGAGAGAGGCTTCGAAGGCATCGTTATCACAGTGACCGTCTTTCGCAACTTGTTGAACTAATGCCACAGCTTGGCAAATTCCAGCAAAAGCAATGGTACGATCATAAAGTGTATTAGCCACGTAGTAACTCCTTGTTGAATTATTGTATTAGATGCGTTTTTCGATGATACCGCCACCAAGGCAAACTTCACCTTGGTAAAAGACTGCAGATTGACCTGGCGTCACTGCAATCTGAGGCTCATCAAAAATGACTTTAATATTCTCATCATCAATAGGGATGATTGTACAAGGAATATCAGTTTGGCGGTAACGTGTTTTTACCGTGCACTTCATAACATCGGTAATTGCAGTGCGGTTCACCCAATGTAATTGCGAAGCAATTAACCCTTCAGATTTAAGAAGAGGGTGATCTTTACCTTGAACGGCAATTAAAACATTACGTTTTAAATCTTTTTCGCCAACAAACCATGGATCTTCATTACCGCCGCCACCTTTAGTGCCGCCAATATGTAAACCTTTACGTTGGCCAAGAGTGTGGTACATAAGACCTTGGTGTTGGCCAATAACTAGACCTTCAGGTGTTTCAATATTACCTGGCTGAGCAGGTAGGTACTTACCTAAAAATTCAGTAAACTTACGCTCACCGATAAAGCAGATACCCGTTGAATCTTTTTTCTTAGCCGTGATCAAATCTTGCTCTTCAGCAATACGTCGAACTTCAGGCTTCTCTAGTTCACCAACAGGGAATAAGCTACGAGCAACTTGATCAGAACTTAATGTATATAAGAAGTAGCTTTGGTCTTTGTTGCTATCAAGACCACGTAGCATTTCTGGTTTTACCCCAGCGTCTAGCTGTTCTTGAGTTGGGAAAGTACGACGAACGTAATGACCCATTGCAATGTAATCTGCGTCTAATACTTCATCTGCAAACTCTAAGAATGCTTTAAATTTGATTTCTTTATTGCAAAGGATATCAGGGTTAGGCGTACGACCTGCTTTGTATTCTTCTAAGAAGTATTCGAATACATTATCCCAATATTCTGCAGCAAAGTTGATTGTATGCAGGTGAATACCTAACTTGTCACATACCGCTTGAGCATCAGCAAGATCTTCAGCTGCTGTGCAGTATTCTTCGTTATCGTCTTCTTCCCAGTTTTTCATGAAAAGGCCTTCTACCTGATAGCCTTGTTGCTGAAGAAGATACGCCGATACTGACGAATCTACACCGCCGGACATACCGACAATTACTTTCTTTTCGCTGTTTCCAGAGCTGATATCTGACATGTCTAAACACCGTTACAATTACTTGGTCGCAGATTCTAACAGAAAGAGAAACGACGTGACAGATCCGAGACCAGAATCACAGTTTCAATTGCGCAAATAGTACGCTGACTTTCTTGAAGAATCCCATGAGGCGAGGTGACTCGCTAGGATGTCAGAAGTATATGTGGCATAGTCGCACGAAATCCAAGACCTGAGATGAAAAAATGTCTGAACAAAATGAATTTATACAAGAAGAGCAGTTAATTGAAATTATTGAGAATCAATTAGAAGACGGTCAGCCAGTTAAAGTAAAAGAAACATTGATGCGATTAATGATGACTGGGACACCGCGTGAAGATGCAATTGCTGCAATGGCGTGTGCAGTTGCGATTGAAGTGTTTGACGTAATGAAAAATGGTGCAGAGTTTAACCAAAAACGCTATGCCGAGCATTTAGGAATGCTTCCAGACTTAAGCTTTATGGAAGGCGAATAAAAAAAACACCAAGCAAACGTTTGCTATAATTTCAAATATTGCCGCGTTAAATATAGCGCGGTAAAATCCGCCACCTATTTCCCCCTTGACTTAGACTGACCCTATGAAATTTCCTGGACAACGTAAATCAAAGCATTATTTTCCTGTTCACGCTCGCGATCCGCTAGTTAGCCAAGCACATGAAAGTAAGAAAATGTCTCGTACGCATATTATTGGTATTGACCAAACTTTGGTTGATATTGAAGCGAAGGTAAGTACTGACCTTATTGAAAAGTATGGTCTAAGCAAAGGGCATTCTCTTGTTATTGACGACAAGTCAGCTGAAGCATTATACCAAGAGCTTAAAGATAGCTGCTTAATTACCAATGAATACGCGGGTGGAACAATTGGTAACACCTTGCATAACTACTCTGTATTAGCGGACGATCGTTCTACTTTGTTAGGTGTAATGAGCCAAGATATTAAAATTGGCAGTTATGGCTACCGTTACCTATGTAACACATCAAGCAGAATGGACCTGAATCATTTACAAGGGGTGGATGGTGCCATTGGTCGTTGTTTCGCTTTAATCACAGAAGATGGTGAACGTACTTTTGCAATCAGCGAAGGTCAAATGAATCAACTTAAACCAGAAACTATTCCAGAAAAAATATTTAAGAATGCATCTGCTTTAGTATTAACTGCATATTTAGTTCGTTGTAAACCAGGTGATCCAATGCCTGAAGCTACAATGCAAGCCATTGAGTACGCGAAAAAATATGATGTGCCTGTGGTACTGACCTTAGGCACTAAATTTGTTATTCAAGATGACCCTGAATTTTGGAAAGACTTCCTAGAGCAACATGTTAGTGTCGTCGCGATGAATGAAGATGAAGCTGAAGCATTAACAGGTGAAAGTGATCCTCTTGCTGCATCAGATAAAGCATTGGATCTGGTTGATTTAGTTTTATGTACTGCGGGTCCTGTAGGCTTATTTATGGCGGGTTACACTGAAGATTCAGCAAAGCGTGAAACTTCTTTGCCTTTATTGCCTGGTTCTATTGCTGAGTTTAACCGTTATGAATTTAGTCGACCAGCCCATAAGGATTCATGCTTAAACCCAATTAAAGTTTATTCGCATATTGCACCTTATATGGGCGGTCCTGAGAAAATTAAAAATACTAATGGTGCGGGTGATGCTGCATTATCTGCATTGCTTCATGATATGGCTGCGAATAAGTACCATAAATCTAACGTACCTAATTCAAGCAAGCATCAGCATTCATATTTAACTTATTCATCATTCTCACAAGTTTGTAAATATTCAAACCGTGCAAGCTATGAAGTATTAGTTCAACATTCACCTCGTTTATCTCGAGGTTTGCCTGAACGTGAAGACAGTTTGGAAGAAGCATACTGGGAAAGGTAGAGTATATATTCTAAATGTAACTGTTGAATATAAATGAGAAAACAAAAAAGGCTCCTACTAGGAGCCTTTTTACTAACTAATCAATTAAGAATTAATTAGATAGTGAAATCTTCAAGAGACTTACCAGAGTTAAGCAAGTCTTGGATAGCTGAAGGAGTACGACCTTGACCCGTCCAAGTCTTCTCTTCACCGTTTGTATCTACATACTTATATTTTGCAGGACGTGGTGCACGCTTTGCTTTCGGGCTTTTAGATTTCGTTTCACCAGAAAGTGCTGCAATTAGATCTGCTACATCAATACCGTCTTTTGCAATTTGTTCTGCAATCGCTGTTAATTTTGCTTCTTGCTCAGCTTTTGCTGCACGCTCTTCAGCTTCAGATTCTTGACGCTCTTGAACTACAATCGTTAGTTTATCTAGTGCTTCTTCTAATTGCTCAAGAGTTAATTCACGAGAGAATGCACGAAGGCTACGAATATTTAATAGAGTTTTAGTTAATTCTGACATGATATTTCCCATCAAGATGATTTTATTTAACTACCTAATAATAAACAGTGGTTTAAAATAAAACAAATAGTATTTCATTTAATAAGCTGTCTCTTATACACATC
>NZ_VTXD01000071.1 GCF_013114625.1 Vibrio sp. 99-70-13A1
CTTGATGACATACTTTACAACTAACATACTGCATTTTTTTTCCTTTAATATTAAACGTAATATATTTAACTAAGATTGATAATTCTAAACTTTTGAAATTTTTAGAATTATTACACAATCAAAACCAGAAACATCATTTTAACTTACTTCTATTTTACACAAAAAATCAATGGCACTGCTTGCAGGAGTCCGGATGTGCTTTCATTTTGTCTCATTTTAGAAAAATGGTATTATTTAATTTTTTTAAGTATAACTATGTCTTATTTTGCTTGAAATCTGTCGAAAACATCATTCAGAAATTGATATTGTAAATATTGGATAATGATTACTCTATGAGTTAATTGTTTCTGTATATTAAAGTAATCTATATAGCAGAAAAAGTGGTATTAAATTTGAATATTAAAAATAAAATAATAATAGTTTGTTGTTTATCAATGTTCTTAGTTGCAGCTATAGAAACAACATTAGCCATCAAGCAAACTCACGATACAGCTGTGAAAAATATTCAAGAAAACATTATCCCTTCTTCTCTTTCTTTAGCAAAAAAAGAGATAACCAACCTTGTTTTACCAGCCTTCATTACCTCTAAAAACATGGCTAATAATATTTTTCTTGCAGACTTACTAAAAAATGAAGATGCATCAATTATCAATAAAATTAAAAATTATCTTCGATCTATAAAAGAAAATAACGATGCTTTCGCTGTCTTTGTTGTGTCTGAGGGAACCAAAAATCTTTATTATGAAGATGGTATTCTTAAAAATTTAAAACCAAACAACGCTAAAGATAAATGGTATTTTGATCTCATTTCTAGTGATAAAAAGTATGAGTTGAATATTGATACAGACGAAGTAACAGATCAAATGTCAATATTTATAAACTTCAAAATCTATGATGATAGCTCTCTTTTGGGTATTGCAGGTCTAGGTATTTCTTTTGATTCAATTTCACAAATAATTTCTGATCATAAGGTAGGTTCACATGGAGGTCTTTTTTTAAGCGATAAAAAAGACATAATACGAGTACACGGAGAACAAAGCAAACTAGGGGAATCGGTATATTCTTCATATAAAGAAAACTCTACAAGCGACAATAATATTTCCTCTAAAAATAAATTATTCACAGATATAACAAGTCAAGATGATTTTATTTTATCATCAACAGTTGTTGATGTGATTGGTTGGAATTTGATCGCTTATGTCAGTCCAAATGAAGCAAATGAACAAATATTACAAAAAGCGCTGAAAAGAGGAATATTCATCCTTTTAAGTACATTAATACTCCTTTCTATTATGGCTTTCTTTATTAACTACTCTTTCAAGCCAATTAAGGATATTGGAGATGCATTAGAAGCAATAGGTGAAAGTGAAAAAGATTTATCAAGGCGAATCACTAAAATAAACGATGATGAAACAGGAAAACTTGCTTTAGGTTTCAACTCTTTTGTGTCGAACATTGAAAATGTAATTTTTAGTGCCAATTCTTTACGTAAAGAGGTAGATCATGATGTTGTTACTACCTCCACAAAACTAGATTCTGCAATTCAGTTTGCTAGTCAACAGCAAAACATGATCGAAACGGTCAGTACTGCGATAATAGAGATGGGTGCTGTTTCTGATGAAATCGCGAACAATGCCAACATCGCATCTCACTCCTCTGAGAATATATCTTTACAGGTAGAGAAGGGAAAAACATCCTTTCAAGAAGCATCCGATGAAATGTCTCAGATGATTGAGCTCTCTGATGTAACCTCTACCTCTGTTAAAAGTTTAATTATTGGTATCGAGAATATATCTGTTATTGTTGATCTCATATCAGGCATTTCAGAGCAAATAAATTTATTAGCATTAAATGCCGCCATAGAAGCAGCAAGGGCTGGAGAACATGGGAGAGGGTTCGCTGTAGTTGCAGACGAAGTAAGAAATCTTTCAAATAGAACACAACAATCAACCAATGAAATCATCAAAACAGTCCAAGATTTGAGTATCAATTCGCAACAAGCTCTCAAATCATTAGAGGCCAGCATAGATTCTATTCAGACCGGACATGTAAAAGTATTGGATGCAGAGAAAGCAATTAGCCTTATTAATGATTCTGTTGTAGATATAAACAGTATGAACTTTCAAATTGCAACAGCAACAAAAGAACAAAATATTGTCGCCTCTGATGTAGGTCAACACATCTTAGAGATATCTTCGTTAGCTAACAACACATTGGATAGTTGTAATATTTCAAAGGAACAGTTTACGAAAATGACAGTCAGTCTTTCTGAACTATCAAGTACTTTAAGTCAATTTAGAACCAAGAACTAGCGCAAACCAATTCTAACCACCTCCCCTAAAGAGAGTTAATAATAGCTCTCTTTTTATCGCCTAGTCGTTCACTCCTTTCTAATTTTTACAAGCCTTGATAACTCTCATGGCGTGGACTTGGAATGACATACACTGCTTCTGAAATAAACCAGGTCTGGATAGAACTTCGTACGAGGATATGATCTAATAACGCAAAACCCTTAGCTACATAACGATTTTGTACATAATTCAAAATTATCAGTCGTCGAAGATACTCGTTTTCAGATTATCAAAAACATGACCTTATTAACGTACTTTCTTTGTCATAAGCACCAATGCATCCGGGCGTAAGGCTGGCAAGACATTAACATATGAAGAAGATAAACTAGATTGCTAAGGAAATAACCATTGGTGCACGAGATCCCAAGAGGCATATGATACCACGTATCTTGCGTTCTATTGTCGCAGTGTCTTTTCTTGAGACTTTAGCTCTGTGGATTAACGAACAGCGAGCTAGTTAAAACAACCACTCTAAGTTAAGTGCAATGGCTGTAACTCACTTTCAGATAGCCTTTAATCGAGGTAAGGGAAGAAGTAAGGTAGTTACCCCGTATTACATAGATCTTTATCTCATAATCACAAATTGTTAATGCACTATATTCGACAGTATTGGCGAATTACCAACAGTCAGTAATACACTTTAGATGTAGTTTTTAAAGAGGAAACTCTTGTATCATGTCAGAAGATGCGGCAGAAAATATTGCGCAGTTTAGACGCTTATTGATGATTATGTTGAAGCAAAACTATTGTGGGGATCTAAGCCAAAAGATGAAGTTCAAGAAGGCTGGAAGCAGCCGGTAATTAACTCGCTCGAGTTTTCTTTAGGTTATAAATACATCAAAGTAATCATAAAAAACTGGTTTGTTATGATTACTTTGATCTGCTCTGACTAAATAGACATTTGATTAAGTTGATTCAAGGCACTAAAAACATGATTCTTTCGAGGATCGGTTTACTCATCCATATAATATTCCTTCATCTAAAATTTTTTAATTGATGGAGTTATGATACTTTCTAAGCAGGTGTTACTTTAACAAGTGTCCTTATATCTTGAATCAGAATGAATTACTAAATATTATACTACATCGGGCTAGAATAGTTACTGCAGTCACAATAAGCAATAGGTTACGGTAGAAGATCAACGCTGAACAATTTAGCTTTCCTTACCTAGCAATTCACCAGACAGTACCTTGTAGTAAGTTAAAGTCTATGCTGCCTGCTAATTAGATTTACATGCTCTTCGCTCCTACTCTACTTTTATTGTTTTTGAGTTCTTCTCTACTGACCATCTGATTTACGTCTTGAACCAACTATTATGCCATTCTTAAGTCTGAGAAAATATTTATTTTAGTCAAATGGAGAAGCAGAATATATTTAATTATAACTTGATAGATATTTAGTTTAGATTATTCTCAAAATTAGCGACGGTCTTTTGTTAGTTCTAGATTTTAGTCAACTGTCTTTTGGTTACATTCTTATTTGCTAATTATTAATTCCGATTAGTAGCACTATAGTTTTGTTGATAATTTTATACAAAAAAAGAGTTGAGATAGATGATTGATTAGCGTCATAACACCTGTCATTTAAGTATTATTAAGAGTTGTAAATAAAAATTCAATTACAATATAAGAAGCCAGTGTTAATAACCACTAGCTTTTTACATTATTAACAACGCTTTAAAAATAATAATTTACAGCTAAAGAAAATATCGATTGATCGTTATTTGAAACTATTGGTGAATCGCCAATCTCGTCACCATATATAACGTATGCACTTGATTGAACTACCTCCAAATTCTTTCTAATGTAATAGCTAAGATTATATGAAACATCCATAATAAAATCCGAATCAGCCTTGTAACTTAAGCGATCAGCCGTTACTTCAGATGCTTCTACACCATAGTAGTATTGGTTAAATTTCTCAGAGAAATAGTTAAGTCCGATAGAAGGAGTGAAATTTACTTTCCCAAAGCTCATCGGTAAGAAGTGACGTGCTCCAGCATTATATGATTTATAAGCTCCAGAAATATCATGAGAACCATGTATTGAAAGCGTACCAAAAGAAGAGTTGATATCTGCAACTAAGCTTATGTCATAACTTGTATCGCGGTCTTTCATTCCTCGAAGATACTTAGAATCACTAGCTTCATAGCCTGTATGACTAGTATCTAATTTTCCACTTAAACTAAAAGCACTATCATTAGAGCCAAAAAAACGGTATGCAATACCAGCATTTGATATATTGAAGTCTTCGCTGAGATAACCGAAATCGAACATTGCGAACCACTTGTCAGTCCCTCTATAAACTTCTTGAGCATAGGCAACTCCTACGCCTACTGTCCATGTGTTCTCATTGTTGTATATATTACCATGCTTAATGATAGCTTGAGCTGAAGTACCAAAACTACATATAGATGCTACTGATGCTAATATCGCTTTATTAATTGTGTTCATTTGTGTTACTCATTTATTGTTTAGAACATAATTATATTTTCTTTTATATATTTATTTTGGTCATATAGCACGCAATAATAGACAATTTGTCAAAAATGATTTCAATAGATAAAGTAATTTATAGTCATAACTCTGTCTCTTATACACATC
>NZ_VTXD01000072.1 GCF_013114625.1 Vibrio sp. 99-70-13A1
CTTAGTGACCGACTAAGCTTATTGTTTTTTGTTCCAAAAAACAATAAGCTTCGGATTTAAATAAATTTAAATAGGTAAGATAATATGTATCAATTCATTCATTATGAATTATACAGTCTTCTTCCGAGTAAAAAAAGAAAGTCTTATATTTCCGTTGCTAAAGAGTTCATGAGACTCGAATATGCCTGCTCTCATGTGAAAAATCCATTGCAGCCACAAGTGTTGTATGGTGTAGACGCAATGCAAGCAAATAAAATAATTGAAAATAGACAGTCTAAAGCTAGAGATAAAATAGGAAGAAAACTAAGAAAAGACGCAAATGTTGTACTGTCGGGGGTTTGTTCATTACCTCCTGATATCTACGTGTCTGATATGAAAAATAAAACACATGTTACAAGTGCATGGATAGAGCGGAATATTGAATACTTAAAAAATAAATATGAAGATAACTTGCTCTCAGTGATTTTGCACCTTGATGAAGGGGAGCCTATCCACCCTCACTTGCATTTTGTAGTTGCGATCCCTGACACGAAAGAGCATGGGAAAGCTAATTTAATGTATTTACATGAACCGTTGCTAGCAAGACAAACGAGTGAGGGCGGGAGGAAAGCAAAGTTTGATGCTTACAAAAACGCTTATAGAAAGTTGCAGGATGAGTATCATCGAGAAGTCTCCGAGAAATTTGGGTTGTTGAGATTGGGTGCAAAACGGCAGCGACTGACAAGAGCTGAATACAACGCTAGAAAAGCAGAGGCAAGCCGCATTCGTGATTCATTAGATACAATTGAGTACCAAAAGTCAGTAATTAAAGTCAAGAAAGACGAGTTAATTAAACAGAGTAAAGAAATCGAGAACTTTAAGATGCGCCTAAAAGTAAAAAACAAGTCTTTAATCAAGAGAGAAGATAGCATAGAAACAGCAATTAAAGACAAATTTAGGAATAAATCAACTGTAAAGTTTTACTCTGAAAAAATAGAACGATTAAAATCAAAAAATAGAAAATTGAGGTCAATAGTTTCTTTACATATGAAGGAGCAGTCTGAAAGTAGAAGTAGTAAAATTAAATATAAATTAAAATTGTCAGAAAGAGATGCTGAAATACGTTCTCTGAATGAAAATATTTTTTTTAAAGATGAGCTTATAAAGAAAATAAGAAATGCCAAAACTAAAATAATAACTAAAGGTGAGTTTGAAAATGAGTATTAGACATGAAGATAGAAAAACAAACATAAATGAGATAATGAAGTTAAGTTTAAGGCTGAAGAGAGAGTACTATGCAAAGCATGGATGTAGTGACCCTTATCTTGATAATATAATTCGATTGTTAAAAGTTTTTGATAAAGAGATTCTTTCTGACGAAAATGAAAAGAAATTTACTTCTCACATTGCTAGTAAAATCTATGACTTTTTTAGAGCTGTAGAGAAAGTGAATAAAAAGAAAGTAAGTAAAAGTGAAGCTTTGAAAGAACTTGATAAAAAGTAGAACTCACTAAGCTTGGCTTAGTGTTATTTAAGCACACTCAAGTAATACCACTTTAAAATATACAGAAAGTGGTATTACAAAGACAAAATTAACCGATAAACAACACCAGTATTATAAGAGTATCATTTAAAGATACCGATGGAGTCAATATGCAATTTATTTATTCTCGTGTTTCTACAGTAGAACAGAATGTACAACAACAAACGGAATTTCTCGCACAATCTTACAAGCATGACGCAGTTTTTGAAGATAAGTTTTCGGGCAAGGACTTGGAAAGACCAGAAATTTTGAAGATGTTGAGTAAGTTAAGGAGCGGGGATTCTGTAGTGTTCTACGATATAAGCCGCCTAGGAAGGAATACACAGGGAGTTTTGGAGTTCTGCGAGAAGATGAATCAGGAAGGTGTAAAAGTCATTGTCCATACACTTGGTGGTATTGATATTACTTCTAGCACTGGAAAACTTGTACTCACTACGTTAGCCGCTGTGGCAGAGATGCAGCGAACTGAGATGCTTGAAAAGCAGAGAATAGGAATAGAGCGAGCTAAACGAGAAGGACGTTACAAAGGAAAGCAAGTAGCAGAGTCTTCCGTAGTGGAATATCGAAAGGTTATCGAGTTAGTTGATTTAGGTATGAGTCAAACAAAAGCGATTGCCATCGTAGGCATGAATAAATCAAAGTATTATCGACTCAAAAGGAAGATAAGAGATTGAATTTACGTTGATTTAGATTGTATTCTTAGCCAAAACATATTGAAAGTTGTGTTGATGTTGCTGATAATAACCATATTTTTATTATGCGGATAATCAGTTGAAACGAATGAAACCAAGGAAAACCCACGAGATCATCAATGGTGTACTCAAGCCTACGCGTTTCTTCGGAAGCAAGGCAGAAGCTAAAGATCAAGCATTTCATAAGTTCATAATTCAAGCGACTGATGATGAGTTTGAGCGAGCAATTAATGTAATAATTAAAGATGACGAAATATTTTCAAGCCTAAGTCAAAGTAAATTAGATATTAATAATATATTTGAAACCCTAATATATGGTGAGCAAGATATAAATGGGCATAAAGCTATATATCTATATGATGCTATTTTTTCTCGGGAAATTGATAAGTTAGCCTTTTTTAATGACAATAAAATTATAATTGAAGATCTCTTTGTAAAAGGGGAGTACTCGAAGGTTGAGAAATTATTATTAGATTTAAATGACAAGGTAGGTTACTCAATTTGGTCAATTAATTTGCAGTTTAACTTATATACTGCAAAAAAAGAATATTCAAAAATTGATGAATTTCTAGATAATTTAAAGTCTCAGAACGATCATTCAATTTTTTCTGATATTGTTAGAGTGTCAGGTTGGAAATTACAAACAGTTGATTCAAAACTCATTCTTGAGTCAATGGTAAGGCGACCAAATAAAGAGTTCATCGAAGGTGGTGCATCTAATATAGCTGCTTTTTACTCTCTGCTGTGTTTACCATCGTCTTTATATGAAGATGTAGATTTATTACATAGTATTAACTGGCTTCAAAGACTTCCTTTGGTTGATTTGTTTGATTGTTTCTGTAAGGTTATAGAGAGCGCCTTAATTAAAAAGTCTTTAGAATCAAATGACAGAACCATACTTCTTAGAGTTTTCAAAAACCTAGAAAGTAAAATCAGTTCTATAAAAATATCAAATATTATATCTTCACTAGAAGAGCGGGGTTTTGATGATAGTCAAGTAAAGTTTGACCAACAAATAAATGACTATTGTGAAGGGAAGTATGATGCAGTTATAGACTACTTAGAAAATGATGTTTCGAGTAATTCAAATATAATCACTAAGATTAATATGTACGCGAAATCTTACATATATACAAGTAGGAAGCCTGCAGGTTTACCTGATGTTCTCAGAGAGATAATTAATAATCTTATCTCAATATATTCGCTAGAAGATGCTAATCAATCTGTTGAACAACTAGTTGATTTAGCAATAAAATATTCATCTTTAGAACTGTCTGAACATATACTTATAAGTATTGTAAAATCTGCACCATACTTCTTTTCATCGGAGAATAAGAAAAATATAGTTTTAAAATCAAACTTTCTTAATTGTCCATTAACACCTTTATCATATAATCTTCATACACCTCCTTCAATGTATGTAAAATCTAATAGTAAAGATCTTCCATTACATCTTAAGGTAAAGAAAGACACGATTGAATCTATCACTTCTTCTTCTTCAACCGCACATGAGTTAGTTGACCAATATTATAATTTATCACCTATCAAAAAAGATGCTATTGAGCTAAAGGTTCAGTATTTATTACAAATAGGTGATATTGATGAAATTATTGATTTTTCTGCATCGGAGCTAATTAATAATCCAAGTTCAAATGTTTGTATTCCTCTTGAATATATTACTACTGAAATAGAGAACGATTCGATTTACACTATCGATTCTGTAATATGTGGATATTTTCATAACCACTTTTCTGATCTTGATGGCAGTGCTCTTCTAAACGAAGTTTTTGAAGAGTACTTTTTCTCATTGGGGATCGAAAGACCGAGTGAATTAGTTACCAAAGAACTGAATAGTAAAAATATTTTCCTATTGAAGAATATTTCTAAAATAGATGTTATGGAT
>NZ_VTXD01000073.1 GCF_013114625.1 Vibrio sp. 99-70-13A1
CTCCAGCAGGGTTTCCTTTGAATGCTTCACTTGTAAATGAATCAACCTGATAGATATCTAAGTCCATTTGGTTCTCCGAATTTAATAAAGTCGTATAACGCCGCATTAAGTGGTGAACAACGCGACCACCTAAGCTTAAACCTTGCCACATTTAGCACTAAAGCTGACCTGAACTGAAATTGCCAAGCGTTGAGAATCCGTCTTAAATGCTTTGTTATGTTTTAGCACAATTCATTGATTTACTTGGCAAAGAACTGCAATGCAACCCTAGATTTCTGAACCAAATCACAAGCTCGGACTCACTTGACCGCCAGATGCGCAAAACTAAAAACGAGTAAGCCCACTTCCCTGATAATGAGGCAACTCGATCAAGCCTCAACAAGCACCCTTTCTTGGCAAAAGCAGCGTAAAACAATGGCAATTTGCCGACTCAACTACCAAGGTTATTGGCTGATTGAGAAATACGCCCGAAGCGACTTTGAGCCAGAGAAACAAGATGACCAAACCACCCGAAAATTCGAATGAAGCAACCCGCGAACTTTGGCATGTTTTACGGGTTAAGTGATTCAAGAATTTCGGCAGACAATATGGATTTACTGAGACTACTCAGAACGAATGCCTAAATGGGCAAAGAACGATTGGAAGGCACTTAAGCCATTGAAACCTCAGTAAAACATAACGCCGCATTAAGTGGTGAGCAACGCAGACCACCGAACCTAAACTATTGTGCCGTAAACACTAAATTCAAAGCAAACCGAAAATGCCGAGCGTTGGGAATCCGTCTTAAATGCTTTGTTATGTGCGTACTAAACGGTACCGCCTTACCGTACCCTCGTTTTCATCGGTGTAGTTACCAAGGTATGCACCACCACAGTTTTCAATAACCTTTTGTGATGCGGGATTATCAACTGAACAGGTAACAATAACTGAGTCCGATACGACATTGTCACGAACCCAAGTAAGAAGGAATGAAGCAACACCCTTACCACGAGCTGATGGTCTAGTCTCGTAGCCAACATGACCTATTACATTTTCTACGCTCTCATTAGTTCCTTTACGAACTCGAATAGAACCTAAGATTTCAGAGTTCGCTACACAATAGTAAGTTGTACTTGGCAAATACCCATTTGGTAATTCAGAACTAGCCTTAGAACGTTCAACCAAACCCAACAAATAAGCCTCTGGATTTTGCTCAACGCCTGAGTACTTTGGGATGCCCGAATCTAAGCACTCTTTCGCGTAACTAGTTAATAATTGAACTAAATCGGGACTAGCTTCTAATACTTCCATGTCCAATTTCCTCCTAAGCACATAACGCCGCGTTAAGTAGTGAGCAACGCCTCCACCTAACCTAAACCATTGCACCGTAAACACTAAAGCTGATTCAAACCCAAATTGTCAAGCGTTGCGAATCTGCCTTAAACGCTTTGTTATATTCCCCAAACACTTAACTCAAAGTCATTTCGACAAAACGAAGTGTGATTAAACTCCGCAATTACACCACAGTCTAGATCTGAACCAACCCACCCAAAATCGAAAGTTTCATTTTCACTTGTAAATGACTCAAGCTCACTTAGAAAAAGAAGTAGATCTGAAAGTTTAACCTTATAATAAGGTCCATCGGTGGCAAAGAATAACCAGCCTTCATGGTCTCGCGAAGGAAATTTTCTCAGCGTACCAAAAAGATCACTCCAATGCTTAAAGGTAATATTTTTCCAACTTTCGATAGGACCTCTAGTAGTTGTCTGGGTATCTGTTTCTTGATCCCAAGTTGAAAAAGCCGCATAGCGTAAACAATTTCCATCACTAGAGAAATCTACTTGCTCTAAATATCTAGCCAATAACTCAGGAAGCAGAGAAAGTAGCGTCTCTCTGCTTCTCCGATTTCGATTTTCTTTAAGCTTTTGCTCAATTTTGTTCATAATTCACCCGGGAATATAACGCCCAATTAAGTAGCTGACAACGCTACCAATACACTCCAATTTACCACCATAATCACTGAAGCTAAACCGAGTTGAAAATGCCACGCGTTGACAGTCTGCTTGAATTGCTTGTTATGTGAATTTTACTCGTACTTCTTACCCTTGTGTTTTAACCAACCGTTTGTGTGTCTATTATTTGGATCATGGTGGGTCCAGTGCATTACGCCACCTTTTTGATTCCATTCATATTCACCATAGAACTGAACTCGATCGCCTACTTCTAGGTTTGGAATTCTAGAAGCTAAATCAATATTGTGAGCAACAAGTAAGGTTTGTTTACTGTCTAATTTTAGTATGAATTTTTGGTGCCTACTTCCATCGTTATCATCACGTAACAAACGAATAACTGTACCTGAGCCTTTAATTTGAACGTCACTTTGATGATTTTCATAGGCTTGCTTTAACTCACGATCATTAGCTTGAGCACCAATTGAGATTAAACATAAGATTGATATAAATATAGCGATGAGTTTTTTCATAATACTCAATGTCTCCAATTCACATAACGCCGCGTTAAGTAGTGAGCAACGCTACCACCTTACCTAAATCATTACACCGTAAACACAAAACTCGACTTTGAACTGAAAATGCCAAGCGTTGGGAATCTGTCTTAAACGCTTTGTTAGTGTTTTGTGTACGCGTTTGTTCTAACACGGCGCTCTATTTCACGTTCAATCAAGCTATAGGCATAACGTCTATCGCCGCCCTCGATTGAGGTAACTTCATTGCCATTGCAACTTTCACAAAACAACTTGGTATATGGAAGACCGTATAAATGATCACGCATATTACTTTCGGCATACACTAATTCACCATCGCAATATGGACAAAAGCTCTCTAAGTTATGTATTTGCCCATTACTCCATGACCAGCGCCACTTTGCATTACGAATTATATCTTCATTGTATTTGTAATGTTCTGGGGAGGCTTGCTTCTGAAAAAATTTAGAAAACAACACCACAACCCCAGAAACAATAAACGGTACAAGAAAAAGCCACTGCCAACCAGCAATTGAATATTCACTAAGCAGAATACCCGAAAACCAACTCTTTACACCATGAAACCAACCAAATATGGAATCAAGCCAGGTGTCAGGTTTAGGCATAACCATCAAGATTACGCCAGCTACTACTGAAGCTACAATCCCCTTTTTAATACTCATATGTCTCCTAAAAACACTAACGCCCAATTAAGTAGCTGACAACGCTACCAATACACTTAAATCTACCACCTTAATCACCGAAGCTAAACCGAGTTGAAAATGCCAAGCGTTGGCAGTCTGCTTAAATTGCTTGTTATGCTACTGCTGATTTCGGACCCATTTCTTTTTGTCTTCAGCAGAACGAACAATCTTATTAGACTTGGAAAGCTCATTGACTGCCTTTGTAAAATTAGGCTTAGACAAACCTAATTTAGTTTGCAAACTTGCATCTAGGGAGCATGGTTCTTTTAAAGCTGCGTAGATTTTTGCTTCAGGCGTTTGAACCATAGATTTCGTGATTATTGGAAGTGATACAATTTTATTCTCTTTAGTCCGTATAACACGACTTTGAGCACCTAGCTGCAAACACTGAAATTCAAATGCAGAAGCTAGACTTTCATCATTACTATAAAGTTCAAAATTTACAGACCCCAATTGCTTTTTATCAATAGCGCAAAGGACACGAGATAAATAACCTATTATATAAAAATCAGCTTGGTTCTGACCGCTTGGGTATCCGGACAAATAAAGAAATAACGACTTTTCACAAACTAATTTAATTGTTTCAGATTTAGAGAAAACAAAAACTTTATCAAATGCTGATACTGCTAATTTTTCGATTTCCTTTAAACCTACATTTTCCGCATCAACAAATACCATCTTCATTCTATAAACCCTTACCTTCTATGTAGTTAACAAACATACAAAATACCGAATCAAAGCATGAATATCAATAAAGTAGCTTGGATTCAAGTACGAAGTGCGACACCTCTGAACATAAAAACAGTAAGGTGCGATAATCATGAAGTTTGCTCCCGCCAAGAAGTAAAAAACATGAAATACAC
>NZ_VTXD01000074.1 GCF_013114625.1 Vibrio sp. 99-70-13A1
CTCCATGAAGTCGGAATCGCTAGTAATCGTGAATCAGAATGTCACGGTGAATACGTTCCCGGGCCTTGTACACACCGCCCGTCACACCATGGGAGTGGGCTGCACCAGAAGTGGTTAGTTTAACCGCCCTTTCTTCGGAGAGAGTGGAGGACGATCACCACGGTGTGGTTCATGACTGGGGTGAAGTCGTAACAAGGTAGCCCTAGGGGAACCTGGGGCTGGATCACCTCCTTATACGAAGATATCGTTGATGAGTACCCACACAGATTGATTAGGTTTAGAAAGTAAAAGAGACGAAGAACTCCCAAGTTCTTCACCATTTATTTCTATTTTTAAATAGAGGTAAACCAGCAGTGTCCCGTTCGTCTAGAGGCCTAGGACACCGCCCTTTCACGGCGGTAACAGGGGTTCGACTCCCCTACGGGATACCACTTCCTTTGTGAAGTATGGGTCGTTAGCTCAGTTGGTAGAGCAGTTGACTTTTAATCAATTGGTCGCAGGTTCGAATCCTGCACGACCCACCATTCTTTCTCCGCGTAAAGGATGGCTTTTATTTTCACTTTTATTAAAAGTGAAGACAAAAGAAACTATCGTGGGCGATTAGCTCAGTTGGGAGAGCACCTGCCTTACAAGCAGGGGGTCACTGGTTCGAGCCCGGTATCGCCCACCATTCTCTAAATATTCTTGGTTATATTCTCTCATGCTCTTTAACAATTTGGAAAGCTGACTGATTAGCTTTAATGGTTTTCACTTTAAACAGTGAAATCAAACAGCTCAAAGCTGTAATTAAGTTAATCAAATTTAAAAGTTCTCAATGTTTATCTGCTCTTAGTTAATAAGAACGGTATAAACACAACAAACACATTCAAGTGTCTTGTATTCGGAACAATGTTTACATTGTTCCATTATTGAGTCCGGCAAACAGTCATCAAGAATTAACCCTTCTTAATGACAACCAAAAACCTTGGTTAGTTGCCATATTAGTTTGTTTTCGCTTTTCAAAAGCGAAAGTAAAACAGAGACCCTTTCGGGTTGTATGGTTAAGTGACTAAGCGTACACGGTGGATGCCTTGGCAGTCAGAGGCGATGAAAGACGTAATAACTTGCGATAAGCCCAGATTAGCGGCGAGCGAAATTGGATTAGCCCTTAAGCTTTTAATGATGCAGGTGAAGACTCTGGAAAGTGTCGCAACAAAGGGTGATAGCCCCGTAACCGACGCATCATAATCAGTGAAATCGAGTAGGGCGGGACACGTGATATCCTGTCTGAATATGGGGGGACCATCCTCCAAGGCTAAATACTACTGACTGACCGATAGTGAACCAGTACCGTGAGGGAAAGGCGAAAAGAACCCCTGTGAGGGGAGTGAAATAGAACCTGAAACCGTGTACGTACAAGCAGTAGGAGCACCTTCGTGGTGTGACTGCGTACCTTTTGTATAATGGGTCAGCGACTTAATTTTAGTAGCAAGGTTAACCGTTTAGGGGAGCCGTAGGGAAACCGAGTCTTAACTGGGCGTACAGTTGCTAGGATTAGACCCGAAACCAGGTGATCTAGCCATGGGCAGGTTGAAGGTTGAGTAACATCAACTGGAGGACCGAACCGACTAATGTTGAAAAATTAGCGGATGACTTGTGGCTAGGGGTGAAAGGCCAATCAAACCTGGAGATAGCTGGTTCTCCCCGAAAGCTATTTAGGTAGCGCCTCGGACGAATACTACTGGGGGTAGAGCACTGTTAAGGCTAGGGGGTCATCCCGACTTACCAACCCTTTGCAAACTCCGAATACCAGTAAGTACTATCCGGGAGACACACGGCGGGTGCTAACGTCCGTCGTGGAGAGGGAAACAACCCAGACCGCCAGCTAAGGTCCCAAATTATTACTAAGTGGGAAACGATGTGGGAAGGCTCAGACAGCCAGGATGTTGGCTTAGAAGCAGCCATCATTTAAAGAAAGCGTAATAGCTCACTGGTCGAGTCGGCCTGCGCGGAAGATGTAACGGGGCTAAGTAATAAACCGAAGCTGCGGCTACGTACCTTAGGGTATGTGGGGTAGGGGAGCGTTCTGTAAGCGGTTGAAGGTGGTCTGTAAGGGCTGCTGGACGTATCAGAAGTGCGAATGCTGACATGAGTAACGATAAAGGGAGTGAAAAACTCCCTCGCCGGAAGACCAAGGGTTCCTGTCCAACGTTAATCGGGGCAGGGTAAGTCGACTCCTAAGGCGAGGCCGAAAGGCGTAGTCGATGGGAAACAGGTTAATATTCCTGTACTTCTTATAATTGCGATGGGGGGACGGAGAAGGCTAGGTGAGCCTGGCGACGGTTGTCCAGGTCCAAGTACGTAGGCGGAAAGTTTAGGTAAATCCGGACTTTCTTAACGCTGAGATACGATGTCGAGCTACTACGGTAGTGAAGTCATTGATGCCATACTTCCAGGAAAAGCCTCTAAGCTTCAGATTATAAGAAATCGTACCCCAAACCGACACAGGTGGTCGGGTAGAGAATACCAAGGCGCTTGAGAGAACTCGGGTGAAGGAACTAGGCAAAATGGTACCGTAACTTCGGGAGAAGGTACGCTCTTATCAGTGAAGTCCCTTGCGGATGGAGCAGACGAGAGTCGCAGATACCAGGTGGCTGCAACTGTTTATTAAAAACACAGCACTGTGCAAAATCGTAAGATGACGTATACGGTGTGACGCCTGCCCGGTGCCGGAAGGTTAATTGATGGGGTTAGACTTCGGTCGAAGCTCTTGATCGAAGCCCCGGTAAACGGCGGCCGTAACTATAACGGTCCTAAGGTAGCGAAATTCCTTGTCGGGTAAGTTCCGACCTGCACGAATGGCGTAATGATGGCCACGCTGTCTCCACCCGAGACTCAGTGAAATTGAAATCGCTGTGAAGATGCAGTGTACCCGCGGCTAGACGGAAAGACCCCGTGAACCTTTACTACAGCTTGGCACTGAACATTGACCCTACATGTGTAGGATAGGTGGGAGACTATGAAATTGCGTCGCTAGATGTGATGGAGTCGTCCTTGAAATACCACCCTTGTATGCTTGATGTTCTAACGTTGGTCCCTGAATCGGGATTACGGACAGTGCCTGGTGGGTAGTTTGACTGGGGCGGTCTCCTCCCAAAGAGTAACGGAGGAGCACGAAGGTGGGCTAAACACGGTTGGACATCGTGTGGTTAGTGCAATGGCATAAGCCCGCTTGACTGCGAGAATGACAATTCGAGCAGGTGCGAAAGCAGGTCATAGTGATCCGGTGGTTCTGAATGGAAGGGCCATCGCTCAACGGATAAAAGGTACTCCGGGGATAACAGGCTGATACCGCCCAAGAGTTCATATCGACGGCGGTGTTTGGCACCTCGATGTCGGCTCATCACATCCTGGGGCTGAAGTCGGTCCCAAGGGTATGGCTGTTCGCCATTTAAAGTGGTACGCGAGCTGGGTTTAGAACGTCGTGAGACAGTTCGGTCCCTATCTGCCGTGGGCGTTGGAAAATTGAAAGGGGCTGCTCCTAGTACGAGAGGACCGGAGTGGACGAACCTCTGGTGTTCGGGTTGTCATGCCAATGGCATTGCCCGGTAGCTAAGTTCGGAATCGATAAGCGCTGAAAGCATCTAAGCGCGAAGCGAGCCTTGAGATGAGTTTTCCCTGACGCTTTAAGCGTCCTAAAGGGTTGTCGTAGACTACGACGTTGATAGGCAGGGTGTGTAAGTGCTGCGAGGCATTGAGCTAACCTGTACTAATTGCCCGTGAGGCTTAACCATACAACACCCAAGGGGTTTTGTGGACTCAGATATACAGACCTTGAATGAGTTTGAAGAGAAATAACTTTTAGAT
>NZ_VTXD01000075.1 GCF_013114625.1 Vibrio sp. 99-70-13A1
AGATGTGTATAAGAGACAGCTTATATAGCTTTTCATTTTTTATTTTTATTAGAACAGATGTGATACCACTTTCTCCCAACTTCATAATTGGAAATCCATAATTATCATCTTTAATAATTTGTGTTATTGCAGTGTTCGAAATACTCGAATCAAAGCCAATAACTTTTGTGCCACAGCAAAGAGATTCAATCAAAACCTGACCAAAACCTTCATAATATGTTGGTAGTATTGTAAAATCAGCCTGACTATACAGTTTACTTAGTTCATCTTTAATTTTGGTACCTAAAAAGATAATATTATCATCTTGATATCGAGATTTTAATTCGGTTTCTAATGTTCCAGAACCAACTATATAAAGTCGACAATTAGAATCGCAATTACTTTCAAACGCTGTTAACAACAATTCAACATTCTTACCAGGTTCAAGTCTGCCAACGTATAAAAACTTTACTTTTCCATCACTTTCAAATTTTTGTTCAAATTTAAAAACACTATGATCAACACCAGGCTCTGATATAAAAGCATTCTTTTTATATTTCTTTAGAAACTGATGTTTTATATTCTGGCTAAATGTACACACAGTAACATTTTCATTAGTTACCACTTTGCATTCATAGAACCTATGTATCTTTGATACTATTTGATATTTTAAATATAAAAGAGGCTTGTCTCTAAACCTAATATCGTTCAAAACCCCTTTATAAAAATCTTCCATGACTGCAGGAGGGATATATACATGATTTTTAAAATTAAGTATTACTCCAGCAAAAGCAAATAAAGGGTGGCGGCTTATAAAAAATAAATCATTGCTAAAGTTCCTATTAAGATATAACACAGCGTATAATAAAGATGCTATTTCTCCGGAAAGTAAGCATTTTAATAAATTATATACACCGGCTCTTTCAATAAAATGATGTTTTTCCTTTATGCTGCATATTTCTGGCTTCGAGAAAGAGACCGTTTCACAGTCTATCCCCATATCACTTAGAGATGATGTGATGTTTTTAATACTATTTTCTATCCCACCAATACCAGGATAAAACATCGAGGAGATTAAAATTTTATTCATCATTTACTCCCTAATATACCTTTCACAAACTTCATCAATTGAAATCTAAAGAAAGTTGTTGCATGGTTTTCTTTACCACTGAATTCGTTTTCTTCAATCCTTTTATAGCAAGCTATAATTGATTCATATTCTGAATCATCCAGCATATTAGGACTGTGGGTTTTTAACTTTGAAATCGATGCAATGACCCAAGCGTCAGACCTAGGGTAAAAGTTACGATCAAGTGGAGTACCTTCATTATTTAAAACAGGATAAAAGTAATCACTTTCAAACGCCTTATCCATAATCCAATTTTTAATGTCAAAAGCTGCATTACTATATTTATCATTACCATAGTATTCAAATGCATCTAAAAATGCGGCTATACATGATGAATAACCCCATAAATGAACTTGATTGTCAAACTGGTTATTATTCAAATATGGTATAACAACTCCACTTTCATATAGAGTGTATATTGTTTGCCAAAATCCTTCACATATTTTTAATGCCGTTTCATCACCAGTATACTTATACGACAAGTAGTGCATTTCTGCCTGCTGTGCTAAGTGATAAAAATCAACTTTCTCTCGGTCTTCAGGTAAAGTATTTTCATGTGGATCATTATATCTAATATACCCACCCAAATTATTAAACTCTAACTTATCGAATAAATAGCGGTTGAGCCTTTCTGATAAACTATATAACCTGTTATCATTAGTAATTTTAGCCCACATTGCTATTGAAGCTAGAGCAAATGATGTACCATTATACACAGCTATATCACGTGTACTGTATGGACCATAAGGAATATAACTTCTATCTTTATCTACCTTTTCTTCATTACTAACAATCCAATTAATCCCTTTATCAATAGCTTTTTTTGTTTGTGTATCTTGCGTTATTTCGAATGCTCGTATTAAAGCTACAACTGATAATGTTTCTGGTGCTGTTGACTCACCTTTACGATGATAGTACCCAAAATAGAAATCATAGCCGATATCAAAACCACCATCCTTTCTTTGAATAGATATTAAGTTATCAACACAAATATTAATTCTTTTTAGGTTATCATCACTTTTATCGCTATGGTAAATATTAATTGCAAACATTAATACTTCATAAAGAGTTTGTGAGCAATTCTTTACATAAATTACTGGGAAAGTTTTTTTATAAATTTCTTTTGCAATTTTTCTTATTTTAAACATCTTTCTTTACCGTGCAGGGAATACCTGCTGCTAAAACATTTACTGGAATATCATGGGTTACTACTGAATTAGCCCCAATCAAACTTCCATCTCCTATTGTTACACCAGCAACTACGGTGACTTTAGCAGCTAGCCAAACTCCATAGCCGACCCTAACTTTCCCTTGCTCGCCTTGAGCAAATCTGAAGCTCCCTCTCTCCTTACCGTGATTCCCAGCTACGATTGTTACATAAGGACCAAGCATAACCTGATCACTGAATTCAACGCCTTCACGAAGACCATGAATCCAAGAACCATAGCCTATATATACGTCATCGCCAATTTCAATATTACGTAAACCTTGTAATTGAACGTTTCTATCAACCTGAAAATTCTTACCTATTTTTTTACAAAAAGGGCGATAAATCCATCCTCTAATTCGGTGGCAACGAGGAGTTTGAGGTAATATATCACAAAGTGTAGCGTAAATTTTAATTAATATTTCTATTATGTTCCACATATATTTTCTTCTTTAAATTAATTATAAAAATAAGCATCATAACTGTCTCTTATACACATCTG
>NZ_VTXD01000076.1 GCF_013114625.1 Vibrio sp. 99-70-13A1
ATATTTACCTCCCTAAAAGTGTATTGAACGCTACTGATTGGAAGCTAATTTCGGAACATCGTACATAACAAGCAATTCAAGCAGACTGTCAACGCTTGGCATTTCCAACTCGGTTTGGCTTCAGTGATTTCAGTGGTAAGTTTGAGGGTATTGGTAGTGTTGTCAGCTACTTAATTGGGCGTTAGCTTAAATTCACACCAAAAAATAATATGCACCTACTTGAAAAGCCATGTTCGGACACCATCTCATATATAGGTTAAAACAGTTACTTTTGAATCGCAGAGGTGTCTATGGCTAAAAATATTCGTGGTAATAATGATGGTACTCACGGTGAAAATGACTCTTATACAATACCAGGTCGTGGTGTAGTTGATCGTCAAACATTAGTGAATGAAACTAATAATGGCAAGCATCCTAAGCACCATGTCGTCAGAGTTAATGGGGAAGATTACGTAAGGGCTAATCCTGATTCTCAAAACTCTAATAATGTTAATAAATAGGGAGGACAGTACATGGCAAGAGCTGACTTACTTAGTGACATTACCAATATTATTGAGACTTATGGTTTTTCACAATCCAATACTCAGAATGCTATGACATATCAACGATCAGTTCGTTACCCAAGTTTAATTGACGAAAAAAATGATACTGCTCACTTTGTGTTATACACAACTACAGAACGTATTCAAATTACAGCAAAATGGCAGGAGGTTGGAGGTACTGCCATTGAGAAATTAGGGTATACAGTTTTAGATGCTGGTCGTACAGCATATGATCGCTATTGGGTTGTTTGTGGTGGTGACGAACTAGTATCAAGAGCAATAGACTTCCTTAATAATCAAAGTGGGCAAGCACCAAAATTGCTGGCAATGGAAGTTCACATCTTAGAAGATCTTTTGGCAGAAATAACAACGGGTGAATTAGCGTAAGCTACTAGTTATAAGCTAACAAACAATTTAACCTGACTTACAACGCGTGGCAGTTTTACTTCTAATCTGGTTTAGTAATTAAGGCGCAATGCAGAACCTCTGTATTGCGTTGCTGCGCAAGTTAATTGGGCGTTATATGCATTCGAGGAATAATATGTCTAATGATAAGTTTGAAAGCTATTCGAGAGATTTAGGTACTCTAGTAAAGGAGTATGCTTTAGAGTCAATTTCAGAGAGTAATGCTGATAAAAGTGATTTCAACACGGGCTATATGATGGCTTTTCACAGAATAGTTACGCTAATGCAACAACAAGCTGAAGTATTTGAAATTGACTTGAAGGATATCGGTTTAGATGATCTTCCCGAAGATGAATTTTTTAATTAATGCGTCATCATATAACAAGCAATTTAAGCAGACTGTCAACGCTTGGCATTTTCAACTCGTTTTAGCATCAGTGATTTAGGCGGTAAATTTTGGTGCATTGGTAGCGTTGTCAGCTACTTAATTGGGCGTTATACCTCAATCAATCATCTAACCTTTTCATAGCTTTACGGTAAACATCGCTACGTTCGCGTTTTCCGACAGCTAAGACGGTTACAATGATGACATCGTCTTCAACTTTGTAGACGAGACGGTAGCCCGATTGGCGAAGCTTAATCTTATACATGTTGTCAGCTCCAGAGAGTTTTGAAGCCGGAACATGCGGGTTATCTAAGCGCTCGATTAGCTTTTTCTTAAATTGTTGTTGAAGCGTTGAGCCAAGCTTTTTCCACTCTTTGAGTGCGCTCTTTTTAAAGTCGAGTTTATAGGTCATCAATATTTACCGAAATGCTCTCTTCAGATTCACGCTCTTTCGCAATAGTTAGTAGTTCAAGATCTTCGAGTCTGTCCATCATCATTTCGTACGCTTCGGCTGGTACGCAATAAAATGCTGGCTCATTTCGGTTCAGTACAGCAACAGGTTCACCGTAAGCACTAGTTGCAACTTTCATAGGGTTAGCTTTTAATTCAGTAATGCTTGCAGCAACATCGGCTAAAATTCTAGTGGTCATGTAATAGGTCTCTTAAGTGGTCTTTATTTTGGTCATTTTAGCCTCAACCAAGCGGTATAACAAGTTGCTTAAGAGTGATTCGCAACGCGTGGCATTTTTACTATGCGTTGGTTTATGTGTTTAAGGTATTATGCGGAGGCTAAGGTATTGCTTTGCTCACACCTTAGCAAGGCGTTATTTTTATAGGAGGCTACAGTGACACCATTTTTTCTATCTCAAATATTAGTTGCTATAGCTATCGGGTTTGACTTGATGTCATTCCAATTTAAAGACCGACAAAAGATTGTAACTTGTTTGTTTTTCGCTGGTACTTTGATTTCAAGCCACTTTATTTTGCTTGAACAGTGGACGGCTGCAAGTTTAATGGTCATCGCCACTATTCGATATTTAGTGAGTGTATTTTCTACTTCCTCAAAACTTAAATATCTATTTTGTACAGCATCAGTAATTTCAACTGCTGTAACTTATTCTGGTTTAGTCAGTGTAATTAGTTGTTTTGCTTCAATCTTTCAAACTGTGGCTGCATTCAATAAAGATGATCGCCGTTTAAGAGAGTTCATGATTGTGGGTACCGCACTTTGGTTGATACACAATTATTTAATTGGCTCACCTACCGCAGTCGTAATGGAAATTCTATTTATCGGTAGCAATCTAGTTGGCTACTATCGTTATTACTTTAGAAAACCCGCAGCAGTATAAATATAACAAGCAATTTAAGCAGACTGCCAACGCTCGGCATTTTCAGTTCGGTTTAGTTTTAGTGATTACGGTGGTAAATTTGAGTGTATTGGTAGCGTTGTCAGCTACTTAATTGGGCGTTATGTACTAGGAGGTAATTATCGATACTTACATTAAATTGAACTTTAGAAAGTATGTCTTATCTGA
>NZ_VTXD01000077.1 GCF_013114625.1 Vibrio sp. 99-70-13A1
TTTTTTTCCTTATATGAAAGGTATCTTAAATTATTTTGTGATCATGTGGTTAGTAACTCTCATTATACTAGTTCAATGTTTAGTAGGTTAGATTCTCCTGTGATACCTGATTGTATTTACTTACCAAAAGTGGCGGTAAAAAAACGCAATAAAGGAATTACTAAGATTGGATATTTAGGACGAATTAGTGCTAGGAAGGGCATTATCACACTACTAACTGCTCTTAATGAGAGTATAAGAGAACCTTTTGAATTGCATTTGATCGGAGATAAGTTATCAAATGATGTTTTATTTGAACACGAATATAGCACTCTTATAGATAATTTAAAGCTAAATAAAAACATCGTGATTGAGCATGGTTTTTCAATTAAACCGCTTGATATTGTTAGAAAATGTGATTTTATGGTCGCTCCATCAATATTGCCTGAGACGTTTGGACTCTCCGTTTTAGAGTGTTTGTCGGTTGGTGTTCCTATTATCGCGAGTGACGTTGGTGCATATCCTGAGTTAGTAACTATGCATAACGGTTTTACTTTTTTTTCTGGTGATAGTGTTGATTTAGGTAATAAGATTAAATTAGCTTTATCTTATGAAGGCGAGGATTACGCTAAGCTTTCTAGTAACGCTATTTCATCTGCAAGTTCATACGATTTTCCTGTTTATCGAGATAATATTTTAGGTTTTATAGATAATGCTTAGTATTGTTACAGTTTCACACGGTCACAATGATATGGTAAGTGACTTAATTTCTTCACTCGTTAAGTTTAGCTCTCCCGAGGATTTTGAATTCATTTTGATTGACAATCTAAATTCTTCTTTTTTTACAGATGAGTTACTTCTGTCTTTGGGGGTTGTTAATTTCAAGCTAGTGAAAAATATCGCACCATTTTCATTCTCAATCAATAATAATATTGGTGTTTCTCTTGCTAGTCATGAGCACATTGCAATTATAAACCCTGATATACAGTTAATTGATAACAGTATGTTTGAATTCTTTAAAAAGGAGGCTCCTTTGCCTAAGGGGCTTTTTTACCCGAGTTTGTTGAATCCTGATTTAACTTATCAGGTACACGGCAAGGCTAAACCTAGCTTAATTAACCAAGCAAAGACCACTATTTTTAGTTTGTTTGGGGCTAAATCTGAATCACCAAAAGGTAGTTATTGGTACTTTGGCGCAGCAATATTGTTGAATAAGAGCTTTTTTTATGAGATTGGTGGTTTTGATATTAGATTTCCTATGTATGCAGAAGATACAGAGCTTTGTGATAGAGTTAGAAAACAAGGTAATAAAATAGAATTATTGGAAGATTGTCGCTTAGTTCATGGTTTAGGGGGGGATTCAAAGGGGAAGTATTTATTTAAAGCAGTTATTTCAAATTTATATTTAAGATATAAAATGTATAAAAATGTTGATAGTTTTAAAGAGTAGAATCATTAATTTATTAATAGTACAATAATTATAATTGCATCTAATTATTGGGGTTGGTATCACCTTATGAGTTGTTTTTAGCTCTTTGTAGGGTGTTAGCCGGCCAAGTAATGATAAGGCTCGAAGAATAACTTCCATATAATTTAAGAAACTATTAGGGAATCACCTTTGGTTTAGAAAGTGTTTCTTAGATATAGTCGGTGTAAATAAAGAAGTCATGTGACTATATGACAGCCCCAAGATGAGAAAAACATAAACACTGCCTCTATAGAATAGCTGATAGCGCGAAATTCCCGTTCTAGAGTATTATAAAGCAAGATGATCTTTTAAATAACTGGATGATGTTTATATTTTGACATTTTTTTCTTTTTAATTTAAGACTATATAATTATATCTGATTAGCTTTTGTGTCCTCTTAATTAGCAATATGTCTTTTTATCTTGTAACTAAAATAGTCAGTGAGCCCGAAGGGTTGATTTTTAGTTAATTATGTATTTAAAGCGAGTTTGGATTTTCGACTATAGCGATATTTTGATTATTATTTTGAACGCTCTTAATTCGATGGGATAGTACGTTTAACAACAAATTTTATGATTTAAAATAAACAGGAGTTACTTTGAAATTAACACAGCTAGAATCACTTAGAGGCGCTATGGCCTTATGGGTGTTCGTCAGTCATGCTCTTCCTTCTGCTGGAATTGATCGTGATAGTGCCAATTTATTCTATAAATTATTCCTTAGTGGAGGTCTTGCTGTAGATGTATTTATAATTCTTAGTGGCTTTGTTATTACTCTAACATTAAATAAGCAGTATCTGGCTAATACTTATACTTATATAGATTATATAAAATCCAGATTTTTTAGAATATTTCCTATATTGTTTGTAACTACGATTTTTGCTGCACTACTCATAAATGTTTCTATCTCAGCACTAGAAACTTTACCATGGGAAATTAAGCAGAATTTTACCAGGTTAGAATATTTAGATGCATCACGCAGTAATATTTATACTCATATAATTGCTCATATGAGTATGATGCACGGTGTTTTAGATTTTATTCTACCTTACTCTTCATATTCGATTAATGGTCCCGCGTGGAGCATATCACTAGAGTGGCAGTTTTACTTAATTGCCCCTTTTATTATTGGCGTTATTTTTAAAAACAAAATTGCTTGTAGACTTACAACATTTTTTGTTGTTGTAGCTGTTTTTATGACTTTTATCAGGTATTTCTATAGTTATCCGTCTTTCTTGCCTAATAAAATTGAGTTTTTTATAGTTGGTATTTTTTCATATTTAATATATGAAAAGTTTAAAAATACTGCAATTGCATTGCATTATTTTATTATTGTAATCTCTGTTGTGTTTTTAT
>NZ_VTXD01000078.1 GCF_013114625.1 Vibrio sp. 99-70-13A1
AAAAACCCAATAAAGTTATGATAAATACAAACTCAGATAAGACATACTTTCTAAAGTTCAATTTAATGTAAGTATCGATAATTACCTCCTAGTACATAACGCCCTGTTAAGGTGTGAGCAACGCAATACCGAAGCCGACGCATACCACCTTAAACACTAAACGCAACGCATAGTAAAAATGCCACGCGTTGCGAATCACTCTTAAACAGTTTGTTATGTAAATACTTACATGCAGGCGATTTCTTAACTACTACAGTTTAATAGTGCTATTAAAACCCGAACACTCTTTGCAAGAAATAAAACCTGCTGTATCGAGCACTGATTGATTAAAGGCAAGCTCAGGGTTCGTTACTGATATCATGTGATCTATTAACAAGGTTTTCAGCTGCAACTTGAGCTGGTGCCATTGTTTTACTGGGTTATCACCATCTAAGTCTATGTACTTTTTATTGGATTTATAGTCCATAGCTTTATGAGTAGCAAACCCAACTGAGTGAATTAGTTTATGTACTGTAGGATCAGAATTTTTGTAATCAAGCATCTTAGTTATATGCGCACGGATATTTTGGGTTGCAAGATCCACATTGAATACTGAGTTACGCATTTCATTATATCCGGAATTATCGTGTTGAATTGTTCTAACTTGACTAGTTTTTAAACCAAATCTCGTTGAAATTCGCACATAAAACCTTTCCGCGTCCTCATGAAAAAGCGAGAGATTATCTATGAAAAACTTCCTATATTCCGAGATTCGGCTTTCAGGTAGCTCTTCCGGTATTTCAAAGTTCAGATAATCTTGATGCAGTCTAGAGCAGTTTTTATCTTTGTGGTAAGCAGGAGCTCCTCCAAGATAAACCCATCTAGAGTTCGGTGGTAATCGCGTAGTTTTAATCTGAAGTTTAGAATACTCAACTTCGAGTAAAGCATATGATTCGTTAATGGTCTCTAGCACTAGCTTAGTCGATGACAAAAACTCCAACTCTGGTTTCGATAATAAGTTTGTCAACTGACTATCATAACATTGGACAAGTTCACTTACATTCCGTGTATTTGCTTTAGCAGACGACTCCAGTTTCTGCATATTACTTCTTGTGATATACACATGTTCGCTCATGGCGTTACTACCTTGATACAAAAATCAGACTATTTAACTAGTTACTTAACTTCAGTGAAAATGCGTTATACAAACTTATTTGGCTGCGCCCTTTGTACTCATTAACAATGCCTTTGCCACAAATTCTTTGACCAGTGAGGCTTTGAAACGCACCATGTTCTTGCCTAAAGGTAGACAAATCGTCTTCCCATACAACAAAAGTTACAGATTGCTTAGGGAATCGATTATCCATATTTAGATACACTCCTCGCTTAAAGCGCGAAACTTCTTTAAGAATACCGCAAGCAATAACATCTTCACCCACATGGAACGGAGCATTTTTGGAATCAATTTTTGTTGCGCTATAACCCGTTGAGGACAGTAATAACGTAGATATCAATGTAAGTGGAACGACGAATTTCATGATATGACATAGCTCTAGTTTAATAACACCTCAATTATACCGAACTACAAACCGTTTGTGTATTTGTATTTACATAACGCCGCGTTAAGTGGTGAGCAACGCATACTACTGCACCTAAAGCATTGTGCCGTAAACACTTAAGCCAAAGCAAACTGAAAATGCCGAGCGTTGGGAATCCGTCTTAAACGCTTTGTTATGCTCGTCTTTCCAACAACGACGTAATGTCTTTTTTTAATTCATCCGAAAGGCGTTCGAACTGCTCTGGTGCAACCAATTTTTCTTCACACATTAGCATGAGCTGAATAAATGCCTTATTCCGAGAATGACCATCAAAGATAAGCTTCATCTGCTTTTCTGATGTTTTGGAATACTGACACATGAAATGAAACCTTTCCCCTGCAAGTTCTGACTCGTCAGTAATAGTTTCAATGACTTCGTTCAGCTGCCTTGTACAATACAACTGAATAGCTTCATTTTTAATTTCGCAGAAAACTTTCCAATCAGATTCTTTGATACTCATGCCAACCTCCATAAAGTTCCACTTTTCAGCATAGAGCATAACGCCCAATTAAGTAGCTGACAACGCTACCAAATACACTCAAATTTACCACCGTAATCACTGAAACTAAACCGAGTTGAAAATACCACGCGTTGACAGTCTGCTTGAATTGCTTGTTATGTGAATTTTACTCGTACTTCTTACCGTTGTGCTTTAACCAACCGTCCACGTGTCTATTATTTGGATCATGATGTGTCCAGTGCATTACGCCACCTTTGGGATTCCATTCATATTCACCATAAAACTGAACTCGATCACCCACTCTAAGGTTTGGGATTCTAGGAGCTAAATCGATATTATGAGCAACAAGTAAAGTTTGTTTACTGTTCAATTTCAATATGAACTTTTGATGCCTACTTCCCTCGTTATCATCACGTAACAAACTGAGCACTGTACCTGAACCTTGAACTTGGACATCACTTTGATGATTTTCATAGGCTTGTTTTAACCGATAATCATTTGCTTGAACACCAAGGGAAGTTAGGCACAAGACTGCTATAAATATAGCGATAAACTTCTTCATATACTCAATTTCTCCAATTCACATAACGCCCAATTAAGGTGTGAGCCACGCTGCCACTGCACTCAATTTGGACACCGTAAACACTAAACTAAACCCAAACCAAAAATGCCAAGCGTGGGGAATCACGCTTAAATTGTTTGTTATGTTGAGGCTACTCGCCTATCTTC
>NZ_VTXD01000079.1 GCF_013114625.1 Vibrio sp. 99-70-13A1
AACCGCCATTATACAGGTTGTACCGTAAACGCAGCATTGCAGAAAACTCATCGCTATTACCTTCTGTGCCACCTGCATCATCTCGCCAGGTTTGTGCTGCTTCTACTGAGATAGTTGGGTAGTTGTTGCTTTTCGATTGTTTGTACTGAAATTTTGCCGAATCAACATCCACTTGAGCTATTTTGATTACTGGATGCATTTCAAAAGCTTGATCTAAGGCTTTCTCGACGGTGTGAGGGAGAGCACTTGAGTCTGCTCGAGGGAAAACTAGCCCTAGAGGTGACTGTCCCACTAATTGCTGAAACTGAATATGGGTGTCAAACAAGTTGTTTTGTGCTGCAAGTAGATTTCCATGAGCTTTCGCAATACGGGCTTCAACTTGTGACATATCTGCTGTTGAACCAATTCCAGAATCAACGCGCTTTTTAATGTCCCTATAAATTTCTTTATGTGTCGCGAGGTTACTCTCAGAGAGGGAAAGGACTTCATATGCTTTTACCGCATCCAAGTACACTTTAGTTACTTCTAAAGCCATATCTTGAGCATCAGAAAGTAATTGATAGCGTACAGACTCGGCATCAGCTGCAGTGCGGTCAATATCATTAAGTGTATTAGAGCCATCCCAAATTAATTGAGTCAGTGTGATAGTGGCTTCTTTACGTGTTAAGTCGGTTGCATCATTACTGTTTGATGCAAGGTTCGTATGCTCATACCCAACACCAGCATCTAAGTCTATGCTTGGTCTATAAGCACCTCCAGATGCATCATTAATATATCGCTTACTAATATATTCGTTGTATGAACTTTTGATGCTTGGATTAGTTTCTAAGGTAATAGCAACAGCTTGCTCCAGCGTTTGAGCACTAGAAGAAAAGCTAAAAGCCATCATAGAACCTAGAGTGCATTTTTGAATCCAATTCAATTTATTTCTCCGGAGCATATGTAATGCATGAATGTTAAACATATCTGAGTCTCATATCTGAGAATTATAACAAGGTGTCAACAAATTTACGTTTTTATCCAGCCAAAAGTAGATATGTGCCACCATGCATTGTGCAGGATTTTATGTATAAGGTAGCTTACTCAAATTATTATATAAAATAATGAATTAACTTGCTTAATATTTGTGTAACTTAATGACTTTTTAGTACATTTTAATGGATGTTAATGCGAATGGTGAACTGTTATTTATATATTACGCAAGCGTGAATTGTATAAGTTATAATGATATATTAACAAGATAAGATTTTAGTGTCATTTCGTTGACGACATTAACGAAGCTATTTGGATTTAGAGGTTTTTATGGATATCACCACAGTCATCGCTAGTAGTGCATTGGTAATTGGACAACGAATAGTCGTTGGTATAGATGGCAATATCAGAGTATTAAAAGATGGTGAGCCGTTATTAAACGGTGACGTCGTTCTTGAAACATCAGAAGAGTCTGCTCAACCAATAGTTAAGGTTAGTCGTTTTGTTGACGATAATGAGGTTGATGTAACTGATGATATTGCAAATATTTTTGCAGCCTTAGAACAAGGCGAAGACCCGACTCAACTAAATGATGAATTTGCAACTGCTGCAGGTACTAGTAGTGGTTCGAGCCTTGTTGCTGGTGGAAGTATTGAAAGAGATGGCACTGAAATAATTGCTCAAACAGAATTTCTGACTGAAGGGTTTGCTTCTATAGGTTTCTCAGAGACTCAAAGCTTAGGTTTAATCGAAGCTTTTCAGATTTTAGAATCAACATCAGATACCACAGCCCCAGATGCACCAGTCCTGACACTTGATATTGACTCAGGCTCAGCGGCGGATGACTTCTTAACAAACGACGGTAGCTTTACAGTCGGCGGTACAGAAGATGGCGCGACAGTAGAATACTTCGTGGGTGGCAACTGGACGACAACGGCGCCAGTACCAACTGAAGGTGATAACACGATTACCGTTCGTCAAACCGACGCAGCGGACAATACATCAGGCAGCTCAACGCTGACGTTCACTCTTGATACGACCGCACCTGATGCACCGGCTCTGACACTTGATACGGATTCAGGGTCAGCGGCGGATGACTTCTTAACGAATGACGGCAGCTTTACAGTCGGCGGTACAGAAGATGGCGCGACAGTTGAATACTTCGTGGATGGCAACTGGACGACAACGGCGCCAGTGCCAACGGAAGGTGACAACACGATTACCGTTCGTCAAACCGACGCAGCGGGTAATACATCAGGCAGCTCAACGCTAACGTTCACTCTTGATACGACCGCACCCGATGCACCAGCTCTGACACTTGATACGGATTCAGGCTCAGCAGCGGATGACTTCTTAACCAATGACGGCAGCTTCACCGTCGGCGGCACAGAAGATGGCGCGACAATAGAATATCTTGTTGACGGCAACTGGACGACAACGGCGCCAGTACCAACTGAAGGTGAAAACACGATTACCATTCGTCAAACCGACGCAGCGGGCAATACATCAGGCAGCTCAACGCTGACGTTCACTCTAGATACGACCGCACCTGATGCACCGGCTCTGACACTTGATACTGATTCAGGCTCAGCAGCGGATGACTTCTTAACCAATGACGGCAGCTTCACAGTCGGCGGCACAGAAGATGGCGCGACAGTCGAATACCTTGTTGACGGAAACTGGACGACAACCGCACCAGTACCAACGGAAGGTGACAACACGATTACCGTTCGTCAAACCGACGCAGCGGGTAATACATCAGGCAGCAGCGA
>NZ_VTXD01000080.1 GCF_013114625.1 Vibrio sp. 99-70-13A1
CAACGTCTTTATACAACTTAAGCGCACGCTCATTATGATAAGCCACTCTCAGTTTGATTTGATTAATACCACTAGATTTCAACTGATTTTCAAGCTCTGAAATTGATTGAGTCCCATAGCCAAAGCCTCGATACTCATTTGAAATATAAAAATCATAAATAAATGTAGATTTATCTTCAATTTTCACTGAATGCCAGAGATAACCTACAAGCTCCATTTTACCGTCGATTTCAGCATCAATACAAAGTAGAGAATGCTCATTACTTTCAAGCCCGTCAGGAAAACAACGGTGCAAGTCTTTCTTTGCTAACTCGATAGCAAGATCTAAAGAATGACCATAATTTTCGGCAATTTCCTGACTGTAATCGTCAATAAAATACTGGCAATAATCTGGATATTCATCTTGCCGCATTTCTCTAAGTACAATCATATCAACCCTTTAAATACGATAAATTCGAACCGCAACATAACGCCGCGTTAAGTAGTGAGCAACGCTACCACTTAACCTAAACCATTGCACCGTAACCACAAAACTCAACTTGAAATGAAAACGCCGAGTGTTGCGAATCTGTCTTAAACGCTTTGTTATGTGAATTTTACTCGCCAAAGTTACGATAAGTAGCAAAATGCTCACTATCTGTAGCTAAATACCGAAAAGCAGACACCTCTGGCATTAAACTTCTATGATTGCCCCAGTTGAACACATGCGCTTCAATAGGTACTTTGGACATTGTGTTGATGCTAGATGAGTTAAAAGCAGGCTTATGAGTGAAAATTAACAAACGCTCTGCGATATCAATTAGTCGAGACCATTCTTCGTCAGTAACGTCTAAATTTGAACCTAAATGCCCTGTATAGACCTTTATGTTATTAGCATCTGAAGTATATGCCCATTTTTCATGCTGCGGTATTCTCATACCCAACGTTTGTCTGTCAGCTTTACCAATATAAAGGAGAACATCTGAACCATAGATTGGATGAGTTCCATATATTTGATAGATACCATAGTCATCACTATTGGTTAACTCTCGCACATCTTCTAGGGTATGTGCGCCTACCCAATCAATATGAATCTTCACTTAAACTCCGATTATTCACATAACGCCCAATTAAGTTGCAGACCAACGCAAACCTGAACCCCAAGCAACGCGCCGATTACACCCAAACCATTTGGAACTGAAAATGCCACGCGTTGGCTGTCAGCTTAAATTGCTTGTTAAGCAGCTGACTCACCTAACTTCTTAGAGATTCCATCTTCATGCATTTCAGGAATCAACTGAAGGACATTACTTAATTCATCTACTACGCTGTATAGCTGTCTATGAAATTCTTTTAGTTCTTCAACAGTGTAACTGACAAAGTCTTTATTCGATCGTTTCGAACCGTCTGTTGCGCTCGAAAAACCAGTACCAAAAATTTCATCATCACTCGTTCTTGCCCAACAAAAGTGTGCAAACTTATTTCTTGTTTGTCTTAGGGTATTAAGATGACTGTTTGTTTGAGATATTTTCAACTCAAGATCTTCATCAACAACCTGATTTCTATAGCGTAGTCGATGTAGTTCAAGCGCATCTGTTACTGCTCGTTGCAGCTTAGCCGCACCCATTCCACGAGAATACACCCTGCCAGGAAACTCTGGAGTAAATAATAAGCGACTAAGCAAATTACCCAGTAAAAACTCAATGTTAGACCATTCAACGACGACACGACCAATCAGCGCATAGTGCTCATCGGTCAAATCAGCATACATTGATGTATGATTTAATGGCATTTCTACAAAACTCCTATTGATGTCAATTTTTCGCCTGCTGCTTAACGCCCAATTAAGTAGCTGACAACGCTACCAATACACTAAAACTTACCACCTTAGTCACTGAAGCTAAACCAAGCTGAAAATGCCAAGCGTTGACAGTCTGCTTAAATTGCTTGTTATGTGCAAAGTTCCAACAGGTGACTGATTTGTTTTACACCTTTAGGAACTGAAGTATTCGTACACTTAGAGTTAAACCAAAGTGCTTGAATACCGGCTGAAATTGCAGGCTCAATATCTTTTTCATATGTATCCCCAACCATTATTATTGACTGTGGTTCAACATTTAAAACATTGATGATTTTGTGGAAGAATTCTGAGGTACCTTTACCTATACCAAGGTTCGCTTTGCAAAAGTAACCCGAGATATAAGGAGATAAGCCAACCCTGTCAAATGCCAACTTAATATCAGTTTCGGACGAGTCGGCTGCGTTTGTTGCAATATAAACAGGATGACTTTTCGATAGCTCTTTAATTGTTCGTAATGCTCCGTCAACAGCTTGAACTGTTACCCAATCGCACATTTTCCCCTTTTGGTTAGGAAAATCGACCATGAGAGTATTACCCCAGTCAAACAGGTAGATTTTAGACATATTACCTCCTTGCACATAACGCCCAATTAAGTAGCTGACAACGCCACCAATACATTCAAACTTACCACCTAAATCACTGAAGCTAAACCGAGTTGAAAAGGCCAAGCGTTGACGTCTGCTTAAATTGCTTGTTATACGACTGGTGCCTGTATAGTCCCTTTAATGACTGTCACTGCCGCACCTATCAATTTCGTTCGACCAGTAGGTAGAAGCTCAGTGGCAACATACCCACCACGAGCGGAAGCTTGATAACCCTTAAGTTTTAATTTATCGAGTTTTTCTGACCAATACACAGTTAAAGCACAATGTGCAGACCCTGTTACAGGATCTTCATTTACACCGACCCAAGGCGCAAAATACCTTGAAACGAAGTCTAAACCTTTACTACTTGAACTTGTAGTCACCAGAACACCACGACTATGATTTTGCTTCATTGCCTCAAAGTTTGGCTGAAGGTTCTGTAATGTGTCCTCGCTATCAACTTCAATGAAAACCTTTGAATCAAAGTTACCAAATGAAACTATTTTACATTCCTCTATGCCTAAATTATCCAATAGCACCTGACAGGGAGAAATGTCGAATTGAATGGCTGGTGATGGAAAATCTAGTTCGACTGTAGATTCGTTTATGAGCGCAGATAATGTTCCAGATAACGTTGTAAAATTGACTTTATCGCCAGTATTTAACAGCCCCCTTTCTTTCAGAATATGGGCAGCAGCAAGTGTTCCATGACCACATAGCTTTACCTCAGTTTTAGGAGTAAACCACCTAAGCCTCATATCAGAAAGTGATAGAAAAGCCGTTTCGGATACAGCCATTTCTTCAGCAATTGAAAGCATTAAGCTTTCACTTAAACCATTGCTCGTTATACAAACTCCAGCAGGGTTTCCTTTGAATGCTTCACTTGTAAATGAATCAACCTGATAGATATCTAAGTCCATTTGGTTCTCCGAATTTAATAAAGTCGTATAACGCCGC
>NZ_VTXD01000009.1 GCF_013114625.1 Vibrio sp. 99-70-13A1
CTATTTTCACATTGTCATATTTAAAATAAAAATCGAAAAAAAATTCAAATAATCGAGCTAGATCCCACCGAATAAAAATCAAAATAAAACCTTTAAAAACATATAGATATTAACGTGTCATTTTATATTTACATATTTCACAGTTAAAACATCACGAAAAAAAAGAGACCTCATAAAAATGTAATATTACTGAAATATTTCCCCTCTAACATCACGCTCAGATTAACTCATAGACTAAACACAGACTCTTACAGTCAAATGGAGAATACATTATGAACCAAGCTACTACTGCAGCAGCGCCAATGACGAGCACTACTCGCTGGCTACGCTGGGCTAACTTGGCATTCATGCTTTACCTACTATTACTTTCAGTTTCAATGGTAGGTACAGGCTTTAAATGGGCAACGGGCGAACAAGCAAAAGTTTTATTTGAATTTGCATCTCACCCAGTTGCAGGCTTAATGATTGGTTTAACAGCAACAGCGCTTATTCAATCATCAAGTACTGTTACTTCAATTATTGTTGGCTTAGTTGCTGGTGGTTTACCAGTTGAAGTCGCTATCCCTATGATTATGGGTGCTAACATTGGTACAACAGTAACTAATACGCTAGTTAGCCTTGGTCATGTACGTTGTAAGGATGAGTTTAAGCGTGCTTTTGCAAGTGCGACTATTCACGATTTCTTTAATCTCCTTGCCGTTGCCATCTTCTTACCAATAGAAATGATGTTTGGTATGTTAGAAAAGATTTCTCATTGGTTGGTTTCTCCAATGCTAGCAACCGGTGACATGAGCATTAAAGGCTTTAACTTCATCAAGCCTATTACTAAGCCCGTTGTGAGCGCGATTCAAGAGCCTCTATCAACATTTGGTGATACTGTTGGCGGCGTTATGCTTATTGTATTAGGTATCGCAACTATCTTCATCGCAATCACAGTGATGGGTAAGCTGATGAAGAGCTTGATGGTTGGTCGTGCTCGTGAAATTCTAAAGAATGCAATTGGTCGTGGTCCACTTCACGGTATCGCTTCAGGTTCAATCGTAACGATTCTAGTGCAATCATCTTCTACAACGACAAGCTTAATGGTTCCACTTGTGGGTACTGGTGTTCTTAAGGTTCGTGATGTTTACCCATTCACTCTTGGTGCTAACATCGGTACATGTATTACCGCTTTACTTGCAGCGACAGCCGTTTCTGGTGAGTTCGCAGTATTTGCACTACAGATTGCCCTTGTTCACTTAGTGTTTAACTTGATGGCAACAGTATTCATCTATGGTATTCCGTTCCTACGTGAACTGCCGGTTAAGGGCGCAGATTTCATCTCAGACATGGCAGTAAAAAACAAAGCTGTTGTTGCTGGTTACTTAGCTGCAGTATTTATCGTAATGCCAGGTACTATTCTTGCTCTAACAGCATAGACATTACCTTTATTAAGATACGCTTTTAAATAAAAATCCCCGCTCTCATTGAGGCGGGGATTTTTTACATCCAAAGATAACGTTATAGATACAAAAGAAAGGTATAGATACAAAAAAGGTTGGCTATTTCTAGCCAACCTTTTAATCATTTATTTATCGATTTTTCTCTATCGACAATTACTTCTGTCACTTCCCATTCTTTGTCGCTTTAACAAAAGAACGTCATAGAAACGATTAAACTGAAAATGGGTATTTAATTGCTTCATGGCATTCATAACCTTCAACCCAAAAATCATCTAATGTCACCCAAGTTTCTAAATCTTCAAGTGATTTAATTTCAGGGTTAATATGAAAAGTAGCAGCAGCCAGTGGTTCTCTTTTCAACTGAATATCTTTCATTGGCGCCAGTTGATCTTCATAAATATGAGCATTCACAATTTTATGATAAGCCACGCCAGGTTTCTTACCTGTAATTTGAGCGATGATAGCCAAAAACACATAAACCTGAACCATATTGAAATTAAGCCCAAGCGGTACGTCACAAGAACGCTGAGTACTATTTAAATATAAAGTGTCACCCAGCAGGGAGAAGTGATGGCTATACATACACGGTCTTAAACAGCCCATGTGGAACTCACCAGGGTTATAGAAATTCAGGATTTCACCACGGTCGTCTACACCACGAGTTAAGTCATCTACAATCTTCTTCAATTGATCGATATGACCGCCATCAGGCTTAGCCCATGCTCGACCTTGAACACCGTAAACTCGCCCCATGTCATCTTCACCTTTACGGTAAGGATTGTTTAGCCAAACGTCGTTTAAGTTTGAATTAGCATCCCAAGTCTTAGTGCCAAGCTTTCTGAAATCTTCTGCATTATCGTAACCTCGAATGTAGCCAAGAAGCTCTGCGACAGCCGCTTTCCAAAAACTTTTACGGGTTGTCACTAGCGGGAATTGATTCTGACCAACATTGTAGGTTAGATCAGCATTAACCACGGTAAGACAGCGTTTACCTGTCCGTTCATTTTCAATCCATACACCATCATCGACGATACGCTGACAAAGATCTAAATACTGCTTCACGATAACTTTCCTAACAAAAAATGAATTCTACTGAACAACTTTACGGTTTGATTTGTATGCCCACGCTACCATCAAAGCACCTAAAATCACCATTGGTAGCGATAATATTTGCCCCATAGAGATGAAGTCACCAAACAAACCAAGATGAGCATCCGGTTCACGTACATATTCAACAAGGAAGCGGAAAGAGCCGTACCCCATTAAGAACAGACCAGAAACAGAACCTAACGGACGAGGTTTACGAATAAACCAATTGAGGATGAAGAATAGAACAATGCCTTCTAGTGCCATTTCATACAGTTGAGATGGATGACGAGGCAATGGTCCACCATTAGGGAAAACAATACCCCATGGCACATCAGTTACGCGTCCCCATAATTCACTGTTCATGAAGTTACCTAGGCGCCCCATCCCTAAACCAAATGGTACTAAAGGCGCAATAAAATCAGCTACACCGAAGAATGGTCGACCATTCTTACGTGCATACCAGAACATTGCGCTAATCACACCCAGCAAGCCACCATGGAAAGACATGCCACCGGTCCATACTTTGAACAGATATAGCGGGTCTTGTAAAAACAAATCAAAGTTGTAAAAAAGAACGTAACCAACACGCCCACCAATCACAACCCCAAGAAAGCCTGCGAACAATAAGTCAGACACTTGCTCTCTCGTCCATCCACTATTCGGCTTATCTGCTCGGCGGTTTGCTAACCACAAAGCAAACATAAAACCAACAAGGTACATCAACCCGTACCAACGAACAGCAATAGGACCTAGTTCGATAAGAACAGGATCAATATTTGGGAATTCAATAAACCCCTGAGACATACTCGGCTCTCTATAACAATAAAATAAATAACAATGAATGGAACGCGCAGGCTAAGAAGACTGAAATTGAACTACAGCAACATAGCGCCAGCAATGAACATTAAAAATACGGCAAAGAATTTTTTTAAAACCGATGTCGGCAATTGTGTCGCAAGCTTTGCGCCTATGCGAGTTGTCAGTACAGAGGCACTCGCAACGGCAACTAAAGCTGGTAAGTAAACATAGCCGACACTGTATTCAGGCAAATTACCTACAGATGAGCCATGCCAAACAAACCCAAGCATGCCCGATAAAGCTATCACACAACCACACACTGAGGATGAACCCACCGCTTTACGCATCTCTATGCCATGGTGGTTCAAAAAAGGCACAGACAATGAACCGCCACCGATTCCAGCTAGGCTTGAAATAACGCCTATCCCACCACCATACATGATGGTTTTAGCAGAACTCGGCATAGATTTTTGACTAGTTGAACGAATCGATAACAGCATTTGCATTGCAAGTAACAGTACAATGACACCAAAAACTTTAGGAAGGTATTCTGTTGGGATGACATCAGCAATAAAAGACCCCATGAAGCCGCCAATCACGACTCCTGGCATCAACCACTTAATAACGAATACATCAACATTACCCAACTTTAGATGATTTAAAGCGGATGAACCTGAAGTCACTATGATTGTGGCTAAAGACGTTGCTAATGCCATTTGCATGGCAATATCCGGAGATATTCCAGATTTCGGAAGGAGGAAAAGTAGAGCAGGAACAACAAGTAACCCGCCACCAATACCCAGTAAACCTGCTAATACGCCAACTACCGCACCCAATACCACCAGCAAGCCTATTAGTTCATATGTCACGCTATATCCTATTTCTTACCCGCTCGAATAAAGCCAGTAAACTCTCGTTCTTCAAAATAACTTAGCATCATACTATAGATGCTACTTCCGTAGGGTTGTGATAATGCTTTATTCGCCAAATCTTGCAGTTCTTGATGCGTAGACTGGCGAATCAAATACTTGGTTCTTGCAACGTTGGAGGTATTCATACTTAGAGTGTCGTACCCTAATCCAACTAATAACAATGCACCCATCGGGTCACCTGCAAGCTCACCACATATACAAACAGGTAATGAATGTTGCTTACACGTATCATGTATTTGTTTCAAAGCCATAATAACCGCGGGATGCATAGACTCATAGACACTCGCAACACGTGAATTGTTCCGATCTACCGCTAATAAATATTGAGTTAAATCGTTGGTTCCAACCGATACAAAGTCCACTTTATTTGCAATAAGGGGCAGTAGATACAAAATTGAAGGCACTTCCAGCATAATACCAATACGTGGCATTCTAACTCGGCTATCTAACAAACTCACTTCATCGTAGGCTTGTTCAATAAGTTTAATGGCATCATCAAGTTCCTGCGCACCAGAGATCATCGGAAGTAAAATACTTAAGTTCTGGCTGTCACAGCTTGCTCTAAGCATTGCACGTAATTGAATGATAAATATATCGGGATGATCAAGCGTAAAACGAATCCCGCGCCAACCTAAGAACGGGTTATCTTCCTCAATAGGAAAGTAAGGCAAGGCTTTATCACCACCAATATCAAGTGTTCTCATAACCACTTGTTTATTCGGATAACTGTCCAAGACTGAACGATACTGCTTCACTTGTTCATCTTCAGAAGGGAAACGCTGTTGTAGAAGAAACGAAATTTCAGTTCGATACAAACCAACACCATCAACCCCTTGGTTTAGGGCAATGTTAGTATCAGCACTCAAGCCTGCATTTAATAAAATATCAACATGCCTGCCGTCTTGTGTCAGTGCCGGCTTAAACAGCTCTTTATTGACCATTGAAGAGAGCTCACTCTCCTCTAACACTAACTCACCATATTCACTCAGTAAGTTACCATCAGGTTCAATAAACACGTCGCCACTGTAACCATCAACAATGGCTTGCTTGCCATTTATTTGTTCAAGGTTCAGGCTAAGCCCCATAACAGCAGGTACGCCTAAAGCGCGAGACAAAATAGCAGCATGAGAGTTCGCAGCGCCTTCAAGAGACACCACAGCCAATAACTTCTCTTTAGGGATAGAAGCTAAAACAGAAGCCGTTAACTCACGGACAACTAATATTATTGGCTTTTCTAACGAGCGCTGTTCATATTCAGTATTATGAAGAAAGTAGAGCAACCTCTGACCTAATTCGCGAATATCTTGGGCTCGCTCCCTTAAGTAAACATCCGACATTCTAGCAAAGCGGTTTGAATAACTTTCAACGACCTGTCTTAATGCCCAGTCCGCCCTATCGCCTTTTTGAATCTGAGCTTTTAGATCTTTTCGCAGCATCGGATCGTTCAGAAGGTGAGTAAATAAATCAAAGATAGCTAAAGCATCTTTATTAATATCACTGTCCAAACGCTTTCTCATGCGCCTGAAATCATTCAGCGCATTTTCAATAGCCACCACCAGCTGCTCATGTTCTCTTTCAATATTTAGCGTAGAAGCCGGATATACATCAGTTAATTCAGGTTGTGTGTTGTCCCACCAAAGCTCGCCTATCGCCACACCTGAAGAAGCAGCAATACCTTTGCTTGATAAGCGTTTTTGTTGCTCTAAACGCCATAAACCTTGTGTTTGAGCATGCGCGACAATTACAGCTAGCTGGGCAGAAAGAGTGACAAGGAAAGATTCTTCCATCTCACTGAATAAGCGAGGTGACTTTTGTTGAATAACCAGTACGCCAAGCACTTGCTTGCGATGGATAATTGGGGTGCCTAAAAAAGAGTGATAAACATCTTCACCTAGTTCAGGAAAAAATTTATAGGCAGGGTGATTCGAGACTTCTGCAAGGTTAATCGGTTCGGCACTGCGTTTAACAAGACCAACTAAACCTTCCGAAAAATTAATATGAATGCTGTCAGTTTTAAAATTCAGACCTTGAGTTGCCATCAACTCAAGGCGCTGCATTTCATCATTAGCAAGGTACACGGTGCAGCATTCAGTCTGCATCGCGCTGCATGTCTCTTTAACTAAAATATCAAGGGCAGTATAGACATCTTCAACCCTTGAAACTTGTTCAACTATGTCCCTTAGTTGACTGAGCATGCTTACCCTCTACGTTGTTTACGTTTTCCTTTTGTCTTTCGCTCTTTAAACGGCATTGCTAAAGATGCGAATTCTTTCATTGCTCGACGATATACATCTCGCTTAAAAGAAACGACTTGTCTTACTGGATACCAATAGCTTACCCAGCGCCAACCATCAAATTCAGGTGTACTTCCACGCTGCATATTAATACGAGATTCATCGCAATCTAGCCGTAGAAGAAACCACTTCTGTTTTTGTCCAATACAGACAGGTTTTGAATCCCATCGAACCAAGCGTTTGGGTAGCTTATAGCGTAACCAATGACGACTAGTTGCAACGACCTTCACATCCTTTTTTGTTAGACCAACCTCTTCATATAACTCTCGGAACATTGCCTGCTCTGGAGTTTCACCTTCATCAATTCCCCCTTGAGGAAACTGCCAAGAATGTTGCCCGTATCGTTTAGCCCAGAAGACCTGACCATGGTTGTTACAGATTACAATACCAACGTTTAATCGGTAACCATCGCCATCTATCACTGGCCAACCTCTATCTAAATTTTTAATTGCATTGATTTTTCCACATATCCCCAAGCGGAGCAAACTTAGTGATGTGATTAAACCGATATTTATGATTTTAATCTTAATTCTGGATAACTTTTGTTCAAATTTAAGTTACCCACACAAGAGTGAGACATAGACCACATTTATTCACCTTTTCTGTGAATAACTATGTGAAGAATTAACAGTAATCAGTTATCAGCAGTCTTCATATAGATAATAAATTTATTAATAATTTCAAGAAAAAAAATATAACAATTAAAAATCAAATAGTTAAACAAAAAACAAAAAACAAAAATAAAAATAAAACCGTAAAGATCTTTACGAAAAAACAATCGGTCAAAGATCAACCAATGTGACCTTTATCCACACAGCGCACTAAAAGCTTCATTTTACGCCTGATATAGCAAGTGTTTATTCACCCTTAAACCCCTGTTTATTTATACAGAATACAATTATTTTTATTTTTACGTAACTAATCTGTGGATAACCTTAAGTTTGATCAAAGGATGCACAGCAAGATCGTTTATTAACCGGTAATCATTTCCAATAACTTCTGATAAAATTCATTTTTTATATTGCCTCTTTATTATGAAACCAGAACCTAAAACCCAAGAAGAATTACTAGAAAGAGCCAATGCTATTGCTGGATTGTCATTTCAAGAGTTAGCCAACGAAGCCAAAATGGATGTACCACCAGATCTTAAGCGAGATAAAGGTTGGGTCGGGCAGCTACTTGAATGGCATTTAGGGGCTCTCGCTGGCAGTAAACCTCAACAAGATTTTGTTAACTTAGGGATCGAATTAAAAAGCATCCCTATCAGTTATAGCGGAAAGCCACTAGAGACAACTTTTGTCTGTGTTGCTCCACTGATCGGTGTTCAAGGTTTAACTTGGGAAACCAGTCATGTGCGAAATAAGTTATCTAAAGTGCTGTGGATCCCCGTTGAAGGAGAAAGAGAAATTCCTTTGGCGGATAGAAGAGTTGGATCGCCTTTGCTTTGGACACCAAGCTCTGATGAAGAGGACGTGTTAAGAAGAGACTGGGAAGAGCTCATGGAAATTATCGTGCTCGGTAACATAGAGCAAATCACCGCCCGATACGGAGAAGCTCTGCACTTACGTCCAAAAGCAGCCAATAGCCGAGTTCTCACAGAAGCTTATGGCATAAATGGGAAACCAATAAAAACTAAGCCAAGAGGCTTCTATTTAAGAACGCAATTTACTCACCAAATTTTAACGGCGCATTACCTATAATACTTTAAAGAACCTTTAATTTAAGGTGCTGAAAGCTTTTAATGCGTCGTTAATGACAGCTCTATATCACAATAAGGTTGGGTTGGTGCAGAGCCAAATTCATCGTAGGCATTATGTAGTCGTAAATACGCTTTCTCTATACCTAGCCGCATCAACTCTTCTTTTACTTGATCCAAAGATCCGAAATGCAACGGCTCCCCGCCTTTTTTGACCGGTTCAAGTTTATGTTTGTATTCAACGGCCAATAAGTATTCAGTCACATCTGAACACCCAATCACATACACTTTAGGTGGCTGATAAGACTCCTTATGATGTCCGTGTAACCACATGTCTAATTGATGTTTTTGCATGATTCACCTCCACTGCTCTATTCAAGCTTAGTTGAAGTCATTTGCTTTGCTAAAAAAATACATTTGAAACGTAAAAAGAGAAGTGGGCAGCCACTTCTCTTTTCAATTCGATATTTATTCAGGATAACTCTAATAATCCCGACACCATAATAAACATCTCGCAATACAATTTAGGGGCTGAAGGTATTTCAACCCCATATATTACGTTGGTATTCGTGCACTTAAAACTCGACGTAGGTGACGGACTCGGCGCTCAATAGTTACAGCTTCAGGTTCAGAAAACGCAATAGGCCGACCATCACTTTCCAAGCCAATATCTCTTAGTAAGTGTTTGTTTTCCCATGGCAAAGCAAATGAACTACGGCGAACTTTACGTTGCCATTCTCTTTCTTCACGACGTAAATCAGCACGGACAAGAACGGTTGCAAGTTTTAAATAAATTGAGTGACGCATAATAATTCTCCAGTAATAGGATTAACTGAGAAAATAGCGTTCTAGATGAGATAAAGGATAGGTTCCCATTTAGCTGCTATTTCCGCAGCCAAAGAAGGGTACGGATCTGTTAGTTAGATTTATCTTGGGTGGCTAGATCACTAGTCATAGATGTACCAGCCATGTAAGCAGGCATATCTTTACTACAATCCGACGACGCGTAAATGTGATGAATAAAATTAAAATGTTTCATTTACGCCTCCAAGCTAACTAAAAAATCCAAATATATGATGATGTATAAAGCAAAACTAACTTTGCTTTCACGGTTAAATTCTATTCAAATGAGTATAAAATTCAACCTGTAAATTTATAACATTATGAAAACAAAGTATTCACCTAGTAAACGATTGCATATCCATTTAAATATAACATATTCATATAGGTTATATTTAAACCAAAGAACATATCGCTGAAACGAAAAAGCCACGCTAGATACGTGGCTCCTTTTATGTACATTTCTCTACAGGGTAATTGCTCTATATAGTACTTTCTGAGATTAAACCGTGTTTATTCAACAACCGATACATCGTCGCTCTTGATACCCCGAGCTCTTTTGCCGCTAATGACACTTGTCCACCATGTGATTCTAAGACAAGAACTAAAGCATCCTTTTCAGAGCGTTCTCGAATACTTTTAAGACTGCGCTTTCCATCATTATGTTTTGGTAGTTCTAATTCAATCTCATCAATCATGACAGAATCAGACATAAGCACCGCGCGTTTTAATTGATTCATCAATTCACGAATATTACCTGGCCAATGATAACGAGTAAGAGCTTTCATCGCATCTTCAGAAAAACTACGAGCTTGTGCATTAAACTCTTTAGAATACTCTTGTAAGTAATAGCTAGACAGAATCGAAATATCTCCAGCACGCTCTTTGAGGCTAGGAACATTAATTCTTAATACATTGATGTAATGATACAACTCTTCGTTAAATTCACCGTCAATCAGTGCTTTTTCTATATCCGAAGAGTTCGCGGCAAGAATACGGACATCGACAGCTTTCGAACCTGTCTGAGTATCAACTTTCCCTTCCTGTAAAAACCTCAATAGATTCATTTGCTGAGACTTTGGCATAGCAAGGGCATCATTTAATAAAACCGTTCCACCATTTGCCTGCTCTAATATTGAGGTTTTAGGGTTATGACTATGAGATACCCCGAATAAATCCGACTCAATCCTTTCTTCAGATAAAGCTCGGCAATTGACAACAAGAAAAGGGTTATGTGCGCGTGAAGAGGTATTGTGAATCGCCCTAGCAACGGTTTCTTTCCCCGAACCACTCTCACCGTAAATTAAGATACTGACATCGGTAGGACCAATACGTTTAACTTGATCTCTTAATCGCTTAACGGCTACAGACTCACCCAGTAACCCCATATCATGACTACTGCCATAATTAGGCCATACCTTTTTTTCTAGCTTGAGCATGCCAAGCTGATGACCAATAGTATTTAATAATTGGGCATCTGGGATCGGAGCTGTGAAAAAGTCGATACAGAAGTTAACGATAAACTGGCAAATAGTATCCGAACCTAATTGCGATTCTCGGATAAAAGCCAGCCAGCGAACTTGTTTATGCGTACTAACTAGGTTCGCTATCCCATTTAAACTGAATTCATCGTGGCTTAAATCAACGATACCAATACATGGGCCGGTACTGGTAATTAAGGCATCCGCTTTACGTAAATCAGCACATTGTGTGCATTGCCAGCCAACCTGCTCTAAAACAGATAGCCAAGGTTCATACGCACCACCCACGACGATAAGAGAGCCTGGTAAGGAATCCATCTTAAATTGAGTTCCCATCCTATTTCCTTACTTTATTTATGATTAAATTCATCAACAAAAACTAAAATAAGTCTTAGTCGCATTAAAAATACAAACGTTACAGTTATGAGACTATCTAAGATAACCAGTCTCAATAGTAAGACTATGTCATATTCAGTAATGTTTCGAATAAATAGTGCGGGCTATATATGATTTTTCTATAAAAACAAAAAAGCCACCCGAAGGTGGCTTTAGATATTTATAACTTATTGATTTATCAATTAAGCTTGTGGGCGCATTGCTGGGAACAAGATTACGTCACGGATTGTGTGCGTGTTAGTAAATAGCATCGCTAGGCGATCAATACCAATACCTTGACCCGCTGTTGGCGGTAGACCGTGCTCTAGTGCAGTAATGTAATCTGCATCGTAGTACATCGCTTCATCATCACCCGCGTCTTTCGCGTTTACTTGTGCTTTAAAACGCTCATCTTGGTCTTGTGCATCATTAAGCTCAGAGAAACCGTTCGCTACTTCACGGCCACCGATGAAGAACTCAAAGCGGTCTGTGAAGAATGGGTTGCTGTCGCTACGACGAGCCAGTGGAGAAATGTCCGCAGGGTAACCCGTGATAAACGTTGGTTGAATTAGCTGAGGCTCAGCCGTTTCACCAAAGATCTCTTCAAGAAGCTGACCACATGTCCAGAACTTCTCAACGTACAGACCCACTTCTTCTGCAATTTTAACCATCAATTCTCTGTTCTGAAGATCATCTTCAGTCAGAGCTTGGATATTTGCATTTTCAGGTGTGTAGTGTTTGATTGCATCGAACATGCTCATGCGAGCGTAAGTGCCACCGAACTCAACCGTTTCGTCGCCGTAAGGCATAGAAGTCGAACCAAGAACGTCCATCGCTGCTGTACTTAGCATCTCTTCCGTTAGATCCATTAGATCTTTGTAGTCAGAGTACGCTTGGTAGAATTCCATCATTGTGAATTCTGGGTTGTGACGTGGAGACAGACCTTCGTTACGGAAGTTACGGTTGATCTCGAATACACGGTCAAAACCACCAACCACTAGACGCTTAAGGTAAAGCTCAGGTGCAACACGTAGGTACATGTCGATGTCTAGTGCGTTGTGATGAGTGATGAATGGACGTGCTGTTGCACCGCCTGGGATCACGTGCATCATTGGCGTTTCAACTTCTAGGTAGCCTTTTGAGCTCATGAAGTTACGGATTGAAGACACAAGCTTAGAACGCACGATGAATGTGTTACGAGAGTCTTCGTTCACGATTAGGTCAACGTAACGCTGGCGGTAACGCATTTCTTGGTCAGTTAGACCGTGGAACTTCTCTGGTAGAGGACGAAGTGCTTTCGTTAGCAATTCAAACTCTTCCATGTTCACGTAAAGATCACCTTTACCAGATTTGTGAAGCGCACCTTTAACACCGATGATGTCACCGATATCTAGGCCTTGGTACTTCTCTTTTAGTACTTTTTGTACATCTTTCGCTGCGTATGCTTGGATACGACCAGAAGTTTCTTGAATCGCAAGGAATGGACCACGCTTCGCCATAACACGACCCGCGATCGCAACGATGTGGTTAAGCTCTTCTAGCTCTTCCTTAGTCTTCTCACCGAATTCCGCTTGAAGATCGCCCGCTAGGTGCTCACGACGGAAATCATTTGGGTGACCATTCGCTTTGCAGTTTTGGCGGATGTGATCCAGCTTACTACGACGCTCTGCGATTAGTTTGTTTTCTTCAGGTGAAGAAGCTTCTTGTACGTTTTCATTTTGAACAGCATCAGTCATTAGAGATGTACCCTGCTTTTATAATTTGGACAGCTATATTTTTGCAAATATAGGCATTTTTACCAATATTATTGGTAAAGCTTAATAGTCGGTAAAGCTTACAGACCTGATTTCAGGCTAGCTTCAATAAACTTGTCTAAGTCACCGTCAAGAACCGCTTGAGTATTACGGTTTTCGATACCGGTGCGCAAATCTTTGATACGAGAATCATCCAGTACGTAAGAGCGGATTTGACTGCCCCAACCGATGTCTGATTTCGTTTCTTCGCTCGCTTGTTTTTCAGCATTTTGTTTTTGAATCTCAAGTTCAAAAAGCTTAGCACGTAGCTGCTTCATCGCTTGATCTTTGTTCTTATGCTGCGAGCGGTCATTCTGACATTGAACCACTGTATTGGTTGGAACGTGAGTAATACGTACCGCAGATTCAGTGGTGTTTACGTGTTGACCACCAGCGCCAGAGGCACGGTAAACATCAATACGTAGGTCAGAAGGATTAATGTCGATCGTAATGTTGTCATCAATCTCTGGGTAGATAAACGCAGATGCAAATGAAGTATGACGACGACCACTTGAATCAAAAGGTGATTTACGAACTAGACGGTGAACACCAGTCTCTGTACGTAACCAACCATAAGCATACTCACCAGAGATGCGTACCGTTGCGCCTTTCAGACCAGCCACATCACCATCCGACATTTCAATAACTTCAGTTTTGAAGCCTTTCGAATCAGCCCAACGCAAGTACATGCGGAGCATCATTGAAGTCCAGTCTTGAGCTTCTGTACCGCCCGAGCCTGATTGTAAGTCGATATAGCAATCTGATGCATCGTGATCGCCAGCAAACATACGACGGAATTCCAGCTTTTCTAGCTTAGCTTCTAGCTCTGCTAATTCTGGTTCGATTTCGTCAAACGTTTCTTGGTCTTCTTCTTCAACCGCTAGCTCAAGTAGCCCTTCCACATCCTCAACACCTTGGTCAAGAAGATCGATAGTTTCAACTACTGCCTCTAGTGATGAACGCTCTTTACCCAGCGCTTGCGCACGCTCAGGTTCGTTCCATACATCCGGTTGTTCTAGTTCTGCGTTTACTTCTTCTAGACGCTCTTTCTTAGCGTCATAGTCAAAGATACCCCCTCAGGATATTTGTGCGCTCAGACACATCCTGCAGACGGTTTTTTATAGGATTGATTTCAAACATTTTAGCTCATCATTTATGAGTAGAATTTAACCGAAGAATTGTACTCAAAAGTGTGACGGAGATACAGAATTTTTTAGGTTGGATAAAGAAGAGATCGCAGACTTGTACGTAGAATGTAAACTCGACGCGAAAATCATCGAGTTTGATTTACTTTTGAAACACGATTGAATGATGCCATTCACTTATCCAGTCATTAGATCTGACTGAATAAGGTGAATATTAGTGATAACTAGTAAGCGCTTGATTTGGCTTCTAGCGATTTTGCGTCTAGTCATTTCGCATCTAAGTGATCAACCATCAATTGAAGAGATTGGTTACCACGGAATTCATTTATATCGAGCTTATATGCTAAATGAACCGTTTTAACAGATGCGTCAGGCCAACGTCTTAGATCAACGTTAAAAGCGATACCATCAATCATGACATTGGTTGGGTGACCTTTATACAAAGGTTCAAGCATCAATTTTAAGTGCTTCTCACCCACTAGCTTTTGGTGAAGAACCTTAAACTCGCCATCGAAGATAGGTTCAGGGAAAGCTTGCCCCCATGGACCACCAGCACGTAAAGTTTCTGCGGTATGCATGGAAAACTCTTCAGGTAACAGTTCACCATCAGACAAGATAATGCCCTTCAACGCTGTCTCACCAAGCTCTTTACGCACAACGTCATCAAACATCTTGCTGAATCGCTCGAAGTCTTTTTCCATAATGGTCAAACCGGCCGCCATGGCATGCCCACCAAACTTTAAAATTAAGCCTGGGTTTTGAGTATCAATTCGGTCTAATGCATCGCGCATGTGCAAACCCGGAATTGAGCGACATGAACCTTTAATGCTGCCCTCCCCGCCATCTGCAAAAGCAATAACAGGTCGGTGATATTTATCTTTAATACGAGAAGCCAAAATACCGATGACACCTTGATGCCAATCACGTTGGAACAGGGCTAAACCAGAAGGTAAATCGTCTTTACCAAATTCAAGTCGCTCACAAAAAGCCATCGCTTCTTGTTTCATGCCTTCTTCGATCTCTTTACGAGTTTGGTTCAAGCCATCTAACTCACTCGCCATTCTGCGGGCAGCGTGGATGTTGTTACTCATCAGAAGCTCAACACCAAATGACATATCATCCAATCGGCCAGCCGCATTGATACGAGGACCAAGAGCAAAACCAAAATCAGACGCCACTAAACGCTTAGCATCTCGCTTGGCGATTTCGATTAATGCTTGAATTCCAGGACGTGCTTTACCTGCACGAATGCGTTGTAATCCTTGATGGACCAAAATTCGATTATTCTCATCAAGAGGTACCACATCAGCAACGGTACCTAGCGCGACAAGATCAATCAGTTCCATTAGCTTCGGCTCTGTCATGCCGTGTTGAGCAAACCAACCTAACTTACGCATATGAACGCACAAAGCCATCATCAAATAGAAAGCAACGCCCACACCGGCTAGTGCTTTTGAAGGAAAAGCGCAGCTTTCTAAGTTTGGGTTAACCATTGCATCAGCGATAGGCAATTCATGACCAGGTAAGTGATGGTCTGTTACCAAAACATCTAACCCTTTTTCTTTCGCGAAACGAACACCGTCAATCGAAGAAACACCATTATCGACCGTCATGATCATTTCAGCACCAAGTTCGATTGCTTGTTCAACAACCTCAGGGCTCAAGCCATAACCATCCTCAAAACGGTTTGGGACGAGATAATCAACGTTGGAACTTCCTAGCATACGCAGAGCAAGCACAGACAACGCCGAACTGGTCGCGCCATCTGCATCAAAATCACCGACAATGATGATGCGTTTTTGCTGCTGAATAGCATTAAATAGCAACTCAACAGCAGTATCGATTCCACCCAACTTTTGATAGGAATGAAGACCTTTGGACGCTGTTTCTAACTGACAGGCATCATTGATACCGCGGCTCACATAAATACGCTTGAGAAGTTCTGGTAATTCAGCAGGCAGTGCGCTGGTATCAACATCGGGTCTACGTTGGATCTCTATCATACTTCTATCAGGCTTAACGCTTGGTTAAGCCTCCTTAAATCAAGTTGGGGAAAAACACTAAGTCGGTTTATTGCTTATTGCTGCTCTAGTCGAGCCAAAAGTTGAGCTGGTGGTAAGTAACCACTTACAAGCTCACCGCTTGGTAAAAATATTGCAGGCGTTCCGCTAATACCAAGATCACGACCTAATGCGTATTGCTGCTGAATATCTTGTTTTGATTGCTCAATATTCGCCACATCAGATGCAAACTTACGGTTCACTTTCGCATCATGCATAGCCGTCTGCGGATCTTGAGCCGCCCAAATACCAGCCATTTGGTCAGCAACTTGACCTGTCGCACCTTGACGAGGGTAAGCCATGTAACGAACAGTAATTCCTAACTCGTTATAACCGTTCATTTGGCTATGTAAACGAACACAGTAACCACAGGTAATATCAGTGAAAACCGTTACGACATATTTTTCATTGTCAGCTTTGTATTCAATTGTTTTATCCGCAAGAGCTGCAATTTTACCTGCATTCAAAGGAGCCTGACGTTCAGCCAATACATCACTGAATTTTCCATTTTCATCAAGTGAATACAAAGTACCTGCTAGGAAGTGATCCCCTTTAGGCGATGAAAAAATGATGCCGTTATTAGTTTGAACTTCAAGCAAACCATCAATATCTGAAGGAATGATTTTCAATACTTTAATGCCGATTTTTTCGAAACGAGTTGTCAGAGATTTTGCAACAGCTTCCGATACATCAGAGGGCTGAGAAGACGCTTGAGATTCAGTAACCTGCGCCTCATCTACTTTTTTCGTTTCTTCTGACGCATTACATGCCGTGATAAAAAAGGGTAAAGCCAATAAAGGAAGACGGCGTAATACGCTCATTTAGTTCACCTTAAAATAAAATTGAATTAAGCACGAGGGTGGTGCTGAGCATGAATTTGCTTCAGCCTTTCAGTTGCCACGTGAGTATAAATTTGGGTCGTAGATAAGTCACTATGCCCTAATAGCATTTGTACGACTCTTAGATCAGCCCCATAGTTCAGTAAATGCGTAGCAAAAGCATGACGAAGTACATGAGGCGATAATAATTCCGTGTCAATTCCCGCCAGTACCGCATAATGCTTAATACGATACCAGAAGGTTTGCCTGGTCATTTGGCGAGCTCGTTTACTCGGAAAGACAACATCTGAGCTGTTATCACCTAATAATTGTGGGCGACCTTGCTCAATGAATGTTTCTATCCAATCAACAGCATTTTCACCTAGCGGCACTAAACGCTCTTTACCGCCTTTACCGGTTACGCGTACAACACCCTGCCGCAGGCTGATATTTTCCATGGTCAAACTCACCAGTTCTGTCACACGTAAGCCTGTCGCATAAAGCAATTCAAGCATCGCTTTATCTCGAAGTTCGATCGGGTCATTAGGGTCAGGAGCCTCAAGCAAAGCATCAATCTGTTCTTCACTTAAATCTTTAGGTAATCGCTTTGGCAGTTTAGGGCTAATTAACAAAGCACTGGGATCATCGGCTCGCACTTTTTCACGGTGCAAATATTGGAATAAACGACGAATAGCGGAAAGCATACGAGCACGAGACGTTTGTTTAAAATCTTGATCCGCTAGCCAGCCTTGATAATCCTGCAAACCTGAAAGGCTGATGAAGTCGAGGCGATAGTTATTCTTTTCCATCCAGGCTAATAACTTAGATAAGTCTGTGCGATAAGACACTAATGTATTTTCAGAAAGCCCTCGCTCCATCCACATCGCATCTAAAAATTGCTCTACGATTCCATGATCTAAACTCTGCCCTTGAGATGGCGACTGCATAGCGTTTGCTCATAATATTTAAAACACATTTGAGAGTAAGCTAGTGCACTATTGATTGCTATAAAAATTACGAGTTGGGCGGATAATCGCTGCAATCAAAAGCAATTTGTGGGTAGAATCCCCCATCCCAAACTAAAACCGAATATTTGCTATGAAAATTGGATTATTTTACGGCTCAACCACTTGCTATACAGAAATGGCAGCAGAAAAGATCAGAGCCATCATTGGTGAAGACCTTGTAGACATCCATAACGTGAAAGAAAGCCCACTTTCATTAATGGCAGATTACGACCTGTTGTTACTTGGGATCTCTACATGGGATTTTGGTGAAATTCAGGAAGATTGGAATGAGATCTGGGAAGATATTGCAGCGACACCTGTAAAAGGCAAAGCTATCGCATTATTTGGTTTAGGTGATCAAGAAGGCTACGGTGAGTGGTTCCTTGACGCAATGGGTCTGCTTCACGATGAGTTAAAAACTGCAGGAGCAGAAATGATTGGCTACTGGCCAAACGACGAAAGCTACGAGTTTGAAGCGTCTAAAGCTCTCACAGAAGATAAGTCTCAATTCGTTGGTCTCGCATTAGATGAAGACTCGCAATATGAATTAAGCGATGAACGCATTGAAAAGTGGTGTGAACAAGTGTTGGTCGAACTGCACGACAAGCTGTAGTTTTAAATCTCTATTGAGACAGTTTTGTAAACACTAGCGGCACACGAACAACACATAGATATTAAAAAAGGGTAGATGCGTTGGCATCTACCCTTTTTCTATTCTTGTATCCGATATTTAAAGTGATTCACTCTAAACACAGTCTCTTCGCCTCGATTAAGCCACTTCTTCAGTGAACTCTTCTTGCTCTGTCTTCCCAATAAAAAACATGCAAACAATCGCAGCGACAGTCGGCATTAACCAACCCATGCCAATTTCAAATAACGGCAACATGTTGAATGCAGAAACATCAACACCTGCAATTTTAGCGGCATCAATCAAAGCAAACATCAAAGAAACAAGCAGAACTACGCGGTAAGCCATTTTGGTATTAGGCAGTTTCTTACGAAGGAAAGTTAACGCAACGAGTGCGATAGCCACTGGGTATAGAGCAAACAGCACTGGAACTGAAAGCGAAATCAGTTGAGCTAAACCTACATTCGCAACAATCGCACAAGCCGCACCATTAATGATGACCCATTTTTTGTAAGAGATAGGCGTCAATGAGCTAAAGCACTCAGAACAAGCTGAAATAAGGCCAATTGCTGTTGTTAAACAAGCAAGCAATACAATAACAGACAGAACGATTTGACCCGATGGACCAAATAGAGCTTGAACGTATTGGCTTAGTACGACACCACCATTATCCGCACCAATCGCTACCACTGAACTGGTTGCACCTAGGTAGAACAAAGAGATGTAAACAAAGGCTAAACCCGCAGCTGCAATACAGCCAGCATTGATTAAGTACTTAGTTGTAGTAGCACGATCAGTAATGCCTTTGCTTCGAATAGCGTCAACAATTAGCATACCGAACATCAACGCACCAAAGGTATCCATGGTGTTGTAACCCTCAAGGAAACCTTTCGTTAATGGTTGAGTTAAGTATTCACCCTGCGCCAGTAAAATATCACCTTGTGGGTTAATAAATACCGCAGCCGCTAGAATTACTAGACCAACAAATAGGACAGGTGTCAGTACCTTACCGATAACGTCAATTAGCTTGCCTTGAGACCATGCGAAAAACATAGCAATAGCAAAGAAAGCAATAGAGAAAATCGTCAAGTGCGCTTGAACAGCATCAATGAAGAACGGTTTCACCGCCATTTCATACGCAACTAAACCGGTACGTGGGGCAGCAAATGCAGGACCAATGATGATAAAAATCAGCACAGCCATAATTGATGCAGCACGTTTAGGAAGATCTTGAGTTAAATGTCCCCAAGTACCACCCGCTACAGCGATAGCAATAATGGTAATAAGAGGAAGACCAACCGCTGTTAATAGGAAGCCAAACATGGCTGGTAAATAGTTTTCACCGGCTAATTGACCAGCAAGAGGAGGGAAAATGATGTTACCCGCACCTAAGAAAAACGCAAAAAGCATAAAGCCCAATGCAATAATATCTGTTATTTTTAAACTCTGTTTCACAGATAATCCTTAATTATATTTTTGAATTGATGTTGTGTTTGCACGAATTATTCTTCCGTGACTTATCATTACTATTTATGTGAGCTTCTACGCTAAAAACGTGCACTCAATCTATAAAATAGTCGCGCATAATGACGAAACACTCATCAAGCTGCAAGTCAGCACAAAAAAACACTATATTAATTTGTATTTTTGACCCTTAACTAGTGGATTGCACTGCTTTATCAAAAATAGCTGAAACTATAAACCACACACAAACCACAACAAGCCGCCAACAAATAGAACATCCAACCACACAAGCGATTAACATTAGATGTAATCACTTAAATTATTTAAATAAATAGAATATTAGTGAAAAAGACAATGATTGAAACCAAGAGCTTCAATTTTAAACAGTTTTCCATTTTTGGAGGGCAAAGTGGTATGCCAGTTAGCACTGATGGTGTTTTACTCGGGGCATGGGCAAACTTTGCTGATAAAAAGAGAATAATAGATATTGGTTCTGGAACAGGGCTGCTTTCACTGATGATCGCACAGCGCTATTCGCTTGCTACGATTGATGCGGTTGATATCGATCAGCACGCGATTGAAGCTTCCACCATGAATATAAGTAACTCGCCATGGAAAGATCGAATCACTCTTCATCATGCTGATATTGTTGCTTTGCCTTTTAAAGAGAAGTTCGATGGAATTATCTGTAACCCTCCTTACTTTAATAGCGGAGAGCAGGCGAAAAATAGCCAACGCGCCACGGCAAGGCACAGCCATACTCTTGCCCATAACGCACTAATTAATCATTGTTTTAACATCACGACAGAATGCGCTACCGCTAATTTCATTCTTCCGACTCCAGAAGGCGAAGCTTTCATTGAACTCGCAAACTCATCGGGCTGGTCTGTTTCACGCAGGCTTGAAATCAAAACAACAGAAAAAAAATCCCCTTCTCGCCTTCTTTTTGAATTAGTAAAAGATCCTAATAAATCAGTTATTACGGAGTGTGAACAACTCACAATTCATAGTAATGACGGTTATAGCGATCCCTTTATTCAGCTGACTAAAGATTTTTATCTCAAGATGTAGCAAATACCATGTGATCCTAATCACTAATGCTTCTATAATGTCCGACTACTCTTTTTTATCTTCTGCCTAATGAGTGGCAGAAACCCTATTGCTTGTGGAGAAACAACAGTGATCAGAACCTTTGCAGAACTCGATCTAAACCAAGAGCTGCTAAAAGCAATCGACGAAATGGGCTATGAACGCCCAACACAGATACAAGCTGAAGCGATCCCACAAGCGTTAGATGGAAAAGACGTTTTAGCTTCTGCACCAACGGGCACAGGTAAAACAGCCTCTTTTGTACTTCCTGCTCTACAGTACTTGCAAGACTTCCCTCGTAAGAGGGCTGGCCCGGCTCGTATGCTTATCCTGACGCCTACACGTGAGCTAGCAATGCAGATCACAGAGCAAGCTCGTGAACTCGCTAAGTACACCAGCCTAAATATCTTTACGATCACAGGCGGCGTAATGTACCAAGAGCACGCTGACATCTTAAGTACGACTCAAGATATCGTTGTTGCAACACCTGGTCGTTTAATGGAATACATTGAAGGTGAGCGTTTCGATTGTCGCGCAATTGAATGGCTTATTCTAGATGAAGCAGACCGCATGCTAGATATGGGCTTTGGCCCTGTAGTTGACCGCTTATCAGCAGAATGTCGCTGGCGTAAACAAACCTTACTTTTCTCAGCAACTCTGGAAGGTAAAGGCATTGAAGGTTTCACTGAAGATCTTCTTAAAAACCCAGCAGAGATTAGTGCACAACCTTCACTACGTGAGCGTAAGAAGATTACACAGTGGTACCATCGTGCTGATACACCAGAACACAAACTGAACCTGCTTAAACATATTATTACTGAGCAAGCTGAACGTTCAATCGTGTTCCTAAAAACACGAGATCGCTTAGGCGACCTTCGAGCTCAGCTTGAAAGCGCAAAAATTCCATGTGCATGGATCCAAGGTGAAATGCCTCAAGATCGCCGTAACAACGCTATAGCGCGCTTCCGTGATGGTTCTGTAAACGTACTACTGGCAACGGATGTTGCTGCTCGTGGTATCGACCTTCCAGATGTCAGCCACGTTATCAACTACGACATGCCACGTACTGCTGATGTTTACCTTCACCGTATTGGTCGTACTGCCCGTGCTGGTAAAAAAGGTAATGCTGTTTCGATTGTTGAAGCTCATGACCAACTGATGGTAGAACGTGTGGCTCGCTACACTAAAGATGTGATCAAAGAACGTTTCATTGATGGCATGCGTCCAACACACAAAAAGCCAGCGGTAACGAAAAAGAAAAAGCCAAAGAAAGAAGATAAAAAAGCAGTCGCTAAGCAAAAAGTAGCGAAGAAAAAGAAAGCGGCTAAGAAAAAGTAATCATCTTACTGACTAGCTTTTAATAGCTGTTCAGTTTTAGTAGCTACTCAGTTTTAAAAACAGCTTCGCTTGAAAGACTGACTAAAAAGCCCCTTGCCGTTTATCACGACAAGGGGCTTTTTTTATAACTGGAACTTTGAGAGTCTAATAGTTAAGAGTCTAATAAGATTGATCGGTTAGTTCTGCTCTTCGCGCTTAAAGACTAACTCTTTAGCATTCGATTCTTCTTCCACAAAGTAATAACCCGCAGTATCAAATTTCGTTAATGCTTCAATCGAATCGATTTTATTCTCGATGATATAACGAGCCATCATGCCTCGCGCTTTTTTAGCGTAGAAGCTAATCACTTTGTATTGACCATTTTTGCAGTCTTTAAATACTGGCGTGATAATTTTCCCATCTAACGCTTTTGGCTTCACCGCTTTAAAGTATTCATTAGAAGCAAGGTTAACTAGCACATTATCACCCTGTGCGTTCAGTGCTTCATTCAGCTTATCCGTAATGAGGTTACCCCAAAATTGGTATAAGTTCGTACCACGTTCATTAGCAAGGCGAGTGCCCATCTCTAAACGGTAAGGCTGCATCAAATCTAACGGTTTTAGTAAACCATACAAACCAGAAAGCATACGAAGGTGGCTTTGTGCGTAGTCAAAATCTTCATCGGTCAATGTCTCTGCATCTAGCCCAGTATAAACATCCCCTTTAAAAGCAAGAATCGCTTGGCGCGCATTTTCTTGAGTGAAGGTTTCACTCCACTGCTCAAAGCGAGCAACATTCAAACCAGCAATTTTATCGCTCACTTTCATCAAAGCTGATACATCAGCAGGCGTCAGCTTGCGGCACACTTCGATTAGCTCTGCTGAATGCTCAACAAATTCAGGCTGACTAAAGCGTTCAGTCGCCAATGGTGACTCATAATCTAATGTTTTTGCAGGAGAAACGACAACTAACATAACTTTGACCTTACTAGTAAAGATAACTTTATAGCAGCTAGAGTATAGAAAAAATCACATTTTGTCTTTATGGCTGTTCCTATTACTTCAATAGACAGAGGTGGCTGCTAATCGTTAACAAAAAAAGTCGCTAAAAAGAAAAACAGTAGGCAAAGAAAAAGGCTAAGGTCGAAACCTTAGCCTTTCTTATGATTTTAGGATGAGCGATGAATCACTCCAACAAGATTACTTCTTGTTGTTAACCCAAATACCATCTTCCAATTGAGCTTTAAGCTCAGGGAAATCATCCGCATCAAACGTTGGTACTTTACCTTCGCCTAATTGTCGGTTGTAGTCTTTCGCTAGCTTAATCACGATGCCCGATAACAAGATAATCGCTACCAAGTTAACAATCGCCATTAGACCCATCGATACGTCAGCAAGTGCCCATACCGTTGGCAGTGTCGCAAGAGAACCGAACATAACCATGCCTAGTACAACGATACGGAAAAACACTAGGCCTTTCTTGTTGTTGTGCTCTAGGAAAATAAGGTTTGTTTCAGCGTACGAGTAGTTTGCAATGATTGAAGTGAAAGCGAAGAAGAAAATCGCTACCGCTACAAAGATGCCACCCCATTCGCCCACTTGTGCCGTTAATGCACGCTGCGTTAGTTCAATACCCGTTACTTCACCGTGTGGTACATACTCACCAGACATCAGGATGATTGCTACTGTTGCAGAACAGATAACAATAGTGTCCATGAATACGCCTAGCATTTGCACGTAACCTTGTGATGCAGGGTGCGGCGGGTAAGGTGTTGCCGATGCAGCAGCATTTGGCGCAGAACCCATACCAGCTTCGTTCGAGAACAAACCACGCTTAATACCGTTGATCATTGCTTGAGCAATTGCGTAGCCTAAACCACCAGCAGCAGCTTCTTGAAGACCAAATGCACTATTGAAGATAAGAGCCAGAACTTCAGGCACTTTCTCAATGTTCATTAACATCACGTAGATAGCAATAGCTAGGTAAGCAAGCGCCATAACTGGAACGATGATTTCAGCAGTACGCGCAATCTTACGAATGCCACCGAAGATAACGAATGCGGAAATAATTACAATACCAACACCAACGTAGCTACGCTCAAAGTCGAATGCTGTATTCATTGCACTTGCAATGGCATTTGCTTGAACTGCGTTGAATACTAGACCGAATGCAATGATAAGGAAGATAGAGAATAGAACCCCCATCCAACGCATGCCTAAGCCTTTTTCCATGTAGTAAGCTGGACCACCACGGTAATTGCCGTCGTTATCACGCGTTTTGTATAGCTGTGCTAGCGTACTTTCCGCAAATGATGTAGCCATACCCAGCATTGCAATTAACCACATCCAGAAGATAGCACCAGGGCCACCAGCGGTAAGTGCAACAGCAACACCTGCCATATTACCCGTACCTACACGAGCGGCCAGACTGGTACAAAGCGCTTGAAAAGAAGAGATACCAGCACTGTCGGCTTTACGGCTGTTCTTCAAAACAGAGAACATGTGGCCGAAATGGCGGAATTGAATGAAACCTAGTCGTACAGTGAAGTAAATACCAACACCAACAAGTAAGTAAACTAAAATAGATCCCCACAGGAGATCATTCATTAAATTAATTAAATCTGTCACGTGAACCTCGTAATTGAGTTTAAGCACTGATCTTGCATCCTAGCCCTCCTCTAAATTGCCTATGCCAGTGTCAATGTTGTGTCGGCATTAGTTTTTATATTATTACTGCAATTTAGACTGTAAATGTCGCTTCATGCGTCCATTTTACGTATCAGTGTATTTTTTGACGGGCGGATAATGCAGCTAGATGAAGTAAAAATCAATATGCACAAAGGCGCATTACAGTGTGATATTTCACTATTAAACCACACTTCATTAACACAAAAATCAACAACCCACCCCAATTGAAGTTACATTATCCAGACATCACTCCAACAACTCACAGTGCTCCCTCTTTAGTTTGATAGCATTCCATAAATGCACCGCAGAGCTAGGCTATATAAGGTATGACCTACTTTTTCATATTTTAATAAGCACATTGATCGACCGCCGGCAGTTCAACAATATGCACTCAGGAGCATTGTGATTAAAATGCTATTATCTTCGCACAATGAATTAACATTCTAGACTAACGAATTTAATCGTTTACCTAAGTGCGTTTGCTTGTTTTTTAACCGCATTGAGTTCGACAATTTGTGAGCACACATATAAAACCCACACAAAACCTTCATATATATGAAACAAATGCGAAACAAATCAAAGTTATGGTGAAGCTAAATGTGATACTTAATAGTTCGAAAAGACTCAACCACGGATGGAATATAGCTTATGGATAACTTTCAATTTGATGATATCGCAGAACTAGAAATGCCTAGAATGACTCAAAAGAGCCGTGCTAAACCACTTAAGCGTAAATGGCGTGAGATTGAGGAAATCAATGACCGAAAACGCTTACAAAAAGAACTCATGGATTTGAATTTAGGTTTAGATTTCGGGATTGAAGATATAAAACTATAGAGTGCATGAATATTTAAGGACACATAAAGCCTTAAGAAACATTAGCAGCTACTTTAGTTCACTCAATCATTTTTTAGTTCTAAAACTGAATTTAGAAAAAGGCACATATATAGTGCCTTTTTTGTTCCTGTCGTACTTTGAGCACCGATATTAAAACAGAGGTATAGATACTCACTTCAACCATCCAATATATTTAGACGCACTCTTCGGCATTCTGGCGAACTCTTGCCGCTAACTGTCTATATTGGTCTGCAATAGTATTACCAAAAACAGGATCATCTTCAGGTTGAGCCCATTGCGATTCGACCATTTGCCAATCTTTCATCGTAAAGGTATCAACGATCATCGGTAGTATATGTCTTTCTTCTAATTCTAGATGGGCTTTTTGTGCACTCACAAACCCTTCTAGCTGGCTAATAAAGACCTGCTGAGGAACCACTGCATCTTGTAAGATCATCTCCACAACCAATAAAAACTCAGCCGTGATATCAGACAAGCGTTTATGTTCGGTGTCTAGGTTCTCAATCTTTTGCATTTCACCATAATGTTTTAAGTAATGGTGGTAAATAATGTCTTCTTTTGGGTGATGTACTTTTTCTGAGTGGTTCATTAAATAGCTAACAATTTCAAAAACCAAACTGTAGTTTATTGCTTCACCCGCTTTCAATTGTGCTGTTTTGTTCCTCAAAATCACCAACAATTGCACCATGTAGCTATGCTCGCGTCTTATCCTTTCAATCATCATAGTATTGCACTCCATTACACCTACTATAAGTAAGTGTATATGAAGAATAATGAATACGCTTTGATGGTGGTCGAAAAACAACCAAAGGTTTACTCTTCTGGCAAAGACCAATTAATAAGTGGCTGATCGCCTTCACTTAAGATTTGATTCACTTTAGAAAAGTGCTGACACCCAAAGAAACCACGACGTGCAGACAAAGGCGAAGGGTGAGGTGCCGTTAATACATGATGCTTTTCTACATTAATAGCTTGCCCTTTCTTTTGAGCATGGGCTCCCCAAAGTAAAAAAATGATGGATTCTTCTCTTTCATTAAGATGTTCGACAATGGTATCAGTAAAAATTTCCCATCCACATTTAGCATGAGAATGGGCTTTCCCCTGTTCGACAGTCAGTACCGTATTGAGCATAAGAACGCCTTGAGAAGCCCAAGTATTTAAGTAACCATGCGAAGGAGTAACAAAACCATCGATATCTTGCTGTAGCTCTTTATACATATTACGTAGTGAAGGTGGAATCTTAACACCAGGTAATACAGAGAAAGCCAGTCCATGAGCCTGATCTGCTCCATGGTAAGGATCTTGCCCAATAATGACTACTTTCACATCTTTAAAAGGCGTCATTTCAAACGCACTAAATACATGATCTTCAGGTGGAAAAATCACCTTGCCTGTATTGCGTTCATTTTCCACAAACGCTATGACTTCTTTAAAGTAATCTTTACTGCGCTCATCATCGATGATCGTTTCCCATGTCTTCAATGAATTCATTTTTTGCCTCTATCAATATGACTTCTTGGATGGTTTAGCTGTCGACATTAAATTGCTTAACCTTCCAAATTAACAAGCTTTCAGAACTTTGCTTGCTTCTAGAATTTGATTGATTCTAAAATTTGAGTACTTCTTAAAATAGTGAATGGGGCTAGTTATACCCCATTCCACTATTTATAAGAAATTGTGTTTAAAGAAACTATGTTGAGGACAAAATGATTTCAATAGTCAGAGAGGCTTTCTAACCACTTTTTTGCTGCGTTCGATGATGACCATGATTGTGGTTATGGCGATTAGGCGCTGGAAGACGGCTAGCAGGTCTAATTTCAAGTTCTGGGGTATGTGGTAAAGAATACATAAGGCACCCTCCTCTATTGTTTAGTGTTCTACATATTCATTAAACACTATGAAAGAAAGATGCCAACTATTGAGGTTTTATCTAAACGTCTACATTATCCCTATAAATTTTGTGGAATATTCTTAATTGCTGAATCTCAGATGTCCATAATGATGGATCTATTGTTTCTAAAATCAATGGGATACCGTCAAATCTTGGATCGCTTGCGATATATTCAAAACAATCCCAGCCGATTTCACCTTTACCTAACGAGTGATGCCTATCAACACGGCTAGCAAACTCAGCTTTTGAATCGTTAATGTGCATTGCTCTGAGATAGTGCATACCAACGATACGATCAAACTCTGAAAAAGTGTGCTCACATGCCACTTTGGTACGTAGGTCATACCCCGCAGTAAAGGTATGACAGGTGTCCAGACACACCGCGACTCTTGATTTATCTTCTACTTGTTCAATAATTTCAGCTAAATGTTCAAATTTCCACCCAAGGTTACTGCCTTGACCAGAAGTATTCTCTATAACAGCAATCACATCAGGCACAGCTTGATGAGCAAGGTTTATAGACTCTGCAATTTTAGCCAAACACTCACTTTCAGAAATTTTCTTTAAATGACTCCCAGGATGAAAATTGAGAAGTTTTAAACCAAGTTGGTTACAACGCTCCATTTCATCGATAAAAGCTGCTCGAGATTTCTCTAACTTCTCTTCTTCAGGGGCACCCAGATTAATGAGGTAAGAATCATGAGGAAGAATTTGATCGGCTCCAAACCCCAACATTTTGCAATTGGCTTTAAACGCTCTAATAGTCTTTTCTTCTAGAGGTTTTGCTGCCCATTGCCTTTGGTTTTTAGTAAATAGAGCGAAGGCATTCGCCCCTATTTCACGCGCTCTCATTGGTGCTTGATCCACACCACCGGCAGCAGAGACATGAGCCCCTATAAATTTTTGTTCATCAGATGATAATTTGCTTGTCATTAAATCACTTCACACTTTCAGAATACATGGTAAATGCTTGCTGTAATCTATGTCAGTTCAATAAAAATACAAATAATGTAGTAATTTTACAACAAACTGACTCGTTAAATATTCTTTATAATTTTAAATATTTTGTAATCATATTGTTTTCAAAGGTTTTATTGATTTATCTCAATAAAATTACCTTTTAAAAAATAAGGTTTTTGGTTGTTTTTTGACTTAAATCAATATCATCGCAACTAAAATTAGGTATATATTACCCAGCTCAATAAAAAACGAAAGTTAACACCATAATCAAACCACAATTTTAGTGGACTAGGAGATAGATATGATCCAAGGTATTCAAATTACTAAAGCAGCAAACGACGACCTACTTAACTCAATCTGGCTACTAGACAGCGAGAAGAACGAAGCTCGTTGTGTTGTTGCTTCTGCTGGTTACGAAGCAGATCAAGTTATTGCCGCTGCTGACCTAGGTGAATACGAAAGCCGTGAAGTAGCAATCGAAAACGCACCACGCATTGAAGGTGGTCAGCACCTTAACGTGAACGTTCTTAAGCGTGAAACACTAGAAGATGCAGTTGCACACCCAGAGAAATACCCACAGCTAACTATCCGTGTTTCGGGTTACGCTGTTCGCTTCAACTCTCTAACAACTGAACAGCAACGTGACGTTATCGCACGTACGTTCACAGAGTCTCTATAATTTAGAACTCACCTCTTAAGCAATAGCTCAAGACCAAATACAAAAACGGCGCTCACTGAGCGCCGTTTCTTTATCTATCTATTTCCGACCTCTAACTAAAAGAGGTAACCAGAATTAATGGCTTCCTACGTGAAAGCCATTCAATTCAAACGATTCTATTTTTGCACTCGACGTAAAACCGTTTTAAGAGCATCAAAATCATTCGCAAGGTTTTCTGATAACAGATCCATCGCAGCGTGCTTAGCAAGAGGCGCAGGTAAATCAATATCTGTACCTAAAATATCATCGACCACTTCTTTAAATTTAGCTGGGTGAGCAGTACATAAGAATAAGCCTGTTTCACCGTCTTGAAGTTGCTCATCTAACAGTCGGTAAGCAATAGCGCCATGAGGTTCACATAAATAACCTTGCGCTTGTAAATCACGTACAGATTCAGCACTTTGCTCATCAGACACTTTACCCTTACCTAGAGTATCTAAACCCCAACCTTTTAATTGGCAAAGCTCTTCAATACGAGGCCAGTTATTTGGCTGACTAACATCCATTGCATTAGAAGTAGTTGCCACTGTTGGTTTAGGATCCCACTTGCCTGTTTCTAGGTAACGTGGAACCGTATCATTTTCATTGGTAGCAGCAATAAAGCGTTTAATTGGCAAGCCAAGCGCTTTTGCTAATAAGCCAGCGGTCAAATTACCAAAGTTACCACTTGGTACAGAGATAACTAAGTTTTCACGTTGCTCTTTGGTCAGCTGTGAAGCAGCTTCAAAGTAGTAGCAAATCTGAGCCATCAAACGGCTAATATTGATAGAGTTAGCTGAATTCAGACCAATTTCTTTACGTAATTCTGCATCATCAAATGATTGTTTTACTAATGACTGACAATCATCAAAGTCACCGTCGATAGCAACGGTGTGGATGTTTCCGCCTAATGTACAAAACAGTTTTTCTTGCAGTGGGCTGATTTTTCCATTCGGATAAAGAATCACGACATTAATATCTTCCATACCATAGAAAGCATGGGCAACAGCAGCACCGGTATCACCAGATGTCGCAGTCAAAATAGTGATTTTTCCGCCATCAGACACAGCAGCTAAAGATTGCGCCATAAAACGGCCACCAAAATCTTTAAACGCTAATGTTGGACCATGGAAAAGCTCCAGAGCGTAAACGCCATCTTTAACTTGTTTGATTGGCGCTGGGAACTGAAATGCAGCATCAACCAGTTGGTTAACTTGCTCTGCAGGAAGCTCATCACCAATTAGTGCAGATAGAATTTTGCTACTGCGAGATACGAGGTCTTCTTCAAGAAGCGCGTCGATATCATCAAACTTAGGCAGTTCTGATGGAAAAAATAGACCTTGGTTACGACCTAGCCCTTGGCGAACGGCTTGCCCAAAAGAGACTTGTTCATCATTTTCTTTTATATTGTACAGCTTCATAGCTCACTTCCTGTAACGATCGAACCTTGTTTATCTAAGCGACAAACGTGAACGAATCCTTCTTTATTTTGTACGTAATTTTGTTCTAACCAGCGTGCAACACGCTCAGCGACATCTTTATCTTTGCAAATGCTGAATAAGGTCGGACCGCTTCCTGATATTCCAGTAGCAAGCGCTCCTGCTGATAATGCAAATTTACGAGCATCAGCAAAACCTGGAAGCAGTTTCTCACGATACGGTTCAGCGATCACGTCTTTGATCATTTTAGCAGCAAGCTCAGGCTGACCAGAATGACAAGCATGAATAAAACCAGCGAGGTTACGACCATGAGCAATCACATCTTGTCGACGATATTGAGAAGGCAAGATCTCACGGGCTTCAGCCGTTGAAACGGTAATACCCGGATACGCCATTACCCAATACCACTCATCAAAACATGGTACTTCTTGGCTAATAATGCCTAGCTCTTCCAGCATTAACTGCAAGCCACCCAGGTAACATGGGGCTACATTATCGTAGTGAATCCCACCCGAAATTTTGCCTTCCATTTCACCCATAAGCGCAAGCAGTTCCATCTCATTTAATGGCTGTGCATGAAAACGGTTCAACGCATCAAGAGCCGCGACAATTGAACAAGCACTTGAACCTAAACCAGAACCAATCGGCATATTCTTCTCAAGAGTCATTTCTAGAGGCTTCAGCTCTACGCCTTTTTTAGCCAACTCACGAGCAAATACAACCCAGCAGTCATAAACAATATTATCTTTTGCTTCAGTCGGCAGTTTCGCAACAAAACTGCCCGCCGTTTTCAGTGTGAATGGCTCATCACCTGCTTTAACGAGTACTCTATCACCTAGCAATGTGCCATCTATTGGTGATACTGCAGCTCCCAAAACATCAAAGCCAACACTCACATTACCGATTGAAGCCGGTGCGTAAACCACCACATCCATATCACTTGAACTCATTACTAAACCCCTAACTTCCAACCAAGAGTACGCATTACATCTGAGAATACACCCGCAGCAGTAACTTCAGTACCGGCGCCGTAACCACGTAGTACAAGTGGAATTGGCTGGTAGTAACGACTGTAAAAGGCTAATGCGTTTTCACCGTCTTTAATCTTAAACATTGGGTCATCGCCATCAACAGCTGTAATGCGGACTTTGCACTTACCATCGGCAATTTCACCTACGTAACGTAATACTTTACCTTCTTCAGCTGCGATTGCCGACTGCTCTTGGAAGTAAGCATCTGCTTCAGGTAAGCGAGCCATGAACTCTTCAACAGTACCTGAATCATCAAAACCTGGTGGAAGCGCTTGGTCAACTTCTACATCTTCAAGTTCTAATGCCATACCAGCTTCGCGAGCAAGAATCAGTAGTTTACGCGCAACATCCATACCTGAAAGATCATCACGAGGATCTGGTTCAGTGAAGCCATTATCTTTTGCGATATTGGTTGCTTGGCTTAGCGTCATACCATCATCTAACTTACCGAAAATATAAGATAATGAGCCAGATAAGATACCGTTGAATTTCTCTAATTCATCACCTGCTGCAATTAAGTTCTGCAGGTTTTCGATAACAGGTAGACCTGCGCCTACTGTTGTTTCATACATCAATTTACGACGAGAGCTACGCGCCACTTCACGTAACTGGTGATAATAAGACATGCTTGCTGTGTTGGCTTTCTTGTTAGGTGTAACCACGTGGAAACCAGCCGCTAAGAAATCAGCATATTGATCGGCAATAGTTTCACTGGAGGTACAATCTACAAGAACTGGGTTAATGATGTGGTTTCGCTGCACTAATGCTACTAAGCGAGACAAGCTAAACTCTTCAGTTGCGCTAGACATGCGGTCACGCCACTGTTCTAGAGGTAAACCTTCACTATCCAGTAGTAGACCTTTACTGTTTGCTAAACCACAAACACGAATCACGATGCCTTTCTCAGCTAGCTTAGTTTGCTGGCGCTTAATTTGGTCAACAAGTTCACCACCAACACCACCAATACCAACAACGAATACATCTAGGAAATGTTTCGAGTTAAATAGGTTCTCGTGACACGCTTTAATCGCTTCAGAAATTTTATCTTCAGGAATTACTGCGGAAATTGCGCGCTCAGATGAACCTTGAGCAATAGCCACAATGTTTACATTAACTTCAGCTAGTGATGAGAAGAACTGAGAAGCAACACCACGAGAAGTTCGCATGCCATCACCAACAAGAGTCACGATAGCAACGTTATCCATGAATTCGACAGGCTCAAGTAGGCTATCTTTTAATTCCAACTCAAACGTTTCAGAAAGCACGCGTTGAGCTTTGGCTTTATCAGCAGATTCAATACAAAAGCTAATGCTGTATTCAGAAGAAGACTGAGTAATAAGAACAATCGAAACGCCTGCAGAAGACATTGCGCCAAAGACGCGACTAGCCATTCCGACCATACCTTTCATGCCAGGGCCAGAAACATTGACCATAGTGAGATCGCTAAGAGTCGTAATGCCTTTAATCGCTAGGTTATCTTCACCAGTATCTTGACCAATCAAAGTGCCTGCACCTTGAGGGTTAAAGCTGTTTTTAATCAAGCATGGGATATGGAATTGGGCAATCGGAGCGATTGTTTTAGGGTGTAAAACCGACGCACCGAAATAAGAAAGTTCCATTGCTTCTTGATAGCTAAGGGATTTAAGTAATCGGGCATCATCAACTAAACGAGGGTCACAGTTGTAAACGCCATCTACATCCGTCCAAATTTCACAGCAATCAGCACGTAAACAAGCGGCAAGTACAGCTGCTGAGTAGTCAGAACCATTACGACCAAGTGTAACTAGTTCACCTTTCTCATTTCCGGCAGTAAAACCAGGCATGATATTAACGTGACCTTGTGGAAGAGGAGATTGACGGAAGTTTTGTGTAGAAACCTCAACATCAACCATAGCTTCAAGGTGATCACCTTGGGCAAATAGGTATTGAACAGGGTCAATTAAGCTCGCAGCCTGCCCTTTTGCCTCTAATGCAGCCTTCATCAGCTGAATAGAGATGCGTTCACCTTTACTGATGATACGAGCATTAACGTGATTCGGGCACATACCCAAAAGGTTGATGCCATGCACAAATTGGCGAAGTTGAGCTAGCGAGACTTCCACTTGCTCTTCAAAGGCTGCACCATCAATAGACGGCAATACTGCTTTGATTTCATTAAACAGAGACTCAAATGACGATTCAAGCTCAGTAATTTGGTGCTCTGCTTCACCGTTATTCAGTGCAGCTTCAATAACTGCAACCAGTTTGTTTGTTGTTTTACCAGGGGCTGATAAAACAACTGCTACTTCTTCTTGTTGAGCATTGTTAGCAATGATATCCGCAGCTCGTAAAAAACGATCTGCATCTGCTAACGATGAACCTCCAAATTTTAGAACTCGCATCCCTTTCTCCATAAAATCAAAAAAATGGTATAAAAAAAGGCCTGTATCTTGTTGGATACAGGCCTTTTCTTGTTAATCCGTTACTTAGCAGCCTGCCCCAACAATAATAATGTCGGTAATAATAATGGTGGTGGTCATTACTAGGTGGCGTGAGTGCTGCATATTAAATTCTCTATGTTTGCTTACCTCTACGTGTATCAATTTTTCATGCATGCCGTCAATCAAAAGTTGTGTTTTTTTTATATTCAGCCAGTTTTTAGGAGCTGAGCTTCATTTCAATAAAAAACACACCGAACAACCGAAAATGACGCTCATGGATACATATCTCCTACACACCAGTGAGTCACAATGCATATCACATAATAATCAGATATTCAGTCAATTTTAAAGCTAGCTTTTTATTTGTGTGCTTTAATTATGAGGCTGTTTAAATAATAATTTCGAACCAAGGAGTGGAGAGTGAGAAGAATACTATTTCTTATGATTTTTTCTGTGCCCTCGGTTTGCCTTGCTAACCAGCTTCCCCTTCTTCCAGGACAAGATCTCGAGTCCCCACATAAGCTATTTATTTCAAGCCAAAATGCTTCAAGTGAAAACTTCGATGTATGGCAAGTTGACGGTGGCTATTCTTACAATGTTTTTAGCAATGTAGATTTATATGTAGGTGCAAGAATTAATACTTCTTCTCTTAAATCTGAAAATGGCTTTTTAAGCGGTGTAAGCTATCAACTAACAGAAAAAGTCTCTGTAAAAAGTGCGCTTCATACCTACAACACCAATAATGAAAATGAAAATGTAGTAACTGCTGAAGTGTCTAGCCGAATGCAAGTGACGGATAATCTCGATATCCATGCCACTCTTGACTACGAAGAGTGGCAGAAAGGTTTTGAAGTGGGTTTAGGTTTTCGCTTCTAGCTTCTAGCTTCTAGCTTCTAGCTTCTAGCTTCTAGCTTCTAGCTTCTAGCATGAAGATAAGTATTTATCGCAAGCTGACTTACTAAGAAATTAACTTCTCTGACGAAAGTAAAATCCCATTCCAATCTGCATAAATATAATCACCCGGCTGTATCAGTTGATTATAAATCGAGAGTGTTACATTCACCTCACCTGCACCGCGTTTCTCGGTTTTAAATGGGCAAGAACCAATAGCTTGGACACCAAGTTCCATCTGAGACATCATAGCAACATCTCTAATTGCTCCATTGACAATCACCCCTTCCCAGCCATTTTCAATAGCAAGGATCGCTAACTGATCTCCCAACAATGCTTTTTGACAAGAACCGTTTCCATCAACAAATAATACTTTTCCAGTTCCATCCGTTTCGAGCATTTCACGTACTTTTGAATTATCGTGATAGCAACGAACTGTGACAATTTCGCCCCAGAACGCACCTCTTTGACCATAATTTTGAGTAGGAAGGCGAAGTAAAGTTACTTTGCTTTCAAATTGGTCACACAAATCCGGTGTTATATCGTGCATATATCCTCCATGAGATGAAACTATGCGAAATAGCATAGCCTTATGCTTTTTTAGTTATACAGGTTAACCAGTTATAAAATACATTTGGTTACAAAGCAGGCTTTAAAATTTATTAAAATGAGTTTTTGCGTGTTTCATCGTTATCTAAGCATCTTCTTCGAGAGGTGTTACAAGACTTTCCAACAAAACTCTACAAATCATCTACAATTCTTTATGTATAAAAATTCCAATACGCTAATTATTTAATCAATTAACATACCGCCTAACTTGTAGCCATACTATTAGCGTTTGTTGCAAATCAGCAATTGATATAAATCAACAAAGTGAATGGAATTAACATTCTCGCATTGTTAGCATGCTGTTAACATTATAGAATTCGCTTCAATTACTAACAGAATGATATTGGCGTACTTGGATATACGTTATTGGGCAAAGCTGCAAGGAAGGCGGATAGCGGGAAGTAAGTGTTTTTTTGAAAACTTTGAGTTATCATCAAAAATACATTACCTGTATGTTATTTTTTTGCCTAGAATTTATTCTATTAGCACAGTTTAGTCACAAATTTAGGTACCGCCAAATGCAAACCCCGCAGATTCTTATCGTTGAAGATGAGCAAGTAACTCGTAACACTCTTAAGAGTATTTTTGAAGCAGAGGGATATGCTGTTTTTGAGGCCAGCGATGGTGAAGAAATGCACCAAGTGCTTTCTGACAATCAAGTAAACCTGGTTATTATGGACATTAACCTTCCTGGTAAAAATGGTCTTTTATTAGCGCGTGAGTTAAGAGAGCAAGCAAACGTAGCTCTTATGTTCTTAACTGGTCGTGATAATGAAGTAGATAAGATCCTCGGCCTAGAAATCGGTGCTGATGACTACATCACTAAACCATTTAACCCTCGCGAATTAACTATCCGTGCGCGCAACCTGCTGAACCGTTCAATGAGCACAAGTGCTACAACGGAAGAAAAACGCAGCGTTGAAAAATACGAGTTCAATGGTTGGGTACTTGATATCAATAGCCGTTCTCTTGTTAGCCCTGATGGCGAAGGTTACAAGCTGCCACGTTCTGAATTCCGTGCGTTACTTCACTTCTGTGAAAACCCAGGGAAAATCCAAACACGTGCAGACCTTCTTAAGAAGATGACAGGTCGTGAGCTTAAACCACATGACCGCACTGTTGATGTAACGATTCGTCGTATTCGTAAACACTTTGAATCAGTGTCTGGTACTCCAGAGATTATTGCTACGATTCACGGTGAAGGCTATCGCTTCTGCGGTGATCTAGAAGACTAATCTCCTTTATTGAGAGTAAGTTTTAGAAAACAATTGGTTTTCGAACATATAAAAAGGAGCCTGTATTTCAGGCTCCTTTTTTCATTCTGGCTTATCTAAAGCCTATCGCTTCTCTAAAGTCTATCTATAAGTACAGGCTTAGGAGTTTATGGGATGAGTTCTAGTAAACTGTATCTACTTTCACATCATTCTCTACTAGCCATTTAATGGCTTCGCCATCTTTTAGCTGAACGGCAACATTAACAGGCTGTGTGTCATCTAGCTCTAGCTGCCACTTAAATGCAACTTCCCACTGTGTTTCACTGTGTGTTCTTAATTCTAAATCGCTACCATCAATCAACCACGTCTCTGCTCCTTGCTTGATTGTCAGCCCCTCTACGGTTAACTCAGCAGGCAAATCAGATGTCGCTTGAAGATAAATAGCACCATGTAGCATTTGGTCTTGTGCTTCACCAATGCTTGGCATTTTATTTATCCATAAGTTACTTTTCAGCACTACTGTCGCTTCAGCAACTTTAATTTGATTATCTTGTTGCCACTCGACTTGTGTTGTTGAACAGCCAGCTAAAGCCAGCACACATACCAATGCAATTTTTTTCATTTTTCTACCTTTGGTTTAACCAACTTTTGAGAACTTCAATATCGTTTTGATATTCATTATTTATTATTTCAATCCACCCAGAAACGTTGTCCCACCACTCTGGCATATTCGGTGACTGAGCTTTTTGTGCAGTTTGCTGAATTCGTTTTAAGCCGATAGAACCCGCAGCACCCTTTATTTTATGAGCCTCTGAAACAATACTCGTTTGTTCTTTCGCTGCCATATGAGCATTTAAAATGTCCATATAGCCAGGCATCATGTCTTCAAACATTTTTATACTATCAAACACAGGCTTTGACCCGACAATATCAACGTAAGACTCTAGCATCTCGGTATCAAGTAAACTGATATCAATTGAAGTCATATTGTTCTTTATTGAAGATTCAGTATTCCCTTTCTTCTCTTCAGTTTTCTTATCCGTGCCTTTATCTAAGGCGACTTCTTTTTGAAGTGTGTCGGATAATTGAGATCCTGTCCCCTTAGATACAAGAGTCCCCTTATCTTTAATATCGCGTGGATCAACTTCCACTAGCTCTGCGATTACGTCTTGAATTGCTTTAACTGATAAAGGCTTGCTGATAGCTTCATCCATTCCCTTTTGGAAATACTCTTGCTTATCACTCAAAACATTAGCAGTAAGAGCAACAAGTGGCGGCAACTCTGGGTATTTATCACGGTAGTACTGAGCCACATCAAAGCCCGTCATATCAGGAAGTTGGATATCCAATAACACTAGATCATATGCTTCTGGAGTAAACTCAATTTGGGCATCTTTTCCTGTCATCGCTACCGTTACAGTATGACCTAAGCTTTCAAGTAGAGAACGAGCAACCGTCACATTCAGCTCTATATCCTCAACCATGAAGATATTCAGCTGAGACTGATTTCTTGGTGTTTTAAGTAATACTTTTTGATCATTATGGACAGGAACACGAATAGATACGGTAAACGTACTACCAAAGCCTTCTTCACTGGTGACATCAATATCGCCATCCATCATATTAATTAGTTGCTTAGAAACCGCTAAACCAATACCAGTACCGACTGCATGTAAGTTATCAGCCCCAGACTTCACCTGGTAATACATAGCAAATATCTTATCAACTTCCGCTTCAGGGATACCAATACCAGTATCTTCAACTTCCATAACAATGTTGGCAAAGCCATCTTCAACATCAGCGCTGACGGTCATCACCACGCCGCCATCTTTAGTGAACTTCATCGCATTACTGATTAAGTTCCAAAGCACTTGTCTTAAACGGGTACCATCGACCTCAATAGCAAGAGGAAGATCAGACAACCTCTCCAAATCAAATCTAAGCCCTTTCTGTTCAGCCATTAACCCTGAAATGCTCTCCATTTCTACGACAAAGTCTTCAAAGTTCACAGGCGTAGGCAGTAATTCCAATTTACGACGATCAAATTTATCCATATCGATAATGTCATTAAAGATATTACCTAGAGTCACAGCACTGACTTTAATCGTCTGCATGTGCTTACGCTGCTCTTGAGTTAAGTGACTATCTAGTAACATTCGGCTTAAGCCAATAATGCCATTTAATGGTGTTCTTAATTCATGGCTGATCGTTGAAATGAAGGTGGTTTTATCTCGGCTTGCTTTCTCTAAAGATTCTTGGTGCTCTTTACGTTCAGTAATATCTCGCCCGAAGCCAACCAACCCTAAGTGACGTCCTTCTTTGCTATAGAATGGCACTTTACGTAATTCAAAGTAATTTTTACGACCGTCTGGGTATTCAAGCCACTGTTCGTAAGTTAAGGCTTGGTTATCGGCAAACACTTTCTCATCGGTCTCAACGACTTGTTGCGCCACTTCCTTGCTGTATACGTCCCAAGGGGTTAATCCAACAAGGTCTTTCTCTTTCTTTCCTGTTAACTCTTCAACTGCGCGGTTACAGCCTGAAAAAACACCATCTTCATTGCGGTAATAAATCAAATCAGGAGAAGCATCAATGAATGAGCGTAATAACGCCGTGCGTTCCGCTAACTCTAATTGAGTGCGTTCACGTTGAAAGACTTCATTTTCAAGATCGTGCATCGCTTCAGCACGAGCCTCTTCTGCCTTTTTACGTTCTTCGATTTCTTGATTTAGCTTTTCGATATTCAATTGAAGTTCATTGTTCAAATCTTGATCTCGAGAACGCATATCACCAAGTTTAGAAACTAACTTAGCCAAACGCTGGCGAGATTCTTCCAACTGATCAACAACAACTGATAAGAAATAAACCGCCCAAGGGGTAATGACAAGACCGAAGAAAACGGAACGGACAATATCGATATCATCAACATTGCCTTTTAAGGCTAAGGTAATTCCAACTTGGACCACTACGGCAAGAGCGACTAAAGCTAAAGCAAGTAAGATAGAAAAGCGGACAATTCCCAATTTGACGAGAAGATCGACATAGTACTGGGCGAGGTTTTTCATGGGTTTCATTTAGCGCTCCATGCGATAAGACTAGCAATATTCTAACCTGTTTACAGTCAGTAGGTAAGCTTGTCACATCACATGAAGGAGAGTGCTGTTCATTTAAAGCAATAGATAAATTCTATAAATTAACAATAGAAAACCTAAGCTTAAAACATTGACGAAGGGTGAACGCTGGTTTGGTTTCGACCATTAGCTTTTGCTTGGTAAAGTGCGCTGTCGGCAAGAGCAACCCCAGACTCCATTTCATCACTTGGTCTAGGAACAAATGACGCAATGCCTAAACTCACGGTTAGCAGATTAGAGACCGTAGACTTGTCATGTTCAAGACCTAGTTTTTCAATTTCGTCATGAATTCTTTGCGCGACTAACTGAGCGCCTGTCGCGGTGGTATTAGGTAAGATAAAACCAAATTCTTCGCCGCCATAACGAGCGACACAGTCAGAAGAACGGTTTAACACTCGCGTAAAGGCCTGAGACACCTGAACTAATGCATCATCACCTTGTTGGTGCCCATAAAAGTCGTTGTAGCCTTTAAAGAAATCAATATCACACAACATAATAGTAATTGGGATATTTTCGCGAATATGATGATGCCAAAGTGTTGTTAACTGTTCATCAAATCGACGACGGTTAGACACTTGAGTCAAACTGTCCATAAAACTTAAACGCTCGAGTTCTAAGTTCGCTTCTTCTAATTTTTGCTCTGCCAAATAACGCTCTGAAATATCACGAGCCATGATGAGTACACCATTAGTACCGGAAGCGGGTTCTCTAAAGGGAGACTTCACCACATCATACCAAGTGTAATTACCTTCGCTAGACTGAACTTTGTCGATGTAACGTAAGGATTTACCATGGTGAAGCACTTGAGTATCAGTTTCAGACAATCTTAGATAAAGATTGCCAGGAACAACATCTTGCAAGCGCTTACCTATCAGGTCGTTGACATCTGATATCCCAAGGGCATGGACGAACGGTCGATTACAAGCTTGGTAAACCATATTTTCATTGAAGATACCAATCGAATCAGGGCTAGATTCTAGGATATTTTGAAGAATGGTATCTCGCTGAGCTAACGCCACTTCTGTATCCTTACGCTTTTCCATTTCATCACGCAGTTGCTGCTGCATATCATGCCAATCGGTTACATCATGGCTGATCGATAGTACCCCGATGTTTTGACCGCTTTCAGACAGTAAAACACTTTGATAGGTTTCAAGCAGGCAGCTTTTTCCATCTTGGTCAGTTGTCCACGAACGATCACTGACTCGCCCTTTAAGCATCCCACCAGCAACATTAAATGTGCCTTCTTCAGGGCGACCATGCCAAAACCTTTTAAATGATCGGTTACTGGTGACTAGCTTACCGCTTTGATCTTTCACATAAATCAACTCAGATAATGAATCGAGAGCCGTTCGAGCTACATTGAGTGCTTTAATCTCTTCAGATTGTTCTTCTTGGGAATTTTGGTGTGGAGAAGCGTAAATCATCCACACTCGCTTCCCTCGGAAAAATACTTTTCTACCTGAAAAATTAACTTTAAATGACTCAAACTCTGATGACGCCCAAAGCGCAACTTGCTCAAAAGACTGTGATTGCTGATGGCTGGCTAGATATTGTTGGAAATTTTGCTGACTGTCTGGCGTAGGGTATCTGAAGTGAATACCGATCAAACGGATCCCGAGAAGTTGCATAGCAGGTCGATTGGCATGCAACACTTCTCCAGAACGCAGATCAATAAAACAAATTGCAGAAGGTGAATCTAACAGAATATTGTCTAAGTGAGCTTGGTAACGAGAGTAAATAAACCAACAAATTAAAATGAATAACAGAATAATTACGATATCAAAGCCGTAGCCATACGTATTATCCCACAACCAACTCTTTACCAGTTCCATTTACACTCAATACATCGACCTATTCAATAGATAAAATATATCATTAATTGACTATTTTATCTGCTGTTAAAATTGGCAGAGTATATTCAAAGGGTTGGGCGAGTTTAATGCCTTGAGGGCCTGTTTTATCTAACGCTCTGCCAATTTCAGTCATCGCTAACCAGCGATTCTCGCACCATAATGGTGACAATAATGTGGGTCTTCTTGCCGCTGATGATACGCGATGAAACACAACTTCTGCTGGTGTGCTTTGAATCATCTCACATGCAATATCAACATATTCTTCTAGCGTAGGCGCTTCTAACTTACCCGCTTTCCATGCTTTCGCCATGGTGCTGCCTTCAACAATATGTAGACCATGTAATTTAATACCATCAGTGCCGACTTCAAGCACCTTCTTTAGCGTTTCTAAATTATCGGCTTTTGTTTCTTTTGGTAAGCCAACAATTAAATGCGTGCAGACTTTTATGCCTAAGGCACGAGCGCGCTGAGTAATATGTTCATATATGGTAAAGTCATGCCCGCGGTTAATCCGCTTGAGTGTTAAATCGTTGGCAGTTTGTAGACCAAGCTCTAACCAGATTTCGTAGCCTTGCTGAACATAACCTGATAATAATTCCAGAACAGAATCAGGTACACAATCAGGTCGTGTACCTACACACAAGCCCACAATATCAGCCTCTGGAGCTTTTAGAGCTTCTTCGTACATATTCTTTAGCACTTGAACTTCAGCATAAGTACTTGTGTACGCTTGGAAGTAAGCTAGGTACTTTTTAGCGCGAGCGATCTCACCAGCTCTATCGCTTAATTGAGCAGCGATACTTTGAACTTGCGTCTCTTCATCAGCAAAAGACGCCACGTTACAAAACGTGCAGCCGCCTCTTCCTATCGTGCCGTCTCGATTCGGACAGTTAAAACCACCATGCAGAGTAAGTTTGTGAACTTTTTCGCCATAACGACGTTGTAAGTCTTGACCGATAGTATTAACCAGCTCATGTAATTGCATATTTTCAAAGTACCTAATAAATAAGAATGAATATCAATCTGATTTTGAAAAAAAATTACATCCCTGCAAAATTCAACCAAGCACAATACTGGATCACTTTTTCGAGTAACCTATCAAATATCAATAAACATGCAAAAAATAGCCTCTATTTGCCTAATGTTGCACAATTGTTAGTCATAATATTCATGGTGAAACGAAAAAAATGGTCTACAGATATTAAGTTTCGTTGGAATTCACCCAAACAAAATTGTAGGATACTTACACATATTGGTGATTTTTGTGATTTAAGTTACACATCTTATTTGCCAATAAGTCGGTGATATCCACCTCCCATCTATATAAACCACTAGTTTGTGGCTCTAATTAAACGGATATCACTAAGGATTGTTTTTCTCGCAAAATATTTCCTGCGAGATACGGAAAGGACTCAAACTGTCTCACCAAGAGTCAGTTTTAGATTCATAAATATAAAAGGACAAGGCTCATCATCTGTATTTAAGCGGAGTTGTGCCTAGAATAAACTGGAAGGATGTATCTATGGTAGATAGAGAGCAGAGTGCGCAGGGCATGTATACTCCTGAATTGGAGCATGATGCGTGTGGTATCGGTTTTGTAGCTCACCTAAAAAACCGTAAATCTCATGATGTAGTAACTCAAGCCCTCGATATGCTAGCGCGTATGGAACACCGTGGTGGTCAAGGTTGTGATCCTTGCTCTGGTGATGGCGCAGGTATCTTGCTACAAAAGCCCCATGAATTTTTACTTGAAGAGTCGGTTAAGCTTGGTATTAAGCTGCCTTCTTTTGAAAAGTATGGTGTTGGTGTTGTACTTTTCCCTAAAGATGAACATAAGCGCGCACAGTGTCGTGATATTCTTGAACGTAATGCTCAACGTCTAGAACTTGAAGTTTTAGGCTACCGTGAATTACCTACTGACAATTCGATGATTGGTGCAGATCCATTAAGCACTGAACCTCAATTTGAACACGTATTCATTTCTGGTGGTCCAAGTACCACTCCAGAAGAACTAGAGCGTAAACTTTACGTACTTCGTAACTACACGGTTCGTGTATGTTTAGAAAGTGTGTCGAACATTGGCGATGATTTCTACATCAACTCAATGTCATATAAGACTCTAGTTTACAAAGGTCAGTTAACGACGGAACAAGTTCCTCAATACTTCTTAGACCTTCAAAACCCAACGATGGTAACGGCACTCGCGCTCGTTCACTCTCGTTTCTCAACAAATACATTCCCTCGCTGGCGTCTAGCTCAACCATTCCGTTACATCGCTCATAACGGCGAAATCAATACGGTTCGTGGTAACTTGAACTGGATGAAGGCACGTGAAGCGATCATTGAATCTGATCTTTTCACAAAAGCTGAAATCGACATGCTTCTTCCAATTTGTCAGGAAGGTAGCTCAGATTCATCTAACTTTGATATGGCATTAGAGCTCCTAGTTCTTTCTGGTCGAAGCCTGCCACATGCGTTGATGATGATGATCCCTGAAGCATGGCAAGAAAACAAAAACATGGATCCAACTCGTCGTGCGTTCTATCAGTACCACGCGAATGTAATGGAACCTTGGGATGGCCCGGCTTCTGTATGTTTCACTGATGGTGTTCAAGTTGGCGCAACACTTGACCGTAACGGTCTACGTCCTTCTCGTTACACAGTGACCAAAGATGACTTCCTTGTGATGGCTTCTGAATCTGGCGTTGTAGAAATTGAACCAGAGAACGTAGAGTTCCGTGGTCGCCTGCAACCTGGTCGTATCTTTGTTGCAGACCTAGAGCAAGGTCGTATCATTTCTGATGAAGAAGTGAAAGATGGCATTGCTAACTCACAGCCATACGAGCAATGGGTTAAAGATAACCTATTAAGCTTGAAAGAATTGCCTGAAGCAGATAATGCACACAGCCAACCTTCTCCTGAAAAGCTGATGCACCACCAACAAGCGTTTGGTGTGAGCTCTGAAGAAGTGAACGAAATTATCGTTCCTCTTGCGAAGACAGGTTATGAACCACTTTCTGCAATGGGTGCCGATTGGCCACTAGCGATTCTTTCGCACCAATCACAGCATCTATCGAACTACTTCAAGCAGCTGTTTGCTCAAGTAACTAACCCGCCGATCGACCCGATTCGTGAGCGCATGGTTATGTCTCTGAACACTTACCTAGGTAAAGATCAGAACTTACTGGCTGAAACGCCAGAACACTGTCAGAAAGTAGAATTGGAATCTCCAGTACTTTCAAATGCTGAACTTGAAAAGCTTCGCGCTATCGATAACGAGCACTTACAAGCTAAGACGCTAGATATCGTTTTCCGTGCAAGTGAAGAAGAAGGCAAACTTGAACGTGCTCTTAAGCGTATTTGTCAGTATGCCGAAGATGCAGTAATCGATGGTTACTCAATCATTCTTCTAACTGACCGTGCAGTTAACTCTAACCACGCAGCTATTCCAGCAATGCTGGCTGTTGGCGCTGTTCACCACCACCTAATCCGTAAAGGTTTACGTGCGAAGTGTGACATCGTAGTAGAGACTGGCGACGCTCGTGAAACGCACCACTTTGCAACCTTAGTCGGTTATGGTGCTAACGCAGTTAACCCATACCTAGTCACTGAAACGATCATTGATCTTCAGCGTACTAAGAAGCTTGACCCAAATACTTCAGCAGAAGAATTATTCGATAACTACCGTAAAGGTGTTAATGGCGGTCTTCTTAAGATCTTCTCGAAGATGGGTATCTCTACACTTCAGTCTTACCACGGCGCTCAAATTTTTGAAGCTCTAGGTATTAGCAAATCTGTAGTTGAAAAATACTTCACGGGCACGGTTTCTCGTATCCAAGGTTTGACGATTGATGACATAGCAAAAGAAGTACTAGTTCGTCACCGTGTTGGTTACCCGACACGTGAAATCCCAGTACAAGTTCTCGATGTTGGTGGTGTTTACCAGTGGAAACAACGTGGTGAAAAACACTTATTCAACCCAGAAACAATTTCTCTACTTCAAGAATCAACTCGTAACAAAGATTACGTTCAATTCAAAAAGTACGCGAAAGCCGTTGATGACCAAGGCGATAATGCAGCAACACTGCGTAGCCAACTAGCATTCATCAAAAATCCAGCAGGTTCTATTCCTCTAGCGGAAGTTGAACCTATTGAGAGTATTCTTAAGCGTTTTGCTACAGGTGCGATGAGCTTTGGTTCTATCTCACACGAAGCGCACTCAACACTTGCTGTTGCAATGAACCGTATCGGTGCTAAATCTAACTCAGGCGAAGGTGGTGAAGACCCAGTTCGTTTTGAGCGTAAAGAAAATGGCGATTGGGAACGTTCAGCAATTAAACAAGTTGCTTCAGGTCGTTTTGGTGTAACTTCTTACTACCTATCTAATGCTGATGAACTTCAGATTAAGATGGCACAAGGTGCAAAACCTGGCGAAGGTGGTCAATTACCTGGTGATAAAGTTGATGATTGGATCGGTGCGACACGTCACTCGACTCCGGGTGTTGGTCTAATATCACCACCGCCACACCATGATATCTACTCAATCGAAGATTTGGCTCAGCTAATCTACGATCTGAAGAACGCAAACCGCGCGGGCCGTGTAAACGTGAAGCTCGTTTCGGAAGCAGGTGTTGGTACTATCGCATCAGGTGTTGCGAAAGCGAAAGCTGACGTAGTACTTATTGCAGGTTTTGATGGTGGTACAGGTGCATCTCCAATGTCATCTATCCGTCATACCGGTCTGCCTTGGGAGCTAGGTCTAGCGGAAACTCACCAAACACTACTGAAGAATGGTCTACGTAACCGTATCGTTGTTCAGTCTGATGGTCAGATGAAGACTCCTCGTGACCTTGCAGTTGCAACGCTACTTGGTGCTGAAGAATGGGGCGTAGCAACAGCAGCATTGGTTGTTGAAGGCTGTATCATGATGCGTAAGTGTCACAAAAACACTTGCCCAGTTGGTATCGCAACACAGAACAAAACACTTCGTGAACGTTTTGACGGTCGCGTAGAAGACGTAGTGACATTCTTCCAGTACATGGCTGAAGGTCTACGTGAAGTGATGGCAGAACTTGGCTATCGCACAATTCAAGAAATGGTTGGTCAATCTCACAAGCTAAAAGTTCGTGAAGACATCGGTCACTGGAAATACAAAAACCTAGACCTAACGCCGGTTCTACACATTGAACCAGCACGTGAAGGCGATGGTATTTACAACCAAACACAGCAAAACCATAACCTAGAAGATGTTCTAGACCGCAAGTTGATTCAAGCTGCCATTCCAGCACTTGAAAAAGGTGAAGCCGTTAACGCTGAGTTCCCTATCATCAACACGGACCGCTCTGCGGGTACGATGCTGTCTAACGAAATTTCTAAAGTCTACAAAGACCAAGGTTTACCTAAACCAATGAACGTTAAGTTCTACGGCAGTGCAGGTCAGTCATTCGGTGCATTCCTTGCGAAAGGTGTGAAATTCGAAGTAGAAGGCGACGCGAACGATTACTGGGGTAAGGGTTTATCAGGCGGTACTTTAGTGCTTTATCCAGATGCAAAATCTTCAATTATTGCTGAAGACAACATCGTTGTAGGTAACGTTTGTTTCTACGGCGCGACATCCGGTGATTCTTACATCCGCGGTATGGCTGGCGAGCGTTTCTGTGTTCGTAACTCAGGAGCGAAGGTTGTAGTAGAAGGCGTTGGTGACCACGGTTGTGAATACATGACTGGCGGTGTAGCGGTAATCCTTGGCTCTACAGGTCGTAACTTTGCGGCTGGTATGAGTGGTGGTGTGGCGTATGTTTGGGATAAGGCTGGTGATTTCGAATCTAAGCTGAATGCCGAATTAGTCGACCTAGATCCTATCGAAGCAGAAGATAAAGCTCTGCTAAAAGAAATGCTAACTAAGCACGTTGAATTCACAGGAAGTGAAGTTGCTAAGTCTTTCCTAGACAACTTTGAAGTAAGTATTCAATCACTGGTTAAAGTAATGCCACGTGATTACAAAGCGGTACTTCAAAAGCGCAAGGCTGAAGCACAACAGGCACAAACGGAAGAAATGGAGGCAGTATAATGGGTAAGCCTACTGGATTTTTAGAACACGGTCGTGAGCTTCCAAAGAAGCTCGACCCATCAGTTCGTATCGAAGACAACAAAGAATTCGTACTTAACGAAGAATTTGGTGAAAAGATCGGTACTCAGGCGTCTCGTTGCATGGATTGTGGTGTCCCTTTCTGTCACAACGGTTGTCCGATTGGTAACATCATTCCTGAATTCAACGATGCGGTTTACCGCGACAGCTGGGAAGAAGCTTGGAACATCCTAAGTTCTACAAACAACTTCCCAGAATTTACAGGTCGTGTATGCCCTGCTCCTTGTGAAAGCGCATGTGTACTTGGCATTAACCAAGATCCAATCACAATCTGTAATATCGAAAAAACCATTGTAGAAACTGCGTACCGTGAAGGGTACGCAAAACCAAAAACACCACGTTCTCGCACTGGTAAAACTATTGCGATTATTGGTTCTGGTCCTGCTGGTTTAGCCGCTGCTGAGCAGCTAAACAGTGCTGGTCACACAGTAACGGTATTTGAACGTGACGAAAAAGTTGGTGGTCTACTGCGTTTCGGTATTCCTGATTTCAAACTAGGTATGGATGTCATCGATCGTAAAATCGACATGATGGCTGATGCTGGTGTTGAGTTTAAAGTAAACCAACACATTGGTGTTGATGTTAATGCTCAACAGCTTCGTCAAGAGTTTGATGTCGTTCTACTCACTGGTGGCTCTACTGTACCTCGTGACTTACCAATCCCAGGTCGTGAATTCAAAGGCGTTCATTTTGCCATGGAATTCCTTGGTCAAAACAACCGCCGAGCGAACAACTTAGACCTTCAGACAGAAGAGATTCACGCTAAAGATAAGCACATTGTGGTTATCGGTGGTGGTGATACTGGTTCTGACTGTGTGGGTACTTCAAACCGCCATAAAGCAGCCAGTATTACTCAGGTTGAGATCATGCCGATCCCACCAGAGAAGCGTCCTGCTAACATGCCTTGGCCTCAGTTTCCAATGATCATGAAAACAACCACTTCTCATGAAGAAGGTTGTGAACGTCACTGGAATATCCTGACCAAAGAATTTATCGGTAACGATAAAGGCGAAGTCACAGGTCTACGTATTGCTGACATTGTATGGCAAGACGCAAAACCAGGTGAACGCCCAGGTTTTGAAGAAGTCGCCAATACAGAACGTGTTATCCCTTGTGATATGGCATTCCTAGCAATGGGCTTCTTACATCCAGAACCAACAGGTGTACTTGCTCAACTTGACATCAAACTTGATGATCGTGGCAATGTGGCAACACAAGGTTTTGCAACTAGCCAAAAAGGCGTATTTGCAGCTGGCGATATGCGCACAGGTCAATCACTTGTTGTTCGTTGTATTAATGAAGGCCGTGAATGTGCAATTGCCATTGATGACTTCTTAATGGGTAATTCAAACTTAGAAGCGAAAGCTGATTCATTAATGCTTTCCGCATAATATTTCTCAGGCAAGTATTTCATATGCTTGCTTAGAGAAAATGCAACACCCTTCCTAAACTTTTATATTTGGCTAGCACTCGATGCTAGCCTTTTTTTCACCTATCCTCTCTCAATCACCACTCAGACATGTTAAATAAATGTAATAAATAAATGCCTATCCCTTTGATCTATCGAATTTAGTTCAGACTATTCGATGGCTATTCCCCTTATTGCATGATAATCAACCGCAAACTTGACCTTTTTCATCATTAGCTATACGTTGTTGATCGGTGAAAAATAAATCAATAACAAATAATACCAATTTCAATAACGTTAAAAGCTAACTTTATGATGTTGTAAGCTCCATATGAGTAAGCAACTGCAGTAGATAGTTAGTCATTTACTGTCAGGATGACAGAAAAGCAAAAGGGAGAATTGCAATGGCTCTATATGATCCAAGTCTTGAGAAAGACAACTGTGGGTTTGGTTTAATCGCGCAAATGGAAGGTCAGCCTAGCCACAAGCTGGTACGTACTGCGATTTCTGCACTAGATCGTATGACTCACCGTGGTGGTATTGCCGCTGATGGTAAAACAGGAGATGGCTGTGGCTTATTGCTACAAAAGCCTGATTCATACCTCCGACTTATAGCCGATGAAAACGGATTTAAACTCGGTAAGCAATACGCTATAGGTATGGTGTTCTTTAGCCAAGATCCTATAAAAGCCGAAGCCACTCGTAATATTATCAACAAAGAGCTTGCCCAAGAAACACTCACAGTAGCAGGTTGGCGACAAGTTCCAACCAATACCGATGTTCTAGGTCCTATCGCTAAAGACTCTGTACCCAATATCGAGCAAGTGTTTATTTCCGCGCCTGCCGGGTGGCGAGAAAGAGATATCGAAAGACGTTTATATATAGCGCGTCGTAGAATTGAAAAACAGATAATTGAAGATAAAGAATTCTATATTTGTAGCCTATCGACACAAGTCATAGTCTACAAAGGTTTATGTATGCCTGCCGATCTTCCACGATTTTACCTCGATCTTGCAGACTTACGCATGGAATCAGCCATTTGCTTATTCCACCAACGTTTCTCTACTAATACACAACCACGCTGGCCACTCGCTCAACCATTTCGTTACCTAGCACATAATGGTGAAATTAATACCATAGAAGGTAACCGCCAATGGGCAAGAGCTCGCGCTTACAAATTTTCTTCACCTTTACTTCCAGATCTTCAAACCGCAGCACCCTTTGTTAATGAGACAGGCTCAGATTCTTCTAGTCTTGATAATATGCTCGATCTTTTCTTAGCGGGAGGCATGGACGTATTCCGAGCGATGAGAATGCTCGTTCCGCCAGCTTGGCAAAATCACCCAGACATGGATCCAGATCTTCGAGCTTTCTATGATTTTAACTCCAAACATATGGAGCCTTGGGATGGACCTGCAGGAATCGTATTATCTGATGGACGCTACGCAGCATGTAATTTAGACCGAAATGGCCTAAGACCTGCTCGCTATGTCATCACAAAAGATAATCTCATTACACTTGCTTCTGAAGTTGGTATTTGGAATTACGCACCTGATGAGGTAGCCGAAAAAGGTAGAGTAGGACCTGGTGAGTTACTGGTAGTGGATACTCGCCGTGGAAAACTGTGGCAATCCAGCGAGATTGACAATGATCTAAAAGGTCGACACCCATATAAAGAATGGATGGAAAATAATGTCCATAAACTCACGCCGTTTTCTGATCTCGATGATGAACAAGTAGGGTCGCGTAGCTTCGACTCTGATCAACTCAATACCTATCAAAAACAGTTTGCGATGAGTAATGAAGAAGTCGATCAAGTATTGCATGTACTGGGAGATATGGGGCAAGAAGCCGTTGGATCTATGGGTGATGATACGCCTATGGCTGTCCTTTCTTCTAAAGAACGCTTAGTTACAGACTACTTCAGACAAAAGTTTGCTCAAGTTACAAACCCACCGATAGATCCACTCCGTGAAAAACATGTCATGTCACTTGCCACCAGTATTGGTCAAGAAATGAATGTGTTTTGCGAAACAGATGGACACGCGTATCGAGTCGCCTTCAATTCACCAGTGTTATTGTATTCAGATATGAAGCAATTGCTGGAATTAAGTGATAAGCATTACCGTCATACCATTTTAGATATTAATTACAGTCCTGATGATAAAGATCTTCAACAAGCCATTATTAAATTATGCGATCAAGCAGAAAAAGTGGTTCGCGATGGTACTGTGCTTGTAGTGCTTTCAGATAAGAACCTAGAAAAAGGGAAACTGCCAATCCCAGCAGCCATGGCAGTCGGTGCGGTGCAAACTCGCCTTGCTGAAACCAACTTACGCTGCGATGCAAACATCATTGTAGAAACCGCGACCGCAAGAGATCCTCACCAGTTTGCCGTACTACTTGGCTTTGGTGCAACAGCCGTTTACCCGTATTTAGCGTATGAAACGTTGGGGAAAATTATTGATGATGGTGCTCTGAAAAAAGCCTACCGCGATGTCATGCAAAATTACCAAAATGGCATTAATAAAGGCTTATATAAGATCATGTCGAAAATGGGTATCTCAACCATCGCCTCTTATAGATGTTCACATTTATTTGAAGCTGTTGGGCTGCATTCCGATGTCGTAGAACTGTGCTTTAAAGGGGTGACGACTCGAATTCAAGGCGCTAGCTTTGATGATTTCCAGCAAGATATCTTTAACCTTTCACGTAAAGCTTGGACGAAACGCAAACCCATAGAACATGGTGGGCTACTTAAGTACGTTCATGGTGGTGAATACCATGCTTATAACCCTGATGTGGTCAGCACTCTACAAACTGCCGTAAATTCAGGTGATGCTTCTGATTACCAAACATTTGCTGAGAATGTGAATTCTCGTCCAGCAGCGATGCTGCGTGATCTCATGACCTTAAAGAAATCCGACGTCCCCTTAACACTAGAGAAAGTCGAACCCAGTACTGAATTATTTAAACGGTTTGATTCTGCTGCCATGTCTATTGGCGCATTAAGCCCTGAAGCTCATGAAGCGCTAGCAACAGCGATGAACCGACTAGGTGGCTACTCAAATTCAGGTGAAGGCGGAGAAGATCCTCGTCGCTTTGGCACTGAACGTAACTCTCGAATTAAACAAATTGCATCAGGTCGATTTGGAGTCACACCACACTACCTCACCAACGCGGATGTACTGCAAATTAAAGTCGCGCAAGGTGCTAAACCAGGTGAAGGCGGGCAACTTCCGGGTCATAAAGTCACGGCGGAAATCGCTAAGCTTCGCTATTCAGTACAAGGGGTTACCTTGATCTCCCCTCCTCCTCACCATGATATCTATTCGATTGAAGATTTAGCGCAGTTGATTTTCGATTTAAAACAAGTGAACCCTAAAGCTTTAGTCTCTGTGAAGCTCGTCTCTGAACCAGGCGTTGGCACCATAGCAACTGGCGTAGCGAAAGCTTATGCCGATCTTATTACTATTTCCGGTTATGACGGTGGGACCGCAGCAAGCCCATTGACCTCAGTTAAATACGCAGGATGCCCTTGGGAATTAGGATTAGCTGAAACCCAACAAGCACTCGTTGCGAATGGATTGCGCCATAAAATTCGATTACAAGTTGATGGCGGCTTAAAAACAGGTCTCGATGTAATAAAAGGAGCCATCCTAGGCGCTGAAAGTTTTGGGTTTGGTACCGCTCCTATGGTAGCGATGGGTTGTAAGTTCTTAAGAATTTGTCACTTAAATAACTGCGCGACAGGTGTAGCGACTCAAGATGAAACTTTACGTCGAGATTACTTCAAAGGTCTTCCAGATATGGTCGTTAATTACTTCACAGGTCTTGCTGATGAAGTACGTGGTTACCTCGCCGAGTTAGGCGTCGAAAAGCTGACCGATCTTATTGGTCGAACAGATTTACTTGAAGCAGTCCAAGGCTTAACAGCAAAACAAAGTAAGCTCGATCTATCTGGGATCTTAGAATCTCCAGTTTCACCTGAGGGACACCCTGTTTTCTGGACTGAACCAAATGCCCCGTTTGATAAAGCAGAGCTCAATCAAAGAATTTTGGATGATGCACTAAGCGCAATAGAGAACAAGCAATCAACGAATCTCTACTATCATGTGATCAATACTGATCGCTCACTTGGCGCAAGGATCTCTGGAGAAATTGCCAAACGATACGGTAATCAAGGCATGGCAGCCGCACCGATAAAACTCCATCTAGATGGTACCGCTGGTCAGTCGTTTGGGGTTTGGAATGCTGGTGGAGTAGAGCTTTATCTCACTGGTGATGCCAATGATTATGTCGGTAAAGGTATGGCAGGTGGCAAAATTGTTATCAAACCACACTTAGGCACGGCTTTTGTCTGTAACGAAGCCACTATTATCGGCAATACCTGTTTGTATGGTGCTACAGGCGGAAAACTGTTTGCTGCCGGTACCGCTGGTGAACGATTTGGAGTAAGAAATTCGGGAACAATCTCCGTAATTGAAGGTGCGGGCGATAATGCTTGTGAGTATATGACAGGTGGTATTGTTGCCATCCTTGGAGCAACAGGCGTTAACTTCGGAGCCGGAATGACTGGAGGCTTCGCTTACGTGCTTGACCAAAACAATGACTTCGAAGGACGTGTCAATAATGAGTCTGTCGATGCCATTGCGCTTTCAGACTTAGCGATTCACCAAGAGCATTTACGTGGCTTAATTGCCGAACATCTTGAAGAGACAGGATCTAGTCACGCTGAAAATATTCTTGCGAACTTTGATGAATGGATTCCTAAGTTCTACCTAGTTAAACCTCAGACTGCAGATCTCAATACATTACTAGGCCACCAAAGCCGCAGTACTGCAGAATTACGTGTACAAGCACAATAATTGGAAGGAACCAAAATATGAGCCAGAATGTTTACCAATTTATTGATGTTGGACGCGTAGACCCAGCTAAAAAGCCGACAAAACTTCGTAAGATTGAGTTCGTCGAAATATACGAACCTTTCACTAAACAGCAAGCAACAGCTCAAGCTGATCGCTGTTTAGATTGTGGCAACCCGTATTGTGAATGGAAGTGCCCAGTCCACAACTACATCCCCCAATGGCTAAAACTCGCTAATGAAGGGCGCATCATTGAAGCTGCTGAGCTGTCCCACCAAACTAACAGCCTCCCTGAAGTTTGTGGACGTGTTTGCCCACAAGATCGTCTATGTGAAGGTTCTTGTACATTAAATGATGATTTTGGTGCGGTCACTATTGGTAATATTGAAAAGTACATTACCGATAAAGCTTTTGAAATGGGCTGGAAACCAGACATGTCTAAAGTTGAGTGGACTGATAAAAAAGTCGCAATAATTGGTGCCGGTCCCGCAGGGCTTGCCGCTGCCGATGTACTGGTCCGAAACGGAGTTAAACCCGTGGTCTTTGATCGTTACCCTGAAATTGGGGGGCTGCTCACCTTTGGTATTCCATCGTTCAAATTAGAAAAAGGCGTGATGGAAAACCGACGTCGCATTTTCACCGATATGGGTGTTGAATTCCAAATGAATGTGGATGTGGGTAAAGATGTCGAACTCAAAACCTTAATAGATGACTACGATGCCGTTTTCCTTGGCGTAGGCACTTACAAGAATATGCGAGCAGGTTTAGAGAACGAAGACGCCCCTGGTGTATATGATGCACTCCCTTTTTTAATATCAAATACTTACAAGGTTATGGACTTAACAAGCCCTACGCCCTTTGTCGATATGGCGGGTAAAAAAGTGGTGGTACTTGGTGGTGGTGATACCGCTATGGATTGTGTCCGAACCTCTATTCGTCAAAAAGCTGAACACGTTATATGTGCATACCGCCGTGATGAAGCCAACATGCCAGGATCTCGCCGTGAAGTAAAAAATGCTAAAGAAGAAGGCGTAAATTTCATGTTCAATTTGCAGCCTTTAAGCTTAGAAATTGATAGTAGTGGAAAGGTCACTGGTGTAAAAGTGGTGAAAACAGCACTTGGTGAGGCTGACAAAGCAGGTCGCCGCAGACCCGAACCAGTAGCCGGAAGTGAGCACATTCTGCCAGCTGATGCTGTAATAATGGCATTTGGTTTCCAACCTCATAAAATGGAATGGCTTGAACCATTCGGTGTTGATTTAGACCAGTGGGGAAGAATTAAAGCCCCTGACAAACAAGAGTTCCAGTATCAAACCAGTAATGAAAAAATCTTTGCTGGTGGTGATGCTGTAAGAGGTTCAGACCTTGTTGTAACGGCCATTGATGAAGGACGAAAAGCAGCAGAAGGGATACTAGATTTCTTAGAAGTATAAATTCACTTTATCTGTATCTCGGTTATTATTACAAGGATCCATTAATGGATCCTTTTTACTGTAAATAACAAATCACAATAAAAACAGTGAGTACAAACATGGCAAAAATCATGAAAAAAACCGCTCTCCTAACTATCACACTTTTCGGCTTAACGGCATGCAGCCAAGGAGTTTCAACAATGGCAGACAGAACATCCTCACCTTGTGGTGATAAACCAAACTGCGTTTCAACTCAAGATGACCGTGAACAGCATGCTTTGGCAGCATTTACTCTTTCCGAAACGGCTACATTAGATAAAATTGAGGCTGTAGCCCTTGTTCTACCGAGATCAAAAACAGCAGAAAAAACGGACAATTATTTGCGTATCGAAAACACCAGTTTAATTATGCGTTTTGTCGACGATCTTGAGTTAAAGGTAGCGGATGGAGAGCTCCTCGTTCGCTCTGAATCTCGCACTGGACACTCAGATTTCGGTGTAAACCGAAAGCGTGCAGAGCAGCTTAGAGAGTCATTAAAAGCCGCGAATCTAATCAAGTAGACTCACCTTATTCTTCACTTACCAAGACAAGAAGATTGAATGTCATCGAGAAGTCCTTTGAGCAGTCGCTAGCCACTTCTTTTCCATGCTACAATTTCGGTCTACTGTTCTACTATTTTAAAGAGATTACACATGAAAATCGGCATCATTGGCGCAATGGAACAAGAAGTTGCGATCCTAAAAGCAGCTATTACTGACATGAACGAAGTAAACAAAGGTGGTTGTACTTTCTTTTCTGGGCAGCTAAATGGTGTTGACGTTGTATTGCTACAGTCTGGTATTGGTAAAGTAGCGGCAGCTGTTGGTACTTCTATCTTATTGAGTGAATACCAACCGGATGTTGTCATCAACTCTGGCTCTGCTGGTGGCTTTGATTCTAGCCTAAACTTAGGCGATGTGGTTATCTCAACAGAAGTTCGCCACCACGATGCAGATGTAACAGCATTCGGCTATGAAATCGGTCAAATGGCAGGTCAACCAGCCGCATTCAAAGCCGACGAAAAGCTGATGGCGGTTGCTGAAAAAGCGCTAACTCAGATTTCCCTTTCTGAAGGAAATAATGTTCACGCTGTTCGTGGTTTAATTTGTACTGGCGATGCTTTCGTATGTACACCGGAGCGCCAAGACTTCATCCGCAAGCACTTCCCTTCAGTTATCGCTGTTGAAATGGAAGCATCAGCCATTGCTCAAGTTTGTCATCAATTCCAAGTACCATTTGTTGTAGTACGTGCAATTTCAGATGTCGCAGACAAAGAATCTCCAATGAGTTTTGAAGAGTTTCTACCTCTTGCGGCTCAAAGCTCTTCAGACATGGTTCTGAAAATGGTTGAACTACTTAAGTAAGCGCCCAAACCATGCAAGCACTGTTCGATCAAGTATTTGCAAATGGAGTGCTCCTCGTCATGTGGGGAGCACTGCTATTTCATCTTATTTTACCCATCCCGTATGCCGCACACCCTACTACCCTCTGGCATAAATTTGCAGAGCTGCTAGCTAGCAAAGTTAATAAGAACCAAAGTTACTCACAAAGCTTATTGTCCGGTTCTATGGCATGGTTACTCATGTGCTTCCCTGCTTTGATTACTTTAGTCGCACTCAAACCACTAATGTGGCAACCACAACTTTTTGAGCTTGCTTTACTGCTTCTCGCTATCGATTGGCGCAATAATGAAAAACTGGCAAATCAGCTAATCAGAGCATTAGGCAAACAAGATAAAAACAAGGCTCGCGAGTTATTGGCACCAATAGTTAACCGTCAAACAGAAACTCTCTCCATTTTAGGGTTAGGCAAAGCAGGGGCCGAAACCATCATTATGGGTTATGGTCGAAATGTTATCTGTGTTCTTTTCTGGTATGCCATTGGCGGTGGTATTGCGGCGTTGATGTACAGACTCACCGCTGAACTTGCAAGAGCCTGGTCACCAAGTCGACGTCAGTTTTCTCCTTTTGGACTTACGATAACTAAAGTCGTTGCCGTTTTAGATTTTATTCCCTTACGCATGTTTGCCCTGATGATTGTATTCGGTACTAAAGCTAGCCATACCTTTAGCTCGATGCTTACTCAGAGTAAATCATGGCCACTACCGGGGCCCGCTTGGTTAATCACTGCGGCAGGCAATAAATTAGAATTATCACTCGGCGGACCTGCAATCTATAACGACACCAAATCTGTACGTGCAAAGTTAGGCGGTCGCATCGCACCATCAGCTTTGCACCTATCTCAACTCCAAAAGCTACTCGCTTGGAGAATAATGGCGTGGGTTCTTATTCAAAGCGTCATTTTACTCGTTATCCATCAAGGCATATAAATTGAATTTTCATCCTGTATTACTTGCTACTGTATTTACATTAAGCACCTCCACTTCTTCTTTTGCCGCCCAAGATATAAAACCTGCTCAGCGAGTGATCAGCCTTGCTCCACATGCAACTGAACTTGCCTACGCTGCTGGTCTTGGAGATAAATTGATTGCGGTTAGTGAGCACAGTGATTATCCCGAAGAAGCCGCTAAACTAGAAAAAGTCGCCAACTACCAAGGCATTAAAGTCGAAAAAATAATCGCGCTACAACCTGATCTTATTTTGGCTTGGCCAGCTGGAAACCCTCCGAGAGAATTGGCAAAACTCGAACAATTTGGTTTTGAAATTTACTATTCAAAAACAAAAACGCTCGATAACATTGCCAACAATATTGAACAGTTAAGCCAATATGCCAGTAACCCAGAAATTGGAGAAAAGAATGCTCAAAACTACCGAGACAGCATTCAAACTCTAAAAGAGAAATACCAAAATGCAGAACCTGTTCGCTACTTCTATCAACTGAGCGAAAAACCTATTATCACGGTTGCAAAAGGTAATTGGCCAAGCGAGGTATTTGATTTTTGCGGAGGTGAAAACATATTTGAATCGAGCGGCTCACCCTATCCTCAAGTAAGTATTGAACAAGTTGTGATTAATAAGCCCGAAGTCATCTTTACATCCCAACATGCCATAGAGAATGGAAATATGTGGGAAGGATGGAAAGATGAAATCCCAGCCATCAATAAAAATCAAATTTGGTCCCTTAATTCAGACTGGATTAACCGCCCAACAGACCGAACTTTGAAAGCTATTGGGCAAGTGTGCGATTACTTTGATAAAGCTCGCCAAAATCGCTAACTTTTTCCTGAAAATTTTCGTACAATTCGCGCTCTACCTGTTCCCACAACTTTTATAAGAGCGCTAGTATCATGGATTCCATGCTGCTTTATTTTATTGATTTATTTGGCACTGCTATTTTCGCTATATCTGGTGTAATTTTAGCGGGTCGGCTAAAAATGGACCCATTTGGTGTCGCCGTGTTAGGAAGTGTCACAGCTATTGGCGGCGGCACGATTCGAGATATGGCATTGGGTGCTACCCCTGTTTTTTGGATAACAGACACTACATACCTTTGGGTCATTCTAACGACATGCCTCATAACGATGATCATTATTAGACGTCCTAAGCGTTTAGCATGGTGGATTCTTCCTGTCTGTGACGCCATTGGACTTGCGGTTTTTGTCGGTATTGGTGTTGAGAAAGCACTTTCCTACCAAGATTCAGCTTTGGTGGCGATAATTATGGGCGTCATTACAGGGTGTGGTGGTGGCATAATACGAGATGTACTCGCTCGTGAAGTACCAATGGTCTTACGGAGCGAAGTATATGCCACGGCTTGTATCGTGGGCGGTGCCTTTCATACCACAGCGTTAACAATGGGCTATGATAATTCCAGCGCCTTTATCTCCGGCGTGCTATCTACTCTAATCATCCGATTAGGTGCGATACGTTGGCATTTATCTCTTCCGACATTTGCTATCAATAAATGATGTATTAAGGCTCTTTTGTAAGAGCCTTTTTTATATCGAATCAATAGTACTTCTTCTACCATCCCCCCACAAAACAGCCGACTATTTACCAACTTCGTTATTATTTGAGTTCAATTAATTTGACTTAACAATCTTTAGTAAATAATTTACCTTATTAAAACAATAACAACCTCAGCCGAAGAGAGCGTTAATTATGAATGATAAAATCGGTATCGTTTTTTTCTCTAAAACAGGTACAACGAAGCTATTAGCAGGAACTATCGCAGAGGGCGTCACTAGCAAAAGCCAGTTATCTCCGTTAGTCATTGAAATTTTGCCAGAAGAAATTATTGAAGGTCGCTATACCAATCATTACAAACTAGAACAGTTAAATAACTGTGCAGCGATTGTATTTGGCTCCCCAACCTACATGGGTTCACCAGCAGCCCAATTTAAAGCCTTCATGGATGCCAGTAGCGAAAATTACTGTGCGAAAGCATGGCGAAATAAGCTCGCAGCGGGCTTTACTAGTGGGGGAAGTTTAAATGGTGAGCAGCAGCAAACGTTATTTAGTTTTTTTACGTTAGCGAGTCAACACGGAATGATTTGGGTAGGATTAGATGTATCAAAACATACGGATAACCTAGGGTTAAATCGTACTGGTTCAAGTATCGGGTTAGTGGCAAGCTTAAATAAAACTGAGAGTGCTATTGATAGTAATGACCTAAATACAGGCTTCTACTTCGGCCAACGTATAGCCCAGATTACCGAAACGTTTTTTCTTCAAAGCAAGCAATCTAAATAATTGAATACCTCTCCTTGCTCTCTTTCTCTTTCTTCATTTGCACACACCTCAAAAGAAAAAGCCCACTCAAATGAGCGGGCTTTCAATAGTATAAATATTATCGGCTAAGTGATTAAGCTAATGAAGCTTTCACTTGTGCGTGTAGTTCTTGAACTGAAGTGACTGACGTTTTCGCGTCTGCAGTGTGCGCCATACAAGTCGCGAATGCAGCGTTTAGCGTAGTCGTGTAGTTAACTTTCTCAGCCAATGCACCACGACGAAGAACTTTAGAATCTTCAATCGCTTGACGGCCAGCCGCAGTGTTCACGATGTACGTGTACTCGTTGTTCTTAATGCGGTCAAGAATGTGAGGACGACCTTCGTGTACCTTGTTTACTAGACGTGGGTTGATACCCGCTTCGCCAAGGATAACTGCAGTACCGTGTGTTGCGTCTAGTTGGTAACCAAGCTTAGATAACTTAGATGCTAGGTCAACAACACGCTCTTTGTCGCCTTCGCGAACAGAAAGAAGTGCACGGCCGCCTTCTGGGTAGATGTTGCCACAACCCAATTCAGCTTTAGAGTATGCTTCAGCAAACGTTGCACCAACACCCATAACTTCACCAGTAGAGCGCATTTCTGGACCTAATAGTGGGTCAACGCCAGGGAATTTGTTGAACGGAAGAACAACTTCTTTCACTGAGTAGTATGGTGGGATGATTTCTTTCGTAAAGCCTTGAGACTCTAACGATTGACCCGCCATAACACGAGCTGCAATCTTAGCGACTGCTGCGCCTGTTGCTTTCGATACGAACGGTACTGTACGTGCTGCACGAGGGTTAACCTCGATTAGGTACACTTCGTTGTTCTTAACAGCAAACTGCGTATTCATTAGACCACGAACACCCAACTCGAACGCTAGCTTTTCAACTTGCTCACGCATTACGTCTTGGATTTCTTGGCTTAGCGTGTAAGCAGGAAGAGAACATGCTGAGTCACCTGAGTGAACACCTGCTTGCTCGATGTGCTCCATGATACCCGCAATAACAACGCGCTCACCGTCACAAATCGCATCAACGTCTACTTCAATTGCATCATCGAGGAAGCTATCAAGTAGTACTGGAGATTCGTTTGAAACACTGACAGCTTCGTTGAAGTAGCGACGTAAGTCTTGCTCGTCGTATACGATTTCCATCGCACGACCACCAAGAACATAAGAAGGACGAACAACCAATGGGAAGCCGATTTCGCGAGATTTCTCTACCGCTTGCTCCATTGTTGTTACTGTCGCGTTTTCTGGTTGTAGAAGACCAAGACGGTCAACAGCAACTTGGAAACGCTCACGGTCTTCTGCACGGTCGATTGCGTCTGGGCTAGTACCAATGATTGGTACGCCAGCAGCTTCAAGCTCACGAGCCAGTTTCAGTGGTGTTTGACCACCGTACTGAACGATAACGCCTTTTGGCTTCTCAACACGAACGATTGCAAGTACGTCTTCCAGAGTTACTGGTTCAAAGTACAGGCGGTCAGACGTATCGTAGTCTGTCGAAACTGTTTCAGGGTTACAGTTAACCATGATTGTTTCGTACCCATCTTCACGTAGTGCTAGAGAGGCATGTACACAACAGTAATCGAATTCAATACCTTGACCGATACGGTTTGGACCGCCGCCTAAGATCATGATTTTCTCTTTGTCTGTTGGGTTCGATTCACATTCGTCATCGTAAGATGAGTACATGTAAGCCGTATCAGAAGAGAACTCAGCCGCACACGTATCTACGCGCTTGTAAACTGGGTGAATATCGTACTGGTCACGTAGACGACGAATTTCACTTTCAGCCACACCTAGAATCTTAGACAGGCGAGCATCAGCAAAACCTTTACGCTTAAGCTTCATTAGCTCGTCTTTATTCAGACCAGCAAAGCCTTTCGCTTTAAGTTCTTGCTCTAGTTTTACGATGTCTTCGATTTGAACTAGGAACCAACGGTCAATTTGCGTTAGGTTGAATACACCATCAACTGACATACCAGCACGGAAAGCATCTGCGATGTACCAAATGCGGTCAGAACCAGCTTCTTTAAGCTCATGGCGAATCGTCGTTAGAGCGTCAGCTGCATCTAGGTCGACCATTTCGTCAAAACCAGTTGCGCCAACTTCTAGACCGCGAAGTGCTTTCTGTAGAGATTCTTGTTGGTTACGGCCGATAGCCATAACTTCACCAACCGACTTCATTTGCGTCGTTAGACGGTCGTTAGCACCTGCAAATTTCTCGAAGTTAAAACGAGGAATCTTAGTGACTACGTAATCGATTGTTGGTTCGAATGATGCTGGTGTTGCGCCACCAGTGATGTCATTCATTAGCTCGTCTAGCGTAAAGCCAACAGCCAGTTTCGCTGCAATCTTAGCGATTGGGAAACCTGTTGCTTTAGAAGCAAGTGCAGAAGAACGAGATACACGTGGGTTCATCTCGATGATAACCATACGCCCATCTTTCGGGTTGATACCAAACTGTACGTTTGAACCACCCGTTTCAACACCAATCTCACGCAGTACCGCTAGAGAAGCGTTACGCATTAGTTGGTATTCTTTGTCTGTTAGCGTTTGAGCTGGAGCCACTGTGATCGAGTCACCAGTGTGAATACCCATAGGGTCAAAGTTTTCAATCGCACATACGATGATGCAGTTGTCGTTTTTGTCACGTACCACTTCCATCTCGTACTCTTTCCAACCGATAAGTGACTCATCAATTAGAAGTTCGTTGGTTGGAGACAAGTCCAAACCACGACGACAGATTTCTTCAAATTCTTCTTTGTTATAAGCGATACCACCGCCTGTACCACCCATCGTAAACGATGGACGAATGATACAAGGGAAACCAACCATTTCTTGAACTTTGTAAGCTTCTTCCATCGTTTTCGCTGTATCAGCCGTTGGACACTCAAGACCAATCGATTTCATTGCTTTATCAAAACGAGAGCGGTCTTCAGCTTTATCGATAGCGTCAGCAGTTGCGCCAATCATCTCTACGCCGAACTCTTCAAGTACGCCGTATTTTTCTAAATCTAACGCACAGTTAAGTGCAGTTTGGCCGCCCATTGTCGGTAGAACTGCATCTGGCTTCTCTTTAGCGATGATGTTGCGAACCACTTCCCATTGGATTGGCTCGATGTAAGTTGCATCTGCCATGTCTGGGTCAGTCATGATTGTCGCTGGGTTCGAGTTTACAAGAATAACTCGGTAGCCTTCTTCGCGAAGTGCTTTACAAGCTTGAGCACCAGAGTAATCAAACTCACATGCTTGGCCGATAACAATCGGACCAGCACCTAGAATTAGAACACTTTTAATGTCAGTACGTTTTGGCATTATCTACTACTCCGGATTACGCTGTGTGCTGTTTAATTAATTCAATGAAGTGGTCGAATAGCGGCGCCGCATCTTCTGGACCTGGGCTTGCTTCTGGGTGACCTTGGAAGCTAAATGCTGGTTTATCTGTACGGTGGATACCTTGTAGAGAACCATCAAATAGAGACTTATGAGTCGCTCGTAATGTCTCTGGAAGCGTATCTTCGTCAGCAGCGAAGCCGTGGTTTTGTGAAGTAATCATCACAACATCACGATCTAAATCTTTAACCGGGTGGTTTGCACCGTGGTGGCCAAACTTCATCTTCACTGTCTTAGCGCCTGACGCAAGAGCAAGAATCTGGTGACCTAGACAGATACCGAAAATTGGCAAGCCTTTTTCTAGGAACACTTTTGTCGCTTCAATTGCGTAAGTACATGGTTCTGGGTCACCAGGACCATTTGAAAGAAATACACCGTCTGGATTCATTGCTAGTACTTCTTCAGCTGAAGTTTCAGCAGGAACAACCGTTAGGCGGCAGCCGCGGTCAACAAGCATTCGCAGGATATTTCGTTTTGCACCGAAGTCATAAGCAACAACGTGGTATGGCAATTCAGAGTCTGCTTTCGCTTCAGGAAGTCCACCCGTAAGCGTCCACGAACCTTGTTTCCATTGATACGCTTCTTTTGTTGTAACTTCTTTCGCAAGGTCCATACCTTTCAGGCCAGGGAATTCTTTTGCTTTAGCTAGCGCTAAAGCCTCATCAAGATTGTTACCCGCAACAATACAACCGTTTTGCGCGCCTTTCTCACGTAAGATACGCGTCAACTTACGAGTATCAATGTCTGCAATACCAATAACGTTTTGCGACTTTAGATAATCAGAAAGAGATTGTTCATTACGGAAGTTAGAAGCGATTAGAGGGAGATCGCGAATCACAAGGCCTTGAGCATGGATTGAAGAGGATTCTTCATCTTCGGAATTGGTTCCGGTATTGCCAATGTGAGGATAAGTAAGGGTAACGATTTGTTGAGAATAGGAAGGATCAGTGAGGATTTCTTGGTACCCCGTCATCGAGGTATTAAAAACGACTTCACCAACTGCAGAACCGACCGCGCCGATGGCTTCACCGTGAAATACTGTCCCATCTTCTAGGACAAGTAGTGCTGACTTCTTCAAGACAACCTCCAGAAATAAAAATGCATTAAAATTGATTTAATTTGCAAATCTACCTTCCTGCAACACCCATTAGTGCGTGTTTATGGAAATTAGACAAATTGGCGGTATTTTAGTGATCTGCGTGATATGTGTCAACATTTAACGAGAAAGAAATTAAACATTTGTCACGACTAATTCAATTTACCCAACCAAAGCTTCAAAAACCCAACTTTAGAGCTCAATTAATACGAACATTACGATTTTATAATTTTACCCTCTAATTTTCACTCATTATCGAGCGAGAAAAATAACATCCAAAAAACGCAATCGATAAATACAAAGGTAAAGATGGGGATTTAAAGGTTTTAACGAAAAATAACAACCAAACAAGCAAAACACACAACAAACATAAGCTAAATAAACAGGGGAAAGAGAATAAATTGAAGATTAAGAAAGGGGGACTATTAAGGTAAACACAGCGAATAAAGAAAGCGCCGGCACTTGCCAGCGCATAAATATCTATTTATAGGTCGTTTAAACCAAGGACATCTGTCATGGTATAAAAACCTGCGGGTTTGTCGTTTAACCAAACTGCCGCCTTGATTGCCCCATTAGCAAAAGTCATTCGGTCTGTTGCTTTATGAGTGATCTCGACTCGCTCACCGATATCAGCAAACATTGCAGTATGCTCACCGATGATATCGCCCGCACGAATTGTCGCAAAACCGATTTCATCTTTAGTTCGCTCACCAGTAATACCCTCACGAGACCAAACGGCAACATCGTTCAAGTTATTACCCATAGCCCCAGCTATCGCTTCGCCCATTCCAATCGCCGTACCAGATGGTGCATCGACTTTATGGCGGTGATGTGCTTCTACAATTTCCACATCACTATAATCACCCATCACTTTAGCCGCTTTCTCTAGTAGCTTAAATACTAGGTTCACCCCCACGCTGTAGTTTGGAGCCATAACAATGGAGATTTCTTTAGCAGCAGAATCAATGACTCGCTTCTCTTCGTCAGAAAAGCCTGTCGTACCAATAATTAACTTCTTGCCATGCTGTTTACACAATTCAATATTAGCCAAAGTACTTACTGGTGCAGTGAAATCAACAATGACATCAAAATCTGCTACGGCTTTAGATAGATCGTCAACAATAGCTATATTAAAATGCCCTTCTCCGCAGAGTTCACCAACATCAACACCAACCAATGATGACTCAGGACGTTCAGATCCAGATCCTACGTTCGCATTAGGATTTTGATGGGTAGCCTTAACTAAATTACGCCCCATGCGACCTGCTGCTCCTGCAATTGCAATTCTTACCACTGCATCTATCTCCATATTTGATTTAATGACTGTTAAAAGTAACAAGCATTTTTGTTTTTACGATTCAATTAAATTAACAACATTCGTAACTTGAGGCTAGTCATTAAGAGAACTCTTTTACAACTCTTTCCAAAATAGGTAAATTTGCTTCAGGGAACGAATACGAAGCTAAATCAAAAACCTTAACCCACTTTCCTTGCTGACCTTCTTTCCCATATGGCTCATTTTCAAACCCTGTCACCAAGATAAAATCAAACTTCAATGACTTTTCAGGATAATCAAATTCTAAATGTTCAAATAACGATTGAGCTGTGACAGATATACCAATCTCTTCATCAAGCTCACGACTCATTGCTTGCTCAATACTTTCACCAGCTTCAACTTTCCCTCCAGGAAACTCCCAAAAACCCCCTTTATGAAGGTTATCTGGACGTTTCGTAATAAACACTTCTGATTTATCAGAATTGAATATGATCCCTGCAACTATATGAATTCGTTTCATTACTCTCTCTACTTTAAGTAACTTGACTTAATTTTGGTTAAAAAAAGAGCCGCCTAAGCGACTCTTTCTATTTCATACCAATGAATACGGTTCTAATTAGTTAATTTGACCGTGACATTGCTTGAATTTTTTACCACTTCCACATGGACATGGTTCATTACGACCAACTTTACGCTCATCACGAACTACTGGTTGATGTGAACCGTCAGCAACTTCTTCACTGCTACCATCCGATAACTGATTTTGAGCTGAAGCATGTTGAGCTTGAGCACGGCGAGCCGCTTCTTCAGCCTGAGCTTGACGTTGAGCTTCCATTTTCTCAACTTCTTCTTGTTGCTGGACTCGAACTTTTGAAAGAATAGTCACCACATCTGTTTTCAGAGCATCTAATAAACCTTCAAATAACTCAAAAGATTCACGCTTATACTCTTGTTTTGGGTTCTTTTGAGCATAACCGCGCAGATGGATACCTTGACGCAAGTGATCCATCGCAGCCAAATGCTCTTTCCAAAGCCCATCTAACGTTTGTAGCATTACTGATTTTTCGAAGTTACGTAGAACTTGCTCACCAACAATTTGCTCTTTCTCTTTATACACTTCAACAGCAGTCGCTAGAATCTTTTCACGTAATGCTTCTTCATAAAGCTTATCGTCTTCATCTAACCAAGTTTGAATTGGGAAATCTAAATCAAAGTCATTCTTCAAACGCTCTTGCAGACCTTGAATATCCCACATATCTTCTAAAGATTGTGGCGGGATGTATTCATCAAGAATTGCTGTAAATACATCAAAACGATTCTGCTCGATCATGTCGCTGATATCATCAGCACTCATCAGCTCATCACGTAGCTCGTAAACCACTTTTCGTTGGTCATTGGCTACATCATCATATTCTAATAGCTGTTTACGAATATCGAAGTTACGCCCTTCAACTTTACGCTGTGCTTTTTCAATAGAACGCGAAAGCATGCGGCTTTCAATCGCTTCACCTTCATCCATACCACTCTGGATAAGTCCTGCCATACGATCTGAAGTAAAAATACGAAGTAGTGAATCTTCCATAGATAAGTAAAAACGTGAAGAACCTGCATCACCTTGACGCCCAGAACGACCACGTAGCTGGTTATCAATACGACGAGATTCATGACGCTCAGTACCAATGATATGCAAACCACCAGACTCTAATACTTTATCGTGTACAACTTTCCAGTCAGCTTTAATCTGCTCAATCTGTTCTTTAGTTGGGTTTTCTAACTTATCAACTTCAGACTGCCAGCTGCCACCTAACACGATATCGGTACCACGACCTGCCATGTTAGTTGCGATCGTTACAGCCCCTGGCGTACCAGCTTGTGCAACAATTTCAGCTTCCATTTCATGGAATTTCGCATTTAGTACGTTATGTTTAACTTTTGCTTTCTTAAGTGCATTAGAAAGTAGTTCTGACTTTTCAATCGAAACAGTACCAACTAAGCTTGGTTGACCTTTCTCAACACGTTCTTTGATATCTTCAATGATCGCATTGAACTTATCTTCTTCGGTACGATATACCACATCAGGCATATCATCACGTACCATTGGGCGGTTTGTAGGGATAACTACCGTTTCTAAACCGTAGATAGACTGAAATTCAAATGCTTCTGTATCTGCTGTACCTGTCATACCTGACAGTTTCTCGTAAAGACGGAAAAAGTTCTGGAAGGTAATAGATGCTAAAGTTTGGTTCTCATTCTGGATCTTCACGCCTTCTTTAGCTTCTACAGCTTGATGTAAGCCTTCAGACCAACGACGACCTGGCATTGTACGACCAGTGTGTTCATCAACGATAACCACTTCGCCTTCTTCAGTAACGATGTAATCGACGTCTTTTTCAAAAAGAACATGAGCACGTAAAGCGGCATTAACGTGATGCAATAAGCTAATATTAGCCGGTGAATACAATGTATCCCCTTCTTCCATTAAGCCATTTTTCACCATTAATTCTTCAACAAATTCTTGACCAGTTTCAGTCAGATGAACTTGCTTCGATTTTTCATCCATCGTGTAGTGACCATCGCCACGGTACTCTTCAGAATCTTCTTTATCTTGGCGTTCAAGATGAGGAATCAAAACATTGATGCGGGTGTAATGCTCAGAGCTATCTTCAGCAGGTCCTGAAATAATCAAAGGAGTACGAGCTTCATCGATTAAAATAGAATCGACTTCATCGACTACTGCAAAAAAGCGCTCACGCTGAACTCGGTCTTCCGCTCGGAAAGCCATATTGTCACGTAGGTAATCGAAACCAAATTCATTATTTGTTCCGTATAGAATATCAGCTAAATACGCTTCTTTCTTTTCCGGTGGCGGCATATTTGGCACATTGACGCCAACCGTCATACCTAAGAATTCAAATAATGGGCGGTTAGTTTCAGCATCACGTTTTGCTAGGTAGTCATTCACTGTAACAACATGAACACCTTTACTTGGCAAGGCATTCAAATAAGCAGGAAGAGTTGCAGTTAACGTTTTACCTTCACCAGTACGCATCTCTGCAATTTGACCAGCATTAAGTACCATGCCACCGACAAGCTGCATATCGAAATGACGCATGCCATATACACGTTTAGACGCTTCACGAACTGTTGCGAATGCTTCTGGAAGTAGCTGATCTAGGCTTTCACCTTTTTCAATACGAGCTCTAAATTCAACGGTTTTATTCTTCAACTCTTCATCAGATAGAGCTTCAAATGTTGGCTCGTAGTTATTAATTTCTTTTACGATTTTTTTCAGGCGGCGCAGTGTTCTATCATTGCGACTGCCAATTACCTTTGTCAGCAGCTTAGTAATCATGTGCTAGGAATCTCTTCGTTCTCAGACCGAGTACGATCTGGTTAAAATGCCGTTTGTCTCTACCAGTGGTTCACTAGTGACTAGTTTAGAATGGGATCTATAACTAATAACTGAGTCTTTCATTACAAACCAGGATACTGAGATAAATCTTGTATCTTTGATATTGGACTTGAGAGTAGAGTTTTCAAGGCTTGAGTTGAAATTATTGCCTCCTAGTGTAAGTAATTTTGTTACTGACAACCATTTTTGAATTCATTTGTTTGATGTGGTTTGAAGTTTTATTACAGATTGGTGAGGGATTAATCAAGTGTCCAGCAAAAAACACTTATTTAGCAGGCTATGGAGGGTAGAGCTCTGAAATTCAGATACAAAAAAGCCAAGCTACATAGCTTGGCTTTTTTAAAATTCTTTGGCTTACGCTAAAACCATATTGGGGTCTGCAAAAGCGACAGGTGAGCCAGCTTCTTCTTCAAATGTTGCCCACTCCCATGCTTCCTGATCAGCTAATACAGCTCTAAGAAGTTGGTTATTCAAGCCATGACCTGATTTATATGCTCTGAACTCACCGATAATAGCGTGCCCACACATATATAAATCACCAATAGCATCTAGAACTTTATGAGTGACAAATTCATTTTCGAAGCGAAGACCTTCTTCGTTCAAGATTCGGTATTCATCCAGAACAATTGCGTTATCAAAACTACCACCTAACACAAGATTTTGTGACTGTAGGTATTCAATATCACGCATAAAACCAAAGGTACGAGCTCGTGAAATCTCTTTAACAAAACCTTGAGATGAAAAATCAAATAACAAACGCTGTTCATCAGATTCTATCGCAGGGTGGTTAAAGTCAATTTCGAAATCCATACGGAAGCCATTAAATGGTACAAATTCAGCCCATTTATCGCCATCTTCAAAACGTACAGGTTTCTTAATTCGGATATAACGCTTGGCAGCGTTTAATGTTTCAACACCAGCTTGCTGTAGTAAATAAACAAATGGGCTTGCGCTACCATCCATAATAGGAATTTCAGGAGCATCAACTTCAACAATAATGTTATCAATACCCATTCCAGCTAGAGCTGCATTTAAGTGCTCTACTGTTGAAATACGTACACCATCATCATTTACCAAAGCAGTACACAACATAGTGTCACGGACTGAAGCTGGATCAGCTGGGAAATCTACTGGTGGATTTACATCAGTACGACGATAAACAACACCTGTATTTGCAGCTGCAGGGCGAAGAGTAAGCGTGACTTTACGACCAGAGTGGAGACCCACACCAGTTGTTTTCACGATTTCTTTCAGAGTACGTTGTCTGATCATCTGCTTGCCTCTTATCAGTGCTACAAAACACGGTCAGTAATCTACCGACCGCGAATTTTACCATTATTTTGAACACTGTCAAATTAACGGTTACTAGTTAGTCAGCCTGACGTCTCAAAAATGCAGGGATATCAAGATATCCACTTTCTTTTTCAGCTTTAGGTGCAGTATTTTGACTCGCACTTGCTGCTGAAGATGCCGATGACGCTGTAGGCTGTGGTTTCACCTGAGGTTTAACCTCAGTTCTTTCTTGCAATGGCTGTGCCACTTTATCTTCAACTTTAGGTGCTGATTGAACAGCGACTTGAGGTTGAGAGGTTGCTGCCACTTTTGCCTTACCACCAGCAACAAGCGTAATATCTGGTTTTTTCTCTGTTCCAATACCTGTTGCAACAACAGTTACTCGAATCTCATCCGTCATATCAGGATCAAGAGAAGTACCAATTACGACCGTAGCGTTATCAGATGCGAAAGCTTTGACTGTGTTACCCACAGTTTCAAACTCATCTAAACGCATATCTAAGCCAGCAGTGATGTTCACTAAAACACCTCGAGCACCAGCTAAGTCAATATCTTCTAGTAATGGGCTAGAAATTGCCGTTTCAGCGGCTTCCTCTGCACGATCTTCACCTTTAGAGATGCCGCTACCCATCATTGCATGACCCATTTCAGACATTACGGTGCGTACATCCGCAAAATCGACATTGATCATACCAGGGCGAGTAATCAGCTCTGCAATACCTTGTACAGCATTCTTTAGTACATCATTTGCACTAGCGAAAGCTTCTAGCAGTGTAACGCCACGGCCAAGTACCTTAAGCAGTTTTTCATTTGGAATCGTAATTAACGAGTCCACATGCTTAGATAACTCTTCAATACCTTGCTCAGCAAATGCTAAACGCTTTTTGCCTTCAAAGCTAAATGGCTTAGTCACAACAGCTACCGTTAAGATACCTAGATCTTTAGCAACTTCTGCAATTACAGGAGCTGCACCAGTTCCTGTACCGCCGCCCATTCCTGCTGCGATAAATACCATATCGGCACCAGTCAGGAATTCTTTAAGTCTTTCTTTGTCTTCGAGAGCTGCATCACGGCCAACTTGTGGGTTTGCACCAGCACCCAAACCTTTAGTGATATCACCACCAATTTGAATTACGCTGCTCACGCTTGTTTTTCGAAGTGCTTGAGCATCAGTGTTTACACTAATAAATTCAACGCCTTCAATAGACTCACGTACCATGTGCTCAACAGCATTACCGCCGCCACCACCAACTCCAACGACTTTAATTACCGCATCGTCAGACATTTCCATCATCGGTTCAAACATTTGTTATCTCCGTTTTTTCCTGCAACTCAGGTTAAAACTCTTTTTGTATCCAATTACGCAATTTACCAAATAAACCTGACATAGACGGTGAGCGTTTTGGTTCGCTATATTCACCATCATCATTTATTTGGCAATCTTTTGCATAATGAAGTAAACCAACTGCCGTAGAATGATACGGCTCTTTAACGTAATCAGTTAAGCCACTAACGTCTAATGGCTTACCAACTCTAACTTGGTTGCGGAAAACTCGCTCCGCACATTCTACCAACCCATCAATTTGCGCAGCTCCACCAGTGAGAACTACACCTGCTGCAAGGTGATGTTTAATTCCATCTTCTCGTAGCTTAACTTGTACAGTATCGATAGTTTGGTTAACTAAACCCATTAATTCAGTGTAACGTGGTTCTATGACTTCTGACAAAGTTTGTCTCTGCAAACTACGAGATGGTCTACCACCAACACTAGGGACGTTAACCGAATCGTCCTTACTGACTAACTCACTCAAAGCACAACCATGTTTAACTTTTATTTCTTCTGCATCACTCACTGGTGTGCCAAAAGCAAAAGCAATATCACTGGTTACGGCATTACCTGCGTAGGCAAATACCTCAGTGTGTCTTAATGCGCCGCCAGTCCAAATGGAAACATCCATGGTACCAGCGCCAATATCAACAACACATACTCCAAGCTCTCGTTCATCTTCTGTGATTACTGCATTGCTCGAAGCAAGACCTGAATACACGATATGTTCAACAGTAAGACCACATCTCTCAACTGCTTTAATAATATTTTTTGCCATATCATTATGACAAGATATCAAATGGACGCTGACTTCCATTCGAACACCCGATAAACCAAGAGGGTTTTTAATACCTTCCTGGTAATCGATAGTAAATTCTTGAGGGATGACATGCAGGATTCTCTGCTCATCCCCTATTTTAATCGACTTCGCGGTATGGATTGCTCTGTCCATATCGTCTTGGGATACTTCTTCGTCTGAAATAGTCCCCATGCCTTTTTCAATTCGGCTTGCGATGTGTTTACCTGATAATGAGATAAATACATTGCTGATTTGGCATTCTGCCATTAATTCAGCCTGATCGATTGCTCGCTGTACCGACTTAACTACGGATTCTAAGTCGTTCACACCGCCTTTATCCATACCTCTAGATGGGCTACTTCCCGATCCAATGATATTAATTTTACCATCAGGCAGTATTTCACCCACTAGAGCTGATATGGTTGCAGTGCCTATATCAAGACCAACGATTAAGTTGTCATCTACGGTCTTAGTCATCTGTATTCTCTTCTAACTCTTGCTCTGGGAACCAGCCAACGGCAGCTCCCGTATCATACCTGAGGTCTATGTAGCTCACTTTATCAGCTTTATCACCAAGCTTGGTATAAAGTGAAATGAAGCGCTCAACACGTTCATCTAAAGAATCTTTTCCTAGCTCTAAACGGATACCGTTATCTAGAATAATTTGCCAAGCTCGTCTTTCATTCAGGACTAAAGATGTAACGGTTAATCCCAAACTTTGAAATAAGGGTGTCGCATGTCGCCATTTTGCAATAACTTGTTGGCTTGTACCTTCAGGTCCATAGAGTTTGACTCTATCCCCTTGCAATACTCCAATATCGCCATAAAACACTAAGCCATTTTCGTTCAACAGCATGTTGCCATTCCAAATAGCTGTTGCTTGGTGCTCAGTTAAAAAAACTTTAACTGTATCAGGCCACTGTTTACGAATAGAAACGACCGATACCCAAGGAAGACTTTGTAAGCTGTCTTGTAATGCATCTATATCCTGGGACATAAATGTGCCGATATGATCAAGCTGACCAAATGCCTGCTGAACATCACTTGCACTTACATAGGTTAAATCGCCTTGGAGCACTATTTTGGAAAGGGGCAATCGCTGATCATCCCACATCCAACTTAGCGTGGTATAGAATAGAAAACCAATGAATAGTAAAACCATCAAGAAAAATGCCCCACCAAAGGCATGCTTTCTAAGCGATGGTAAACTGAATAGGTGGCGGTTTTCGTTGAAGGTACTTTCTACCAAAGCCCGCAGTCCCTGTCGTTGGTTCGCAATTCTATTCCCTATCTTTCTTTAATAGAGGTAAAAGCACTTACTTTAACCTATGAATTATACTGAGCTAGCTCAAACTATCAAATATTGATATTGATATTTTTTGACAAATTTGGGTCAATCGCAAGAAGTGAGCGATTGACCACGCTCTGTAGCGCCTACTTTATGCTTCTAACATCCTATTGATATTAAGCTCAAGGTTTTCTAGCTGTTTAGCGACTTTACCAACATCACCGGCACCTTGTGTTAAAACAAGATCGTCATCTTGAATTACATTTGCAAGCACTGAAGGAAGTGTGTGTATATCAGGGACGAAAATTGGATCTAATTTGCCACGACCTCTAATTGTGCGACTTAACGCACGCCCGTCAGCTCCTGCAATTGGAGATTCACCAGCAGAATAAACATCTAGAAGAATCAACACATCGACTTGTTCCAGTACGTTTGCAAAATCATCAAATAAATCACGCGTACGGCTATAACGGTGAGGCTGGAAGATCATCACTAGACGTTTATCTTGCCAACCGCTTCTTGCTGCTTGAATCGTAACATCAACTTCAGTCGGGTGATGACCATAATCATCAACCAACATTGCGACACCATTTCCTGTTTCAAATTCACCTAAGTGATCGAAACGTCGACCTGTGCCTTCAGTTCCAGCCATCGCTTTCAAAATAGCTTCATCACTGACATCGTCTTCTGTTGCTACAGCAATTGCCGCTGAAGCATTGAGTGCGTTATGTCGACCTGGAATATTTAATGTTATATCGAGATTCGCTTTTCCTTTGCGTACAACGGTAAATTTACCTTGTTGACCAGTTTGGCTGTAGTTTTCAAGACGAACATCAGCATCTTCTGAAAAGCCATAAGTGATCACTTGTCGGCTAATTTTAGGAATGAGCTCACGGACAACAGGATCATCAATACACACTATCGCTTGACCATAAAATGGCAAGTTATGTAGGAAGTCGATAAAGGTCTGCTTCAATGTTTCAAAGTCACCACCATAAGTATCCATATGATCAGCTTCAATGTTAGTAACAATACTGACCATAGGTTGCAGGTGTAAGAATGAAGCATCACTTTCATCAGCTTCAGCAATTAAAATACGACTAGACCCTAAACGAGCATTGGTTCCGACACTCTTTACCAAGCCACCATTAACGAATGTTGGGTCTAAACCAGCCTCTGAATAAATCTGTGTTACCAGTGCTGTTGTGGTTGTTTTACCATGAGTGCCAGCAACCGCAATACCATGTCGAAATCTCATTAACTCCGCTAGCATTTCAGCTCGTCGCACTATCGGAGTTCTAGCTTTACGTGCTGCTTTAATTTCTGGATTTTCTTCATTAATAGCAGTAGAAATCACAACAACACTCGCGTTAGCGACATTACTCTCTTGATGACCAATATATACAGTGGCGCCTTTATTCACTAAACGCTCCGTTACTGGGTTTTCAGCAATATCTGACCCCGTAATTTGGTAGCCTTCATTTAATAAAACTTCAGCTATTCCGCTCATACCCGCTCCACCAATACCAATAAAGTGGATTGATTTTACGCGGCGCATTTCAGGAACCATTGCACGTATCTGTGCTAAATCTTGAGTGTGTTCAATTGTCATCAATTCTTTCTCGTTATTTTGCTAAAGCTTTAATGGCTTCAGCGACAGTTACGTCAGCATCGAGCTTTGCAGCACTACGAGCTTTAGTCGCCATCATTTTTAATTCATTTCGGTCTAGTGTTGCAATTGCATTTGTTAAATTATCGACAGTTAAGTCAGGTTGCTCAATCATCAATGCAGCTCCACACTCTACAAGGTGGTCAGCATTCAGTGCTTGTTGGCGATCTTTATGCATAAATGGGATAAAAATAGCGCCTACACCAGCAGCCGAGACTTCAGATACGGTTAACGCACCTGAACGGCAAACTAACAGATCAGCCCACGCATAAGCTTGAGCAACATCATCAATAAACTCCGTAACTTGGACAGCATTAACAGAGTGTGAGCGATACGCATCTAACACATTTTCTTGATTATTCTTTCCAGCTTGGTGCATAACGGTAAAACCAGAACCCAGCTGTGACATGACTTTTGGTAAAGTATCGTTAAGAATTTTAGCGCCTTGGCTACCACCCATCACTAGAATTCGAACATCCCCTTCTCGATCATTCATACGTTCACTTGGATCTTCCAGTGCAACGACATCTTCACGAACAGGGTTGCCAACGACTTCGGTGTTAGGAAATGCCCCAGGAAATGCCTGAAATACTTTCTTTGCTATTTTAGATAACCATTGATTCGTTAAACCCGCAACGGCATTTTGCTCATGTAATACGACCGGAATACCAGACAACCAAGCCGCAATACCACCAGGGCCACTTACGTAACCTCCCATTCCTAATACAACATCTGGCTGCCATGCTTGAATGTGCTTTTTCGCTTGGATAATGGCATTTATTATTTGGAACGGTGCTTTAATTAGCTTTGAAACACCTTGACCACGCAACCCTTTGACTTTGATGAAGTCAATTTCAATACCGTGTTTAGGTACGAGATCGGCTTCCATTCTGTCAGCAGTTCCTAACCAACGGATCTCCCAACCTTGCGCCTGCAATTTTTTAGCCACGGCTAAGCCGGGGAACACATGCCCACCAGTACCACCAGCCATCACTAAGAGTTTTTTATTTTCTTTCATTTCATTCTTATTCTATTTGGTCGTCTGAATCATCATGTTTCAACCTTTCGAGTCGGCATTCATGATCAATACGCAATAACATCGATACAGCCGTCGTCATCACTATAAGGCTGGAACCACCATAACTAATCAATGGGAGTGTCAGACCTTTCGTAGGCACAAGCCCGGCGGCGGCACCAACGTTGACAAGAGTCTGGAAAGCAAACCAAATTCCAATACCAAAGGCTAAGTAACCCCCGAATTGTTGATTCGCTTCAAACGATCTTTTTCCAATAAATACAGCTTTTAAGACTAAGCTAAATATCAATATTAAAACTAAAGTCACTCCGACAAAGCCTAGCTCTTCAGCTAGCACAGCAAACACGAAATCGGTATGAGCTTCAGGTAGATATTCTAGCTTTTGAATTGAGTTACCTAAACCTTGCCCCATCCAGTCACCACGACCAAAAGCCATCAATGATTGTGTTAACTGATAGCCGCTACCAAAGGGGTCATTCCAAGGTTCCCAAAACGAAGTCACCCGTCGAATACGATAAGGCTCAAGAGCGATAAGCCCAACTACCGCCGCAATACCTGCGACCATTAAAGCAATGAACTGAGTCAGTTTCGCACCTGCTATGAATAACATTCCAAATAATGTCACAAGCATTACAACAACAGTCCCTAAATCAGGCTGTCCTAGTAACAAAACGGCAAGTGCACCAAAAACCATAATGGGCTTAGCGAAACCACCAAAAAATGTTGCTCTAACTTCATCTTGCTTACGTACTAAGTAGCCCGCCATAAAGATGAAGAGTGATAACTTCGCAACCTCGGCTGGCTGTAAATTAAATAAACCAAGCGGGATCCAGCGAGAGGCACCATTCACCGACTTACCAGCAGCCAACACTATAACCAAAAGTACAAAAGATAAGGCAAGCAAGTAATAGCTGTACTGCATCCAACGTTTCATTGGCACTTGCAAAATCACACTGGCGACACCAAGAGCTAGAACCAGAAAAGTGGCGTGCCGAAACATAAAGTGAAACGGCTGATCAGTTAAGCGCGAACTAATAGGAAATGAAGCCGATGTCACCATAACGAGCCCGGTGAGCATAAGCCCAAGTGCAATCCATACTAGCTGACGATCAAATAATGCATCTGGCGTAGCTCGATTAAGCCATTGCCATATATTTTGATTAATTTCTCGTACACTTCGCACTTAATCTTAATCCTTTACAAAGTTACGCAAATTCATGTGCAAGTTGGGTAAATACATCACCTCTTGCCATAAAGTTATTAAACTGATCAAAGCTCGCACATGCAGGGGAAAGCATCACCATATCTTCTGCTTTAAGTTTCTTAGATATGCTTTCAATCACATCTCTCATGCTGTCAAATTGGGTTGCAGATTGGTGCAGTGGCATAAATTCAGCCGCATCCTTACCAAAACAGCAAAGTTCAAGGGCATTTAATTGAGCTAAGACCGGAGCTAGTTCGCTAAAATCAGCACCTTTGCCTACTCCGCCTACCAGTAAATACAGTGTTCCTGAGCAATCTAATCCAGATAATGCAGCCAAAGTACTCGCGACATTGGTCGCCTTAGAGTCATTCACCCACTTTATACCACGCAGATCTACTACTACTTGACAGCGATGAGTCAGACCATTGTAATTTTTTAAAGCATTTATCGATTTAGAGTAATCAACTTGTATATTTTCCAGTAACGCTAACGCCACCAATGCATTAGAAATATTATGACGACCTACTAACGTTAAATCTTGGGACTTAACGACTGGCTTACCAAAATCAGCTAACCACTCTTCACCATCCAGATTGATCAAACCGAACTCTTGTTCATCGGAACCAAAGCTTACGATTGATAGTTCATCATCAGAGGCTTGAGGGTAAGTTTCTTTATCTTCTCGATTGACGATTGCGCACTGAGCATGGTCAAAAATTCTCAGCTTCGCTAGACGGTAATCATCCATACCCGAATAACGATCCATATGGTCTTCAGATAAATTGAGGAAAGCAGCGGCAGCAAGTTGTAAATTCGATGTGGTTTCTAACTGAAAACTAGAAAGCTCAAGTACATATAAATCAGCATCAAGTTCTAGTAGATCTAAAGCGGGAATACCAATATTGCCGCCCACACCAACCTTCAAACCAGCAGCTTTAGCAAGCACACCAGTTAAGTCTGTCACTGTACTTTTACCATTAGAGCCAGTAATCGCGACTACAGGTTTATCTACCGCCCAAGCAAATAGCTCGATATCACCAATAACAGCCACATCACGTTGGACGACAGTTTGAATTTCTGGAGTAGCAAGCGCAATCCCAGGGTTAACAACGACTAAATCGGCTTCAGCTAACCACTGTTCATTCCAACTTCCAGAATGTAATGGTACTGAATTAGGTAGAGCATCTAAACCGGGGGGTTGTTCACGAGTATCAATCACACGAACATTACATTGAGGTTGGTATTTTACGAGATGCTTAACGACGGAGAGCCCGGTAATACCGAGCCCTACAACCACTACATTATGAATATTCAGCCAACGATCCATTTGAACACGATGCTCTCTATTTAAAGTGAGCACCTGTTTTTAATACAGATGCTCGAATTATTAACGTACTTTCTATTAACGAACCTTTAATGTCGCTAGACCGATAAGAACGAGAAGGATTGAAATAATCCAAAAACGTACAATAACACGAGGTTCTGGCCAGCCTTTTAGCTCATAGTGATGATGAATTGGAGCCATGCGGAAAATACGCTGACCTCGCAGTTTGTATGAACCTACCTGTAAAATTACAGACAACGTTTCCATTACAAACACACCACCCATGATAACCAATACAAGCTCTTGGCGTACTAAAACAGCGATAACACCTAAAGCGCCACCTAATGCCAGTGAGCCTACATCGCCCATAAACACTTGAGCAGGGTAAGTATTAAACCATAGGAAACCTAAACCAGCACCGACCATTGCAGTACAAACTACCACTAACTCAGAAGCATAAGGAATGTATGGAATATGCAAGTATTCGGCAAAATTAACATTACCTGTTGCCCATGCAATTGCAGCAAAACCAGCCGCTACAAGCACTGTTGGCATAATCGCTAAGCCATCTAAACCATCGGTTAAATTAACAGCATTACTGGTTCCCACAATAACAAAGTAAGTCAGAACGATATAGAGTAAACCGAGCTGAGGCATAATATCTTTAAAAAATGGGACAACAAGCTGTGTTGCTGCCGTGTCTTTTCCATGAGCATACAATGCAAAAGCAACAATCAGAGCAATTGCGGATTGCCAAAAGTACTTCCAACGAGCGACTAAGCCATCTGTATTTTTTCGTACAACTTTGCGGTAGTCATCGACAAAACCTACAGCACCGTAACCGAGTAAAACAGCTAATACTGCCCACACGTAAGGGTTTGAGAGATCGGCCCATAGCAATACAGTAATCACAATTGCAGCAAGGATCATTATCCCTCCCATGGTTGGGGTACCGCGCTTGCTAAAGTGAGATTCAGGACCGTCATTACGCACAACTTGACCAATTTGTAGCATCTGTAAACGCTCAATTAGTCTAGGTCCCATCCAAAGAGATAAGCACAATGCAGTAATTACACTAACAATTGCACGAAAAGAAAGGTATTCGAATAATCGGAAAAAAGAAAAGTATGGCTGTAGTAGCTCTGATAGCCAAATTATCATGAAAAAGTCTCCTTCAAAGCAACTGCTATTTTACTCATCCCTGCACTATTCGCTCCCTTTACTAATAAGGTGTGATTCATGCTTTTTGATAGGGCTAGTTGCTGCTTTATGTATGTAATCATCTCTGAATGTGTTTCGAAGTGAATGCCATTACAAACATCACTGATCACTTTCGTGTCTTCACCGTAAGTGAGGACATACTCAAAATTGAATGGGGCAGCATATTCACCGACTTGGCGGTGAAGTGCAAGGCTTTCATCACCGAGTTCTGCCATATTACCTAAAATTAACCAACGCTGACCTTGAAAGCCTGATAACAACTCTGCAGCCGCTTTCATAGCAGGAACACTTGCGTTGTAGCTATCATCAATTAATTTAATTTTCTCAGTTAAAGGCTGAACTTCAACTCTACCTTTAACCTGTATTAGATCTGTAAGACCTGCCTGAATTTGTTTCAGTGTAGAGCCAAACTGTATGGCTAGTGCTGCGGCGGCAAGAGCATTAGCAACGTTATGACGTCCAATAATACCGAGTTTTACATCTATGGAGCCAATTGGTGTGTTGAGCTCAAAGCTGGCTTCACCTTCAGTGTTTATCTCGATATTTCTAGCAAAATAGTCGGCTTCAGTATCAATTGTCGAAAAAGTAACAACAGACTTATCAGATAAAACGTCATCCCAAAAACGCCCACCATTACTTTCTAAATTAAGAATAGCGGTCCCACCAGGTGGCAGCCCTTGGAAAATTTCACCTTTAGCTTGTTTGACACCGTCAATCGAACCAAAACCTTCTAGGTGTGCAGCCGCAACATTGTTCACTAGTGCGACTTGCGGAAGCACAAGTTGTGTCGTGTACGCAATTTCACCGATATGATTAGCACCTAGCTCAATAACGGCAAACTCAGCTTCTCTTTCACTTCGTAATAAAGTCAGAGGAACGCCAATTTCATTATTAAAGTTCCCAGCAGTAAAAAGTACATTGCCGCGTAATTGCAATATACTCGCCACCATCTCTTTAACTGTCGTTTTACCACAGCTACCAGTAATAGCCATTGTTGGTATATCACACTGCTTGTGTACCCAAGAACCCAACTGACCTAAAGCGATTTTAGAGTCTTCAACAATCACTTGCGGAATATCAAAATCAAGCTTCTTTTCAACCAATAACGCATTCGCTTTAGCATCAACTACTTGTTGACAGAAATCATGGGCATCAAAACGCTCACCCACAAGGGCCACAAATAAGGCACCAGTATCGAGTGTTCTTGTGTCCGTTGAGACTGCTGTTATCGTGCAATCTTCACCAATTAACTTACCTTTTACAGCAGAGCAAATTTGCTCTAGGGATACATCAATCATAATGAAATACCTAAAAGTTCAGTTGCAGACTCTCTATCTGAGTAATGCACTGTTTCATTCTTTAATACTTGATAGTCTTCATGCCCTTTACCTGCCAATAAAATAATATCGTTAGCAGATGCATGAGCCAGTGCCAGCTTTGCGGCTTCATAACGGTCATGCTCGACAAAAGCTTCATCAGCTTTATTTAACCCCGCAAGCATATCTTTAACGATCAATCGAGGGTCTTCACTACGAGGATTGTCATCCGACAAAATAAGTTTATCTGCAAACTTTTCTGCGGTTTCAGCCATCATTGGTCGTTTACCTATGTCTCTATCGCCACCACAGCCAAAAATAACCCATAGCTGACCAGAACAATGCACTCTCAAAGCTGAAAGCGCTTTTTCCAGAGCATCTGGTGTATGAGCATAATCAACGACAACTTTGGCTTTCTCCGGTACTTGGAATAATTCCATTCGACCAATAACAGGCTGAAGTTTAGATGCTGTATCGATTAGTGCTTGCTTATCAATACCTAACGACAGCAAGGTAGCAAAAGCCACTAATACATTTGACGCGTTGAATTGTCCAATCAACGGAACCGACAAATGCCCTTGCCCATAACAGCCATCAAAAGAAAGCTTAATCCCCGTTTCAGCATAAACCACTTTTGTTGCCCAAATACCTTTATCAAAATCAGCTATTGGTTTTAAAGAAATCGCCACAGCATTAGGTAAGTCTTCCATCCAAGAATAACCGACAGGATCATCAATATTAATGATCGATGCTTGGCATTTATGCTGAGTAAATAAGCTTTGCTTTGCGAGTGCGTATTCTTCCATCGTTCCATGGTAATCAAGGTGGTCACGGCTTAGGTTCGTGAATACTGCCGCGCTAAAAGTCAGAGCTTTAACTCGACCTTGTACTAACCCATGAGAAGAAATTTCCATGGCAGCATACGCGGCATCTTGCTTAGCTAATTCACTTAATGTCTTTTGAATTTCAATAGCACTGCCAGTGGTGTTTGTTGCAGTTTTTAAATCATCAAGAAAACCATTGCCGGTTGTTCCCATCACTGCAGATCGCTGACCAATTAAGTCTAACCACTGAGTGATTAATTGGCTGATGGTGGTTTTTCCGTTAGTCCCGGTAATACCGATTAATTTCATGTTTTCCGATGAATACAATCGCCCTGCTAATTTAGACAACGACTGATTTAAGTCATCAATATAAACAACTGGAATTCCACCTACTACACCAACACTTCCATGAAGATGTTCATCACACGCCTGAGCAACAACTGCTGCAGCACCTTGCTCAATAGCTGTAGGAATAAATTGACGACCATCAACAGCATGACCAATCACTGCCACAAAGACATCACCACTCGATACTTTACGGCTGTCTAACTCTAAAGACTTAACCGGTATTGCATCTAGTTGCGAGGAGTTAAAATCACCCCAAGGAGAAAGTAGGCTGGTAAGTGAAAGAAGATTGCTCATATCTAGTCCTGATCTACGCTAATTTTGGAATTGATTTTCATCTGGCGCCACATTTAAAATTTGTAACGCACCTTTCATAATTTCTGAGAATACCGGAGCCGCAACCGAACCACCGTAATACAAGTCACCTTGTGGCTCATTCACAATAACAACAAGTGCAACTCGCGGGTCACTCACAGGTGCGACACCTGCGGTAATTGCAATATATTCATCACTGTATCCACCTGCCGCTGCTTTTCGAGATGTACCAGTTTTAGCCGCAACTCGGTAACCCGGCACTGCAGCTCGTGTCGCTGTACCGCCTTTTTGAGTCACGCCTTCCAGCATTTCTAAAACAAGCTGAGCATTTTCTTGCGAGACTACCTGTTTAGATAAGTCTTGTTGATTGCTATCTATGATATGAATGGGCTCATAAACACCTTTATTCGCTAAAGTCGCGTACGCATGAGCTAGCTGAATAGGAGTAACTGAAATAGCATAACCAAATGATAATGTCGCTATTTCAAATTTAGACCAACGACGGCGGTTGGGGAAAATACCTGAAGTCTCACCGACTAAGTTAAGCCCTGACATTTCACCTAAACCAACAGAACTGTACATACCAAGTAAGGCTTCAAGAGGCATATCTAAAGCTAGTTTCGCAACGCCAATATTACTCGATTTCTTTAATATCGTAGCTAGGTCAGCCTTACCGACTTTTGAGGTATCACGTACCCGGCTGCCTCCAATCTGCATAATCCCATTACCGGTATTAATGACAGTTTCAGGGGTGGCAGTTTCATTTTCGAGAGCAGCTAACACGACGAACGGCTTTACTGTCGAGCCTGGTTCCATAGCATCAGTCAGCACACGGTTACGCATTTTAAAACTTTGCAAGTCTGAACGATTATTGGGGTTATAGGACGGTGCATTGACCATTGCTAATACCGCCCCAGTTTTTACATCGAGTAAAATTGCAGAACCTGAAGTGGCTCTATGGTCAGCAACCGCTTGTTTAATGGCACGATAAGAAATGGCTTGTAGTCTTTGATCAATCGTCAGCGTGAGCGGTTTCCCTTGCTCACGTTCTTCTAGAGCAATATTTTCAACTACACGACCATAACGATCTTTACGTATAGTTCGTTTACCCGCTTCACCAGTAAGCCATTGATCATAACTTCGCTCAACTCCTTCTAAGCCATGCCCATCAATACCGGTTACCCCGATCAAATGCGCACTAACTTCACCAGCAGGATAATAACGACGAGATTCCGCTTTGAGACCCACCCCTGCCAATTTCAATTCGCGAATATACTTCGCCATAGCAGGGCTAACTTGGCGTTGAAGGTAAATAAAACGGCGGGACTTATTCTTAGTAATTTTATTGATCATCGATTGGCGATCAATTCCTAATACATCTGCTAATGCATACCAGCGATCTTTCTCTAATAAGCCGTCTTCCTTAAAGATTGTTTTAGGATCAGCCCAAACAGCTTCAACAGGAACACTAACCGCAAGCGGTTCACCATTTCGATCTGAGATTATGCCACGAGCAGATGGAAGCGCTTTAACTCGTACAGAACGCAAGTCGCCTTGGCGGATAAGGTTATCAGGTTCAATAATTTGGATATAAGCGACACGTGCAACAAGTGCAGAAAAGACAATGAATATGAAGAAAATAACGACGTTAAAACGCCATTTAATTAAAATTGGAGCCGCTTCTACTTCCTTTTCAGAACGCCCACTTTTCGGCGTTTTATCCTTTTTAGTTATCATTTCAATGAAATCACGACTTCTTTATCAGAATCAGGGCGTTTCATCTCTAATTCTGTTTTTGCTAACGACTGAACTCGACTGTGTTCAGCAAGAGCAGTTTCTTCAAGCATTAAGTTGCGCCACTCATCATCCAGTTGCTCTCTTTCAACAAGAGCCATATCTTTTTGGGTGATAGCTTGGCGCGACATATGAGTACTGAGCACAACAGCCATTGCACTAACAAAAATACAGATCAACAACAGCAGTGGGACTCGCCCCACCGTCAGTAAGTCAAAAAATATAATCTTAGCTAAATTTGGCTTTGAAGCACTCATCTGTAATTACAGTTTCTCAGCAATGCGTAATACTGAACTGCGCGAACGAGTATTATCATCAACTTCGTTTTTAGACGGTTTGATTGCTTTACCGATTGGTTTTAAATCCGCACTTCCAAGCTCACTAATCTGAGCTTCAGTAAGCGGTAACCCATGGGGCACTTGTGGCCCTTGGCTTTCTTTACGAATAAAACGCTTCACCATGCGATCTTCTAATGAGTGGAAGCTGATCACAGATAAACGACCTTCCGGTGCAAGAATGCTAGCCGCACCTTTTAATGCCGTATCAATCTCTTCTAATTCGCTATTGATATAAATTCGGAAAGCTTGGAAAGCACGTGTAGCTGGGTGTTTTTTTTCTTTAAAGTTTTTAGGCGCAACATCAGAAATAAGTTTTGCTAACTGACCAGTACGCGTTAAAGGTTCATTTTCTTCGTTTTCTTGATAGGCAATAATTCCTCTCGCAATACGGCGAGCGTGCTTATCTTCACCAAACTCACGAATCACCCAAGTAATATCATCTAAATCTGCATCAGCCAGCCATTGAGATACTGGAATACCAGACGTTGGATCCATACGCATATCTAGCGGACCATCTTTCATGAAACTAAAACCACGCTCTGCATCATCTAATTGAGGCGATGAAACACCTAAATCAAACAGTACGCCATCAACCTTACCCACTAAGTCATAACGCTCAGCATATTCAGCAATGCCTGAAAACGGGCCATGTACAATCGTAAAACGAGGGTCATCGATAGTTTTTGCTTCAGCAATTGCCTGAGGATCACGGTCAATACTGAATAAACGACCATTTTCACCTAGCTTAGACAAAATCGTACGACTATGACCACCGCGGCCAAATGTACCATCAATGTAGGTACCGTCAGGTTTGATCGCAAGTCCGTCAATGGATTCGTTAAGCAATACTGATACATGTTTGAATGCTTGTGTCATAGTCTTCTCAATGAGTGAATGTGGCCATTTAATACGGCATGTTCAAATATCGTTAAACTTTCAGTGTACTGATTTCGTACTTTATCGCCACTATTTGTGCATTGCTTCGCGTGATTTTGCCGCCAAATTCAATGGATATTACAAATGTTAAAGCAATTTAAAAGCTTAACGTCAATATAAAGCAAAAAACCCATCACTACTGGTTAGTAATGATGGGTTCTTATAATAGGTGGAGTTGACACATACGCCGGGTTCTGTACCGTTTTCACGGTGGTAACCATTCGTCTAGGCCTGCAATCGCTCACAGGCTCAAGCAATCTACCCGCCCCCATACGCGAGCAACGCAATGTGAGGGCCTATTTGATCTTGCTCCGGGTGGAGTTTACCTTGCTACGAACTGTTGCCAGCCGCACGGTGCGCTCTTACCGCACCCTTTCAGCCTTACCTGTGCCTCTTCCGAAGAAATGAGGCCATCGGCGGTCTTCTCTCTGCTGCACTTGTCGTGGGCTCGCGCCCCCCAGACGTTATCTGGCACCCTGCTCTATGGAGCCCGGACGTTCCTCCCCTCCATCAGTCTCCCGAAGGACATCAATGGAGCAGCGATTACCCGTTCAACTCCGAGGCGGATTGTATAGTGAAAGTTTAAGAGTGTCTACTAAACACCAACTAAGTGGTCACTAACTAATCCAATTATTGATTCAGCCTATCGATAGCGAACTGTAAGAGACTAATCTAAGTTCTCAAGTCCCCATTTATAGAGTGCATTCTTCTTCAAATTATAAATTTCAGCCGTCATTGCTGCCGCTTTTTTAAGTGGAAGTTCTTTCGTTAAAATACCAAGAGTTCGAGTCGCCTCATCAGGAATGTCGGTTGTTGCTTCTTCACGGTGTCCATGAATCAATAACACCATTTCACCACGCTTACGATTCGAGTCTTCTTCAATCCAGTCAATAAGCTCTCCTAACGGCAAGCCTTGAATAGTTTCAAATGTCTTGGTTAACTCACGTGCTAATACTACCTCACGATCAGGACCTAAGATCTCAAGCATATCTTGCAGTGATTCGGTAATGCGATGTGGTGACTCATAAAAAATACAAGTGCGTTCAGCTTTAGCTATCTCTAAGAACTTGTCTTTACGACCTTTGCTTTTTGCAGGCAGAAAACCTTCAAAGCTGAAACGATCAGACGGCAAGCCCGAAGCACTTAAAGCAGTAATAACAGCACATGCGCCAGGTAATGGAACAACTCTAACACCCGCTTGACGACATTGAGATACAAGATGGTAACCTGGGTCACTGATTAAAGGGGTTCCAGCATCAGAGACTAATGCGATAGACTGACCCTCTAATAACCTTTCAACTAATACTTGCGCTTTGGTTTGCTCATTGTGATCATGTAATGCAAACGTTCTAGTTGAGATATTGAAGTGTGCTAATAGCTTGCCGGTATGACGAGTGTCTTCAGCAGCAATAACATCAACACTTGATAAGATTTCAATTGCTCTTTGAGTGATATCTCCCAAATTTCCAATTGGGGTTGGCACAATGTAGAGAGTAGGGCTCTCTTCGAGCAAGGTTTTGTTATCTGTCATTTGTTTACCATCACTTCAACGATTAATATAGATACAACTTTATACGGAATTATAAGAACTCATGGCAATGATGAACCATAAGAGACTCAGTGTACCACGCTTATTAACTCCAATTGCATTAGCAATTACATTGGCAGCTTGTTCTTCTTCACCACAGGCCCCTGTAAGCGTAGATATTACTCTAGATCCATCTCAAAGCACTCAAAACTACATGATGCAAGCAGATAGTAGTCAAGGAAGCCTACAAAACGACTGGTTAATCATGGCGCTTAAAGCTGCAATTCAATCTGGCAGCACTGACCAAGCAACACTGCTTATCAAACGATTAGCCAAGCAGCAGCTTTCTGAAATTCAACAAGCAGAGTGGCAATTATCTAGGGCTCAATTACTGTTCAATAACGACCAACCTGAAGAAGCTTATAAGCAGCTTAATTTTCAAGCGTGGTGGAAATTACCAAGTGAGCAGTGGAAAGATTATTACAGTTTGCGCTCAGATATGCTTGAGGTCATGAGTCAATACTTCGCTGCAAGTCGAGAACTCGTCTTACTATCGGATTATATCGAGACTGCTGATCAAGAATTGATCGCCAATCGAATTTGGCAGAACTTATCAGCTTATTCTCAGTATGAAATCACTGAATTAGAAACGAATAAAAATGAAGAAGTATTAGATGGCTGGTTGCAACTAGCCATTTATATGAAAACGCTCAACTCTAATGTTCCTCAACTAAAGAACACGCTTGAACATTGGCTTGAAGAAAATTCAAATCATCCAGCGGCTTTATATACTCCCATTGAAATATCTGACATATTAAAATTAGACATCAGTAAACCAACAAGCACAGCCCTACTTCTTCCACTAACAGGTAAGTTTGGTAAACAAGCTCAACTTGTAAGAGATGGTTTTATCTTCGCAATGATGAATGATGCGGAAAGGGAACAAGATGCCACTTTAACCGTTCTAGATACAAACACTCAAAGTGCTGAATCTATCAAAGCTAAGCTCATTGAAGATAATGTTGATTTTATTGTCGGTCCTCTAATTAAGGGCAATATCACTAAACTTCAGCAAGCTCAAGCTGGAAAGGTAGATGCAATTCCAGCTTTAGCGCTTAACATTCCAAACGAAATCGTCGATGGAACGAACATGTGCTACCTCGCTTTGTCACCAGAGCAAGAAGTAGCCCAAGCTGCTAAACATTTATTCACTCAAGGCTACAAATACCCCCTAATCTTAGCGCCAAAAGGTCGTCTTGGTGAGCGAGTGAAAGAAGCGTTTGAGCAAGAATGGCAGAAATATAGCAGCAATGAAGTGGCGATGAGCTCTTTTGCTGATAAGCGTCAATTACAACGTAATATCAATCAAGTGTTTGGTCTACAAGAAAGCCAGCAACGTATAGCGCAAATGGATGCTCTGCTTAACCTTCAAATTGAAACTGAGCCAAGAAGCCGACGTGATATTGATTCAGTATACATTGTGGCTAAAAATTCAGAGCTCACTTTAATCAAACCATTTATTGAAGTCGCTATTAACCCAGATGCAAAACAGCCTGCGCTATTTTCCAACTCACGTAGTAATAGCGGTGATAAGCAATATGAAGATTTAACCGGTGTTATTTACAGTGATATCCCATTACTCATTGAAGAGCAAAGTGCTGTAAATAATCAATTAAACGAATTGTGGCCAAATAACTCTAATGCAAAAAAACGCTTACAAGCCTTAGGAATGGACGCTTATTCATTAATGGAAGCACTTCCACAAATGAAAGTTATCGATGGTTACAGCATTTCTGGTGAAACCGGCGTTCTCACTATTGATAACCAGTGCATTATCCAAAGACAAATTAGCTGGGCGGAGCATGGGGCTATTTAGCCGTAAAGCAATAACCGATAGAATCACCCGAAAGCAAATAGGTGATCACTACGAAGCCTTGGCAAGGAAATACCTTTCAAACCAAGGCTTGTCTTATATCACTGAAAATTTCACAACTAAATTTGGTGAAATTGATCTTATAATGAAACACCGCCAAACCATTGTGTTTGTTGAGGTGAAATACCGGAAACAATCACATTATGGGCATGCTGCAGAAATGGTGACGCCGCAAAAAATGCGAAAGCTCTATAAAACTGCAAATGTTTGGCTGATGAAACAAGGTTTGTCTGTCCACACAACCGACTTCAGGTTTGATGTTATCGCTATTCAAGGTGATGAGAACAACATCGACTGGATCCAAAACGCTATTACCCAAGGATAAGCAATGCTAGAAAGCATTAAAGAAAGTTTTACTGAAAGTATTCAAATTCAAATTGCTGCAGCTGAAGCACTGCCTGATGCTATCACGCATGCAGCTCAAGCGATGGTTGCCACTCTTCTGAATGGTAATAAGATCTTATGTTGTGGAAATGGCGGGTCAGCATCTAACGCTCAACAATTTGTATCATGTTTGCTTAATCGTTTTGAAACAGAGCGACCTAGCTTGCCAGCAATGGCATTAACTGCTGACAACACAACGCTGACAGCAGTCGCTAACGACTACCATTACGAAGAAATTTTTTCTAAGCAAGTACGTGCTTTTGGGCAAACAGGCGACATTCTGCTTGCTATCTCAACCAGTGGTAATAGCAAAAACATTATCAAAGCAATGGAAGCCGCTGTAACTCGTGATATGACAATCATTGCCTTTACAGGTAAAGACGGTGGTGAAATGGCAGGGTTATTGGGTGAGCATGATGTTGAAATCAGAATCCCTTCTCATCGAACTGCACGCATTCATGAAGTACATATGGTCACTCTTCACTGCTTATGCGATTTAATTGATCAAGTTCTATTCCCAGCTCATGAAGAGTAATGGAGCCACCAATGAAGTTATTAAAAATTATTAGTATCCCTTTATTAGCACTCTCCCTATCGGGATGTGCTGGGATATTTATTGCAGGGGCAGCCACTACTGCAAATTTGGTTACTGATACTCGCACAACGAAAGAGATGTGGAACGATAGTAATATCGAATTTGAAATTGCTGCAATCAGTAATAAAACACCTTTCAAAGGAAGCACTCGAGTCACTGCAAGTGCTTACAATGGCTCGATCATCTTAATGGGACAAGCTTCAACAGATGCAGAGCGAAGAGCATTTGAAAGTAAGGCTAAAGATATTGAAGGCGTGACCTCTATTCATAATCAGATTAGAGTCCAAAAGCCATTGTCAGTTAAAGAGATCAGTAACGACAGTTGGATTACAACGAAAGTAAAATCAGCGCTCTTAGCTAATTCCGATTTGAACGGAATCAAAGTGAAAGTCATAACAGAAAACCAAGAAGTATTTTTACTTGGTTTGGTATCCCATGAGCATGCCGATATTGCAACTGAAGTTGCACGAAACATCTCTGGAGTAAAACAAGTAATAAGAGCCTTTCAGTACAGTGAGCAAGGAAGTGATGAAAGCTAAGAACAAAAGCACCAAATCGTTCTAAACTAATTTTAACGGTTTTTAGATAAGAAAAAAGCAGCGATAATCGCTGCTTTTTTTTACTTTATAACTCTCAAACTTGGTTTGCCTTTAGGGCGAGGAGATTCAGGGTCTGGTCCTGACTCCTGAGGGACAACCTCTGGTTTTGCTACGCTTAAAGTTGGTGCTGTCGTTACTTCTTCAAATGGCGATTCTTCAATCTCATTATCTGTTGCATTAACATACGCTTCTTCAGGTTCAAACATAGTTCCAGCACCGTTTTCACGGGCATAAATAGCTTGAACTGCATACAAAGGTACAATCACACTATGAGGGCGACCACCGAATCTTGCACTAAAAGTCACAGCTTCGTTGCCTAGCTCTAATTGCCCTACTGCACGTGGAGCAACATTTAGAATAATTTGACCATCTTCAATGAACTCTTCAGGAACGCGAACGCCCGGTAAAGTTGCATCAACCACCAAGTGAGGTGTTAACTCGTTATCTACCAGCCACTCATAAAATGCACGAAGCATATATGGACGGCGTGGAGTCATGTTCTCAATATCCATAAACTTAACGAGTTAATCGCATCTCACGCTCAGCTTCAGTCAAAGAAGCTAAGAATGAATCGCGTTCAAATACACGGTTCATGTAGATCTTAAGTTCTTTCGAACCAGGACCAATTAATTCAATACCTAACTCTGGCAGACGCCATAGAAGAGGAGCAAGGTAGCAATCAATCAAGCTAAATTCTTCACTCATAAAGTATTCGTATTCAGCAAAAATTGGAGCAAGTGTTAGAAGGTCATTACGTAATTTAACGCGTGCTGCTTCAGATTCTTCAGCATTACCTTTAACAATTTTTTCAGCAACTGAGTACCAGTTACGCTCAATGCGGTACATCATTAGACGACTGTTACCACGAGCAACCGGGTAAACAGGCATTAATGGTGGATGAGGAAAACGCTCATCAAGATATTCCATGATGATCTTTGAGTCATATAGAGCAAGCTCACGATCAACTAGGGTTGGTACTGACTTGTAAGGGTTCAGTTCAACGAGTTCTGCTGGCAAGTTTGCCTCATCGACTAACTCTACTTCAACACTTACGCCTTTTTCAGCAAGAACAATGCGCACCTGATGGCTATACATATCAGAAGCACTTGAGAAAAGAGTCATTACAGAACGTTTGTTGGCAGCTACAGCCATGGAGCCCTCCAGTACACTTTAAATAAAAAAAATGGAGGCCTAAGCCTCCATTGTAAATTTAGGAATTAGCAAGGGATTATAGCACAATTAGTGCACATCACGCCAATACTCTTTCTTCAGTAACACTACTACTATGGTGAATAACACAAGGAATGCCATCACCCACCAGCCAATAGCGTGTCGCTCAAGTTGAACAGGATCACCGGAGTAAACTAAGAAGTTAACTAGGTCACGAACAGCATTATCGTATTCGCCAGTACTTAGTTCACCAGAGCCATCAGTTTCAGTACCTACAATAGTAGTAACTTCTTTACCATCGACCATATGTGTATCGTAAACAGGAACTGGGATCCCTTGAAGTTCCTCAAGCACATGTGGCATACCAACACTTGGGAAAACGATATTATTCACACCAAATGGGCGAGATGGATCTTCATAAAATGAACGAAGATATGTATATAGCCAATCAGCACCACGAACACGAGCAACGAGAGTCAAGTCAGGTGGCGGAGCACCAAACCAATTCGCAGCTTGCTTTGCCGGCATAGCGTTAACCATAAGATCACCGATTTTTGCCTCAGGGTCAAAAACCAAATTCTCTTTCATTAGATCTACTGGGATTTCTAAATCATTCGCAACACGTTCATAACGCTGATATTGCGTAGAGTGACATGCGAAACAGTAGTTCATGAATAACTTCGCGCCATTTTGCAATGAAGCTTTATCTGTTAAATCATTATTTGCTTTATCAAGCGGTACACTTGCACCAGCCGCCATAGCTAGTGAAGGCAACATAGCAAATAAAATTACAATCCACTTTTTCATTTGAACGTCACCCTTTCTGGTAATGGTTTCGTCACTTCATTTTTACTGTAGAACCACAGTAGAACGAAGAACATGAAGTAACCTAAGCTAAAGATTTGAGCCAGTAATGTGTATGTTGGCGTTGCTGGAAGCGCACCAAGAACACCAAGCGCAATAAAGCTTATTGTGAATTGGATAATGTTAATCAAATGCAGTTTGCTACGGTAACGGTATGAACGCACTTTACAACGGTCGAACCATGGTAGTAGGAATAGCACAACAATAGATGCGCCCATTGCTACTACACCTAGCAGCTTATCAGGAACAGCACGAAGTACAGCATAGAACGGCGTGAAGTACCAAACTGGAGCAATATGCTCAGGTGTTTTCAGTGGATTAGCAGCTTCAAAGTTAGGCGGCTCAAGGAAGTATCCACCCATCTCTGGGTTAAAGAACAGCACGTAACAGAACAAGAATAGGAAACCAGCAACACCTACCATATCTTTCACAGTCCCGTATGGGTGGAAAGGAATAGAATCGATGATGTCGTATTTCTTAGTGTAATCTTTGTGGAATGGGAACTGAGTTTTGTAGTCGTCGCCCATAGTACCTTTAGGAAGTTTAGTTTCGATACCATCAGGGTTATTCGAACCAACTTCGTGCAGCGCTAGTACGTGAAGTACGATAAGCAGCAATAGTACGATTGGTAGAGCAATAACGTGTAGTGCGAAGAAACGGTTCAGCGTTGCACCAGAGATGATGTAATCACCGCGGATCCAAAGCGTTAGGTCATCACCAATTACAGGGATCGCACCAAACAAAGAAATGATTACCTGAGCACCCCAGTAAGACATCTGACCCCATGGCAGCAAGTACCCCATGAAAGCCTCAGCCATAAGCACTAAGAAGATCAACATACCGAAGATCCAAAGTAGCTCACGAGGTTTTTGGTAAGAGCCGTAGATTAGACCACGGAACATATGCAGGTATATAACAACGAAAAACGCAGAAGCGCCAGTCGAGTGCATGTAACGTAGTAACCAGCCGTATTCAACATCACGCATGATGTATTCAACAGAAGCAAACGCACCCTCACCTGATGGTACGTAGTTCATTGTTAACCAAATACCGGTAAGGATTTGGTTAACCAGTACTAACATTGCTAAAGAACCAAAAAGGTACCAAAAGTTAAAGTTCTTAGGCATCGGATATTCTGACAAATGCTTTTTATATGCATTCATCGCGGGTAGACGTTTCTCTACCCAATCTAGCAGTCCTTGCATTATGCATCTCCCTCGTCAATGCCGATAAGGATCTTAGTGTCACTCAAATACATATGCTTTGGCACAACAAGATTCAAAGGAGCAGGTACACCTTGGAACACTCGACCAGCCATATCAAACTTAGAGCCATGACACGGACAGAAGAAGCCAGATTTAACACCTTGGACTTGTTCTGCAAAAGAATCAGGAAGGTAAGTTGGGGAACAACCTAAGTGTGTACAGAAACCAACAGCTACAAAATACTCAGCTTTAATAGAACGAAACTCATTCTGTGCGTATTCTGGTTGTTGTTCAGCTTCTGATTGTGGGTCGCGTAATTGACTACCGATAGATTTCAGGTTTTCAAGTACCGAATCAGCACGGCGTACAACCCATACAGGTTTACCTTGCCACTCGACACGAACCATCTGACCGGCTTCAAGCTTACTGACTTCCACTTCAACCGGAGCACCCGCAGCTTTCGCTTTAGCACTCGGATTCCATGATTTAATAAAAGGCACGGCGACAGCAGCTGCTCCTAAACCACCAACAACTGCTGTTGTTGCGGTTAAGAAACGCCTGCGACCGTTATTTAATGGCGCGTTGCTCATCCAAACATTCTCCCATTTGCTCCTTTTGGATTATAATTATTCCGCTTACAGAGCATGGCTAACAAAATTATACATTTAGTTCTATTTATTGACGGAAGATGATAAATAAAACCCTACTTTTTGACAAGATAAAGCTACCTTTTTGTAACAATCATGAGGCAAAGCGCACATAGAGTTATAAAAGCTTTCAAATTATAAGAAATGGATTAGAAATCTAGTGGGGAAAGGAGTTTTGAGAAGTGTAAAAAACAAAAAGCCCGGCATATAGCCGAGCTTTTGGACAACAATTCCAGTAATAAAACTGAAGCGTGTTTTCTGTAATAGAAAATTAACGCTTAGAGAATTGTGGTTTACGACGTGCTTTACGTAGACCAACTTTCTTACGTTCAACGCAACGAGCGTCACGAGTAACGTAACCAGCTGCACGTAGAGCAGGACGTAGAGTTTCATCGAACTCCATTAGAGCACGTGTGATACCGTGGCGGATTGCGCCAGCTTGACCAGAAATACCACCACCAGAAACAGTGATGTAAAGGTCAAGTTTCTCAGTTAGTTCAACTAGCTCAAGAGGTTGTTTAACAACCATACGAGAAGTTTCACGACCGAAGTAAACATCAAGGCTACGCTTGTTGATTACGATCTCACCAGAGCCTGGTTTGATGAAAACACGAGCTGCTGAGCTTTTGCGACGACCAGTGCCGTAGTATTGATTCTCTGCCATTTTCATAATCCCCTTAGATGTCTAGTACTTGTGGCTGTTGAGCAACATGGTTGTGCTCAGTACCAGCGTATACTTTAAGCTTACGGTACATCGCGCGGCCTAGTGGACCACGTGGAAGCATACCTTTAACTGCTAGTTCAAGAACCATTTCTGGTTTCTTAGCAATTAGCTTTTCAAAAGTGATAGTTTTTAGACCACCAGGGAACTCAGAGTGACGGTAGTAAACCTTACCCTTAGCTTTGTTACCAGTTACAGCAACTTTCTCAGCGTTAACAACGATGATGTAATCACCAGTGTCTACGTGAGGAGTGTATTCTGCTTTGTGCTTGCCGCGTAGGCGAGAAGCGATTTCACTTGCTAGACGGCCAAGAGTTTTGCCTTCAGCGTCTACAACATACCAGTCGCGTTTTACAGTTTCTGGTTTAGCAACGAAAGTTTTCATGCTAATAATTACCTATTTAAAAAATTTACACTTAAGGAATACGGAAGTATTCCCACTGTCTAAGAGTACCATTCATCACCCCTTCGAGTGTTGGAGACTCTTGGCATAGCTAGATTTTACTCATCGCTAGAGGCCCGCAGTAACGGTAGGTCGCAGGATTATAGAGAAGAGCGAAGAAAAAATCACCTCTTTTTGAACAAAATCACGATTTTTTTATTCTCTCTTTCTGTTGCACACATTTAATACTAACTAAGGTGCTCTTTTGCTAAGTAGTCATGACTTTGCATTTCGATTAAACGTGACTGGCAACGTTTAAATTCAAACTCTAATTGGCCTTGCGTATACAAATCTTCAAGAGCCACTTCGGCAGAAATTATTAGCTTCACATTACGCTCATAAAACTCATCGACTAATGCAATAAAACGTCTAGCTGCATCATCTGATGTCGCTCCCATCTGTAATACATCAGCAAGCAGAACTGAGTGATAGATTCTAGATAGCTCTATATAGTCATTTTGGCTTCTAGCTGATTGGCATAACTGGGCAAAAGTTGCATGTAGAACGCCTTCACTTGCTTCAAGCACATCCACTTGGCGGTGATTCACTTCAATTTTAGAGAGCTTTTCTTTATCTTCTCCAACTAACTGAGCGTAATACTTTTCCAAGTTGATATTAGCTTGCTTATCTAAAGGGTAATGATAAATCTCAGCTTGCTCTAATGTTCTTAATCGATAATCAATACCGCTATCTACATTAAGAATGTGACAATTCTCTTGGATAAGCTTTATGGCAGGAAGAAAGCGAGCGCGCTGTAACCCATTTCGATACAAATCAGCAGGGGGGATATTTGATGTTGCTACTAGCACAACATTTCTTGAGAAAAGTTCTTGGAACAATGTTCCTAAAATCATTGCGTCTGTGATATCTGAAACAAAAAATTCATCGAAACAGATAATGTCTGCTTCTAGCTTCAATTTATCTGCGACTAAAGGTAATGGATCACTGACATTACCCAACGCCTTCAACTCATCATGCACCCTATACATAAAACGGTGGAAGTGAACTCTCATTTTTTTTGTGGTTGGTAATTCATCATAAAACGTATCCATTAGATAAGTTTTACCTCTCCCTACCCCTCCCCAGAAATACAAGCCTTTGGGAGGCTGAGGCAGTTCAAGCTTCTTCCCCATCAGTTTTTGAAAACGAGTCAGCTGCGGTGTAGGTGCATTCAAATAATCTTGAAATTCATGAAACAGTTTATCCAAGCTTTGAACCGCTTGCTCTTGTGCTGGATCTCTTTGAAAACCATGCTCTTGTATGTCTTGCTCGTATTTTTGAATTGGGTTCATGACGGAGGTTTCCACAATAAAAGCCACACTGGCTCACTACTAAACTTAGATAACGCCAGAATAAAAACAGTGTTCACAGCAATATAAATCGACGCTAACTTGCTAACTAGCGCACATGCATTTCTCTTTATACTGCATCATTCTCATAGTACCATGGAGCCGCAATACGTGTAACTACACAGTAACAAACATGTTAAAAAACAATTATAAGGAGCTGTTATGCCTTGGATGTATGCCGTTGCTGGTTTGCTTGTGGGAGCAATTTTAGGGGTTGTTATTTCTCGTCTCATGACCCCTGAATACAACAAACAGAAAAACGTACAAAAAGAATTAGACTCTGCAAAGTTTGCATTAGAACAGCAACGACAAGAGTTAGCTGATCACTTTGCGCAAACTGCAGAAATGCTGGACACCTTAGGTAAGGACTACACTAAGCTGTACCAACACATGGAAAAAACAAGTGCTGAACTTCTTCCAAATTTACCAGAGCAAGATAACCCGTTCGTGAAAACAGCGGCAGTTCACTCTGACAAAGCTGAGAAGTCGGAAACATCAATTGAGCAACCACCCAAAGATTATGCTCACGGTGCAACCGGTTTGTTTAACGAACCAGAAAAAGAAATTATCGACGCGCCAGAGCTAGTAACAGCAAAAGCATCATAATCTTATTGCACCCAAATCATTTAAGATGAACTTTAGAAAGGTTTTTGAGTCATAACTTTCACTCAGGTCTACTGATTAGCATCATTATTTATCTACATATAATGATACGAGACCATAACTAGAGAGGAGTTTATGATGAAAAAACCTTTGCTTGCTTTATCGATAATGACTTTAAGCTTAAGTTCAATCATCACCCCCATTCAAGCCACCGCAGCACTGCCACTGAGTGTTAATGGTGAACAACTTCCCAGCCTTGCGCCTATGCTTGAACAGGTGACCCCTGCAGTAGTGAGCATTGCCGTTGAAGGTAAGCAAGTTCAACGTCAACGTATCCCTGAACAATTTCAATTCTTCTTTGGTCCTGAACAAACTCAAGAACGCCCCTTTAGAGGGTTAGGCTCTGGCGTCATTGTTGATGCTAAGAAAGGACATATTGTTACGAACTACCATGTAATTAACAGTGCCGACAAAATCAAAGTTAAATTACACGATGGGCGAGAATACGATGCTGAGTTGATTGGCGGAGACGAAATGTCTGATGTCGCTCTTCTCAAATTAGAAGAAGCAAAGAACCTAACTCAAATAAAATTGGCTGACTCAGATCAACTCCGTGTTGGTGATTTTACTGTTGCTATCGGTAACCCATTTGGATTAGGTCAAACCGTCACATCGGGTATTGTCTCTGCATTAGGACGAAGTGGTCTAAACCTTGAAAATTTTGAAAACTTCATTCAAACCGATGCAGCAATAAATAGTGGCAATTCCGGCGGTGCCTTAGTCAATCTAAATGGTGAGCTAATTGGTATTAATACTGCCATTTTAGGTCCAAATGGTGGAAACGTTGGGATTGGTTTCGCTATCCCATCAAATATGATGAACAACCTCACAGAGCAAATCCTAAACTTCGGAGAAGTGAAACGCGGTATGTTAGGTGTTCAGGGGGGAGAAATCACTTCTGAATTAGCTGAGGCTCTCGGTTATGAATCCAGTAAAGGTGCTTTCGTAAGCCAAGTTGTGCCAGAAAGTGCAGCAGACAAGGCGGGCTTAAAAGCAGGCGACATTATTGTCTCTATCAATGGCAAGCATATCGATACTTTCAGTGAATTAAGAGCCAAGGTGGCAACTCTGGGAGCGGGTAAAAAAATCAAACTAGGGGCTGTTCGAGATGGCGACCAAAAATCATTCGACGTCACCCTTGGTGAATCAACCAATAGCAAAACGAAAGCAGAAAAATTGCATGAAGGTTTAGCGGGCGCGGAGCTTACGAATACCACTGATAAAGATGCAGTAGTAGGTGTCAAAGTATCTTCGGTAGCAAAAGGTTCTCCTGCTGAAGCTTATCAACTCCTTGAGAATGACATCATAATTGGTCTCAATCGACAAAAAGTAGAAAACCTCGCAGAGTTACGAACAATGCTAGAAAAGAAACCGGCTGTTCTCGCTTTAAATATCCAAAGAGGTGAGCGTACTATCTACCTAGTCGTTAGATAACGTTACTGCTAGGCACCAGTATATTAAATTGTACCAGTGCATAAAATTAAGGGATGGCTGAAAATATGGTTAATACCATCGCTATTCAAACCAGAACCCTATGAAAAATAGAGTGAACATTCGATAAACTGTTGGATGTTCACTCTTTCATTTCGCTGAATCAAAATGCTATGCTTCACAGGTAAATCATTTTGCCGTCTTAAATCGGTGACTTATACCTTACCTGTTGAAGAGGGAAACATGCTGTCCTTTCTATTTCGTTCTATCTCACTAGGGCTAGTGTCTGCGGCGCTTGTACTTTTTGCTTTCCCTAGCCTTCGACCTTCAATTATTCCTCAAGTTATTGAGCAACAGGTTAGTGACATTAGCTCACTACAAGTTTCATTCAACCAAGCGGTAAGACGCGCCTCGCCTGCAGTTGTTAATATTTACAGTCGAAAATACGCTGAAAATGACCGAAATAAACTCCTCACACAGGGGCTAGGTTCAGGAGTCATCGTAAGTGAAAAAGGGTACATCGTTACTAACTTCCATGTTGTGGCAATGGCAGACCAAATAGTTGTAGCACTTCAAGATGGGCGTATTGCAGCAGCTCAGCTTGTCGGCTCAGATAAGCGCACTGATATTGCAATTTTACGAGTCGATGGCGATAACCTACCAGTGATCCCACTTAACCCAAATTACACAGCCAATGTTGGAGATGTGGTACTTGCAATAGGCAACCCTTACAACCTAGGGCAAACCACAACATTTGGAATTATCTCAGCGACAGGTCGATCATCAATTAGTGCAGATGGCCACCAAGCCTTCATCCAAACGGATGCCGCGATTAATGAAGGTAATTCAGGCGGAGCTTTAATTAATACCCAAGGTGAGTTGGTCGGAATTAATACCGCGTCATACCAGCCAGCAACGGACATAGAAACTTATGGTATTTCATTTGCTATCCCCTACCCATTGGCCAATAAGATCATGCAAAAAATCATTGCTGATGGTCGAGTGATACGTGGATATATCGGCGTTGATGGGCAAGATATAAACTCAGTCACAGGTCGCCTGCTCGGCAACAAAAACATTGGCGGTATTATCGTACTTGGTATTGACCCAAATGGACCTGCTGAAAGCGCGGGGTTTGAAGTGCAAGACATCATACTTAGCCTTAACAACATCAAAGTAAATGGCCGACAAAGTGTAATGGATATAGTTACAGATCTACGACCAGGTACAGTGATTGATGTAGGTGTGCTTCGTAAAGGTGAAAACATCACGCTTCAAGTAACAATTGCGGAAGATGTACGTTAAACCGCTAGATGTAATACCTGCTTTAAACTTCTTATCAATCCACCATGCCGTTCATTTCTTTTAACGGCATGGTGAGATCTCCCAGCTATTTTGAATAGCTACTTGTTTTTTCTTTACTTAGCATCCATGTTAGGCAAAGACAAAAATATCTAAACGCACATATCAATAGGTTTGCTGACATGAGAGTCCCTCGTATTTATCACCCTGAATTCATCCACCAATTAGGCTCACTTTCCTTAGGTGAAGACGCTGCCGGTCACGTTGGTCGAGTATTACGAATGAAGGAAGGCCAAGAGGTCCTACTATTTGATGGCAGCGGTGCGGAGTTTCCAGCGACCATTTCAGAAGTAACTAAGAAAAATGTCACGGTTGAAATTATCGAACGCGTTGAACGTAGCAGTGAATCACCTTTAGATTTGCACTTAGGTCAGGTTATTTCTCGTGGCGATAAAATGGAATTCACCATTCAAAAATCTGTAGAATTAGGCGTAAATACCATTACTCCTCTAATTTCAGAACGATGCGGAGTAAAGCTTGACGCTAAACGTTTCGAGAAGAAGCTAGGCCAGTGGCAAAAAATTGCTATCGCAGCTTGTGAGCAATCAGGGCGTAACACGGTTCCAGTTATCAGACCAATCATGCAGCTTGAAGAATGGTGCGGTGAACCCAGTGAAGCTCTGAAACTGAACTTGCACCCTAGAGCAAAATACTCCATCAACACACTTCCAGAACCTATCAACAAAGTTCGACTATTGATTGGACCAGAAGGTGGGTTGTCCGCTGAAGAAATCAGCATGACAGAACAATATCAATTTGAAGAGACGCTACTCGGCCCTCGTGTATTACGTACCGAAACTGCGGCTCTAACTGCAATTACTGCCTTACAAGTCCGTTTTGGCGATCTAGGCTAGGAGAATAAAATGATCAAACTTGGCATCGTAATGGATCCGATTTCATCCATTAATATTAAAAAAGACTCTAGCTTTGCCATGATGCTTGAAGCACAGCGTCGTGGTTATGAGATCCACTACATGGAAATGGATGATCTACACTTAGAGCAAGGTGTCGCCATTGCAGATACTAAAGTTGTCGAATTAAAAGAAGATCCAAACGGTTGGTATGAATTCAAATCAGAGCAAACTATTGCGCTATCTGATTTAGATGCAGTACTGATGCGTAAAGATCCTCCTTTCGATACAGAATATATTTACGCAACTTACATTCTTGAGCGTGCAGAAGAAAATGGCGCGCTGATCGTCAACAAGCCTCAAAGCTTACGTGATTGTAACGAAAAACTGTTCACGGCTTGGTTCCCAGAACTAACACCAACAACAATCGTAACTCGTAAAGCGGAAAAAATTAAAGCGTTCCGCGAGCAGCACGGTGATGTGATCCTAAAACCATTAGATGGCATGGGTGGTGCATCAATTTTCCGAGTGAAAGAAGGCGATCCAAACGTATCAGTGATCATTGAAACACTGACAAATCACGGTCAAAACTACGCAATGGCGCAAACTTTCGTGCCTGACATCAGTAATGGTGATAAGCGTATTCTGGTTGTTGATGGCGAACCAATGCCTTACTGCCTAGCTCGTATTCCAGCGAAAGGGGAGACTCGAGGAAACCTTGCAGCAGGTGGTACAGGTGAAGCTCGCCCTCTAAGTGAAACTGATTGGGCTATCGCTAAAGCGGTTGCACCAGCACTTAAAGAAAAAGGGCTAATTTTTGTTGGTCTTGATGTTATTGGTGACAAACTGACAGAAATTAACGTTACTAGCCCAACTTGTATTCGTGAAATCGAAGCTGCATTCGATATTTCAGTAACTGGCAAGTTAATGGATGCGATTGAACGTCGAGTTAACGAGAAATAGTAATACCGAAGTCTCAATGATTTCGATAGTCTCTAGCAAAACCTATACTATTAGAGCGACAGTTTTGTCGCTCATTTTCCCTTAGTGGCAGGAGATATTATGAATTTGACGAACCATTTTCTCGTAGCAATGCCCGGAATGAAAGATCCCTACTTTCAGCACTCAGTTATCTATTTGTGTGAGCATAATGATGAAGGTGCTATGGGGTTAATGATCAATGCTCCCATTGATGTCACTGTAGGGTCAATGCTAAAGCAAGTTGAAGTAGAACCTATCCAACCTCAGCATAAACAAGCCAGCTTAGCGCAACCTGTATTGAATGGTGGTCCTGTTGCTGAAGATAGAGGCTTTATTCTTCATCAACCTAAAGATACTTACCAATCAAGTATCAATATGACTGATCATATCTCGGTGACCACCTCCAAAGATATTCTTTCAGTGCTTGGCACCGATGCAGAACCTCAAAATTACCTTATCGCTCTCGGTTATTCTGGGTGGGATCCTGGTCAACTAGAGATAGAGCTCACCGAAAATTCTTGGCTTACCATCGAAGCCGATCCCAAAGTCATTTTCGATACACCAATATCTGAACGCTGGAAAGTAGCGGTGCAAATGCTAGGAATCAATGTATCTCAATTGTCTTCTGACGCAGGTCACGCATAAAGAAGATAAGCTCTAAGCTCTAAGCTCTAAGCTCTAAGCTCTAAAGAATAGTCACACATTACGAAAAGCCTTAAGCCTTTTCTTTTAAACATTTGGAAACACCATGTCACGAACAATTATGGCGTTTGACTACGGTACTAAAAGTATCGGTAGCGCTATCGGTCAAGAAGTTACTGGTACCGCAAGCCCGTTAAAAGCATTCAAAGCGAAAGATGGAATCCCGAACTGGGATGATATCGAGAAACAGCTCAAAGAGTGGCAGCCCGACTTGGTTGTGGTCGGTTTGCCTACCGATCTTCACGGCAAAGATTTAGAAACGATCACACCAAGAGCCAAGAAATTTGCTAATCGCCTAAAAGGACGTTTTGGTGTGAATGTTGAACTTCATGATGAAAGATTATCAACCACTGAAGCTAGATCTGATCTATTTGAAATGGGTGGATATAAAGCTCTGAGTAAAGGCAATGTAGATAATCAGTCCGCAGTGGTTATATTAGAAAGCTGGTTTGAAGCTCAATGGGGCGAGTAATCGAATTAAAAGAGTAAAATTTACTCGCTTACTCATTCGATCATTCGATCATTCGATCATTCGATCATTCGATCATTCGATACAAACAAATCAAAAAGGGTTGCTATCAAGCAACCCTTTCATCTATAAACCAATACCAGCAAGAAGATCGTTCTTACTCCATATCGATCTTCACACCTGTAAGTGCACCCGTTCCGTAGCCACCATCACCGCGTTGAGTTTTGAGCATCAAACGTAGATCATTGGCAGAATCAGCACTATGAAATGCATCTTCTTCACTTATCTTTCCTGAAACGACTAACTCATATAATGATTGATCAAAAGTTTGCATGCCGATTTCTTTTGATTTTGCCATCGTCGCCTTCAATTCATGAAGATCACCGCGACGAATCAAATCAGAGATCCTTGGACTATTGAGCAAGATCTCAAACACACCGTGTCGACCATTACCATTTTTATCCCGGATCAACTGCTGGGCAACCACGCCGCGCAAGTTCATTGATAAATCAAAAAGGAATTGCTCTTTTTGCTCTTTAGGCACTAAATGCAAAATACGCTCTAACGCTTGGTTAGCATTATTAGCATGCAGCGTTGCCATACAAAGATGGCCAGTTTCCGCAAAAGTCATGGCATATTCCATCGTTTCGCGACTACGAATTTCACCTATAAGAATCATATCAGGCGCTTGGCGCAGTGAGTTCTTTAACGCAACTTCATAGCTATCAGTGTCTAACCCCACTTCACGCTGAGTGACGATACATTTTTTGTGCTCATGAACAAATTCGATTGGATCTTCAACCGTTAGGATATGCCCTGAACGGTTAGAGTTACGGTAGCCTGTCATTGCTGCCATTGAAGTCGATTTACCCGACCCTGTAGCACCTACCACCAGCACTAAACCACGCTTAGCGATAGAGAGATCTTGAAGTACATCAGGAAGCTTAAGCTGCTCAAAACTAGGGATATTGGTTTCGATACGTCGAATCACGGCTCCAGGTAATTCCCTCTGAAAGAAAGCACTCACGCGAAAACGACCTATATCTCTAACAACCGCAAAATTAGATTCACGAGTCCGGCGATACTCAGCACGGCGCTCTTGATCCATCATGGCATCAAGCAGTTGAGCGACTTGACCTTCACTTAACTTTTGACCTTGAGGACGCAATTCACCATCGACCCTAAAAAGTATAGGTGCATCAACCGTGATATAAAGATCCGACGCTTTTTGCGAGATCATCCCTTCGAGAATTTGGTTCAATTCCATTTTAATTTAGCCTTAATGCGCATTTTTAACCAAGAAAGCTTTAATCAAAAAAGCTTTAAGCAATATTTTTAACTGACGATACTGTTAACTGCCAATATTTATAACCAACGAACTAGAATAACGATGTTTCAATTTCAATCTTCTTCTGTACTTCTTCTGGATCAACCAAACCTTGAGCAATCAACTGCTTGGAATTTTGTTCCATTGTCTGCATACCGTGTGCAGCGCCCGTTTGAATAATCGAATACATCTGCGCCACTTTATCTTCACGGATTAAGTTACGGATCGCTGGGGTTGCCATCATAATTTCGTGGCAAGCAACACGACCGCCCCCAATACGCTTAAGCAACTTCTGAGCAATAACCGAACGAAGTGATTCAGAAAGCATAGAGCGAACCATGTCTTTATCACTACCGGGGAATACATCAATAATACGGTCAATCGTTTTTGCCGCAGAGCTAGTATGTAAGGTGCCAAAAACAAGGTGACCCGTTTCAGCGGCAGTCAGCGCTAAACTAATCGTTTCTTGGTCACGAAGTTCGCCCACCAAAATAACATCAGGGTCTTCACGTAAAGCACTGCGTAAGGCAGCTTTAAAACTATGAGTATCTCGGTGGACTTCACGCTGGTTTACCAAACACTTATTATTGGTATGAACAAATTCAATCGGATCTTCGATGGTCAGTATGTGCTTGTTATAATTACGGTTTACATAATCAACCATCGCGGCGAGAGTGGTCGATTTACCAGAACCAGTAGGTCCCGTCACTAGCACTAACCCTTTCTCGTAATTTGCAATTTTTTCAAAGATTTCCGGCGCACCTAATTGATCTAATGTCGGGATCTCAACGGGAATGGTACGAAATACAGCAGAACAACCACGAGCCTGATTAAATGCATTAACACGGAAGCGTCCAACATTAGGTAATTCAAAAGAGAAATCGACTTCCAGCTTTTCTTCAAATTCACTGCGTTGGGAGTCGTTCATGATCTCAAAAACCAAACGATGTACATCAGCATGACTAAAAGCTGGGACTCCAAGCTTCCTAACATCACCATCTATACGTACCATTGGAGATACACCCGCAGAAAGATGTAGATCTGACGCGTTATGCTTTACACTAAAATCCAGTAACTCAGTGATATCCATTTATTTTCCTTTAAGTAAAGTCAGCTATGAGTAGTATTCAACAAAATATCGAACAGATCACCTCACAGATCCGTAATGCAGAACAAAAGTGTGGCCGACCTCCAGAGTCCGTGCAACTTTTAGCCGTAAGTAAAACTAAACCTATCGAGGCAATTCTAGAAGCTGCACAAGGTGGGCAAGTTTCATTTGGTGAAAACTACGTCCAAGAAGGCGTAGATAAAGTAAAACACTTTTCAGAACAACATTCTAACTTAAATTTAGAATGGCATTTTATTGGTCCAATCCAATCAAACAAAACGCGACCAATCGCTGAAAATTTCGATTGGGTGCACTCTATTGAACGTGGCAAAGTCGCTCAGCGCCTAAACGACCAAAGACCTGACCACTTACCCGCTTTGCAAGTACTCATTCAAATCAACACAAGTGGTGAAGATTCAAAATCAGGCACCTCTGAAGCAGAAGTTTTTGAATTAGCGGAGTTGATTTCTTCACTTCCCAACCTCACTTTAAGAGGATTGATGTCAATTCCTGCTAACGTGTCAGATTACCAATCACAGCTTAATGCTTTTTCACAATTAGCATCTCTTAACAATAAGCTTAGTGATAAATATTCAGGCGTAGATACACTCTCAATGGGTATGAGCGGTGATATGGATGCAGCTGTTGAAGCAGGCAGCACTATGGTGAGAATTGGCACGGCAATTTTTGGTGCTCGTAATTACGCTAAATAATATCAGCCCATAATAATTGAGCTCGTGATGGACAGCTTGTCCGTCACATTACAAGGTTAGGACCGAGAAATATGGAACACAAGAATATCGCCTTTATTGGTGCAGGGAATATGGTTCGTTCAATTGTTGCAGGTCTTGTGGCGAGTGGTTATCCCGCACATAAAATCACGGCGACGGCACCTTCTGAAGCAAGAAGGCAGCCTCTTGAAGCAGACTACGGCATTCAAACTACCAGTGATAACTACGCAGCAGCACAAAATGCAGAAGTCATTGTGTTATCCGTTAAGCCACAGATGATGGCTGATGTGTGTAAGCCTCTTCAAAGCATCAATTTCGACAATAAATTGGTGATTTCAATTGCTGCTGGTATTAGTGCAAAACGCCTTAATGAAATGCTCGATAGCCAATTAAACTTGGTCCGCGTGATGCCCAATACCCCATCATTACTTGGAAAAGGCATGAGCGGGCTTTATGCCGATCAGCAAGTCAATGAACAAGATAAAAACTTCGCTTCCCAATTAATGCAAGCAGTAGGTGAAGTGTGTTGGGTTGAACAAGAATCAGGTATCAATAACATTATTGCGGCAGCAGGCAGTGCCCCTGCGTATTTCTTCTTATTTATGGAAGCGATGCAAGCTGAAGCCATCAAACAAGGTTTCGATACCGAGACTGCGCGTAAATTGGTTCAACAGTCAGCATTAGGTGCGGCTGAAATGGTCGTTGCTAACCCAAGCACAGAGCTATCGACACTGCGCGAACAAGTCACATCAAAAGGTGGGACAACAGCTGAAGCGCTCAGAACGTTCAATGAAAACCAACTGTCAGACATTGTAGCTAAAGCCATGCAAGCGGCTGTATCTCGTGCTGAAGAGATGGAAAAACTGTTTTAAATTATTATGTGGCGGCATGAATAAGCGCTCGCCACAAGTCACTCCGAAAAAGGAAACTCTATGAATTCGATGAGCTTTTTGATCTCTACCGTTTTTGATCTTTACATCATGGTGGTCATTCTGCGTATTTGGTTACAAGCCTCCCGTGCAGATTTCTATAACCCATTTTCACAATTTATCGTTAAAGCAACGCAACCTGTTGTCGCGCCTTTACGACGCTTCATTCCATCGATTGGTAGCTTTGACGTAGCAACCATTCTATTTGCTTATGTATTATGTGTATTGAAGTTCACGGCACTAAATCTAGTGATTTCAGGTGGCGCAGCGGTATTTGATGTTAGCTTCCTAATCTTCGGATTGCTTGCATTACTTAAAGCCGCGGGTGGTCTTATTTTCTGGGTTCTACTTATCCGCGCAATTCTAAGCTGGGTAAGCCAAGGCCGTAGCCCAATCGAGTATGTTTTCCATCAATTGACTGAACCAATGCTTGCTCCAATTCGTCGTATTCTTCCAGCAATGGGCGGTTTTGATTTAAGTGTACTGGTGCTGTTTATTGTTCTGCAATTCGTGAACTTCTTAATGGGCGACCTAATTGGCCATATTTGGTATCAGCTATAATCAGTACCTGTAGTACTGAGCAAAACTAAGCTCTAAGCATAAAGGTACTAAACACAAGGCACTAACCAATGCCAAAAGCAGTTTGGGCTGATGAAGACGATATTCTTTTACGGCTCTATATCCAACCAAAAGCAAGCCGAGATAAAATTGTCGGCTTGCATGGGGATGAACTTAAAATTGCCATTACAGCTCCACCTGTCGATGGCAAAGCCAATGCTCATTTAGCAAAATACCTAGCGAAACAATTTAAGGTAGCTAAAGGGCTTATTAAAATTGAAAAGGGAGAGTTAGGTAGGCACAAGCAAGTTCGAATCTGCTCACCTAACCAAATCCCTAATGAAATCAAAGCCATCCTGTGATGGCTTTTTGCTATATTTTTGGAGCCAATATGCGTTTATGGATAACAGCACTACTTGTTAGCGTCATCGCCTTCCCTACTTGGGCTGGTCAATTTAAAAACATTAAAGATGTTGAGGTTCACTACTCAGCATTCAATTCTACTTTCTTGTCTGCGGAAGTCGCCAAACAGTATCAACTAAAACGAAACGGCTACTCTGCGGTTCTAAACATCAGCATTTTAGATAATTCAGCATTGGGGAAACCAGCAACCACGGCTCAAGTATCAGGCACAGCAAAAAACTTAGTGGGAAACACTCGAAAGTTAACCTTTAGAGAAATTAAAGAAGGTGATGCCATTTACTACCTCACTGAATTCCCAATTACTCACGAAGAAAATATTACCTTCACTATTGATGTTAATGCTGGGATAAAAGGCGCGGGTCCATTACGATTCACCCAAAAATTCTACACAGAAGACTAAGCTTTAATTAAGAGCTTATTCCACCACCCATTTATTAGAGTTATCCGATCATGAGTAAAATCGTTCTAGCAACAGGCAACCAAGGTAAAGTACGTGAAATGGCAGATCTTCTGTCTGATTTTGGCTTCGACGTAACAACCCAAAGTGAATTTAACGTTTCTGAAGTTGCAGAAACAGGTACCACTTTCATTGAAAATGCCATTATCAAAGCTCGCCACGCTGCACTAGAAACCGGGCTTCCTGCGATTGCTGACGATTCAGGTTTAGAAGTGGACTTCCTAAAAGGAGCTCCTGGTATTTATTCAGCTCGTTATGCAGGTGAAGATGCATCTGACCAGCAGAACCTAGAAAAACTGTTAGATGCGATGCAAGGCGTAGAAGAAGCAAAGCGTACTGCTCGCTTTCATTGTGTTTTAGTTCTGATACGCCATGCAAACGATCCGACACCGATTGTTTGCCACGGCAAATGGGAAGGCCGCATTTTAACTGAAGCACATGGCGAAAATGGATTCGGCTACGACCCAATCTTCTTTGTACCTGAAGATAACTGCGCCTCTGCCGAGCTTGAATCAACTCGTAAAAAGCAATTATCTCATCGTGGAAAAGCTCTAAAATCACTATTTTCAACGCTAAAAGAGCAAGCTCTATAATGCCAAGTGCAGTGTTAACACCACCGGCTTTGAGTCTTTATGTACACATTCCTTGGTGCGTACAAAAATGCCCATATTGTGATTTTAACTCGCATGCACTCAAAGCTGATATTCCTGAAAATGAATACATTGATGCACTGCTGGAAGACTTGGATACTGATATCGAAAAGTATCAGCTTAATGGTGCGCCTCGCCCATTACATTCCATTTTTATTGGTGGTGGTACTCCCAGCCTATTTTCACCCGAAGGTATTGGTCGTTTACTTCAAGGGATTGAACAACGTATTCCGTTCAAACCCGAAATCGAAATCACCATGGAAGCTAACCCTGGCACCATTGAGGCTGAACGCTTCGCTGGGTATAAAACTGCAGGCGTTACTCGTATTTCTGTTGGTGTGCAAAGCTTTGAACAAGAGAAGCTAGAAAGGTTAGGACGAATTCACGGGCAAGATGAAGCCGTAAATGCCGCTCACTTAGCACATGAAATCGGTTTAAATAGCTTCAACCTAGATCTCATGCATGGCTTGCCCGATCAAAGCATTGATCAAGCATTGGCTGATTTGGATAAAGCGATCGAACTCGATCCGCCACACCTATCTTGGTATCAGTTGACGATAGAACCTAACACCATGTTCTATTACAAAACACCGACACTGCCTGATGACGACGATTTATGGGACATTTTCGATAGAGGACATCAAAAGCTCACTGATGCGGGTTATGTTCAATATGAAATTTCGGGCTACAGTAAACCCAACTACCAGTGCCAACATAACTTAAATTACTGGCGTTTTGGTGACTACTTAGGCATTGGCTGTGGTTCTCACGGCAAGCTCAGTTTTGCCGATGGTCGAATCATCCGCACCACCAAGGTAAAGCACCCTAGGGGTTACCTTGCAGCTTATCAAAACCTGATTAAACCTTATTTATCGGATGAATTCGAAGTGGCAAATGATGATCGCCCTTTCGAGTTTTTTATGAATCGTTTTCGATTAATTGAAGCGTGCCCAAAGCAAGATTTCATTGATACAACGGGTCTAGGTTTAGATTCAATTAAAGAAACTATTGATTGGTCTAAAGAGATGGGCTACTTGAGTGAAACGACAACACACTGGCAAATCACGAAAAAAGGAAAGCTCTTCCTTAATGATTTGCTTGAAGCTTTCATGATCGATGAAGACGAATCCTAAAGACAACAAAGCCTCTCATCACGAGAGGCTTTCTTTTTGAATAAGGCGTATCTTCAATTAGAAAATAGAACGACCAATACGTTCAGAAAGTAATTCTAAAGCTTGAGTACCCGCCAGTGAGTTACCTGAAGGGTCTAATTCAGGAGACCAAACTGCAATGGTCATCTCACCTGGTACGATTGCGATAATACCGCCACCTACGCCAGATTTACCCGGCATTCCGACACGATAAGCAAACTCCCCTGCACCATCATATAAGCCACAAGTCGCCAGTAGAGCATTCAATTGTTTGGTTTGAACTGGGGTAATGATCTCTTTCTTGGTTTGAACTGACACACCTTTATTTGCTAGGTAGCTAAAGGTTTTTGCGAGGTCAACGCAAGTCATCTTGAGCGCGCAGGCATGAAAATAATTATTAAGAACAGGAATAACATCATTCTCAAAATTACCAAACGAACGCATCAAGTAGGCTATAGCAGCATTTCGATCGCTGTGCATCATTTCTGAAGCCGCTACGACTTTGTCATACACAATATGAGTATCACCAGATAACTGACGAACAAATTCCAGTAAACGATGCCTAGGTGCTGATAAGCGGCTTTGTAATAAATCAGCGACGACTATCGCACCAGCGTTGATAAATGGATTACGAGGGATACCATGCTCCATCTCAAGCTGAATCATTGAGTTAAAAGCCTGACCGGAAGGCTCTTTACCCACTCTTTTCCAGATTTCTTCTGGTTTATACAACACCATAGCCAAAGTAAGACTCAGCGCTTTGGAAATAGATTGCACAGAAAAAGCTTCTTCAGCATCACCGGCTTGAATCACTTCCCCTTCATTGGTATACACCGCAATCGCCAACTTTTGATTCGATACACGAGCCAATGCAGGAATATAATCTGCGACTTTCCCCTGACCAATTAAAGGGCGAACTTCATCTAATATCTCGGTCAAAATAGCTTGAGTTGGTTTCATGAGTGCTTACTTCTATATTGTTATTTTTGTAGGGGTGTTTTCATTATTTTGTCCTTAAACTTCTATTCATTGATAAAAGCCTAAGGACAAAAAAGCCAACATTACAATAATGTTGGCTTTTATCAATCACATAAAATGTAGGGGTAAAAACTAAGTCAATTAGCCTCTACAGCTTTGAGATCGGAAATTACTTAGTACGCTTGTACTTAATGTCCCAGACGCCATGACCTAAACGGTGGCCACGAGCTTCAAACTTAGTCAGTGGACGCTCATCAGGGCGAGGAATGTAATCACCATCTTCAGCGATATTTTTAAAACCAGGCGCTACATTCATCACTTCGATCATGTGCTCTGCGTAGTTTTCCCAGTCTGTTGCCATATGGAAAATACCAGTATCAAGCTGAAGTTTACCACGAACCATTTCAGCAAATTCGGCTTTAACAATACGACGTTTGTGGTGACGAGCTTTATGCCACGGGTCAGGGAAGAACAGTTGCAGCGTATGCAAGCTGCTGTCTGGAATCATATGCTCAAATACTTCAACAGCATCGTGGCACATTACGCGAAGGTTAGTCACACCCGCATCTCGAGCTGTACCTAAACAGGCACCCACACCAGGGCTATGTACTTCAATACCTAGGAAATTTTTTTCTGGTGAATTCTTTGCCATTTCAACCAGTGATGCACCCATACCGAAGCCAATCTCTAGTACAACAGGGTTATCGTTACCAAATACTTCTTTCCAATTAAGAAGCTCTGGGTTGTAGTCGATGCCCATTGTTGGCCAGCATTCATTCATCGCATTTTCTTGACCTTTAGTTAAACGGCCTTCGCGGCGAACAAAACTGCGGATCTTACGAACCAGTTTGCCGTCTTCAGTATATTCGTTAGTGGTCACTTCACTCATTGATTTTTTGCCTGCACATTGATTAATCAAAGCGGGGATTATCCAAAGAAATGCCTTCGGTGCAAGTCTTTCCGTGGATAAATTCCCACACAATTTGTCTGTTTTACATCCAACGCTAAGTGTGGTGCAATTTCACCTCTAATAATAGCAAAGCATTGAGCAAGCCGTGACTCCTTTCGCAAGCGCCATTTTAAAGTGGTATGACGCCTATGGGCGTAAAGAACTGCCTTGGCAAAAAAACAAAAGCGCCTACACCGTTTGGTTATCTGAAATAATGTTGCAGCAGACGCAAGTAACAACAGTTATTCCTTATTACGAACGTTTTTTGGCGCGTTTTCCGACCGTCATCGACCTTGCAAATGCAGAACAAGATGAAGTACTCCACCTTTGGACTGGGCTTGGTTATTACGCACGAGCTCGAAATTTACATAAAGCTGCAAAAATAGTCGCAGAGCAATATGGTGGAGAGTTCCCTAAAGACTTAGAACAAATGAATGCTCTACCTGGTGTTGGGCGTTCTACTGCGGCGGCAGTTCTTTCATCTGTCCATAAGCTTCCTCATGCCATTTTAGATGGTAATGTGAAACGTACTTTGGCTCGCAGCTTTATTGTTGAAGGGTGGCCAGGACAAAAAAAAGTAGAAAACAAACTTTGGGAATATGCTGAACAGCACACTCCAAATAAAGATGTCGATAAATACAATCAAGCTATGATGGATATGGGCGCACTGGTATGTACTCGCAGTAAGCCTAAATGCACGTTATGCCCGGTCAGTAATTTGTGTGAAGCCAACAAACTTGATAAACAGCTCGATTTTCCAGGTAAAAAGCCGAAAAAAGAGAAGCCAGTAAAGGAAACTTGGTTTGTGATGCTTTATCACGAGAACCAGGTTTGGCTTGAACAGCGCCCTCAATCAGGTATTTGGGGAGGGCTGTTTTGTTTTCCTCAAAATGAAACCGCTGAAATTGGACACCAATTAGATCTCAGAGCCATTCAAGAACACCACATACAGTCAAACGAAACCTTGATTGCATTTAGACATACCTTTAGTCACTACCATTTAGATATCACCCCTGTATTGGTTAAATTAACCAAACAACCTGATTTGATAATGGAAGGGACAAAAGGTCTCTGGTATAACTTATCTCAACCAGAAGAAATTGGCTTAGCTGCTCCTGTGAAACAGCTGTTAGAAAGCCTTCCATTCGAACTAGACACATGCGTTTAATACCAACATAACGCGATAATAAGGATTCATTATGAGCCGTACTGTATTTTGTACTCGATTACAAAAAGACGCTGAAGGCCTAGATTTTCAACTTTACCCGGGCGATTTGGGTAAACGTATTTTTGACAACATTTCTAAAGAAGCTTGGGCTCAATGGCAAAGCAAGCAAACCATGTTAATTAATGAAAAGAAACTTAACATGATGGACCCTGAGCACCGAAAGCTGCTAGAAACTGAAATGGTTAACTTTCTTTTTGAAGGCAAAGAAGTCGTTATTGATGGCTACACCCCACCAAGCGAATAAGACATTTATTTAGATAAAATTTAATGACATCATACCCTTGGTTATGGTGTCATTTTTATATGAGGGTCTATGAAAAAGCTTGGGTACTTCTTAGCAGCAATGCTACTCACAGGATGCAGCAGAGAGTTTATTGAAGGTTTATACGATGTTAATTATGAGCCCACCAATCGCTTTGCTGGCAACTTAGCTGGGCTTCCAGGTCAATTTGAAAAAGATACCGCGGCTTTAGATTCTCTCATTGACAGCTTCTCCGGCAATATTCAAAAACGCTGGGGATCTAAAGAGATAAAAATGGCAGGTAAAAGTAACTATGTGAAATATATAGATAATTACTTGAGTCGCTCTGAAGTTAATTTCACTAAAGGTACTATCCTTGTGGAAACGGTTTCGCCAACAGAGCCTAAAAAACATCTTAAGAATGCGATCATGACAACGCTTCTTACGCCTGATTATCCTGCAAACGTTGATCTATTTTCGTCTAAAAGCATCACTTTAGAAGGTCAGCCTTTCCTTTATAATCAAGTGGTTGATCAAGAGCAAAAGCCAATTCAGTGGACATGGCGAGCCAATCGATTTGCCGATTACCTCATCGCCAATAATCTCAAAACAAAAGAAGTCGATTTCAAGAAATCATACTATGTTGAAATTCCAATGGTGGAAGATCATGCTATTAAACGAAGCTATAAATACGCCGACATAGTAAGACGTGCCTCGAGAAAATATGACATTCCAGAAGACCTGATCTATGCGATCATCAAAACAGAAAGCAGCTTTAATCCATACGCGGTAAGTTGGGCTAATGCCTATGGTTTAATGCAAGTCGTACCGAAAACAGCGGGACGTGACGTATTTAAATTGGTAAAAAATAAACCAGGTGAACCGACACCGGAATATTTATTTAACCCTGAAACCAATATAGACACCGGCACTGCCTACTTTTACATCTTAAAAAATCGTTATTTAAAAGATGTAAAACACCCAACAACACTCGAGTACAGCATGATTTCCGCTTATAACGGCGGCACTGGTGGCGTATTAAATACTTTCAGTAGCAACCGAAAGCGCGCAATGAATGACTTAAATGCCTTACAGCCAAACCAAGCGTATTGGGCGTTAACTAAGAAGCACCCAAATAAAGAATCACGTAGGTACTTAGAAAAAGTAACAAAATTCAAGAAAGACTTTAACTCAGGCAAAACTTAACGCCTATTTTTGAATAAAAAAACAACGAACACACCTTTTTTTAAATAATTTCAAAAAAAGGTGTTGACGAAAATACGGAAAAGCCTTTTAATAGCGCCCCGTTGCCCGGATAGCTCAGTCGGTAGAGCAGAGGATTGAAAATCCTCGTGTCGGTGGTTCGATTCCGCCTCCGGGCACCACAATTTGTTTTGTTGGTGCCAAGACTCTTTAATAGAGAGTTGCAACACGGACAGAAAATAAAAGAATTTAGTGTGCCGACTTAGCTCAGTAGGTAGAGCAACTGACTTGTAATCAGTAGGTCACCAGTTCGACTCCGGTAGTCGGCACCATTCTTTTGCCCGGATAGCTCAGTCGGTAGAGCAGAGGATTGAAAATCCTCGTGTCGGTGGTTCGATTCCGCCTCCGGGCACCATTATTTGGTTCTTAATAAATAATGGTCTTTATAGACCTGATGTTAAGGCAAATAATTCCCCTTTAGTTCAGTTGGTAGAACGGCGGACTGTTAATCCGTATGTCGCAAGTTCAAGTCTTGCAAGGGGAGCCAATTTAAAAAGCCGCATCATTGATGCGGCTTTTTTTCGTTTGAAATATCGTAACATCTCAATTCCCCAACTCCTCTAGCGGCTAGATTCTCCGCACACACTAATCACAAAAAATTATAGAAAGACCACTTAATTGTCGCACTTTTACTTTTTTTTCGCCGTAAATTTAATCTCTATCATACTTTCGAGCTTTCCTCATATTAGCGTCTACACTACTTAGATT
>NZ_VTXD01000081.1 GCF_013114625.1 Vibrio sp. 99-70-13A1
GAGTCTAGTTCAATTGATGCGCACTCATTAATTTGAAGGGTATTCACAGCATTGTTGCAATCGAAAGCTACATCTTCAGCCGAAACTGTAGCAGTAAAAACCAAGCTAGACAGAGCCAATAATAGTCGACTTTTCATCACTTTCCTCATAAGCACATAACGCCGCGTTAAGTGGTGAGCAACGCTACCACTACACTTAAAGTATTGTGCCGTAAACACTTAAGCTGAAGCAAACCAAAAATGCCGAGCGTTGGGAATCCGTCTTAAACGCTTTGTTATATGAATTATATCGCCAATAGTTTCCTATCGGTTACTTCAACTAACTCTCGAAAAAAACGTATGCACTTGTCTAGCTCATCACGCTTCACTATATGAGAAGACTGTTTATCAATTTGTGCTCTATGGACCGCTTCACCACGCTTTCTAAGCCAAGAGTTTAACGCAGTTCTTGAATCTTTTGCTGTGTGAAAGTTACCCCAAACCCAACTTTCAGTAACGTCTATACCGAAAAATTCTTGGAATAGATCCTTAGTTTTCTTAGAGTCTGGATTATTGAAAACTTTAAGATGATCATGCAATCGCCCTGTTATTATGCTGCCAACCTGAGAACCCATAACCATGCCATATTTAGCATTAATTAATTCGGAAGCTATATCTTCAACATACGTCTCCCAAGCAGTCAAAGTCATGATCAAAGTTGCTCGTTTTAGCACCTCTGGTGGACGCATACCACTATCACAGTGATTCATCGAGTCATAACAGGCTATTAACTCTTCTGAATCTGAAAGTGCTAACTCAAATTCCTTTCTTGCTTGAGACATATACATATATCCTCCTTATTCATATAACGCCCAATTAAGGTGCGACAACGCTATAAAAACCGAGCTAACCCATTACGCCGTAAACACAAATTTCAAACCGGAGTAAAATCGGCAAGCGTTAGGAGTCACTCTTAAATTGTTTGTTATATTTTTTCTTTCTCGATGTTTTGAATTGTATCCAGAACGTCGCTAGCAGACTGTATAGTTTTTCTTATCTCATCCAAAACACTGTCCAATGAAGCAATGACACTGCGTTTAGCTTTGTTAATTTGAACAGTTAACTTCGGCAAATTAGCGACGCTTTCCCTAAATCCTGAAAGTCCACCTTTTGCCGTTGCTGCAGATTTAAGCATTTCTCTCAAGTTTTGCTTGAGTTCATCAAGTCCCTCTTCATTCCCAGATAACTCAATTGAAATTGATATACCTTTACTAAGTGCATCAAATGCTTCTGTTCTTGATGACGTAGCAATAGCGACTTGAGAGTTAAGAATCTCAGAGTATCGAGTGAGGTCATCACTTGTTAGCTTTATAATTTTTCGTGCTTCTCTTTGGTCATAAGAACCATCTGTATTTGCTGAAGTTAACTTTGATACTTCTGCTGTACGACGATTGAATTGCACTCCGATCTTATTCGTTGCATCAGTCATTAATTCTAATGCTGAAGTCATATCAGCCATTCGGTCTTCATAGATATCTATGTAATCAAACAGCCCATAGTCCTCACTTTCATCGTTAAAGCCCTCAACCGTTTTAGACTCACCCATTTGCTCAGGTGAGTCTTTGACGGATAGTTTCTTAGACCATGATTGTGCAACTCGGCTTAAATGCCCCCTAAGAAGATTCTCAAAATCTTCTGTACTATCAAAGGTCCAATACAAACCGCCTTTTTCACCCATTTGCTCTTTGAGTGATTGAAGCTTTTGCAATTGAGCGAAATCCATTTTAGAGGGAGGTATAGCTTGATCTTTGAAATAGACCATAATGTCTAGAGAGCTTGGATCATTTTTATATTTCTGATAAGCCCGCTCGAACTCTTCGATAGTGCCAGATTCAGCAATATCTGTCGGAGAACCGACCTTACTCCAAAACAAAGCGATAAAAATGTCATATTCATCATTCAACTGCTGATTGATGACATCTTGAGGGTATTTGCCAAATCCAGGATGTATATCAGTTTCCCACTTCACTAGTTCCAATCGCAAATTTAAACTTCGACTCCAAGTTCGGTTTAACTCTGAGATAATCGACTCTAAAGCAGATCTTTCATCACTCACATCACCCGGGGACGCTACAAAGACACTAATTATTGTTTCACTTCTAGCCATGCTACTTCCTATTTATAAGTGACGAATTACATGAAAAATATAACGCCCAATTAAGTAGCTGACAACGCTACCAATACACTCAAATTTAACACCGAAATCACTGAAGCTAAAACAAGCTGAAAATGCCAAGCGTTGACAGTCTGCTTGAATTGCTTGTTATGTACGATGTTCCGAAATTAGCTTCCAATCAGTAGCGTTCAATACACTTTTAGGGAGGTAAATAT
>NZ_VTXD01000082.1 GCF_013114625.1 Vibrio sp. 99-70-13A1
GAAGATAGGCGAGTAGCCTCAACATAACAAACAATTTAAGCGTGATTCCCCACGCTTGGCATTTTTGGTTTGGGTTTAGTTTAGTGTTTACGGTGTCCAAATTGGGTGTGGTGGTAGCGTGGCTCACACCTTAATTGGGCGTTATATTTTATTTTAAATCAGTGTCTTAAAGTCAATGTGAAGTGGATTGTTTGTTGTCTTCCCTGGCTATCAAGTTTAGCCAATTTCAGCAGTTTAAGATCGCGTTATCAAGTTTCAAACTTTCTTCAGTTGTAAAGCATTCCAATATTTTTTGGTGCTTCATTTTGCGTTTGAGTCGCGTTGATGATTTTTGTTTTTTGAGCTTTTAATTGTTGGTGAACTGGAAAGTTTCGGTTTTATTCTTTGTTTGGTTTTAACGGTGAATAACTAATTTCTTTCTATTGAAATGGTTTTCTGTTTTTAGGTGTCACTTTCAATTACAACGCGTGAGTTGAGTTAAAAAACCAAGTTAGCATCGCAATTCTTTGCCAAGTAAATCAACCTATTGATGTAAAATATAACAAGCAATTCAAGCAGACTGTCAACGCGTGGCATTTTCAACTCGGTTTAGCTTCAGTGAATACGGTGGTAAATTTGAGTGTATTTGGTAGCGTTGTCAGCTACTTAATTGGGCGTTATATTTTATTTTAAATCAGTGTCTTAAATTCAATGTGAAGTGGTTTTTTTTGTTGTCTTCTCGGGCTATCAAGTTTAGCTAATTTCAGCAGTTTAAAATCGCGTTATCAAGGTTCAAACTCTATTCAGTCGTAAAACATACCAATGCTTTTGGGTGCTTCATTTTTGGGTTTGAGTCGCGTTGTCTGAAAGTGTAACTGGCTTAAAGTCGCGTCAGAGAGGTTTCTTTTCGGGCTTTTAAACTGCTGATAAATTGGAAGGTTTCGGTTTTATTCTTTGTTTGGTTTTAACGGTGAATATCTGATTTTCTTTCTATTGAAGTGATGTTCTGTTTTTAGGTGTCACTTTTAATTACAACGCGTGAGTTGGGTTAAAAAGCCAAGTTAACATCGCAATTCTTTATCAAGCAAATCAACCTATTGATGTAAAATATAACAAGCAATTCAAGCAGACTGTCAACGCGTGGCATTTTCAACTCGGTTTAGCTTCGGTGATTCAGGTGGTAAATTTGAGTGTATTGGTAGCGTTGTCAGCTACTTAATTGGGCGTTATATGCAATGGAGTAGTAATGAGAATCAATGTTAGAGATGTTGCAATGTTGTTTGTAGGGTTCTATTTGGGCGCAATTATATTGGCTATTGCTACAGATAATAAAATGAATGTAAGTGAAGTTTTTAACGTATTAGTTCCCTTTCTTTCCACTGGGGGGGCTATGGCTGCGATACTGGCAATCATTCAGGTGTCTCAAAATTCAAACATCGATAGGGTTTATAAGCGTACCGTCGCCGAAGTGGACGAAATCGTTGAACAAATTAACTCAATTCGAGCTTGTCTATTCGATGATGGAAAGCCTAAAAATATTCGAGTTGAGTGGATTCAAGCAGCTAGAGCAATATTGGGTATAAACTCTCTTCTCATTAGTATTGAAAAGAGTAGTTACGAAAATAACTTTCCCGAGTTAGTACTAAAAGCTAATCGCTTGGTAGATGACTTTTCAACAGAATTATATAAAACGTTATGTATAAAGTCGGGAAATGTATCAGGTCCATTACCAGTATCGTTCTTTTACGGGGTAACTGATTTCGAGGCTAAATCGATGATCGAGGCAAAAGTTGAAGTAATCAGATCGCAATCAGTGGTTTATGGAGCCGACCAAGTAGCTCCTCCTTATGGAACAACTATGCTGGATGAAAGGTCAGTGTACATAGTGGCGAAGTTTATTAATCATGAAAGACTAGTTTCGTCATATGATGAAGTAACAGTAAAACCTCTGCGGTTTCTTGGATTATTTGAAGGGTTTGGGAAATACCTCGAGGAAGAAAGCATATAACAAAGCGTTTAAGACGGATTCACAACGCTTGGCATTTTGGTTTTGAATCAGCTTAAGTGTTTACGGCACAATGCTTTAGGTTAGGTGGTCGCGTTGTTCACCACTTAACGCGGCGTTATAAAGCACGCATAGAAAAGGATTTTACGTGAACATTAGAACAGGAAAATTGTCGGATGTAGCGGGTATCACTGATATTTTTAATTTCTATATTGAACATACAAATGCACGTTTTGAAGAGTCCCCATTTTCGTTAGAAAATCGACAACAATGGTTTT
>NZ_VTXD01000083.1 GCF_013114625.1 Vibrio sp. 99-70-13A1
GAGTAATAAGTAAAAATGAGAATATTAATTTTATGTTTTGCTTTATCAGGTTGTAGTTTTAGTCCTAGTTTGACATATCATAAAAATATTTCTTATGGTCAAGAGTTGAAAGACCTAAAAGAAGCGTATGAATTTAATGCCATTAATGAAGAGGAATACATTAACTCAAAGAATGAAATATTGAATATGATCAACTAGTAATGCTTATTTTACATCGTCTATAATAATTTGGATTTTTTATTATATGAAATTAATTAATAAACTCATGTTGGTTTTTGGTAGTCTACTTATTTTTACTGTAACAACTTCTAGTATTGTTGAATATTATCAATTGAAAGAAACATCTATTTCTTCTCAGTCAGATGTGATTAAAAAAAATGTCAGCCTAGTCTCGAATGTAATAGATCTCAATTTAAATAGAATATTTGATGTATTGCATAATTCATCTGATTTTATTACATCATCTCGAAATCTAGGCTTTGAATTAAAAGGCACTATGTCTATATTACATTCAATTACTGATAATCTTAATGTGAATAATGCATATTTGATGCTTACTAATGGTGATTTTTATTCGACATTTGATAATGGATCATTAATTGAACCACATATAAAAGATACGTATATAAAAATACTTTCTAGAGTCGTCTCTGGAGAAAATATGCTGGTTACAGATCCATTTTTAGACATTGATGGGGAGATGGTTGTTGCAGTTGCAGTTTCAGTAAAATACGAAGAAAATGTCTTTGCAGCACTTGTTATTAATTTAAGAGTTTCTTCATTATTTCGATCTATTAATAATATTGATCATGATAATAAACTTTGGATTATAACTGAAGATGGAATTATAGTTACTTCACCTGATGAACTTTTGGTTGGGAAAAATATTAATGATTTATTTCCAAATCTAAAAGTTGCAAGTTCTTCTCAGACCAAATCAAATTTTATTTATAATGCTACTGAATATTTAGTTTTATCCCAAAAGACGAACGTTATCGGCTGGCATGTTTTAGAGTGGACTACCTGGGATTCCATAACAGGGCCGTATAAATCTAACCTTAAATCAACTTTTTTAATTTTATTTGTCTTTGTTATTGGCTCACTTTCTATTTTATATATAGCAATCAAATATTATGTTTACCTCCCTCTTGGCGGAGAACCTCAGCAAATCGCTGACACTATGTTTGAAATATCTACCGGGGATTTAGCTAGCTCATCCCAACGGAAAGCAACAAATGGAATTTATCGCGATGCATTATCTATGAGTGGACAATTGCGTAACACAATCCAAGGCGTAAAGTCCTTGTCGGCTAATGTTGAAAGTGTAGCTAACTCTGTTCACCAATCTGCTACTAACGTGAACGCTAATGCTTCACGCCAGATGGAAGAGTTAGAGACAGCTTCAACTGCCGTCGTTGAAATGAGCGCGACACTTGGAGAGGTTTCACTTAGTGCTGATAATGCTTTATCTTCAGCAAAATCTGCTAATGAAGATGCTGATACTGGTCTAAATTTGGTTCACAATGTTGATATTGGAATCAAAGAATTAAATGCAAATATTTATGAAGCGCAGCGTGTGATCGAACTGGTGGAGCTTGAAGCGCATAGTGTCGGTAAAATATTAGACGTTATTGAAGGAATTGCCGAACAAACTAATTTACTGGCATTAAATGCTGCTATTGAAGCTGCTCGAGCTGGTGAACTGGGGAGAGGTTTTGCTGTTGTGGCTGATGAAGTTAGAAATTTAGCGAGTCGCACTCAAAATAGTACTGCTCAAATTCATGAACTTATTGATGCCCTACAACATAAAAGCCTTCAGTCAGTAGAAATTATGAATAGAAACACGAAAGACTCAGAAGCCATTTTAAACTATTCTACTCAAGCCACCGTAGCTCTTAATACAATTAAAAAATCTGTTACCAAAATACAAGTGACAAATGATTTCATTTCTTCATCAGCAAAACAACAAGTTCAAGTATCTGAGAAAATTAGTGAGACAGTTTATGATATTAGTATTATGGCAAAGCATACTCAGCAAGGTTCAAGCGCTAACCAAGTCCTAGCTACAGAGTTAAATCATGCATTAATTGACTTAGATGAATCAGTAGGTAAATTT
>NZ_VTXD01000084.1 GCF_013114625.1 Vibrio sp. 99-70-13A1
CGGGTCTGTTAGAGCAAGAATTAGTTAAGTGCACGCAAGATATTGACGGTTCTATTGATTATGGAAATATCGATTATTTTGATGATAGTTGTCCAAAATTTAGGCTGGTAGGTGAGCTTGGCGATGTGGTGCTGGAATGCTCAGGAGTACAATTTCAAATACGTACATAACAAGCAATTTAAGCAGACTGTCAACGCTTGGCATTTTCAGCTTGATTTAGATTCAGTGATTTAGGTGTTAAGTTTGAGTTCATTGGTAGCGTTGTCAGCTACTTAATTGGGCGTTATATTTGTTTTAAATTTCATGGGTTTAATCGGGTGGTCTGATTTTAAAATAATGTTTATCCCGTGAGATTATTGGTTGTGAAAAATGAAATTTCTTCCTTCAAATATCCATTCTTCAACCCGATTTATTCGTTGTAATTTTAGCGGTTGCCAAATCGCTGGGGTCGTATTTGAAAAAGTGCGTTTTTCATCGGTTTAATGTCCGCACCTTTGAAAGTATCGGCTTGGAAACTTGGTTTTATGTTGACGGTTAACGGGGTCATTTACGGTGAGTTTTTCTGTGTGAATGGGCTTTCAAATACTTTCAACCCTCAATTCTTTCTCAATTGAATAGCGTGAGAATCTAAAAATATAACAAGCAATTCAAGCAGACAGCCAACGCGTGGCAGTTTTACTTCTAATTTGGTTTCAGTGATTTAGGTGTTATGGTTGAGCGTATTGGTAGCGTTGTCTGCTACTTAATTGGGCGTTATGCGTTAGAGCAATAAACACACAATCAGAATGCCATTCTAAATTGTGTGTTTGCGTTCACATTTGTCCTAATTTGTATAAGTTAAAATGGTTGTATTAGCTTTAATTACGGAGTAGTACGAATGAATATCGTTGATATCTTGCCTGAAAAAGTCACGAACTATACTGGTGGTCACGAGGGCAATACTTGTTGTGGCTCTTGGGTTAAGCACTGGGAAAATAATACGGGTCGCAAAGCAGAATGTTGTTTAAATAATGACTGTGGCTCAACAGAAAATTTAGTTGGTGCTCATGTTGTTGTTCAAAGTAGCAATCTTCGGATTACCATTTTTTGCCAGGAATGTAATATCGATGGTGAAGTGCCAAAGGTTATGAAAGTCTATAAGAAAGACTTGGTGGCTGACTCTAAGTCATTTCATTGTTTACAATCAGCTTAACCACACTACGCATAACAAAGCGTTTAAGACAGATTCCCAACGCATGGCATTTTTCATTCCATCGTTGGGTTTTGTGTTTATGGTGGTATGGTTAGGTTTCGTGGTGGCGTTGCTCACTACTTAACGCGGCGTTATGCGATTGGAGGAAAAATCAATGAGAGCACCATTTCAAGTATTGGTTTTTCCATATCAAATTATTAGTGGAGAACCTCATTTTTTGATTGCACTTAGAAGTGATATGAATGTTTGGCAAGGGATCTCTGGTGGTGGCGAGGATCATGAATCGACTCTTGAGGCGGCAAAGCGTGAGTTAGTTGAAGAAACTAAATTAGTTGGTACTAATTGGAAACAACTCGACTCAATGTGCATGTTGCCAAAAGTCTTCTATGCTGGAAATGAAAATTGGGCAGAGCATCAATTTGTAGTACCAGAGTATTCTTTTTCAGTTAAGGTATTTGAAGAACCACACCTGTCTAGTGAACATACAGCATATCAGTGGTGTAGTTTCAAAGATGCTCATGAACTTCTGAAATATGATTCAAACAAAATAGCTTTATGGGAAGCGAATCAAAGGCTCAAGCTCTCGGGGTTAGAAATCGCATAACAAACAATTCAACCTGACTTGCAACGCGTGGCATTTTTACTTCTAATCAGGTTTAGTGGTTACGGTGCAATGCAGAATCACCGTATTGCGTTGCTGCGCAAGTTAATTGGGCGTTATACGTTTTTTGGAGGCTCTTCATGCCAGCAAGAATTGATGAATACCTTGATAAGGTCATCAAGAATCGATTTACTGTTTCATTAATGTCAAACGCTAAATGGCGTAAAG
>NZ_VTXD01000085.1 GCF_013114625.1 Vibrio sp. 99-70-13A1
GAGTCTAGTTCAATTGATGCGCACTCATTAATTTGAAGGGTATTCACAGCATTGTTGCAATCGAAAGCTACATCTTCAGCCGAAACTGTAGCAGTAAAAACCAAACTAGACAGAGCCAATAATAGTCGACTTTTCATCACTTTCCTCATAAGCACATAACGCCGCATTAAGTGGTGAACAACGCGACCACCAATTTTTAAACCTTGCCACATAAAGCACTGAAGCCGACCTAAACTGAAATTGCCAAGCGTTGAGAATCCGTCTTAAATGCTTTGTTAGCTTAGCCCTTTTCGTCTAATAATATGACCTAAAGAAACTGATCCCATGATTTCATCTCTTGCATATGATTTGCCATTTAAAATATTAATTTTATGCTCGATATCAAAATCAACAAACTCTATACAGTAAGTTCCCTGTTTTAATACAGCTTCTTCAAACACAACATCTTTATTATTTGAAGAAATAACATTAAAAATAAGTAACTGTTGCTCTATTGGCATACTGAAGCCAAGAATAACCTTTTCCAGGGATTTAGGATCATAACTATGTTTTCCAACACACTTTGATGTTAAGCGGTACTCATTTTCATACTCCCAACACTCCGACTTACTAAAAATTAATTGTTGGCTAGAGCGAGGATCCATAGCGTGCACGATAGGTGCATTCTCACTATACTGTATTACGTCACAGTGAAGTTCTTCTACAGCGTCAATACTGCCCACATTGTAAATGCTTTCAACAAAACTATTCTTGTCAAACTGCAAACAATAACCTTTCATTGCATCTGCATAATGTGACCACATTAAATTATTAAATTGAGGTAATTTTTCCGCACAAGACAGAGACATAGAAAGTACACTTCTGCCTTGATACTCTGATATTTCATTCTTCGTGTGCTTCTCAACATGCTCAGCAGATACTAGCTTTTCCGCTGCTTCTGAGCTAATGACCTGAGAGACAATACGACGCATTATTTTCGTTGATTCATCATAGTTATCAAACTCACTGAAAAGATGGCTCCCTTCAAAAGGATCATTACAACTTCCTTGTGAAGCAAACCAAATATGGCTAGATTGCAGACAAGCCAACTTGTTCATATCGACATTACTAAATTTGAATAACTTCATATTATTTCCTAGAACTTTGACTGGGCTTAGCTAACGCCCAATTAAGTAGCTGACAACGCTACCAGTACACCCAAATTTACCACCGAAATCACTGAAGCTAAACCGGACTGAAAATGCCGTGCGTTGACAGTCTGCTTAAATTGCTTGTTAGTTTCATTGCTGGCGGCTTAGTAATAAGCTTGCTCCAGACATAGCTAAAAAAGTTGCACAGCCTCTATTGAAGCGCTTTGCCATTTTCGGCTTCGTGAACCACTGCCTTAAATATATTCCGAATATGGAATAAATCGATATTGCACCCATTTCTAATATTAGGAATGTAGCGCCTAAAACGAAGAACTGTTCATTTACACTAGCCGAAACATCAACGAGCTGTGGGAGAAAGGCTGTAAATATTAAGATTGCCTTTGGATTACCAGCAGCTAACAAAAACTCTTGCTTAGCTAGACCTAGCCAGTTATGAGTGCTTTCTAATTCAGCGACTGGGCTTGACTCCGAACGCCAAAGATTCAAGGCAATCCACAACAAGTACGCCGCACCCACAATTTTAATGGTTAGAAATAGAGTCTCAGATGCATAGAGAACGACAGCTAAGCCTGAAGCTGCCAAAGCAATCATTATAGAGAATGCAGCTATTCGACCCAAACCAGCAATGAAAGCAGACTTGAAGCCGTAACAACGAGCATTATTCATAGACAGTAAGTTGTTTGGACCAGGAGTCATATTGAGCGCAAAGCACGCTGGTATAAAGAACAATAACTTCCAAATTTCCACAATATTTCCTCCATGAAAACTAACGCCCAATTAAGTAGCTGGCAACGCTGCCAATATACTCAAACCTACCACCTAAATCACTGAAGCTAAACTGAGTTGAGAGTGTCAAGCGTTGGCAGTC
>NZ_VTXD01000086.1 GCF_013114625.1 Vibrio sp. 99-70-13A1
GCAGGCATAAATCAGCAAGTGAAAGAAGGCGATCGGGTACAACTCGATGGAACCTCAAGCATTGATTATGATAAAGACGAAATTACCTATCAATGGTCTTTGAGCTCAACCCCGCTTCAAAGTCTAGCGGAACTGTCTCAGGTCGATGCCATAAAGCCCACATTTATAGCAGACAAGTTAGGAACCTATGTTGTTGATCTTGTCGTTCATGATGGAACCATCAGCAGCCGAACCAACCAAGTAAAAGTTGTTGCGGTTTCTGATGGAGAAAACTCTCCACCGACGGTTTCAATGTTCAAAGACAATTACCGAAAGAATGTTATTGATGAAGCTCATCTGTCAGTCTCAACAAGTGATGCTGATAATGATGAGTTAACATATCACTGGAAAATCATACAGCAACCAGAAAACAGTAACCCAAAACTGGATATAACCACTTCCACCTATCGTAAAAGCACGATTTTAACGACAGATACAATCGGGGATTACATTGTGGAAGTTACTGTATCCGATGGTTTAGCATCCGCCAGTGATACAGCCACTGTTTCTTTCTACTATGAGAACGTCCCACCAGGTGTAAGCGTTGGATCCGCCATGCTTGCCATAGAAGGTATGACGATTCCATTAGACGCAAGTAAAAGCGAAGACCCAAATGGCGACCCAATCACTTTCCATTGGTCATTCACCTCAAAACCTCAAGCGTCAAACGCTGTGATAGTTGACCCAAGCTCACCAAAAACACACTTTGTAGCAGACGTAGCTGGTGACTATGGCATTACTGTCGAAGTCAGTGATGGAGAGTTCTCATCTTTTCCATACAAGGCAACTTATGCGCGCGTTGCTTCACTTTCAGGTCCCCATGCAAAGGTAACAATTAATGATGATCCCAACCCTGTTCTATTACCGTATCGCAATACATGGACCATTGATAAGACACAAGATAGCGGTGACCTCCCAGAGTATTATGAACTGGGCACTTATACATTTGAAGCCGTAACCAATGACATCACTTTAACGGTTAATACCCTCCGAGATCGATCGAATACAGTACAACCAATAGCTCGAACACCCTTTGGTGAGTTAAAGGAAGCTCAAATATACGTTATTCCTGCTGGCACACAGGAAACCATTACATTCCTTTCTCCTCCAACTTCAGGTGAAACTTCAGATATAAGCTTTGGGTTTGCATGGAGTCTCTATGGTGTGGGCGATTACAATATGATCCGAAGAGCGGGTGGGAGTTACACATTCACCAGTCGATAGCCAATACATTTACTTAGCTAAATCCATTCAAAAAAGCGCTTATTAACTTAGGCGCTTTTTTTTATTTTCGAATCCTCAGTCAAATTGGTTTATGGGTTTTCATAGTTCGTTCGGTGTATCGGTTAGAACATCATTACAACTTTCAAAACCGGCTGGATATTAATGAGCGTATAACTCTTTGTATTCCACTCAAGATTTGTATCAGGAATTCTAAATGCATATTACTTTTCATTGGGCACCCATCTTATTGTTTGCTGCGCTATCAACAGGCTGTAACAGTGGTGGGGATAGCA
>NZ_VTXD01000087.1 GCF_013114625.1 Vibrio sp. 99-70-13A1
TCATCAACTAACCCATCGACTGGACTTGTGCATTTAAAACCAACCAAATCACCTGAAAACCAAATAAACCACTCTCCACCGCAACTATCACGTAATGAAGCCATTTCCTCATCACCACTCCATTCAGAGTTATATGAAAAGTAGCGATACTCCCATTCAGGTTCGATAATCGCATTTAAAAGGGCTAATTGTTTTAGTTTATTTTTAAGTTGATTAATCATACCGACCTTCAAATTTGTGGTTGCACATAACGCCCAATTAAGGTGTGAAGCACGCGACCACGACACTTAATTTGATCACCGTAAACACTGAACTCAACCCAAACCAAAAATGCCAAGCGTGCTGAATCACTCTTAAATTGTTTGTTAGATTTCTATACGTGGTAGCCTACATTTCTCATTTCTATCTTTAGTTGTTCTTGCCAGTTGAGGCTTGCATCCATCCCAACGTAAACTACACCACTAATGTCGTTTGGTGTTTCGATGTCTCCTTTAACAACAGCACAAACTCGTGGGCGACCTAATTTACCAATAAGGTATCCATGCTCAAACACAACATTTTGGCGCGCACGATACCGACCACTTAAAGCCCCCACTTTAGCTCCTGTATCGCATGGCGTGTAGAGTACAATACCGAAACCAACATTTGAGTAATGCTCGATCTTTTCAATAATTGTCATTCCAGAACTTGCCTGCATATGCAAAATGATTGGCTGTAAACCTAAACTAGAAATGAAACTTGCAACATCTAGTTTTGCTATATCGTCATGTCCATGAACAATGAATACTTGAGAATTATTAAACCCATTATCATCTTGACTGTCAGGCTTAACAACAGGCGGAGGAGGCATTCGCCGCTGTATGGCGGCGTTTACTTGAGCTTGGTTTAAATATCCACGCCTCATGAGAATTTCAAAAATAGGCTCATCTTTGACTGCCCAATGCGTACGAGATAATTCGAAACGCCCTAAGTCAATGTCAACGCGCATAGACTCAATTGCGCCAATTGGGAGGCTAGGAAAAATAGGGTCAAATTCATAGCTGAGTACAACCAAGCTTTTTCTAACCCTGATATCAGTAATGTAGCCAATCCGAGTTTCGACCGATTCGTTTTCAGTTACAAATAGCGTGGGGAAACTTTTTAGCTCTTCAATCGCATTCTTATCGAAGAACTTATACCGCTCACTAATTTCATCGGCTGTGTACTCTACAATCGCTCTACTGCGATCGCACTGATAAGGAGTGAGATCCCACGTTTCAGGGTCATGGGAAATAATTAAGTTAAACAATATACAATCTCCATTCTCATGGGCTCAAATGAAATCTAACGCCCAATTAAGTAGCTGACAACGCTACCAATAAACTCAAACTTACCACCAAAATCACTTAAGCTAAATCGTGCTGAAAATGCCAAGCGTTGACAGTCTGCTTAAATTGCTTGTTATGCCTGTGCTAAAACGCGCTCTACAAAAGCTGACTTTTTAAGACGATATTCATCTTGAGACCAACC
>NZ_VTXD01000088.1 GCF_013114625.1 Vibrio sp. 99-70-13A1
AAAAAACTCAATAAAGCTATGATAAATACAAACTCAGATAAGACATACTTTCTAAAGTTCAATTTAATGTAAGTATCGATAATTACCTCCTAGTACATAACGCCGCGTTAAGTAGTGAGCAACGCAGACCACTAACCTTAAACCATTGTGCCGTAAACACTAAATTCAAAGCAAACCGAAAATGCCAAGCGTTGGGAATCTGTCTTAAACGCTTTGTTATGTAACTTCTTCCAAGTTGAACGATACTTGGTATTTCACTAACTTTACATTGCTTAAGGCTTTAGCACCAAACACCACCCTTTTGTCGAAATCTGAAGCGACAAGAATACCTCTTATATTCGATGTATTTGATGATTCCGAAAGACAGCCAATATAGCCTAACAGCTGCCCTAACGCTGAATCCTTTGCTTTCCCTGCTTTCAGCTCAATAACGACCAATTGGTCGGTTTTATCTTTGGCAAGTATATCTATACGCCCAGCGTCAAGTGCATACTCAATCCCACCCTCTACGACCGATAGACCTAGCTCGATATCTGAAATATTTCGAGCTAGGTAAGAATGAAGGTCTTTTTCTAAGGACAGGCTGGCATCTATTGACTCTTGAACGTCATTATCCTCATCAGTAGCATCGACAGAGGTAAACCCCGGAACTTCAATCTCACCACGCTTAATTTTCGATTTATACCAAGCGTAATGCGTTTTCTGCCACTTACTTGTAGGGAAGTTTTCCAAAACTAGAGCTGTTAATTTCTCGAAAGAAGGAAAAGTGCCTTCTGTTGCACAGACATCAATTACCAGTTCCTTTATTGTTGAATACTCCATAACTTTCTCCTTGTTACATAACGCCCAATTAAGTTGCAGACCAACGCAAACCTGAACCCAAAGCAACGCACCGATTACACCCAAACCAATTGGAACTGAAAATGCCACGCGTTGGCTGTCAGCTTGAATTGCTTGTTATATTTTACATCAATAGGTTGATTTGCTTGATAAAGAATTGCGATGTTAACTTGGTTTTCTAATTCAACTCACGCGCTGTAATTAAAAGTGACACTTAAAAACAGAAAATCACTTTGATAAAAAGGAAGTCCAATATTCACCGTTAAAAACGAATGAAGAAGAAAACTGAAACCTTTCAATTTACCAACGATTGCAAAGCTTAAAACGCAAATATCATTAACGCGACTTTTAGCCCGTTAAACTTACAAATAACTCGACTCGAATCCAAAATGAAGCACCCGCGAACATTGACATGCTTTACGACTGAAGAAAGCGAAAACCTTAAGACCTCGACATTTTGCTGCTGAAAATAGCTGAAATTGACAGCCTGAGAAAGCGACAAGTCACCTACTTCATATTTGATTTTAAGACGCTGATTTCAGATAAAATATAACGCCGCGTTAAGTAGTGAGCAACGCCACCACCCTACCTAAACCATTGTGCCGTAAACACTAAAGTTGAATCAAACCGAAAACGCCAAGCGTTGGGAATCT
>NZ_VTXD01000090.1 GCF_013114625.1 Vibrio sp. 99-70-13A1
CTGTTGACCGTGCTGCCCACTTCAACCTGACCACTTAAGGTCACGCTGTCCGCTTCGTCTTCGTTCACCAAGTCATCGTCGAACACGATGCTGTTCAAGCCATCGCCTTGTGTTGGGTCTGTGGTATCTACATCAATTGATTCTGAAACCGAACTACTAAATTCATTCCCAACCCAATCTTGCCCGGTAACAGTAGCAGTTACTGAATTATCAGCTACAAGATCACTACCCTGAACATCTACACTCCATGTTTTATCGCTTTGGACAACAGTTAGATAAGTCACACCATTTACTACTACTGATATCTGGTCACCAGTATTCGCATCTCTTCCAACAGTACCTTTAACTGAGACGGTACTTTCGCTTTCACTTTGATTGATAACATTGTCGTCAGCAATTGATTCAATAACGATCGTCCCTCTAGCTGTTAAATCAACCAGATAGAACTCCGTTGAATTAGCCGATCCAACATTGCCAGCTTCATTTACTACATCTACCTTCGCGTCGACGATATTATCGCTATCAGAGTTTAGGTCAGACCCATTGACGTCAATGCTGTATTTTCCGTCGATTACTTGACCTACGTACTCAACGCCATTAACGGTCAGTGCTACTGTTCCAGAAACGTAATTCTCACCAGTAACAGAACCTGTAATCGTAACTGTCCCTTGAGCTTCAGTTGCGTTAATCACCGAATCTTCAGTAATCGGATCAATATCTATGTTTACATTAACCGGAGTTGAGTCATAAATATGAGTAGAAGTTCCTGAACTCGAAACACTATTTCCTGCGCTATCGGTTGAGCTAACAGAAACAGTGAACTCGGTGTCTTCTGCTAGGTCCTCACCATTAACACTTAGCTCCCATGTGCCATTCTCTTTTACAACACTAGTATATGTCGTTCCATTAATAACAGCAGTTACGACGTCGTTAGGTTGTATGTCTCCATCGGTAGCAGTACCTGTAACAAAAATTGTTTGCTCTTTTTCAGTCTCAGTAACAACATCATCTGATGTAATGCTATCTACGCTCACATTTCCTGATTCTGCTTGCGTATCAAGAGTGAACGTTAACGTTGAGCTACCTGAGGTATTACCTGCAGCGTCGGTTTGACGAATGGTAATCGTGTTGTCACCTTCAACAGGTACTGGCGCCGTTGTTGTCCAGTTGCCATCGACTAGGTATTCAACCGTCGCACCATCTTCTGTGCCGCCGACTGTGAAGCTGCCGTCGTTGGTTAAGAAGTCATCCGCCGCTGAGCCAGAGTCCGTATCAAGTGTCAGTGCTGGTGCATC
>NZ_VTXD01000010.1 GCF_013114625.1 Vibrio sp. 99-70-13A1
TTGAAAAATGAAGGAATTCCTATATACGGTATTAATTATAGAGATAATAAGTTATCGGCAATTAAAGTTTTAGAAAATTATGGAAACCCATACTTAAAGATCGTTAATGATCATAAAGGCGATCTTTCCATTAATTTAGGAGTAATAGGTACGCCTGAAACATATTTAATGGATCAAGAAGGTCAGATAATTAAAAAGGTAATGGGCGTATTAGATCAAAAAACTTGGGATGATGAATTAGCGAGTTATTTTTATAAATAAAATTTAGTAAAGGGCTTTAATGAAACTATTAATATTATTATGTTCAATACTATGCGTGACATACGCTGTCGCTGAGCCTGTTTTTATATCATCAACAAAGGAGAGAAGCATTCAAGTTGAGCTGTTTGAATTTGATAGTTTAGAGCAGCAATCAAGGGCGATCGCATTGGCTAAGTCATTGCGTTGTCCACAATGCCAGAATCAAAATTTGATCGAATCAAACTCTCCTATTGCAAAAGATCTTCGATTAAATGTTTTCGAAATGATCAAAGCAGGAAAGAGTGATGAATATATTATTGAATATATGACCGAAAGGTTTGGTGAATTTGTTTTATATAATCCTGCTTTCAATAGAGGTAATTTAGTACTTTGGCTAATACCTTTTGTTATTTTTGTGCTCTTCGTTCATCTTGCAATAAAAAGTGTCAAAAGTGATGTATAAATATTATCTATACTGTTTACCTAATTAGTCTGTTTTTGTAATATACTTCATACAACTCACTGAGCTTACACAGATATAAGGACTTATTCGTGGATAATGTAATATCGAACTTAAAAAAGGAGTTTTATACGAATGTTCAATCTAAAAAGTGGAGTGAGCAGTATAGTGCTAAACCAAGCCTTTCATTTTTGACTCAAGAAGAATTATCAGAATTAGAAAATGCATGGATCCAACTGGCTATCTGGAAACTGGAAAAAACAGCAAGTAAATGAAGTTAGCCTGTAAAATCTAGCTTCAACGATCATCTAAAGTTTGTAAGTTCTCACGCATCTAATCTTGATCAGTTATATAACTATAAGTAAAACCATGATCTGTAGTGCGGGTTGTGCTTGATATTCAGTAGAGTTTATCTGTATCGAAAAATTTGAGTATTGGCAGGTTGGAATTCCATCAAATCAATGGCTCTGCCCCGAAATTTAACCCCATGTTAGAAAGGTCTAACGTGGGGTTTTTTATTACGTAATGAACAAGTTGTTATAATATAACAATTCATAGCTTCAGAGCCTTGAAAAATCGCTTAGATAGCCTCATAGTACTTAACATCAGATTGTTATTGCCCGATTGTTGAATTAGTAGGCTTTAATTAAAATAATAATTCCAAGTAGATAAAATCATCAAGTGAGTATAGATATGGCGGAAGTACGTGCCAGAGTAGATTTCAAAGTAGGGGTAGGCAGCAATATTGATGCTGAGCTTCTGTCATTCCATGGATTGAAAACAGAAAAAGAACATGTTGCTGTGATCTTTCAGTCTGCCGATAAAACTCAGAATACACCTTTGGTACGAATGCACTCTGAATGCTTAACGGGTGACGTATTTCATTCATCTCGCTGCGATTGTGGTGAACAGTTAGATGAAACGATTAATAAAATGGGTGAATCGGGCGGTATTATTTTATATCTCCGCCAAGAAGGGCGTGGTATTGGTCTTTATAACAAGATCGACGCATACCGCTTACAAAGTGAAGGTATGAATACATATGAAGCGAATAACCACTTAGGTTTTGGTGATGATTTACGTGATTTCACAGAAGCAGCTGAAATGCTAAAAGCGTTAGGTATTAACACTATCCGCTTAGTCACGAATAATCCTAAAAAGATCAGAGAGTTGAAGTCTCATGGCATTCAAATTGAAGAAGTCGTCAATACTTCAGCGCATGTAAAGTTAGGCAATGAAAGTTACCTTCAAGCAAAAGTGTCACACGGAAAGCATGATTTAGACCTTTAAATTACCTTCTTCTCATAAATCAAATAAAAACCTCACATTTGTGGGGTTTTTTTGTATTTGGCTTGCAAAAAAATTGTAAATTTGTATTATTTGGATTGCTAGTGCAAATGATAATGGTTTGCACTATTACTACTAATAATAATTCAAGCTCAACAAGGACGCTTCAATGACCATCAAATCTTTAGTGACTAAAGCTGTTACTTCGTCACTCCTTCTTGCCTCTGCTTCTTCATTTGCAGCAGTGACTCAAGATCAAGTAGTTGAACACTACGCAGATATTGCACACGCCGTTTTTTCGGATTCTGTTATTACAGCCAAGGCTCTGAACTCTTCTATTGATACATTTTTAGCTTCGCCTTCTGCTGCAAATTTCGAACAAGTTAAACAAGCTTGGTTAGATTCTCGAGTACCATACCAACAATCGGAAGTTTTCCGTTTTGGTAACGCGGTTGTTGATGATTGGGAAGGTCAGTTGAATGCATGGCCTCTAGATGAAGGTCTGATTGATTACGTTTCAACTGATTACCAATATGAATTAGGTAACGAAGGCGCTAGTGCAAACATTGTTGCTAACAAAACGTTCCAAGTTGGTCAAACAACGGTTGATGCAACAAATATTACTCCTGAGCTAATTGCTGAGCTTAATGAAATTGGTGGTTCAGAAGCAAACGTAGCGTCTGGTTACCACGCGATTGAGTTCCTACTTTGGGGACAAGATTTAAACGGCACTAATGCAGGTGCAGGTAACCGTGTATACACTGATTTTGTTGTTGGCTCTGAATGTACAAACGGTAACTGTGACCGCCGTGGTTCATATTTAAAAGCTTCAGCTGAACTTCTGATTCAAGATCTTGAATGGATGGAAAAACAGTGGTCTGCTGATCAAAAAGGTAATTACCGTCAAGAGCTTTTAGCGGGTTCTAGCGATAATGGCTTGCGTAAAATGCTATTCGGCATGGGCTCTCTTTCATTAGGTGAACTTGCCGGTGAGCGTATGAAAGTTGCTCTAGAAGCAAATTCAACTGAAGACGAGCATGATTGTTTCTCTGATAACACGCATAACTCGCATTACTACAATGAGCAAGGTATCTACAACGTTTACACTGGTCTGTACAAGCGTGAAAACGGTACGTTGCTTTCAGGTCCAAGCTTATACGACCTAGTTGCTCAAGAAGACAAGCAAGCTGCAAAAGAGATTCAAAAGCAATTTGATCTTGCTCGTGCACAAGTCGGTGAACTTGTAACATCTGCTGAGAAAAACAATCAGCACTTTGACCAGTTAATTGCTTCAGATAATGCAGCAGGTAACGCGCTTGTAAATAAAACGATTGTAGCTCTAGTTTCTCAAACGGCTGCTATTGAACGTGCAGCAGGTGTGATTGGCATTGATAGCTTGAACCCTGATACTGCAGACCACGAGTTTTAAGCGATAAATAAAGTTAACAAAGGGCTCCTAGCGAGCCCTTCATTGTTTCTGTATTGTTCAAGTTTTTGTGTTGTTCAAATCGTCAAACAATGAAATCTAAAAAATATAACTAATAATAAATAATCAAGGCAATGTATGAAGTCGTATCTCACCGCCTCGCTACTTATCTCACTGTTCGCAATGTCTCCCTTACACGCCCATGAAGTGTATTCAGGAGGGAAAACCACTACTAAAAAAGAAGGCGCTAATGCGTTTTCAATGCCAGCAACTAACTTACCTATGACTAAGCGATTAGACTTTAGTGTTGGTAATAGTTTCTTTAGAAACCCATGGGTTCCTGCACCAGCTTCTACAGACGCTCGTGATGGGCTAGGTCCTTTGTTTAATACCAATGGCTGCCAAAATTGCCACATTAAAGATGGTAGAGGGCATGCGCCTGAAACGGGAGATAAACACGCTGTTTCCATGCTGGTTCGATTAAGTATTCCAGCTGAAACCGCCGCTCAAAGACAAGCTTTCATTCGAGATGGTGGAATCCCTGAACCTACTTATGGCGGTCAGCTTCAAGATTTTGCTCTACAAGGCTTGAAACCTGAAGGCAAGGTGAATATTAGCTATATAGAAGTTCCAGTTAAATTTGATGATGGAACGATGGTGAGCTTGCGTAAACCTAGCCTAACTATTACTGAGCTAGCGTTTGGCGATATGCACCCAAAAACTGAATTTTCAGCTCGTGTAGCACCGCCTATGATTGGTCTTGGCTTATTAGAAAGCATTCCTGAAAAAACGATTCTAGGCTTTATTGAACAGCAAAAATCAGAAAACCTTGGTGTTTCAGGTAAAGCGAATAAAGTGCTTGATGTTCAAACAAATGAACTTACGCTTGGGCGATTTGGGTGGAAAGCCGGGCAACCGAACTTGATGCAGCAAAATGCCGCAGCATTTAATGGTGATTTAGGTTTGACGAGCAATCTATTCCCTAATGAAAACTGTACAGCGAACCAATCTACGTGTACCGACTTTCCAAATGGTGGTTCGCCGGAAGTCAGCGATAACATCCTTGATTTTGTAGAATTTTATTCCCAACATCTGGCTGTGCCAATTCGACGTAATGTCGATAATCCACAAGTGATTCAAGGTAAGCAACTCTTTAAAGAAATTGGCTGTCAAAGCTGCCATCAAGCTGAGATAAGAACAGCTGAACGCGCTGATTTGCCTGCGTTATCCAAGCAGCTTATCAGCCCGTATACAGATATGTTACTGCACGATATGGGCGAAGGTTTAGCCGACAATAGAGCGGAATATTTAGCGAATGGACAAGAATGGCGTACTACACCTCTTTGGGGATTAGGCTATACCAAGGAAGTGAATGGGCACACATTCCTATTACATGATGGTCGTGCTAGAAATATTATGGAAGCGATTCTATGGCATGGTGGGGAAGCTCAAAATGCTAAACAAAAGGTACTTAGCCTGAATGCAAAAGAGCGAGAAGCACTTGTCGCGTTCTTGAATTCTTTATAAATATAATAAGCTAGCGTAAGCAGTGCTGATTAAATATATTTAACTTCTAAAGCGCTGCGAACGTAAATAGTCAGCCAGTAAAAGGTCGTAAACATGAGTGAAAAATTATTCGCGATACCATTGATTGTCGCAGCTCTTGCCGGGTGCCAGTCCACAACTCAAGTAAATGATGCCCCTGTATTTAATCTTGATGAAACGCAACATGTAAGCCACGAGGTTTATGTTAAGCAGTTTGAGTCTGCTGTCGCATTCAATACACAAGCAAAATTACTTGAAGAATCGCTAGGTCAATATTGTGAAACCAATGATTATTCTATTGATGCTGTGAAGCTGCAATGGCACCAGACTATGCTTGCTTGGATGGCGCTTCAAGGGCAGGAACGAGGGCCAGCAGAAGCTCTACAAGAGAGTTGGAATATTCAATTTTGGCCAGACAAAAAGAATACAACTGGTTTGAAAATGGCTCAACTCACTCGACAAGACAAAACTTGGACTCAAGCTGAAATTGCTCAGCAAAGCGTAACCGTTCAAGGTTTAGGGGCGTTAGAGTGGATGCTTTATGACGAAAAATCACCGTTATTAATTGAAAAGAACAAAGGCTGTATGTCTGCTATCGCTATTTCGCAAAATCTATCTGTGAAATCGACCAATATTGCAGATGCATGGCAAGTTAACCCGTGGGTAGCTTTAGATGAATCCCGATGGGAATCTGAATACGTGGCTTTGCTAACGAATCAGCTAGATTACAGCATGAAAAAACTGAGTCGACCACTTGCGAATATTGGTAAGCCTCGCCCTTACTTTGCTGAGTCATGGCGCTCAGAAACGTCTTTATCGCAACTTAAAGCTAATATTCAAGCAATGCAGTCTTTGTATTTAGCAGATGGACAGGGTTTAGATAATATTTTAAGAGGTCGAGATTTAAATGATTTAGCGGACCGAGTTAAAATTCAATTTGAGCAGACGCTAGCAACTTGGCCTGAAGAAAGCAGCCTGTTTGGTATGCTTCAGAGCAAAGAGGGCTACCGAAATGTTTTAGCTCAATACAATAAGTTAGAGCGCCTCAAATATCTTATTCATGAAGAAGTGGCGATCGAATTAGGAATTGTAATAGGGTTTAATGCAACTGATGGTGACTAATCAAACTAGGCGTTCATTACTTAAAGCAGCACTATTGGGTGCTGCTGTCCCAGTACTTCCTTTTGGCTGCTCCAATATATCCTCCCAAGTAAAACGTGAGCCAGCATTAATTGGGTGCTCACTTCAGGGTAAGGATAAATACTCTGCGGTTGTAGCAGATAAATGGGGCATGCCTATTCAAACTCTCCCTATCCCAGAGCGCGGTCATGGTGTTGCGATTAGACCTAATGTCGACTCTTCACACCCCAATCAAGCGGTGGTTTTTGCTCGTAGACCGGGTAGCTACTTTATGGTGTTTGATTATCAAACCGGTCAACAGATTCATTTATCAGTGAAAGGTAAAAACAGGCACTATTATGGCCATGGTGTTTTTTCACTTGATGGTTCATTGCTGTACGCGACTGAAGGGGTATCTAATACAAGCCAAGGTGTGATAGGTGTTTATGATGCGCTTAATGGCTATAAGAAGGTCGATGAATTCACTGGTTTTGGTATTGGTCCTCATGAAGTCATCATTATGCCAGATAGTCGATTAGCTATTGGGGTTGGAGGCGTTGATACGGATGGTCGAACTCCTAGAAATTTAAAGACAATGCAACCAAGCTTAAGTTATTTGTCCGCCACAGGTGAGCTACTTGAGCAAGTCGGGTTGGCTGATAAACAACTGAGTATTAGACATCTTGCTCATGATGGAGATGAAACCGTACTTTGTGGTCAACAATATCGCGGTGAACCCGATGAATACCCAGCATTACTCGCTATGCATACTCGGGGTGGTCGTTTAGAGCAATTAAAAGCAGAGCCTGAGCAGTGGGCGAGATTTAACCATTACATTGCAAGTATTGCAGCTTCTGATGAATGGATTATCGCGACTTCACCACGAGGGAATTGCTATGGAATTTGGTCTAAACAAACAAAAGAGTTGGTCGAGCTATCTTCTTTAACTGACGCTTCAGGTGCTGTATTTATGGGCGAAGAGTTTAGGTTAAGTTCTGGAGCTGGGGAGGTTATTAGCCAAACTGAACCATCGGAAAAAACAGCCATCCAAACACTAACCCAATGGGATAACCACTGGTCTTCGATCTAGTTTTCATTAAGCTATATCGCTAACGGTTTCGGTACATTTATAGCATTTGGTACATTAATAGCTTTCAATACGTCTCTAGTTTTCTATACATCTATAGCTGTCAATACAACGATAGTTTTTGAAAGATCTGAGTGTTGACATTGCTACAGCTCATGCCTTTTTGAGCGCTGTATTTACAAACCTGTCTAGTCTCAAAATCAATATAGTCTCTAATTAATACTTGGCGCGTCCATTTCTTTGCCATACTTAAAACTGGTGGGTATGGAGCGTGCTATGTTAGCGAAATTTTTTTGTGGATTATTACTTCTGACTTCATTTCAAGTTTGGAGCTTAACGGGCTTATATGAGAAAGGGTGGATACCTGAAAGTTCATCTCTAAAATTCTATGTGCTTTATCCCGAACTCACTGAAAGCTTTTATACTGACTCATCTTCCGCTTTATTATGGAATGATTCTGAAGCCTCTCAAGTGCTTGAGTTTCAACTATCCATTATCGATCGCTCTGAGATAAGTCCTCTGTTTGAACGTCAGTTAAAAAGGCTCAGGTATTATAGAGAGCAAGAACTTTGGTTTGAGCATGATGTGCTTTCGATGGATACTCTGATTCTTTACCTTAGTTATTCTGAAAATGCCCCTTTAATAGGTAAGCCTTGGTACTTCTCAGAGCAGCTTCATGCCAAGCTTCCTAAGCCTTCCCCACATTTGCTGTTCAATTTAAAGCGAAATTTGGAATCTAATACTCTCAAAGAGTTCGTATTGTCTTATGCACCTCCTGTTGGCGATTATCAGCAATTTATCCATTCCTATTCAATATTGGAAAATGCTTTATTAGAGCCTATTGAGCTATACCACCAGCAGGGACTAAAACGTAAAGGTGATGAAGTACTTGACCGAAGTTCTTTGATTAAAAGAATGTCATTAGTCGGAATTGATACTCAGTTAATTAAACCCGATATTGTCTTTTTTGATGAAACCCTAGAGGTTGCTCTTCTGGAATTTCAAGCTATGCATGGTTTAAAGGCTGACGGCGTTATTGGACCTAAAACGATGTCATGGATAAATATGAGCCCCGAAAACAGGCTAAGAAGCCTATCGTTGAATGCCGAGCGAGCTCGGTTATGGCCGCAAGATCGAGATTCAATGATTTTAGTAAATGTTCCAAGCTTTAACATGAAGTACTGGTCTGATGGTGAGGAAGTGTTTGAGTCTAAAGTTGTGGTTGGAAAGCTATCTAGAAAGACACCGTTATTAACGACAAAATTGGATTCTGTGATTTTGAATCCGACTTGGAATGTGCCTTGGAAAATAATGGTTGAGGACATATTGCCTAAAGTTAAAGCGGATAATACTTATCTACAAAGACATAATTTTGAAGTGATTGAAAAATGGCGTTCACCTGAGTCTTTGAATCCTGATGATATTGATTGGGCAAATATTAACCCTAGAGCATTCCCATATAAGATGCGCCAGCAAGCTGGAGTGAAAAATGCCTTGGGATTATACAAATTCAATACACCTAACCGACGAGCCATTTATTTGCACGATACTCCAAGTAAAGGCTTATTCGACACTGACCGACGGGCATACAGCTCTGGTTGTGTTCGAGTGGAACATGCTGAAGAGTTTGCAGAGTTGCTAATAGAAAAGCATACGAAGAAGAACTTTGAAGACAGCACGGCTCTTAAAGCAAACACTAGAGTCCAGTTAAGAAAGCGCATTCCAGTGCATATTATCTACCAAACGGTTTTATTTGAGAAAGAAGGCATCCAGTATCGAAGTGATATTTACAAATACGACAGTATGAGTAATGAAGGGTGATCTTGACTCAATTTTAACATTTGTCGCTTTGTGAAAAATTCATAAACAGTTTCAATAACTAAAGGCAGTTTGATTACTCATTCTGCCTTTTTGACGTGTTTCATCGAATTGACTCATAAAAAAACCTTCTGTATTGTCCGTTTTTTGTTCAATTTAGATGGGTCAATTTGCTGTATGTCTCAAAATGTTTTCTCTCGCCGCCAATTTTTATCAATGGCTGGTGGTAGTGTCGTAATTGCTTCTATTGTTCCTTCTACTGCTTTTGCTTCTTACCCTGATAAACCAAGAACCATTGCAATGAATAATTTGCATACTGGTGAAACGTTAGAAACTTGCTATTTCGATGGTGTAAATTATTTAAGCGATGAAATGGCTCGTATCAGTAAGCTGTGTCGTGATTTCCGTAGAAATGAGATCCACCCAATGGATAAAGGGCTTTTTGACCAACTATCCAGTATCCAGAACCTACTTGGTGTGAATACTGAGGTACAAATCATTTCTGGTTACCGTTCCTCTGCAACGAATGAAAGCCTTCGCTCAAAATCTAGCGGAGTGGCAAAGAAAAGTTACCACATGCAAGGTCGAGCTTTGGATTTTAGGCTCAGTGGCGTGAATTTGAAAGAAGTCAGAGATGCGGCGAAAAGTCTTCAAGCCGGTGGGGTTGGCTACTATGCGAAAAGCGACTTTATCCATATAGATACAGGTCCTGTTCGCAGTTGGTAAGACTTACGTGACAAGAGACAGTAATTGATTAAAACTCAATGTGCAATTATTGATTGTATAGGTTAAAGGTAAATTCTTGAGCTTGTCAAAATGAGTGTCCAATGTCATAGTTTGCCTTTAAATTTATAGCTCACTGTAAGCGTTTTTATCTTTTACGGTGTTCATATTGGCAATTCATATAGCCAATTATCAAGCTTGCTTTCAAAGGTTTATCTATGTCTCTTAAATATCAAGTAGTGCCTGTCACTTCATTTTCTCAAAATTGCTCTATTGTTTGGTGTGATGAAACAATGGAAGGCATCGTGGTTGACCCAGGTGGTGATGTTAAACAACTTGCTGCGATTATTGAAGAACTTGGCGTTAAAGTTGTTAATTTGGTATTAACTCACGGACACTTAGATCATGTTGGTGGAACAGAGCCGCTTGCTGAAATCTTGAATGTAGAGGTTATTGGTCCGCATAAAGCTGACCTTTTCTGGCTGCAAGGTCTTGAAGGGCAAAGCCAAATGTTTGGTTTCCCGCTTTGTAAAGCATTCGAACCTAATCAGTGGCTTGAAGAAGGTGACCTAGTTACGTTTGGTAATCAGAAAATTGATGTTTTTCACACTCCTGGTCACACTCCTGGTCACGTTGTTTTATTTAGTGATGAAGCGCGCTTGGCTTTCGTAGGTGATGTGCTGTTCAACGGTGCTATCGGTCGTACTGACTTTCCCCAAGGTGACTTTAACACTCTGATATCTTCAATTAAGACAAAATTATGGCCACTCGGAAAAGACGTAACGTTTGTTCCTGGTCACGGCCCTGAGTCTACATTTGGTCGAGAGCGAGTATCTAACCCATTTGTAGCTGATGAAATGCCATTGTACTAATTCATTTCGTTTGTGTTATTTAGCTCGGCAGCTGCAAGGTAGCGTCGAGCTAAACCGACAAATTCATCCCCGCTCATATTGATTTCATTGGTTGCGATAAATATATCAAAGCCGTGATAGCTTCTCTGATGTTTCATTCTATTCGCTAACATAGCCAGCATGCCTGTATAGGCGGTATGTGCAGGGCTTTTGTCTATATAGTTATTAGAATCTAAAACTATATCTTCGAACTTCGCTTCGCTTCCAGCTTGTTTAGCCCCCAAATACAGTAACCCTCTCTGACTGAGTAATAGCTCACAGGCCACTTTAGGGCAGATCGAGTCTAAATAGGGCTTATAGTGTTTAAGTTTTATTCCTATCCAAGGCAGTGGCTCGTGCCAACCATCTTGTTGAAATGTGCATATTGAAACCTCTTGTATGTTATCCCATTTTACGACCCATCCACCTTTGAAAAAGTGCTGTTGTAGATGTGTGGAAGTGAGTGTGATCATGACATGGCTACGCAAAGCAAAGTAATAAATGCTAAAGAGAATGCTGGTTAACGTTAGAATGGTCACCAGCATGGGTTTTCTATATTCGTTGTAAATCAGGAAAAAGATGAGAAACAGCGCAAAGAAGTAACCGATCGGTTTTATGAAATAATGCCAAGATGGCAGTGTAAAATTGCTAAGGTGGCGAGTATTCATAGGAAGCACCATGTTTCATATATCACCAATGGATGGATAACCAGTATATAAGCCCTTATTTAATAAAACGATGATTAAATAATAGACGTTGATAAACAATATACGTATTTTTCGTCGACTTTCGGCTCTTCACTCTACAAATAGCTCCTGTTTTTTGGTATAAATCGCGCTTCAAATTTTCACCACTGCGCAAGAGCAGTGAACTGGAGAAATATTCAATGAGACTTGCTCATAAGCGTAAGGTGCAGGCTAAACTGCAAAAACGTATTAAAGCGGCTGTTGCTAATGTAGAAGTTGCAAAAGCAGCAGTAGCGCCTAAATCGGCGAAGCCTGTCGCAGAGAAAGTTGTCGCAGAAAAAACTGTAGCAGCAAAACCAGCGGTAACAAAAACAGTAGCAGCAACGAAAAAAGTAGATGTTGCACTGACACCTAAGCAACAACAAGTATTAGACATTGTTGTGAAAAATGCTGAAGGTATTAACCCTAAAGGTATCGGCTTAGAAGCTGGTCAAGAAGATGCAAAAGCAGCTTCATGGGCTACAGGCGCATTGAAAAAACTTCTAGAAGAGAATCTAGTAGCGAAAGAGCAGCTTGCAGGTAACAAAGTTATTTACAAAGCTATCTAATTGCAATGCTCGTTGGTCTCATTTGAGATTAGGCGATTAAGTTGTACAAGTTCAAAGCCTCGATTTTCGAGGCTTTTTTGTTTTTATTAACACGCATTTTCAAACCTTCTTATTTTCCTACCACTTTACGTATTGTAAGTAGCATCCTGACTGGCTTTAGTTCTTTAGTTCTTTAGTTCTTTAGTTCTTTAGTTCTTTAGTTCCTTGAGTGCTCTGGTGACCATCAATTAGGCTTTGGCTATCTAATGGGTGACTGGTTCTCTTCATACAGATAGAAGCTTTTAACTCAATACATATTGTTTCGCACTTAATACCCGACACAAATCACGAATTGGGTACATGATGTTAATTATCAATATAAGTAACTACGTACGTATTTCTATCTTAGATCTATTTAGGTTCGGCTATAACTTATTGAAAATTAGACTCGCTATCTAAAATCCTACGTATAAATACTTAATCCTTTGGTCTAATGCCCTTTATTCCTCTAATTTTAGGTGCGTGATAGCGCTGATTTCTTATTGTTCCTAAAGCGTCCATTCTTGTTTGGAATCATAAAATGCTCATTGAAAGAGTATCTGAAACTAACCAAGGACGTGAACATGAGTCTTATCCAACACTCACTGAAACGAGTTTTTAAAAATGTGGCAGTAACTGCTGCTGCTTGTTTCGCTTTAGTTGCTACAGGTGCGACTGCTGCTGATAAAGTTTACCGCTTAAAACTGGCTGAAACGTGGGGACCTAACTTCCCAGTATTTGGTGATGCAACTAAAAACATGGCTGCAATGGCTGAGAAAATGTCGAATGGGCGTTTGCAAATCAGAATCGATTCTGCGAATAAACATAAAGCACCGCTTGGTGTCTTCGATATGGTGAAGTCAGGTCAGTATGACATGGGTCACTCAGGTTCGTACTACTGGAAAGGTAAAGTGCCAAATACGCTGTATTTCACTTCGATGCCTTTCGGTATGACACCAGCAGAGCAATATGCTTGGTTCTACCACGGTGGTGGTATGGAACTTATGGAACAGGTTTATTCTCCGCATAACTTAATGTCTTTCCCTGGTGGTAATACAGATATTCAAATGGGCGGCTGGTTTCAAAAAGAGATCAACAGTGTTGAAGACTTAAAAGGTCTTAAGATGCGTATCCCTGGTTTTGCTGGCGAAATCTTGGCTGAGCTTGGTGCAAAACCAACGAATATTGCCCCTGGTGAGCTATACACATCTTTAGAGCGTAGAACGATTGATGCTCTTGAATGGGTTGGTCCATCACTGGATTTACGTATGGGTTTCCACAAAATTGCCCCTTACTACTATACAGGTTGGCATGAGCCGGGTTCTGAACTTCAGTTCCTAGTGAATAAGCGTACGTGGAATAAATTACCTGAAGATCTACAAGAGATTTTACGTGTGGCAATGCGTACAGCCGCTTACGACATGTATACGCAAGCAACACATGAGAGTGGCAAAAACTGGGTATCGATGAAAACAGAATACCCTGATGTTCAAGTTAAAGATTTCCCACCTTCAGTGATGGCTGCTCTGCAAGAAGCTAATGACCGTTTACTTGCTAAACACGCTGAAAAAGACGCACTGGCTAAAGAAATTCAGAAATCACAATCTGATTACTTACAGCAAGTACGTTCATGGACTGATATTTCACACCGTGCTTACTTAAACAGCCAAGCGAAATAGTCTGCAACTCATAACAATAATAATGGCGTTGAAAGAATCTTAAGGCTCCGGCCCTAAAGCATGATTGAAAACGCCATCGAACAATTTTAAAAGAACAAACAACTATAAAAATGATGCTGAGGCATTGCCTAGTATCGAAGCCCAAGAACCTTTTATAGCACCACGACCAATTTGTGGTGGTGCTTTTTTAATTCCATGGAGTCGGGAATGAGAAGTTTGATTTACATTGAGCGACTGTTTAACCGTATTGGTGATGCACTTGGCTGGTTATCCAGCATGCTATTCATACTGTTGGTTGCGAATGTGGTGTATGACGTTGTGATGCGTTATGCCTTTAATGATGTTTCAATCGCTTTCCAAGAGATGGAATGGCATTTATTTTCAGCAGTTTTTTTATTAGGTGTCCCGTACGCGATTAAAGCTGGTGGGCATGTACGTGTAGATGTGTTCTACGAAAGACTTTCCTTCAAAGCACAAGCCATTATTGATTTACTCGGTACCTTCATTTTCTTGCTCCCTTTTTGTCTCCTTGTTGGCTGGTATGGAATCGACTTTGCGAGAGAAAGTTACGAGCTAGGTGAAATTTCAGGAGACCCAGGTGGTCTGCATTACCGCTGGATAATTAAAGCCATGATCCCACTTTCTTTCTTCTTAATGGCACTCAGTGGTGTCGGGCTTGTTCTTCACTCGTTGAATAAGATTATTAACCCTCATTTAGTTCATGCGAACTTAAATCAACCTAAATAGGAGACGATCATGATTGGAATTATTATGTTTTTTGTCGCTCTATTTGCATTGCTTTTAGGGTTTCCAGTTGCTTTTACTTTTGGTGGTATTGCATTAATTTTCGGTGTTTGGGCGGAAGGGGTTGAAATGTTCGCCTTTATGCCTTACCGAATTCAATCGATCATGGAAAACACGGTACTGATGGCCGTACCGCTTTTTGTTTTCATGGGGCTAGTTCTCCAAAAAACGCGTTTAGCAGAGCAGTTGTTAGAGTCAATGGGGCGCTTGTTTGGTGGCGTACGTGGTGGTATCGCCATTTCGACAGTCTTGGTAGGTTCATTACTTGCCGCTTCTACAGGGGTTGTGGGAGCTTCAGTTGTCGCAATGGGGCTGATATCTCTGCCTGTCATGCTTAAATATAATTACGATAAAGGGTTAGCTTGCGGAACCATCTGTGCATCAGGAACGCTTGGGCAAATTATTCCGCCATCGATTGTGCTGATTCTTTTAGGTGATGTGCTTGGTGTACCAGTTGGTGATTTATTTCAAGCCGCAATATGGCCGGGTGTCATGTTGGTTGGAGCGTATATCGTCTACATTTTGATTTATGCCAAGTTGAATCCTGAATCTGCACAACCGATTGAGCGAGATGACTCAATCAGCCGTAAAGAAGAGGTCATTAAAGCACTTAAAGCGATTATTCCACCTCTAGCATTAATTATTGTCGTTCTTGGTTCTATCTTTGCTGGTGTGGCAACACCTACGGAATCAGCCGCTCTTGGTGGTGCAGGTGCGATTGTACTTGCGTTCCTATATGGTCAGTTTAGCTGGCGCATGGTATTTGATGCATCAAAAGAAACAGTAAAAGTAACGGCAATGGTTTTTGCTATATTGCTTGGTGCTACTGCGTTCTCTATGGCATTTACTTACACTGGAGGAGACTACTTAGTTGAAGAGTGGATGCTTGCTATTCCGGGGGATAAGTGGGGTTTCCTAATTATTACAATGTTGGTTATTTTGATACTTGGCTTCTTTATCGATTTCGTTGAGATTTGTTTTATCATCGTGCCAATTATTGCCCCTGTTGCCGAACTTATGGGCATCAATATGACTTGGTTTGCGATCTTAATTGCAATGAATCTTCAAACGTCATTTTTAACGCCGCCATTCGGTTTCAGTCTATTTTATCTGAAAGGGGTAGCTCCGAAAGGGGTGACCACTCAGGATATTTACCGCGGCGTTATGCCTTTTATCGCCATCCAAATCTTAGTCTTGGCGTCATTACTTGTTTTCCCTGGATTCTACGGTATGTGACCAGATTCGATAATGTAGACGAATGATTTCATAGAGCGTTAATAAATTTGATAAAGTAAAACTGCTTGCTGAATAATCAGTAAGCAGTTTTTTTATGAGGAAAAGGAATGCCTCTAAAAGCCAAACTTATCTTGCTTACCTTACTGCCGTTGTTAATTGTATCTGCCAGTATCAGCTGGATTTCATTACATCAGGCTAAAACACTGGGTGAGAAAGAAGTCGAAATTTTTAGGGATAGTTTAATTAAGTCAAAGGAAAGTGCACTGAAAGACAGTGTCGACCTGGCATTTGATGCTATCTCTCATATCTACAATGACCCCAATGCTATTGAAGCAGAAGCCAAAGAAGAAGTGCGCAGTATTCTCACCAAACTTAGGTATGGATCTGATGGTTACTTTTTTGCTTACGATAGCCAAGGAACGAATCTCGTTCACCCCATCTTACCTGAGTTAGTTGGTCAGAATTTATTACACATACAAGATAATGACGGTGACTTCTTAATTGAAGCATTACTAAGAGAAGCCCGATCTGGTGGTGGTTTCCATCAATACCTGTGGCAGAAACCCTCGACTGACGAAGTCGTCTCTAAATTGAGTTATGCCGCCTGGTTAGATAAATGGGATTGGATGATAGGGACTGGTCTTTATATTGAAGATGTAAGCCAAGAAGTTGCCAATATGCAGGCGGCGATCAATAAAAATATTGAGACGACGTTCTTTTCTATCATGGTGATTTTATGCGTCACTGTAGCCGTGATCATTGTGCTTACTCTCGCGATTAATATGCGTGAACATAAAATTGCAGACAATAACTTAAAAGAATTAGCGCATAAGACAGTGATGTTTCAAGAAGATGAAAAGAAGCATTTAGCACGTGAACTGCATGACGGAATCAATCAACTGCTCGTGTCCAGCAAGTGTCATTTAGAGTTATTGAGCCATAAACTCCATGACGAAGAGCTACGGGTTTATTTAGATAAATCACAGCACTCGTTGATGACTGCCATTGATGAAGTAAGGAACATTTCGCATAAGCTTCGCCCTAGTGCTTTGGATGACATAGGTTTAGAAGCTGCTTTATCAAGTTTGCTTATTGATTTTAAAGCTCATTCCGGTGTGGAGGTTGAGACTTTTTTTAGTACTCAAACTGGGAAGTTAAAATCTGAAGCCGCGACTACGCTTTATAGAGTGGTTCAAGAATCATTGAACAATATTGAAAAACATGCACAAGCAAAAAAAGTCACAGTGGTTTTGCATCAAATGGGCAATATGCTCCAACTAATGATTCGGGATGATGGGCTAGGCTTTAACGCCCAAAGTGTCATGCATAAACGAGGAATTGGCTTAAGGAATATGAGAGAACGAGTCGAGTTCATTGGCGGTGAGTTTGAACTGGTTGCAGAAACAGGATTCGGTACAGAGATAACTGTGTTATTAACACTAGAAGGATTGGTGTATGAGTGAAGCGATTAAAGTGGTGATAGTGGATGATCACCAAGTAGTACTCGATGGCTTTATGGCAAGGTTAAGTTTAGAGCCTGATATAGATGTGATTGGTACTGCGAGTAATGGACTTGAGGCGGTTGAACTCGTGAAACAAATAAAGCCTGATGTCACACTCATGGACATTAGTATGCCGATTATGAACGGCATTGATGCGACACATCTGATTAAAGAGTCTCAACCAGATGCGAAAGTGCTCATGCTGACAATGCATAATAACCGTGAATACATCATGAAAGTGATGCAGTCGGGTGCGGTTGGGTACATGCTGAAAGAGATATCATCAGAAAAGATGGTGCAAGCGATTAAAACAGTGAATCAAGGCTCAACCTACTTTTGCGAAAAAGTGACTCAGAATTTATTTTCTCAACCCGTAAAGCCGATTCAATCGCTAAAAAACCCGTTAACAAGAAGGGAAGAAGCAGTATTGAAATTAGTCGCGGGTGGGGAGAGTAGTAAGAAGATTGCGCATCAGTTGAATATAAGTTACCGAACGGTAGAAACCCACAGACATAACATTAAGCATAAGCTTGATATTCACTCAACTGCAGAATTGGCGAAATATGCTGTAAATTTGGGCTTAGTTGAATGATTTTACGCTAAATTACGATAAAAGTGTAATTTAATTACTTTTATTGCAGGTTGACCCAACTTTTTGGAGGTTTTTTTAGTTTTATTGCGACATGTTGATACTATTCTCGACGAAATTTACGCACCGAATGCAATATTGCTGATTTAAGGTGCCGCAAATTAGAGAGGGAAAATGGAGCCTGTAAAGGATAAGTATAGTATTGATAATACTGATTACACAGTAGGTCAAGACAACGTCCAGAAATGGGGGTTTGATGTACATAACCCTGTATTTGGTATTAGTGCTGGTGCAATTATTTTATTTTTAGTTGCTTTGCTTGTTGCTGATTCAGAAACAGCGAAAGCGGCACTTGATGGCATGAAATGGAAAGTTCTTGGTAACTTCGATGGCTTCTTCATGTGGTCTGCAAACCTCTTTGTTATTTTCTGTTTTGCCCTCATTGTCTCCCCTTACGGTAAAATCCGTCTTGGTGGCAATGATGCCAAAGCAGAGCACTCAAACTTATCTTGGATGTCGATGTTATTCGCCTCAGGTATGGGTATAGGACTAATGTTCTGGGGTGTAGCAGAGCCTGTTGCTTACTTCACGGGTTGGTACGAAACGCCGCTTGGTGTTGAAGCTCACTCACCAGAAGCTATAAAGTTGGCTTTAGGTGCGACTATTTATAACTGGGGTCTGCACGGTTGGGCTATTTATGCTGTAGTGGCTCTTGCTCTAGCGTTCTTCACTTTTAACAAAGGCTTACCTCTTTCTATCCGTTCAATTTTCTACCCATTATTAGGTGATAGAGCATGGGGTTGGTTTGGTCATGTTGTTGATATCGTAGCAGTACTTGCAACGTTATTCGGCTTGGCGACATCTTTGGGCTTAGGCGCTCAACAAGCTGCAAGTGGTATCAACCATGTATTTGGTACTGATGGTGGCATCGGTATGCAGCTTATCGTGATTGCTGTAGTAACGGCGCTGGCAACAATGTCGGTAATCCGTGGCATCAATGGCGGTGTTAAGTTACTGAGTAACATTAATATGGTTGTTGCTTTTGGTCTGCTGGTTTTTGTTGCTATCGCTGGTGGCATGGCTGGTATCAAAGCAATTCCAACTGCATTAATGGGTTACATTGAGAACTTTATTCCACTAAGTAATCCACATGGTCGTGATGATGAAACTTGGATGCAAGGTTGGACTGTATTCTATTGGGCTTGGTGGATTTCATGGTCACCGTTCGTAGGTATGTTCATCGCTCGTATTTCTAAAGGTCGTACTATTCGTGAGTTTATGATTGCTGTGCTATTCATCCCTACAACGGTTATCGTTATCTGGATGGCTATTTTCGGTGGCATTGCGATTGACCAAGTAGTAAATAAAGTTGGCGAGATAGGTATTAATGGTCTTCAGGATATTACTCTGTCACTTTTTCATACTTATGACGCATTACCAATGAGTTCATTATTGTCAGTGGTTTCTATCGGATTGATTATGGTGTTTTTCATTACCTCTTCAGATTCTGGTTCACTTGTAATCGACAGTATCACTTCTGGTGGTAAGGTTGATGCGCCAGTACCACAGCGTGTTTTCTGGGCAGTAATTGGCGGTGCTATCGCTGCTGTATTGTTGTGGGTAGGTGGTACTGAATCTATTCAAGCACTACAAGCTGGAACCGTTTCGATGGCATTACCATTTACGTTCATTTTATTGCTAATGTGCTTAAGCTTGTTACTTGGTTTACGTACTGAAAGCCAACTTATGAAGTTAGAAAAAAGTACTAACTAGTAAAGTTTGGTAGCAAACGAGTAATTAAAGGCCGATCTTGTCGGCCTTTTTTTTGCCTTAAATTTACACAATATTGTTTAGTGGTCGAATAATCGTCGAACTCACTTCAGTTTGCTGAAAATACAGCACTAAGCTGCTAGAATATGTACATCCAAGTATATGAATTATTGTGAGAACGAGCTTACTCTGCTTGGGTCATTAAGATGTTCGTTTGTATAGTCATAAGGTAATAAGGGATATTAGTAGTATTCTAAAGAGAGGAATAATGACTAAAGGTATAGATAAATACAGTATCGACAGTACGGATTACACTGTTGGTCAAGATAATGTCCAGAAATGGGGTTTTGATGTTCATAACCCTGTTTTTGGGATTAGCGCTGGTTTCATTGCACTATTTCTAATTGGTGTAATGGTGACTGATGCTGCGACAGCAAAGGCTGCATTAGATGGAATCAAATGGCAGATCATTGGTTCGTTTGATTGGTTATTCATTTGGGCTGGAAACATTTTTGTCGTTTTCTGTTTGGCTCTGATTGTTTCACCATTTGGTAAAATTCGTTTAGGTGGCACTGATGCTACTGCTGATTACTCATTCATGTCGTGGCTTTCAATGTTGTTTGCTGCGGGTATGGGTATTGGTCTTATGTTTTGGAGTGTTGCAGAGCCAGTTGCTTACTTTACAGGCTGGTATGAAACACCATTAGGTGTGGAAGCTAACACTCCTGAAGCTGCCCGTTTAGCGTTAGGCGCAACAATGTATCACTGGGGTTTACACCCTTGGGCTATATATGGTGTTGTAGCATTATCACTAGCATTCTTTACATATAATAAAGGTTTACCGCTTTCTATCCGTTCGATCTTTTACCCTATATTAGGGGATAGAGCGTGGGGTTGGGCTGGTCACATTGTTGATATCTTAGCGGTATTAGCGACATTGTTTGGTCTTGCGACATCTCTTGGTTTAGGGGCTCAGCAAGCGGCAAGTGGTATACATCATGTCTTCGGAATTGACTCTGGTTTAGGGCTTCAAATTGCCGTGATTTCGGTTGTTACCTTACTGGCTGTAGTGTCTGTTCTACGTGGTATTGATGGCGGCGTAAAAGTCATCAGTAACATCAACATGATTATTGCTTTCTTGCTTTTGATTCTTGTTGGAATGATTGGTTACGCTGTTTCACTAGGTTCAATCCCAACAACCTTAATGGCGTATGTAGAAAACCTAATTCCTCTAAGTAACCCGCACGGCCGTAATGACGAAGCTTGGTTCCAAGGTTGGACTGTATTCTACTGGGCTTGGTGGATTTCATGGTCACCATTTGTTGGCATGTTCATCGCTCGTGTTTCTAAAGGTCGTACTGTTCGTGAATTCTTAACGGCAGTATTGATTGTACCGACGTCAGTCACTCTAATTTGGATGTCTGTATTTGGTGGCTTGGCAATTGATCAGGTAGTGAACAACATCGGTGAACTAGGTGCAAATGGTTTAACGGATGTATCACTGGCTATGTTCCAGATGTTTGACTCACTACCGTTTGGTAACATGCTTTCTATCATTGCGGTTGTACTGGTACTTGTATTCTTTATCACTTCGTCAGACAGTGGTTCACTGGTTATTGATAGCATTACTGCTGGTGGTAAAGTTGATGCACCTGTACTGCAACGCGTATTCTGGGCTTTCCTTGAAGGTGCGATTGCGGTTGCATTACTTTGGGTTGGCGGTACAGAAGCTGTTCAGGCATTACAAGCGGGTGCGATTTCAACGGCACTTCCGTTTACCATCATTCTACTAATGATGTGTGTAAGCTTATTGATGGGTATGCGTACAGAGAAGCGCTAATCCATCAAAATAATATACGAATATGGTTAGCTAGCTAATTGGTATTCAATATGAAAGGCAGATGATTTATTTCATCTGCCTTTTTTATAAATGTACAAAACATAAGCTGGTATTTTTTTGACTGTGGCAGTGATTTGTCATGTTTTGGAGTTCAATTACAAATACTTACATTGTTAAAATAAATGATTAAAATCGCTCGAATTTACCAGAGTAATTGGATAGTATGCGCGTGATCTCAATCACACACGGCGTAACTCATCATGACATTGACACTTAAGCAAAAGCTTATAGGCGCAAGCTTATCTGCGGTTGTATTAATGGCGACAGCCTTAACTTGGCTATCGGCAAATCAGCTTTTTGAACAAACTCGTAATGGCGTATATTTACGAGCAGAAAGCGTATCTGAAGCTGCATCGGAAGGCATCAAAAACTGGATTGATATCCGTAGAGATATTGCTTCAGCATTCAATGATTTTTCTCAAGAAAGTGATGTAGTTCCTTTCTTGAAGCAAGCTCGCGTAGCGGGTGGCTTTGACGATATTTTCTTAGGTACGCCAGAAGGCGGCATGTACCGTTCTCATCCTGAGCGTAACAGAGCGGGTTACGATCCTCGTCAACGTCCTTGGTACCAAGAAGCGAATGCAGCAGGTCGTCAGATCATCACGACAGCTTACACTGATGCGATTACTCAAGCACTATTAGTAACGATTGCTGAACCTGTTCGTAATAACGGTAACTTGGTTGGTGTAGTGGGTGCTGATGTACTTATTGACCAACTTGTGAGCGACGTTATTAGCTTAGATGTAGGTGACAATGCTTACGCAATGCTAATTGATGCAACCGACGGGACATTCCTAGCGCACCCTAACCAATCTCTTAGCTTGAAGCCAGTTAGCCAATTGTCTAATGATCTATCCATGTCGTCTATCGAGCAATCAATGCGCGCCGGCAGGATTGAAATGATTCATGAGCGTGGTGTTGATAAGCTTATCTACTTTACTAAAGTACCAAATACCAATTGGATATTTGGTGTTCAAATGGATAAGGCAACAGAAGAAGCGAATCACGGAACACTGCTAACTCAACTTATTACGACTGCTGTCGTGATTACTCTTATCGTGATTCTTCTAGTTTCATGGTTAGTAAGCTTCTTATTTAGAGACTTAAAACGAGTGTCTGATGCCTTAGAAGAAATTGCTGGTGGTGAAGGCGATTTAACTCAGCGCTTAGAGCCAAAGAGTGATGATGAAGTCGGTCAACTAGCGAAAAGCTTTAACCGTTTTGTGGGCAACATGCACCATATGGTGATCAAACTTAGCGATGTATCTGCAGCGCTTTCTGAACAGTCTCGTTTAACTGCGTCACAAGCAGAAGAAAGAAGCGCACGTATCCGTTTACAGCAAGATGAAATCAATATGGTTGCTACTGCTGTAAATGAAATGGCGGCGGCGACCCAAGAAATTGCGGGTAATGCGGATCAAACGGCTCAGAACTCTTCGGAAGCTGTAGTTGCAAGTGTTCATGGTACTGACCAAGTTTCTCAAACTCAAAGTTCAATTCAGAACTTGGCGGAAGAAGTTCAAGTCGCTACGAATGTTATTCTAGAGCTTGAAGAGCATGGTAACAGCATCAACATGATCCTTTCGAATATCCAAGGGATTGCTGAGCAAACTAACTTGCTTGCGCTGAATGCTGCGATTGAAGCGGCTCGTGCTGGCGAACAAGGCCGTGGCTTTGCAGTTGTTGCGGATGAAGTGAGAGTGTTAAGCCAACGTACGCATGGTTCAACGCAAGAAATTCAGAAGACTATTGAATTGCTTCAAGGTACAACAGGTAAAGCGGTCAATATCATGAATGATAGCCGTTCACTTGCAACAACCAGTGTTGATGATGCAAACTCAGCAGCAGCGAGCCTGACGCAGATTCATACTGCGGTTGAGCGCATCAGTGATATGGCAATGCAAATTGCTTCTGCAGCGGAAGAACAAGCGTCTGTAACTTCAGAGATCACTCGTAACACTGAAGGAATTCGTGATGTATCTAATGAGCTTGCAACTGAAGCTCATGATGCTGCCGATCAAGCTGCTCAGTTATCTGAGCTATCGCATGAGCTAGAAAACGAGATTCGTCGCTTTAAGCTGTAATCTTCTAGCTAAGTGAAAGTGACTAGATGGTGGTGAGCGAGTGTCTTTACCATCATTGAATCACAATTAAAAAAAGGAGCCTCTTGGCTCCTTTTTTGTATTCTTTCGAATGTATCACGCGTTGTTATTCTTCACTAAGCACTAAGCACTAAGCACTAAGCACTAAGCTAAAACCCAAAAGCACTAAACCAAACTAATAAGCCATAAGCCATAAGCCATAAGCCCAAAGCGTACAGCTATGATTGGCTGATAAATATTGAATAATTAGAGCCAGAAATCTTTAATGGGCTTACTCGAATCAAAGTGGTGCGCTATTTGAGCTTGTAATAACTCGGCAGTTGCAATGGCATCCGTTAAAGCATGGTGCGGAGAGTAATCAGGCAAGCTGTAGCGACGTCTGCTTTGTCCAAGTCTAACAGACTTAGGTTTCTTGCCTTTTAGCTTATTCCAAAGCCCCCCTGCGTCTTTATATTGAATTTGAGATTCAATTGCCAAAGTATCAAGAACAGGAAATTCAATGCCTTCCCCCAAACGAACCTTCAAAGCATTTTCCAAGAAATCTCGTTCGATTCGGCGATAGTGGACCACCACTATATGCCCTGATATGGCCTCTAGTACTTCATCTAATACTTCATCCAAATCGGGCGCATCAATGATGTCATTATGAGTAATACCATGGATAACCACAGATTCTTCCTCAAGCTTTTGGCTGGGTCTTAATGTCCAGTGGCGGGCATCTTTGAGAAAGATTCTATTTAATGTAAACGGCACTAATCCAATGGTGATGATCCCATCTTTTTTTGCATTTAGACCTGTTGTTTCAAAGTCCAAAGCTAAGAATTTCACATCAGACAGCGGTGTCTCAGGTGCTGGCAGAGGGTTGCTGTAGAATTGCTTTAGTCGTTCATCTTTTGCTCGCTCAAACTTTTGAGCAAATTTAAACGGCCAATCGACAGCGGGTGACTTAAATAATGAATTCATAAGCGTTACTTAAAGCTATTGTTGGCTTGATAACGGAACTTTAAGAAGTTCTGCGCGTTACTGAGGATTTGGAACGCATCTTTTAGGTTACGACGTTCAAAATCAGATAAGTTCTCAGGCTCGATATTATTATCAGGCTCAATCTCATTGGTCACATCAAGTGCTTGGTGTCTAATTCGAACCATAGAAATAAACTCCATAGCATCCTTAAGATCTTGAGCTCTTCCTTTAGGAAGAATACCCGCGTCCATAATATCGTCTAAGCGTTCAAATGAGTTCTGTGAGCGAGAAGCAACCGCGAGCGAATGCACACGAATCAGGTCAGCAAGTGGAGCTGTACCGCGTCTTTTAAGATTGATGGAGTTATTATGACGACCATCTTTTTCCATTACGAAGTCTTTAAAGAAACCAAGTGGTGGTGTGCGATTTAGCGCATTTCTTGCCAAACAAGCTAGGAAACGGTTGTTCTTACGTGCGCGTCGAATTATGAAGCTGTTCAGTTGTTCTGCCCATTTCAAACGACCAAATACGCCATCTAAATCAAAGAAGATGGATGCATTGAGTAAGGCTTTAGGGTTCGGATTATCTATCCAATCAGAAAAGCATTCTTCCCATTTTGTACGCGTCATTCGCCAAGTTGGGTTGGTTGCCATGATGTCGCCAGTACAGTAGCTATAACCACATTGGTCTAAACCATCACAAATGAATTTAGAAAGATCTTCAAAATACTTGTTATGTTTTTCATGGTTGAATGTGTCATCAAGGATAATCGCATTGTCTTGATCAGTAACGATTAACTGCTCATCACGACCCATAGAACCAAGCGCAAGGAAACAATACGGAATAGGAGGCGCACCTAAAGACTCTTCTGCAAGCTCGATAATACGTTGTTTGAAGCTTCGACCAATAACCGACATAGCCGTGCCAACCATGTGCGCATTGGCGTCCTCATTGACCAAACGAACAAAACTGTCTTTCACTTGCTCAGACAGGACTTTGAGATCTTCAATGGTTTGCTGTTGGAAAATACTGCTTACAAGCAATAAAGAGTTTTGAGATTCGTAACGAACAATATCGGTGGTTTCGATTATGCCGATAGGCTTTTTATCTTTTAGTACCGGTAAGTGGTGCACGTTATAACGGAGCATCGTCAACATTGCTTCATAAACGTAGGCATTGTGGTCGAGCGATATCACTTCTTGAGTCATCACGCTGGCAACATCATCAGATGGATCTAACCCTTGAGCAAGCACTCGGGTACACAAGTCACGGTCAGTTATAATACCAATAACCGGTGTAGAGTCATCATCTTCATCATCAACAATATCAGGGTCGATAATTAATAATGATGAAACATGCTCTTCTGCCATTATGGTAGCAGCTTCTTGAATCGTATGGTTTTTATCTATTGATGGTGCTTCACGTGTTAATAATGTTTTTACCTTAGATGTGGTCAGATCATTCGCATCATTACTGTCTGAGTTAGCTTGGCGTAATCGCGCATTATCTTCTACTTCAACAAAGTCAGCGAACGTATCAAAATTCTCATATAACTCCATGAATACGCTTTCTGGAATGCAGTAAAGCAATGTGTCTTCAATGGCTTTAACAGGAAAGCGAACTTTATTATTGGTGAGGAGTCCCATTTGACCGAAAACATGACCTTCATCCAAGCGGTTATATAGCTCCCCCTTACGGCGATACACTTCAGCTTCGCCACTTCTCACCATATAAAGATCATGAATTTGGTCGCCAAAATGAATGATCGGCGTACCTTGTCGATAGTAAGATATTTCAACGCTGTTGGTGATCATGGTAAGAGTTTCTTCAGGCAGTTCGCTGAATGGAGGGTATTGTGCTAGAAAGTTTTGAATCTCTAATAGCTCGGCTTCCATAAGGGGTATCCATAAATTCGTATGGTTTTATGTTACAACAATTGCAAATATATTGCCGTCATAATTCATTCTGTGAGCGAAAACCTTTTTAAAGTCTGATGGATAGACTACCTTTTTATTAGTTCGGTCAGTTTATTATGAGTTAAAGAGGTAGCTAATGTTCAAGTATAGTTTGGTTCCTGTATTGATGGCTTGTTCTTCAATAGCTTGTTCGTCAATCACATGGGCGAATGAAAACTCAACAGATATCCTTGATTACGATTACGTTTATGCCTCAGCAGGATCTGGTAGCTTAAATGAGGATGCTGCAGCAAACGCGAATGCATCTATTTATGCGTTGGGTGTGAGTTACATGATGAACGAGAGTTGGTTACTACTAGGGGATTATACCGCTCGGTTTATTCACCCTAATGACACTACAGCACGTGTTGATACATTAATGGGTGGGGTAGGCTATCGTTATAACCTAATGCAGGACTTCGATCTTATTGCGTCTTATAATTTAGGTATAACGAAAGCAAAGGTTGAGCTGAACTCGAATAATACGACAGTGTCTTCAGATACAGAGTTTATTCATGGCGGAAAAGTCGCCCTAAACTATGGCTTTGCAGAATCATGGATCGCGAGTGGTAGTATTCAAGTGAATCGAAGTGACCTTATTGATGAAGAAATTTATCAAACAAGTTTACGTTATTTAGTCACAGATCAGTTTGCGATAGGTGGTTTTTATGCACACCGTGATGGCAATACACAAAGAACTAACGAATTGGGTATTAACTTTTTACTTGAGTATTAAATCTCAAATGATGATCTACATAGCGTAACTAGTGATCAGCTACTATCTAAAAGCTAAAAGCTAAAAGCTAAAAGCTAAAAGTTAAAAAGCCAGCATTGCGCTGGCTTTTTACATTAATCTTTAAACAATCGATAAGACCATGTGTATTGGTAAATCAGCGTTATAAAACAGCTGCGATACCTTTACAAAGTGGACCCATGTTCGATTTAGTCATACCAGCAACACTGATTCGACCCGAACCTACAATGTAGATTGCAAACTCATCTTTAAGTCGAGTTACTTGCTCTTTAGTCAGACCAGAGAAAGAGAACATGCCGTTTTGACGTTCGATGAACGTGAAGTCTGCGTCTACACCTTCAGCTTTAAGCGTCGTTACGAAAAGCTCACGCATTTCTTGGATACGGTCACGCATCTCAGCAACTTCAGCTTCCCATTCTGCACGTAAGTCTGCATCACCAAGAATGTGAGTAACGACTGCACTACCGTGGGCTGGTGGGTTTGAGTAGATAGAGCGGATAATGCTCTTGATTTGAGAGAATGCAGTCGTAGCAATATCTGCTGATTCAGCAACAAGCGTAAATGCACCTACGCGTTCGTTGTATAGACCGAAGTTTTTAGAGAAAGAACTCGCGACTAAAATTTCCTTGTTGTACTTAGCAAAAGTACGAAGACCTGCAGCATCTTCTTCAACACCTTTAGCAAAACCTTGGTAAGCAAAATCGAATAAAGGTAATAGCCCTTTGTTTGCTACTAATTTAGCTAGAGTTTCCCACTCGTCAGCTGTTGGGTCGATACCTGTAGGGTTGTGACAGCAGCCGTGTAGAAGCACGATGTCGCCAGCCGATGCTTTTTCTAGGTCAGCAATCATGCCTGCGAAATCTTTGTCTTTCGTTTCTGCATTGTAGTAGCTGTATTGTGCTGTTTCGATACCCGCAGCGGCGAATACACCATTGTGGTTTGCCCACGTAGGGTTACTGATCCAAATTTTAGCATCGCCAAGTTGACGTTTAATGAATTCACCCGCTACGCGAAGGGCACCTGTACCACCAGGAGCTTGAGCAGTTTTAGCACGTAGACCAGATACGATTTCTGAATCAGCACCAAAAAGTAGCTTCTGAACAGCAAGACCGTATTCAGCCGTACCTTCAATTGTTAGGTAAGATTTTGTTTTTTCATTCTCAAGAAGCGAAGCTTCTGCTTTCTTTACTGTTTTAAGAACCGGAGTTTGGCCGGCTTCATTTTTGTAGATACCAACACCTAGGTTGATTTTTTCAGCACGAGTATCTTTTTTAAATTCTTCAGTCAGTCCGAGAATTGGGTCTGCAGGAGCAGCTAAAACTTTTTCAAACATAATCTTCATCCATGTCAATTGAAGGGAGGATAGTAACAACTCCAGTATTTATACCTGTAAGGTTTTTTTAAGACAACATGAAGCGAACAGAAAAGTAAAAAAAAGTCAGTTTGAGAGAAATTATTCAATCAAGACTAAAGTTTTCATAAAAAAGCCCCTAATGCGGTGCTCATTAGGGGCTGAATATTCGTGTTTTGTAAGAAATGAATTAAACAGGTTGAGATATGAAGCTTTCTCGCTCTAATTCATTCAAATCAGCCTTTCCGTCTTGGTAATTTGACGCGATATCTACAAACTTGTCTTCAACCGCTAAGAAAGCGTCAACTACTTGAGGGTCGAAATGGGTTCCGTTACCTTCAAGAATAATGCTCTTGGCTTTGTCATGAGAAAAGGCGGGTTTATAGATCCGCTTTGAAATGAGAGCATCATAGACATCAGCAAGGGCCATTAAACGCCCTGATAACGGGATATCTTCACCTGAAAGCTGATTAGGGTAGCCAGAGCCATTCCACTTTTCATGATGAGTTAATGAAATTTCTTTGGCGACTCTTAAAAATGAACTGCTTCCTAATTGTTTTTCCGCTATAGAAAGCGCTTCTGCCCCAATCTCAGGGTGACCTTTCATTATCTCAAACTCTTCATCGGTCAGTTTTCCAGGCTTTAGAAGAACATTGTCAGGAATGCCGACTTTGCCTACATCATGAAGCGGCGCAGATTTATAAAGTAACTCAATATATTGAGGGTTGAGTAAAGAAGAGTGCTTGTCAGATAAGCTCAGATGTTCTGCAAGTACTTTGACATATTCTTGGGTTCTTAAAATATGAGCGCCAGTTTCATTGTCTCGTGATTCAGCCAGTGCCGATAAACTTACAATTGCAACATCGCGCGTAGTTTTTACTTCAGTTTGAGCTGACTCTAGGCTGTCAAGCATCGAGTTTGTTAAAGAAGCCATTGAACCAAGCTCATCGTAACCAAAGATAGGCAGCCTAACGTTAGTATCCCCTTTGGTTACCTTTTCCAATGAGCACTCTTGGCTAAGTAAAACTCGCTTAATTAGCTTACTCCACAGCATCATGATGGTAACGGCATAGCCAGCAAGGACGACAGATAAAAAGATAAACTCTTTAATCACACTCACTTTCCCCGTGCCATCAAGTAAACGGGCAGGGTTGTGCTCTAACCAAAAAACATCTTTCACAGCAACCATTGTGAGCATTGTGGTTAATGTACCTAGTAACAGCACGACTAACCAAATCATCTGTTTCACTAAAGAGATACGCTGACCTGATAATGAAAAATCGAATTGACCAGTACGATCCATCTCATCCATTTGAGCAAGCTTAGCCACTAGCTGCAAAATAGTGCCGGTGAAGAAACCAAATAAAGACATGCCAAACAACACTTTCAGATTGCTGTCGATTGGGAAGTCGTAACTCATGCTGTAATAGATCGCGAAAGGAACACTCGCGATAAAAAATAAGGTTGTATCTAACTGTGCAAACTTGGTTTCTTTCACTAAGTGGTGGTTAGCAAGTGCAAAGTGTCGAATTAGAAACATTATAGTAAAAACGATACTGACGTGCGTTAAGACTTCTAGCGCGGTAAGCGTTTCTAACATCGGACACACTCGCCCGCCATATGTACCAAATAAGGCACCCGCAATAACGTATAACTTGAACGTTAAAGACGCATTATAGTTCGATTTATCCATGGATAAGCCCTTTTGTAATTTCGCGCTAGAACCTTTTTACACTGGTATTTTTGTTCAAGCTGGTCTTTTTGCTCACGCTAGTATTTTTATTCACACTAGTATCATTATTTTAGACCTAGTCATTAATTAGCGACGTAGTTCTTTTATTAGTAACGCAGCTCTTTGCAACAACGCAGATCTTTGCTTAGTTAGATGCTGTTTTTTGCATTTTATTTTTTGAAAATTGATAGATCCTAGCAAGCGATAGCCATAACTGTGATGAATAAAGACCGGGGATTCTATCGGTAGATTTCACATTATGATACAAAAGATTTAACAATAAAAAGGATAGGTAAATCGAGTGCAGACATAAAAATAGCTCCTAACAATATTTAGGAGCTATAACTAATTGATAAAAATGTATTTAATGAGCGGTTGGCTCTATTTTTTTAGATTCATTTGCGACTCAATAGAGTCTGTTTCAATTTTTGGGTGCGAAGCTAACTTGTCCGTTGCCCATTCGTTAATGTGCTTTAAAATCGCTGAAACAGCCTGTTTTTTTGAAACCGTTTGTCCTTGTTCTACTTCTAGTTTTTGTTTTGGGTGAGAACCTGTTGCATCTTCAGCAATGTGTAACCAATCTGGATGCCAGTAATACGGTTGCCCACTTGGTGTTGTCCAACTGTGAACACCATTTGATTCACCTTTGTAATCCAACTGCTCTGCATCTATTTTTTTCATTGTTATCTCGCATCTTTTGTAGGGTTAGATTCATGACTTAATTAGGTCATGTAATCCAACTTAGCAGAGCAGATAAAGTTATCTGTGAGTCATTTCACACAATTACCGAAATTTACTGCAATGGTTTGGTTCGGTAGGTTCAAGAACTCACTTAATGGTAGAGTAACCAGTTGATTGAATTTATTAAGGTAGTTGTATTACATGGCACGTTATGAAGAGCTGGCAAAGGATATTCGAGATCAGATCGCAAATAATACTTGGCGATCCGGTGAGAAAATCCCTTCAGTTCGAATGAGCTGCCGAAACTACAATGTCAGTAACAGCACCGTACTTCAAGCTTATCAGTTGTTGGAAAGCCAAGGTTGGATAACGGCAAAGCCTCAATCGGGTTATTTTGTTACTCCAAGAGTAGATGGCGTTCAAAACCAGCCTGAAGAGGCTAAAGAAAAAAAAGCCATTAATGACCGTTTGTTTGATTTCTTGAAATCGAGCTCAGCAGAAGGTGTGATTCCTTTTGGCTCCGCATTTCCAGATCCTGCCTTATTCCCCCTCCCAGCGTTGACTCGTAATTTAGCCAGTGCAGGGCGAAAAATGACAGGCGCGAGCTTGATAGACAATCTTCCCCCGGGAAGTGAGTCATTACGTCGTCAGATTGCACAGCGTTACCTTCAGCAGGGCATCACCGTAAGCCATCAAGATATCGTTATTACCTCTGGGGCAATGGAGGCTCTTAATCTTAGCTTGCAGGCGGTTACACAAGCGGGTGATAACGTTGTGATTGAGTCACCCGCTTTTTATGGCGCATTACAGGCGATTGAAAGGTTAGGGTTAAACCCAATTGAAGTGGAGGTATGCCCAATAAAAGGGCTGGATCTAGAGCAATTTGCACGTGTTTTAGAAAGCCATGACGTGAAGGCTTGTTGGCTGATGACGACATTCCAAAACCCTACCGGAACCAGCTTATCAAATGAACAAAAGCAAGAAGTGGTTAGAGTTGCGACTCAGCATAATACTTACATTATTGAGGACGATGTATATGGTGATTTGTACTACTCAGAAGTGAAACCTAAACCACTTAAAGCATTCGACAAATCTGATTCTGTATTGTTGTGCGGTTCATATTCCAAGAGTTTATGCCCGGGCTATCGAGTCGGGTGGGTGGTGAATAAGCGTTTTAATGATCCCATACAAAAGCTGCAATTGATGTCTACTTTGTCGAGCAGTGCACCAGTTCAGTTAGGCATTGCTCACTTTCTTACTCATGAAAGCTATGATAACCACCTGCGTAAGTTAAGGAAAAATCTCATTGCACGAAAAGAAGCGTTCATTGAGCAGCTCAAAAACTACTTTCCTAAAAGCATTCAGATACTTGAACCAGACGGCGGTTATTTCATTTGGGTTCGCTTTGAACCTCCTTTTGACAGTAAGACATTTTACCAACAAGCCATCGCTGAAGGGATAAGTGTTGCATCTGGCGATCTGTTTAGTGAAAACGGAAGTGTTGATCACGCCATTAGATTGAATTTTTCCTATGAACTTACCGATCAAAAGGATGCGGCTTTGAAGTTATTGGGGAAGCTTGCACATCGGCTTAACTATTGAAAGTTTGAGTGAATCTTTTAAGTTGGTTGTGTAAGTGACACCCATAAGCGCTGATTACTTGAAATTCTTATTTTTATCGACAGATCTCTCATCACATCAAACTGTATGGCTTGTTAGCGCTAAAATTGTACGCCTTTGTTCGACTAAAACTGTGTTCCAATATAAATAGATTAATAATTGGAGATACGACGATGTTGAATACACAAATGGGAAATGAAGTTAAGTTAATTCTAGTGGCGATTGTATGTGCTTTATTACTTATTATTGGGCACGTATTACTGGCTAAAGCATTCGCTGATATGGCTTGGGCTGAATACACAACCGCTGCTATCCCGTTCGTTATGCTCGCAATTTGTGGTGTCGCTATTAAGTTTGCAGTGTCTCAAGATATCGATTCTTAGCTTTAATGTACTGAACTTATATTTTTGCGTTTTTCTACAAGTACTTTGACTAATCATATCAAATGAAGCTCTACCACTTTAGGTAGAGCTTTTTTGTATATAAAGTTATGGCTTGCGCTTCACTAGCCCAATCCAATCCAATCCAATCCAATCCAATCCAAAAGTTACCCTTTCAACTATAGATAAAAGTTCCACATCCACCTGTTATCTATCTCAATGTAAGACTTTGTAAGTAATAAGTTGCAGTAACTTGGGGTGCGTATCACTTACTGACAATCGTTTGACCGGATACTTTTAGGCTTTAGCCCAACTTGTTGCTCATTCATAAAAGATCGCCGCCAATAAACTGCCTATATCATCCATTTAGACAGAAAATGATTTGCTTACAGTGGCTTACAAATTGAAAAAATCTTTACCGTACAATCACTAAGGATTAAACGGAGGGTAAAACATGAAATTAAAGCTTATTGCATTAGCTCTATTAACTACGAGTGTATATGCAGATGAAATAGCGGTAGATCTAGAGCGTTTAAGCAACGTCTCAACCGTACAGACAACCAACTTGTCTATAGAAAGCGAATTTATTGGCTATGAATTAGATGAGGGTAAATACCGTTACGCAAGAGATGTTGAATTAGACGGCTTAGATTGGGCTTTTTGGTACGGTGATAGACAGTCGGTTAGTAAGCCAAGTACTTATATGATAAGTGAAGCTACCGAGGTCGGTGAAATAAAAACAGTCGCAACGGATAGTTCAAAAAATGCAACTTCGAACCGATATCATTGGCAAGGAGGAAGTTCAGAGGATTACTTAACTCAGCTATCTTATTCTGGCTTGCTTCAAAGAAATGGTGGCTTCTCATTTCAAGTTCAGCCTGAATCTAATGGGAAATACTCAATTGAGCTTTACACACACAACTGGCTTTCATCAGCGGATGTAACGGCTTGTGTAGCAAATGAATGTATCACTATTCAAAATGACATTTCATTTCATATGACCAGCATTAAAAACACCATTACCTTTGAAATTAAGAATCCTGATGACGTGGTGGATATCTCATTTAACCGACACTATAGACAGTTTGATTTTGAAACCTCGCAGGGTTATCACGGCTTAGAAGCAATCCAACTAAAAGAGGTTCAGTAATATGAGAACAGTTATTCTTGCATCCGCTATTCTGACCGCTTTTTCTGCTCATGCTGGTTTAGGTAAAATGGACCGTTCAGTCAGCCAACATAAAGCATTTGCGCTACAGAAGCAGTTTGATTTTGCATGTCACATGAACGCAGGTTCAGCTACTTTGATAGATCCTTACTGGGTTATTACCGCGAACCATGTGTCTGGGGCTAAAAGTGAAGGCTACGAAAATGCTGTGACTTGTTCTTCTTATGAGAAAGACGAGGAAGGTAAGTATAAAGTTGTCCATACATCACGCGCTACTACCGATCCGAAAGGGGAGTGGGGAGAGTATGAATTTACCGATGGTATCTATGATTTTGCGCTTGTACGTCTAGACACTCCCATTACAGGGATTAAACCTGCCAAACTGCCTGAGAAAGGGATGTTTAGCCACTCAGAAATATACGAAGTGAACAGCGTAGGTTTCGGTAATTACAATGGGCGTAATGGCGGTCAAAAATTTGTTAAGTACAACGATACTGATAAAAAATGGCTAGCGGAATATAAATATGACCCTGTGATTTTGCCTCAAAGTGATTTGCAATGGCTAATCATCCATGGCGATTCTGGTTCAGGTATTACGATTGAACGAGAAGGTGAGTTCTATATCATCGGTGAAATCGGCTTACAATATTACGGTGAGCTTGGCTGGCAAGATACGTTTGATGATGTAATTGGTCGTTTAGATTCACTGAACCATGATATGAAAAAACATGGCTTCAGCTATTCTGAATTGGTTGAACTGCAGAATGTGAAATGGACATCTACCACACAAAATGATGTTGAAAATCTTCATGCTTTCTATAGTTACTGGAAAGCGAAAAACATGGATTTCAATAACACATATTGGACGGAAGATGGAGGTATCTACAATACCGCTTATGCAACTTCAGGAGCGAAGTATACTTTTGAAACTGTGATTCCTGCTAATCCGAAAGCACCTGCGTTTGATGTGTTTGTAAATGGACGACAAGTCGCTCATAACATTAAAGCGGATAAGGAAAGTGTATTCCTTAAAGTGAATGCTTTTGAGCAAAAGGGTGATCAAATGGTCATTGAGTTTAAACCGTTAGAAAAGACGAATGAGAAGATCTTGCTGGATCACTTCTTAGTCCGTACTGCTGATTAGCCTTAACCTTAAACTTAATGTAAGTCTTAGATTAAACCTTAGCTTCTAAGCTTGTATCAATAGGCTTTTATAAGTAAGCGCTTATAAATAAGCAAGTATAAAAAAACCTCCGTATAAACGGAGGTTTTTATTTATTTGTTACTGACTTCTTTAAGTAAGAAGCAAGCTGATATTAGAAGTTCGCAGAACGTGGAGTACGTGGGAACGGGATAACGTCACGAACGTTGCCCATGCCAGTTACGTAAGACACTAGACGCTCAAAGCCAAGACCGAAGCCAGCGTGAGGCACTGTGCCGTATTTACGTAGGTCGCGGTACCAGCTCATGTGCTCAGGGTCGATGCCCATACCAATCATGCGCTCGTCTAGAATGTCTAGACGCTCTTCACGTTGTGCACCACCGATGATTTCACCGATGCCTGGTGCAAGCACGTCCATAGCTGCTACTGTTTTGCCGTCGTCGTTTAAGCGCATGTAGAAAGCTTTGATGTCTTTCGGGTAGTTCTTAACGATAACAGGCGCTTTAAAGTGCTCTTCAGCTAGGTAACGCTCATGCTCAGAAGACATGTCGATGCCCCACTCAACGTCGAATTCAAATTTCTTACCAGAATCTAGTAGGATTTGGATTGCGTCAGTGTAGTCAACTTGTGCGAAATCAGCGTCTACGAATTGCTCTAGACGAGTGATTGCTTCTTTGTCGATACGAGAAGCGAAGAACTCAAGGTCATCACGGCGTTCTTCAAGAACAGCAGCGAACACGTACTTAAGCATGTCTTCAGCAAGTTTCGCTACATCGTCAAGGTCTGCAAACGCAACTTCAGGTTCAACCATCCAGAACTCAGCTAGGTGGCGACTTGTGTTTGAATTTTCAGCACGGAACGTAGGACCGAACGTGTAAACCTTGCTTAGTGCACAAGCGTAAGCTTCAGCATTAAGTTGGCCAGATACTGTTAGGAAAGTTTCTTTACCGAAGAAATCTTCGTTGAAGTCCACTTTGCCTTCGTCAGTGCGAGGTAGGTTTTCCATGTCTAGCGTAGAAACGCGGAACATTTCACCAGCGCCTTCTGCATCAGATGCAGTGATAAGCGGAGCTGAAGTCCAGAAGAAGCCTTGCTCGTGGTAGAAACGGTGAATCGCTTGAGATAAACAGTTACGTACACGTGCTACTGCGCCGATCACGTTTGTACGTGGGCGTAGGTGAGCAACTTCACGAAGGTATTCGATAGAGTGACGTGTCTTAGCCATTGGATAAGTGTCAGCGTCTTCAACCCAGCCTACAACTTTAACGTCAGTTGCAGCTAGTTCGAAGTCTTGACCTTTCGCAGGAGACTCAACAATCTTACCCGTTACTTCAACAGAGCAGCCAGTTGTTAGCTTTAATACTTCGTCTTCGTAATTATTAAGATTATTAGGAACCACGGCCTGAATCGGGTCGAAACAAGAGCCGTCATAAATGGCAAGGAAAGAGATTCCAGCTTTGGAATCACGACGTGAACGGATCCAGCCGCGAACAGTTACTTCACTGTCTACCGCTAGTTTGCCGCCAAGTACGTCTGTTACAGGCGCGTAAGTCATGTTGATTTCATTCTCCATTGAGGGACAAATTCAACTCAAAGTTTCTAGCATTGCAGCAAATAAACCGTTATTTGAACAATAATTAGCCGAAACATTGAGTTGTATAAACTTTTTAAATCGATTGAACATATTACCTGTCATACAGACAGCTTCAACCTTTATTCTTGCCTGCTAGGCGAAAAAATCATAACGGTTGATTTTTTGCTCTATTTACCTGCGTTTTTCGCCTGTCGGTCATTAATTTGCTCATGAGAGAACTTGAATTGGTTGATCAAAGATTCTAAATGAACAGAAAGATCTTCTAAGCTATGGCTGATGTCCCTCGTTTGGCTTGCCGACTGTGACGTGTTGTCGGCATGAGAAGAAATCATCTTCACTTTATCTTGCACTTCCTTAGTGGCATGTGTGGTTGACTGTGTCTGAGTTTGTATATTCTGCGCATGTTGAAGCACTTGCTGCATCTCATCGACCACATTACTCATCTCTTTTGATAGAGCATCGATATCCGCTGAATTAGAATATGCTTTTTCACATACATTATCAGCCGACACTAGAGATTCTTCACTTCCTTTCTGGAACTGCCCAATAATGGATTCAATACTTCCTGTTGCTTCTGCCGTGCGAGAAGCTAATTGGCGAACTTCATCTGCAACCACGGCAAACCCTCTACCTTGCTCGCCTGCCCGGGCAGCTTCAATTGCAGCGTTTAAAGCTAATAAGTTTGTTTGTTCAGCAATGCCTCGAATGACACTCAAAATAGAAGACACTTCGGATGTTTGCTGGTTGAGTGAGGTGATTTTATTTTTCACTTCCTCAATATTGCCGACCAAATCTTTAATATCTTTACTGGCATTTTGAGCCTGGCTGGCACTCTTTAATGCGACATCAGCGGTATGTGATATTAGTTCAGAAGCGGTCACCGTTGCTTCTTCTACATTGATCTGCTGCGCCTGTATGCCCCCCATATTATCTTGAACTTCACTGGTTTCTTCTTGTTGGTTACTGGCAGCATTTTCAGTGGTTTGCGCCACTCCAGTGAGCTGGTGAGCAGAAGCATTGAGTTTGTGAGAAGTGTTTTGTACTTGCTTAAGGCTATCCGACACCGTTCCCATGAATGAATTTATGGAAGTTTCGAGCGTGCCAATTTCATCTTGACGAGTAGCTTTCAATCGTTGTGATAGATCTTTATCAACACTGACTTGGGTCATGAAGCGTGACGTTTTTTGAATAGGGCGGACAATGATTTTTCTAATTAAAGTCATCGTCAAAATGAATCCGACAAGAGAAATACCCGCCATGATGCCAATCGCGGTGACCGTTTGGGTATTGATCATTGAATTGACGTGGCTAAGATTATATTCCAACCGGATTGCGCCTAACACTTCACCTTCAGGTGCCATGTGGCAAGCGACACAGTTGGTACCGCGATAATTCTCACTCGACTTCATCGGTAAGGCGACGACAATTCCTTTCCCCCATTCACCATTAAAATGTTCAATGACGGTTTCGCCAGCTAAAGCTCGTCTATCAATGTCATCTTGTGGCTGTTGGTTTGGATTACCAGCTCCATAGAGTTTACTAACTGTATCTGAACGTAGAACTCGAACTTGTTCGATCCCGTCCTGAACTAAAGCCTTTTGACGTAATGTCTCTTTTTGAGCCATGGTTCCGGTCAGCATCATCATATTGAGGCTGTCGAAATAATTACTGGCTTTGTCGTGCAACTGTTCACTTAGCACAGAGTTAACCAGCTCTTTTTGTTGGGTATATTGAAAGTAAGTGGATATAACTAATAGAAGACTGAAAACGATGACGAGAGCCACCAAAATTTTTGACGTTATAGTTGAGCGCATAATAAGTTTTTATAAATGATATTTGACAAGCGATACTGTAGCCCTAAAAACACGTACTACCTAAGTACTAGTTTCATTACTGTGACCACACTCCGGTTGTGGTTATGTATATGTGATGTAGCAGTTATGTGATAATTATTTGACGATGCAAGTGTCAAATAATTATGCCTAAATCGGAATGAATATCTCAGTTAGCATTGGTGTTAATATTTATAGATCTTGTAGTCATCAAGGCTTTTACGTAAGATTGCGTGTCATTTTTTTAGCCTGAGAAACACAATGAGAACAGAGTTATATAAAGAGTTTATGTTTGAAGCAGCACACCATTTACCGCATGTGCCAGAAGGGCATAAATGTGGTCGTTTGCATGGTCACTCTTTTCTTGTTCGTTTATATGTTGAAGGTGAAGTTGATCCGCATACAGGCTGGGTTATTGATTTTTCAGAAATTAAAGCGGTATTTAAACCTATTTACGATCGTTTAGACCATTACTACTTGAACGATATCGAAGGGTTAGAAAACCCAACAAGTGAAGTATTAGCGAAGTGGGTTTGGAACGAGCTAAAACCTTCTCTTCCTCTACTTAGTAAAGTAGAGATTAAAGAAACATGTACTGCTGGTTGCATTTACCGCGGTGAGTAAAGTTTAAGGTTAACCCTTATTCTTACATCAATTCTATAATTCTTTTTATAGTCTGATTATAAAGCGCCAATTGTTGGCGCTTTTTTGTATCTAAATTAACCTGAATGTTTATCCGTTTAACTTGGACCTTATAATTTAAATATCTGTTTGCTTAGCATTGATATGTTTAATGTTATTTAACAAAATTGAAACCTAGCATGTTGACAAGAAAGGGAGAGCTTAGGTGTTAAACACTTTTTATCGTTTTGGCATTGTATTTCAGTGTTCCTTGTATAAGATAAAACGTCTTCCATAAGGGAGAGATGTGGCAATGGATTTGTCACCTGTAACAAAATGGAATGTGACAACTGGACACATACATGAAATTCAAAATAACGTCTCCAATCATTGAACCAACAGAAGGTTCGCCCCACCGAGCAAGTGCAACTTTACTCGATACTCTACAACCTCGCTTGTTTCCTCTGCTCCATGCTTTACTTGCTCGCTTTCTGCCAGCGCACCCTTCTTATTATCGGTCTTATAACTTTATTTCACACTGATTTTTCGATATCAGCACGATAGCGATGCTTAATCACATCAAAATAATTAAACAAATAAGTTAAAGACTATATGAATATTAAAATGATAGGGAGCTCCCTAATTATCGCTGGTACCGCTTTAGGTGCTGGTATGCTTGCCATTCCAATGGTTCTCGCTCAATTTGGGTTAGTTTACGGAACCTCACTGATGGTTCTTATCTGTTTCGGAACAACTTATGCAGCGCTGCTTTTGTTAGAAGCGACGCTGAAATCTGGTGGTGGTCTTGGTTTAAACTCTGTAGCGAGAGAAACGCTTGGAAAAAAAGGTCAATTCATCACTAACGGGTTACTTTACGCGTTACTTATTTGCTTACTCATGGCTTATATTCTGGGCGCGGGTGATTTGATCAGTAAGTTGGTGGCGAACTTTGGTCTCACGCTCTCGGCAGTTCAAAGCCAAGTGTTATTTACGGTGCTAGCCGGCGCTATTGTTGCTTGTGGAACGGGAGCGGTAGACAAGCTCAATCGGCTGCTATTTTTAGTGATGCTATGCAGTTTAGTTTTGACATTGATATTTCTGATGCCTGGTGTGTCGACCTATAACATGCAGCAAGTAACGAATAATGACCACGTTGAATTAATTAAAACCAGTGCCATTTTATTCACCAGTTTCGGGTTTATGGTGGTTATCCCAACATTGGTTTCTTATAACCATGAAGCGACAGACAAACAACTGCGTAATATGGTCATTATTGGATCTTTGATTCCCTTAGTCTGTTACTTATTCTGGCTATTTGCTGTGGTGGGTAATTTAAGCCCCGAACAGTTCAGAAGCTTTCACAATGTATCCGACTTAATGGCCGCATTTGAAGCTCGTTCTCCTTGGGTTGGCAGTATATTAACTACGTTCACCGGTCTAGCGTTATTGACGTCATTTTTTGGTGTTGCGATGGCACTATTCAATCAAAACAAAGACATGTTTAACCAGAATACCGCTGTGACTTATGGCATTAGTTTTATATTGCCTTTAGCGGGGTCATTGCTGGCGGCGGATAAGTTTTTAGCGGTATTGAATTACGCAGGGATTATTTTAGTTTTCTTAGCGGTTTTTGTGCCGTTAGCTATGGTCCATAAGCAACGATTCATGAAAATAGCTGAAGACAAATACCGAGCAGAAGGGGGCAATGTAATGTTGATGTTCTCATTGGCTTTTGGTTGCTTCCTGCTTATCTCACAAGTGATTTAATTAGCTAAAGCAAGGGTCTAAGAAAGACCTGTCTTTGTGTTTCGATACAAAAACTAGATACAAAAAAAGGAACGCATCGGCGTTCCTTTTTATTATCTGCTCGTTATCAAGCAGACTGAGTTAAGTGTTGGCTTGTTAACTGATGCTGGCCAATAAATTAATGCTGACTAGCAAGCCAATGTTAACTAACTAACGAATGTTTATTAACAAACAACCTTAACAGCCAAACCACCTTGAGAAGTCTCACGGTATTTAGCGTTCATGTCTTTACCTGTTTCTAGCATTGTTTCGATAACTTTATCTAGAGAAACAGTAGGAGCAGAAGAGCGACGAAGTGCCATACGAGTTGAATTGATTGCTTTTACTGCAGCAATACCATTACGCTCGATACATGGAACTTGTACTTGGCCAGCAACTGGGTCACATGTAAGACCTAGGTTGTGCTCCATGCCGATTTCTGCAGCCATACATACTTGCTCAGGGCTACCACCCATAAGCTCAGCAAGGCCAGCAGCAGCCATAGAACATGCCACACCAACTTCACCCTGACAGCCTACTTCAGCACCAGAGATAGAAGCATTACGCTTGTAAAGACCACCTATCGCGCCAGAAGCTGCGAAGTAACGGATGTAGTCTTTCTCTGTTACTGTTTGGATGAACTTATCGTAGTAAGCTAATACAGCAGGGATGATGCCACACGCGCCGTTTGTTGGTGCCGTTACTACACGACCGCCAGCCGCGTTTTCTTCATTTACTGCGAAAGCAAACATGTTCACCCAGTCAACAACCGTCATTGGATCGTTGGTTGTTTTTTCTGACGTGATCAGTTGTTGGCGAAGTGCTGCTGCACGACGAGGTACACGCAGTGGACCAGGCAGGATACCTTCAGTATTCATACCGCGATCCATACACTCACGCATCGTTCTCCAGATGTTAGCGAAGTAAGTACGAGACTCTTCGTCTGAGTGGAACGCTGCTTGGTTTTTCATAACCAGTGTACTGATAGAAAGACCACTTTCTTTACACTGATTAACCAGCTCTTCAGCTGTTGTGAATTCGTAAGGTGCTTTAATTGGGTTTTCTTCTTCTTTGCCGAAGCTCTCTTCGTCAACGATGAAACCGCCACCAATTGAGTAGTACGTTTTTGAATAAGCGACTTCGTCATCAACCCAAGCATGAATGCTCATGCCATTTTCATGCAATGAAAGGTTCGAAGTATGGAAGTTCATTCCGCCATCTTTAGGGAACGAAACAGTATGACAGTGCATACCAACAGGTAGACGTTCAGTTTCTTCTACTCGAGCAATAAAGCCCGCTATAGAGTCGATATCTACTTTCTCAGGAGTATTGCCAGCAAGACCCATGATGATAGCGATATCTGTGTGGTGACCTTTCCCTGTCAGTGATAGTGATCCATATACGTCCACGGTGATTTTAGTGATGTCGCGCAATTTTCCCATTGAACGTAGGTCATCAATAAATTCTTTACCCGCTTTCATTGGTCCAACTGTGTGTGAGCTCGATGGACCAACACCGATTTTATAGATATCAAATACACTAATCATAGCGATTACCTCAAAAAGAGAGCCTCCCAAGGGGAGTAGGGAGGCTCATTTATTATCATTATATTTTGTGTTTAATCTCGCGATATAAGATGAAGCTCATCTTATAAAAAGTGCTTTAGATTAAAGAGCGCCGTAGATTACAGAACTAATAGCCGCTAGACCACATAAAGCTGTAAAGATTTGCACAGGTGCTGATGTTTTGTACTTAGCCATTGCTGGTACTTTTTGCATCGCGAATACAGGCATAATGAACAGGATAGCTGCAATCATTGGAGCACCCATTGTTTCAATCATACCTAGGATGCTTGGGTTAACTACCGCAACAATCCAAGTTGTAACAACGATGAACGCTAGAGATGCTTTCTCAATCGTGCTGATTGAAGAACCAGAGCGAGATTTGATTAGACCAACAAGACCTTCATGAGCACCTAGGAAGTGACCGAAGTAGCTTGAAGTAATCGCAGCGAATGCAACTAGAGGACCCATGTAAGAGATAAGTGGAGACTCATGTACGTTAGCTAGGTAAGAAAGAACCGAGATGTTTTGAGATTGTGCTGTTGCTAATTGCTCTGGAGATAGAGAAAGTACTACAGAGAATACGAAGAACATTACAAAACCCATCAGCATCATTGCTGCGCCACCAGTGATCGCGTCAGTTTTCTTAACTGCGTCTTCACCGTATACACGACGTTGCTCTTTAGAGAACTGTGAAATGATTGGGCTGTGGTTGAAAGAGAACACGATGATTGGAATCGCAAGCCAGATAATAGAAGGCATTGCTGACCATTCTGGGCTTGTTTCCATCATTGAAGTGTTCCAATCAGGAACTAGGTAGAAAGATAGTGCAAGTAGTACGAATACTAGTGGGTAAACCATCGCTGAAGTTGCTTTAAGCATCAGCTCTTTACCGAATACAACACCTGCTGTCATAGCAAGGATAAGTGCACCAGAAAGAAGAGGACGTGGAATAGATTCCATACCCATTTGGTTTACTAGGAAAGAATCAACCGTGTTGGTAATACCAACGCCGTAGATAAGAACGATTGGGTAGATAGCGAAGAAGTATGCAAAAGTAATAATGTTTGCGCCAGTCTTACCGAAATGTTCTTCAACAGTATCAGTGATATCTGCTTCAGGGTTTTTAGCTGATAGTACAAAACGAGCTAAAGATTTGTGTGCGAACCAAGTCATTGGTGCCGCAATTAGCGCTAGGATAACTAATGGCCAGAAACCACCCGCACCTGCTTTGATTGGAAGGAAAAGTACACCCGCACCTACGGCAGTACCGAAAAGTGAAAGACACCATGTGAAATCTTTATAATTAAACTTGCTAGACGTTTTTACGGCATTTGCCGAAGAAGTTGTTGTGCTCATGTTAAATTACTCATTTTTTGGGAACAGGAAATAAGTCAGGAGGGATTTTGCAGAATTTTCTTCGGCAAAAAATAGATCTAAATCATGTAATGGAACGGCTTGATACATGATATTGCAAAAACGGATTTTTGATCACGAAAATAGCGTGCTACAGGTGATTTCTATTAATGCTTACTATTAGTTTTATTAATGTGAGTGGTTAGATTCTATAGAATCATCACAAGGAAACGATTGCGCAAATTTGCATTAATAATTCTGTTCGATAAGAAAAGGGTTATTTGTTAACAGGGCGTCAATAAGGTGTGGTTGCTGTGTGATTGGTTGCTTATTTATGCAATAGATCTCTTCATTTGCTGCTGTAATGATTGAATGATTTGTGCGGTCATTCCCCAAATTAAATGTTGTTGAAAGGGCATTGCGAAAATTCGGTGCTTGAATTGGTTAAAATTAACGGTGTGGCTATAGAGATGATCAGAATTGAGTAAATGACTGGCTGGCACTTCAAAAAGGGACTCAACTTCATTTCTATCGATAATGGCTTCATAGCTAGGGTCAATCATTGCAATAATCGGTGTTACTGAGAAATGACTAATCGTTGGCAACTCTGGCAGTTCACCAATTATTTTCACTTGAGATGAAAGGATGCCTACCTCTTCTTCTAATTCACGAAGTGCAGTGAAATGCAGTGAAGGATCAGAAGGTTCAAATTTTCCACCAGGAAAACTGATTTGACCTGGATGGTGCTTTAAATGTCTTGCCCGTTTGGTGAAAATAACATGCAGCCCTTCCTTTCGATCAACTAACCCCACTAGTACGGCGGCTTTACGCAACTTACTATCCTTTAGGTGAGATAGTCGTTTAACAGACTCTGGGTGATAGCCAACGGTCGGCTTTAGCTGGAATTGCTGCAAAAAGTGCTGTCTATTCATATAGCCTCAATACATTGATTAATATAATCATAAGTATAGCGGACTCTCGTCGTTAAGTGTTTAAAGGCTTTTTACATATTATTGACTAAAATATAATTAACAGGGTGATTAATGATTGAACAACCGTGTTTGGTGGAACCAATTATTTGCCGAGTTTGAGTTATAGAAAGTGACATATGAATAGTTTTTAAAGACAACAATTTGATAAGTATGGAAATGTGGATCATTCTTATCGATAGATCATGCAAAGTAGGGAATACAATGAAAGGAATCATATTCACCGAATTTTTAGAGCTTGTAGAAGATAAGTTTGGGCTCGAGTTATTAGATGAAGTCTTAGATATGTCTGGTGATGAAGGTATTTACACTTCTGTTGGAAGTTATGACCATCATGATCTTGTTAAGCTGATCATCAACCTGAGTAAAAAAACCGAAATTGACCCTGAAACGCTTCAACGAGTTTTCGGACAATCGGTTTTTAAAAATTTACTCGCTTCATTACCAGATCAAGCAAGTTTGAGCCATTCGAACAATACCTTTCAATTTATCCAGCATGTAGAGCGTTATATTCATGTTGAAGTTAAAAAGCTTTATCCAGACGCTCAACCCCCTAAATTTGATTTTATCACTCAGAGTGAGGCGAACTTAGTTTTTGACTACAAGAGTGCACGTTGCATGTCACATGTTTGCCTCGGTTTAATTGAAGGTTGCGCTGCGTACCATAATGAAACGATTACAGTAGAAATGGAACCGCAAATAGAAGATGGCAGTGTCGTTCGTTTTAATTTAAAAATAGAGCAGCAGTAGTATGAGTTTAGTATCTGCTTTAGAGCATAAGCTAAAGCGACAGATTGCCGCAAGAAAGGAAGCTGAAAGGTTACTTGAACAGAAAAGCTTGGTACTTTTTGAAACGAACCAACAGCTGGAATTAGCGCTGAGGCAGTTAGAAAAAAGCTCTAATGCCAATCTAAGAAAAATTGAGTTTCAAGAACAAATAGATAATTTACTGATCGACTTTGGGCGGGCTTTTCTAAGAAAGAACCTTGATGATGTCATGCTGTCAGATTTAACTCAGAGTGTAACGAATAGCTATCTGATTGAGTCAAGCCGCTTAATACTGCCTCAAAATCTGTTACCAGAACTCAAAGTAAGCGATTTTGGTGATGCATCAATTCAAGGCAAGGTGATCGATACCGTTGAAGAACCTGAATGGGACGGAGAATTACTGACAATGCCTCTTGAAGTTGAGAAAGTCATTGTTGGAGTCTTGATCCTTAAAGTGAACCTCCATGGGCAAGATCATGCTCTGATTGAAAGCCAGTTATTACTAGTTACAGAGTTAATCTGCAGCGCGATTACACACCAATTAGCTATCAATAGAAATGTCGAGTCTCGATACCGAGCTGAGGAGTCCGAACGGGCGACTCGTGATTTCGTTGCCATGATTAACCATGAGTTAAGAACACCGTTGAATGGCTTGTTAGGCAGTGCGGAATTATTGAATGACACTGCATTAACGGGCTCACAAAAAGAGATAGTGAGTAACCTTAGCCAATCAGGTGAGTTTTTAAGGATCATCATCAACGATTTACTGGATTACAGTAAAATCAATGCTGGCATGCTAGAGCTTATTCCCAAAAAGTTTTCATTGGATGAATTGCGAAATACCATAGATAGCATTTTTGTGAATAGAGCTGCTGAAAAACAGTTGAAGTTTGATGTGACAGTGGATGCTGAAGTTCCTCATCACTTTATTGGTGACTTAGAAAGGGTGACGCAGCTATTTGTGAATTTAATTGGCAATGCGATTAAGTTTACCGAATATGGTTATGTAAAGGTTGATATCAGCTGGAAGCATGAGCAGTTTATTTTTTCTGTTGAAGATACTGGCATTGGCATATCGAAAAGTGCAAAAGAAACGTTATTTGAACCGTTTACTCAAGCCGATAGATCCAGTAGCCGAAACTATGAAGGAACAGGTTTAGGGCTTGCCATCTGTAAAAAACTGGTCGGGGTGATGAAAGGCAAAATAGAAGCAAGTAGTGAGCTTGATAAAGGTACTATTTTTAGAGTTGCAATACCTCTTGAATCGGTTGAAGAACCGCAATCCATTAGCGATAACAAAGAAGAGTTTTCAGCTGAAGTTATATTATCTTCATTGAAAATTTTGGTGGTTGACGACATTAAAATGAATCAGATCATCATTCAACAGATGCTGAAAAAGTTTGAAATCATGCCTGAGATTGCGGTGAATGGTATGGAAGGCTTTCAATACGCTAGCCAAAATTATTATGACGTTGTTTTTATGGATTGCCGGATGCCAGTTATGGACGGCTTTGAAGCAACAGAGAAATTAAGGGAAGACGGTTACGATAGGGCGATTGTTGCATTAACTGCTGGCACAACGCTTGAAGAGCGCGACAGGTGCATTAAATGCGGGATGGATGACATTTTAAGCAAGCCATACACAGCAAAAGATTTAAAAGAAATGCTGATTAAATGGGGATAATTCCCAGCCATTAATTGTTATCTCTATAGCTAGGCTTGTACGGTCAGATAATAAGTGACTCAGTGTTTAGTGATGATATAAAAATAGGCATAACACTGTTCAGCGTTATGCCTAAATTTTTCTGGCTTCTGGCTTCTGGCTTCTGGCTTCTGGCTTCTGGCTTCTGGCTTCTGGCTTCTGGCTTCTGGCTTCTGGCTTCTAGCTTCTAGCTTCTGGCGTTCAGTTTAAGGCGCTTAGCACTCAGACAAAACCGGCAAGATTCGGCTTAGCTTATCTAAGGTTTCCTGATACTCAGAGTCACATTTGCTGTCTGCTACAACACCTCCACCAGCCCATGCATAGAGGTTATTATTTTCCGCCACGAGAGTGCGAATTGTAATGCTGGTGTCCATGTTTCCATTTCGGCTTATATAACCAATACTTCCGCAATAAGCAGAACGTCGATGAGGCTCTAACTCTTCAATAATTTGCATAGCGCGGATTTTAGGTGCACCAGTAATTGAACCTCCAGGGAAACAAGCCCTTAATAAATCACTGGCGCGATAGGCCTCATCTAAATTTGCCCGAATGGTGCTCACTAAATGATGCACTGCAGGGAAGCTTTCGATGTCGAATAACTTAGGTACATGCACGCTACCAGGTTTAGCGACTCGCCCAATATCATTACGCAGAAGGTCAACGATCATTAGGTTTTCAGCTTGATCTTTCTCTGCAACAGAGAGATCCCTGGCATTCTCTTGATCTTGAGCGGCATCAAGAGATCGAGGTCTTGTTCCTTTAATAGGTTTTGTTTCGATCGTATCGCTGTTTAGCTTAAGAAAGCGTTCAGGTGAAATGCTCAAAATAGAAGAGTTTTCCATACGAATAAAAGCAGAAAACGGGGCTGAGTTATTTTGCTCTAACGTATTGTACGCTTGCCATTCACTGCCTTGGTACGCAGCTTTAAAACGTTGAGCAAGGTTGATTTGATAACAATCGCCAGACAATAAATATTCTTGAACTTGTTCGAACTTATTTCCATAGTCTTCTTGAGACATATTGGAGACCCAAGGGCTGGTGAGGGCAAAATTTTGTCGGTTAAGCCCTTCGCTTGTCGTCTCTTCTTCACCTTGAGTCGTTAACCAGCTCCAATGTTCCTGAATATTCACTCCCACCACACAAGCCGACTGAGTTTTGTGGTCGATAACGACTGCCCATTCATACAAACCCACGGCCATATCGGGTGTTGAAAGATCATGAGTAGCAATTGAGGGTAAACTCTCAACTCTTCGACCAAGATCATAACTAAAATACCCTAATGCACCTCCGATGAAAGGTAACTCTGTAAAGCCTTCCGTGTCTGGAAGTAATTGCTTTTGGTAAGAGTCCAATAGAGTGAATGGGTCAGCGTCTGAAACTTCAGTTTTTCCATTAACATTTACGGTTGTTTTTACACCTATTGTCTCGAAAGTGGCGATAGGCTGAGCAACTAAAATGTCGAATCTACTGTCAACATGGCTTTCTGATGCAGACCGTAATAGCATTGCCCAAGGCTGGCTTTCAATGCGTGAAAACAGTTGTTTAGCAAGGGTTGAATGATATTCAAGCGGCTTAATTTGGATAGAGTGAAATTCGTTGTTATTCATTTGTTTAATTTGTGACAAAGAGTTCGATCACTGCATGGCGTGTTAGAAGAAGCAAGAGTATCATAAATTCAAAATAAAGTGAGTTCTTGATTGAAGCCACACAGCGCTCGAGCAATAGAACATGATTTTTATTTGCTTCTGCTTATCTTCATTATTTAGTTGATAGGACAGGGCAAATATCAAATTATGCAAGCGATTGCTTTTAGCAATAATAAAAGCTCATCAAAGTGGCAAAATTAAGAACCCAACATGGAACTAGAACAATAAAGAGGCATGCAATGACGGTTATTCGTAAGCAAGATGTGATCAGCAGTGTCGCTGATGCACTTCAATATATTTCTTATTATCATCCTTTAGATTTCGTCCAAGCTCTTGAAAAAGCCTATGAAAAGGAAGAAAGCCAAGCAGCAAAAGATGCAATTGCTCAGATCCTAATTAACTCGCGAATGTCTGCTGAAGGACATCGTCCAATTTGCCAAGATACGGGCATCGTAACGTGTTTCGTTAATATTGGTATGGAAGTGCAGTGGGAAACGGATCAAACGGTTCAAGAAATGGTTGATGAAGGGGTTCGTCAAGCTTACACCAACCCAGATAACCCATTGCGTGCATCTGTCCTAATGGACCCAGCAGGTAAGCGTATTAATACTAAAGACAACACACCAGCGGTTGTTCACATTAATATGGTTCCGGGTAACAAAGTTGAAATTCAAATCGCGGCAAAAGGCGGCGGCTCAGAGAACAAAACTAAGATGGTCATGCTTAACCCTTCTGATGACATTGCGGAATGGGTAGAGAAAACATTACCAACAATGGGTGCTGGTTGGTGTCCACCGGGTATGTTGGGTATAGGCATTGGTGGTACGGCTGAGAAAGCCGCGGTGCTTGCTAAAGAATCATTAATGGAACACATTGATATTCAAGATCTGATTGATAAAGGCCCCGAAAACGCTGAAGAAGAACTTCGTCTTGATATCTTCAACCGTGTAAACAAGCTTGGCATTGGCGCACAAGGTCTTGGCGGTCTAACGACTGTTGTTGACGTTAAAATCAAAAGTGCGCCAACCCACGCAGCATCTAAGCCAGTTTGCTTAATCCCTAACTGTGCGGCGACTCGCCATGTTCACTTCACTCTTGATGGAAGTGGCCCTGCTGAACTTACGCCGCCTAAGCTAGAAGAATGGCCAGATATCACTTGGGAAGCGGGCGCGAATACTCGCCGTGTTAACCTTGATGAAGTGACAAAAGAAGATGTACAAGAGTGGAAGACGGGAGAAACTGTCTTACTATCAGGTAAAATCTTAACTGGTCGTGATGCTGCTCATAAGCGTATTCAAGGCATGCTAGAAAGTGGCGAAGGTTTACCTGAAGGTGTCGATCTGAAAGGTAAGTTCATTTACTACGTAGGTCCAGTAGACGCCGTTGGTGATGAAGCAGTCGGTCCAGCAGGTCCTACAACCTCTACCCGTATGGATAAGTTCACAGACATGATGCTAGAAGAAACAGGCATCATGGGTATGATTGGTAAAGCAGAGCGAGGCCCTGCAACGGTTGAATCTATCAAGCAACATAAAGCGGTTTACCTAATGGCAGTAGGCGGCGCAGCATACTTGGTTGCTAAAGCGATTAAGAAAGCACGTGTTGTAGCCTTTGAAGATCTTGGTATGGAAGCGATTTACGAATTTGAAGTTGAAGACATGCCAGTGACGGTTGCGGTTGATTCAACGGGGGCGAATGCTCACCAAATCGGTCCAGACACTTGGAAAGTGAAGATTGCTGAAGCGGAAGCCGCTAAGTAAAGTCACCCTGAAAACAAAAAGTGCAGAATTCACTGCACTTTTTTCGTTTTATCAATGATATAGTGAAAACAAGACTATAATGCTAATTAGATTTAGTATTGAAAAGATAGAAATAAAGAATTAGGAGAGAGGAATGCCTCGTTTTGTTCAAATCCTACAAATTGTTCTGGCTGTGGTTGTGGGTAGCTTTGTCGGTTACGACTTGATTTTACACGGGATCAGTATTTTCGATGAAAAGTACGTCACCATTAGTTTAGCGCTATTAGCTGTAGTAGAGATTGCTTTGTTTGTTATCTATAAATTAATTGAAGAAGATTAGATAGCCGACACTGAGTTTTGAATTGTATAGTCGCGATATTGTGAATTTTTAAGTTGCCGTATAATGTGTTTAGCAGCTAATAGGGTATAAAAGCCCAGTTAACTATATTAAAAAGCCCCTGATTATGATGGTAATCAGGGGCTTTTATTCATCTAACATTAATATTGAATAACCGATAATCAGCACCGAAGAAACGTTGGAGCGAAATGAATGAAGAAGATTACCCAAGAAGTGAGCGATTTTATAAGCAGAGGAACTGACTCACATGTAAGAGTCGCTGTTACGGGGTTATCTCGTGCGGGTAAAACTGCATTCATTACTTCATTGGTGAATCAACTTTTACATACCTCAACGCATAGCAACCTTCCATTATTGTCATCAGCTCGCGAAGGTAGAATCATTGGTGCTAAACGCATCCCTCAAAATAATATGATGATTCCTCGCTTTTCTTACGACGAAGCGATGAACTCGTTGCAATCTGATCCCCCAGAGTGGCCAGTACCCACGAGAGATGTCAGTGAAATCCGTTTAGCTATTAAGTACCAGCCAACTAAAGGTGCAAAAAAGCTATTTTCTAAAAACAGTACACTTCATCTCGATATTGTTGATTATCCCGGCGAATGGCTACTTGATTTACCTTTGTTAGATATGGATTTTGACACCTGGAGTCAAAACCAATTCGATACCCTGAAAGGAAACAGAAAAGAGTTTGCAGGTGAATGGCTTTCGGTTCTTGACAGTTTTGACGCATTAGCTGATATCAATGAAAAGCAATTAGCGGACATTTCGGATATTTATACTCAATACTTGTATACCTGTAAAAAAGAAGGTTTGCATTGGGTGCAACCTGGCCGTTTTGTGCTGCCTGGTGAATTGGCTGGAGCGCCTGTTTTACAGTTTTTCCCTTGTATTGTACCAAGTGGAAAGCCGAGTAAAGAGAGTAACTACTCGATGTTGAAGTCTCGGTATGAAGAGTATCAACAGAAAGTCGTTAAAGCTTTTTACAAGAATCATTTCGCAACATTTGACCGTCAAATTGTGCTGGTGGACTGCTTACAGCCTCTGAATGCAGGGTATGACTCATTTATTGATATGAGAAATGCATTGGAGCAGCTATTAACGAGCTTTAAATATGGACGCAGTAATGTAGTTAAGCGACTGTTTTCACCAAAGATAGATAAGATTCTGTTTGCCGCTTCTAAAGCCGATCATATTACGCCAGAACAGCACCCCAACTTAGTGTCACTGCTGCAGCAAATGGTTCACCCTGCGTGGCAGCACGCTGCATTTGAGCATATCGATATGAGCTGCATGAGTATTGCTTCAATACAATCTACATCGTCAGGTTATATTTCGAGAGGCGATGAGAATATACCTGCACTACAGGGGATGAATTTAGAAGGCTTCTCGCAGACGCTTTACCCTGGAGAGGTTCCTCGGAGATTACCAAACAAGCAATATTGGCAGGATAACCACTTCGAGTTTACAAGCTTTAGGCCATTAAGAGCGGAATCGGATCAGCCTTGCCAACATGTTCGCTTAGATAAAGCGTTAGAGTTTTTGATTGGAGATAAACTGAAATGAGTGAATTAAAAACAAAGCAAGTCTTTGATCAGCCTTTGAATACTAGCATGGGCTCTGATTCTAGTTTCCAGTCGGATACGACCGAAGCGCCTCAAGTGGATTTAAACACTCAGCAAATATTCACTGAACAAGAAAAGTTTACGCCGGTTGTGACTGATGAAGTGGAAGGCGAAACGGAACATGAGCAACAGTTAGAGCAAGTGATCCGTCCAAGTAAACACAGTTCATGGCTTGGGACGGGGGTTCTTACTACATTCACAGCATTAGTGGGCTGGCAAGCCGTTGACTCTGTTATTACTGCGTTTCAAACGGCTGACTGGCTAACACTGGGTTGGACGGGCTTCATTGCAGGTATTGCTTCTCTTGGCTTAGGGGCTATTGGTAAAGAATTATGGAAATTACGCTCATTGAAAAAGCATTTCAGTGTGCAAGAGGTCAGTGAGAGCTTACTGACAAGTGATAGCGTAGGAAAAGGGAAAGCATTTTGTGAAGATATCGCCAAGCAAGGTGGAATCAAAGAAGAAAGCCCAGCCTATGATAAGTGGAAAAACAGCGTAAACCCTTCACATAGTGATGCTGAAGTCCTTGATATGTACGATGCTATTGTCGTGAGCCAGCAAGATAAAGAAGCGACGCGGATTATCTCTAGATTTGCGACTGAATCTGCTGCGTTAGTGGCGGTTAGCCCACTTGCTGCGGTTGATATGCTGCTTGTCGCGTGGCGAAACTTCACAATGATAAATAAACTGGCACAAGTGTACGGTATTGAATTGGGTTACTGGTCTCGCCTGAGACTATTCAAACTAGTATTGCTTAATATGGCATTAGCGGGAGCAAGTGAGCTTGCTATTGATGCCAGTATGGATCTCATGTCTATGGATCTTGCCGGAAAAGTGTCGGCAAGAGCAGGGCAAGGTTTAGGTGTGGGTATTCTAACGGCAAGGGTTGGATTAAAAGCAATGTCATTGCTACGACCACTTCCTTGGCATAAAGACAGAAAAGTAAAGTTGTCGGATTTTCGTAAAGCCATATTGTTAGAAGTGAAACGTATCACTTTGAAATAAATAAAACGCACTCAATTAGGGTGCGTTCATTGTATGCAGCGGACTTAGCCTACATTAAAAATGCATGATGAGCTGAGCAGAAGCGCCGTAGTTATTGTCTTTGCCAGCTTGTGCCGCTAAATCGAATCCAAAAATACCAAATGGTTTAAAACCTAAGCCGACCGTGGCTAGGTCATCAGCATAATCAGTTAAACTGTGCATATAGCCTAAACGAAGTTGAGCCCAGCTAAACGCATCCAGCTCAGCACCCACTTTCGCATACTGAGTTTTGTAGTCGTATTCTTTAAAGTGCTCTACAGCATTTAAATCAATGTCAGCCGTTAGGTTGTACCATGATTTATCATATGAGATACCCAGTACAAATTCTGGTTGAACAAGTACCGTCGCTTTTTGCCCGAAGTGCGTTTTGGTTTTCAGTTCTTGCGATAAGATATTCTTAGCAGATAAGCCAATAATGGTGTTGTCCCCCCACTCATAAGCTGCGCCTAAGTCTATGTTGAATGTAGACTTTTCTACGTAATCCTCTTCAACATCAAAGTCGTCATCAAACTCATCCAGTGTTTCAACGTAGTTTAAACCATAGATGCGTTGGTACTTGGGTGAAATGCCAAACATAAAATCGTGATCTTTGATAGTAAACGTATCAGCAAAGGTAAAACCCACATCAACAATCGCCACTCCTACCGCCTGACCACTTGAAAGTAGCTCTGAATCAGTAGGATTATCATTGTGTAAGTCATCATCATGTACATTAAATCTCGCAATGGTAGCTATTTGAGATTTGATGAAGAAGTTGGTACTCATATGTTTATTTGGAATGGCGAATACGGTACCTAAATTAGCTTCGACATTTACATTGCCATTATCCAGTTGTTTTAAAGCTTTGCGCCATTCATCTAGTAACTCTTCATTGGTAGGATCAAATTGCAATTGGTCATCAATATCTTGGAAGTGATCCAGTTTGTCTATCATGTCATCTCGGTCATGAACCCTTGCCCCAAGAACTGGAAGAATTAACCCAAAGTTATCGCTTTCTTTATAGCGAGCCGCTAAAGCGGGGTTGTGAAAACTGGATGTAAGGTAAGAGGCAGACGCCGCTCCAGTGCTGCCCATGCCAACACTTCTTGTATCGAAAGAAGTCATGGCAAAACTAGACGCTGAAAAAGTACTGATTATGGTGAGGAATAGTTTGGAGTGTTTCATATTTTAGCCGGATGAGGTTTATACGGAATAATATAGGCTATGGGTGATTCATTTTAAGTTCCATACAATAACCTTGTTTTAAGTAAGTATTTATTACTAAGTGTTACAGAAAGAAATCTTGATTGGTGGGAGTGATGATAAGAGAACATCTCAACCTATTGATATTTAACAACTGAATAGATATAGACCGCTCTATGATGACTCTTTTCTTGACTGGTTCCATTGCTTAATTCAAACTAGTGTCAACTTTTCCTGACACCTTAATAGGACACATCTTGCGTCTTGAAGTTTTGTGTGAAGATCGGCTTGGCTTAACGCGTGAGCTGCTCGATATTTTAGCCTCTAAAAGCATTGATTTACGCGGTATAGAAATTGATATTAAAGGCATCATTTACTTAAATTGCCCTGACATTGATTTTGATACCTTCAGTGAGTTGATGGCGGAAATTCGCCGTATTTCAGGTGTCAATGATGTCAGGAAAATTCAGTTTATGCCGAGTGAAAGGCACAACACTGAACTACTTGCACTTTTAGCAAACCTTCCTGATCCTGTGATTGCTATTGACCTGAAAGGGTCTGTAGATATGGCAAACCACGCCGCTCTTAATCTATTCAATAAATTAGAAGAAGAAATTATTGGTGAACCAGTGATTTCATTTTTACCTACTTTTAATTTTTCACGCTGGATTGAGGGAGACGTCAATCGTCATCGTGAAGATGTAGTGTTAGATGGTTTAGATTTCTCTATTGAAATTATTCCCGTTTATCTAGGTGGGGATGTATCTGAACCAGTGCTGGCAAGCGCAGTAATGACGATTCGTTCTAGCCGCCAGCAAGATGCGAATGCACATGACTCCTTGCCTGAAAAAAATAATCTAGGTTTTGAGCACTTTGTTGGTATTTCAAACCGCCATAAAGCTCTGATTAGTCAAGCGAAGAAACTGGCAATGCTTGATCAGCCTCTTTTAATTGAAGGGGACACGGGCACAGGTAAAGAAATGCTAGCGAAAGCGTGTCATAACCGCTCGAACCGTGCTTCTTTCCCTTTTCTGATTTTAAGCTGTGCTTCAATGCCAGATGATGTGGCTGAAACCGAATTGTTTGGTCATGCTCCTGGTTCGTTCAATCATGAACAAGGTCATAAAGGTATATTTGAGCAGGCTAACGGCGGGACCGTATTCTTAGATGAGATTGGCGAAATGAGCCCTCATCTTCAAATCAAATTGCTACGTTTTCTTCAAGATGGCACTTTCCGCCGTGTGGGAGAAGAAGAAGAGATGCATGTTGATGTACGTATTATTGCTTCAACTCGTCATAAGTTAGGGGAACTGGCTGATTCAGGATCTTTCCGAGAAGACCTCTTCTATAGGCTGAATGTTTTGACTCTATCGATTCCAGCTTTAAGGGAACGTTCAAATGATGTTGGACCGCTTTTAGAATTATTTACTGCCAAATATGCGCACCAGTTAGGCATGCTAAAGCCAAAGCTAACGGAAGAGCTAGTAATTCAACTAGGTAACTACCAATGGCCAGGTAATATTAGGCAGCTTGATAACATGGTACTAAGGGCGCTGACTGAGCTAGATGGCGATACACTTTCCATTGAACAGTTCCATTTACCTAAACTTGAAGCGGTAGCCTCGGGCATGGCGAGCATGAATATTGACGGCTCGCTTGATGAAATTATGAAAGACTATGAATCTCAGATTTTAGAGAAACTTTATCAGTCTTTCCCATCAAGTCGTAAACTCGCGAAGCGCCTAAATGTCTCCCATACCTCAATTGCAAATAAATTGCGTGATTATGGAATTCGTAAAAATTGATTGAAGATACCAGCACTAAAGAGAAAGTATGTAAACGGGATGGCGATTTAATATTACGCACTGCTGCCCCTGGTGATGCTGAAATGATCAGCCAATACTTTATTACGAATCGTCCATATCTAAAGCCTTGGGAGCCAGCTAGAGAAGAACTTTTCTTTAGTGTAGAAGGATGGAGCCAAAGGTTAATCAAGCTGCATGAGTTGCATAGAATGGGGCTTGGATATTATTGTTTACTAATCAATGCTGAAACTAATGAAATGTTAGGAACCGTGTCTTTTAGTAACCTTTCACGCTTTCCTTTTCATGCGTGTAATGTTGGTTATTCTCTAGCGGAAAGCGCGCAAGGGCATGGTTATATGCGAAGAGGCTTAAAACTAGCCAAAGACTATATGTTTGACGTTCAGAATGTACATCGTTTAATGGCTGGTTATATGCCACGTAATAAGCGTAGTGAAAATGTATTAAACCACCTTGGTTTTGAACGCGAAGGGTATGCTAAAGATTATTTGCAGATAAATGGTCAATGGGAAGACCACATACTGACTGCTTTGGTTAATCCTCATTGGCAAGATACTCGAATAAGTTAAAGGTTAGTTTGAAAATAGATTCAGCTAATTTAATACGTAAATAAGAACTAAGAATATATAATGTTAGAAGCATAGCGTTCTAATAATTAAGTTAAGGATATTTGATGTCATATACAACTTTGGATGAATACCAAAGAAAATGGATTTTCACTCACCAATCTATGCCTTTACCAGCAGAAGATTTAGAGAAGATAAAACCAATGACTCAGGCTCGTGCTGCACAGTTTTGGAAAGAGAACGTGAGCCCACAAAGCCCAGATTCAGAACGCCTGAGCACGCAAGATTGGCCAAGCAAAGCTTCCAATTGGAAAGACGAAATTAAGTGGATGAGCTGTTGGGATTCAGATGAGCCAGAACTACCTGAAGGTATTTTGGAGCATATTGACTGGCAAGACGACGTTACGATTTACTTCTGTTACGAGAAATACAACGTGCTAGAAACTAAATGGTCAGTGTTTAAAAAGCATTGGAAGAACTTTTTGTTTTACGATGATGGACCAATCTTGCTTGGTCGACGTCGTACAGAAACGTTATGGTTCTCAACTAAAGGCACCGTTAAACTAGGTAACAGAACTTAGTCTTAATACTTATCCAGATCTTCAGTTGTTGTATATTAAAGCGAGCAATAGCTCGCTTTATTCTTTTCTTAATCATATTACGTCTTCATCCTTATTGCCTTATCCCTCTATTCTGTATTTATCCTCCTTCAGCATTAATCTTTTCCAGTCATAAACATTCATCAATATTTAATATACGCCGTGTATATCTAAGTTTGTAGTGGCATAGTTAGATCTATATGTGGATAACATTTAATCAAAATCCATATGAGTTAATCAGTGTAATATCTTGCAGAACCATATTTTGTTTGTTGAATGTAATTAAATTTAGACTATATTTAAGGTACGACCCTGTGTGGAGGTGCCGTATGATTTGGGAAACTCTCGAACGTGTAAATAAACTTCGCAAGGCAGCGTTAGAAGATCCAGAGTTTTTGGACTCGGCTAGAGTTCATGAAGAATGGATTTTAAATCAAACAAACAACAAAGGAGGCAGCAACGCCGAAAAGCGTAAAGAAAAGAAACTATCTGATATATATGAACACACTGATTTTTCAATTAACCCTAGTGGTTCCAAACATTAAGCTTAAGTAAATAATGAACACATTTGTAGTTAACAAAAAATGCCACTATAAAATCTAAAGCTAAGATTTGTAGTGGCATTTTCATTTATGTAACCATAATTAAAGCTAAAGCTAAAGCTAAAGCTAAAGCTAAAGCTAAAGCTAAAGCTAAAGCTAAAGGGAGGTTCTTTAATTATTAATTAGGCTTAACCCACTTGGTAGGGCATCACCAAATACCCTCTTAGATTCACTTTCCGATAGCTCTTTCACTTCAGAAACAAGGCTAACCCAAGAGTCTGGCACTTTACTCTGCTGTAATTTATTTAATACCTGTTCACGATAATCATCCGAAATATCAAACAATCTATCGCCAGTTTTACGGCAAATCATGACAGCGGCAAACGCTATCATTGGCTCTTTTTGCCAGTTTTGTTCCAGTAGCTTAGGTAGCCACTGCTCTGCTTGTTCGCGAGGAATAACATTATGCTGGCTGCCATATAATGGAGTACGACAGGCTAGGCGACCGAGTGCCCACCAGTGCGCTTGAACAAATTGGGAATGATTAAGGGCTTTGTTTAAAAACCAGGTGGATAGCAGAGACTTATCTTCTACGTCTAGGTGTTCAAGTGATGCAGCTAAACGAACCATAGATTCATAGCCTTTATCTTGAGCTTCTTGTACTGATTTAGGGTTCTTAGCTGCTCCAGGGTGAAGATACTTTGCTATGTCGGCTAGAATAGTCTCTTGTTGATCTTGGGATAGACCGCCGGAAATTCTTCTCCAGAATACCCACCAATCGGTCCACCCTTGGTGGTTTTGAAACTGAATGTTCTGCTGGTATAGCCCCCAGATTTGCTCAATACGCCAAGAATCCGTTGGATCACCAAAACCAGGTCTCATTGAGAAACCAGCTAGGCGCAGCCAATTTTTTTCATGTGCTTCAGAGCGGCGGCGACGTTTGCGTCCAAGAGATAAGCTATCAAACAGTTGGCGTAGTGTAGAGAAGTCCCACTCGTCTTTTTTGCCTAAACGCTTTTCAAGTTCTTTCGAAATTGTCTTTATCTCTTTTGTATCTGCGCTTTTTTTATTTCCGCTGTATAGCCTAGAGATCAGCTCTTTACATTCAGTTAGGCGGGGGTGAAATTGCTCATCCTCTGAGTCATCACCCTGCTTATTGCGTACTTCAAACTCCAGTAACCAACGTTTACTTTCATCATCAACACTGACGCATTCCATTTTCAATGTGCCGACTTCTGTAAGCTGGCAAGCTAATTGAACTTCAACTCGTTCTTTTTGGTTGGCTTGAAGAGCAATAGAATCAGTGCTGTCTAGTGTTGAGATATAAGGCGGAAGAGGAGAGAAAAGATCAGCGTTTACATTGACCATCACACCGTTTTGAATCGCCGTGTCATGGGCGATTTGATCATGTGTGGAGGTAAGTAAATTAAAACGAACAGGCTCACCTAAGGTTAGCGAGAAGCGTCGACCATTCAAGCGAATTTCTTGACCTTCTTCTGTCCCTTTCGCTAGTAGGCATAATGCCTTACCCATTTTATTCTTTTCTTGAAGATGCAAGAAATAAGAACGAGCAGCGCCTCCACCAATTTTCAGCTGAGCACCACGTCGGGCTTTACCAAATGCAACCGCACCTAATGCAACAGACCAATCTGGGTGAGGGTTATCTAAAACAGTGATTGGTGAACCTTTCCAGTTCCCCAGTAATTGAGTGACACGCTGCGTTACAAGGTCACTATTAAATACACCACCATTCAGTAGCACACCTACGGGTACTGCAGGTTGTGAAGGGTCGAAATCAATTTGGTCGGAATTTTCTAATGCTGCTTGTGATACTTGTTGATGCTGAGTTAAAAATTCAGCGACATGTTTGCTCACCGCAGGATCCGCTACATAGGGCAAACCGAACTCAACAACGGCACTTCGGCGTTTGTCTGGAACGTCATTAAAATCTGACAATGGGAAGAAGCCATCTAACGCGATGTTGTGAACTTCTTGTTTGGTCAAACCGATGCTTTTAGTACCACCAAGCAACTTGGAACCGCTGCCTAGCATAGTGATCTTTACTTCTTCAGGTGCATTTGAAGACAGTAAGTTTTCTTTTGCTTTACGAGTTTGCTGGATTAATTTTGTCAGGCTTGCTGCATTAAGCTTTTTACCTTGGTTGAATCTTTGTTCAGCAAGGTGAGCTAAGGCTAGATCAAGGTTATCACCGCCTAGCATTAAGTGTTCGCCAACCCCAATTCTATCTAGCGCTAGTTCATCTTTTTCGAATTTGGCTTCAATTAAACTTAAATCGGTCGTACCACCACCTACATCACAAACCAGAATAAGCGGGAGCTGCTTTAACTCATCTGATGCTGTTTGTTGGTGTCTTGCATACCAGTCATAACAAACTGCCTGTGGTTCTTCGAGTAACATGATTTTGCCTAAACTCGCGAGTTCAGCCGCTTCAAGTGTCAGCTTACGTGCTGTTTCATCAAATGATGCCGGCACGGTGACGACAACATCTTGATTCTCAAGTTTATTGCTTGGATTACGGTAATTCCACGCTTGGCGGATATGGTTAAGGTAGCTAGCACTTGCAACTACTGGCGAAACCTTATCAACATCTTGAGCACCAGCCCAAGGTAAGATTTCAGAATTTCGGTCAACCGCTTGATGCGACAGCCAGCTTTTTGCACTGGATACTTGGCGACCTTCTACTTTAGCGCCAAGTTCACGCGCCCATTCACCCACAATAACATTTGGAGTGTCGCCTTCGACTAAAGCTGTATCCCAAGGAAGGGTTAAGTCTGAGTCTGATATTTGGCTTTGTGCTGGATGGTAACGAAAAGAAGGGAGTAGGGGTTTACGAACGACTTCTCCAGGACCAATGAGTTGGTCTATATCGAATAAAGAAACAGGAGAGTGTTGTAAGTCATCGGTGATTTCACAATAAGCGACAACAGTATTTGTAGTGCCTAAATCAATGCCGACGAGAAAACGAGGAGATGCCATTACTGAACCTCACAAGATATATGGATTAAAAAACGGCACCAATAAGGTGCCGTTAAATATATGTGTATTAGTGTTGATGATGGTGAGATTGAGTACTGTCTTGCTGAACATTTTCAGAATCAGAACTTGTCTCTTCACGGACATCAAATTCAACGTGCCATTTTTGACCGTTATCAGTCGCGATAGCTTCTAAGTATAAAGTGCCAAGCTCAGTCACACGTGATGCTAAAGTAACAGGAACCACTTCACCTTCACGACGACCTTCAGAAACAGGCAAAGTCACTTGAATTTCAGGTAGCTCATCTAAATCTTCTGGAGCCCAGTGATCCAAATGTGTTCCAGCTTCGTCTTCACGACGAGTCGTTGAGCCAAAGAATTGGAAGTGAACCGGTTGACCAATAACTAGACCAAACTCTTGGCTTGGTACTTGAACACTTGAGCCTTCTTCCATTCCGAAAGGCGCCACACAAAGTGCTTCCATCGGTGGAGCCATTCCTGGAATTGCCGGCATCGCACTTTCAATACCTACGTAGTAGCTTGAAGCAATACCACCGCGAATACGCACGCCTTGACCACGGCGAACAGAGCCATAGTATGAAGCACCGCTTGCTACAGCTAAGTCTAAATCTAAACCAGATAATTGCTTCGCAGATTCAGCTTCTGCCGAAATTAACCAAGCATTGATGGTTGAAGATAAGCGTTCAGAAAGTAATGGAGACTTAAGCACGCCACCATTGAATAAAATAGCGCTTGGTTTGATGAAATCTGCTGGTTGTACATCTGCCCCAGGCATACCTGGCATATTAGCAAATGGGTTGAAATCTTGCTGTTGTTCTGATGCTCCGCCCAATGCATTCGCTTGCTTCGAAAGGAATGCTGCGATGTGACGAGTGATGCCAGCATCTTGTGCGTAAGGTAGACCCATCTGCGTAAGTGCACCACGAGTTTTTTGAACAGGGTGCTCTGTAACAGCAATTTGCGGGAAGAAACCGTCAACCAATGTTTGCTGAACTTCTTGCTGAGTCAGTTCTGTTTTTAGAGTTGCGCCAAGTAGCTTTGAGCCACGGCTAGGCACAACAATTGGTACAGCTTGTAGTTCTGCGTCATTCAGCAGTGCTTCTTTTGCATCACGGCAAGCATGAGTCATTGCTTGAACTTGCCAAGGTGCTAATTCTTTACCATCTTGAGCTAACTTCATCTTCAGGCGGTAGGCAAGAGCAAGGTCCATGTTGTCACCGCCAAGTAGGATGTGTTCACCTACTGCAATACGGCTTAATGTCAGGTTGCCTTCGTCTTCTTTCACTTCAACCAAAGAAAGGTCAGTTGTACCACCGCCAATATCGACAACGAGTACTACATCACCGACATTGACTTCGTCACGCCAAGTGTCGTTACTATTGTCGATCCAGCTATAAAGAGCGGCTTGTGGTTCTTCTAGTAGTGTTAAGTGTTCAAAACCAACATTACGAGCGGCTTCAGCTGTTAAATCACGAGCAGCAGGGTCAAATGAAGCTGGAACCGTAATCGTCACATCTTGATCAGCAAGTTTGTGTTCTGGGTGAGTGTGATTCCAAGCATCTTTTAGATGTTCAAGGTATAACTCAGTCGTTTTTAGAGGCGATACTTTTTCGACTTCTTCAGGGCTGCCCGCTGGTAGGAATGCATCACGGCGGTTTACACCAGAATGACATAACCAAGACTTCGCACTCGCAATCAAACGGATTGGTGTTTTAGAACCAAGATTACGAGCGATAGCACCTACTAGTGCTTTTGGCTCAGAAGACCAAGGTAAAACACGTGAATTACTGTTCATTTCATGTTCGTGGGGCTGATACAAAAATGAACCAAGTTGGCTACGTGTTTCAACCGTACCCGGAGCCGTAAGCTGAGGGATTGGCATTACTTCAACACGTGCATCTTCATCTGTCGTATCTAGGAATGACAGGACGCAGTGAGTCGTACCCAAGTCAATTCCCACACTGAATTTCGGCCCGATGTTCTGCTCATCGGCATTTTGTGTATTGTTATGATCCATTAAAGTTCAACCTCTGCTGGAGCAATAACTGAAGCGTCGTAGTTTTCAGCTAGCTTAGGTAGGTTCATATCAGTCGCTTTCCAACCTTTGTGAACTAAAGTGCCATTGAATGGGGCATTACCCGTTACATTACCCGTTAAGCGCACTTCTTGAGGGTTGAAGCCTTCTGCAATAGTGATTCGCGTTTCTTCATCTTCAGAGCGGATATGAGCTAATGTTACGTAATCGCCCAATACCTTTTTACCGCCAGTATGAATAACGCGAGCTGCAGCGCCGACTTCTTCATCAGAGAATGATGTTAAATCTTCTTGAAGGAAATCAATCAGGCGAGCTTCTTGCTGCATGATTGATAATAACTGCATTGCAGAGTCTGTTGATGCGGTTGCAAGTTTAGATTCAACTTCGACGACTTTCTCGATGACTTTTTCAACTTCAACGACTTTCTCAACTTCGACAATTTTTTCAACTGTCTTTTCAACTTCAACGATTTTCTCAACAGGTTTTTCTACAACTTTTTCGATTACTTTTGATTTACGAGAAACTGCAATTAAAAGTAATAAAACGCTTGAAGAAGCAAGACCGGCATGCAGCATGTCAAACGTTTGTGGAATTAGGTTTAAATCAAAGTTCATTGTGATGTCTCTATAGATTGATTTAACGGTATATTCATTTCATCAGATAAAAATCTGAGATTGGAGGAATATACAGATTGGAAAGAATGAACTGATACACGCGGCATCAGGTTTCTTTCAAGCTTTAAATATGGGGTAGATACTAGCATATTCAAGGCTTAAGGGCTTATTTTCTGGATTTATTCGACTTGAAACTAGCACTGTTCGCTTTATTTTTAACCAATATTTTAGTGCCTTTTAATTCATATTTTAGGTGAACGACAAATAATGCTCATTTTCCCTGCATTTGTACTTAATCAATGTTAGAGAATGGCGTTTACGAGTGTATAATTTAACTATCAACATGATTTATTTGGAATACTAATGCCTAACAGTGTAAGCCCATCTACTGGGTTGAAGAAACGAACACTCCCTTTATTGACTTTCGCTGCTTCTATCGCTGTTACTGTACTGTGCCTTGTTTTTATTGCGATAAACCAAAAAGATTCCATGTTATCTAATATGGATAACATCGCTGAACGTCAGGTTCAAAGCCTAAGAATGTTTATCAAAAATGATGTGGCGTACATTGGTTCAGGGGCTAATTTCTTTTCGTCAACGGAACAGCAGCATTGGGATGCATTCAATGCCTTTGCTAAGCGAACGATTCAGGGTTCAAAAAGTTTGATTGGTCTACAATGGATGGAAAAAGTCTCTAGTGACCAAATTGAAGCTCATACTCAAAGGCTGCAATCTTTATATCCTTCTTATCAGCTGTTTACTGTGCCGAAAGATGGACCTAAAACCCTTGGTTATATAATGGGTGACCAACCTGTTTTTATTGCTTCAGATATCCACCCACAAACGCCTGAAAATATTGAATTATTAGGTTTTTACTCTTCTCGTGAACGCTTCAAACTGGTTATCGACAATATTCTAGAAACGCGGCAAGCGAACCTCTCGGATAAAGTTCGTTTACTGCAAGATGGTCTAAGTAAAGGACCAGAGAAAACAGGTATGTTGGTTTACCACCCAGTGTTTGATTCCAATGAGCAAGATCTTTTAGGTGTGGTTGTGGGAGTGGTTCGCACCACTTATTATTTCGAGAACCTTCTCGCTTCAACTCTCGTTGATCTTGATATATTTATCCGCGTGACTGATTTAGGCTTCGATGCTGAAGACGACCCAATTTTATTTGAAACCGAAGGTTTTGAAGAGGTCTCGGGACATCAAATCAGCAAGGTTATCAGCTTACCAAACCGAGATTGGGTTGTAGAATTTAGAATAGGCTCGCTTATTTCTAATAGCGGGTATTTGGTGTTAGTTGGTATGGCTTCTGTAGGGTTGATGATCTCATTTTTACTCGCTTATATTGTGAATTTACAAGTACGTGAAAAAGAGCGCTTATCCGATATGCTCGACAAGAAAACGGAAGAGCTTCGATTCTTAGTTGAACACGATAGCCTGACTGAGCTTTTAAATCGAAGGGCGTTTAACGCAGCGCTTAAAGTATGGTTAAAAACTAAACCTAACTTTAGCCTTGTGGGTTTTGATATTGATAAATTCAAAGGCATTAATGACCAATTTGGTCACCCAGCAGGGGATGCGTTACTTAAGCATGTAAGCTACATCATTAGTAATAAGTTGCATTCGTCAGATTACTTATTTCGATTGGGCGGTGATGAGTTTTGCATTCTTACTGAAGTTCATGACCGTGATGATTTACACGACTACCTTAATGAAATCTTGGAGCTTGTGAGTAGTACACCGACAGATTACCAAGGCGAAAGCTTACATTGTACTTTGAGTGTTGGGGCAGGTGTTTATGATGGGGAAACCGCTGAGCAATTATTGCAAAAAGCAGACAACCATTTATATGAAAGTAAGATGAATGGTCGAAATCAGGTCACAATTGCAGGCTAATTGAACACTTGGTAGAGATAGGGTCGAGTTATTGAATCGTGTCAGGTACAATTTACTCAAATTTTAAAAAGAGATAATTAGGCGACGTATGAATCACAATCGAGTGGTATGTTTCGATTTGGAAATGTGCTGTTGGAGCGAAAATGGCGTAGGTACGACAGGCGAAATCATAGAGGTGGGTTTGGCTGAAATCGATCTTTCGTCAGGAAAAATCGTGAAACGAGCACAATACTACGTAAAGCCTAAGAAAGATGAAGTCTCTTTATTTTGTGCCGAATTAACTGGTATTACTCCTCGTAAGATTGAGAAGCAAGGTCGGCCATTAGAGTCCGTGATTCAATCTATGTTGAAAAACTTTGGTGGACCTAAGAAGATCTACGCAGCCTGGGGAAGAGATGACCTTATCTTACATAACGAATGTAAAGAGAAAGGCATTGAACCTCTTTTTTCTGAGTTTATTAACTTAGCGACATTGTATCGTATTCAGAATCGTCTCAAAGAAAAGCGCATTGGTCACCGTGCAGCCCAAGAAGCTCAAGACATTGAGTGGGAAGGTAGACAGCATTCAGGGTATGTGGATGCGTACAATTTAGCAAAACTGGCTCTGACCATGTTGTGATATTAAAGCTTTGTTCAGTTCAGGTTGTTGCAAAATAAAAGGTCGCTTAAATGCGACCTTTTTAGTTTTCGACTTGCTTGGGTTATGGCGTATTGATCGGTTTTTACAATCGTCACACCATTAATCGTACTTTTGTTATTACAAGCCGCAAGCTGCTTACCATACTTTAGCGTTTACTGGTGATAGGAACCAACTGGCATTGTTGGATCCGCCAGACTCAGCCCAATCTACAATGTTAGGGTAGGCTTGGCAGGTATCGGTTCTTTCATATGGATGTGACCATTGAGTTGGAATATCAAGAGCCCAGGGTAAGCCATCTACTGTTTGGTAGTATTCATTGTTATCTACGCTCGAATCATCAGCTCCAACTCCAAAAATACTCGTGTTCGCTAAATCTGTATTCGGGTAATTCATTAGGTGAATTTCTTTATTACGAGCATCCGATTTATAGATGAATGGGTTCAGTGTTGTGCCACTTAAACTTGTCATTGAACCATCGATTACAAGAGATATGCTGTAGTCAACAGCATCACGTACATCACCAGACTCAGTATTGTAGAAATTAGAGTTTCCATTACTTGGAAGCATGTCGGAAATACTCTCAATTGCGACAATGACTAACTCTCCACTGTGACCGCCTTCAGGGGTGATTGCTTCAGTTGAGCCGTTGTAAGTTTTAGTTAGTGAACTTACATTTGAAGCGTCAATACCAGAAAGAGATAGTGCGAAACTGTTGTCTTGGCTGGCTCCGCGAGCGACAGCTTGTCCGTAATAATCAAAGCGGGTTATTTGGTTGCTCGCATTTGTATATACGCCATATGCATAACGTGTAATGAAGTCGTTTAGGTCATAATCTCCTTCATATGGCCACATATCTTCGAATGCAAGTGTGTACCAGCCTGTTGTTGGCGTTCTGCTGTAGAAGGCGATAGTAGGATCGTTTGGTGCATAATCATCGCTGTCTGCGATTCCATCACCATCACTGTCTCCAATCTCGGGCCAAGCAATTTCTGCAATATCACTAATTAAGCCATTCGAATCAATCGCTGTAACTTGAACTTTCCAAAGCTCACCGGCAGCTGTTTCGCTAGAGTTTAGAGTCGCATCAGTATTGTTACTCTTACCTACAAATTCGTCATCAACATAGAAACCTTGGCCGACATCGACGAACCAACGATAGCTATAAGTCACGGCATCACCATCGGAATCTGCGGGGGTCGGGCCCGTTACTGTTACAACCAAATCATCGGTAGAACCTAAGCCAGCACTACGGCTTAACGTCGGTAAATTGGGTGCTGCATTGTCTATTTGTGTGTAAGTCACACTGATTAAGCTGTATTCAAGTGTGGTTAACCAGCCGTCATTATTAATATCTATATCAAGATCAACATTAACGAAATTATCACTCAGTGTAGATGTTGGTAAGTCGAAAATGGTGGTAGACCAATTGCCATTGGTTCCTTGTAAAAATCCAGGGGTTAAAGCCGTGCCATCAACAGCTACACCATCGTACTCGCCATTTTCGCCGTGGTGTGCTTCAGAATCCACATCATAGGCATAGATGGTGAGCGTTGCTTCAGTGATTTGAGAACCTTCAGGTACTTCAATGTTATGTTGCCATGAATAATCTTGATTGGCGTTGCTGTAGATATCAAAACCATACCCTGATGGTGCCACATAATGAGGGCTTGTACTGCTACTGTTAATCTTTTGCGTAACTGTTATCGACCCGTCACTGTTGGTTGTTGAAGTGTTTTCAGATGCTGCAGATAGCGCATAATGTGGAACATTACTGGCAGCAAATGAGCTCATGATTAATAGTGATTTCTTTAAATTATTCATAACGTCTCTTCCTTAATCCGCATCTAACACAATGTCACAAGCAACACTTAAGTTTGGTACCAGCTCGCTTAAGCTAAATTGAGATTCACAACTTTGCTTTCTAACGTTTGCAACAACTTTTATGCTTTCCCAATGTGCTGGAATGCTGAAGTCATTGCTCAACACTCCCTCTTTATTTGTAACGCCGGAATAGAAGGGAGTAGCGTCGATACCATCAGAGGTGATGCTATAAAATTTGACGATGTGAGATCCACGAATAGGGGATGCATTACCATTTTTCTGTGAGTAGCTACTTACAATGTTCACGTTTAGCTCATGGCTGTTAACGCTTCGCCATTCAAAATTGTTAGGTACTGAAATTTCATTAAATGATGTGTCTGCAACCGCAGCTACTGCGCCGCCTGAGCTTGAGCCACCGCTATCACCACCACAGCCAATAAGAGAACTAGCGATAACTGATGTTAGAAATAAGGGAGTGAGTGTTTTCATGTTAATCGTCCTTAATTATCTGGGATATATAAGGATTAGCAATCAATGTGCCACTTTTAACTTGTTGTTTTATAATGATTTTTGTTTTGTTTTTATATTGGGAATGGAGTTATTTTGGATGTTCTCAATAAAAGAATCGATTTGAAAGTGGATTAGTTACACATGAGAAATGCAACTAATCGTGTGCGGGAAAATAATAGACGGGCGAGTCGGTATACTTGAGGTTAATCGTCAATGATTATTACATGTAGGTTTAAAGTTGGTTTTGCGAAGAAAGTTTTGCTCTAATGAACTCACTATGATCAACATAGAGTAATTCAGCCGTTTTTCTAATTACGGCATCTTCTAGAGGGTCTATTTCACCATCAGCGTGCGCGACTTCCCACATGCCTTTAATTAATTCAAAACGAACAGGTTGCGATAACTCACGAAGTTGTGACGTAAAATCATAAAGAGAAACCGATTGTTTAACTTGTTGCTCTGCTTCAGTGAGCAGCGCTTTCGAAGCATCTTCAGAAAGCCCTAACAGCCTTTCAAGTAAGTGTAGTTTTGCTTGTTGTTCTACTGGGTTAATCGCATGGTCAGCGCCTGCTACTTCACACAATAGGCTTGCTATCGCTAAGTTCGGGGAGGATACAGGGTTTTTTCCAAGATCTTGCCCGTCGATTAATTGTTTAAAAAGTGATGTGAGTGAATTAAACATGCAAAGCTCCAAATCTGTCGTCTTGATAATACTATTAGGGTGATTAGTCACAATAACAAGCAAGTTGACACAACATTTACATTGCTCTTTATTGAATGCACTCATGAAGGTGATGTATTAATGAGTGCATGTACTCCGCATTAATGAAATTTAGGGTGCGGGAAAGTGGGTATTTTCACCCGTTCCGCTCAGCGTTGAAATTTCAACTGGCTTTCCTGTATCATCAAGTCTTAATTCACCAATAGCACTGCGGTTTGATAAGCGATAGAAGCTTTGGTTATCCGGGCTGCGCTTTTCAATTTTGAGACGTTTTCTTTTAGTGAAATAGTTCAAAACGGAATGCGGGCTATACAGAAGACGATCGAAAATATCACAGAATTTAAGCAGTGGGGCAGGGAACTCATTCTTAATGCCGCTACACGTGATTTGATAAATATTAGGGCTGTTTTTCCTATATCTAAGCTTGATGTCGTAAGCAAACGAATAATGAACATCACCAGATAAAACGACAAAGTTAGTGGGTGTTTTGGTATGAGTGAAAATACTGATCAGTGTGTTGGCACTGCCTGGATGAGCCATCCAGTTCTCAGCATCAATAACCAAAGGTTGCCCTAGAGAAGTCATCATTTTTTGCAGTGTTTCAATGAACTTGACCCCAAACATAGGGGCTGCAGAAACAATAATGACTTTATCTAAACCCATCAGTTGGTGTTGTAGTTCAATCAGTGCTTCCCAGTCCATCAACCCCGATGGTTTATTCATACGTGACTCTGAGCGCCAACGACGAGTACGTGTATCGAGCACAATGATTTTAGGTGATGTTTCAATGGTGTAGTGCCAGTCTTCAAATCGATTCAGCGACGTTAGCAAGGTCTGCTGATGGCTATGGTTGAGCTCTGCTGTATTAGCATCGACTTCAAAAGTGTTAGTTACTCTTTCTATAAATGCGCTATCAAATTTCTCTGGCGTATTTCCCCAACCTTGGCATAGCCAATAGGCAGCAAGACCATTTCCAATCACTTGACTAGCAAATGCATTTTGGTCTGCGGCATGTTCCCAGCCGACGGTTAAGTTCCAGTCATCCGTTACATCATGATCATCAAAAATCATATAAGTAGGAATATGAGCTAGTAAGCGTTGAACTTGAGGGAGACCTTGTATGAAGTCATTAATAGCGGCGTTTTCTTCACGCCATTGCTGCTGTTCTGCTGGTGTTAATGTGTAGTGACCATGATTGAAGTTTTGGTCCCTTAACTGTTCTTTATTGACCAGAGACCAAAGCGTTGGAGACCAAACCAGCAAGTACATGGCAATAAATTCAGAAAGGGCCACTAAGTGATTTTCATTTTCCCTAGAGCTGAAAATAGGGACTCGGCGCTGTGGGAAGAGTTTATCTAAAAATGAATCTGAACCTGTGTGGTGAGGTAATACTTTGTCGCGTTGGTAAAAATTAAAGTCACTCGTGTATAGATCTTCCGCACTAGAAATATGACTTTTTTGAGAATCTGTTGGCAGCGTTTCATTAGGTAAACCTAACAAGGAGATGACTTGTCCAATCGCATCAAGCGTTGGGCCAGCAACATGGTCGGCATAAATTTGGTCGCCACTCATCATGAGAATGTTGGGGCGTTCAAGTGGTGCTTGGCTTTGAACTTTACTATCAGCGGCAACTAAGCTGTCTTTACTTGAGTGATGAGGGTTACGACAAGAACCATGTAACACATAATCGGCTTTAGTCGGGATCACAAAGTTAAGTCTTGATTGACCTTGATAAAGTAGATGAGGTGCAAGGTCAGTAATGTCACCTTGATCCGTCTGAATTTGATATTCAAGAGGTGTATCGGCAGGAAATTCACCTTGAATTGAAGCTAGCGTTACCCATGCATTTGTACCCACTCGGATAGATTCTGCCTGAGCTGCATCATAATGGAAAAAAGCTTCAGGTTCACTCGGGCGGAAAAATAATACTTCTCCCTTAATGGGTTGGCTTGTTACTAGCCACAGGGCAACTTCATTGACGGTTGTTTTTCGTAAAATAGGACCGGCAATTAATAATGGTAACGGTGAGGTTTTTGAAAGGTTCAATACGAGTCCTAAATTATCTAAATGGAAGCGGTGATTCGCGTGGGTGCTAATTCACATAGCTGGTGATGCGCATAGTTGGTGATGCGTATAGTTAAGGCGGCATTGCTCGCGAGAGTGAGAAGTGATGTTGCTGAACAATGCTCCTAATTGGAAGTGATAACGTGGAAGGTGACTATTCGTTATCTGCGTTTGGATCTTCCAGTATTTCGATAACTTCAGAGCTCGAAAGTTCATGCCCCATTAGAAATAATGCCAACATAGCGTCCGCTTTTGTTTTGGTGTCTGAACTGTCATCTAAAATCTGTTCGAACTTTTTACGAATCATTGTGATTTCATGTTCAACGAATCCACGTCCTTCTTCATCCCCTTGATTTTCTTCAGGGGCATTATCAAAGCCTAAAAATAATAGGTCACCATCCAGTTTAGTCTCTATTAAGCGTTCAGGCAGCCACTCTTCTCCCATAACTATTTCGGGATCCGCGCCATTTGGTAAATTATTTATGATGTTTTGTAATTCTGAGACTTTCACATTACTTTCATTTATCAGAGAATATGCTTTATTGTAACGGTCAATTGCTAACGAATCTAAACCTAGTTCAGATAAAATGGTTAATAATTGTCAATTCAGTCACTTTATTTTCATACAAAGAGCTATCCCATCAGAATGAAGTACAAATTTTTATCATCTTTAATGACCACGGCAGCGGTATTGTCGTCTGCTAATGTTTGGGCAACCCAAGAACAAGAGTGGGGAATTGCGGCAATGTATCGTGTCGCAACCATTCCTTTTGACACAACCGAAGGTGATCAAACCGTCAGTTCTTTTGTGCCTATGCTGTTTTTTAAAAATGATTATGTGTACATCGACGGCACTGAAATGGGTGCTTATGTCTATCAAACTGAAGATGAATTGTGGTCCTTAAACGCCATTTCTCGCATGCGGTTTATTGATATTCCAGCTTCAGAACAAAATGCAATTGAAGGTGATACGGCTGATTTTGGTGTTCAACTGACTTATCAGTTAGATGATACTTGGGAAATAGATACCGAAGTGATGAGTGACGATGAATATCGTTTCCACGGAAATCTCCGTGCAAAAGGTTACTACCAATCTGGTGACTGGGAATTTACGCCCAGTGCAACATTGCGCTATAAAAGCTCGGACTTTAATAGCTACTACTTTGCTTTAGAAGGCGAAAATGTTGGAGCGGGAGCAGATCTAAATATTGGTTTAGAAGCCCGTTATCATGTTATTTCGAACCTGTATTTATTAGGTTCAACCAGCATTACTCGTTTAGATGACAATGCTTATGACTCGACTATCATTAATGACCGTTATCAAAGTGAGTTCTTCCTTGGCTTTGGATTCTTCAATGACAAAGAAAAAGCGCCAAAACCACAGTTAAGTAATGCCCCTTATTTGCGTGTGGCTCATGGCTGGGCAACGCCATCTAATATTGGCGACATCATGAAGTTCAATACTGAAAAAGATGAGTACAATAATCAGCTTACCTCATTTTTCTATGGGCACCCATTAACTGATGAGTTGTTTGGGGTGCCGATTGATATCTACTTAACTCCGGGTATTGTTCATCATTGGAACTCTGAAGTTCAATCCAACAGCACTGAATATGTTGTTGCTATTAAAGCCTATTACACTTTCGACTGGCCAACTCAATGGCGAATAGGTTTTGCTGAAGGTATGTCTTATGTAGATTCAATTACTTATATTGAAGCGAAGGAAATGGAAGAAAAAGGCTACACCGCGAGCCACCTATTAAACTATTTAGATATATCTTTTGATGTCAACGTAGGTGATTTAGTGAATGAGAAAGACTTGAACAATTTGTGGTTCGGTTATTCATTGCATCATCGCTCTGCTATCTTTGAAAATGCTTCTCAGTTTGGGCGCATCAAAGGCGGCAGTAACTATAATACTATTTATGTTCAATACGAGTTTTAAGGTTTTCTAGTCATTATCAGAATGATGATCAACCAACATTGATAGACTGAACAAGTCGAAGTAAATATCGAAAACGCCCTAAACCTTGAACAATAAGGTTTAGGGCGTTTTTATTTCAAGGCGCATTCATTGGATTTCGGTCGAAAGGGAGCATGACTGAAACGCTAGGGTGCATGGAAATAAGTAAACCCATCGCTCTAGCTTTTTTATTCTTCACTTATGGTACAATCGCGCGAGATTTTTTAGGTAAAGAATAGGACACGTTTTGACTTCGTCCCCAAATAATAAAGCGAAATCAGCTAATTCTAAGGTTGATTCAAACGCTACTGCACATACTGCAGCCTCACAGTCTAAAACAACAAACAGCCCAGCATCACTTCGCAAAGCCTTAAATGATTGCATGATGCGAGATCGTTTCCGCTTGAGTAAGCGTATATCGGGCGCTAGCCGAATTAAGAACGAACAATCAAAGAATGCTGTCTTTGATGAAATAGCGTTAGATATTGCTAAGTCAATGATGACTGCCACTCAGCGCGCGTCACATAAACCGACGATTGAATACCCAGAGATATTACCTGTTAGCCAAAAGCGTGATGAAATCGCTAAAGCCATTGCAGAAAACCAAGTGGTGATTGTTGCTGGTGAAACGGGTTCAGGCAAAACCACCCAGCTGCCTAAGATTTGTTCTGAGCTTGGTCGTGGTCGTTTTGGTTTAATTGGTCATACTCAGCCAAGAAGGCTTGCAGCGCGTTCAGTTGCAAACCGTATTGCAGAAGAAATGGAAACGCCACTTGGCGAGTTTGTGGGTTATAAAGTTCGATTTAATGATCAAATTTCTGATAACACTCAAATCAAGTTAATGACAGACGGTATTTTACTGGCTGAAATTCAACACGATCGTTTCTTAAATCAATATGACACCATCATCCTCGATGAAGCGCATGAGCGCAGTTTAAATATTGACTTCATCATGGGTTATTTACGTGAGCTTCTTCCGCGTCGCCCAGATCTTAAAGTCATCATTACTTCGGCAACTATCGATCCTGAACGTTTCTCTAAACACTTCAATAACGCACCCATTATCGAAGTTTCTGGCAGAACTTACCCGGTTGATACACGTTACCGCCCATTAGGTGGAGACGAGAGCAGTGATAACGACCGCGATCAAATGGAAGGTATTTTTGAAGCGGTGGATGAGCTTTGCGATGAAGGGCTAGGCGACATCCTAATTTTCATGAATGGTGAACGTGAGATCCGCGATACGGCTGACGCGCTTAGTAAACGTAATTTACGAGACACTGAGATCGTGCCATTGTACGCACGTTTGTCATCAGGCGAGCAGAACCGCATTTTCCAATCTCATACTGGTCGTCGAATAGTACTGGCAACCAACGTCGCGGAAACATCGTTAACGGTTCCGGGTATTCGCTATGTTATTGACCCAGGTACAGCTCGAATTAGCCGTTATAGTTACCGAACCAAGGTACAGCGTTTACCGATTGAAGCTATCTCTCAGGCAAGTGCGAATCAGCGTAAAGGTCGTTGTGGTCGTGTGGCGGAAGGTATTTGTATTCGCCTATATTCAGAGGAAGATTTTGAGTCTCGCCCTGAATTTACCGATCCGGAAATATTAAGAACAAACTTAGCTTCAGTTATTTTACAAATGACGGCGTTAGGTTTAGGTGATATTCAAGCCTTCCCATTCGTAGAAGCACCAGATAAACGCAACATTCAAGATGGCGTGAGACTGCTAGAAGAATTGGGTGCGATTGCAACCGATACCAAAAAAGCCAACACAGAGTCGGACTCTAAAAAACGCTTAACACCAATGGGGCGCCAACTGGCTAAGCTGCCTATTGACCCTCGCTTAGCGCGTATGGTTCTTGAAGCCCCAAGTAATAATTGTTTGCATGAAGTGATGGTCATAGCATCAGCACTATCGATTCAAGATCCACGTGAACGCCCATCAGAAAAAAAACAGTCTTCAGATGACAAACATAAACGCTTCTTTGATAAAGAATCGGATTTTGTCACGTTTGTTAACTTATGGGATTACATCAAAGAGCAGCAAAAATCGCTGTCGAGCAATCAATTCCGCAAGCAATGTAAGCAAGACTTTTTAAACTATTTACGTATTCGTGAATGGCAAGATGTGTATTTCCAAATTCACCAAGCCATGCGAGAAATGGATACCAAGCTCAATAGTGAGCCAGGTAGCTACCAAGGTATCCATGTTTCTCTACTGTCAGGTTTGCTATCGCACATAGGTATAAAAGACCAAGAGAAGAATGAATATCAGGGTGCACGTAATGCTCGTTTTCATATCTTCCCAGCTTCTGGTTTATTCAAGAAGCAGCCTAAGTGGATTATGTCTGCTGAGCTGGTGGAAACGTCTAAGCTTTGGGGGCGTATCATTGCCAAGATTCAACCTGAATGGATTGAACCTTTAGCAAAACACCTTATTAAACGCAGCTACAGCGAACCACACTGGTCAAAGAAACAAGCTGCGGTTATGGCTCATGAAAAAGTGATGCTGTATGGAATTCCAATTATTCCTAAGCGCCTTGTGAATTACAGCACCATTGATGCCACTGTTTGTCGTGAAATTTTTGTTCGTAGCGCTTTGGTTGAAGGTGAATGGGAAACTAAGCATTCCTTCTTCAAGCAAAACCGTAAATTACTGCAAGAAGTGGAAGAGCTGGAACATAAATCTCGTCGCCGCGATATTCTCATTGATGACGATGAACTGTTTGATTTTTATGATCAACGTGTTAGCGAAAGTGCAGTTTCTGGTCGCCATTTTGATACGTGGTGGAAAAAAGAAAGTAAGCAAACGCCTGAATTACTGAACTTCGAAAAAGCCATGCTATTCCGAGGGGATGCAAGCCATGTCACTGATCTCGATTACCCTAACTTCTGGCATCAATCAGGCTTGAAGCTCAAGTTAAGCTATCAATTCGAGCCGGGCGATAATGATGATGGTGTGACGGTTCATATCCCATTACCTATTCTAAACCAGATTGAACAGGCTGGTTTTGATTGGCAAATTCCAGGGCTTCGCCATGAATTGGTCGTGAGTTTAATTAAATCATTGCCGAAAACATTGCGCCGTAACTTTGTACCAGCACCGAATTATGCTGATGCATTTTTGTCACGTGTAACGCCATTAGAAGCACCGTTATTAGATTCTTTAGAAAAAGAATTACGAAGAATAACCGGGGTTGAAGTGTTACGTGAAGACTGGAAGTTGGAGCAAATACCTGAACACTTGAAAGTGACGTTCCGCGCGGTTGATCACCGTAAACGCAAGTTGAAAGAACACAAAGATCTGCATGAACTGAAAGAGAGCCTCAAAGATAAGGTTCAAGAAACACTTTCGAAAGTTGCAGATGATGATATCGAACAGCAAAACCTGCATACATGGAGCTTTGGTGAACTGCCAAAAGTCTACCAGCAGAAGCGTGGTGGCTACGATATGAAGGCTTTCCCTGCGTTGGTTGATACCAAAGACAGTGTTGAGATTAAATTGTTCGAAACCGAGCAAGAGCAAGTCTCAGCGATGAAAGCGGGTCAGCGCCGTTTGATTTTATTAAATGTGCCGTCACCAATTAAGTACCTTCATTCCAACCTTCCTAATAAATCTAAGCTAGGTTTGTACTTTAACTCGTATGGCAAAGTATTAGATTTGATTGATGACTGTATCGCTTGTGGTATTGATAAGTTAATTGAAGAGAAGGGCGGTATTGTCTGGCAACCTGAAGAGTTCGAAGCGTTGAAAGAGCACGTGCGAGCTGAGTTGGGTGATGCAGTTGTTGATATCGCAAAGCAGGTAGAAACAATTCTTACGACGGCTTTCAATATTAATAAGAAGCTGAAAGGCAGAGTGGATCTTTCAATGGCGTTCGCTTTATCGGATATCAAAGCTCAGATAGAAGGGCTGATATTTAAAGGTTTTGCTACGGAATGTGGTTGGCAGCGTTTACCCGATATTCTTCGTTACATGAAAGCGATTGAGCGTCGTATGGAGAAATTGCCGATTGACCCAAATAAAGATCGATTACATATGATTAAAGTTGAGTCGGTAATGAATGATTACAAAGAACTATTGAATAAAGTGCCGAAAGGGATCGCCATTCCAGAAAACGTAAAAGAAGTGCGTTGGATGATTGAAGAGCTTCGTGTAAGCTTCTTTGCACAACAATTAGGTACGCCTTATCCAGTGTCAGATAAACGAGTAAGAAACGCTATTGATGCTTGTTAAAGCGCAAGCTATGGTTTAAGACTACTTACGGTCTAACGACTTATACATTTTGTTGATGTGCAAAGGTTTATCATCTTAGAGCCATGTTTCGATAGCTTGGGTATAATCTTTGCATATGAACGGGTAAGACAAAATTATGGCAGTCTGGTGGCAATTTATGTCCACTCAAGGAAGCCAAAAGCAGACTAAGAAGGTCAAACATGAAAAAAACATTATTGGTATTAGCACTTTTAGGTGCATCTTCTACAGCAATGGCTGATTCGTGGATTTATGGTGGTGCAATGGGTGGGCAAAACTCATTTGGCAACAGCGATGAGACAGCAATGGGTATTCACGCTGGTACTGGTATTCTACCATTTATCGGTGTTGAAGCTGGATACTGGGATCTAGGTTCATTTGGTAGCGTTAATTATAATGGTGTTGACCGTAAGAATTTAGATGCAAGTACAGCTTACTTGGCTATTAAGCCTAGTATCGATTTTGGTCCACTTCATGTGTACGCAAAAGCGGGTCTTCATTCATACGAATTGAAAGGCGATAGCTTTAAAGAAAGCAGCGAAGATGTGATGTACGGTGTTGGTGCTGAATACTTCATTTTTGGTCCATTATCTGTAGGCGCAAGCTACCAAAATTTCAAAATGAAGCATGATGACTCAGGTGTTTTCTCACTGAACGCGACTATTCACTTACTATAAGTGCATCATCCAGAATCATAAGCTGAAGCCGATTGATATTAGCTAAAAGTGGATTGATAAAGGATTAGTCATAAAAAATGCCAGCGTAATTGCTGGCATTTTTGCGTCTGATGTCTTTATCAGTTTTGGCTTATTAACCTAAATCAATCGTCTACTTTCTAGCATTTAGAATTTGTTGAATACGTGGATTAAGTGCTTTTCCATGTTTGGATTCGTACTCTTCACGTTGTAAATCATTGAGGTTTTTTACTGAATTAGCCGCTAGTAGATGTTGAGGCAACTCCGTTTGTAGCATGCCTTTTTCATCTAATCTCTTTGCTTCTAGATAGTACTTTTTAAACAGCCCATCTAATTTGTTTTCAGCTACACGTTTTAGGTCGTACAATTTATTCTGAACAAGCCACTTTTCTATCAGGTTGACAGGTGTGCGTGAAAGTACGCGAATACGGCTATCCAGCAGTTCTTCTTCAGTTAATGAATCTTTGAGGATCCAAAGCTCACCCATTTGTGGTGGCCAACTGTTTCCAAGTTGGATGCGTTCATGACAATGCATTAAGACGCGGTTCAAGCCATCAGAATCAACGGAATTAGCAAATTCGATAAATTTACCACTTGGTTCGCTACCGTATTGGTATTCCCATTGAGTTTCATAAACGCTAAGGAATGACCCAAACACGTGAATACACCAATCAGTTAACTCAAGCTCTGCCGGATCTTGGTCAATAGTCGGTACTTGCTGTGAAGCTGATGGCTCAACGACCGTGCTAGAAACTGCGTTATTAGAAACATTGATCTCAGGTGCCGTTACTTCAGGCTGAATGCTTTTAGCAGGCTCAGAAGGTTGGCTTTTTGCCTTTTTGGATAAGCTGCTGTCTGAAGCGCTCAGATGGGCTAAGCTTTTGTCGATACCCATTAGCTTGAGCTTGTCCTGCATTTCCTGAATATTGAGAGGTCTTCTGTTGTTGTCTTTCATTTTGCTTCTCGTTAACTAGCCAGTACTGCAATTTAGATTCAATACGTGATATCGGCATTAATTCATTCGCTTTGGCTTTATACCAGAGCACAAATTTCTTCCATACTAAATTATGGTCTCCAGACAAACCAGAGAACTTAAATGCTCGCTCCGCCCAAGTCGGTATGATCTCTTCATCGAGATCATGAGTTGAAACGGTATTACCGTTCATCTGACCTCTGCTTTGCGGACGCGGAGCACTAGATACTGCTTGCATTTGATTCGGTGCTGGATGAAAAGTCGGCGGTGCAGGTGCAGGTGCAGGTGCAGGTGAATAGACGGGTATCGTATTCACAGGTGCCGTTTTTTCTTCCTCCGCCAGTATTTTAAAAACGTGTATTTCTTGCGTACCTCGGCGATCCACTCTTTCTTTATTCAAGAAACCGTTGTCCACAAGTGACTTCAGGCAATCTGCTAGCCCAAATACAGAGAGTGAGGTGAGTGAAGCCGCTGTATTCAAATTTAGTGTCGCATACCCTTCATCGTCAGCATTGTCCGCGAGCATGAGTAAAACGAGTTTCTCGGCTGGGCTGCTGGTATTCATTTTCCATGTTAGATAGGTAAACTTTGCGCTCAATGTAATGCTCTTGAAAGTAATACAACCAATATATTCATTGTAAGCTACGCCTCGTTGAAATTATAGCGACTTCATTGAAAACGGCATCAGTCAGACAAATATTGAGCATTAACTCATGTATTAGCCAATTAAGTGCGCATTTGGTTGGATGAACCTCAACATGGGAACAATCTTGAACTTGTTTACTTATTTACACGTTTGGTAGAAGCTTATCTGCTTATCTGCTTATCTGCTTATCTGCTTATCTGCTTATCTGCTTATCTGCTTATCTGCTTATCTGCTTATCTGCTTATCTGCTTTATTCCGATTCATCTAATCAATCACCTCTAAAATCACCTACTTTCCAACTTGATGAATTTGTCACTTATTCATCAAATTAATAAGTTTTATAAAAAGTCTTGATATGATCGATAATTGAGCTATTATGACGATAAGTCAAAAATGACGAAGCGTCATAAAATGGTTAAGTACATGAATTAGTTATTCGTGTTATTATTATGAATAGGAGTTTCGCGAGTATACGGACTGAAAAATTATGTTTGGCTTTAGTTGTAAAGGTGATAAACAAAGTATCTTTGGGTGCAAATCGGGGTTGTCTAAGAAACAACAGTCGATTGCAGACCGAGAAGTAGAACTAACGCTACTGGCCAAAGACTTGGTCCGAGAGCAAGGGTTCGGTAACTTAACAATGGATAGGCTCACTGCGGCGAGTTCATATTCTAAAGGTACGATCTACAATCACTTTTGCAGCAAAGAAGATGTAGTTTTAGCCCTTTGTATTCACTCTCTTAAAACGGAAGCAATCATGTTTGCCCGTTCTGGTGAGTTTGAAGGGAATACACGAGAAAAAATAGTTGCACTGCATGTTGCGTACAGGGTTTATGCTCGCATGGAACCTGTACTATCTACTTGCGCTATAATGGCAAAAAGCCCATGGGTATTAGAGAAAGCGTCTAATGAACGTGTGGTTGAAATGAACAAACTTGAAGAGCTTGTGATTGAGCAAGCCGATTCAATGGTCAATAAAGCGGTAGAAGTTGGCGATTTGAAATTCTCTTCAGGTGTTGCATCAGATGCCATCGTGTTTGCAAACTGGTCAATAGCATTTGGTTCCAATGCTTTGTCACAGAATGCATCTAACAGTCATTGTATCAAGCGTTTACAAGATCCTTATTCAGTATTACATAATGCGAATATGCTTCTAGACGGGTTAAACTGGCAACCTCTTTCAACTGAATGGGATTACAGGAAAACTTGGCGTCGTGTAGAGCAAGAATTATTCAGTGAAGAAGTGACCTATTTAGAATCTGTAGGTCGATAATCTTCCATTAAGCCCACGATTGTGGGTTTATTAATAACCATTAGTGACGTTTCGTCATAAACTAAAGTTTAGCCTAGCGCAGTAATAGGAAACTTAAGTTTATGACTGAGAATTGTATCTTCGACCAGCTTATGCTGGTTTTTAAAGATACAAATATGACGAATCGTCACAAATGGAGACTGTGATGGAACATGACAGCCATAACTTTAATTCGAATGACCATAGCTCAAATAAACATAGTTCGAAAAACAATAGCTCGCAGAGTACCGCTCAAAATTTAGATAACCAATCGCCAAGTTCAGACAAACAATTGTCAGGTCTTGCGAGCAATTGGTATTCATTACCCACAAAGCGTTCGTTTATTGTTTTGCTGGTGACTTTTTCAATCATATTCCTTTCTGCATTTGGAGCGAAAAATCTCTATTTCAGAGGGGATTACAACATATTCTTTGAAGGCACCAATAAGCAATTAATGGCGTTTGAAGAGATCGAAACGACATTCGCAAAGACAGATAACCTCGCGATTGTTATCGCCCCGAATGATGGGAATGTATTTACACCTGAAACATTAACTCTCATACAAAACCTAACTGTTGATTCTTGGCAAATTCCGTATTCAAGCCGTGTAGATTCGCTTGCCAATTACCAGCATACCGAAGCCATTGAAGATGATTTATTGGTAGAGGATTTGCTTTATGAAGAGTACCCGCACACCCCAGAGCGGATCGCTAAAGTCAAACAAATCGCTCTAAATGAACCTTTGCTTAGAAACTCGCTAGTATCTGCGGCTGGTGATGTCACTGTTGTGAACGTCACGGTCCAGTTACCTGAAGTAGATAAAACGGCAGAAGTTCAAGAAGTTATTGCAGCGATCAACATCATGATCGACAAGTACCAAGCCGAGTACCCAGATGTGGCATTCCATAAAGCAGGCATTGTTGCCATGAACAATGCATTTATGATGTCGGCTCAGGAGGATAGCTCAACGCTAGTACCATTGATGCTTCTCGTGGTGTTGGTATTTTTGACATTTATGTTGCGCTCGTTCTTCAGTGTAGTTGCCACTTTGCTTGTGATTATTTCTTCAATTGTGGCAACGATGGGGCTATCCGGTTGGGCTGGAATGTTCCTAAGTACGGCAACGGTAAACGTACCAACTTTGGTGTTAACTCTCGCTGTGGCTGACTGTGTGCACGTAATTGTGACCATGAGACAAGCCATGCAGCGCGGTATGGATAAAGCTCAAGCCATTCAATACAGCACACAATTGAACGCTATGCCGATCTTAATCACATCAGTCACGACTGCTATTGGTTTCTTGATGATGAATATGTCGGATTCTCCAGTTCTTCGTGATTTTGGTAACTTGTCTGCACTGGGTGTCATTATTGCGTGTTTCCTATCACTCACCATGCTCCCTGCATTGCTTAAAATATTGCCGATTAAAACCTTAAAACCAATTCAAGTATCACAAGAAAAAGTGACGTTTATGGATAGGTTAGGGGACTTTGTCGTGGCAAACCGCAAAGCATTGTTGCCGATATCGACACTCGTGATTGTGGGTGCTGCAGCGTTAATTCCATTAAACAAAGTCAATGATGAATCCGTAAAGTATTTCGATACTTCAAGTGAGTTCAGACAAGCGGCTGATTTCATGGAAGAGACTATCAGCGGGATGACGAACATCAGCATTGCTATCAAGACTAACGAGTCACAAGCGATTGCCGATCCTGTGTTCTTAAAAGCCGTGGGTGACTTTTCCGAGTGGCTTCGAGTTCAGCCTGAAATAGACCATGTTGCAACGCTTTCAGATGTTTACATGCGTCTGAACAAGAACATGCATGGTGATGATGATAGCTACTTTCAGCTGCCTAAAAACCGAGAGTTAGCCGCGCAATATCTACTACTTTATGAGATGTCTTTGCCATACGGTTTGGATTTGAATAACCAAATCAACGTCGATAAGTCATCAATCAAAATGGTATTGACGGTAGATAACTTAGGCAGTGTTGAATTAGTTGAACTGGAAGAGCGTATTTACACATGGTTTGCTGCAAATGCACCTCAGTATGAAGTGCTAGCGTCTAGCCCATCACTCATGTTTGCGCATATCGGCGAGACTAATATGGCTAGTATGCTGTCAACTTTGCCTATCACTCTGGTTCTTATTTCTGGGCTGATGATCTTTGCACTTCGATCGACTCGATTAGGGATGATCAGCTTAGTACCAAACATTGCTCCAGCGATTATTGGTTTCGGTCTTTGGGCTCTAATATCAGGTGAAATAAACCTCGGCTTATCAGTGGTGGTAACACTTACGCTGGGGATCGTGGTTGATGATGCTGTGCATTTCTTAAGTAAGTATCAACGCGCAAGAATGGAAGGTCAGTCGGCTGAAGAAGCCGTTCGCTACGCTTTCCACACCGTTGGGCGCGCCCTTTGGATCACCACAGTAGTTCTCGTGGCTGGTTTCTCAGTACTGGCGATGTCTAGCTTCAGACTTAACTCAGACATGGGCTTATTGAGTTCAATTGTTATTTTTATCGCGTTAGTAGTTGATTTCATTTTGCTACCAAGCCTGCTGATGATTTTTGACAAGAAAACCCATTACCAAGCTGAGTCAAATTCAGTTAAATCCGACTTAGGTTCGAATGCCGCTTCTACTTCACCTCAAGCTGTTTCAGCGATTGCTAAATAAGGAATAAGTAATTGGCTTGCGACTAAGGTTAGCGAGCCAATTGCATAAGGAACTTACTATGAAAAACCAATACTTAATGACCAATAAGAACAACCTAAATACACAATCAAAAATGCCTCAATCATTTTTCAACACAACGTTTAGCACTGCGTTTAATTCAGCTGCAATTGTTGGTATGAGCTTCATGTTGGCGCTCTCAGCGGGCAGTGCATTTGCTGATGAGGCTAGAGGGCTGGAAATCGCAGAGCAGCGTAAAGCGGTTGATATGGGGTGGGGCGACTCTGTGGCAACAATGGAAATGCTACTTAGAAACAAGCAAGGCGAAAGCAGCTCACGATTGATGAGGTTGAAATCGTTAGAAGTGGATGATGATGGTGATAAAGGGCTAACTATTTTTGACGAGCCACGTGATGTCAAAGGCACGGCTTTTTTAAACCATTCGCATATCACGGAGTCAGATGATCAATGGTTGTATCTACCAGCGTTGAAGCGTGTAAAACGTATTTCTTCACGTAATAAATCGGGTCCATTTATGGGCAGTGAATTTGCTTACGAAGACCTGAGTTCATTTGAACTGGAAAAATACACATTCAACTACATTGAAGACGCAAAGATTGAAGGGGTTGATACCTTCGTTTTAGAGCAAGTACCGACGGATAAAAACTCTGGCTACACCATGCAAAAAGTATGGCTAGATCAGCAATATTACCGCCCCGTTAAGGTTGAGTTTTACGACCGAAAAGGTTCGCTGCTGAAGACATTATCGTTCCAAAACTACCAGCAATACCTTGACCAGTACTGGCGTGCACACACCATGTCTATGCAAAACCATCAAACAGGCAAGAGCACAGTTTTAACCACAACAAAGTTAGCGTTCCAAACCGGTCTTAATGATAAGGATTTCCAAAAAAACACACTTAAACGTGCAAAGTAAGGAAGGAATATGAAAAGGATTGTGTCAGTAGGAACGCAGTTATCCTTAACCTTGGCGGCGACCTTGGGACTAATGCAAGTGTCGACGCCTTGTGTTGCAGCAGGCTTTAGCTCTGAGTTCATAGAACAGGTCAGCCCAGAACTAGCCGGACAAGTTAACCTTGAGCATAGGCAATTCTCTAGCGATGGCTTGCAAGGACAGGATAAAGGGCAAACTTCACTGGTGTTACAGCCAGAGTTTTATTGGGAGCAAGAAGAGGGCAACGGCAGTTTTACTTTTACGCCATTTTATCGATTCGACAGCGAAGATGATGAGCGAACTCACGGAGATATTCGTGAAGCTTTATACCTCACCTACTGGGATGATTACGAACTGCGTGCAGGTGTTGGTAAAGTGTTTTGGGGGGTTACGGAATCTGCCCATTTAGTGGATGTGGTTAACCAAACTGATGCGATTGAATCGGTGGATGGAGAAGCGAAACTGGGTCAGCCAATGGTCCATTTTACCTCGGTAAAAGACTGGGGCGCTATAGATGCAATGTTGCTTCCGTATTTCCGTGAACGAACGTTTGCTGGAGAAGATGGTAGATTAAGACCAACTGTGGTTGTGTCAGATGATGCCATTTATGAGTCTTCGCGAGAGGAAAAACACGTTGATGTGGCTTTGCGATATAGCCAAATGTACGGTGATTGGGATGTAGGGTTAAGCTATTTAGGCGGCACAAATCGTGACCCTTATTACCGTGTAGAAGGCAACGAACTCAAGCCGTATTACGCACAAATGCAGCACTTTGGGCTTGATGTGCAAGGCATCATTGGCGATTGGTTATGGAAATTAGAAAGCATATACCGAGATAGCTATGATCATCACACTGGCGTGGCAACGGGCTTTGAATACACTTGGGTTGGGGCACTTGAATCGTATTGGGACATCGGTTTCATTGCTGAATACTTGTATGACAGCCGAGGAAATAACGCTCAGACTATTGGGCAAAATGATGTGTTTCTTGGAGCGCGTTTCGCTTTGAACGATGAAGACGGAACCGAAGTGCTCACAGGCATCACACAAGATCTCGATAACAGCGATGTTTACAGTGCGAAGTTGGAAGCGTCGAGCCGTATTAATAACAACCTAAAGTGGCGACTAAACGCATGGTTGTTTGAAAATGAAACGCCTGATGATCTCCTATACTTCGCAAGAAAAGATGACTTTGTTGAACTGGCATTGGAGTATTATTTTTAATGATATTTTATTGGGGCGTTCTTGTTGAAAGGAGCGCTCCAAATCTAGAATGATTTTCTATTTATAACGATCAAGATCGTCTTTTTTATTAAAGGGGGGAACAATCGAATAGACCCACATGTAAGATGGTTATAATTTTATGACCATCTATAGCCTTTATGTATGATTTTATGGTCTTCATATATGAGTGTAAGGTGTATCAGGCAATGTGGGGACAGAGGGATTTATGAATTCATTTACATGGGATAAGAACTTTGAAACAGGCATTGATTCGGTCGATGAACAGCATCAGTACCTTGTCGGTTTCATTAACCACTATGGGAATCTGTTGTCGGAAAATACCCTCTCTATCGACGACATTAGCGTTGCTTTGCTTGATCTTACACGCTATGCCGAATTTCATTTTAAAGAAGAAGAGTCTTTGATGAGAGAACGCGGTGTGTACAGCCTGCACATTGAAGAGCACGTCAAAGTTCATCGCATGTTCATGCAAGACATCTACAGCATGCAAGCTTTCATCTTAGAAGAAGATCAGTTGTCGGCGAGGCAGTTACTTGATTTTTTAATCCATTGGCTTGCTTACCATATTCTCGGAATCGATCAAAACATGGCGCGACAAGTAGCGGCAATAGAAGAGGGCGCCACACCGCTGCAAGCCTTTGAGGTTGAAGAAAAGCAGAACGACTCGTCAACCGTCCCTTTATTAGCCGCTCTTAAAGGATTATTTGAGCAAGTCTCTGAGCGTAATAAGCAGTTGTTACGGTTCAACCAGCTTCTTGAATCTAAAGTCGAAGAGCGAACCGCAGAGTTAAAACGAGCGAATAAACAACTCGAAGAACTGTCGTTAACCGACTCACTCACCAAATTACCAAACCGTCGAAGTGCATTTAAACAGTTAGCCGTACATTGGCAAGACTCCAAAGAATTCGGTACACCTTTAGTGTGTATCATGATAGATGCGGATCACTTCAAGTGCATTAATGATACTTGTGGGCACGATGCTGGCGATTTGGTTTTGCAAACCCTTGCTCGTGAACTAAAAAACTCGTTTCGTAATGATGATATTGTTTGCCGATTGGGCGGTGATGAGTTTTTAATTATTTGCCCACATACCGATCTTAAAGGCGGTATGTACGTTGCGGAAATCACTCGACAAAAAGTGTCTGAGTTACAGGTTGAAACGGGCAATCAGATTTGGATTGGTAGTATAAGCGTGGGTGTAGCTGAACTCACCCAAGCATTTGGATCAATCAATGAGTTGATTAAAGCCGCAGATGAGTCAGTGTATTTAGCGAAAAATTCAGGGAAAAACAGTGTCCGATCGATTCAGATTTAAACCGTATCTCACTGTATATTTAAACGGATCTTGCTTCAGATATAAGCCTATCTCACTTTAGATTCAGAACCCAGCCCACTTACAAGCCTAGGTTTAGCTCACTTCCAAATAAAGGAGTGGTACTCATATTTGTTCCACTTCTTCTTACTCCTCATTAATATCCTGTTAAATTTGCCGTGTTTTTAGTCAATAACTTGTTCTTTTAGCGATTCAATTTGGCATTGTTAGCGTGTTTGATTACTATGTGTAGCTATCTAAAAAACTAATCATCCGATACGGACACTACCAACTGGTAGATGAGGAAATGATGCAACATCTAGAAGAGATCATTGCTAATGCAACGACTGCTATTGATACAGCAGATTCGTTAGTCGCACTTGATGAAGTGCGAGTTCAGTATTTAGGTAAGAAGGGTGAACTCACTCTTCAACTACAAAGCCTAGGTAAACTTCCACCTGATGAGCGTCGTACTGCTGGTCAAGAGATCAACAAAGCGAAAGGTGCTGTTCAACAAGCGATCGCAGCTCGCAAAGACGCACTACAACGTGCAGAGCTTGAAGCGAAACTAGCTGAAGAAACTATCGATGTGAGCCTACCAGGTCGTCGCATTGAGAACGGTGGTCTTCACCCAGTTACTCGCACTGTTGAGCGTATCGAACAGTTCTTTGGTGAGCTTGGCTTTAGCACTGAGTCTGGCCCTGAGATTGAAGATGCATTCCACAACTTTGATGCACTAAACATCGCAGACGATCACCCAGCTCGTACTGATCACGATACTTTCTTCTTCAACCCTGATCTAATGCTACGTACGCACACTTCTGGTGTTCAAATCCGTACGATGGAAAACGGCAAACCGCCATTCCGCTTCATTGCTCCGGGTCGTGTTTACCGTAACGATTACGATCAAACTCACACGCCAATGTTCCACCAAGTGGAAGGTATGTTAGTTGATGAGAACGTAAACTTCGCACAACTTAAAGGCATTCTTAACGATTTCCTTTGTAACTTCTTTGAAGAAGAAGTTGAAGTGCGTTTCCGTCCTTCATTCTTCCCGTTCACAGAGCCTTCAGCTGAAGTTGACGTGAAACGTAAAGATGGCAAATGGCTAGAAGTTCTAGGTTGTGGCATGGTTCACCCTAACGTACTTCGCTCTGTTGGCATCGACCCTGAGAAATACTCTGGTTTTGCATTCGGTATGGGTGTAGAGCGTCTAACGATGCTTCGTTACGGCGTAAATGACCTTCGTGCGTTCTTCGAGAACGACCTTCGTTTCCTTAAACAATTCAAGTAATCCGGGGCAGTCAAAACTATGAAATTCAGTGAATCTTGGCTACGCGAGTGGGTTAAACCTGCAATTAACAGCGAAGAGCTAGCTCACCAAATCACTATGGCTGGTTTGGAAGTTGACGATGTAGAACCTGTTGCTGGTGAATTCACCGGCGTTAAAGTAGGTAAAGTGGTTGAGTGCGGTCAGCACCCAGACGCAGACAAACTACAAGTTACAAAAATCGATATCGGCGCGGTTGATGCAGATGGTAATAAAGAGCTTTTAGACATCGTATGTGGTGCATCTAACTGTCGTCTTGGCCTAACGGTAGCAGTAGCAACAGTTGGCGCAGTACTTCCTGGTGACTTCAAAATCAAGAAAGCAAAACTACGTGGCGTTCCATCGCACGGCATGCTTTGTTCTTTCTCTGAGCTAGGTATCGACGTAGAGTCTGACGGCATCCTTGAGCTGCCAGAAGGCACAACGCTAGGTATGGACGTTCGTGAGCTTCTTGAGCTTAACGACGTAACTATCGACGTAGACCTAACAGCAAACCGCGCAGACTGCTTCAGCATCCGTGGCCTTGCTCGTGAAGTTGGCGTACTAAACCGCGCAGACGTTACAGAGCCAACAGTTGAAGCTGTTGCAACAAGCATTGAAGACACAGTATCTGTTGAAATCAAAGCAACTGATGCTTGTCCACGTTACCTTGGCCGTGTGGTTAAGAACGTAAACGTGAAAGCGGAATCTCCAATCTGGATGCAAGAAAAACTGCGCCGTTGTGGTATCCGTTCAATCGACCCAGTTGTAGACATCACAAACTACGTGATGCTAGAGCAAGGCCAACCAATGCACGCATTTGATCTTGCTAAGATCGAAGGCGGTATCGTGGTTCGTCTAGCAGAGCAGGGCGAAAAGTTAACACTTCTAGATGGCAACGAAGCTGAACTAAACAGCAACACGCTTGTTATCGCTGACCAAAACAAAGCACTAGCAATCGCGGGTATCTTTGGCGGTCAAGATTCAGGTGTTACTACTGAAACGACAGATGTACTTCTTGAAGCAGCATTCTTCGCACCGGATCACATCCGTGGTCGCGCACGTGCTTACGGCCTTCACACTGATTCTTCTCTACGTTTCGAACGTGGTGTTGATTCAACACTACAAGCAGTAGCAATGGAGCGTGCAACACAGCTTCTAGTTGAAATCTGCGGTGGTGAAGTCGCGCCAGTAAACGGCAGCGAATCTGAAGCTGATCTTCCTAAAGCAAACGTAGTTGCTCTACGTCGCGCTAAGCTAGACAGCCTACTAGGTCATGAAATCCCATCTACAGACGTAGTGGAAATTCTTACTCGCCTAGGTTGTGAAGTTGAAAGCACTGATGCTGGTTGGACGGCAACGTCTCCATCTTGGCGTTTTGATATCGCAATCGAGCAAGACCTAATTGAAGAAGTAGGTCGTATCTACGGTTACGATAACATTCCAAACCAAGCGCCTAAAGCGGCACTTAAAATGAATGATCACAAAGAAGCTAACCAACCGCTTAAGCGCGTTCGTGACCTTCTTGTAGACCGTGGCTACCACGAAGCAATCACATACAGCTTCGTAGAACCAGAGCAGCAAAAACTTGTTGTACCTGGTGTTGAGCCGCTAATCCTGCCATTCCCAATTTCTGCGGACATGTCAGCAATGCGTCTTGGCCTAATCCAAGGTCTTCTAAACACAGTTGTTCACAACCAGAAGCGTCAACAGTCTCGCGTTCGTCTATTCGAATCAGGCCTACGTTTCATCCCTGAAGCAACTGCTGAAAACGGCATGCGCCAAGAAATGATGCTTGCGGGTGTTATCTCTGGTACTCGTGGCGAAGAGCACTGGGACATTGCAACTAACACTGTAGATTTCTTCGATCTTAAAGGTGACCTAGAAGCAATTCTTGAGCTTTCTGCAAACGAAATCGCATACAGCTTCAAATCTGCTAAGCACCCAGCACTTCACCCAGGTCAAACTGCGGCTATCGTAGTAGACGCTGGTCTCGAAACAGAGAGAGAAGTGGGTATCATTGGTACTGTTCACCCAGAGTTAGAGCGTAAGTTTGGTCTTAACGGTCGCACTATCGTATTCGAAATCGAATGGGCAGCTATCAACACTCGCGTGCTTCCAGAAGCAGTAGCCGTATCTAAGTTCCCTGCAAACCGCCGTGATATCGCCGTTGTTGTTGACGAAGCCGTTGCTTCTGGCGACATCGTAGATGCATGTATCGCTGCTGGTGGCGAATTCCTAACAGGCGCTAAACTGTTCGACGTATACGTTGGTCAAGGCGTTGAAGAAGGTAAGAAGAGCCTAGCTATCGCACTTAGCCTACAGTCTGTAGAGCGCACACTTGAAGATGCAGACATCGCTGGTTCAGTAGATGCTATCGTAGCTTCAATCTCAGAGAAATTTGGCGCAGCACTTCGCGACTAACCTCTTCTGATAGATAGAAAACCAAAGGTCTCGCAATTGCGAGGCCTTTTTTGTTTGTAGTGAATACTTCGTTATCTGCGAAGCCTGCCAATAGTATATGAATAATGAACACGGAAACTTACCCTTTGATTATTTTTTAAAAAATAGGATAAGACAGTCTTAGCTATACTGTTTAGATACTATAATGAATGAAAGGTTTGTTTGAGGTATGAACATCAATATGAGAAGTCGATTCTTTCTATTAGCAGTAACATTACTGGTTTCGCTAAAGTCATACTCGTTTGAGGATATGCACTTTATTGTTCCTGTTTTTCCACCTTATACCCAATTAGATTCTCAAGGTTTTCCCTCTGGAATTGGTACAGATGCAGTTAAGCAGGTCCTGGATTCTATGGGTGTTTCTTATACTATTTCTGTATCGTCGAATCATGGTCGTGCATTGCAAGAGGTTCGTAAGCTAAATTCAGACGGCTTTTTTATGGCATCACAGAATTCAGAGCGTGATACCTATGCTCAGTTTTCAGATCCCTTGATGTCAAACCGCTGGGTTTGGGTGGTCCGGAAAGAAAATGCGCATAACTTCTCCCCTGATAATTCAATCTTTAGAGATCGTTCGACAGTTGCGACTTTACTCAATACCAATACGCACCACTGGTTAAAGGTAATTGGTTATTCATCCATATACGTAGCAGCGTCGGTTGATGGGCTCAAAGATAAGCTAGATTCAGGAACAATTAGTGCTATTTTAATTGCAGAAATGACTTTTCTTGATGCCGTGAGTGATATCGAAGATTACGAAATCGTTACAGAACAAGAGAAAGAGTTTGGTCTTTATATATCTAAGTACTTTTTAAGAAAGAACCCAGGTTTTATGTCCAAGCTGAATCAGGCAATTCATGAGTATAAAGAGCATTAGCTCCTGTAAGGTTATCTCAGTTTTCTTATACTCACTATTTTTCTTTTCTGCAGTAACCTTTCCTCATCGTGCACATCAATACTGCATATATTCAAAATGACTGCGGGACAAAGGAATCAATAATGAACCGAACCTCCCTTTTGGTACTAATAGCCAGCATATTTATGATTTCAAATACTCAGGCTAGCGACATGATGTTAACGAATGCGACCATCTATGGTTTTGATAATGCCGACACTATTGTAGTTAGTGATGGCAACATTATGTTTATAGGTAAAGAAGATGAAACTCATCAATTTAGAGCGAGAAATACCGAAGTTATCGATTTAGAGCAAGCTTATGTCATGCCAGGTTTTATTGATAATCATAACCATGTGTTTGAAGCGGCCTCTGAAGTTGGAGGTAATTGTGAACTTAGCTTAGATGCCTCGCTGGAAGGTCAAGTCCCATTTTTAAAAGCTTGCAGTGAAAACAGTCATTCTAGTGGTTGGCTGATGGGGTATGGCTTTTCATTAGGGGGTATTTTAAATGAAGACAACCGCCAAACGCCCCTTGAAGTCATAGACCGCATATTCCCGACAAGACCTGTAGTGTTAATGGAGCAAACTTCTCATTCAATGTGGGTTAACTCTGCTGCTCTTGAGCTCGCGGGTATCACTAAGGACTCAATTGAACCGCAAGGGGGGAAGATACTTAAAGATCCAATCAGCGGTGAGCTCAACGGTATTTTATTTGATAACGCAGGTGATCTCGTTATGGAGCTGGCGTGGAATAGCCTAAAAGATCAGTTTGACAAAAGTTATGACGGTTTGATTACAGGCCTTGAAGAGTCTGCTGCACACGGTATTACAACCATTGGTGATGGTCGATTATATTGGAAGCGCGGCTGGTATGAAGTGTGGAAAAGGGCAGAAAAAGACGGTGATTTAACGGCTCGTGTCTCTCTGCGTCCATGGATATACCCTACTGATTCGATGGAGCCACAGTTAGACTTCTTGAAGAAGATCCAATCGAGTAATACAGAGAAACTGCTACTGGTGAATCAGGTGAAAATGTATAGCGATGGTATTCCGATTAATGGAACGGCGAAAACGCTAGCGCCTTATTTAACCACTTATATTCCTGATGAGCCGAACGGTATTAATTATATTCCACCTAACCAGATGAAAACTTGGTTGGACGAATTGAATAAGCTTGGTTACAGCGCTCACATCCATGCTATTGGTGATGGTGCTGTTCGGGAGTCACTTAACGCGATTGAGTATGCTCGTCAAAGTGGTGCAACTAAACCTTATACATTGACCCACGTCGAATTTGTAAATCCGAAAGATGTAAATCGCTTTGTTAAACTCAATGTTACAGCCGATTTTCAAGTCGGTTCCGAATATGTGGTCGAGCACGATCATTCTTGGGCTAAGCTTTTACTCGGAGCGAAGAGAGCCCTAGCAATGATGAACCTTAAAGCGATTTTTGATACTGGTGCAAATTTAACATTGAGCAGTGACTGGAATGTTCATGAGTTAAACCCGCTTGTTGGAATCGCTAACAGTGTAAGAATGGGTGATGCGGGGTTACCTAATGTGATAGTAGCAATTGATGCATACACCATCAATGCAGCGTTGAGCCTAGGAATAGAAGATATAACGGGTTCCATTGAGGTAGGGAAGTCTGCTGATTTTGTTATCTTAGAACAAGATATTACTCGCTTGCCTGTCGATGAAATTGCAGATACTGAAATCTTAATGACAGTACTGAGAGGTGAGGTTGTCTTTGACGCAGAAGATTAAGGGAATTAGGGCCTGGATTGACTTGCTAAGTCGTTTAGATAAGGAAATTTAGCGCACTTTAATGAAAGTGATTGAATCAGTGAAGTAGCGTTGTTGGCGGAATGAATAAATTCATTGTATAGAAGAAGACCTCGCCGATTGCGAGGTCTTTTTATTTATATTTATTTTTATTAGCAATTAGCTATGTGCTTATTAGCGATATTGGTACGAGTTAATTCGCTACAAGCTATATTGTGACTAACTGTTTCGTCACTAGCTATGTTGACACTAGATAGCCTGTTACTCGGTCTAGAGTTAGTGCTGCAATATCGATGTGCGAACAATGCCGTTCACCGTGGTATTACCGACGATATTGAGCTTGCCGTCAGCACCATAAAATACAAACTTAGGTACTGTTGTGTAAGCCGAATGCTCTACTGTAGTGTCCGGAAGAGTAATAGTTTCTGACAGGTTTAAATGGTTTGAACTGACTATCATGACCTCGTTGCTCTCCCCTTGAAGCGCGTAAGCCGTTTTAGTGCTGTCGTGCGACTCATCAAGTGTCTGAATCGTTTGCACACCACCCCAACCACTGTTGGTAGGTAAGGTTATCTTTCCAGCGTAAGTCATATCACGGCTTGCGTTATTCGAAGTATTCAATCTCACGCCACATTGTGTATAGATGAATGTGCCAGTATGGTTGAACCAAAAATTATCACAGAAACTGTAATCTCCGTGGTAAGGGGAGTCGACAGGGTTTGCTGGGTTTTCCGGGTCAGAAATGTCCGTTTTTGCGACATCTTCAGGGCTAACATTCGTATCTAAACTATAGAAGGCCTGGCTGCTAGGGCTGATTTTGAGTACTGTTTTTTCGTAGTACCCCCAGTCACTTCTAGACTCCACAGAACCGCTTTCAAGGTTAATGACTTGTAGGTCAACCCATTGATCTGTTTTTGGTAAAGTCCAAGCGTAGCTACCATTAGTGGTTAAATCAAAAATATCATGGGAATGGTAGATATTCGATACTTGGGTATCTATTGGAGAAGAGGCGTTGTATTCAAGTGTAGTGATCATCGCATCGTGACCGACCACAAAACGATTAGTACCATTGATGTTATCGACAGTGACGGCTGATGGCGATCTATAAAGGTCTATCTCATATGCTGTCGCATCGTTCAGGCTATAAAAATAGATTGCTTTCTTAGGGCTATCAGAGACAACCGCAATGACATTTAATGCGTCGGAATAAATTGCATCGACAGTGTTGTGGGTAGGTGCATTGTTAAAATTGATAGCAGAAACATTTGGTGTTGCTGGAGTGCCTCCATCAGGATTTGGATTCGGTGTTGGGTCAGGGTCTGGTGAAGTATTATTGATCTTGTAGCCAACTGGGATGATTAATGGGCTGCCTTCTATCGGGTAATTACAATTGTAGTCATAACATACGTCTACATTGATAGTGGAACTAAATGAGCCAACGCCAAGGATAGATGGGCGTTCTAAAGTCATATTTAGCTCTATATTCGAAGCATTAAAGAAAGAGCTTACTGATGTGACGAATGGATTGTTGGCTCGCGTCTCTACGCGGAGGTTGTATAAATCCGAACCGGAAACATTGATGGCGTCAGGTACATTTTGAAACACGCTTACATCAGTTAATTCAGCCACAGTTTCAATTTTTGGAACGGCTAGCTCCACTTTTTGATCTAATGTCACTTCGTTGGTCAAAGTGATTGCAACTGGTGAGCCAGAGTAGTGCTGGTTACAGTATTCATCGTAGCAAATTGCAAACTGAGCTGTTGTCGATTTTGTACCATTGCCAACTTCATAGCCTGGCTTCATGAATACGTTAACGTGACCCGTTGCATTGTTGTTAATATTGTACTCAACACGAGATATTAAACTCCCACTGTCACTCATGATCCCGTAGTAGAGATCGTCTCCGGCGTTATAGTTAACGCTAAAAGGGATATTGACACTGTTTTGTTCAAATGCCCCAGATTCCATTTGATAGCTGGTTTGTGAAACATTGACAGCGTTACCTGATGAGCCGCCGTCACTACCGCCACCGCAGCCAGCCAGTGCCAATGCAGATAGTGCTGGTAGTGACTGATAAAACTTATTCCATTTCATATAATTGCATCCAATCTATAATTCTTAAATCATTGATAAATTTAATCATATTAATGCAATTTCATGCAATGCATCATCAAGTCGTATATGTCGCATTTCTTAAATAATATTAATAACTTATGGTAATTTTTGAGATGGTCAGGTTTCAATTTGGCATTTGGTTCGTGTCGCTTTGTGATAAGAAAGTTTTCTCCCGCGATATAAAAACTCTCTCTTCAAGCACTTTGTGAATACTGCTTGGCAAAAGAGTTAATGTGAAAGCACTATAAGAGGGAGCTCATAATCCCGAACTACTTTTTGATTCTTAGGTGTAGGGCGAGTAGGAGTATGGTTATCCAATTTATTTTTCGGTATGCTGTATTTAATATATGGGCAATTTTAGCGTGAAAACATGGGTACATATGTGGTTCCAGCTTCAAATTCAACGACAGCCGATCTTGAAGTAATTTCATTATTGACACAGCTTCATGGTGACAAAAGTACGAAGGCGATAAAGTTCACACGTAACCAGTTAATGCATATAAGTAGCATGCATAACGTCGATTTAGCGCCATTGTATGAACAGTACCTTAATGCAGTGGATGCATTTGGACAGGGCGATTTATCTTCGGCGACTATGCTTTTTAAAGCCTTTGTTAATCATAAAGAAATGATTATTCCTGCATCACTGGTCTCCTACGCCAATATCTATCTTGGGAGTATTTTCGCATCACAAGGTGATTTTTATCTCTCTCTGTCTCATTTTACTAAGGCTGAGACGGACACACGCACTACCGATCACCAGCTAGCGTTATTTTTAAATCTAAATATAGGAAGCTTATATATTAGCCTTGGTGATTATGAAAAGGCTTTGGAATACAGTGAAAGTGCTGTTGGGCATGGGGCTCATGTTAATACCGCCTCAAATACTAGTTTAGCTCTATGTAACCTTGCTCTTTCTTTAGCGAACACCAACAACCTTGAAAAAGCTTTAGAAACAATAAAGGCGGCTACCAAACTCTCTTTAGATGAAGGGTTTATGCAGGGCTACGCATTAAGTCAGTTTTATTATGCGCTAATTCTTTCATTGATGGGTAAAACGCGGGAGGCTTTTGAAGCCTATAAAACCGCTTTTGAGTTGATAAAAAGCCATGCCGATACTTACTTGAAAATCGAATTTTATAGTCGATATTCTGAGTTCTTGCTTGAATGCGGACATGTTGAATTTACCATTACTTTTTGCCAAAAAGCACTTAAGTCAAATGGTATCAATGGCAATAAGCGAATCAAACTTTCACTTCTAAATACGTTAGTTGATTGCTATAAGAAAACTGAAGATACCGCATCAGAAAACCAAACCCTAAGGCAGGTATGCGAGCTATATAAAGAACTTGCTGATGATTGGAAAAATAATGAAGTGAGCTATGCCAATTCTATTCTTCACCATTCAAAAGTAGAGAATGAAGTGACTAATTCAGAGCTGTTCACAAGGCATTTATCTCATTTAAACGAACTCGGACAGTTGATCGCGAATACAGAAGATAAACCTCAAGATATGCTGAGGTTATTTGAAAGTATTGGTGAACTCATTCCATGCAGTGCGTTTAGCCTTGCTTTATTTAGAAAAGATCGCAATGTACTCGATTATAAATACCTTGTTGAAGAGGGAGAATTTCAGCAGGGGTTTGAAGTAGAGTGTGACGAAGTTTCTAGGATTGGCATCTATGCATTAAAGCATAATGCTACGGTTGTCTTAGACACATCTAGTGATACTGAGATTGGGCAATACCTTGATGTATCCTGCTCGCCGAAAGGCGCATGGATTAATGGAGATTTAGAAGATGCAGGGACTTCAGTCATTTGTACGCCAGTTACATTCAATGGTGAAATATTAGGTGTAATCAGCATCCAAAAAAATCAAAGTTATGCTTTCCAAGATTTTCATGTGCAAGTCGCCACTCAGTTGGCAAGCTATATTGCTGTTTCATTGAAGAACTTATATCAGCATCAAGAGCTTGAAGATAACCGTGTGTTTATGGAGCAAATATACCTTACCGACCACCTTACAGGATTAAAAAACCGATTTGCTTTGAAACCTTACCTTGAAGACCTACGTGAAAAGCGGGATTCATCCGTTGAAGTTTCAACTGTGTTACTCGATGTGGATTATCTCAAAGCATTCAATAATGAGTATGGGATGACTTCAGGAGATGATCTGTTAGTGACGCTTGCGAATATTTTACGGCACGTAGCTAAAGACAGAGGTGATGTATTTAGAATTGGGGGAGATGAATTTGCGGTTGTCTTGCCTGCCCCTGTAGCTGATTTAGCCTTAACGGTCGCCCAAGAAATTAAATCACACTTGAAGCTAAGTGCAGTTAAAAATAGAGGTGCAGGAGAAGATGTTGTTAGCACCGAGGGTGAGGATGCATTAGTCACGTGTACTATTGGCGTTATGGATCCTTCCATAGTAACTAATACTGCTCAGTTTGAACAAAGCATATTAGTGGGAGAAAGAGCACTAATAAAAGCAAAGAAAAACCAACGGAACCGATTATTACGTTATGCATATTCAAATTAATCGTCTTCGATATTCATATTCACTGCTAGATTTTATGGTCTCAGGTAAACCGTTGTTGAGAATAATATTAAATCAAGTTGCTGATTTTAATGAATATAACTCAAGGCGTTTAAATAATAATAAAAAAATCACTTTGGATTAAAAATCTATTTATCCAGGGTAAATTAGTTTTTTGGACTGGTCTTTTGAGGTTGTGTAGTGTTTTTTTGGTTAAAACTGAAGGTTTATAATGCTCTTATCTAACTGATTTGACAGATTAATTGCCCCTAATAAATAAAAAGTTGGCGAAAATCATAAGCTTGGCATACACTTTCCTTGTAAACACCTATATCTTATTGAATTGGATAGGGTAAATGCTTTGGCGCTACTACATTAGTAGCAATGTTTAACATAGCTTTGAGGAAAGTTTTATGGCACTCACGAAGGCCGATTTGGCTGAGAACCTGTTTGAAAAACTGGGATACAGCAAGCGGGATGCCAAGGAAACGGTTGAAGTGTTTTTCGAAGAAGTTCGTAAAGCACTCGAAAATGGCGAACAGGTAAAACTGTCGGGTTTTGGTAACTTTGATCTAAGAGAGAAGAGTGAAAGACCTGGACGTAATCCGAAGACTGGTGAAGACATTCCAATTTCTGCTCGACGTGTTGTTACGTTTAGACCCGGACAAAAATTGAAAGCTCGAGTCGAAGACATAAAAATCGAGAAGTAAGCCAAGCAATAGACCACGCTAAAGCGTGGTCTTTTTGTATCTAAAGCCGGTCAAATCGATACCGTTGGTCGATATAGGTCAATTCAATTTTTGTCTCTAATAAAAAAGCTCCCTTATCGCACTTGATATCAAAGGCGAGTAAGGAAGCTTGTATGATGCTGGATACTTAACTACTTAACTACTTAACTACTTAACTACTTAACTACTTAACTACTTAACTACTTAATTATCTAATTATCTAACTAAAAAATAGATAGCAGGTGAGGCTTTTGATTGCCTAGCTTAAGCAGCCTTGATGTGAGTGGTTATGTAAGGTTGCCATGCCTGTTGGTACAGCTCTAATGACTGACGTCTTAAGCTGGTAATCTGTGCAGCCTCAATGTCATTCACATTTCTCTTCTCGGCAATGGCATTTCTTTCGATTCCCTGAATGATTTCATAAAGGTCATGCTCTGGACCGCTTTTAACATCAGCAATAGCTTTAAGGTGAAGTTGCACTTCTGCCACTATGTTGGTTTTAGGTAATCGAACTAATAGGTTTAAATCCCGGTAACCAGAGTCTGCCGGTGTTTTAAATTTATTCTTAACCTTCACTACGTCGGCTTCACGGCTTAACGCTTCATAGACTTCTACTAAGCTTTCAACATCATTAGCCACAATGGTAGCACGCGCTAAATCCGTTATTTTTGAAACGTCGCCATTAAGCTCTAGTTTGATTTTTTCTTTTGCACGAGTGTCAGATTTTACGCCAGCGAACAGGGCATCTGATTGAGTAAGTAACGCAGTACTTTTACAGATGGTTTCTAATTCAGCTTGAGCTTGGTGCGCTTTAGAATAAAGAATATCGAAGTCAGTATAAGGTTGGCTTGGTTTTGAATCGAATGCGCGGATGCCGTAAAGCCCACTTAAACTATGACGGAATACCTTTGAAGATATTTGATTTTGTGCCGGTGCACGAGATTGCTCAGTTGAGCTCGTTGATACAGTTGCTGCGAATGCAGGCGCTCTACTTAATACTAATAGCATTAAAGCAGTGGTGCGGAGAAATAGACTCATTCAAACTCCAGAATACACGGTTACTAAAAGGAATACTTAAAGGTTGCAACCAAATATAAATTAAGAGAAAAATGCTCTACTAAAAACTATATGGGGTAAGTTTTAGTAGAAACCAACCATAACGTCTTATAAAAAATCAAAATGTGAACTGGTAGCCAAAGTCATAGTTAGAACAAGGAGTAAGCCACGATTAAACCGATGTATTACTAATAGAAACGCCGAGTTTTGGTGACAGTTTGTGTCGCTAAGTTACTTGCTCTTGCTTTGCTATCCTGTACCCTTGCATTATGACAACTCAATATGAATGAAAGATGAATAATCCTGATTTTTGGCACAATAAGTGGGCTGCAAACCAAATTGGTTTCCACCTAGAAGATGTAAACCCATTATTGCTTAAGTTTTGGCAACACACCTCTCCAAGCTTTGACAAGAAAGTGCTGGTGCCTTTATGTGGAAAAAGTGAAGACTTAATATGGCTAGCTTCGAAGCATGAAGCAGTACAAGGCGTGGAGTTAAGCCAAATTGCTGTACGTTCATTTTTTGCTGAACATTTATATACACCAACGGTCACTAAGATCAGTGGGCAGCATGAGTTGTACCAATTTGATGAGTTAAGCATTTATATGGGGGACTTTTTTAGTGCTCCAGTAGAACCCGTTGATATTATTTATGACCGCGCATCCCTAGTGGCATTGCCTAGCGAAATGCGTGTGCAATATGCTGAAAGGTTGAAACAATTGCTGAAGCCTGGCGGTAAGATTTTATTGGTCACTCTAGATTACATACAGAGTGAGATGTCAGGTCCCCCGTTTAGCGTGCCTGAACAAGAAATTGAGCAGCTATTCAGTGGGTTTAAACTGACTAGATTGAACCAAGACATTGCTGGAGCGGATCACCCTAAGATTGCCAAAAAAGGGCTGACTCGATTCTCGGAAGAAGTGTATCTTCTTGAAGACATCTAATTCGTACTCGATGGGCTTAATAAATGAAAAAGACAGGTATTGACCTGTCTTTTTTAATTCATCAAGAACTCGCTAAACGAATTGCTAAGTTAAGAAATAGCTAAGTTAACAAATAGCCAAGTCAAAAGTTAACCGTTAATAGATAACTTTTATCTTACTTGCACTTTCAACTGCATCTTCAATTGCAGTTTCAACTGTCTTACGGCGTGTAAGCGCCACACCTAAGCGTCTTCGACCATTGATGTCAGGCTTACCAAATAAGCGAATCTGTGTCTGAGGGAATGCTAGCGCTTCATTTAACCCTTCGTAACGGATGTTGTCTGACGTACCTTGCCCAAGAACGACAGCTGAAGCACATGGACCATACTGGGTTATCGAGTTGATTGGCATGCCAGTGAAAGCACGAACATGTAAGGCAAATTCTGATGAGTCCTGCGATAGAAGCGTTACTAAGCCAGTGTCATGTGGACGCGGGGAAACTTCGTTAAAGATAACATGGTCACCTTTGATGAAAAGCTCAACACCGAAGATACCAAATCCGCCTAAGGCATTAACTACTTGTTCTGCGGTAAATTGTGCGGTTTTTAAAGCGTTGTCTGACATGACTTGTGGCTGCCATGATTCACGGTAGTCGCCATCTTCTTGGCGGTGACCGATTGGTGCACAGAAATGCACGCCATCCACAGCTCGAATGGTTAATAAGGTAATCTCGTAATCGAAGTCAATGAAGCCTTCCACAATCACTCTACCAGCGCCAGTACGACCACCTTCTTGAGCATAGTCCCATGCTTTCTGAATATCAGCTTCAGTTTTGATAACACTCTGACCTTTACCAGAAGAACTCATAACCGGTTTGACTACACAAGGCAGACCAACGAATTCTACAGCAGCAGAGAAATCATCAAAATTATCGGCAAAGCGATATGGAGAAGTGCTAAGTGATAATTCTTCAGCAGCCAGTCTACGGATACCTTCACGGTTCATTGTTAGCTTTGTAGCATTTGCTGTAGGGACGACATTGAGTCCTTTAGCTTCAAGCTCAACAAGTTTGTCTGTTGCGATTGCTTCAATTTCAGGTACGACATAATCTGGTTTTTCTTGCTCAATAATAGCTTCTAAAGCTTTGCCATCTAGCATGTCAACGACATGACTACGGTGAGCAACTTGCATTGCTGGTGCATTTGCATAGCGGTCACAAGCAATCACTTCCAAACCTAAACGTTGGCATTCTATTGCGACTTCTTTACCAAGTTCACCAGAACCGAGTAAAAGGACACGAGTTGCATTTTGACTAGTTGCTGAACCAAACATATATATTCCTTCCGAACTGTATAGCTGATAAGTAATTTAAGAACGGGGTGATAATACTGTTTTGAAATCCAAAAGCAAACGATTGCGCGCGGGATTTTCTTACTTTTAGATAATAAAAAAGCCACCGACTAAATTAGTGGTGGCTTGTTAAAGCGTTGTTGAATATATGTGTTTAGATTGCTAGGTAAGATACTGGAATGTCAGGATTTATTGTTTCAAGTGTTGACTGAGTATCTGCTAGGTGGCTAATAGAACCTTCGTTCATTTCAACGAGTGCAGCGCTTTCAATTTGGTCGAATTCAAAGCCAGCTAATCTTAATTGAATAAGTGCTACCTGAAGCGGTGGTAAGCTAGGGTTGAAAGCCGCATTTTCTGCATATGAACCTACGAAAATTTCACCAGAAATAAGCTTTAATGCTACACCGCTAAGGTTCTTTGTGTAAGGCGCATGGCTACGGTTTAGAGCGTGTAATGCACTGGTCACAAGCGCATCATTGTCTTCACATGAAAACGCATGGTCTAGCTTGCTCATTAAACCTGTTGTGATACCAAGGTCAGCAGGACCAAAAGAATCGGGTAAGTAATCTTCTAGAGACTTTTCATCACGCTCAGGAAGTTGAATTTTAAGCTCTTTAGCGGTTGTCAGTTCATTCATAAACTGGCGACAGTGACCGCAAGGGCTGAAGTTGATCGTGATATCAGAGATACCTTCTTCACCCTTCATCCAAGCGTGGCTGATACCCGATTGTTCAGCATGAACTGTTTGGCCGAGTTGTGCGCCAGATATTTCAAGATTAGCACCGAAGTATAAACGACCAGAAAGTCCGCGAACTAATGCACCCACATAAAAGTTAGAAATAGGCGCGTATGAATAAGCCGCCGCTAAAGGGAGTAGTGCAACACGAAGTTCATTATCTTCTAACCCACTGGCAGAAAGTAATTCTTGATATTGTTCTTTACTAAAAGTGGCATCAAAACCTTCAGCTAACACAATGTCACTGAGAAGGGCTTTAATGGTTTGAGGAGCACTTTCTAGCGCCAGAGTGATACGACTTGTCATGTGTAATCCTTAATTAATCTTAGGTTTTAATTCTAGATCATCATAGGTATTTATCTGTGATAAAGATCACCATTTAAATGTCGATGTTACATGTTGTTTCACAATTAGAGTGAGGTCACAAATGCAATCGATTTCAACTGGGAATTAAGCCATTAGTTATATAAATATTAGCTCCTGAAAAAGAGTTTAATATTTATATTCGGGGTTTTGTAAGCAGACTCACTGCGATTTGTGTCATAAAAAATTCAGCCATTGCGTTTAGAGCTTCAGCTAAATTTTAGCTGAAGCTCTGGGTTAAACGTTGGCGAAATGTCAAATTGAGAACTGTAGATATAAAGTAGGATGGCTAATAGTGACTGCTATATCGCTAAATCAAAAAAGGCATAAACCCATACAACTGCAGAAAAGATACTAGGCGCGATGATTGAAGTGATCACGCCGCACAGCACTAAAGCAAGTGAACTAAAAGCGGCATCTTGTGGGGCTTTTTCGGCACTGGTTGCGGTTCCTAGCGCATGAGAGATGGTTCCCATGGTAAGACCGCGGGCTATGGAGCTTTTTATTCCTATTAAGTTATAAATAGGGTAGGCAAAAATGGCACCGAACAAACCCACTATCAATACTAAAATTGCAGCAATTGCGGCTTCTCCACCCAGATTGCTGGATATTTCCATAGCAATAGGGGTGGTAACAGATTTACCAAGCAGACTGGCGACTAGGCTTAATTCGGCATGGAATAATGTGGCGATAGTGGCGGCCGTAATCATAGACATGATACTGCCGATCGTGCATGCAAGCGTTATGATTCGCCAATTAGCTCTGATTTGTGGAAGTTGTTCATATAAAGGGTAGGCTAAGGCAACCACAGCGGGTTGAAGCATGTAATTTATCCAAGTGTTATCAGCGTAATAGCGCTCGAACGGTACTTTTAGATAAGTAAGAATAGGGATCAAGATCGCGAGGCAGATCAGTAATGGATTACAGAAAGGTGAATTAACTTTTCTGCTTACCCATCTAGCAAACATAAAAACGATGACAGTGACAATTAACCACATACTCAATCCCTTCTTGTAAGTAAGCGGTCAAGAAACAGCGCTAAGGAAACTAATACGATTAATGAACCACCCACAGCACTGGCTAAAATAGGCAATGCATTGTTAATCAGCATATCAATATGTTCCATTAGCCCAACACTGATTGGTACGAAAAGGAGCACCATAAATCGAATGATTAGATTGGCTCCAGGTTTCACCCATTTAGAAGGCAGTAAACCGCTCGCCATTGCCGTGAATAGCAATAGCATTCCAAAGATACTTCCAGGTATAGAAGTATATAAAAACTGTTGGATGACATTACCCGCGGTTAAAGACCCAATAATGAGTACGAAAGATATTAAGCAGTAAATGATGTCAATGAGCTTACTTTTTACATCCATAAATGTGGATAGAGCCTTTGTGGTTTGGAATAGTCAGTGTATTAGCTAACAAGCTTTTCAACATATTGGTAAACAGATTTGAGAATCGCCATTTTCTTCTCATCACTTTCATGTTCATGAGCTAGGTTTTCAAGGTTTAGCATGTATTCTTCAATTCGAGTCTCATAAAAATCACGACAGTGGTTAGCCCATCGTTGTTGCTCATTCTCATTGAGAGTTAATGGGAAGTGCCTTGCACGATAACGAAATAGCAGAGGCTCAATTCGAGCATCATTGAAGCTGATATCAAGTGCTGCGAGATTGTTTGGATCGGTTTCACGAATGATATCCATGGCTGCTTTGTCTGCAGGAGAAAAGAAACCATCGTATAAGTGAGTGTCGACATCATCACTTTTTTCATAATCTCTGTCGACTGCATATAAGCCGATCAGCTTCTCTCTTATTTCTGGGTTGTCTTTAATAATGGCTAGATTCTTTAAGCATTGTTGTCTATCAATGCCGATTGTTTCGGCATTTTCAGCCGTCAACGTTTTAGCCGGGGCAATCACTGGGCATTTGTTTAAGTGAACCAACTTTATTGGAACAGGCAGTTCATCTTCTGATAACTCACTACGTTTAGTGTAAAGCCTTTCACGCAGAGCATCGGAATCCAGCTCAAGCAGTGGAGAAGGATCTTTTGCAAGATCAACCACAATAACCGCATTCTTATTTACTGGATGCCAAGCAACAGGTACGACCCAGCTCGTGTAGTTGCAATCACGACCAAACATGCCTGAAACGTGCATTAATGGCGTCATGTTTACAATATCAATAAGCTCATTTACTTTACGCTTGTGTCGCATATTGTATAAATAATCGTACATCTTAGGTTGAGCTGCTTTTAACTTTTTAGCGAGCTCAATGGTTGCGATTACGTCAGCCATGGCATCGTGAGCATTTTCATGTTCAATACCATTAGCTTTAGATAGATGCTCAAGTTTAAAGCTTGGGTAACCTTCTTCATTTTCTGGCCACACAATGCCATCCGGTCGAAGTGCATGGACAGCACGCATGACATCAAGCAAATCCCAACGAGAATTACCGTTCTGCCAGCTCCACGCGTAAGGGTCGATGAAGTTTCGGTAACAAGTATAGCGAGTAACTTCATCATCAAACCGAATACTGTTATAGCCAAGGCTAGTGGTATTAGGCTTGGCGAGTTCTGCGTGTATTTGTGCGATGAACTCTGGTTCAGGAAGACCTTGCGAGGCAGCTTTTTGCGGAGTAATTCTTGTGATTAACGCCGCTTCAGGCGCAGGAAGATAATCAGAAGGTGGCTGGCAGTAGATCACTAATGGCTCGCCGATGATATTGAAATCTTGATCGGTACGTACGCCAGCAAATTGGCTTGGGCGATCTTTCGCTGGGCTAGTTCCCCAAGTTTCATAATCGAAAAAGAAGTATGTCGGCTGGTTATCTGAGCTCATTGAATGTCCTGAACAGTAAATGTGGATTTACTATGACTGAAGGTTAGTTTTGCTAAGTATCTGATAGTATGCGGCAGCGGTGCAAGGGTGATTCTTAATAAATTTAAGAAAAATGCTCGTCTTCGCTCCTGTCTTTGTGATTTATGGGTAAATAAAAAGCGCTCAGGTGTGCTAGCTAAATAGAGAGTTAGTTAAAAGTGCTCTCTATTTTAGGCATTAAAAAGCCCAAACATTAGTTTACAAAGAGTAAGTAATGATTGGGCTTTTCGGTTTAAACGTTTATTTTACCGCTGAAAGAGCTGCTTTAAGTTTAAAATGCAGTTCGCTTGTAACGGCGGTAAACAGGTTGCCAGAAATGTTGGTCAATAGCTTGTTGTAAGGCTTCGTCGGTAATCTCTAAAGCGACGCCTTGCTCAATTGCTTTTTTGCCGACTGCAAATGCAATCTTCTTCGACACAAGGTGGATTTCTTCTAATGGTGGAAGAAGTGCGCCACTACCGTTAATTGCAAGCGGTGAGCATGTTGCTAACGCACGGCTTGATTCCATCAGCATTTCATCGGTGATTCGAGATGCATTGACCGCAAGTACACCTAAACCAATACCAGGGAAGATGTAGCTGTTGTTACACTGCGCGATTGGGTAAGTCGTACCGTTATGAACCACTGGTTCAAATGGGCTACCGGTTGCTACTAATGCTTGTCCATCTGTCCAACGGATGATGTCGTTTGGTGTTGCTTCAACACGGCTTGTTGGGTTTGACAATGGGAACACGATAGGACGTTCACAATGCTTATGCATCTCTTGAATGACTTCTTTGCTGAATAAGCCTGGCGCACCAGAAACACCCACTAAAACGGTTGGTTTCGCGTGGCGCATAACATCAAGCAGGGAGAAGCCAGTTCCTTCACTTTCCCAATCTTTAGTATTGGCATTGCTTTGTACTAGACGCTGTTGGAAATCAAGCAGGTTTTGCATGCCTTCTTGTAGTAAGCCCCAACGGTCAACCATATAAACTTGAGAGCGTGCTTGCTCATCACTGATACCTTCAGACACCATTTGAGCAATGATAGCTTCAGCAATACCACAACCTGCAGAACCTGCACCTAAGAAGGTGATTCGTTGATCTGACAGCTTGCTGTTTGCTGCTTTACATGCAGCAAGTAGAGAACCAACTGTTACCGCTGCTGTTCCTTGGATATCATCGTTGAAACAACAGATGCGATCTTTGTAACGCTCAAGCAGTGGCATTGCATTCTTTTGTGCGAAATCTTCGAACTGAACTAATGCATCAGGCCAGCGGCGTTGAACCGCTTGAATGAACTCTTCAACGAACGCATCGTAATCAGCACCTGTGATACGAGGGTGACGCCAGCCCATGTACATTGGATCAGCAAGACGCTGAGGGTTGTTCGTACCAACATCTAACACAATTGGTAGCATGTAGGCTGGGCTAATACCGCCACAAGCTGTATACAATGCTAATTTACCAATTGGAATACCCATCCCACCAATGCCTTGGTCTCCCAAACCAAGAATACGTTCGCCATCCGTGACCACAATAACTTTTACATTATGGTTCGTTGCATTGTTAAGAAGGTCATCGATACGCTCACGGTTCGGGTATGAAATAAATAAACCACGACCACGGCGGTAGATGTTAGAAAAGTTTTCACAAGCTGCACCAACGGTTGGTGTGTAAATGATAGGCATCATTTCAGAGATGTGATTTTGAACTAAACGATAAAAAAGTGTTTCATTCGTATCTTGGATGTTTCTTAAATAGATATGTTTATCCATATCGTTTTCAAAGCTGAGATATTGCTTATATGCACGTTCAACTTGCTCTTGAATGGTTTCCGTCGTTTCTGGTAACAAACCTTCAAGGTTAAAAGAGCTGCGTTCTTCTGCCGAGAATGCACTGCCTTTATTAAGAAGGGGAGTACTTAATAAAGCAGGACCTGCATAAGGAATATAAAGAGGGCGTTTATCGTTGTTCATTGGGTGCCTAATGTGGGAGAAAGAAAACCGAAAAATGATAACGGTTTAGTTATTCAATTGTAAACAACTTCTACGTATTTCAACATGAGAAAATGGCATTCTCGCTCACTCGCCACACTTATCGAAATTCATTAAGAGAATTCGGTATACTCTGCTCACATTTTTCAAGCTTAGCACCCCCATTTATGTCTGAATTGCCTATTGATGAACACAAGTCTATTTTCACTCAGTTAATACAAAATAATCACTTGGTGGTAGAGGCTGAGACGGGTTCAGGCAAATCCACTCGTTTGCCAATATGGGCAGCAGAACATGGTCGAGTTCTCGTTGTTGAACCTAGGCGAATAGCGTGTACTTCACTTGCAACATACCTTGCTGAACAGTCTGGCTGTTCTTTAGGTGAAAAAGTTGGGTATGCCATTAAACTTGAGGCGCAATTCTCACCAGACACCGAAGTGGTATTTGTGACTCCGGGAGTAGCATTACGCTGGCTTGCGGACGATGGATTAAAGCACTTTGACATAGTGATGGTGGATGAGTTTCATGAACGTCGATGGGATATCGATTTGCTGGTGGCGCTTTTAAAAGAGAATAAAAGCCATCGATTGATTGTCACCTCAGCTACAATCGAAGGTGAAAAGCTTGCTACCTATATTGATGCGCAGCGTATACAGTGCGCTGGACGCGTCTTTGAGGTTTCCTATCAATACCGAGCAAGGGACTCGCGCAACTTACCAGACATTCGTTCAATCGAGCAAAATGTCCAAGCTGAAGTTGAAAGACAAATAGAACATTCATCTGGAGATATCTTAGTCTTTCTCCCAGGAAGAAAAGAAATTACTCAGAGTGCTCAGATGCTTAATAAGCTCAATGAGCAACACCAGTATGATTTGGTAGTGGTGAAATTACATGCTTCAGTCAGTGATGAAGAAAGGCATGCTGCATTGACTACAAATGCAAAAAGGAAAATCATTTTAGCCACGAACGTTGCAGAAACATCCCTAACGATTCCGAATGTCGGGGTAGTGATTGATTCAGGTCTAGAAAGAAGAACCGTACAAAGGAATGGACGCACAGCGCTGAGCCTTAAAGCCATCTCTAAAGCGAGTGCAAAACAGAGAGCGGGGCGAGCGGGACGTATGATGAATGGTTTATGTATTCGTCTGTATGGTGAACATGCTGCTCTAGAGTTAATGACTCCGCCAGAGCTTCAGCGTGAAGAGCTGATAGAACCCATGCTTACTGCTGCAGCTTGTGGTAATCCGTTACAAAAGTTGAACTTCCTAAACCCCTTACCTGAACGTTCAGTAGAACAAGCCAAGCAGGCATTGTTGCTGATGGAGGCGGTAGATCAAGAAGGAAAGATAACTGAGCATGGTTTAAAAATTGCTCCGCTACCCATTGATGCGCTGTATGCCGATATTGTTACTCGAATCAGTGAAAAGTCATTGAAAGAAGCCATGATCGATTTAACCGCTGCGTTATCAGTTCCGGCAAATTTGTATCAGTTACCTTCAAGTAGTGAAGTATTGCAAGAATTGGCTTTGGTAGAAAAAAATGGCTGCGATATGAGTCTATTGATTGGTTTAGTTCGTGGAGGTACGTACCCACATATCCAAATAGATACCAATGCGCTAAATGAAGCAAAAGGTTTAGCAAAGCAGATGCGTGAGGTTTTTGAATTACCTCAGCTTGAAGCTGCCTCGCGATACCAACGCCTGCCTCTATTAAAAAGTATTATGGAATTGCACCCTGAACTAGTTTTTGTTCGCAGAGCGAAAAGAAAAGAAGCATTTTCAAATGAATTATTGGAAGTTGTACTTGGTCGTCAAAGCCGATTACCAAATGCTTCAGAAGCGATGCTTGTCTTTGATACACATAGCTTACCGGGGCGAGGGGTTAAACAAACTCTCACACTCGCCACTGTCACCGCTCCGCTACCACTTTCATTACTTAGTGAAGCTGAAATAGGTCAATGGCAGCAAGGAGGGACTATTGTAGAAAGCAATACAGTACATACAGAAATGTCGCTTATGTATGCCGGAAAAATAATCGCGACGAGATTACTGGAAGCGGAAGGCGAACTTTCACTAAAGCCAATCATTGAGCTAGTGAATCAAGGTCAGATTTTACCTGGGTTTGCCAAGTTAAGGATACAAGAAATCAGGTATTGGCAGTTGTATGTCGCTTTAGGTTTGAGCGAAGAAATTAAGAATACTGAAGATATTCAACGTTTAACTTTTGATAGCTGGTTAGAAGAACAATTAAAGTTATTAGGCGTTGATTCTCCTGATGATCTAACTCTATTTTCAAATGAGGATTTAACGTTTGAAGGTGTCCCTTATTGGGAATGTGAGGATTTTGCGCAAAAGTATCCTTTTGATTTATGTTTGGGTGACTTGCAGTTATCAGTCGAGTATTTAGTAAATAGAAAGTTAGTCTATGTCATCCATAAAAGCGGTATGAGAAAAACACTTCCTAAGCGATGGGAATTGCCAACGTGGCAAGGCTGGAGAATTCAATACAAGAAAGCGAGTAAAATCGTCGATATCAAATAGTCGTTTAGTTTCTGCTGTGAAATATTAAACAAATAATTTCAGATATGATTATTCCGTACTCAGTTTGTTACATCTTTGCTTTTTATATGTCTTTTCTTTCAGATTAAAGGGTATAAAAGACCATTCTCTTATATCCTATTGCTATATGAGAAGAGTTCGTAGATATTAAGTATATTGTGTTGCCAATGTGTCGGGGGACGATATGGACAAACAAAAAGAGACGTGTGTTGAATTTGATTACACTACCTTTCTTGGGGCCTCTTGTAATAAAAAATGGACGTTTTTAGAAGCACTGACCACGATTGCACCGGTGTTTAGTACCGTTTGGCGAGATAGCATTAAAGAATTGGCGACGCCAGAAGACAGACTTTGGCAAATGGCTTTAAAGTCCATGTCATCTCGTAAAAGTGATGAGTCTAATATTGTGACTTTGCTTAAATTGGCGAAACTGGAAGGGATAAACGAACTTAAGGTAGTGATGCCTTATTCGTTAGAAGATGAGCAAATCGAGTATATAGAATCGAAAAGCCATCTTGTTATTGCAAACAAATCATTAGAAGAGTTTACGATTCGTTTATAAACCTTTCGAAGATAAAAATAACCAGATTGAATAATAAAGGACCTCATGTTGAGGTCCTTTTTTGTTTCAGTTGCTCTTCACTTCTTATCTGATCAGAACTTAGTCAATCAGATCGTATTGAGCACGAAGGATATCTACAATTTCTTGCTTCGGATTTTCGCTAAGAACAATCTTATTACCAGTGATTTTTTCAGCAATATCAGTATAAGTACGAGAAACTGACATTAAGGCATCTAGCGGTAATTCATTGTTCTGAGCTAATGCTTCACGCTCTTGCATACGTTCTTTATTAAGAAGAATGTCTGGATCTGGAAAGTGGTTCAGCAGGAACTGACGGAAACCTTCTTTAGAATTTTCAACAATATTACCGTTGTTATATTCTGAAGTATCCCAAATACGAGATGAATCAGGTGTCCCCACTTCATCCATATAAATCAGCTTCTCATTGCCTTTAGCATCATTGACATAACCAAATTCAAATTTAGTATCAACGAATGTTTGATCAACATTAGCCAGTGCTTGGCTGATAACCGTAAAACCTTCCTTAAGCAGTTTTTCGTAATGTGAAATGTCACTTGCTTGAGTGAAGTTGAATGCTTGGTGGTTATCTTCAATATTTTGACGGGTGATATTAACGTCATCAGCTTCAGGAACACCTGGAATGCCTTTGAGGATCCCTTTCGTTGATGGAGTAATCAGCAGCTCAGGTAGTTTTTTATCTTTTTCTAAGCCTTCTGGCATTTCAATGCCACAAAACTCTCGTTCTCCATTAGCGTAAGCTCGCCACATTGAACCTGTAATGTATTGACGACAAATTGCTTCAATCATGACTGGACGAGCTTTTTGAACGATCCACACGAACGGGTGGGGAATGTCGAGAATGTGGCTATCTGCTAAACCATTATCTTGGAATAATTTAAACCAATGATTCGATATGGCATTAAGTGCTGCGCCTTTTCCAGGAACGCCTTTTAAATTCCCTTCACCTCGCCAAATACAATCGAAAGCCGAAATACGGTCACTAATTACCATAATGGCTAATGGTGCATCAGGTGCTACGTCATAACCTTTTTCTTGAATTAATCTTTGGCTATCTTCTTCGGTTAACCAATAAACAGAACGAACTTTGCCACTATGGACAGGTTTGTTAGTACGGATTGGTAGATCATCATTTACGGCTAGAACTTGATCAGCGAGGCTCATTTAGACATTCCTATCTTTTATCAAACGTCATACAGAGAGTGCGAATGCGCACGAGATTAGACGGGCATTATACCCAAACTAATTTTTGCTGCCACAGAAAAAGCAAACGTTTGCTATTGTTTTTTGGTAATAAAAAACCTCTATTCGCAATATGTATGAATAGAGGTGAAAAAGGCAGGTTCTAAAAGTTGTTGTGTTTTAGCTTAATTACACTCGATAGTTTTGTTTTGTTTTGTTTTGTTTTGTTTTGTTTTGTTTTGTTTTGATTAGCTACATTCAATTAGCTTGATAGAGTTTGATTAAGTTAGTTACTGAGCTTTAACTTAGTGGAGGAGCTCTTGTTCAGATGAAACAAAGAACACTTCACATTGATTCTGAGATGCCAATTTGACTAGCTGGGCTTGTTCAAATTGGTTGATGTTATTACTTGCCACAACAGCACTCGCATTTCTTGAAAGGATGGCTCTTCTTACTATTTCAGCTTCAGAGCAAACCTGAGAGGGCTTCATATGAATGACTCGATCACAGCACACATTATGCTTTTTTAATTGTGAAGCCGTTGGACGTGGTGTCTGAGCGGTAAAAAGAAGCCATTGTTGTTGATTAGACAGCAAAGCGATTCTTGAAAAAAGCGGGTGACTGCTTTTATTCGAAGATCGAATTGAAGATGTGAATGAGCAGTGAAATAGCTGGCTAGGGTTTTGAGTCTTAACGTGTGCTTGAATCATTTTGCTGTCCTTATATACATGCTATATGTCTATACAGTAGTTATTATTATATATA
>NZ_VTXD01000091.1 GCF_013114625.1 Vibrio sp. 99-70-13A1
TGGACAATAATGTGTCAACAACTTTGCTAAATTAGAAATTAACAAATCACTTCAAGCAAGTATGGGTTGCTCAACTCCCTTAACTCAGTGTCCAGTATTGATGGTGCAGATCAGTTCCAAAATGTACACCTTTGTGGGCAATGTAACCCTAGATGTAATCAGTAAAAATAATGGTAAACTGCTCTCTACTGATATTAGATTTCCATCACGCTCTATAGTCCCTAACCTTCCTCTTTGGTCGACCAATATCTTGTACTTGCTCTCTTGAACCTAGGTAATGCGAGTCATCACCAATAAGAAAAAACTCACAATAGAGTCGCCTCACCTTATAAAGCGTGACACAAATCATTAATATCAATGAGGTTTATATGAACAATAGAGTATTTATATTACTTTCTTACCAGCATTAGCCCTATCAGGAACAGCATAAATATAATTCCAGAGCGAGAAAAGAAGACAAGGTATCGTCTTCTTTATGGGTATAAATAAATTTGAAGCTGCAATTGGTGGCTTGGTTTTCGCAGAATTAGAGGTTTCGCATTAATGTTTATACGGTTATTAAAGTACTCCATGATAACATTTGCTTTTTCATTGTTTGTTAGATTAATTGGTCAAGAATTTTTCCCTGAAATAGTTAACAAAGAAAGTGTGTCTTGGTTTTTCCTATGGCTAACCGTAGGAAGTATATTCTTCACTTCATTTACACCAATAGTTATAGCCATTATTGATAAGAGCATGAAAAATAGAGTATTTATAATCGCCCTATCATTATTACTTCCTTTTGTTGGCGGTTTTTTTTCTTACTTCTTAATTAAAAGTAACATGCAAACAAATCATAAATAGTAATGTACGCATCCAACTATACGCTCGTTTCACAACCCACGTTTAGTTTCGCCTTAAGGTCTTGCCGGCGAATATAATCACTGAGCGTACTGGCTGAAATATCGAGCAACTTGGCAATCGATGCCTAGCTTAATCCCATGCGTAAGTATTCCACTATTTTATATTTTTGCTTATCAAGCTTTAAGTTTTTAGCCGGTCCTTTGGGTCTACCACCGATAATGCCCAGTTTACGTTTGGCATCTAAGGCTTCTTTGGTACGGCTTGAGGTTGCCACAGCAAAAGTAGATAAGATCAAGCTTTTCACACTGTATTGTCCAAAAGCGAATTACAAAAAGCGAAATGATGATACAGGTTGATATTACGACAAACTAGTTCATGCATGCTTTTATCAGCCTATTTTTCATTGGTCTAACAAACTTTGGGGCA
>NZ_VTXD01000092.1 GCF_013114625.1 Vibrio sp. 99-70-13A1
GACTGCCAACGCTTGACACTCTCAACTCAGTTTAGCTTCAGTGATTTAGGTGGTAGGTTTGAGTATATTGGCAGCGTTGCCAGCTACTTAATTGGGCGTTAGTTGGCACATAATCAACCTATGAGTTCACATCAATAAAAAGGAATTTATTATGTTTAGAGTCATTAAATTCATACTAATCTGTAATCTCGTTTCGGTTGCACTTGTCTATGGTATTGAAAAATATACAGGTTTCTTTGGGCTGAGATATGTTTCAGATTATGCGTTTTTCGTTGTAGCTTTGATTTGGGGTATTACGGCACTATTTTACATATACTCTCCAAATGCAGGGTATGGTGATGACAGAGTCGATCGTAAGACAACCTCAATGGTTGATACTTCAGTTGCAGATGAAATTGACGACCATCGGTTTGCTGAAAATACGGTCTTATGTGTCAAGCTATTTGTTTCAGGTATCCCAGCATTTTTCGTAAGCTTTTTCTCTGGGTCGTTATTTGGTGCTTGAAATACGTTTGGTGGGAAAATGTGCAACTAACAAAGCATTTAAGAGTGATTCGCAACGCTTGGCGTTTTCGCTTCGCTCAAGTATAGCCAAGCATCGCTCACACCTTAATGCGGCGTTATGGCACAGGGCAAAATTCAGCAAAGGGAACTAGATGAGTGATAAAGTGAAAGTAGCCTTGAAGTGGCTGAAAGGACTTTTGGATGCAGAGAGAATTGAGTACCAAATTGTCGGTGGACTAGCTGCAACTATTCATGGTGGCAGCCGTGAAATTGCTGACATTGACCTTTATATCCACAACTCTGATGCAAATAAGCTCTTGGCTCACGTATCTCAATTCATATCTAAACCGTTAACTCATTATACAGAATACGGTTGGGATTTAGAGTATTTCCAATTGGTTTACCAAAATCAAAAAATTGAAATCGGTTTATCTCAAAATACAAAGATCCAATCGGCTTTAGACGGTTCTTGGTATCAGCTTGAAATTGATTATTCAGCGTCAGTTGAAAAAGCCTATCAAGGCATCGTATTGCCAGTAATCCCAGTCCATCACTTAGTTGAGTACAAGCAAATATTGGGTAGGGAAGTCGATCTAATTGACATACAAGAACTAACGTTGAGTTCAGCGCCATAACAAACAATTTAAGCTGACAGCCAACGCGCGGCATTTTCATCTCCAAACAGTTTGGGTGAAATCGGTGCGTTGCTTTGGGTTCAGGTTTGCGTTGGTCTGCAACTTAATTGGGCGTTATCAGAGAATCAAAAAAAGAAGTTTGCCTTTGATTTGCATAAGAAGCTATATGACGATAGTGCGAAAGTATTGAAGTCTGTGAACCGGACGTACTTGGATCTATATGGCGTTTATGGAAAAGATTTTGCTTTAACACCAACACAGTTGTCGGATAAACATAGAGCTTTTAAGAAATCTCTTGAACTATACCTTGAATATATAGATGAGCTTGAAAGGTATGGTTCAACTGAGCAAGTTCAAGTAATAAATAACCATCGTGAATGGCTATGGGGAATTTACGCTGAATTAGACCTGCAACTAAAACTTTCGGAACAAGTAGTGAAAAGAGCAAAGGATCTACTACTTGTTGAAGATGTAAAAAGTGAATGGTTTGCAAGTCTTAACGCAGGTCTTGAATCTGATATTGAGAGGTTAGTAAGAAATGAAAATAGAATCTATTATGCAATAGGTCATTTTAAAAAGCCTGTAGTTGATGGTATTGAACAATACGTAAACCATACATTCAGAACATCATTGAATATATCGCCTACAACTGACATGGCTTTAAAGATAAACTCACTTCAAGGTTTAATTGATAAGAGTAATAATTTTAAATATAAGGAAAAAGCTCTACCGTTTTTCTTTGCTGAGGGACGTGTGTTTCAATCCCCAGAACTGGAATTCCAGGGAGATGATTCAGTCATGGAGCATAAAAATGGTATTTTGGCATATAACATGAAAATGAAGTTTTTGACTGAGGTATTGGAAACTGACGAGTATCTGAGAAATGTTCTTGAAGAGCGTAAGAAAAACGCCACCAGAAGTGAACCTGAAAGCTAACAAAGCATTTAAGAGTGATTCGCAACGCTTGGCAGTTTCGCTTCGCTCAAGTATAGCCAAACGCTGCTCACACCTTAATGCGGCGTTATGTACTAGGAGGTAATTATCGATACTTACATTAAATTGAACTTTAGAAAGTATGTCTTATCTGAGTTTGTATTTATCATAACTTTATTGGGTTTTTT
>NZ_VTXD01000093.1 GCF_013114625.1 Vibrio sp. 99-70-13A1
CGTAGTTTTCTTCCTTATGAAATAGGGTCGGTATTAAAGGTTTCATATTCAGTGGGTGTTATGCAGAAACGTAATATTTACCTCCCTAAAAGTGTATTGAACGCCACTGATTGGAAGCTAATTTCGGAACATCGTACATAACAAGCAATTTAAGCAGACTGCCAACGCTTGGCATTTTCAGCTCGGTTTAGCTTCAGTGATTTAGGCGGTAAATTTGAGTGTATTGGTAGCGTTGTCAGCTACTTAATTGGGCGTTATATGCAAGAGGTAGAAATGAGTCTAAAAGAACAATTACAGGGTATTACCCTCAAAGCTTCAGAACTAGCTAAAAATTGGCCTTCAGAGAAATCTGAGGATATGAAATTTTTGGTTAACCATGCGTATGAACGAGGGTGGTATTTGAACGAAATTTTTATTTTCGGGCTTCATCATTCCATTACCGAATACGATAACTTCGATGATGCAGTAATTGTGTTAATAGAAGAAGATTGGGAGTTCTATTGGAAAGCTTTAACGGAATATCAGCCATCTAGGGCGCATTTGTTTAAAGAAATAAAAAAAGCACATGAGTTAGGTTTGTATGGTTCGTCGATCCATTTGTGTTTTAGCCAGGCGGATGGTTTATTCTTTGATAAATTTGGTACGAGTCTTTACGAACGTAAGCTCACAGTTGCCAAACGCAAGTTCGGCGACGAGATCCATGAATTTATCAGTCGAGATTCACTAGAACTCTTATCTCAGCATTATAAAGATGGCAGCGTGTTTAGACGCATGTTCAATGAGGTTTATACTGAACTTTTGTCTAAAACAGGTGGTGATCTAGTTAAAAATACGAAACAAGTAAAAGAAAGTAATTTGCAGTTACCTAATCGTCATGGTGTTTTACATGGGATTCATACTGACTTTGTAAGTAAACAGAACAGTTTCAAAGCGATCGCATTTCTATTGTTCATCCTTTTTCTATTAAATGGTGAAAAAATCATAGAGAGTGCGTAGTGCATATAACAAAGCGTTTAAGACAGATTCCCAACGCATGGCATTTTTCATTCTATCGTTGGGTTTTGTGTTTACGGTGGTATGGTTGAGTTTCGTGGTGGCGTTGCTCACTACTTAACGCGGCGTTATGCTACTTAGTATCAAGTTTGAAGTGCGACACTTTCTACAGATGCGCATGAATATACTCCAGTGGTGTTCTATACCCAAGTCTTTTACGTGGGCGCGTGTTTAATTT
>NZ_VTXD01000094.1 GCF_013114625.1 Vibrio sp. 99-70-13A1
CTATTAAGCTTTCTCGAATAAAAACAATCGACTTTATCCTGAGGAGTTTAGTAACAAAAAAAACCTCTGGAATTAGCGATATGTTGACTATAACTAGATCTGGTCTTTCTTTTTTTAATACTTTAAACCAAAACAATAACGAATAAAATGATACTCTTTTATTTTTTTTGGATACTACATTATATCTTCCAGCAACAGAATTTACAGATAAAGAGAACTCTTCTGGTACAGGAACTGCCTCATTTAGATATGTTTTCACTTCATATTTATCTTTTAATGATAAATACAGCTTTTCTAACATCAATTCTGAACCATAACTTCCAGAATAATTACTTACAAGAATTATTTTTTTCATAACTAAAAACACAAACCGAAAAATTCAACAATAAAAATAAGCTATAAAATGTATCAGCGTATAAAGAATACCCGACCATTGAACTGACAAAGAACGAAGATTTTTTATCAAACGCAAAACATTTAAACAGTAAAAGTATCCCAAGAATACCCCAAACACCATAATTTACAAAAAGATTAATATACATGTTATCAGTAGTAGCCTGGAACTTATCATAGCCTAGCCAAAAGAAGTCAAACTGAAATTGTGAATATAAATCTAAAGCCATATCGACCCTAGCATTAAAAGTGCCGAAAACAGCAACTCTACCAGCATCAACTAATAACGGCTTAATAAATATTGGAAAAGCAAAAAAAATAGTCAGGTAACAAACAAGGTTGAAAAACAACGAGGTAAAAACGGCTTTGAAGCCAGAAAATTTATTTTTGAGTATAAACATTGTTAAAAAAGCAATTGATGTTGAGACAATAATCCCTCTTGAACCAATATAAAACAACATTAAAAAGAAAACAAAACACAGAAGGTTCTGCTTTCTTTGGAATGACCAATAACAAAATATTGAACAAATGAATGCAAACTCAGGTATTCCAGAATAAAAAGAAAAAGGGCGCATACCATCATTTACGAAGTAACCTGCCTCATTAACGGCACCAACTCCTGATCTAATCCAAGCCATTTCAAATGGAAGGTAACCAAATGTCATTTGATAAACACCATAACCAAAACTAATTAAAAAGAACATAAAAAACTTTTTAAAAAAGCTGTCGAATTCAATTCCTTTGAATGCTGGTTTAAACACAAGCAACACAAATATAAATAAAAAACTAATTATTTCATAGTTATTTGTTATATAG
>NZ_VTXD01000095.1 GCF_013114625.1 Vibrio sp. 99-70-13A1
TTCAGCACACAAAAGTCCATTTTCAAAATGAGCTTCCGCTAACTTACCAAATTTTCTTGATTCTTCCATGACAACAACCTCCTTGATGCCTAACGCCCAATTAACTTGCGCAGCAACGCAATACAAAGGCTCTGCATTGCGCCTTAATCACTGAAATAGATTAGGAGTAAAACTGCCACGCGTTGTAAATCAGGTTAAATTGTTTGTTAGCTATTTTTATTGCAAATGAAGTCACCGATACAATCTAATATTTTACCGAAAGTGATCACTAACTTTAAAATTTTCACAATCATTGAAATATGACGAGCTAATTCATTAAATTTCATTTTTTCACCTCTTACTTAGTAGATGAAGCAAATATATCAATGAATAAGGAGTACTCTAAATCAACTCATGTAGTGCAAAGCCATTTGCTCTATACGTCCGGAAAGTTTGCTAATTTATATTTAAAATCTTTTAGCAATTTGTCTATAGCGAATATACTTACGCCTAGCTGATCTGCTGCATCTTCCTTGATCTCCATAGCTTGATTTTCAAGCCATCTTTTAACATCTATCGGTTCGATACCCTCTTTATCTGCTTGGTGTTCAAGCAGAGTCTCGCCTCCGAATAATTTAGCAGTTTTGAATTCTCTAATTAAACCTAAATTCATTGATATTGTTTCTGCAATATACATTCTTTCATTGGCTGGGATTTTTAAATGTGCGGCAGCTTTTACTTTTTGTTTTCTACTTCCATCTATAATGGAAGCTATTAAGGGTTTATAAGCAGGAGGAATATCAGCTTTTAAAACAAGTTTAGCAAGTAAAGAGCCATCGCAATAGTCCCATGCATCAACTGATGCAATCCATTCCATCATATCTCGGTTATCAACAGTTCGTCCTAAAAATGGAACTTCATTATTGCTCATAAATCAACCTTAACCTCGAATAATAGCTAACGCCCAATTAAGTTGCAGACCAACGCAAACCTGAACCTAAAGCAACGCACCGATTACACCCAAAATGTTTGGAACTGAAAATGCCACGCGTTGGCTGTCAGCTTGAATTGCTTGTTATGTACGATGTTCCGAAATGAGCTTCCAATCAGTAGCGTTCAATACACTTTTAGGGAGGTAAATATTACGTTTCTGCATAACACCCACTGAATATGAAACCTTTAATACCGACCCTATTTCATA
>NZ_VTXD01000096.1 GCF_013114625.1 Vibrio sp. 99-70-13A1
AGATGTGTATAAGAGACAGATATTATATCTTTAAATAACATTAAAATCTAAAAAGCTTCTTAACGACAGAAATTCACATAGGTTTAATTAACATGTATTATTAAAAGTATGATTTTATTAGTATCTTCTAAAAAATTGAGAGAGTGAGTAACTTTAAACTACACACTCTTACAAGTCCTAATTGGCTAATTAACGAACACAATAACAAAACATCAGGAATCAATAAAATTCTTATTAATAGCTTAGCTGAACATAAACAATAATGCTAAATAAAGCTTCATTAGATACATTTACGAGCTTTTATGGAATACAATAATGGAACTTGCTGGCCAATATGTAACATTTGGTAACCATGATTTGGTACAAACTCTAACCCTTCAAAACAATTATATGGGCTATACGGATACTCAATAAAAGACTCAATTTGTAAACCTGCACGAATTAACGAGTTTATTACATCACTAATTGAGTGTGACCAAGTAACCATAGGCAATTTTGTGCCATCACAGTTTTCTGTATAAGTACCATCTTCTTCGACGTTAGGGGTGTCCTCTTGAAAATAAGAATAGCCAGCCAACAAGTCATTAACTGTATGAAATTCTACCAAATGAAACTCACCGTTTAACTTAAGAGAATTAGAAATAGTATTCGCCCATTCAGTTAAATCCGGTAACCAGCACAGTACGCCATAGGAAGTGAAAACTATATCGAACTTATCAACATTATTACGACCAAATTGATACACATCACTTTCCACAAAGTTTGCGTTTAGACCCATCGAATTTTTTAACGAAATCGCTTGTTTAATCGCATCTGGAGATAGATCTACACCCGTTACTTTTGCACCCAATCGAGCCCATGAAAGTGTGTCTTGACCGAAATGACATTGTAAATGAAGTAAAGACTTCCCATCAACGTCACCAAGCTGCGATTTTTCGATTGGATTGAGCGAACACTTACCGCCGACAAATGATTCAACGTCATAGAAGTCAGATTCAATGTGTACTTTCGTTCTTTTGTCCCAAGCTTCTTTATTTACATCTAAATAATTCATTTTTCTTCTCATTTTATTTTTGTTAATATAGTTCCAACCAATAATGAAATAAATAAAATTAACATAC
>NZ_VTXD01000097.1 GCF_013114625.1 Vibrio sp. 99-70-13A1
CAGACTGTCAACGCTTGGCATTTTCAACTCGGTTTAGCTTCAGTGATTTTGGTGGTAAATTTGAGTACATTGGTAGCGTTGTCAGCTACTTAATTGGGCGTTATATTTTATTTTAAATCAGTGTCTTCTCTGGCTATCAAGTTTAGCCAATTTCAGCAGTTTAAAATCGCGTTATCAAGGTTCAAACTCTATTCAGCCGTAAAACATACCAATGCTTTTGGGGGCTTCATTTTTGGGTATGAGTCGCGTTGTTTGAAAGTGTAACTGGCTTAAAGTCGCGTCAGAGAGGTTTGCTTTTCGAGCTTTGTAATTGTTGGTGAATTGGAAGGTTTCGGTTTTATTCTTTGTTTGGTTTTAACGGTGAATATCTGATTTTCTTTCTATTGAAATGGTTTTCTGTTTTTAGGTGTCATTTTCAATTACAACGCGTGAGTTAAGTTAGAAAACCAAGTTAACATCGCAATTCTTTGCCAAGTAAATCAACCTATTGATGTAAAATATAACAAGCAATTCAAGCAGACTGTCAACGCGTGGCATTTTCAACTCGGTTTGGCTTTTGTGATTACGGTGGTAAGTTTGAGTGTATTGGTAGCGTTGTCAGCTACTTAATTGGGCGTTATGCCTTTTGGGAAATAATATGAAGTTTTATAGTGCTGACCAATATCAGTCATCCTGTGAAGGTCTGTATCGAAAATATCAACGTGAGATACAAGCTTTACTTCCAGATGCTGTGGTTGAGCATATAGGTGCTTCCTCAATTCCAAATGGTGTCTCTAAAGGTGATTTAGATATATTTGTCGGAGTTAATGGCAACGACCTTGAGGAGTCAGTGAAGGCTCTTATAACTTTAGGTTTCAACGAGAAACCTGATACATTAAGGACTCCCGAATTATGTATGTTAGAAAGTTCCTCATGTGATTATGTTGCATTTCAAGTAGTCGCTAATGGCTCAGAATTTGAGTGTTTTTTGAGGTTCAGGGATAAGCTCCGTAGAAATTCGTCTTTAGTTCAACAGTACAATGAACTTAAAATGTCTTGTGCGGGTTGGTCTCAAGATGAATATCGTCTTAAAAAGTCAGCTTTTGTAGAGCGCGTTTTAGCACAGGCATAACAAGCAATTTAAGCAGACTGTCAACGCTTGGCATT
>NZ_VTXD01000098.1 GCF_013114625.1 Vibrio sp. 99-70-13A1
GTGAGAATCTAAAAATATAACAAGCAATTCAAGCAGACAGCCAACGCGCGGCAGTTTTACTTTCAATTTGGTTTCAGTGATTTAGGTGTTATGGTTGAGCGTATTGGTAGCGTTGTCTGCTACTTAATTGGGCGTTATATTTTTTTTATTTCATAGGTTTAATCGGGAACTCTGATTTGAAAATAGTCTTTATCCAATTAGATTTATTGTTGTAAAAAAGCCTGCTTCTTTCTTCAAATGTCCATTTTTCAACCCGATTTATTTGCTGTACTTTTAGCGGTTGCCAAATCGCTGGAATCGTATTTGAATCAGCGCGTTTTTCATCGGTTTAATGTCCGCACCTTTGAAAGTATCGGCTTTGAAACTTGGTTTTATGTTGACGGTTAACGGGGACATTTACGGTGAGCTTTTCTGTATGAAATGGTTTTTCAAATACGTTTACACCTCAATCCTTTCCCAATTGCACCGCGTGAGAATCTAAAAATATAACAAGCAATTCAAGCAGACAGCCAACGCGCGGCAGTTTTACTTTCAATTTGGTTTCAGTGATTTAGGTGTTATGGTTGAGCGCGGCATGTGACGTCTAAACTAGATGCTTATTTAACTCACTGGGCGCTGAAAATGTTTGAGAGTAATGATTTCGAATTTAAGTTGTCTAGCGTCGGGCTCCGTTGGGCTGAGAAACGTGAAAAATGTAAAAAGATTGAAGATGTATTGGCGCTAGACAAAGAGTTCGAAGAAAAGCTTCAAGATATGAAAGCTGAATTATTTCTCAATGGAGCATTCGAAGAATTAATCTCAAATGCTCATAGTAAAATAGCAAGTAGTGAACTTAGTCTAGAACAAATGAATATAATGATTTCTGGGTATCGTCGAGATTTCATTGATGGAAAACTGTACCCCAACGATAACGATTTATCCGTATTATCACCAGAGACCACGAAGCTAGCAATATCGTTAAAGCTTCGAATTGTTTCTCTTTTGGAGGGCTTGAGTCTTATCTTAGCCAAGATCGAAAAAGATCCGAGCCAGTTGAAATCAAAAGATGATCTGTTTGAACTTTATGTTTGTTGGTTGAAAATTGTTCGCGACAAGCATGTGTTAATAAAATCAAATAGAAAGCTGTTATCTAAAAGTGTTCTTGGGTTAGCTTGTGGTAATTTCGGAGCAGGGTTATAACAAAGCGTTTAAGACAGATTCGCAACACTCGGCGTTTTTAGTTTAAGTTGAGTTTGGTGTTTACGGTGTAATGGTTTAGTAAGGTGGTAGTGTTGCTCACTACTTAACGCGGCGTTATACGAATAATGAAAGTTCGGAATATGGAAATCAAAATAGATGATTTATCGGGTGGTGAAGTCATTGAATTGTTCGAAGAGCACTTGGCTGATATGTATGCAACTTCACCTCCAGAAAGTGTTCATGCTCTAGATGTTGATGCACTTAAATCACCAGATATTACATTCTTCAGCGGT
>NZ_VTXD01000099.1 GCF_013114625.1 Vibrio sp. 99-70-13A1
CGCATAGCGTTACGCGCGTATTCCATGAACATTAGGAACGTTGCGCCGTATGGTACGAAACCACCGTGCAGAGCGATACCGTTCATGATAGCCGTCATACCGAATTCACGTACACCGTAGTGGATGTAGTTACCAGAGAAGTCATTTGCTTCAAGAGACTTAGAACCAGACCACATAGTAAGGTTAGAAGGCGCAAGGTCAGCAGAACCGCCCATGAATTCAGGTAGCATAGCACCGAACGCTTCTAGTGCATTTTGAGACGCTTTACGTGATGCGATGTTTGCTGGGTTAGCTTGAAGATCAGCGATGATTGCCGATGCTTTCTCTTCCCATTGCGCAGGAAGATCACCGTTTACGCGGCGTTTGAATTCAGCTGCCAGCTCAGGGTGTGCTGCTTCATAAGCTGCAAGTTTCTCGTTCCACGCTGCTTCCTTAGCTGCGCCTGCTTCTTTCGCATCCCACTCTGAGTAAACTTCCGACGGAATTTCAAAAGGACCGTGCTCCCAACCTAGTTGCTTACGAGTTGCTGCGATTTCGTCAGCGCCTAATGGTGCACCGTGACAGTCGTGCGTACCTGCTTTGTTTGGAGAACCAAATCCGATTACTGTTTTAGTACAGATTAGAGTCGGGCGAGGATCTGCTTTAGCAGCGATGATTGCTGCGTTGATAGCGTCAGCATCGTGGCCATCAACAGCTGGAATTACGTGCCAGCCGTAAGCTTCAAAACGCTTAGGTGTATCGTCAGAGAACCAACCTTCAACTTCACCATCGATAGAGATGCCGTTGTCATCCCAGAAAGCAACCAGCTTACCAAGACCTAGCGTACCCGCTAGAGAACATGCTTCGTGAGAGATACCTTCCATCAGACAGCCATCACCCATGAATGCATAAGTGTAGTGGTCTACGATGTCGTGGCCTTCTTTGTTGAATTGTGCCGCAAGCGCTTTCTCAGCCATCGCCATACCAACAGCGTTAGTGATGCCTTGACCTAGAGGACCAGTCGTTGTTTCGATACCTGGTGCGTAGCCGTACTCTGGGTGACCTGGAGTCTTAGAATGAAGCTGACGGAAGTTCTTAAGATCTTCAATTGAAAGCTCGTAACC
>NZ_VTXD01000100.1 GCF_013114625.1 Vibrio sp. 99-70-13A1
GCGACACCTCTGAACATAAAAACAGTAAGGTGCGATAATCATGAAGTTTGCTCCCGCCAAGAAGTAAAAAACATGAAATACACGCACCTCACTGAGAATGAAAGATATATGATTTCTGCACTCAGAAAGCAAGGAATTAGTACCGCTAAAATTGCCAAACAACTGGGTCGTCACAAAGCGACCATATACCGAGAAATCGAACGTAATGTTCGTTACAACAAGTTCTTCAATAGATACTCATACCAACCCGAACGAGCCCAACAGATGGCTCGTAACCGGCTGAGTCGTTCACGCAGAAATAAACGCTATGATGAACTGGACTTCAAACTACCTGAAGCCTTGCTGAGACTGGACTGGAGCCCTGACCAAATCGTCGGTTACCTAAAAGTAAGAGGTTATTCAACCATGAGCCACGAGCTCATTTATCAACATGTTTGGAACGACAAAATACTCGGCGGAACGCTATGGAAACACCTGCGACAATCGACGAAACAAAGACGTAAAAGATACAACTCAAAAGACAGCCGAGGACGGCTGGCTAACAAGCGTCACATTACCGAAAGACCCGAGACTGCTGAGCTTAGAAAGGAGCCTGGTCACTGGGAAATAGATACCGTTGTCGGGCGTGGAACCAAGCATTGTATTGTCACTTTAGTCGATAGAATGACTGGCTATACTTTTATAGGTCAAATGGACGATAGAACAAGCGAGTCACTCAATGTCAGAATGAGTAAAATCATGACCCGTTCAGATTTACCGTTTAAGACAATTACAGCAGATAACGGCACTGAATTTCATGGTTATGCACAGCTAGAAAAACATCATAACTCACTGTTTTATTTTGCAAATCCATACCACTCATGGGAAAGAGGCACCAATGAAAACACGAACGGATTAATACGACAATACTTACCAAAGCGAACCTCTATGTCACATGTGACACAGAATCTCTGCAATAAAATTGCAGAGAAATTAAACACGCGCCCACGTAAAAGACTTGGGTATAGAACACCACTGGAGTATATTCATGCGCATCTGTAGAAAGTGTCGCACTTCAAACTTGATACTAAG